>CAVQBU010000009.1:0-310904 GCA_963710845.1 uncultured Acidobacteriota bacterium | reverse complement strand
CTCGTGACTCTCAAACAATCTGAAAAACACCGCGAAGAATTAAACAACCGCGCTTCAGGACCACGCAGCAGCGGCCCGCCTAACGAAGCCGGCCCAGATCAAATGTTGCTTCAACCTGCTGATCTTCCGGCGTGCGCACTTCGAATGTCACTTCGTCGTCCTGATCGATTTTTTCTGGGTCATACCTATATTCAATGATCGCGCCGAAGACGCCGTAGCTGCTGACGGATGAATCCGAATACAGCAAATAGACCTGCGTTGATGCGACGGCAATTTCCTGGCCGTCTTGAACCAGCCGCGCGGGGAAATCCCGCTGAAAGTCGGGCAGCGGTACACCTAGCGTCGCGGAATCCGAAGCAGACGCGCCGGGGTATGTAGGCATCGCATCCACCACGTCCACTTGCACGAGAAAAGGCAATTTCCGGCGCGCGTATTCCTCTTCGGCGCCCTGCACGTCTGCGTTCAGAGCGGATTGACCCAGTTCGACCAGTTGGCCGTAGGGCGTCTTGAGAGTAATCGTCGCGATGTACGGACCGGATTCAAGAATCGGGAACTGGCGCGTGTACGGAGCGAAAAAATTCGCGGTGTTGAGGTCCTTCGCGTACCCCAACAAATAGGCGTTGCGAATGTCGGAAGAGGATAGTGGGTACTGATACGCGCGCGCGGGAAGCGTGATCATCAAAATGATGACGAGCATCCCGAACAGAACGACTAGACCGGAGCGAGTGGCTGGTTTCATGGCGGTCTCCAGTGCTATCAGTTAAGACGCATCAACGTAACGGAAGGGTACAGCCCGTTTCACTTCGCGATGCTGCTCAGGAACGGGTAGTGTTCCGCCGCGCCCATGAAAAACAGCATGGGGAACGACAGCCAGAAACCCACGCGCGAGGCCAGGAATCCCCAACGCGCCAGATGAGCCGCCTCTGTGGGCATCGGCGTGCCTTGTTCAACGCTCGCCCGCGTCCATTCAATCAGGCGCTTCTGCACCCGCCACACCACGCCCCAAGTATTCATCAGCATCAGGAACCCCAGCCCGCCGCCCACGCTGATGCACAGATGTGCGTTCGAAACCACAGGTCCACTATTTAGATAAAGTACCACCCACGAAGTCGCAATCACGATCGCGGCAATTGCAATTGCGCGCACCCAGGGGCTATCGAGGAATCCTTTGCGCGGTAGCTGAAATGGATAAATTAGCGCGTAGGCCACCAACCACACCAGTGTCCAACGGAAGAACCAGCGCAGCATCAGCGAGGGATCGCCCGAGTTTTGCGCGTCCACGGAGAGCAAGTGAAAGTAATAACGCACGCCGACCACGATGGTGATCATCGCCGACCAGCGAAACCACGCCATCGCGCGCGACATCAACACCGGATACACCTTGCCGCGCACGGCGGGCTCCAATTGCTTCATAGAAGGAACGCCAACTAGGTTGAAAAAATAGAGCAGGCCGATCCAGATGATTCCGAATATGAAATGCAGCCAGCGCAGGACGATGAACTCGGCGGCTCCGCCACCTTGCGGAAAACTGAAGTGCGGCTGCAGCGTGTGAATGGCGGGTGCCAAGTGCGACATGGGAGTGATCATACGGCGGCCTCCTGGGCGTTTTTCGATGAAGCGATCAAGCGCTGGAGCCTGCGCCGCTACGCTAGCGGAATCCGCAGCAGCAAGTCAATCGGAGCTAAGCGGTGAATGATGTGGCATGCCCAGGCGCTGCAACGCCCAGCGCGCGTGTTCGGCGATCAACGAATCTTCGGACGCGGCAAGGCGCTCGAGCAACGCCACAATACGCGCGTAGGTTTCTGAGCCGCGCCCAACGTTCGAGTTTCCCAACGCGACGCAAGCGTTGCGCACCAGCCCGCGCCACTTCGCGCGTTTCACCGCGCTGCCGCGGAAAATCCGGCTGAATTCTTCCTGCGATGATGAAGCCAGCCACTCCAGCTCGGGCGCGAACAACGTCGTGCCATTTTCGAATTTCTTGTCTCGATTTTCACCCTCCGCCTGCCCCTGCAGTTCAATCGTGCGCGGCTGCAATGCTGCCAGCTGCGTCACCGGCGACTTGCGATTCCAGGGACACACATCCTGGCAAATGTCGCAGCCGATGACGGCGTTATCCATCGCCGGCCGCAGCTCTTTCGGAATCGCACCGCGCAGCTCGATCGTGAGATAGGAAATGCAGCGCCGCGCATCCAGCACGTACGGCGCGGCAAACGCTTGCGTGGGGCAGGCGTCGAGGCAGAGTGTACAATTCCCGCAAAGATCGGCGGCGGCCGATTCACCAGGACCAAGCGACGGCTCGAGCTCCAGTGTCGTCAGAATGACGCCGAGAAACAGCCACGAACCGAGTTGCTCATTGATCAGGCAAGTATTTTTCGCGAGCCAACCGAGCCCCGCATATTTTGCCGCCACGCGCTCGACGACTGGCCCCGTATCCACATAAGCGCGCGCGTCAAAAGGTTCAGGCCACTGCGCATGCATCCGTGCGACCAGCGCATTCAGCTTTCCGCGCAGCACTTCGTGATAGTCATCGCCCCAGGCATAGCGCGAAATCCATCCGCGCGGGGGATCATCATCGTGGACGCCTGCCTGTTCGGTGGAATACGGCTGCGGAGAGTTGTAATTCAACGCCACCATAATCACACTGCGCGCGCCATCAAGTGCCAGTCGTGGATCCACGCGACGTTCATCGCGCAGGTAATTCATCTCACCTGCATATCCGTGCTCGACCCACGCGGAATACTGCGCCAGTTCCGGGAAAGCATCCGCCAGCGCGACGCCGCACAAATCAAACCCCACCTCCCGTGCCTGCTCGCAAATCCAGCGTGTCCGCCCAGCTGAATTCATGGCGCTATCATGCCACTAATGGAACCCGTCGCACCTCAAGGATGCTTTCAGCGCGACGGATCCGCGCAATGATTCCCAGACCGAGCACCCCGTAGCGGGTTAGGTTCCTGGTATCCGGTTTCTTTCAGGTGGAGATCGCGTCCGACACCGCTGGAAGGCCGACACGCTGCAACAAGTCCTGGAAACGAGGATCGTTCCGCAAATCGTCCAAGCTCGGGTCGATATGAAGATAGATAAGCCAGTGGCAGTGCTCTCCGCAGGATTTCTCCAAATACTCAATCGCACGGTCGTACTCACCCAAGCCCACATAGATTCCGGCGAAGAAATGGGGCGCGACATACCTTTCCTTCGCCAGCTTCTTCAAATCATCCAGGATCTGAATTGCTTTCTGTGCCGCCCCAGCCGTAGCGAACGTCTGCGCCAGCGCGGCCCGCATCAGCGGACTGCCGCCTGACAGATTCACTCCCTTCTCACCTGCGCTGATCGCCAAATCATAGCGAGCGGTTTTGCGATAGAGCAGCCCGAGAAGCCAGTAGGTCATGGGGTAATTCGGATCCAACTCCACGGTGCGAAGCAATTGTGCGACGGCCTCGTCGTACTGACGCGCGTGATAGTAAGCCCATCCGATCGCGTCATTGATAATCAACGACAAAGGATCCAGCTCCAGGCTTTGTTTCATCCTGATGAGAGCTTCCGCGTTGCGGCCCAAGGTCATCAGGCACTCGGCGTAATAATGATTGGCGGTTGGATAGCAGGGACTTAATTCCAGGCTGCGTTGAAATTCTTTTTGAGCTTCCGGCCACTGCCAATCGTGCAGCCACAAGACCGCTGCCAAATCCGTGTGAGCCTCGCCCAGATCAGGGGCGATCTCGAGGGCCGCCATCGCAGCCGCTTTGCCTTTCGGGAACGCATCCTTCGGCGGCAAATAGCTGTTCCATCCCAGCAGCACATAGCAATCGGCGACACCAGCGTACGCGAGAGCGTAGCTAGGATCTTTCTGGCTCGCCTGCTGAAAATATCCGATCGCCTTGTAAAATCCTTCTTCCGTCCAGCGATTCCAATGGTGGCGGCCTTGCAGGTAGAGTCGGTACGCTTCGTGATCTTCCGTGTGCCGCTTCACGAGCCGCTTTTTTTCCGCGCGCGTCAGCTGCAAGCGCAGTTTGCCCGATATCTCGCTGGAAATTTCATCCTGGATCACGAAAATGTCGCCGGGCTTGCGATCGAACTGCCCGCCCCAGAGTTGCGAGCCGGTCGCCACATCCACGAGCTCGGTGCCAATGCGCAACGAGCCGCCGCTTTGCATCATTCTTCCGGTCAGCACGGCGCGCACGTTGAGCTCGCGACCCACGGCTTGCGGGTCAATCTGGCGGCCTTTGTAACGAAATACCGTGCCCTGCGCCATCACGCGCAGTTTGGGCACCGTCGCAAGGTTATTGATCAGGCTGCCGGTGATTCCGTCGCTCAGGTAATCGTTCTCCGGGTCGCGGCTCACGTTTTCGAAGGGCAAGACGGCGAGCGAGTCGATGGTCTTTGAAACTCGCGGCGCGCGGAAGCTGCCAGTTTGTTGCGTCGCAGCGCGCGATCTCGAAACGCCGGCGGGGGATACCGGACCTGCGGTTGATGCAAGGAGTGATGTCGAATCTCCTGCCTGATTTCTGCCGCCCGAATCAATATCTCGCTTCAGTCGTTGCAAGTCCGCAAGTAATTCGGCCGTATGCTGGTAACGCTGGTCTCTATCTTTGTGTAGAGCCTCTTCGATGACTGCTTCCAGCGCCGGCGGGATATCGGGATTGATGCTTCGCGCTGCAACAGGCGGTCGCGTCAGCACAGCTTCGATAATTGCGCCTCCCGTGCCGCCGCCGAACGCCTGGCGGCCCGTGGCCATTTCGTACAGCACCAGTCCGAGCGAGAATATGTCCGTGCGCGCGTCCAGAGCGTCTCCCCTCACTTGCTCGGGCGACATGTACGAGGGAGTGCCGCTGATGATTCCGGCGATCGAAGTGGAGCCCGTGGATTCGCCGCCGGAATCCGCGTCCGCAAGCGCAACCCCTTTGGGCACAAGTTTTGCCAGGCCAAAATCTAGCACTTTCGCTCGCCCGCGCTTGGTCACGAAAATATTCGCGGGCTTGATGTCGCGGTGAATGATGCCTTCGGCGTGCGCCGCATCCAGAGCCTCGGCGATTTGAATTCCCAGCTCCAGCAGTTCTTCCACAGGCAGCGCCTTCCCATGGATGTGATTACGCAGCGTTTCGCCGTCAATGAACTCCATGGCGATGAATGCGCGGCCATCTTGCTCGCCGATGTCGTAGATCGTGCAAATGCCGGGATGGTTCAGAGCGGATGCGGCGCGCGCCTCGCGCCGGAAGCGCTCCAGCGCTTGTGGTTCCTGCGCGAGTTTTTCAGGAAGGAATTTCAGCGCTACCGCGCGTTCCAGCCGGCTGTCCTGGGCCTTGAATACCACGCCCATCCCGCCGGCGCCGAGTTGCTCGACAATGCGATAGTGCGAAATGGTCTGGCCAATCATGGGAAGGAAGGGATTCAGCTTAGCCGCAAATCAGACTACAGCGTTGGATCTTCACGACTGGGCTCGGTGGACGGTTTTCTTCTTTCCGCCTTGGGCGGCTTGGGCGATCCAATAAAACTCAGAATATTCGAGCCTTCCCCGAATTTATCCGCCGCGGTGAGGGGCTCTTGCTCCAGTGTGATGTTCTTGTTGCAAACCGTACAAACGAGGGCAGCGTAAGCCCCGCCGTCCGCTTGTCTGAACATATTGCAGCGCATCACGCGTTCGCAGCATACCGGAACCCACATCGTGCGTGCCTTGTCCGAAGAGTTGTCCGAAGCCATCAGCCGCCTCGCAGGACGCGAATGCGGCGGATTATACACTGGAATCCGTGCTGCGCCAGAGCGGCAAGCAATCCTCGTCTATTTCCAGCGCTACGCACTCCGGGACACTCGGCAGTCGGCTAGTTTCCGGCCACGCGAGCAATCAGGAGGTAGGGTCTTGGCACACAAATACCGTTAACTCGGAGCGTGGACGGAAGCGAGCCGGACGGAATAGCAATGAGAAATACGATGCTAGTTTGGGTTGTTTTTATGCATTTGAATCGACAGCTCGGCGGTCGGTCCGTCTAGTGTCACTGTCGCATCGTCGTGCACCCACGAGGGTTTCTCGACATCCTCGTTATACAGTCCTACGGACACGTTATAGCGACCCCAAGGAATCTGTTTGAAGGTAGCTACACCGTTGGAGTCCACGTCGGTTTGCGTCGTGAATCGAAATGGACTAGATCCCGGTGTCTCCAAATCCAACTCAACGTCTCTCAGAACAACGAATGTTCTCTCCCTTGGGATCGAAGCTCCAATCACATGAATCGTCACGGTGCCTACTGCTTCGGCATGCAGCGTAATGTCTTGGCCGGCTACAGTTGCTTTCTCTGGAAGATAAACAAGCCCTAAAACCCCGACGTATTTCGCGGGCATTCCGAGACGAGAATCGGACGCACTCACAAAGCAACCCCCAGGTTTCACATAGCGAATTTCGAATCTACCATCCGCATCGACTTTCTGGTCCGCGAGGTGTAAATCGATGCGTCTACCTTGCTCATCGACTTCCCAGATCGTGACGAAAGTGTCCCCGTGAGTGGCCTTCTCGGGCCAATGTACCTGTCCGCTTAGCGTGGCTCCTATTGTTTTCAGCTCGGGTTCCAGGTCCAGTCGGAATCGCTCGTCTGCCGGGACACGATCCTGCGCGGTGGCTGGCTGACCCAGCGCGAATCGAAGGTCGGCGCCGGCGGATTCGAGCGAAGTTGTGCGGTCACAAGGAGCCACGTAAAGTCGGCCGTCTTTCCCTTCGAACGCATAGACGAACAATCTGTCGCCGACTTTCATGCCGGAGGCGCAGTCTGTATTTTCCATCGAGGAGAATACGGTCACGGTAGAACTCTTGTCGCCTTTAAACGATTGGATGATTTTAAAGTTAAACTCTGTGAGCCCGCGTCCGCTCTCGTTGGCGTCCATTAAAGTCTTCGCGGAAATAACCTCTCCGGTGAAAACGGCTTGCGCTGCGCCGAAATCCTCCGCGGCTGCGTCGCGGTCGCTCAGTGGTGTTCCGGCGCAACTGCACGCGCGGGCTGGTCGGGTCGTCCCAGCCAGACAAAGAGTCAGAACTAACGCTTTAATTAAGTTCATATCGTCGACGATTCTAATACTGCAGGACAAGCAAGCACACGAATTTTCCTCTTGAAATTCGAAGTGCGTGCGCGGTCCGGTTTCACACAAGCAAGAATGGGGACAGATCCCGGCTAACGCCGTGACTGGCAACGGACCCACTTCCGAACACCGCTTTCATTGGCCTATCCCCGAATCGGCTGCTACAATGCCGCCATGGCTGATTGGCGGCAAATTCAGGCGCGTATTCGCAAAGCGAAGAACAGCGCCGACGCACCCACAAAACTCTCCGAACTGTACCAGCGCACGCACGACGCAATGGTCGCCTGGGAACTGGGAGCCGTCGCAGAAAAAGCCGAACGAATCGAGGACGCCGTAAAGTGGTACACAATTGCAGCGGAACGATTCCGCCGCGCTGATTGGAAGAAAAAGGCCGAGGAAGCTCTGGCGCGATTGGGCGCGCCGATTCCGGTTGCGGGTGCTAAACCCAGTCCCGAACCTGTATTCGCCGCAGCGAGCGCTATCGAAACTGAACCGGGCCGCGATGAGCATGAGGCAAACGACTCCGAAGAATCACAACCGCGCTTAGCGCTCGGCGAAATCCCGGAAGATGGCGTGGATTATGCTGGCGACGCGATCGAAGTGGAGACTGTGCATCTTTCCGACGCCACGCCTCCCACAGGTGCCGGCGTTGCCGATACCGACGCGTCCGGCAAGAAGAAGCGCCGTCGCGGACGGCGTGGTGGCCGAGGCCGTCGTCGCAAAGCCGCTCCTGCCACAGCCGGATTGCCTTCTCAAGCCTACGCAGAGACGAGCGCCGCTCTCGTGCCCTCATCGGCGGCACCGCATACGCGAGCGCCGGCCCCGCGATTTCAGCCTTCGCGCCCTGCTCCGCATACGGAAACCTATGACCGCGTTCCGGCCCCAGCAGCAATTCCCCCGCACGAGCCGGAATATAGCGCGCACATCGAACAAGCTGCGCCGATGCTTCCATCCGAGCGCACCGCCCACGGTCGTGCCGGAGATCCGGCCCTGGCTTCGCGCATGTCCAAACTCGAATCCATGTTGCGCCGCTTGGTCTCCAGCCCGCTGCATCGGCTGGACGAATCGGATTCGGCTCCCGCCGGGCCGGGCGTGTTCCTGCTTTCGGACTCCGACCAGATAACGTCGTACTACATCGAGGCCTGTCAGACGCTGCGCGTCGGGCTGGGAAATCTCGCCCGCGGCAGCGGACGCAGCACCAGCAAGCCCGTTCGTGGCGGACGCCCGGCCTTCGATAGCGGCCTCAAAATGAAACTCGCCGAGCATTTGGGGATAGGCGAAGCGAAAGTCTCGCAGTACCTGAAGGACCACTGCGTCGTCCGCTGGATCCAACTGGACGACGACGCCCCCCACCTGGCGCATTTCGCCATCGGCGTCCTGCGTACACCCCTGAACTTGGACTGACGTTGACCTGGAAACAGGCCTAAATCCTAGTCCCGACTGGTACTTCGGTCTTCCCATTGGCTGCTCCTGGGCGCCATTCACCCCCGGAATTGCACCTTTAGACGCACCTTCCTAGACGCCCACTTTGAAACCGGGCAAACTCTGGTACCGTAACTGGTTACGGATGAGGCTCATCCGTAGGGGCATTCCTCCGGGGGATTCAAAGCGCAGTTCAGGTGTGGTTTGAAAAAGGGAAAGGTGGAATTATGGCGAACGCAGTAAGCACAAAACTTTGGAAAACTTTCGACTGGGCGCTATGTAAGACTGCCGGCGTCACTTTCAACACGATTCAGTACTTCAATAAATTTAATCCCAATCCTTCTTTCACGCCGAAGTGGTCCGATAAGCCGCTGCTGAAATCCTGGGAGAAATCCAAGCCGACGCTCGGCTGGCCGCGCACCACGGATTCGCTGTGTCCCGATTGCGTGCGCGAAGCGCGCGACCTGATCATCAACGGGAAAAAGGACTGGACCGATCTGGTGCACGAAAAAGTTGGCGAAATCAAAGCGCAAATCATCGAGCGCGATGGCCAAGTCTGGATGGTGAAGGAATGCGCCATTCACGGAAAATATGAAGACTTGATGGCCGTTGATTCCAAGTTCTTGGAATGGATTGAAAAGAATTTTCCCGGACGCGATATTCCGGCACACAACGACGAAGGCCTGCACCGCCACGGTTCCAGCACGGTTCGCCACGGCCGCGGTTCCGTCCTTACCGTGGACCTCACCAACCGCTGCAACATGATGTGCGATCCCTGCTTCATGGACGCGAACCAGGTCGGCTACGTCCACGAGCTAAGCTGGGACGAAATTCAGGAAATTCTCGAGAACGCCACCAAGATTAAGCCGCGCCGCCAGATGTCCGTACAGTTTTCCGGCGGCGAGCCGACCATGCACCCGCGATTCATTGATGCGGTGCGTTACGCGCGCAAAGTTGGCTACAACAGCGTGCAGGCCGCGACCAACGGCATCGAATTCGCCAAGAGCAAGGAATTCTGCAAGGCGGCTTTCGAAGCCGGCATGCGTTACGCGTACCTGCAGTTCGATGGCATCGGCAACGACGCGAACAGCCACCGCCAGGTGGGCAACCTGTTTGATGTAAAGCTCCGCGCCATCGAGAACATGCACGAAGCCGGAATCGAAATCGTGCTGGTCACCACCATCGTCAACAATGTGAACAACGATCAAGTAGGCCCGATCGTAAAGTTCGCGATGGAAAACCCCAAGAAAATTTCCTTCGTCTCCTTCCAGCCCGTTTCTTTCACCGGGCGCGACGAGGAAATCACTCCCGAACGCCGTATCCGCCAGCGCTACACCCTTTCGCATCTGGCGAAGGATGTCAGCTCGCAAGTAGGTAAAGTCGAGCCCACGCGCGACTGGTTCCCGATTTCCTTCATCAGCACGTTTGCGGGCTTCTCGGATCTCGTGCATGGACCCGATTCGCAGTGGGGCTCGCTCTCCTGCGGTTGCCACCCGAACTGCGGCGTCGGCACGGCGTTGATGATCAACAAGGAAACCAAGGAATGGGCGCCGGTTCCGCGCTTCCTGAACGCGCAACAGCTCACGAAGGACGTCGCGGCGATTACCGATGCGGCGCGCGGCAAGACTTTCTCCAACTTCATGATGGCGATGGCCGTCCTGAAGAATTACAGTCCCTTCCAGGGGCCGCCCAGTTTGCGGCTGAAGGATCTGTGGAAGAAATTTGATAAGACATACGCGCTCTCCGGAAACGCGGACAAAAAATACGGCAAGGTTTCCGGCGACCGCACCTTCGAAGACGCCATGAAACGCCGCAAGGAAGATCCTTGGAACTTCCTGTTCATCGCCGGCATGTGGTTCCAGGATCTTTTCAACTACGATTTCCGCCGCACCGAAATGTGCATCATTCCCTACGCCACGCAGCAGGGCGAAATTTCCTTCTGCGCGTACAACACTGGCGTGGGCTGGCGCAAAATCATCGAGAACATGCACAAGAACGCCACCGTCGCCCAATGGTACAAGGAGCACGGCAAGCACGACGTCTTCGCCAAAGGCAAAAATGTCAATCTGCAGAGCTACGAACACTCGCTCCGCATTGACTCCGAAGACGCCGCGCGCGTTCGCCACCTTGAACATGACATACCGGTGACCGCGGCCGAAGAAGACCGCATTCGCCGCAAGAAGGCGTTCGAAGAGGCCGCCAAGGTTCGCCGCATTTACGAAGAGCTCGTGCTGAAGAAGTCCACCGAGCCCGTCGTGCAGATCGGCTCGATGCAGCAGATCCTCAGCGCGGTTCCCGGCGTAACGGTAAAGCCAGTGCAGATCGCTCCAGCGAACGGCAACGGCCACTCAAACGGCAACGGCGCAGCAAAAGTCGAAAAGCCCGAAACAGAGGCCGCAGTAGCCGGCGACTAACGCAACCACCGCGATCTCAACAATCTCCGCAGGGTAAGCAAGCCCAACAGCCCCGGCGCAATCCGGGGCTGTTGTTTTTTGATTTAAACGCGCGATTCGTCTAGAGTGGATCTTGATGAGCCGAATACGCAGCGTGCCTGGCAACGGACGTGAGCATCATCGCCGTGTGTTTGATTTCACGGTCATCCTGCTGCCTGTCGCGGGCGAGTCGCCTTCGCAATCAAAGTTTAAAGCGCGAAAATCCCCCCCAGCGGACGCCTCCGGATATCAAGTGACAGTTCCGTTGCTGCCTGGCGTCATCACGTATGGACGCACGGCAGAAGAAGCGATCGAAATGGCGCGCGATGCCATCCGCTGCCACCTCGATGGTCTGCGCAAGTCGGGAGAAGAGATACCGGACGAGAAGCGAGCGCATACTGCGAAATTGCGGGTGGCCCTGAGCGCTTAGATGAGCGCGGGACTTCCGTTACTCAAGCCGCGCTTGATACTGCGGGCTCTGTTGCGGGCGGGTTTCTACGTAAACCACCAATCTGGGAGCCACGCCCAGTTGCGCCATTCTATTAAGACTCACCTTCGTGTCACCGTGCCTCGCCACGACCGCTTCGACATTCCTCGTCCAGTGCTTCGCAGTATCCTGCGCCAAGCGGAGCTGTCAGTTGAAGAATTTTTGGAGCTGCTATGAGCGATGCGGTCGGGCCCGAGATGAATCCAGGTCGAAGATTTCGATACTATAATTTCCTTTCGAATTGAATGGAGCGCGGCAATGCCTATCTACGAATACGTTTGCGATGATTGTAATGAGCGCTACGAGCGCATTGTCCTGAGCCAATCGCAGGCGATCACCTGCCCAAAATGTTCGAGCGCGAAGCACACCATTCAGCTATCCGTGTTCGCGTCACCGTCGAACGGAAAATCCGCTGCCGGACCCTCCTCACCTTCTCGCGGAGGCGGCTGTTGTGGAGGCGGTGGCTGCGGGTGCCACTAGAATCATTGCTGTCTATCGATCTTGTCTGATTGGTGCGAGAACAACCACTCGGCCAGTCCCGGCTCGCTGAACGCTACGTCCCACACGTTGTGACCCATGCTGGGATATTCCGTGTACTGCGGCGTGCCGCCGGCCTTGCGCAATTCCGCAACCCATTGCCGCGCGCGCGTGACCGGCACCAGCGGATCTTCCTCGCCTTGAAAAATCCACACCGGAACCTTGGCGACGCGGGGAATCATGTAGGCATCGCCGTACCCGCACAGCGCGATCGCGGCTGCAAATCGCTGCGGCGCGATCGAAAGCGCCGCCCATACGCCTTCGCCACCCATGGATTGGCCCACCACGTACTCGCGCGCGCGGTCAACGTCGTATAGCTGCTCGATCTTATTCAGAATTTCCAGTGCCAAACGAATCGCCACCGGCGGCGTATTTGTGTGCGGGCGCGCCCATCCCTTGCCTGCGTCCACCTGCGGCGCGAGCACGAACGCGTGATACTTCGCCTGATTATTCGGCGTGGTCCAAAACTGTGACCCAGGGGAATTTCCGCCCGACAACTGCGAAAAATTATCCGACCCGCGCCCCGCAGCTCCGTGCAGCCACAATACGATCGGATATTTCCTAGCGGCGTCGTAATCCGGCGGCACAAACAGGCGGTACTCCATCGCTTCGCCGCTCGGGCTACGATAGGAACCGGCGATGAAGCCTTCGACGGCCGCAGCCTGACCTGGCTTCAGATCCGGAGCGTGGTTCTGATCACTGGTTTGTGTTTGGATCCGAAAGCAGAAGGAAAAAAACACAAGCACGAGAAATCCGCAGCGCGTGGCCGGCGATGTGGGCATCTGTCTATCGCGAATACTTCAGCACATTCTGCGGCGGTTCCAGACCAGTATTCAACTTAGGATCGGGAATCGGCGCGCCCGGCACCACGGGCAACGGCAGCACGCCCGCCCAGATCGGCAGCGCGTAATCCTCCTCGTCATCTTTCGGAGGGCCGGTGCGCACCTTCGCGGATACTTCCTCCAACGGCAGCGCCAACACCGAAGTCGCTTTCAATTCCATCTCCGTCGGTGGGCGAACATCGTTCCACCGCCCCCGCACAATATGATTCGTAAACGCTTCCAGCACGCGATTCTTTTCACCGCTGTCTTCCACTGGCATCGCGCGGCCCAGCATTACGACAGACCTGTAATTCGCCGAATGGTGGAACGCCGAGCGCGCCAGCACCAATCCATCCACCAGCGTCACTGTGATGCACATCTGCACGCCGCCGGCGAGCGTCTTCAACATGCGGCTGGCTGACGAGCCGTGCACATACAACGTGTCGTCCACGCGCGCGTAATTCGTGGGAATCACGAACGGCTGGCTGTCCACTACGAATCCCACGTGGCACACGAATCCTTCGTCGAGTATTCGGTACACGGTTTCGCGATCGTACTTGCCGCGGTCGGGCAGGCGTTGAACTTTGGTGCGCGATGTGGGGCTGAACGGCTCGGTCATGCACCGAGCGTAAATCGGCGGGGCATTCGCCGCAAGTGCCAATCTGGCTGGCTGCGGTTCGCGCGCATTCGCCGCACGACCGCGCAGGTTACTGTGCCGACGGCGCGGCGGCTGCTGGCTTCGGAGGTGGCGCGATGTGCACCACGCGAAATCCGGTGTAGGCGGAATCAGCCGCGCGATACTGCGCCTTGCCATCCGCGGGACGATCGGCGCTGCCGCCCAATGTTTTGCCGGAGCCGTCGGCAGCAACCACCCACTCCGCCACATTCCCGCCCAAGTCGAACACCAACTCCTCGCCTTCATCGCCCTCCGCCGCGAAACTTCCCACTTCTCGCAGCAGCGGCGCATCTCCCGGCAGCTCTTTGATCTTGGCTTCGAGCCTTTGCGCGTCCTCGGGATTCAGCGCGTACCCCGCCCAATAATCGAGGGTATTCTCGCCGCTGCGCACCTTGTACCAATCAACCGCCTCGCTTTCGTTCGGAAGCCGGTAAGTTTCCGCGGTCAGCTCGCTCAGCCATTTGCAATACGCCTGAGCCTGCTCCAGCGTAATGCCGTTCGCTGGATAATTTTCCGTGCCCGCGTCGAATTTGTAGTCCTTGTCGAAAGCGGCGAATTGCGCCCGGGTAATCTCAAACCGACCGATTTCGATCGCCCCGCGCTTCACAGTTTCCGGAATCAGCACATCCGGCGCGGGATTTTCCGCTGTTGCGGCCGCATGAAACGCCACGCCGTACGAAGCTCCGAACTTCTGCACCGTCGCGCGCTTCAACGCCAATTCGAGCGGCGATCCCTTCTTCAGCGCTTCGTTTTCCGGCAGCTTGGTCTTGAACAGATAGGCATCGAACCACGCCTCTTCCTCATTCATCTTGCGCAGCTGGTGCGTCAATTTCCGCGGCCCGTGCGCTTCGCCCGGGAACAGAATGAATTTCACCGGAGCTTTGCCGATTGTGTACAGCGCGCGATAGTGCGTCCAGCCCTCCTCGGTAGGAACTTGCCGGTCAATTGTGCCGAAGAAAATTAGAGTCGGCGTCCTCACCTTATCCATTTTAAAAAGCGGTGATTTCTCGATATAGAGCTGTGGATCTTCCAAAGGCGTTTTTCCAAAATAATAATGGTCAAACGATTCGCCGAAATCCACGTTGGCCCAATCACTCAGCCATTCCACGTCGCCTGCGCCCACCACCGCAGCTTTGTAGCGGTCCGGATTGGTCACCGTCAACTGGATGGAAAGAATCGAGCCGTTGGACCAGCCCGCCGCGCCAATCTGGTCCGGATCCACCAGACCTTTCGCGATCAGGTTGTCCACGCCGCGCTCAATATCTGGAATTTCCAGCTCGTAATATTTTCCGCAGCAGATCGCTTCCACAAATTTCAGCCCGTACCCCGTGCTGCCGTGATAATTCGTCTTTAGCACGAACGCGCCTTTCTGCGTCATCAAGTTCGGCGCGTACGCCCAGCGCTCGGCCCATTGATCGTGATCGGCACTGGCGGGGCCGCCGTGCGTCGCCACAATCAGCGGGTAAGTTTTGCCCGCTTTGTAATCATCCGGATAGTAGAGGATGCCTTCCACGTCGTCGTCGTTTGCGCCCTTCCACTGCAATACTTCTGACTTCGCGATGGTCTTGCTTTTGAACGTCGGATTTAGCTTGGTGATTTGCGATGCCGAAGCGATTTTCGTGCCCTCCAGCTTCGCGCGGAAGAATTGCGTCGGCACGCTCGCGGTGGAGTGCTCGTAAATCAAAGTCTTGCCGTCTTCGCCCAGCACGAAACTGAAATAATGTTTTTCGGCCTCGCTGGAAATAGTTTTGCGCGACCACGTCCCGCCGTGCCGCGTGAAACGCACCGGTTTGGTATAGACGCCGTCGGCCAGCAGCGCGATAAATCCATCATTCGTCGCTTCTAGCGAGCGTGCAAAGCCGCGATCCCAATCTAGATTCACCTCGCTCGATTTCCCGGCGGCTAGATCGTAGAAATAGACTCTTTCGACGACAGCTACCAAGAAGCGCGGGTCGTCGGAATAAGGCGCTACGACGTAGAACCCGGAACTGTCGCGCGCCCATATGACCTCGTTCGGCTGGATGCGTTCGTTTGCGAATACCTGCGTACGCGTGCCGGTCGTGAGGTCTATTAGGTAGGTTACTGGCGGAATCTTCTGGTCCCACGCAAAACTCAATTCCCGCCGCGCCACCGCGACCGCTTTTTTCCTGTCGTGCGAAACTTCAAAATCCAGGATCCAATCGTCGTTGTCCGTCAGCCGCGTGACTTTCTTGTCCTTCACCGAGAATTTGTACAGCCGCACCGGCGCGCTGTGCGCCGAATCATCCACCACATTGGAATCGTCCTTGCGCTCCTTGGTTTGCCGCTCGTAGAGCGTCGGATCCTCTTCCGCGCTAAAAATAACGGTGTCGTTGTCCAGCCACTCGAATTGCTGGATGCCGCGCTCGAAATCCGTCACCGCCCAAGGCTCACCGCCCGCCGCATTCATCAGCCACAATTGCGTTGGCGCGAAGTCGGGCTTCGGCTTGGGTAGCGCGTGAGTGCTCAGAAAAGCAATCGTATCGCCCGAAGGCGACCAACGCGGATGCGAAACCTCGTCCGTCCCCCGCGTGAGCTGCACTTCCTTGCCGTCATTCAAATTCGAAAGATACAAATTGCTGACGCGTAGATCCTTTTCCTTATCCGCCGTCCCCTTAACCCACAAAGCAAATTTCCCATCCGGCGAAATCCGAAACTGCCCGCCATCCTCCTGGTAGACCACGTCGTCAGCGGTCCAATGATTTTTCTTGCCAGTATCAGGCTTCGGCGCGTCGGCAGCGGACTGTGCCGCCAAAGCAGGCGCGAGGAAGAGGAGTATCCCGACGAAAATAGCAGGCGCTTTCCAGCAACGTGTAGCAATCTTTTTCATGCAATCCTCAAATTCCGTTGAGACGCTTGCGTGACCAAATCGGGCAGCCGAAAAACTATCACAGACTCGCACGCGTTGGGTAGCGACGGAGGAGCGGCTCTCTGTCAAGCGAGCGACATTCGTCTCGCCGCGCGAATTCAGCTAGAATGATTTCGTCAGCGAATTGGAGCCAACTGCATGGCCATCAGCCGCGAACAAGCCCGCAGCGAACACACCGGCAGCACGACTCATGATCAATTCAGCGAAACGATCTACGGCGTGGTTTGCTCCACATGCCACAATTACATTCTCATTGATAAGACGAACTGCCCATCGTCGTGCCGCGAACACGAAACCTGCCGCGCGGCTTACGCATAGATTTCTTCTACAGCTCGCGCAGGAATCGCCCCGTCGCGCATGGACGTCGCTCCGTCTCGTACTGATTCTCAAGCACCGCCGGTCCACGTACAGCCCAACTCTCGATTGACGCCCTCTCCACGCTTGCGTACGATGCGCCGCATGCGACAGAAACGCTTTCCGGGAGCGCGCGCCGAAATATGAAATCAATCCTAAAAATAATTCTATGGACGGCCATCGCGCTCGCCGGCGCCGGTGCGCTTGCCGCCATCGCCTTCGAACGCAGCGAGCCGCTCAACGCCGTCTGGTTCGTCGTCGCCGCGCTCTGCACCTATCTCGTCGCCTATCGCTTCTACTCAAAATTCATCGCCGCGAAGATTCTGGCACTCGACGACACCCGTGCCACTCCCGCCGAGCGCCTGGAAGACGGTCACGATTTCGTTCCCACCAGCAAATGGGTTCTCATCGGCCACCATTTCGCCGCGATTGCGGGCCCCGGCCCGCTCGTAGGCCCCACGCTTGCCGCGCAATTCGGCTATCTCCCCGGAACCCTCTGGCTGATCGTCGGCGCCGCGCTCGGCGGCTGCGTCCAGGATTTCATCATTCTTTTCTGTTCCATTCGCCGCGACGGAAAATCCCTGGGCCAGATGGCGCGCGAAGAAGTTTCCAAGCGCGGCGGAATGATCGCCCTGCTCGCCGTCCTCGCCATCATGATCATCCTTCTCGCGGTCGTCGCCCTGGTGATCGTCAAAGCGCTGAAAGAATCGCCGTGGGGCACCTTCACCCTCGCAATGACCATACCCATCGCGCTGCTCATGGGAATTTATCTGCGCTACGTGCGCCCTGGACGCGTGCTGGAAGCTTCGCTCGGCGGTGTCGCGCTGGTGATGCTCGCCGTCGTCTCCGGCCAATGGGTGAACGCGTCGCCCGCCTGGTCCAGCGCCTTCACCTTTTCGGGCCCCGCGCTTGCGATTGCCATCATCGCCTACGGTTACGCCGCGTCCGCGCTACCGGTCTGGTTGCTGCTAGCTCCCCGCGATTACCTGAGCGCATTCATCAAGGTCGGCGCGATCGCTGCGTTGGCAATCGGCGTGATTTTCGTCCGCCCCACGCTGGAAATGCCAGCGCTCACCCGCTTCGTGGACGGCAACGGCCCAGTCTTCGCCGGTAAAATCTTCCCCTTCTGCTTCATCACCATAGCCTGCGGCGCGATCAGCGGCTTCCACGCGCTGATTTCTTCCGGCACCACGCCAAAAATGATTCTGCGCGAAACCCACGCGCGCACCATCGGCTACGGCGCGATGCTCATGGAATCCTTCGTCGGAGTGATGGCCATGGTCGCCGCCTGCGCGCTGCAACCCGGCGTCTATTTCGCGATCAATAGTCCCGCGGGAATCGTAGGCAAGACTGCCGACGCCGCGGCCGCCACAATTCGCGGCTGGGGTTACGCGCTCGACCCGCAAACCATGTCCGCGCTCGCGCAACGCGTCGGCGAGCATACCTTGCTCGACCGTACCGGCGGCGCGCCCTCCCTCGCCGTCGGCATGGCCCAGATTTTCAGCGGCACCATCGGCGGCGAACGCCTGCTCAGCATCTGGTACCACTTCGCGATCATGTTCGAAGCGCTTTTCATTCTCACGGTGCTGGATGCCGGCACCCGCGTCGGCCGCTTCATGGTGCAGGAACTCGGCGGGCACCTCTGGAAACCGCTCGGCAAACCCGGTTCCACGCCCGGGATTCTCGCCACCAGCGCGCTGATGGTCGGCGCATGGGGATATTTTCTGTGGCAAGGCGTCCAGGACCCGCTCGGCGGAATTAATTCGCTGTGGCCGCTCTTCGGCATCGCCAACCAACTGCTCGCGGCCGTCGCGCTGGTAGTCGCCACCACCATCCTGTTGAAAATGGGCCGCGCCCGCTGGATTTGGGCGACGCTCGCGCCCATGGTCTGGCTCGTGGCCATCACTATGACTGCCAGCTACCAGAAAATTTTCTCTGCGAACCCGCGCATCGGCTTCCTGTCGCAAGCGAAAGTTCTCGCCGCGCAAATTTCCTCCGGTGCGATCCCCGCCGAAAAAATCGCAGTCACCCAACGCCTGATTTTCAATAACCGCCTCGATGCCGTCGTCACCGCCACGCTCGCCGCGATGATTCTGGTGCTAATCATCGAAGCCATCGGCGAATGGATCGCAATTCTCAGCGGACGGAAAGCTGCGGTGCTCCACGAATCACGCTACATAGCGACGCGTTGGGTCGAAGGGGACTAAAATGGTTCTTGTGAGGCACGCGCTTCGTGTAATGCAACAGAACCATCGCGCGATGCATCTTTCCTTAAACGACGGGTACTCGCGGCGTTCTCGGGAACGCTTTCGGTGCGTAGCATTCGTAGCGCCGGTTCCACTTAGCACAGTTGAATCCGCGGTCCCTTCGCCAGTGGGAATGAAGATGATGAGTCGCCGGCTGTTAGGCACGCTGGTTCTATCTTGGGCTTGCGCGGGCTACCTCCAAGCGCAGGAAGCCAGCCCAACTCCTGTCCAATCGTCCGTTCCGGAATCGGATCCCACTCTCATTCATCGCCCCACGTCAACACCTGCAACTGACTCCGCGAAGCCCGCAACGATTCCTCTATCCGTGCCGATCGGCACGCCAATGCAAGTGGCGCTCGACGAAGAAATTCGCATCCACAAGGTAGGCCAGCCTCTCCCCGGACACGTCGTCGAGCCAATTTATGCGTTCGACAAGCTAGTAATTCCCGTTGGTACGGCAGTCTCCGGAGAAATCACGCGCATTGAACCAATCTCCACGGGAAAACGAACTCTCGCCGCTCTCGATGCCGACTTCACCCCGGCGCACGCGATTGACGTCACGTTCACCGAGCTGATCCTCGCCGACGGCCGGCACATTCCCATACACACCGTCGTCACTCCCGGCTCCGGACAGGTGATCCGCTTCCTCACCGCCGCCAATGAAACGAAAAAAAACGGCGTGAAAGATGCCGCATCCGAAAAAGCCAAAGAGGCCAAGGAAGAAGCCAAACGCGAATGGGACGCCGCGATGCAGCAAGTGAAGCAGCCCGGCAAATTTCGCAAAGCCGAGCGCTACGTGATCGCCCAGCTTCCCGTTCATCCGCAATATATCAACGCCGGCACGGTTTATTTCGCCGAACTTCAAGAGCCGCTCGACTTCGGTTCCGAGCCGTTCACGCCGGAAATGGCCGCGTCACTGGGCGCGGCACCCCCACCCGGCAGCTTCGTCCGCACGCTTCTCACCACTCCACTCAATTCCGCCAGCACTCCGAAAGGTGCGCCGGTCGAAGCAATCCTTTCGCAGCCGCTGTTCGACGGCACGCGCTTGATTCTTCCGCAAGGCTGCCGCTTACAAGGTTCGGTCGTTCAGGTCCAGCCCGCGCGTTACATGAGCCGTAACGGCCAACTGCGCATGGTTTTCCACGAACTGCTCCCGCCACAGGGCGCTGCTGGCGAACTTGTCGCGCAGAAAGTGGAAGCCAACCTGGAAGCCGTGCAGGCCGCCGCGGCTGACAACGTCGCGCTGGACGCCGAAGGCGGCGCCGCAGCAGGTTCGCCGAAGTCCCGCTATCTTCTGACTGGAATATCAATCGGTCTCGCAGCCGTTTCCGCCGGAGTCGGCGGCGACACGCTCGGCGATTCCACCGAAGGCGCTGCCGGTGGCGCCGGAGGTTTCAAACTCATTGGCATCATTCTCGGCGCGTCCGTCCACTCCCAACCCTTCGGCATGGCTATGGGAATGTTGGGCGCCAGCAAATCGATTTACACCCATTTCATCGCGCGAGGCCACGAAGTGATTTTCCCGAAAAATACGGCCATGCAAATCGGCATCGGTACGCGCCAAATGCCTGCGTCGGTACCCACCAGCGGAGGCGCAATCCAACAATGACCTCCGCCCGAGCGCTCACAATCAGCATCCCGCGAAATATTTGGCGCTGGATCCGTCAGGTCAGCGGCGATGCGGCCTACGAAAATTATCTGCGATCTACACGCCGCATTGCGCACGTGGCACGCGCTGATGCCCGCTCAACACCAGCAGGCCGCTCCTCAACGCATGCCATATCCGCGCAACCGCTAAACCGCAGCGAGTTCTATCTCGACGCGCTGCGACGCCGCTACTCCACCGTCTCCCGCTGCTGCTGATTCGCGCCAGGAAGCCTTGCGTATGCGGCGTCGCGGGAAGCACCTGCAGGCAAGAAGATGCCAAGCAAGCCGCAATCACGCTACGTACTTCGTTGACGGAACCGCCCGGCGCCACGTATAATTGGGGTTTGTCACTAGCTTCAGGAGGCAGCATGTACGCCGTAATTCGCACTGGTGGAAAGCAGTATCGCGTCGAGCCCGGCAAGACCATTCGCATCGAGCGGCTCGAAGGCAAAGTCGGCGGCAAGGTCACTTTCGACAAAGTTCTCGCCGTGCGCAACGACGACAAGAAATTCGCTTCCAACTCCGACATCGCCAAGGCCAAAGTTATCGGCAAGATCGTGGCCCAGGATCGCGGCCCGAAAATGCTCACTTTGAAGTACAAGACGGGCGGTCAGTACAATATCAAGCGCGGCCACCGGCAGAATTACACCTCTGTCGAAGTCAGCGACATCCAAATTTCGTAGGGGTTTGCCATGGCACATAAAAAGGGCGGCGGCTCTTCAACAAACGGACGCGATTCGCACGGACAGCGGCTGGGCATCAAGCGCTTCGGCGGCCAACTGGTCACCGGCGGCAGCATTCTGATTCGCCAGCGCGGCACGCGCTACAAGGCCGGCCGGAACGTTAGCCGCGCTAAGGACGACAGCCTCTTCGCCACCATCACCGGCGTAGTGCGCTTCGAAGACAAGGGCGCTCACGGCAAATTTATCAGCGTCTTCCCGGCGGAAGAATCCGCAGTCGGCGGCGCGGATCGCGCTGCGTCTGCGACAGAAGCCGCGGCAGCCAACTAACGTCACGTTTTCTGATACGCGCTCGGCTTCCAGGGCGCGTATTTTTGTCTTTGCCCTCAACCCTGGCATATGCTTTCTTCGAGCGGTTCCATATCAGGTGACACGTGTTTGCGGATGAAGCCAAAATCTCCATCAAAGCCGGCGACGGCGGTAACGGTTGCGTCGCCTTTCGCAGGGAGAAGTACGTCCCGCGCGGCGGCCCTTCGGGCGGTGATGGCGGCAAGGGCGGCGACATCTATGTCGAAGCCAACCCGCATGACAACACATTGCTGCGCTACCGCTACAATCGCGAATTCAAAGCCGTCCGCGGCGGCCATGGCGAAGGTTCGAACTGCTCTGGCAAATCTGCCGACGATCTTGTGCTCAAAGTTCCCGTCGGCACCGTTATCTTTGACCTGAATACCAACGAACAGCTTTTCGATTTAACCCAGCCGGGCCAGCGTTATCTCGCGGCCAAGGGCGGCCACGGTGGGCGTGGCAACGGTAACCCGCATTTCGTTCGCCCCTGGCATCAAGCTCCGCGCGAACATGAAGACGGCAAACCCGGTGAAGAGCGCACGCTGCGCCTGGAATTGAAATTACTGGCCGACGTTGGCCTGGTCGGTTTCCCGAACGCCGGAAAGTCCACCCTGATTTCGCGCATCTCTGCCGCGCGTCCGAAAATCGCCGCGTATCCTTTCACGACCCTCGAGCCGCATCTGGGCGTGGTCTCTGCCGACCCCGATGCCGCGCCGGGCCACGGCCGCTCGTTCGTGGTGGCCGATGTTCCCGGCCTGATCGAGGGCGCGCACGAAGGCGTCGGCCTCGGCACGCGTTTCCTGAAACATTTGGAGCGTACGCGCCTGATCGCGCATCTAGTAGATACCAGCGATGCCAACGACCGCGACCCCATACGCGACTACGAAATCATCATGCACGAGCTGGCTTCGTTCAGCCCGGAATTGGCGGAGAAGCCCATGATTCTGGTGGCCACCAAGCTGGACGCTACCACCAACCGCGATCATCTGGAGGAGTTGCGCGCATTCGCCACGCAGCGCGGCCTGGAATTTCACGCGATCTCTTCGGCGACCGGTGAAGGCGTCGTTAAACTGGTGCGCGCGATGGCGGATGCGCTCGACAAGCTTCCCAAACCCGGCGTGCCGATCGAAACCCAGGAATCGCGCGACGGCTCGAATTTCACCACCCACGTTCCGTCGCCCGATTCGCCTGATTCCGAATCTGAGTCAGAAGAAGCTCACGCCGCGCCGCCCCGGGAGGAGAGTTGAGCCCGCACGCCGCGCATAAGCCGCACGGCTCTGCGCATCGCCGCTCCGTCGCGCTTTTTGGCGGCACGTTTGATCCGGTCCACTCCGGCCACATCGCCGTAGCGCAGGCCGCGGAGAAGCGCTTCCACCTGGACGCCGTTTATTTTGTGCCTTCGTCGCGCCCGCCGCACAAAGCCAAACCCGCGCTCACTCCTTTTCTGCATCGCTACACCATGGTCGCGCTGGCCTGCTTCAATCAGCCGGATTTCCATCCTTCGCTCGCCGAAGCGCCCGCCGACGGCGCCACGCCGCACGTTTTCTACACTTTTGATACCGTCCGCCGTTATCGCCGCGAACATCCCGACGACCAGCTTTACTTCATCGTCGGCGCCGACCAGTTCCTGGAAATCCCCACATGGAAGAATTACGAAGGCCTGCTAGACACTTGCGATTTCATCATCGCCAGCCGCCCCGGCTTTCGCCTCGAGGCTTTGCGCTTGGTGATTCCTCCGGAAAAATTGGGCCGCTCGAGATCCGACGATCCCAACAAAATCGTCCTGCGCAAATCCACCATTCATCTGCTCACGACGGTGTCCAGCCATATCTCTTCGACAGAAATTCGCATGCGCCTCGGCCGCCGCCAATCGATACATGGACTTGTACCCGCGCCCGTGGAGGGTTACATTCTGGGACAGGCCCTTTACCGGTGACCCTTAACTCTCTCGATCCCGAAATCCTTCTGGCTGTGGAAGCCGCACAGGAGAAACAGGCTCTGGACGTTTCCGTCTTGAACCTTTCCGGCTCCGGCGCGTTTGCCGACTATTTCCTGCTGTGCTCCGGCTCCAGCCAGCCGCAGATTCAGGCTATCGGTGAAGCGATTGAAGAAAAGCTGCATCGCCACGGACGCCGCGCCGCGCATCGCGAAGGCAAATCCAGCGCCGAATGGGTGCTGCTTGATTATGGATTTTTCGTCGTGCACATTTTCAGCGAACGCGCCCGCCAGTATTACGACCTCGAACGCGTGTGGCGCAACGCGGAGCGCATCGAATTTCACGAGCCTACCGGCCCCTCGGCGGCGCGCTCCAAGTCTCACGACGAGCGCTCCAACGAATCCGAAGGCAACGCCACGCAACAATGAACGCGTCACAGAAGTCGTGGCATAGCCCTGCCCGCCGCAGGCAGGCACTCCTGGCTGTGCGCTTCGCTTCCTTCGTGGAAGACACCGTGGCACAGCCACTCTTGGCTGTGCTCCTTGCTTTCTTCCAGGAAAACAGCGATGGAAAATCCCGGACTGCGGTTCAACTAACTGTTACTGGTTGCCGATAAAAACCCATGAGCGCCGCCGCGGCCATTCCCTGGATTGCAGCCGACCCCGCTTCCCGGCGCGTTCTCGATCTCGCCGAAAAAGTAGCCGGCGCTTCCACAACGGTGCTCATCACCGGTGAAAGCGGCACCGGTAAAGACCAGCTCGCCCGTTGGATCCATCAGCGCAGCCCGCGCCACGATGCGCCGCTCTTGAAAATTGACTGCGCCAGCTTGCCGTCCGAGCTCGTCGAATCCGAATTGTTCGGCCACGAGCGCGGCGCGTTCACCGGAGCCGTCGCGCGCAAGCCCGGCCGCCTGGAAATGGCGCAGACCGGAACCATCGTCCTCGACGAAGTCGCCGCGCTCGCCCCCGGAATGCAGGCTAAACTCCTGCGCGTCCTCGAAGAGCGCAGCTTCGAGCGCCTGGGTGGCACCGAAACCCTGCACATGGAAGCGCGCCTGATGGCCCTCACCAATACAGATTTAACGAAAGCCGTCGCTGCTGGACGTTTCCGCGAAGATCTTTTCTTCCGCCTCAATGTTCTTTCAATCGTGGTTCCGCCTCTGCGCGAACGCCGCGCTGACATTCCGGAACTCGCTGCGCATTTCTTAGCACGCCTCGCCCCCGTACACGGCCATCCCGACGCCGCCTTCGATGCCTCAGCCCTCCGCCTGCTGGAATCCTACGATTGGCCCGGAAATATTCGCGAGTTGAAGAACGCCGTCGAACATGCGCTGGTATTCACGAAGCAGCCGCAACTGCGCGCCGAGGATTTTCCGGAAATCGTGCGCGCCGGCAACAGCGGCAAAGGCCCCGGCGGCCCGCTGCGCTCGCTCGAAGATCTCGAGCGCGACGCGATTAAAGCCACGCTCGATGCCACCCACTACAAAATCGGCCGCGCCGCCGAAGTCCTGGGCATCAGCCGCAAAACGCTGCTCGAAAAACGCAAGAAGTTCGGCCTTTTGTAGCGCCGGTTTATCCTGAGCGGCGTCGAAGGGCGTCTCGCCGGCTCTTTTGAATTGGTTGCAAGACGGCAAGAATTGTCGCATTCGCAATTCGCACGCATGTAGAGTCGGGTTTCAGACTCGCTCCTATCGACCGACACATGTTCACAGAATGAAAATCCGCCTGATCATGCTCGGCAAAACCCACCGCGACGAAGCTCGCGCCATGGTTAGTGATTACGTCCAGCGCATCCAGCACTACGCCGAAATCGAAATCAGCGAGCTACGCGACGCCGGCCCCGCCGCGCTGCGCAAATTGAAAATAGATCGAGCCGCCACGGTCGTATTGCTGGACGCCACCGGAAAACAATTCACCTCCCCGCAATTCGCCCGATGGCTAGGCGATCTGCGCGAGCGCGGCTCCCGCGAACTCGTCTTCCTCTGCGGCGACGCCGAAGGTTTCCCTCCCGAACTGCGCTCCAGTGCCAAACAAAAAATCTCGCTCTCCACTCTGACCATGCCCCACGAATTCGCCCGCGTGCTCCTAGCCGAGCAAATCTATCGCGCCTTCGCCATCCTCGCCGGCCACCCATATCCAAAATGAGCAGAAATTTGAAGTGTGAACCGATGGTAGGGGCACGGCATGCCGTGCCCGGCGCTGGGTCCAGGCCAATCTCAAATTCGCATGCGTATTCAAGTGGACCGAGTTTCAGATCGTCCGCGCGCCAGACTGTGGGAGAATATCCGCACCATGGCAATCAAAATCACGCACGACGCCGGCGCGCCAACCTGTTCCATCGAATTCATGATCACGCGCCCACTACCGGACTACGACCTCGAAGAAGTCGAAGCGCCGATCCCGCACGATGTGGATCCCATGCTCGCTTCCCAGGGTTTCTTGGATCTGCTCGATGAAACGCGTACGCTGCTCGATCGCGAACTCCCCGCCGCAAATCTTGAAATCGCCCAACTCACCGGCGCGATCTGCCACGACAAATCCGTCCACCGCCCCGGAATCTGGTTAGTCCTCCGCGAACGCGGCACCAGCAAAGAAATGTCCCCGGCCGCGATGAAGCAAGTAGCGCACATAGCGGAAACCATCCGCTCCACCTTCAATCTTTCCTAATCGCTCAAAAAAATAAACCGCAAAGACGCAACGGGCGCTGAGAAAATCTGCCCATCAGTTGTCGGGCATTCTGTGCGCACTCTGCGTCTCTGCGGTAAACGTCTGGTCGGCCTTCAATCCCGCGGAAATCTGCGGCTACTTCGCTTCCGAAATCTCCACCGAAGCTCGCGTCGTCTCCCAATCCATCCGCAACGACGCGCCATTCCCCACCTTATCCAAAGCAATCGTGAAATTCTCCATCGCCGCGGGCAAAGACGAAACCTTCATATCCGTGCGAGCCAGATCCTGCCCCTCCCCAGGATAATCGGTCCCCCACAACGGCCCGCCCTTATCATTCTTCGTCTTCTTGCTGATGATCAACGTCCACTTATCCGCGTTTGGAATTGTGAATAGCGTATAAGTCCCCGCAGGCACGGCCTTGCCGCCAACGGTCAGCGCGGTGTCAGTCGTAATCGTTGTCGCTTCGTTCGCGCCAGCGCGCCACACCTGCCCATAAGGAACCAATCCGCCGAAAATTTTGCGTCCCTTGGCGCGCGGGCTGGAATAATCCACGGTCACCGTCTTGCCATCCGCAAAATGAAACACCGCCTGCGCCGGCGGGCTCGGCCGCTGGCTCTTGTCCTGCTGCGCGCTGCCGCGAAGGGCCAGCACACCCACACTCAATAAAATCGCACCACACAATACAAAAACTTTCCGCATCTCATTTCCTCCTCATCATTCGTTACCAGTTCTTGCCATCCTTCGGACCTCGCACATCATATCTGAATTTCCGCCGAACAGGCATTATGAGCGCGCCTCCAGCCCCCTGCGTCAGGCTGACACATGATGTTATTTTGACGCGTCAATATGAGACACCACATCAGTTTCCACTACAAAAGCCCTCAATTTCCCTTGTTTTTCAAGCCTTTTAGACCAGCTAACTAGCGCGGTGAATTCTCGCCGGGTATTACACAAGTATTACAAACGCGCCCGCCCTCGCCTGCTAATCTGGGGAGGTTGTGAACACCATAAAGAACCAGTCAGAGGCCCCCATGACCCAGTCTCTCGAAATATTGCAGAAAAAATCGAAGAATAACGGCGAAATTAACTGGGTCACTTCGATCTTCATGGGGCTGTTCCACGTTGGCGCTATCGCCGCGCTGTTTTTCTTTTCGTGGAAAGCGTTTTTCGTCGCCGTCGTTCTCTGGTGGATTGCCACCAGCCTGGGCATCGGCATGTGCTATCACCGCCTGCTCACCCACCGCGGCTACAAAGTTCCGAAATGGCTGGAATACACTCTCACGGTTTTCGCCACGCTCGCCCTCGAGGGCGGCCCGATTTTCTGGGTGGCCACGCACCGCATTCACCACCAATTTTCCGACCAGGAAGGCGATCCGCATTCCCCGGTGGAAGGCACCTGGTGGGCACACATGGGCTGGATCCTCACCGGCAAGTCCATGCATCACGACACCACCACGCTCTCGCGTTACGTTCCCGATCTTGCCGAAGACAAGTTCCACGTCTGGATCACCAAATATCATTACGTGCCGATGATCGTTCTCGGCCTGATTCTGCTCGCCCTAGGCGGCATCAAGTTCGTCCTCTGGGGAATTTTTCTGCGCACGGTGATCGGCCTGCACTTCACCTGGCTGGTGAACTCCGCAACTCACAGCTGGGGCACGCGCCGTTTTCAAACTCGAGATTTATCCACCAATAGCTGGTGGGTTGCGCTGGTAACCTGGGGTGAAGGCTGGCACAACAATCATCACGCGCATCCTGTCTCCGCTCGCCACGGCCTCACCTGGTACGAAGTTGATTTCAACTGGTACGTGATCTGGGCGCTGGAAAAAATCGGCCTCGCCAAAAAAGTTTACACCGCGAAAATTTCCGAAATTAAGCGCGCCAACCAAGCCGTCGTCGCCAAAACTCTCACGCGCGAAAACCCGCGCGCCCTGGCTCCAGCCGAGCTGTAACGCCCGCCTGATACTTCGCTAATCCTTGTGGGTCGTGGCTTCAGCCACGACATCAATGCCGCAAAATCCGCGCGGCTTTAGCCGCTGAAGTACAGGTATTGCAATCGCTACGTTAGCTCTGTGGCGTCGGCCATTCTGACGATGTACGCGTATCGCACGCCGTCTCGCTCCTCTTCGCGTCTTCGCGGTACAATCCACCTGAGACACCGTGCACATCCCAAGCCGCAGAAAAACGATCGCCTTCTTCGTCGTGCTGGGCTGCTCCCTGGTGGCCCTGGCCATCGCCCTCACCGTCGGCTGGACCATCCTCAACTGGCGCGAAGGCGTCCTGCTATTTTTCGGCGTGATATTTTTCGCCGCCATCATCGCCGGGATGATTCTGAACACCATCTTTCTCGTGCGCGAAATCCGCCGCAACGAACAGCATGACGGCTTCATTAACGCCGTCACGCACGAACTGAAAACTCCCATCACTTCCATCCGTCTGTACCTGGAAACCATGCAGCGACGTGAAGTGGACGAGCCGCAACGCCAGCAATTTTACAATCTGATGCTGCTCGATACTGATCGCCTCCTCGGAACCGTCGAGCAGGTACTGAAGGCCGGCGAAGCAAGTTACCGTCGCGGTAAGCGTCACCACGTCGAGCTCGATTTCACCGAACTCGTCCGCGAAGCCATCGAACTCGCGCGCGTCCGCCATCACCTCGCTCCCGGCGTGCTGCATTTCGATCCCGTCTCCGCCAACGCCGCCCCCGTAATCCTGCGTGGCGATCCCGTCGAATTGCGCACCGCGGTTTCCAACCTGCTCGATAACGCCGTGAAATATTCCCGCGACCACGTGGACGTCGCCGTGCGCATCGAAATTCCAGACGATGAACACGTCGCTCTGCGCGTCGCCGATCGCGGCATCGGCATTCCCGCGCCCGAACTCAAACGCATCTTCAAGCGCTTCTATCGCGTTCCCGGACGCCCCAGCTTCCAAGTAAAGGGCACCGGCCTCGGTCTGTTCATCGTGCGCGCCGTCGCCCGCGCCCACGGCGGAAAAGTTTACGCCGTCAGCGAAGGCGAAGGCCGCGGCTCCACCATTTCGTTGGAATTGCCGAGGCACATTGCATGAGCCGGGTGCTGATAGTCGAAGACGAAGCGCACCTGGCCAAGGGCTTGCGCTTTAACCTCGAAGCCGAAGGCCACTCCGTGGAAGTTTCCGGCGACGGCGAATCCGCGCTCGAGCGCCTGGTCGCGAAGAATGAAGAATTCGACGTCGTTGTACTGGACGTCATGCTTCCGGGCAAGGATGGTTTCGCCGTCGTCTCCACCCTACGCAAGGCCCACAATTACGTTCCAGTGCTCATTCTCACCGCGCGTGGCCGCCCCGAAGACGTGCTGCAAGGATTTGCATCCGGCGCCGATGACTATCTTCCCAAACCCTTTCAGTTGCCGATCTTTTTAGCTCGGCTGCAAGGCCTGCTGCGCCGCAGTCAGTGGCTTGTCGCCGAAAAATCCGCAACCAAGGTCCGCGCGGCGAACGGGAAGGAAACCACCCCAAGTTCGGGCGGCGCCGCCGCGCTCGATTCCGAAGTTTTTTCCTTCGACGGCAAGACCATTGACTTCGGAACGCTCGAGCTCCGCGTCAACGACACCACCATCCAGCTCACACTCATGGAAGCCAAGCTCCTGCGCCACCTGATTCGCAGCAAAGGCCGCACCGTCTCCCGCAAATCCATCCTGGAAGACGTCTGGGGCCTGCACGAAGACACCGATACCCGCGCCATAGACAATTTCATCGTGCGCCTGCGCCGCTACATCGAAAAAGACCCCTCCAAGCCCAAGCATCTCCTAACCGTCCGCGGCGTCGGCTACCGCTTCCTCGCGTAATCCGCGTCGATTCCGCGAACTCGTGGCTCTCTTGCCCCAGGATGTCTTTTCACATAAAGTCCGTCTGTATGGATTACTCCGGCATCATCACGATGGAACCTGGCAAACGGGGCGGAAAACCGTGCATCCGCGGCTTACGCGTCACCGTTTATGATGTGCTGGAAAATCTCGCCAGTGGAATGACGCACGCCGATATTTTGCGAGATCTCCCTTATCTAGAGGAAGGAGATATCCGCGCCTGCCTGGCGTTCGCTGCTGATCGCGAGCGAAAGCTCAAAAGGGTCAACGTGTGAAACTGCTCACAGCTTCTGAAGTGACGAAGTCGTTCGATTGGTACAAAGACCGTGGCGACGAGTATGTTCACTTCGACGATGACGGTCCCTTTTTCACTCATCCGGAAGCCGCCTGTATCAAACTGGAATATCCGGCGAGGCTTGAACGACTCCCATTTTTCGCTCGTTATCTCGCGGCAATCGGCTATCAGGACTGGGATTTTCGGGGCGCATTAATTTGGTTTTACAAGTGGGGTATGTGGAACGAGCAAGACGAAGGAGTTGGGTATCGCGTAATCGATCGGATGAACATTGCCGCAGGTCAGCCCATGTCATTCGAAGTGGCTCCGGGCCACCAGTTTCGGGCTGATGAACTCACCGACACAATTGGAACACTGATGCAACCCATGATCTTTGCCTGGGAGAGTTTTTATCTTCCTCAATGGTCCTACGGCACAGGCGAATTTTTCTTGTATGTCAGCCACAATTCTTTCATATGCGTAATTACCCGCACGAAAGCGTTTCACGATCGCATATTTGAACAGTTGCAAAAACTCGATCTCAACCCGACTCCTGGAGATGAATTGCGCGTCAAGCGTTTCTGCCGTAGGCCATAGCCGCATAGCTCTCGTAAGGAACCCATCGCATGCCCGAAGGCAAAGGACTCCTGATCGTTTACACCGGACCCGGCAAGGGCAAAACCACTTGCGCCCTGGGCACCGCTTTTCGCGCCGTCGGCCAGGGGATGCGCGTGATGATGGTGCAGTTCATCAAAGGCTCGTGGCACTATGGCGAGCTGGACGCCGCGAAAATGCTGGGCGACGATAAATTTGAAATTCGCCCGATGGGGCGCGGCTTCGTCAAAATTGGCGGTGCGGAAACCGATCCCGAGGACGTAAAAATGTGCGAAGAGGCCTGGGAATTCGGTCGCGCGCAGATTTACAGCGACAAATACGACCTTGTGGTGCTCGATGAAATCAATTACGTGATCGGTTACAAAATGCTGGACGTCGAGCGCGTCGTCGACGCGCTCACCCAGCGTCCCGAACGGGTCCACGTCATCTGCACAGGGCGCAGCGCACATCCCAAACTGATTGAAGCCGCCGACCTGGTCACCGAAATGCGCGAAATAAAACACCCGTACACGAAAGGCATTCTGGCCCAGCGCGGCATTGATTACTGATTCCGAAAACGCTGCCGCGGCATTTTTATCTTTCAACTTTCAACTCTGAACTGTTAACTTCTTAAGGGGCCCTCCAGCCCAAAACACCTCGACCCATGGCCTGGTTCAAGCGCGAAAAAAAACCGATCGAAAACCCCACGCCGGCCGAAGAACGCCGCGTCCACACCGAGGGTATGTGGACCAAATGCAATTCCTGCCGCGCCATCATTTGGAAACGGGACCTGGAAGCGAATTGGGAAGTTTGCCCCAAGTGCGAGCATCATTTCCGCCTCAGCTCCCGCCGCCGCCTGGAAATGCTTCTGGACGAAGAACCCTGGATCGAACTGGACCCTGATCTCGCCTCCAACGACCCGCTGCAATTCACCGATACCAAGCCCTACGCGCAGCGCCTGAAAGAAGCGCAGCGCAAACTCAACATGAAAGACGCCATCATCACCGCCGAAGGCCGGTTGAACGGGCGCCCCGTCGTCTGCTGCGCGATGGAATTTGGTTTTATCGGCGGCTCGATGGGCGCGGTTGTTGGCGAGAAAGTCGCGCGCGCCATAGACCGGTCGCTCGATCAGAAGGAACCGCTCATCGTGGTCTCCTGCTCCGGCGGCGCGCGCATGATGGAAGGCGTCGTCAGCCTGATGCAACTCGCGAAAGTTTCCGCGGCCCTCGGGCGCATGGACGAAGCCAAGCTCCCTTTCATTTCCATTCTCACCGATCCCACCACCGGCGGCGTCACCGCCAGTTACGCGATGCTCGGCGATCTGAACATTGCCGAACCCGGCGCGCTGATCGGCTTCGCCGGCCCGCGCGTGATCGAACAAACCATCCGCCAGAAATTGCCCGAAGGTTTTCAGACCGCCGAGTTCCTCCTCGAACACGGCTTCCTCGACGCCGTGGTTCCGCGCAAGGAACTGAAGCCGTACATCGCTCAGGCACTCGACTTCTTCGTCGGCTAGCCGCAATGACGTACGAAGAATCCGTCCGCGCGCTATTTTCGCTAGGAAGGGAACTCGCCGCTCCGCAGCAAGCACGCGTCCAGAAATTCGGCCTCGCGAATATCACGATCCTCTCCGAAGATCTGGGCCAGCCTCAACGCTCCTCACCCTGCGTGCACATCGCCGGGACCAATGGCAAAGGTTCCACGGCCGCGATGCTCGAATCCATCCTGCGCGCCGCCGGGCTGCGCACCGGCCTGTACACGTCGCCGCACCTCGAAAGCATCAACGAACGCATCCGCATCAACGGCGAAAATATTTCGGACCATGATTTCGCCGCAGCCTGGTCCCGCGTTCATTCCTCCATCGAATCGCTGATGGCTTCAGGAAAACTCGCGGCGCATCCGACCTTCTTTGAATGTGTCACGGCCATGGCGTTTCTGGCTTTCGCGCGGCACCACGTCGATTTCGCTATTTACGAAGTCGGCCTCGGTGGCCGCCTCGACGCCACGAATATCGTCGAGCCGGAAGTGGCCATTATCACGCCCGTTGATTTTGATCACGAAAATTTTCTCGGCCATTCCATCGAAGAAATCGCCGCGGAAAAAGCTGGCATCATCAAGCCCGGCGCGTGGGTGGTCAGCGCCAGCGAACGCCTGGAAGCCCGCGCAGTGATTGCCCGGCGCTGCACCGAAACGGACGCGCGCCTGGTGGAAGTGGACGCCGCCGCGCGCGTGGACGACGTGCAAGATTCTGACGGCCTCTATCGCGGCGTCGCGGTGTTCACGCACTCGCGCAAACAGCTCACTCTCGCTCCATCATTGCCCGGCCGCTTTCAGCTCCGCAACGCGCTCACCGCCGCCGTCGCCGCCCGCCTGCTTGCGGAACGCGGTTTCCCGATACCCGACATTGCCATCGAGCGCGGCATCGCCAACGCAAATTGGCCGGGACGCCTGGAACGGCTCTCGACCCAGCCGGATCTGTATCTCGATGGCGCACACAATCCCGCGGGCGCCCGCGAATTGCTGAAATTTTGGCAGGAAAATTATGCCGGCTGCCGCATCTTTCTCGTTTACGGGGCGATGCGCGATAAAGCTGTGGACGAAATCTCCGGCCTGCTTTTCCCGCACGCCGCCACTGTCGTCCTCACCGAACCGCGCCAGCCGCGAGCCATTTCCGCGCTGCTGCTCGCCGAAATGACCAGCCAGGACGCCAAAGAAACACTCGTCGTCCGTGATCCCGGCGAGGCCCTGGAAGCCGCCCTGCAATTAGCTGCTCCGCGGGACGCAGTTTTTGCCACCGGCTCGTTGTACCTGGTAGGCGAATTGCGCAGCTACTGGAGCAAACGCATGGTGAACCAAAGCTCGCGCGCCGGCGGCAACTCGTCTTCCAGTACTTTGTAGTCTTCTCCCGAACTGCATAGCCCGCTCCAGTAATTTGTAACAATCTCCCGAAAAATGCGGATTTGCTTGCTCCGAACTTTACGCGCTCCCAAGAACGGCCACCGTTTCCAATTGCGAACACCCCTAACGTCCCACCGTCGAACAGAGATTCCCACGCGCGCACGCCTGATTTTTTGCCTCTCGCAAATCTGACGTTTTACTGAACAAGTCGTCCGTTTTCTTCGTTTATCTATGTGCAGACGCGAAGCAAAATCGCGGCTCGTACGTCTAAGCAGAATTAGTGGGGAGGGTCCGATGAGGCAAGACTCAAGAAGGCAAAAACTGGAATCTTTCGGTCGCGCGCCCGCCTTGTTGTCGGCCGCGCTGCGTCAATTTCCCAAGAAAATGTGGATTTATAAACCAGCCAATGAGCGCTGGAGCATTCACGAAATTATTCTGCATCTCGCCGATAGCGAAGCCAGCGCCTACGTGCGTTGTCGCGCATACATCGCCGAGCCCGCCGCCGGCGAAGCGGCAAAATTCAGCGCCTCGCGCTGGGCTGGTTCGCTCGGCTACTTTCACCAGAGCACGCGCGAAGCCTTGGAAATTATCCGCCGCCTCAGAAAAATGACTTATCAATTGCTCATCGCTTTGCCCGAGGAAGTTTGGGACGGCACCGTCACCCACCCCCGCGATGGCACCATCAGTTTGGATCGCTGGGTGGATTTGCAGGAACGCCACATCCCCCATCACATCGAGCAAATGCGCCAGAATTATGAGACCTGGCTCAAGACGCATCCCCCGCGCCGCCGCCCCTCCACATCGCGCGCTCCGGGAATTTCGTCAGGCCTGGTCTCAATGACCGCCGGCATTTGCTAGCAGCAAGCGGCGAAGCGTATCGTCACCGACACAGCGGCTCGACCGCGCCTTACGCTTCGCCGTCCCCTCCAGCCATTCGCCGCCCCGATTCCTTCGTAGCCCTTGCCCCTGCTCGCCCAACGAGAGAGAATGAACCCGCTGTGGTGTTCGGCTCTTAGCTTTACCCAGCCTAAGTCGGGGGAGGATTGCCGTGGCGGAAAACCAAATCGCAGAACAAAAAAATAATTTGATCATCCGCGTGCCGTTGTCGTCGGATGGCTACGTCTCGATTTATTTTTCGAGCAACGATGGCCACATGATGTCCGAGCGCGAGTGGTGGCACCTGAAACAAGTTATCGAACTAGCCAGCAAAGCTTTCGTCAAGCCCGAAGAGCGCGCCCAAGCCGCGGCAGCCGGCGCATAAATAGCGTAAAATAGTGCGTTCGCGGATTATCCGCGACGCGGACCCGCATTCGTCCGTCACATCACGTCCCCAGATCGGTCAAGGAGTTGCGATGTTCCCTGATGAATTTGTTCGCCCCATGCGCGAGGAACTCACTCGCGTCGGTTTTCAAGAGTTGCGCACGCCGCAAGCAGTGGACGCCGCGTTGCAGGAAGAAAAGCGCACGGTCCTCGTCGTCGTGAATTCCGTCTGCGGATGCGCCGCTGGCAAAGCTCGTCCCGCGGTCGCCATGGCCCTATCGAACCAGGCCCGCCCGGAAGTTCTCACCGCCGTTTTCGCCGGCCAAGATCTCGCCGCCACCGAACGCGCCCGCGGCTATTTCACCGGCTACGCCCCGTCGTCACCCTCCATCGCCCTGCTGCGCGATGGCAAGCTGGTCTTCATGATGGAACGCTCCAGCATCGAAAGCCGCGACGCGCATGCCATCGCCGCCGATCTTACCCGCGCCTTCGATCGCTTCTGTGCGCCAGCCACCGCGCGCGCAAACCAATAGCCGGCTCGATCCAGAACTTCACGGCTTTCTTCGCCGGAGTCTGTCACTACGCTTCGACCCTAGTCAAAGTCCAGCAATCGGGTGGTTACCACAAGGTGGTAAATCAATCGGACGTTGTTTCGCCGGGTTGAATGTCGGTTTACCCTGTCATATTGGGAGGTGGTCATGATCTGCGCTGCGTGCGGAGCAAACACCGCGCAAGGTAAGCCATTTTGCAGTTCGTGCGGCCGCCCGCTGGTGGGCTTTGCCGTCGGCCCCCTTGCCGACCGATCTCCCGTGCCAAATTCCGCGCCCCAACAATACGCCGGCTTCTGGCTGCGTGTCGCGGCGGCAATCATTGACTTGATCATCCTCGCGATCCCCCTCGCCATGGCTGCCTCTTACTTGTCCGTCGCGATGGGCAGTTGGCGCGCTTACCTGGGGTTGCACCCGGGGCTATCACCAGATCAAGTTGTCGCCGCCTTTGGCAGAAAATATCTGTTCATGATTCTTTGTTTCTTCATCCTCACTAGCTGGCTGTATTTTGCGCTGTTTGAGAGTTCCTCATGGCAGGGGACGCTTGGGAAAAAATTTATCGGCCTTAGCGTGGCTGATCTGCAAGGCTATCGCGTTACGTTCAGCCGTGCCAGCCGCCGCTTCTGTGCAGGGCGCCTGCTCGCTCACGTTCCGTTCATTGGCTCCGTGTACATCGCGGTTGATTGCATTTGTGCTGGACTGTCCGCCCGCAAACAAGCGCTGCACGACACCCTCTCGGGCTGCCTGGTCCTCCGCAATAACGATGGCTTGCTCTATCGCGGATAACTACCGGCGCGGGATCTAACGCGAACTCCGTTTCGCGCTAATAGCGAACGCAAGGTGCGCAGCGGGTCACATTCCGATTCCGCGCCTGAACTCCTGGCGGATTTGTGATTCCGGGTTCGTTACGCCGAACAGGAAGGCGTCCTGCTACAGAAGTTCCGCAAGATAGGCGCGCGGCGCGAACGCTTTTTCGCCGACGAACTGCCCCCCGAGGATTCGTACCTTGCAGCCGAGGTCCGCGTTACTCGCGTCCAGAATTTGCGCCCTCGTTCCGCAGTTGATCAGCAGCAGTTTTTCGGAAGCCACCAGAAGTGAAATCCCCAGATCATCCTTGGCCTTTTCGCACGCACGCATTTCATGAAAAATTTCTTCGCTCGCTGGGAGCAGCACGAAGCTGCGGCCCGTCTCGTCGCGAATAATCGCAATCTGCCCCACCCATTCGGATCGAGCTGCGCCAGATGCTGAGCGGGACGTTACGCCCTGTAGCCCGAGTGATGCCCCGGCTGACGCGGCGGCAGCGCGCGCCTCGCGGCCCTCGGCAGCTGCGCCTGCGATCGCGGCGTTCGATTGCATCCCCTCCACGGCAGCAATGAACCGGTAGCCCCGTCGCGGCAGCGTTTCGATAAATTTCGGATTCTTGTGCGAATCGCAAAGCGCGCGCCGCAGCGTCTGCATCGCCGCATTCACCCCGTGTTCGAAATCCACGAAGGTATCAGAAGACCACAGGCGTTCCTGCAATTCCTTTCGCGTGAGCAGTTCGCCTGGACGTTCCAGCAGCAGCGCAAGAATCTGGAAAGGCCGGCCGGCCAGTCGAACCTTCCGTCCGTGCTTGCGCAGCTCACCGGTGCGGAGGTCAACATGGTAGGCGTCGAAGCGCAGCCCACCCTCGGACGGAAAGTCGTCGCGCATAGCAGTACCCAGTAGCGGATGTTACTGCGCACCTGTCTGGAACTCAAGCCCACACGCCGAGAATCAACCTAAGGCTCGCAATATCAAACTGTTACCGCTTTACCTCCGTTTTACCTACAAAGGACCCCCGCTGCATTGAACGAATTGCCGTTTAGGATGAAACTGCGCGCGTCATGAGAAACGAAACGAATAATTCGAATTCAAAGATTCAAGCAAAAAAGGAGACGACGATGAAAATGACGACTTTGTTAAAGGCCTCTCTGTTTGCCGCGACACTGGGATTTATCTCCATGTTGGCGCCCGCCGCGCGCGCCCAAGCCGACGCAATGCCTAACCCCGACGAGTTCCCATTCGAAGCGCCGGAAGCCACCGCCGCCCAGCCAGTGCAGCTCGCCGCCGCGAAAGTAGCGAACGCCGATTTTGAAGGCAGAGTTTCGCTGCCATTCAACGTTAAGTGCGGCGCCAAGAACCTAAAGCCGGGGCGCTACGTGCTCTCCGTGAAGTCTCAGGGAACCGACCAGGTGCTCACGCTCAACGGGTCCGGCCAGAACATGACGATGCGCGTGCATGAAGTTTCCGCGCATCGTGGCACCAGCCAGAGCGCCTTGCTGGTTCGCAAGTCCAGTGACGGCCGCAGGCTCGAAGCAGTGTACGTTGCGGGGCTCAATGCCACGCTCTACCTGAACACCAGCTCCGATGTACCCCACGCCCGCATGGAAAAACTGCCGATTTCCTAGCCCTGCGCTACGCCCCGTCGGCACCCGTGCCGGCGGGGCGTTTGCGTTTATAGCGACGAACATGACTCCCGAAAGAGTTTCGGCGTCACTCACAGGCTCCGAGCATTGCTTCCGAACCGAATTGCCTACTCCCAACCAACGCCATAATGGGAAATCGCACCGCCGCCGCAATGATCAGAGGATTGCCGCACCCGCCACTCAATGGTAGGATGGCATTTCATGAGCCCCGACCCAGCCCCCACAATTCGCGTTGGCATCCCTTATCGCACTAAAAAAGAAGAACTTAGCAACAAGCGCGATGCCTACGACAAATATCTCGCGGCGGTCCAATCCACTGGTGCCGAGCCCGTTGAAATCTCCCTCGGCCTCACTCCCGACGAATTGCTGGACGTCTCCCGCACGCTCGATGCAGTCGTCCTAACCGGCAGCCCAGCGGACGTCGAACCGTCGCTCTTCCACGCCGTGCGCCACCCGAAAACCGCCGAGCCCGACGCCGCACGCGAGCGGACCGATTTTGCGCTGCTCGATCACGCCGTCACCGAACAGAAGCCCGTCCTCGCAATCTGCTACGGCGTGCAAAGTCTAAACGTCTTCCTTGGCGGCCCGCTGGTGCAGGATATTCCCAGCGAAATTCACACCAAAATCCAGCACGCCTGGACGGGCCACGAAGGCCCCGAGCCGCACCATGAGGTCACTTTTGACGCAGGCTCTCGCCTCGAGCAAATGGCCGGCGCGACGAAAGCCCGCGTGAACAGCTCGCATCACCAATCCGTGCTCCGGCCGGGCAGAAACCTGCGCGTCGTGGCCCACGCTCCCGACGGCGTAATCGAAGCGGTCGAATGGACGGGCGACGCGAACTGGATCGTAGGCGTGCAGTGGCATCCCGAACGCATGGTAGCGACGGACGATTTCGCACAGTCGCTGTTTCGCGAGCTGGCCGCTGCAGCCGTAGCGCGCAAAGCGCCAGTGCATTCGTAGCGGTAGCGCGCAGCACAGCGCCTAGCGGCGCAGCGGCAGAGTTCAGTTCATGTAAGTGTGCGGATTTTCAGCTTTTAACTTTCAGCTGTGAACGATTAACTCTGAACCAATCTCAACTTAGCAAAATTCCCGGGGGAAAAATGATTTCGCTCGCAGGCAAGGCCGCACTGGTTACCGGAGGCTCCCGCGGCATCGGAGCCGCCACTGTAAAACTCTTCGCGCAAGCCGGCGCGGACGTCGTCTTCAATTACCACCGCAGCAAAGATGCCGCCGCCCAAGTCGCGCAGGAAGCCCGCAAGCACGGCACGCGCATCGAATCCCTGAAAGCCGACCTCGGCAAAATGGCCGACGCAAAAAAGCTCGTGGACTTCACCCGCGAGCGCCTCGGCCGCATCGATATTCTCGTCGCCAACGCCGGGATCTGGAACGAACATGACGCCCCGATCGACAAAATGAGCGAGCGCGAATGGGACGAAATGGTTCAGGTCAACCTGAAGAGCGTCTATTCCGTGATTCATTTTGTCGCGCCGCACATGATCGCGCAAAAAAGCGGGAAAATCGTGGCCATCAGTTCCACCGCTGGCCAACGCGGCGAAGCGTTCCACACCCATTACGGAGCCACGAAGGGCGCCATCATCAGCTTCGTGAAAGGCCTAGCCAGCGAGCTGGGTCCGCACAACATCCTCGTAAACTGTGTCGCGCCCGGCTGGGTGGATACCGATATGTCCGCTTCCGTCCTGCGCACCAAGAACGGATTGAAATCCGCGATCTTGCCCATCGCGCTCAAGCGCGTGGGCACCGCCGAAGAAATCGCCGGCCCGATTCTTTTCGCCGCTTCGGACCTGGCAACCTTTATTACTGGGGAAGTGATCAACGTTAATGGAGGTTCGGTGCTTTGCGGCTGATTTCTCCGCGCAAGAATTCGCACGAAAGGAACTCTCATCGCATGATTGCTCGCGCCGCCATGTTTCGCGCCATCGCATTGTCGTTGTTCTTCGCCGCAGTGTTACTCGGTGCATCGCCCCGTGCCCTCGCGCAAGACGATACCGTCCTGCTCCCCGAGCAAAGCGCCGCGAAAGCCAAGGCGATCCTGCAGCAAACTATTGATGCGCTCGGCGGCCCTGCATACCTCAACGTCCACGATGTCACCTGCGTCGGCCGCCTCAGCCAATTCGGGCACTCCGGCGAACTCAACGGCTTCGGGCATTTCATTGACTACGCCCAGCCTCCATTCAAAGACCGCACCGAAAATCTCCCCAAGCGCAACATCATCTCCGTCTTCAACGACGATAAAGGCTGGGAACTCGATCGCGGCGGCGTCTCCGAAGCCACCATCACGGACCTCGCGACGAATCAGGAAGACATCAAGAAGGACATAGACAATATTCTTCGCCATCGTATTCACGAGCAGGGGATGATTTTCCGCTACGGCGGCCTCGACGTGGTGGACTACCAGGAATCCGACTGGGTCGAGTTGGTGGATAGCGACAACCGCACCTTCCGCATCGCCATCGCCCGCACCACTCACCTGCCCGTTCGCAAAGTCGTGGACACACGCAACGCCAACACTCGTATGCGCAACGAAGAAATCGAATACTATTCCAACTATCACCCCATCAACGGCATCCAGACCCCGTTTCAAATCACGCGCGAACGCAACGGCATCAAGGTCTACCAAGTCTTCTTCGATAAATACGAATACAACACCAATGTCGCCGACTCCTTCTTCACCAAGGAATCCCTCGAAGAGCGCTGGGCCAAAATCGGCAAAAAAGAAAAACCACCCAAGAACGCTCCCAGCAACAATAACAACGACAAGAACTGACGATGCGACGAGCATCATCATCCTCAGGCCGGCGCCTTTGCCCCAAGCCGGCTGAAGGATCTCTCTTAGCTTTTCGTAGCGCCGGCGTCCCGGCGGCTCTTTTGCCCGTGACGTTGTAGCAGCCAGCTTTAGCTGGGCGCCTTTGCGTTTCTCAGTGCCCTCTGCGTCTCTGCCGTAGCCTGTCTTGCCGTCTCAGATTTTCCTCCGCAGTTCCCCCGTTTTCTCTGTGTAAATATTTTGCCTTCCCCTCTGCATCAATGCTTTTTCCTCTATCGGCTTTTATCAGTGTTCATCCGTGGTGCATTTGACTTAACTCCAGCTTCTCCGCGGCTCAGTGGCTCATTCCCGCGCGAGCGCGGTATAATCATCGGATGCCAATAACGCACAAAAGCGAACAGATGCACGGCACCACGGTCCTGTGCGTGCGCAAAGACAATAAAGTCGTCCTCACCGCCGACGGACAGGTCACCCTGGGCGACGGCGTGATCAAGCACAGCGCGCGCAAGACGCGCCGCCTCTACAGCGATAAAATTATCGCAGGCTTCGCCGGCAGCACCGCCGACGCGCTCTCGCTCTTCGGCCGCTTCGAAGGAAAATTGCAGGAATTTCACGGCAATCTTGCGCGCGCCGCCGTCGAACTCGCCAAGGAATGGCGCACCGACCGCTCCCTGCGCCACCTAGACGCTCTGCTGATCGTCGCCGACGCCAAATCCACATTCCTGCTTTCCGGCAATGGCGACGTCATCGAGCCGGACGACGGCATCTGCGCCATCGGCTCCGGCGGCTCCTACGCCCTGGCCGCCGCGCGCGCTCTTTCCAAATTCACCAAGCTCAGCGCCAAGGATATCGCCGCCGAAGCCATGCGCATCGCCAGCGAAATCTGCATCTATACCAATGACAATTTCAGCGTGGAAGAGCTATGACGGAGAAATCGGAGAAAGACATGGTCATCTACCTGTCCGGAAACGAATCGCAAGCCCCCGAGCCGGAACCGCTTCCGTCCTTCGACGAGCTCACGCCGCGCGAAATCGTGGTCGAGCTGGATAAATACATCGTCGGCCAGAATCTTGCCAAAAAAGCCGTGGCCATCGCTCTGCGCAATCGCGTTCGCCGCCAGAAACTTCCGCCCGAGCTCGCCGAAGATATTCTGCCCAAGAATATTCTGATGATCGGCCCCACCGGCGTCGGCAAGACGGAAATTGCCCGCCGTCTCGCGCGCCTCGCCGGCTGCCCCTTCGTCAAAGTGGAAGCCTCGAAATACACCGAAGTTGGTTACGTCGGCCGCGACGTGGAATCCATGGTCCGCGACCTCGTCGAGACTGCGATTGATATGGTCCGCGAGGAAAAACTTGACGAGGTGGCCGAGCGCGCCGAACAATCCGCCGAGGACCGCCTGCTCGATCTGCTCCTTCCGCCGTCGCCCATTCCCTCGGACACCACGCCCGCCAGCGAAATTCAGCGCCGCGAGCAGGTGGCGCGCACTCGGGAAAAATTGCGTGCTCAGTTGCGCGAAGGCAAGCTAGACCAGCGCATGGTCGAAGTCGAAGTCCGCGAACGCCAGATGCCCTCTTTTGAAATCATCACCAATCAGGGCGTCGAGGAAATGGATATCAACGTAAAAGACATGCTTTCCGGCATGTTCGGCCAGCAAAAAAAGAAACGCAAAATGACGGTCGCCGAAGCCTTCGATTACCTCATTCAGGAAGAAGAAAACCGCCTGATTGATATGGACCAGGTCACCCGCATCGCCGTGGACCGCGTCGAGCAGATGGGCATCCTCTTCATAGATGAAGTGGATAAAATCGCCGGCCGCGAATCCGGCCATGGTCCGGACGTCTCGCGCGAAGGCGTGCAGCGCGACATCCTGCCCATCGTCGAAGGCACCACCGTCAACACGCGCTACGGCATGGTCCGCACCGACCACATTCTATTCATCGCCGCCGGCGCGTTTCACACCACCAAGCCTTCGGACCTGATTCCCGAACTGCAGGGTCGCTTCCCCATTCGCGTCGAGCTTACTTCGCTCACCGAAGCCGATTTTATTCGCATCCTCACCGAGCCCAAGAACGCGCTCATCAAGCAGTACATCGCGCTGCTCGATACCGAACCGTTCAAGCTCACTTTCACCGACGACGCCATCGCCGCCATCGCGAAATTCGCCGCCAAAGTGAACGAGCACACCGAAAATATTGGCGCGCGTCGCCTGCATACCATTCTGGAAAAAGTGCTGGAAGACATTTCCTTCGAAGCTCCGGAAATGAAGAAGAAATCCTTTAAAGTGGATGCCGCCTACGTGCAAAAACAGCTGGCCAATATCGTGAAGGATCAGGACCTGAGCCGTTACATACTTTAGAAAATCGAAAATGGAAATTCGAAAAGAGGCTCCTGAGCCTCGCTGGCCGCCAACTCCACAATCGCGCATCCATATTTCCCATTTTCTCTTTTCCATTTTCGCTTGTCTGACCCTTCTCGCCGGCTGCGGAGTTCCCGGCGAACCGGTCGAACGCAAAGCGCCGATTCCCACCGCAGTCACCGACCTCTCCGCGACCCAGCAAGGCGACAATGTAATCCTCACCTTCACTCTCCCCAAAAATTCCGTAGAGGGCCGCGAGCTCAAACAGCCGCCCGCCATCGAAATCTTCCGCGATTTCCAACCGGTTCCCGCCGGTTCCATATCCGCATCGTCTGCTGCCGTTCCCAAAGCTCCCACTCTGCTCCTGACCATTCCGTCAGCGATGGTGGACCAATACGATACCCGGCGCCAAATTCGCTACGAAGACTCCCTGCAGCCCGAGGATTTCACCCAGCATCCCAACACGCAGGCCGTTTACGTCGTGCGCACGCGCACATCACCAATGAAGGTCTCCGCAGATTCCAACGCCGCCACCCTGCGCGTCGCGCCAGCCCCCGATCCGATCGCGGACCTCAAAGCCGAAATCACTCATCAAGGCGTGATCCTCACCTGGACACCGCCGCAGAAAACCGCCGTCGGCCCCGCGCCACCGATTGCGCTCTATCGAATCTTCCGCCGCGAAATTTCGCAAACTACCGCACCCGCGCCCACCGGCGGTGCTCTGCCAGCGCGCTCGCCAAACCCCACCGTTCCCTTTGACGAAACCGCCGCACCACCGTTCCGCGACACGCAAGCTCAATTCGGAAAAACGTATCGTTACAGTGTTCGCAGCGTCGCGCAATACCAGGATCTGCAAGTCGAATCGCTCGACTCGTCCGTCATCGAGGTCACCCCGCTCGACACTTTTCCGCCCGCCGCGCCGCAAGGCCTGGTGGTCGTGCTGGTTCCCGCGCAAGCCTCCGCCCCCGCCTATCTCGACCTCTCCTGGTCCATCAGCGCGGAAAACGATATCGCCGGTTACAACATCTACAGAACTGAGCAGGAAGGCACGCCCGGCCAGAAGCAAAATCCGGACCTGTTGCGCACTCCCGCATTTCGCGATATGAATGTCGTGATGGGCCACCGCTACTTCTACACCGTCACCGCAGTAGATCGCGTCGGCAATGAAAGCCCTGCCAGCGCTGTCGCCTCCGGCGAAGTGCCGGTCGCGGTGCCTGTCGAAGACCCGGCCGCAGTTCCTGAAAACACGCGGCCAAACCAATGAAGCTCTGCCGATTTCAACCCCAGGAATTCGACGCGCAGGAACTCAGCCGCACCACCCGCGAATCCCATCCGCACCCGCGCGCCGGAATCATCGAAGGCGATAAAATCCACGAAATTCGCGGCGAACTGAACGGCTCACGCGAGCGCACCGGCAAAACCTGGCCACTCGACCAGATAAAATTCCTCCCGCCTTCCGCCCCCAGCAAAATTGTCTGCGTAGGCCGCAACTACCTCGATCACGCCAAAGAATTAGGCAACGACGCGCCCGCCCAACCGCTGATCTTTCTGAAGCCTCCATCCGCAGTAATCGCCCCCGAAGAACCCATCGTCCACCCCCGCATCTCTAACCGCGTGGACCACGAAGGCGAGCTAGCCATCATCATCGCCAACCGCTGCTACCACCTGAGCGAAACCGAAAGCGTCGCTCCCTACATCCTCGGCTACACCTGCCTCAACGACGTCACCGCCCGCGACCTCCAAAAACTCGATGTCCAATTCACCCGCGGCAAGAGCTTCGACACTTTCTGCCCCTTCGGCCCCATCCTCGAAACCGAAATCAATCCCGCCGGCGTCTCCGTCGAAACCTACGTGAATGGAATCAGGAAACAGTCTGGACACACGTCGGAAATGATCTTTTCCGTTGATGCTATAATCCGCTTCATCGCGCAGGTGATGACGCTCGAGCCGGGCGACGTAATCGCCACCGGCACGCCCTCGGGTGTGGGCCCGCTAGTCCCCGGCGATGTCGTCGAAGTCAGCGTCGGCGGGATCGGCACGCTAAAAAATCCCGTCATCGCCGCGCAGGATTAACCCACAAAAAAAAGGCACGCGTTGAAAGAACTCCTGAATGATTGGCACGATTGGCTTCCGCTCGCTGGAGTCGCGGTGGTCGTCCTCATCGGCCTCGTGCTCTGGCTCCGCCGCAAACCCGAAGACGAGGGCGACGTCGAACGCCAGCGCCGCGCCTACCTCAATAAGGTCGGCCGCATCGTCGAAGGCCAGGTCCTGGAAATCGTCGAACACACGCGCGACGCGAATGATCCCGCCGCGAAGCAGCCCGGCATGTTCCAAAAACGGGCCGCCCCTTCCGCCTTCACCAACGGCACACAAAAACTCCTCTACTACACTTACTCAATCTCCGGCGTCACCTACGAAACTGCGCAAGATATCACCGGCCTCGAGGAAGCCAAGCACCTGGGTCGCGTGGCCGCAGGCCAAACCGCCAGCGTAAAATACGACCCCTCCAATCCCAGCAATTCCATCCTCCTGGCCGACGATTGGTCCGGACTCCACTAAGCCGCTTCCGAGACGCGTTTAATTCCGCAAAACAAATACGATGCTGTGCCCATGTCTTCGCTTCCCTGCGGCTGCAGCGGTCGGGATCAATCGGAGACCACGAATAAAGACGCCAAAAAGCTCGTGTGTGCGTCCAAGTCTTAGGCCGCAAATCCAGGGTAATGGTAAACTTTCGTGTTTTCCGGAGGATCATCTTGCTTCGATTTCCACGCCATTTTGCCGCGGTTTTACTTTTCGTTACCGCAACCGCCGTTTCTCTCCACGCCCAGCAAAATTCCGCAGTGGCAGCAGCGCAAACGCCCGCGGTAGATCCCAGCCTCTACTCCGCCCTGCGCTGGCGCCTGATCGGTCCCTATCGCGCCGGCCGCGTCTCCGCCGTAACAGGCGTCCCCGGCGATGCCGCCACCTACTACATCGGCACCCCCGGCGGCGGCGTCTGGAAAACCACCAGCGGCGGCACCACCTGGAAACCGATCTTCGACGACCAGCACGTAGCCTCCATCGGCGACATCGCCATCGCCCCCTCCGATTCCAAAATCATCATCGTTGGCACTGGTGAACAAACCGCCGGCGACGGCGTCTATCGCTCCACCAATTCCGGCGCCACCTGGACCAACATCGGCCTGAAAAATTCCCGCTTCATCGCCACCGTCCTCATCGACCCGCGCAACCCCAACATCATCCTCGCCGGAGTTCTCGGCCATCCCATCCTCGGCGTCGGCGCCCCCAGCGAAAATCGTGGCGTGTACAAAACCACCGATGGTGGCAAGACCTGGACCAAAACGCTCTACAAAGACGACATGGCCGGCGTCTCCAACATGGCCGCCGATCCCGACAATTCCCGCATCCTCTACGCCGCGCTCTGGAAGCCTTTCGATTTCCGCACCGGCCCTCCGGAAAACGCCGGACAAGATTCCTGGATTTACAAATCCACCGACCAAGGCGCCACCTGGAAGCCCGTCTCGGAAGACGGCCTGCCCTCCACGCCGCGCGGCCGCGTCGGTCTCGCCGTCGCTCCCGGCACCAAAGGGCAAAGAATTTTCGCCATCATGGATCCCGGCCTTTTCCGCTCCGACGATGGCGGCGCGCACTGGCGCCAGATCACCAAAGATCCGCGCATCACCGGCAATATCTACATCTGCCGCGTGTACGTTGACCCGAAAAATCCAGACATGGTTTTCGTCATGCAGACCACCACCTATCGCTCCACCGACGGCGGCCAGAATTTCACAGCCTATAAAGGCGCTCCCGGCGGCGATGATTACCACGTCCTCTGGATTGACCCACAAAATTCTAACCGCATGATTCTCGGCGTGGACCAGGGCGCCACCATCAGCCTCGACGCCGGCCTCACCTGGAGCAGTTGGTACAATCAACCAACCGGCCAGTTCTATCACGTCATCACTGACAATCAATTTCCCTACATTTCCTACGCTCCGCAACAGGATAGCGGCACCGCTGCGGTTCCCAATCGCAGCGACTACGGAGAAATCAGCTACCGCGATTGGTTTTCCATCGGTGGCTTCGAATTCTGTTACATCGCACCCGACCCCCTGAACCCTGGCATCGTTTATTCTGGCGGCTGGTACGGCAGCACCTTGCGCTGGGACAAGACCACCGGACAAATCGTTCACGTTTTCGTCCGCAGCACGAAGGAACGCATGTCGCAGATGCCCCCGCTGGTTTTTTCACCGCAGGATCCGCACACACTCTATCTCGGCGCGCAATACGTCCTGAAAACCACCAACGGCGGCAACTCCTGGACGCAGATCAGCCCAGACCTCACCGAACCTGCCGCCGCTCCTGGCGCGCCACCCGCTCAACCGCATGCGCAATTAATCGCGCCGCCGAATTCCGCGGCGCCCGCGCCATCCGCAAACACGCACTCCCCTCTGGACGAAAGTGAAGAAGCCGTGGACCTGGAGGAACGCGACGCTGGCGGCAAAGATGATTTCGAAACAGGCCAGCGCCCGCGCCGCACTTCGCTAACGGTCCTTACACCCTCGCCCGTCAGCGCCTCCGTTCTCTGGTCCGGCAGCTCCAACGGTTTGGTCAAGATCACACGCGATGCATCGCAATCCTGGCAGGACATTACTCCCGCCGGTTTGCCGAAAGACAGCGAGATCGAAGCCATCGAAGCCTCGCACTACGATGCCAGCACCGCCTACGTCGTCCTAAACGCGCGCCAGGATCTACAACCGTATATTTTCCGCACGCGCGATGCCGGAAAATCCTGGCAGAAAATCACCACGGGTTTGCAGCCCGATTGGATCGCGCGCGTCATCCGCGAAGATCCCGCGCGCAAAGGCTTGCTCTACGCCGGAACCGAAAACGCACTCTACGTTTCTTTCGACGATGGCGACCACTGGCAATCCCTGCAGCTGAATTTCCCAGCGTCGGACGTTCGCGATCTCGCTGTGCATGGCGACGACCTCGTCGCCGCCACTTACGGACGCGCGCTCTGGATTCTCGACGACCTCACGCCGCTGCGTCAGGCTGGCCCGGAAATTGCAACTTCGAACGCGTACCTGCTCAAGCCCGCAACTGTCGTCCGCACTCGCTACGACAACGACCAGGAAACTCCGCTGCCGCCCGAAGAGCCCACCGCGAAAAATCCACCCGACGGCGCCATCATTGATTACTACCTGAAATCCGTTCCCAGCAATCCGCTCACGCTCGAAATCCACGACGCTCAGGGTAAAGTAGTGCGCCGTTTCACTAGCCTTGTGCCTCCTGTGGATTCCACCCCCAAAAACGTTCCGGATTATTGGTTCGGTCCTCCCGCGCATCTCTCGAAAGATGCCGGGCTCAATCGTTTCGTGTGGGATCTGCACTACGATCCGCCGCAAGCTCTGAATTTCAGCTATTACGGCGGCCTGCTCGATTACGTCGAGTACACCATCTCCGATCACGCGCTCCCCGCCGATACACCGCGCGAACAAAGTCTCGGCCCTCTCGCCGTTCCCGGCCAGTACGAAGTTTTCTTCATCGGCAACGGCACGGTAATGAAGCAGCCGCTCACTATTACTCTCGATCCGCGCGTCCACGTCTCCCAGGCCGACCTCGAAGCGCAGCTCCTCGCCGGAAAGCGCATTGACTCCGGCCTGGCCGCCAGCACCAAGGCGTTCCAGTCCATCACCAACCTGCGCGCCGCCATTGCCGAACGCCTGAAAACTCTCGGCGTTCCGCTCGAAGTGAAGCCCGCCTCCAGATTCAGCGAGCAGTCCGGCAAACCCAAAGAAAAATCCGCGGAAGAAAAAGCCCAGGAGGAAAAAGCCGCAGCCGCAAGCCCCGAAACCAAAGCATCCGCCGAAGCCCTCAGAGATTTGGACAAGAAAGCCGACGCAATTCTGGAGGGCACTTTCGAAGCCCCCGGCGTAGGTCCCATCAATCGCGACCTCGCCCGCACCAGCTTCTTCATCCAATCCGGCGACGCCGCCCCCAGTCAAACCGCCCAAGCCGTTTTAGAAGAATCCTGCACCCAGCTAAACAAAAACCTATCCGCCTGGCGCGGCCTGGACTCCCAAACCGTCCCATCCACCAACACCACAATCGCTAAGTCCGGACTGGCCGCCCTTCCCACCGCAACAGTAATGTCCATAACCAGCGCCTCTCACGACGCAACATCCGCCGACGCCTGCGCACCGTAGTAGGCGACGCCTGAGTTGCCCGCGCTGTGGATTTTGCGTTCGTGGGGCGGGTCTCAGACCCGCCCGCGTCTCGCCGCCGACGAATGTACACACAGCATCGTTCGCATTTTCTCGAACAACGTGCTACCGTGTCCTGTGCTTCACCAAAAAAATTCGCGAACGACTCACGGAATGATCCAGCCGCCCTTCCGCACCTCACAAGTTCAGACCGAACCGCACCCGAACTCAAAGCACCAGCTGCCTCATTCAAATCGCAAATCACTGCTCCCGCCATTTCTAATCGGCTCCTCCGCGATTAGAAACGCCCGTAACTCCTTTTTAATCAGCGTAGAGTCCATTTCTAATTGGTCGAAAATACCGTGCTTATGCCCTCGTTTTTCGCGCGTTTTGCATTCCACGAAACAACAATCACATCGCACCAGTCCCGCCGGTCTAATCGCTACCCAAATATTAGATATTCAACTAACTTGCTCACAACAAACGAGAAAGCATTTTCTAATCGCTACTTTTTCCGCCTATTTTTCGGATCACTACTCACCAATCACTCTTCACCAACCCCTCCTATGACCACCCATCGCAAACACCACGATCGCCTCGAAGAACTTCGCAAGCTCAACGCCGAAGCTGAAGCTGGCGGAGGCGCCGAACGCCGCGAGCGTGAACACAAACAAGGCAAGCTCAGCGCCCGCGAACGCGTGGACCTGCTGCTCGATGAAGGCTCATTCGAAGAGCTCGACAAATTCGTCCGCCATCAGTCCCATGATTTCGGCATGGAGTCGCAGCGCCCGCCCGGCGACGGGTTTATCACCGGCTATGGCCGCATCGCTGGCCGCCTGGTGTACGTCTTCGCCCAGGATTTCACCGTCTTCGGCGGCTCGCTTTCCGAAGCCAACGCCTCCAAAATCACCAAGATCATGGACCTGGCCATGCGCGCCGGCGCGCCCTTGATTGGCCTGAACGATTCGGGAGGCGCGCGCATCCAGGAAGGCGTCAAATCTCTGGCAGGCTACGCCGAGATTTTTCTGCGCAATACGCTCGCCAGCGGCGTGATCCCGCAGATCAGCGCGATCATGGGCCCCTGCGCCGGTGGCGCCGTTTATTCTCCGGCCATCACCGATTTTATTTTTATGACCCGCGATACGTCCTACATGTTCGTCACCGGTCCGGACGTCATCAAGACCGTCACCCACGAAGAAGTCACCAAGCAGGAATTAGGCGGCGCCATGACGCACAACGCCACCAGCGGCGTCGCGCATTTCATTTCCCGAGACGATGCCGAATGTCTCGCCATGATCCGCGAGCTTTTCAGCTATTTACCTTCAAACAATCTGGACGACCCGCCGCGAAAACCAACGAGCGATCCATGGGACCGTGTCACACCTTCATTGAACTCGATGGTCCCGGAGAATCCGCAACAGCCCTACGACATTAAGGACGTAATCCACGCCCTCGCCGACGATTCCGAATTCTTCGAGGTCCACGAACACTATGCGAAAAATATCTTCGTCGGCTTCGCGCGCTTCGATGGCCGCTCCGTCGGCATCGTCGCGAACCAGCCGGCCTTCCTCGCCGGCGTCCTGGACATCAACGCCTCCGTAAAAGCCGCGCGCTTCGTGCGTTTTTGCGATGCGTTCAGTATTCCGCTGATCACATTCGAAGATGTTCCCGGATTCCTCCCCGGCACGCAGCAGGAATTTGGCGGCATCATCCGCCACGGCGCTAAATTGCTCTTCGCTTTCGCCGAAGCCACGGTTCCAAAAATCACTGTCATCACTCGCAAAGCCTACGGCGGCGCATACTGCGTCATGGCGTCCAAACACATTCGCACGGACATCAATTTCGCCTGGCCCACCGCCGAAATCGCCGTTATGGGCCCCGAAGGCGCCGTAAATATCGTCTACAAACGTGAACTCGATCGCGTCCCCGAATCCGAACGCGAAACTCTCCGCCAGGAAAAAATTGCCGACTTCCGCGAACGCTTCGCCAACCCCTACGTAGCCGCCGAACGCGGCTACATCGACGCCGTGATCGAGCCAGCCCACACCCGCGCCAAACTAATCACCGCCCTCCGCTCCCTCGAAAATAAACGCGACACCAACCCCCGCAAGAAACACGGCAACATCCCGCTATGAGCGCACAACTGAAAGATCCAGTCCGGCATCTTGACACTGCGCGCAGCGAACCTTTAGCATCGAGGATTGTGTTCGGGCCGGTTTAGCTCAGAGGTAGAGCGAGGGTCTCATAATCCCTAGGTCGTGGGTTCGAGTCCCACAGCCGGCACCAACTTTATCTTTATTGGTTTCAAGAAGTTCCGATGATTCGGCACTTTGAATCGGAGCACGAGAAAAGGCCAACTGTAGTAAAACCGTAGTAGTTCCGAGCATTCTCACCGCTTGAAATCTAAGACGCACGGCCGTCTCCGAGCCACTCTTTTAGGTTTCACACCGAGCACAGTTCGTCGAGTACGCCTTTGGAAACGTTGTCAGGTTTAATTCACCCAGGTGGCCGACGTTGTTGAGGTATTTTCGGCGGAACTCTTTGAAGCGATGAACGCCTCAAGCTTTGCAGCCGCGTCCCGTTTGAAATCGTCATCCGCTTTGGCATACGTGTGAATCAAGGCGTTGCCAACATGACCCATCAGCAGTTCGATAAGGACCGGTTGAACTCCCGCCGCATAAAGTCGACTGCAGTACGTTGAGCGACAATCATATAAACGGCGTTTTGCAACCTTTGCATCTTTAAGCGCACGCGCCCATGTTTTTGGAACGTGACGCAAGTGTTTTGCCGGGTTTCGCGGATAGAAGAAGACGAATTCAGAATTCTTCGGACCAGTCAGTTTCTTCCAGCGGAGCAATTCGGCCTTGAGACGGGTCGTCATTGGTAAGCTTCTCAGCCCAGCAGGTGTTTTTGATGAAAGTACGGAGATCATCCCGCGCTCGAAATCCACATCTCTCCATCCTAGAGGCAACGCTTCTGCATTCGGTCGCAGACCCGTATCTAACAGCAAAAGAATAAGCGGGCGGAGATAACCCTTGGCGACTGACAGCAACCGTTGCTCTTCGTCTAACGTGAATGGTTTAGCCTGCAGGCGCTCTTTTCGTTCATTCAAAAAATGGTCAGGATTGTCGAGAGGGCTCTGAACGATGTAGCGTTCCCGTTTAGCGCGCTTCAAAACTTGCCGGAGCAGGGATAGATCTCGGTTAACCCCTGCGGGTCCCGTCGTTCCTTGGAGCCTCGCTTTCTTATACTCCTCAATTCGCGCGTCTGTGATGTCCGGAAGACGAGCGGCAGCAAAGAAGTTTTCAAGGCATCTCCTAAGGTCAAGGCAAAAGCAAAGAAGGCTGCCGCTTAGAAGCTAGAAACCAGGTTCGCGCTTCTCGGTGCTTGTACTGCCTGACGCCCTCGATCGCTCTTCGGTCGCGGGCACTTTTTCTTTTTGCTGCGACTGTTCCCTCAAGTGTTCCTCATCGAGGGGCTCTTTAAATCACGTAATAGCCTGCCAAGCGCTTTCTGACACTCATCATGATCCTTCCACTTCCGGAAATCACCGATGTTTCGCGTTCGACGAATCTCCGCCGCCCACGCTTCTTCAGTAACCATCACCGCATCATCTAATCGAATCGGGAAGAGTATAGTCCGCTTCTGCTTTCTCTCTTTCTCGAATGCCGCTTCGACCTCGGCTTCCACCCACGGGCTTTTCACTGAATCGTTGGAAAGTACGAGCAGCAATTTATCGTACAACCGAATAGCCTCGTCGATCTTGGCGCGGAATCTGTCACCGATCTTTAAATCCTCTGTCGCCAGCCACACACGAGCACCTTTGCTTTGCAACTGTGAATGCAGCAGATCGGCGAATTTCTGGTCCTTGGTGGAATAGCTGATGAAACATGAATAGTAATCAATCGGTTCCACAACCAACGATTTCATGTACGCGATAAGCGACTCCGGCACACCCGCGTCGCGCAAGAACACGTCGGGTATTTTTCCCTCGGACAGATACACCGTTTCGATGTTGATGCTGCAAGGTCCTTCACACCGGACCGATTCCAGTCCTTTTGCATTTTTAAGGTCCACATTCGCGAATATCGTTCCATCCATAATGGATCCACTGAAGTCGGTCCCGTCGAGCGATGTCTCGGTGAAATCAGTGTCATACAGGTAGGTTTGAGTCAGGTCTGCATTGTCCAATTCCACGCCCCATAAATCCGCTCCACTCAAGCTCGCGCCTCGAAGCTTGGCGCCTACGAGGTCAGAATTCACGAGAATTGCGCCACCCAAGTCCGCCTTCGTCAGGTCTGCTCCAGTCAGCTTTGCAAGAGAAAGTTGAAGATGTGTGTATACGTCTATTGAACTGAGATCAAGGCCCGACAGATTCGCACTGGAAAGATCGATGAGAGAATGGTTGCGCCCGGACGTGACGAGCCATTCGTTCCAAGCGCGAACGCCCCTCTTGAGGATCTCTACTTGTTCCTTACTTGCCACGCATTCATCCATCCCTTCTTCGCGACCCGAAGATTACGCTCTCGATCTGTAATCGGTCAATAACGTCTGCTAGAATCGCGGTTGCCGCTCTGATTGAGAAACCGATATGCCCACCCAGCTACGCACTCCAGAAGTCCTTTCTTTGATCGAAAAGCTCGAAAAACATCTAAACGAGGAGCAGTTCATTCCCGCAACCAGTTTCTTTCGAAGCAAGGTGTTGCTCTCGCTGATGTCGAAAGCTTTGACGACCGGTCGAGCCGTGTGCGTGTTAGTGGATGCCGGGTTCTACGGCGAAGCATTTGGATTATCGCGGACCCTAATCGATATTTTCATCAACGTCAGGTACATCAGCAACAAGGATACTGAGAAGCGAGCGAAGCAGTTCGTCGAATACATTGCAAAGACGCAAGAAGAACTAATTCGCCTTTCACATAAACATTTCCCAACAAAGAAGGATCATCCGAAACTCGACGAGAAGTTCGCGGAACTCGCCAAGGATTACAACAGCGCACATCGATGGACTGACGCACGATTCAAGGAGATGGCGCTCGAACCGGACTCGTATGAGGTCGATGACCTAGGGAGTCCGACAGTTCACGAGTTCGACTATGAATTCGTCTACTGGCAGACTTCTCAATTTGTTCATGCAACGATCTTGTCAGTGATCGAGCACGCCACACCTCAAGGCGAGTCGTTTCGCGTAAGATCGAGGCCTGAAGAGGATACAATTAGAGGCGCTGAAGCACTTTTCAACGTTCTTGCCTTCATATCGAAAACGTTTGTGTCCGGATACCGAGGCTTAAAGAGCGATCAGCCTGCTGATATTTTAGAAGAGACCAGGCAGGCGCTGTCGGCATACGCGAAACTCCCGCCACGCTATCAATCGTGATAAAAATGGCTAAGCGAACATAAAGCGAAGATGATATCTTGTCTTCGCGATGGAAGAAGGAAGCAAGCGAATCATCGATTTGGCAGCCGCAATGTTCCTTTGCCGGCGACTTGCGCGTCAATGCCGGCTGGGTCGTCCGGTCTATCTCACTCATGAAACAACGCATACCCCTTGACATCGAATTCGGGCGACAGCTTTACAAACATCGAATGTAAATGCGCAAGCCCAATTACGAGTAACGCCGTTTCGCGTGTCTCCATCGCGCGTTGAATGCTTTCACACATTGCGACTTCGCGGCTTTCCTGATTGGCGATGGGTCCATACTGGAGAAGACCGGATGCGCTCGGGAAACCCAATGCGTCTGACGGGCCGAATGTCCAGAATCGATCCTCGGCGGGCGTGCCTATACTCTCCCAAGGGATGTGCTTATTGTCGGCCGCGGCCGCAGCGGCTGATCGATGTTTTTGAACCGTCGACCATTCTTCTAGAACAACTTGGGGTTCAATCTCGTTGAGAATGAAGGCGTAGGCATCCTGCAAGCCCTCCGGAGCGTTTGTGACGTCGCAATGCGTGGTCCCGAAAAGAGTGACTTTCTTTTTCACCATCTTATCCCTTCGGAGGTTTGCTTCTCCAATTGAGTTATACGGGCATTCACTGGATTGCTTGTCTGCCGGATAGCTGGAAGGATAGCATCCTTCGATAGCCGCTGAAATCCGTCGCGGAACGGAATGGCGAACATGGCAGGCAGTTATACCAGATCAACGATTGACAGTATTGTTGTAAGCTGTTGATTCTGCGGTCTGCCTGAGTAATGGCGAGGGACAGGGACAATCCGCCGGAGCAGGCTCCTTCATTGCCGAAAATTCGTGGTATTCAAAGAAGATGATGCAAAGGCAGGAAGGACGGAGGGAAACATCAAAGCGTGCATGCGGTGAGTAAGATGAAAGAGGGTCGTCAGGTCAGCCTCTCCAGCTTCGCAAATGGCGTTTCTAGCAGCCACTGAATTCTCGCAGCGCTAAGGCATTGAAAGTGACGGACAGCGAACTTTTCTAATCGCCATAAAATGTGACCCTCTGGCGATCAGAAGACATTGTGATGAATGTTGTCTTAATTTCGACCTATGAGCTCGGCCGCCAACCGTTCGGTCTAGCCTCGCCTGCAGCCTGGCTCCGCAACGCAGGAGCCGAGGTCACTTGCCTCGATCTTTCGCGTGAGCCATTCCGCAAAGATCCGATACGCGCAGCGGATTTGGTCGCATTCTGCGTGCCAATGCACACGGCGACACGCCTGGCGGTGCAGCTTGTGGGAACAATCCGCGAACTTAATCCACGCGCCCACATCTGCTTCTACGGTCTTTATGCGCCTGTTAACGAAGCGTACTTGCGCAAACTTGGCGTGGGAACAATTCTCGGCGGCGAATTCGAGCAGGGACTCGTGGATTTGGTCGCCCGGCTTGTCGCAGAGACGAACGGCAAACAACGCGAGCCGGTAATTTCTCTCGCGCGGCAGAAGTTCTTACTCCCTGATCGCGGAGGAATGATCCCACTCGAGAAATATGCGCGGCTCATCATGCCCACCGGGGAGACGCGCACGGTTGGTTATACGGAAGCCAGCCGCGGCTGCAAGCATTACTGCCGTCACTGCCCGATTGTGCCGGTTTACAACGGCGCATTTCGGATTGTCGATCGCGACGTGGTACTGGAAGATATTCGCCAACAGGTTGAGGCTGGGGCGCAACACATTACCTTCGGCGATCCTGACTTTTTCAATGGTCCCGCGCATGCGCTGACGATTGTTGAGGCGCTGCATTGCGAATTTCCGCAACTGACCTACGACGTCACCATCAAGATTGAACACTTGCTACAGCAGGCGCGTAACCTGATGGCGTTGCGCGACGCGGGCTGCCTGTTCGTGACTAGCGCTGTCGAATCGGTGGATGATGCTGTCCTCGAAATGCTCGGTAAGCATCACACTCGCGCGGATTTTCTGCGCGCAGTCCAAATGTTTCGCGAAGCCGGTTTGGTGCTGCAACCTACGTTTGTGGCCTTCACGCCATGGACGACGCTCGAAGGCTACTGCGACCTCCTCGAAGTGATCCGCGAAAACGATCTCGTCGAAAGCGTCGCGCCGATCCAACTCGCCATCCGCTTGCTGATTCCTGCCGGCTCGCGTTTGCTGGAGCTACCTGAAATCCCTGAAATGATCGGACCTTTCGATGAAGAGGCATTGCTTTACCCATGGTGCCACGTCGACCCGCGAGTCGACCAGCTTTGTGAAGAGATTCAGCGTCAGGTGCATGCTGACGAAAAGCTGAAACGTTCACGCGCGCCAATTTTCGAGAATATTTGGGAAGCGGCGCATCGCGCCTCGGGATTAAGCGTCGTGGCGGAACGCGCGCATCCCCTCCTGGTTGTGCGCGCCGCCATCCCCTATCTGAATGAGCCCTGGTATTGTTGAGCGGAGCCCACTGGCGACCAGTTGGTTGCCATCGCCAAAGCGCGCGAAACCGTGCGCCAATCCGAAGGGTTTGTGTGAGGCCTCACCGGGCGGCTCGGCTCTTATCGTCATCGTAAGTCCGTCATGCAGGGCGAAGCATCCGTCCGGCGACATTTTTTGAGCGAGTATTCGGATCTAGGTATGATCCCGCAAGGTTGAGCGCATTATCCGGGCACGCGGCTTGAATTCGAAATGTCTGGGAATGAAAAATCGAGGCGTCTCCTGATCCTGGCGAGCAAGCTGGGATATCAGACGCGTAGCTTCGCCGAAGCGGCAGAAAAACTCGGCGTTGAAGTCGTGTTCGGCACCGACCGGTGCCACAAGCTCGATGATCCCTGGTCTGACGGCGCACTGCCGCTACATTTCCAAAATCCCAGCGAGTCCGCGCGGGAGATCGCGCGCGAGTTCCACGACAAACCCGTGAACGCCATCCTCGCGCTCGGCGATCGCCCCACTTCGACCGCGGCATTCGCCGCACAGGCTCTTGGCATCACCGGCAATCCTCCGGAAGCGGTGGAAGCGTGCCGCAACAAGCTTCGGCAACGTGAAATCCTGCATGCCGCCGGCGTCTCGATCCCGACATTTTTCGCGTTTTTCTTGGGAGAAGACCTGGCCACTGTCTTACCTCGCGTGAAATTTCCCTGTGTCGTCAAGCCGTTGTCGCTTGCCGCAAGCCAGGGCGTGATTCGTGCGAATAATTCCGAAGAATTCACCACGGCGGTCCGACGCATCCACGCTCTTCTCGAATCTCCCGACATCCAAGTTCTGCGCGAACCCAACCTCGATCGCGTGCTCGTCGAAGCTTACATTCCAGGACAAGAAACAGCGGTCGAAGGCCTTGTCGATTCCGGCCGGCTGCGCGTGCTGGCAATTTTCGACAAGCCCGATCCGCTCGAAGGCCCCTATTTTGAGGAGACCATCTACGTCACTCCTTCGCGGTTGCCATGGAAGAAGCTGCACGCAATAGCAGAGTGCGCGCAAAGAACTGTTGACGCGCTCGGGCTGACCAGCGGCCCGCTTCACGCGGAATTTCGCGTGAATGATGCGGGCCCATGGGCCCTCGAAGCCGCTCCCCGGCCAATCGGTGGATTATGCTCGCGGGCTTTACGTTTTGGTCCGCAGCGAATTTCTCTCGAAGAGTTGCTGATTCGCCATGAGCTGCAACTCGGCGGAAGCGATTTAGCGCGGGAGGATGGGGCCTCCGGCGTGATGATGGTGCCCGTTCCGCACAGTGGAATTTTCGAACGACTGGAGGGACTCGAACAAGCGGAGAAAACATCAGGCGTCGCTGAAATTCGCATTACCGCGCGCTTGCGTGATTATGTGGCAGCATGGCCGGAAGGTTCGAGTTACTTGGGATTTATTTTTGCGCGGGGTTCATCCCCGGAAGAAGCGGAATCCACGTTGCGAGCCGCGCATGCGAAGCTGAAGTTCATTTTTTCGCCGCGATTGCCCATCGAACATCCAGTGACAGGACGCATTTCCCGTTGACCGCATCCTTTCATGCGTGGATCGAATTCCGGATCGAAGCAACCTGGCGGACTAGGCTTTGGCCTGCGGCGGGATGTAGCCTTCTGGCAATTTGGCGCCTTCGCCGAAGAAGAATTGTTCCATCTGTTCTTCAATTATTTTCTGCGAGCCAGGGTCGAGCGGATTCAACCGAAACTCGTTCATCACCATTTTCGAATGCTCAATCCACAACTTCCAGGCTTCTTTCGAGACACTGTCATAGATTCGTTTGCCGAGTTCGCCTTTCCATGGCGGGCGATCGAGTCCCGGCATTTCCTTGCCAAACTTCACGCACTTCACCATATGCGCGCCAGCGGCTGCGGGCTGCACAGCGCTGTCTCCACACTTATGGTCTGCCATGCTTTCCTCCGAGCCGATTGCCTGTACCTACTCAAGATACTGCAAACCGACGAGACTTCCTAGTCGCCCGCGCGGCCGAAGATTTTGTTGCACCGGGACGGTAACACCTCGCATGGCGAGGAAGGTGACAAAGGTACAACCGGCGGATCGGTTCGGATACCTGAAGACTCCCTTTCACGCTCAAACACGGAACGAGGGTTTGTGAATCCTGCTTCATGAAAGAAACTCGTTGGCCGAAGAGTGATTGGCCGAACTGACAGGGAGCATCCTATTCAGCCTCTTACTTTTGAATTTCGATCTGTCCGCGTTCCGTTGCTACAATCTCCGGCCGACTCCGATAGCTAGTTATCTTTCCCGTCACGCACACTCGCAAGCCTTTGTACTCATCTTCAGGTGTCCCGAACTTTTCGCGATCCGATCCCCAAATCAGAATTGTGAAAACTTCCTTTGGGTAGGGCTCGTCAAGATTTAGAAACGTTGGCTCGCCTTTCGAACTCTTTGCGTAGTGCGTGCTAACTACCTTGCCGCACACTGTAGCACGGTTGCCGATATGATCCTTGGCCTCGGCCCCGGTGAGCTTCTTGGTTTGAGCGTGAAAACCCGGAATTAGCAGCGAGCAAAGCGCCAGCACAACCAGGAACCGAAAGAATCGCATTGTTTGCTCCCCCGCATGCATCACTCAAACCGAACCCTCGCCCTGAAACACGCAGCATGTTCGGAACGTAGTACTGTCTACAGCAAAGAGAAATTCGTCAGCATTTATCAGCAAGGAAGCGCCGGTCTGGCCCGAAACGACAAAGAAAGTTTCGTCCGGCATGAATTGGCGCTCGCGACCAGAAATCGCAGCGCTGGCAGCGAACGGTCGCACAACACGATACAGAAGCATCATCGCTTCTAAGCCCGGTTTGCCATTTTCGACGCCATGTGAACCCTTCGTGGCCAGCACACGCGATTAGCACGCATTGGATCGATTAGAGCCTTCCCAAAAGCGTGGCATTATTTCTTCGAAAGCTCGTCATCGAAATGGCTTTCGACATCCTCACGAGTCAACGGGCTTCGCGCTTTGGACAATACGACCGAATAGACGACCTCATTACCTGCAAGCTGGGCGGTGATAAATGCCCCGCCGTCTGGCAGTTCCATGTAAATAAATTTGATTTTTCTGCTGTCTGCAAGTGTCTTGATCCACGCTTCGTCTTGCATTTTCGCGTCTCTTCAGCCGAGGTCAGTCGATGTCGCAAATTTACGCTTTTCGGTGCCACAAATCGCGCTGCCTTCTGTGGGAAGCATACGCCGCCAGCGTGACGGCATCAAATCTTAAGTCCGAGGAGCGGGCTCGGCGAATGGAGCTAGAATGCAGGTGCTAACAAGGGATTAAAATGAACGGACAACCACTGAGACTCGAAGCCGACCAGCATGACCCGAATGCTTCAATTATTCTTTCCGTGCGCTGTCCTTCTTAAGAAGACGCGCAATGTGCCGCCCGCGATAGACCGAAAGATTCTGACCGTCAAAAACGAGCTGGCGAACATTGTCCTGAGCTTCCGACTTCGCGAGAAACTTGCTGGGTCGAGAGACGGAGATCTCAATCTGCGCGTTCTCGGGAACATTTCGTCCCTCAACCAGAGATGCATCCAGCTTGCGCTCGACTTTGAAGCTGAACTTTTTCGCCTGAGCAAGCTTGTCGGACATTTGCCGGAGCAGTTGATCGGGATCATTGGTAGCGGCGATTCGTTTAGCTGTACCGCAGCCACAGATTAAGCCAAGCAACAGAGACGTGACAACAAAGGAAAAGCGCAGCGGCCGCGCGCAACCGCGATAAACAGGCTGCGGTCCCACTCGAGGGCATCCTTGCAGAAGGGTCTTTCTAACGATGCCAGGTCGGCTCATGTGATAGTGTGTCCGTGCAGGCTAGGGGATGGAATTGTCAAAAGTAACAGGTAGAAAACCTTAAACCCCTCGACTTCCACATGGACGGTTAGAGCGTTTATCAGGCACGACCCGCACGGTGCAAAGATTCACCCTTCCATCATCCCTGGCTCTTGAACTCGATGGACAAAAGAGTCATATCATCCTGCTGGCCTTCTCCCTGGGGATGTCCTGACCAGCGACACAACTCATCCAGCACTGAATCGGCTAGCCGTTCGGCTCCGCGATGATGGTTAGAGTCCAGAAGCTGCTTAAAGCGGTCTGCTCCAAACATCTCGTGTAACGGGTTGCTAGCTTCCAGGAACCCGTCGGTATAAAGGACTGCCTTATCGCCAGCTCCCACGGGGAACTGCAATGCAGAGTAAGTTTCTTCGGGAAAATGGCCTAATAGAAGCCCGTTCTGCATAACCTCTGAGGCGCCTCCTGTTGACGCGCGCCACAGCAGCAACGGTGGGTGTCCCGCCCCTGCGTAGCTGATGGAGTTCTTTTCCATGTCCACGAATACATAAGCCGCCGTGACGAAATGGTCTCGGAATTTCCCGCATAGCGCTCGATTCAATCCCGCGAGTACGCGGCCGGGTTCGGAGGCATGACCTAGCTGAGCAGTGAGGGCTACCTGGAGCATGGACGCGATCAGCGCAGCCGGCAGGCCGTGCCCGGAAACGTCTGCGATCAGAATGCCCACATGTTGTTCATCCACAATCATGAAGTCGTAAAAATCACCGGCGACCGAGCTCATGGGAAGGTACCGAGCTGCGATATCCAGGCCTCTGATCTTAGGGGTTTCGCGCGGAAGAATTGCCAACTGAATCTGTCGCGCCATTTCCAGCTCATTGTTGATCGCCAACAGTTGCTGGGCGAGTTGCTGGCTGGTTGCGCGGAGCGTCAGGTGTGTCCGGACCCGCGCCTTCACCACCATGGGCGAAAAGGGTTTGTGAACGTAGTCCACGGCACCTACTTCGAAGCCTCTGGTCTCGTCCTCGGATTCTGTCTTGGCCGTGAGGAAGATCACTGGAATATCCCGCGTCTGCGGATCTGCCTTCAACCGATTGCACACCTCGTACCCGTCCATGCCGGGCATCTCGATATCCAGTAGGACGAGCGCGGGCAGCGGCTCGATTTTCACCAACTCCAGGGCCTTTATGCCACCGGTGGCTACACGGATTTTGAACTCATCCCTGAGAATGGCCTGTGCGATGTGAATATTGGCAGGGGTATCGTCCACCAAGAGGATGACTTGTTTGTCTACGTCACTGCTCATCGGGATGGCCACCATGAATGTATAAACGTTCGATTTCGCTGAGTTTTTGGAGCGCCGATTCAAAATCGAAATTGTGTATGGCTGCGCCCAGTGCGTCCAGTCGTGGCTTGTCTACAACTTCAGCCGTAGCATCGGTGAGAGCGGAGAACGCTTCTGCGGCGTCGCCATCACTAGCATCGAGCAATTCCCGAAGGCGTGCAGCTGCGGACGCTGCTTTGTGAAAGTCGAAGCGCCGATTCGCTTTGCTTCTCGCGCGAACGGGGGCGACGTCCGGTAGCGCGTGCTGGATGGCATGAATTTGATCCGTGACAACGGACGTAAATGCACTCAACAGCTTAGGGACCGCGGAATCCCGCTCACGTATCGCCTTTTCCAAATTATCGGCCAAAGTATAGATCTTTCTGATGCTCATGTTGCCCGCGACTCCCTTAACGGTATGGGCAATGTGTGCGGCTCGCGCCGGATCCCCACTCTCGAGTGCGGCTGCTATTTGTGTGCCCACGTCGAGATAGTCTTTTGCGAACTGTATCAGCAGGTCTCGATACAGCCGGCGATTGCCGGCGGCGCGCTTCAGACCGTCTCGCACGCCAACGCCGTCAATTTTGGGAATCACGACCGCGGCCGGTCTTGCCGGCCGGGGTTCGGTGCCCGAAGGCGGCACCTGCGGCGACTTGGCCCACCGTGCCAACGTCGCAAACAGCGCATCGGGATCAATGGGCTTGCTCACGTGGTCATTCATTCCCGCATCCAGGCACCGCTGTCGTTCCTCAACCAGGGCATGTGCGGTCATTGCGATAATCGGCAAACTCTGAAGCCGAGGCTGGGCCCGAATATGCCTCGTGGCAGTGAAACCATCCATGTCCGGCATTTGCAGATCCATGAAAATAGCGTCGAACGGCGGGGACCCTTCGCCTTCCGCCAGGATTTTCAGTGCCTCGACACCGTCATTGGCAACCGTCACGGAGGCTCCCACGCTTTCCAGAAGTTCGGTCGCTATTTGCTGATTCACTTCGTTGTCTTCGACCAGCAGAATCCGCGTGCCAATCAAGCGTGGTGAACTAGTATCTTCTCTCTTGAGCTGCGAGTGGCTGCGCTTCGGTCCCACAACTGCCAAAAGTTCCACCAAGGTGTCATACAGCAGCGATGGAGTTACCGGCTTCAATAGATAACCGTCAATCCCCACCTGCTCCGCTTGAGTTTGCAAGTCCTCTCGCCCAAAAGCAGTCACCATTACGACCTTGGGCGCGTGCTTCGAAAGTTTGCCGCGCACGATTTGGCGGCTCGCTTGCAACCCATCCATGCCGGGCATCTGCCAGTCCATCAATACCACGCGATATGGATCCTGCGCGTCGGCAGAAACCACTTTTTGGATGGCCTCCTCACCGGATGCGGCCGAATCTGCTCGCAGGGAGAATCCGCGCAACACATCGCACAGGATTTCTCGGGCTTGCTCATTGTCATCCACTACCAACACACGCACACCCACTAGGTCCGGGATGAAACGCTTGCGCTTTGGCTCGCCTGGCCCGAGGCCGAACCAGGCCGTGAATCGAAACGTGCTTCCTGTGCCATGCGTGCTCTCAGCCCAAATTTCCCCGCCCATCATTTCCACGAGCCGCTTGGAGATCGAGAGACCAAGTCCAGTGCCACCGTACTTTCGCGTGGTAGATGTGTCGGCCTGAGTAAATGGCCGGAACAATCGGGCGCTCTGCTCCGGCGTCATTCCTATTCCGCTGTCGCGCACGGAAAACTTCAGCTTGATTCGATCGGAGAGTTTTTCTTCCAGCGTGACCGCTACTACCACCTCGCCATGGTCGGTGAACTTCACCGCATTATTGACGAGGTTAATCAGGACCTGTCCAAGCCGCAACGCATCGCCAACAATATTCACCGGCAGATCGTGCGGCGCGGCGATGAGAAATTCCAGATTCTTGTCATTAGCTTTTTGGCTCACGACGGAGGACAAGTTCTCCAGCACATTATCGAGGTGGAAACTCGCATTTTCCATTTCCAGCTTGCCGGCCTCGATTTTTGAGAAATCGAGAACGTCGTTGATGAGGCCAAGCAGGGACTGGGCGGCAGCGCTTGTCTTATTCAGGTAGTCGCTCTGTCTTGGAGTCAACTCCGTCTTCAGGGCCAGATGTGTCATCCCGAGGATAGCGTTCATCGGCGTGCGGATCTCGTGGCTCATGTTGGCAAGGAAGTCGGATTTCATTTTGGTGGCTTCCTCAGCCAAGTCCTTAGCCTGCCGCAGCGCGCGCTCGGCCTGTTTGCGCTCGGTGATGTCCACAAGCGTGAGCTGAAATTGTTTTCTCCCATGGTGGGTGAAGGTCGTCAGATGCACTTCAGCATCCCAAATCCTTCCGTCCGGGCGTTGATGGCGCCATTCGAAGATCGAATGGCCGTTTTCCTGGCCGAGTTTGCTCCGCTTTAGCGCGGCGGTTGGGGTATCGGTACCGTCATACTGGGTGGGCGCGGAAACGTCGAGAGTGGTTTTGCCCAACATCTCTTCGCGACGGGAATAGCCATTAATCAGAGCGGCAGCTCGATTGCAATCCACGTACCGGCGGGTCTCACAGTCCAAGACGAGCATTGGTATGATGGACTCTTGGAAGAGCAGCTTGTTGTAAGCTTCGCTTTCGCGGAGCGCATCATCTGTCCGCCGGCGTTCCGTGATGTCTTCCTGCAATGAAGCCACATATTGCGGTCTGCCCGCCGCATCGCGGAGCAAAGAGAATCTCACGCTCGTAACGACGATGTGGCCGTCGCGGCGAATTAAGCGCTGTTCCCACTCGTCCTTTTCGCGCTTCCCCTGGACGAGTTCGCCATATCGTTTTGCGTCCAGGGCGCTCTCATCAGGTGGAGTAATCTGATCCCACGTCTCCAGCCGGCTTAGCTCTTTCTCGGAGTAGCCGAGCATCTCTTGCAGCGCCCGGTTGGGGCTAAGTTTCTGTTCATCGATCTTAAAGACGCCGATCCCGATCTGGGCATTCTCGAAAATTGACCGAAAGAGCTGCTCGCTCTCCCGCACCTTTTCCCCGGCGCGCCTCCTCTCAGTGATGTCGAGGACAGTGACGACGGCCCCAGTGATCTTCGTGCCCTCAAGAATTGGAAACGAGGAATATTCAACCGAAATCGGGGTTGCATCCCGTCGCCAGATCACTTCCGTGTCAACGCGGCAACCCTCTCCCTTCTTGAACGCGCGGAACACGGGACATTCATCTACGGGATAAATGGAGCCGTCTGGCTTGTGGTGATGTACCAGATCATGCATATTCCGGCCCAACGCCTCTTCAGGTTGATAGCCAACCATTTCGCAAGTAGCCCGATTGATGAATGTGCAGTTTCCTTGGAGGTCTATCCCGTAGACGCCTTGGCCCGTAGATTCCAACAACATTTGCATTTGCTGCGCTACGCGATCTCGTTCCTCTTGCGCTCGCTTGCGTTCCGTAATGTCTTCGGTTAAAGACGTAACGTACTGCGGCTTGCCCGCAGGGTCGCGCAACAACGAGAACCGCGCGTTTGCAACGACGACGCGACCATCGCGGCGAACGAAGCGTTGTTCCCATTCATCCGTGTCACGCTTTCCCTGGAGAAGAGCCGCATATCGTTCCTTCCCGAGAGCTCGTTCATCGGGGTGAATGATCTTGTCCCAATCCTTCAAGCGGCTCAGTTCTTGCTCGCTATAACCCAACATTTCTTGGAATGCGCGATTGGTGAAAATCGCATGGCCGTCAATACTGAAGAAGCTGATTCCGATCTGGGCATTCTCAAAGATTGAACGAAAGAGCTGGTCGCCCTCGCGCAGGGCAGCCAGCGCATGCGTATGTGCGCCGCGAATGCTGTTCACATTCTGCGCGGCAGCTGGTTGCACTCGCCTGCCCCGGACGCCTTTCGTCTTCACGGATGTGCTCCGATATGGTTCGCCGCAGGATTCCTGTCAATCACCTGCGCCTGCATACTCGCGAAGCCTCTGTCGCTGGTTCGGCGGCGAATGCTGACAAGCCTCGTTGTGGCCACGTTTACACGGAGGAGTTCCGGCCGGTGCTTGCCACTTCCAGCAACGAGACACAGAACCCCGAGTAACGCTATCTTATTTGGACCTCGACGGTATTGTCAGTAATGACAGTTTGAGTAGTATCAGCGCGACCTTCTTCGTCATGCGCTTATCTGCCCCTGGAGGAACACCCACACCACGGCAGAACTAGTGCACCCGCGAAAAGCGATCAGCAAATTGGTTCGGCTCATGAGTCATCGTACTGTTCACAAGGGTTCTCTCGGGTATCCTCCGTCCGTTGCCCCATTTGTGGCTCTGCCCCATGCGAGCAGTGCGTGCGCCATTCAGGTAGCGCGCGTTCGACACCACACTCGGATCGAGAGTTTACCGCGATTGAGGCAATTGAGCGGAGATGAGTTGACGTTGGCCCGACTTTCCGCGATCAGGGTGGCTAACTCCTGATTAGTCGCGTAACCGGACAATGAGGGCTAGTTTCCGGTGAGCGTTAATCAGGACTTAGGCAGCTTTTGAAGATATGTGACAAAGACTGTTTTTCGTACCCACTTGGTGTCCTCTTCAAATGAACCTCTAGATGACGATGGGTATGTTTTGACGCTCTGGGGCAAAATCACCTGGTACGTATTCACTCTGACCCCATCGTCGCATTGTTGCGCAATTTCCTTTCCGTCAAACACGCAATCGTATTTGATGCGAAGCGCACTATAGCCTTCGTACATCAAGAGGTAGAAGGCGGAAATCGGGCCGTAGCTTAGGCTGGAATTGGCAAGGGGTTGTTTAGGTTCGATTCCTTTCTCGGAGCGGTGCAGGAAGACCAATAGGTCCTCTCCTAGGCCATAACCAACAAATGGTCCCAAATAAATCATGGCCCCTTTCTCGACACCCTTGAACGGTTGGAGCACTTCCGCTTTGTATACTGCCTTTGGATAGTTTTCCGTATCGCCGGACAGAAGATGGACAATTGCGACCAAGTCCGCCTGTTTCATCAGGTCCTCAACGGTTACACGAGCGGGCTCGCTAATTGTGACTGTCCGCTCTTGAGCCTCCGCGATGGGACTGTAAAAAATGAAACAGAGAAGCGTTACGCAAAACGCTCGAACTGTGGATATTTTCATATCGAGGAGATTGCATAAAAAGGAGTGCCAATTCAATCTTTCTTTGGTTTTCGCTTGCTACCGCCCGGTAAGTCGCGTACTCGGACAAGTGAAAACTTGCGCGAGTGGAGGCGATTACCCCCTTTTTTTGTCGGGGATGTGCATTATGGAACAGACTTGCAAACCTGCGCTGATGCATCGTGTGTGGATGAGAAAGAGAGACCTCACACCGAAACAGCTATCCGCAGTGCCGTGCCCCACGTGCGGCGCTGCTGTCAATGAGCACTGTGAGCTGAATTCAGGCGCACCGCGCTCGGAACCACACGTGGACCGAAAGTTCGCCGCCATGGAAGCCGCCGAGAGAAAATCGGGCTAAGTCCTGATTAGTTCTATAAAGGTCGAAGTCAAGAAAAAACACATCTCCTTCGGCTGGAATTTTTCTTGCTTCGCAGCCCAGCTGATCGAGCGAGATCGGTTCTGACCTACCGCGCCATGTGCTCGGTTACGGGGCACTGTGCCCCCGTGGTTTGGGTTTTCTCTAGCTGCGGTTTTCATCGCTTCTTGGCAACGCAGCCGGTCCGTTCCGAAACCAACAAAGCAGAACGGTCGTCAATGTGGCGACCATAGTTCTATCCGGGACTCGTGGCCCATAGCTTTTTCTGGTTATCCGAGAGGGCCTAGGGTCGCGTGGGAGACTCGGTGCCCGAAGCACGCAGCGCCTAACTAATCAGCTGAGACTCGCTCTCGAACCAGAGTGTCTCCAGAACCTCACGGCCACCGCCAGAGAAATCCCCAGAGATGGAGCGGACGCAATCAGAGACACTCAAACTGTTTGTGGTTTCAGATGTTGGGCGTCGAAGCACACTCCTGTTTTCCACACGATCAACACGATGGTAGCAATCTTCCTGGCCAAGGTCAGACGTGCCATTTCCGGCCGGATGCCCTTGGCCAGCAATGCTGTGTAGAACTCCTGCAACGGACCCGGTTTGCTGGAGGCCACGATAGCCGCTCCTTTAAACAGATTCTTCAGGTCATGATTGCAGTTGCGGTTCAGTCCGCGAATGGAGATTTGTTTCTTCACTCGTTCGAGCTGTCCGTCGACCTTACGGTGATCGGCGCTGCTCTGTGTCTCGATGCCAAATCCGCTGTAGGTCCACAGCTGTCGCTTGGTGCGGAAACGGTGCGGGGTCTGCAAAATGCCCAGCAGTATGGCGGACCGGATCGGACCGATCGCAGGAATCTGGCAGAGCCGTTGCCAGGCCGGGTGTTTCTTGCCCTCCGCGAGCAACTCCCTCCGCACTTGCTGACGCACCGTTCGCAGCGCATCCAGTTGCAGGTAGTAAAACTCCGCCCGCCGGCGCACTCCCGGTTCCGTGATCTTTCCTAGCCACTCGGCTCGATGGCGCGGTGCATAGACCTGCTTGCCGCTGCAAGGAATGGCCCAACTGCGATAGATGGCCTTCACCCGGGACATCACCCGTCCGAGATCTTTGGTGATGGTGAGATAACTGCGCACCAGCTCTTTCAGGCTTCGTAGGCCGTGTTCACCGTGATAGACGGGGTGGAGATGATCGAGACGCAGCAGTTCGGCTAAGCGGCGTGCGTCGATCTTGTCATTCTGGCTGCCTTCCCTCATGGAGGCATTCTTTCGCGGATCACACACCACCAATTTCCTGACGTGTGGCTTCAACAGGTCGTACAGCCAGGCGGCCGAGGTTCCTTCTTCAAACGTCACCTGCAAGTCTCCGCGCAGCCCATCGATCAACTGCAGAATCATGCTGGCTTTGGTCTCGATGACACATTCCATCACGATCTTTCCTGCAGCATTCCTCACCGCAATCGAAATGCTTTCCTTGTGCACATCCATGCCGATATATTTGGTGCTAGCCATAGAAGGGTGCTCCTTTCTGGAGAGGTTGAGCCAAGCACTCAAAACCTACTCCAAAAGGGGCGCCCTTTTATATTGCGTCGCGTTACCGGAGAAGTGCTTTTGACCGGCTATCGCTTGTCCGGAACGACGTTTGTCGGGAGTTGATTCTCGCCCCGCAGTGAGGCACCTAAAGACCGCGCGGTTACTGTTTATAGTGACAATTGAGGTGTGAGAGCAGACTCGGCTACTGTGGCGTAGCTTTCTGGATGAGTTGCGTCGGTGGGTCATGCGACTTCGCTTCGTGGTGGCATTACTGCTCTCACTCGCATCGGCAGCTGCGCGGCTTTCCGCCCAGGACCTGGCACCCCGCGCCTATGTAATAACGGCAGTGCATTCCAACGCGATTACCATCACCTGGTCCTTCTATGACGGAGGTGTGAACTTCAATGGAACGATACCGGTCACCGACGCCACGGGTACCTACTACGTGTCGGTCTTCAGCTATTACCACTCACTGAACTTCTTTGGTCGCTCGGCCAACATCACGGCCTCCCTCCCCTACGGAGTGGGAAATTTTCAGGGCGACCTCTCCGGGCAATCCAGATCGGTATACCGTTCGGGTCTGCTGGATTCCAGCTGTCGCTTTTCCGTAAACCTGATGGGCGGCCCGGCGATGCAGCCGAAGGAATTTGCAAAGTGGAAGCAAAAAAGGTTGTTAGGACTAAGTCTAAAAATGGTTGCTCCCACCGGGCAGTACAGCGGCACGAAGCTTATCAACTGGGGCAGCAATCGCTGGGCTTTCAAACCAGAACTTGGGTATTCCGAACGCTGGGGCCACTGGTTGCTCGATGGGTATGCAGGGGTCTGGTTCTACACCGCGAATCCAGCATTTTACGATGGCCCGGTCAGCAAACCACAGAATGAATCGCCAATCGGCGCTCTGGAGGGACATCTGAGCTACGACGTGAGGCAACGCTTCTGGGTGTCAATGGACGCGAACTTCTGGACGGGCGGCATTACGAGCTTGAGCGGCATACGGAACCTGGCGACCAAGCAGACCGGTTCGCGCATTGGAGGCACGGCCTCAATCCCGATCAGCAAACACCAATCAATCAAAGTCAGCTATGGTAATGGCACATATATTATCTTCGGTGGAAACTATCAGAACGTCTCCGTAGCGTGGCAGTATTCTTGGTTGGGCCGGCCGAATTGAGAATAAGATTTCGGCCTGCTGATGATTTACGCGGCGTATGTCGCCAGCTCCCGATAAGTCGCGATACCGGAGATGTGAAGTAATACTTCACTTGGACGGTAACGGCATTTATCAAGCACTAACCGCTTAAGTAGAGATAGTATGCGTTCGCACGAGTTATCAGACGCAGCCCATATCCGGCGGTGTTGACTCAGGCTGTTCGGCGTCTCTCGCAGAAGCCGATCGGTTCGTCCTGTTACTTTTGACAATGTTCAGGACCCCGTAGCTCTGCTACGTAGGACGCGGCTGTATTGCACCCGAGGAACCGATCTCGGCAATGCAACAAGGGGTGCGCGAGAATTGCACATTCCCCCCGCTAGTTGGGTGCCTTAGCGGATACCTACAGAGCTGAGAAAGGATGAAGGAATGAGAATGAGAGTGAAGACTCGAAAACCGATTCAAAGCTTGGTACTGGTGATCCTTGTGGCCTCCAGCCTGTTCCTGGCGCCGTGGGCTTTCGCCTCTGACAGCATCAAAGGTCAAGTCCTGGGCGGAAATGCACCCATTGCCAAATCGACCGTGACTTTGTGGGAAGCCAGTGCGGCCGCTCCCAAGCAACTCGATCAAACCAAGACGAGCGATGATGGCCGGTTTGAGGTTCGCGCCGGGGGCGCCAACCGCGATGCCGTCCTTTATCTCGTGGCGACCGGCGGCGTACCTCAAGCCGGCAGAGCGAGCGGAGACAATCCGGCCATCGCGCTGCTCGCGGTAGTGGGCAGCAATCCTCCAGCCAATGTTGTCATAAACGAAATGACGACCGTGGCCTCGGTGTGGACGGGCGCGCAGTTCCTCGATGGAACCGCGCTCAAAGGTCACGCGCTGGGCCTGAAGATTGCCGCGGGCAATGTGCCTAACTTCGTCGATCTCTCGACCGGTGGCTGGGGAGGGATCATCCAGAACTCGCTCAACAGCAGCCAAACGCCGACGATGGCAAACTTCGCCACGCTTGCGGATGTGCTGTCCGGGTGCGTGACTCAGGTCATGGCGGATGCGTGCAGCAGCTTGTTCGCGGCAGCGAGCGGGCCGACTGGAGGCGCGCCGACCAGCACTTTGACGGCGGCTGAGTCGATCGCGCGGGCTTCGTGGTACAAGCCGGAGAGGCTGTTCGCGCTCCTCGATGCCTTTTATCCGCTTCCGAAGGGCAAATTCCAGCGCCCGGTACCATTCATGCGTATCTCAGCGCCGCGCCGAGCGCATGGGTGCTGCCGCTGAAAATCGACGGCGGAGGCTTTCGTGCGGGCGGCAAGGCCATGTTCGACAGCGAGGCCAATTTATGGGTCGGTGACAATTTCACCGTCGGCTGGCAGGCTCAGGACACATTGTGGCAGGGCAATTTCACCAAGTTCGCCCCGAATGGCAAGCCGCTTTCGCCAATGACCACTGGCTTCCAGGGCGGCGGAATGGCAGGGGGCACATTCGGTGCCGCCGTTGACGGCCAGGACAATGTCTGGCTCACCAGCTATGGCGGCCAGTCCATCGGGAAGTTTGATAAGAACGGCAAGTCCCTGGCAGGTCCAGACGGCATCACCTTAAACGGCCAGCTCGGCCTGATGCAGGGTGTGATCGTTACACCTAGCAGCGATGTCTGGGTGGTGGGCATTTCCAAGAACCAATTGGTTTACATCCCTAAGGGCGATCCGAGCAAAGCCAAGCTGGTGTGTGAGGGCTTCAAGGATCCGCCTTGCAAGTCGTTTGTGGGGCCGTTCCACCTCGGCATTGACCAGCAGGACCGCATCTGGGTGACCAGCGCCATCGGAGATTCTGTTGTCCGTTTTCCTACCTCCGATCCCACCAAGGTCGAGACCTTTAAGGCAGGTTTCAGCGGCAGCGGCCTCGGCATCGACAGCCAGGGCAATATCTGGGTGACGAACCGTCTTGGCAGCTCCGCCACAGGCGGCGCCGCTATGGAAGCCGTGATCAAAGCCCTGAAGAGCGGTGGCAATTACGATGAAGTGGTGGTCCGTACCATGGCCAAGCAAAAAGGTGGCCCCGAGGGAGGCAGCGTCACGCTGTTGCGCCCTGACGGGAGCCAATATCCCGGGTCTCCATTTACCGGCGGCGGCATTCCCGGTCCCTGGGCAGCGGCGGTGGATGGCAACGACAATGTCTGGGTATCCAACTTCGCCATGCCCGACGGTCGTATTGTGCAACTGTGCGGCGTGAAGACCGAAAACTGTCCACCGGGCATGAAGACAGGCGACCAGATTTCTCCTCCCGGCGGGTATGTGGGTGGTGGCTTGCAAATGGAGACCGATATCGCGGTCGATCCGGTGGGCAATGTCTGGGTGATCAACAACTGGCAGAGCCTCGAAAGTTGCTTCGGGTATACCAATGAAGCGCTCTCGACGCTTTGCGGTGGCCAAGGCGCGGTGATCTTCTACGGCATGGCCAAGCCGGTGCGCGCGCCCCAGATTGGGCCGGCAAAGCCGTACTAACGAAGGTGGCACTGGACGCGGCACCCTTTGATGCGGCGAAGCCGCACTTCTCCGACTCGCTGATTTGTATACTCCCGCTGGCTCTAGCGACGAGCCTAAGGCAACTTGGATATGGCGAAACGAATCTTGCTACCGTCGCTGTGCCTGATTCTCTCACTAAATCTGTCAGCATTTTCGCAGGGCAAACTAGATTCGACAGGGCATGCGAAGCTAGCCGCTACGGAGGCAAAAGCGGCCGCCCCAAGTGAAGAGGAGCAGGCCGAAGCGGTGCAGAAGGCGACGAAGATTCCGGTGTCGCGTAACCGGGAATCAGCTTTTGGCTCAATTCCACTTGTACGATAAATGCGTTAATCAGGAGTTGGGACGCCAGTTCCTCGAAATTGCCTGTTCAGCACAGAAACCAGCGGTTCGTTAGTCCTGCGTCAACTTCAACAGTTGTTATAGTCTTGGTACAGCGTGCCGAGCCCGAACGCAACTGAACGCAAGTCCTTTTCCTCGCGCCTCGGGTCACTCCTGCGAGAAAGTTTTAAACTTATTGGAATTGCGCTTGGATGCCTGGTTGTTTTCACCGTGATTATTTTTATCGTTTTAAAGACCGGAATTGTCATTCCATGGCGGTGGACGGCGCTGTGCTATTGGACGGGCTTCCTGGTTTGGTGCGTGTGCGTACAATTCAAACAGCATCTTCGGCAACCAAAATTCTGGGCTGCCTTTTTGGGTCTACTCGTCATTCACACGATTGGATTCATCGCCGTGCTACAGAGGTCTACCGAGTGGCACAACACGTGGTTTCTCGCAGTTGTATTGGTCGAAGTTCCGTGTTTCGCAGTCGCTCTCGGTCTCGTAGTGTACAGGAAGCCTTCCCACTAGAATCCGGCTCGCCAGTGCCCGATTAGTCGCGTAATCGGAAACTTGAAAATTCCACATGTACGGTCACGGCGTTGATCAGGCACTGGCTCGACCTGGCGTTCATCGTCTTTGAAACGTCGAGCAACCGGCCCAACCAATCACAACGCTCAAAATGTGTGGCGCGCAAGGGCTACCGACTGTAGATCCAGTGAAGCTGTAACTTTTGACAATATCCATTCCCTGCCCTCTGAGAAAACATGAGCCTCCGGTCGAAGAGTTCTTGGGCCCAACGAGTTTATATCGATGAGTGGACAAGGAGAAAAAACATGCTTCCACAGTGCGTACGCATCTCACCAGCAAGCTGCCGCCAAACTTTCGTTGCCCTGACAATCTGGCTGCTGCTCAGCGGAGTCGTGGCGGCTCAAAGCCAGGCTCCCGTGACAGCGGGCCCAGAACTGTCGCTGCGAACGGCGATTGGAACGCCATCGAGGGTTTCATTCCCTGGGGTTCCGAGCGTCCCCGGCGTCAAGGCTGACAATCCGGTGCAGCCTGGGAGTAGTCGTAGCCCGCAGGGCTTTAAGGGCGGAGCCACCGCTGCGCCGAAAACGAGCAATGCTCCGGCAGGTGTGCGTCGTATCACGCTCGAAGAAGCACAGGACGCGGCAGCGACGGCGAGCAATCCGCTCGTTCGGCTCGGCCAGTTGAGCGTAGAAGCCGCGAAAGAACACCGGCTAGGGGTTCAGGGACTTTACTTTCCGAACGTCGGCACGCAATTTGCCAACCTTCACCTCAACAAGGAAACGGGCCAGGTGCTATCGGTGCAACGTCCGCTCCCTGGAATGCCCCCCGTGGAAATAGCCGTGAACATTTTCGCCAAGAATCAGACGATTTTCAACGTCGCCGCGGTTCAACCGGTGACGCCGCTTTTTTCCGTCTATCAACTCGTGAAAATCGCGCGAGCGGACGAAAATATCGCCAAAGCAAAGGCAGGATTGCCGGTGACGGAAGTAGCGACCAAGGTAGAGAAGAATTACTTCGATTTGCTGGTTGCCCAGCGCGAACTGACCAGCGCCGAAGCAGACGCGAAGAAGATCCAGACTAAATGGCTGATGGCTAGCAATTCTGGCACGCCGATCACCTCGCCGGAGCAAGAGGCGGAGGTGCTCGGCGCCCAAAAGGCTGTGATGCTCTCGACCAGCAAGGTGAAGGAGCTTACCGCGTCGCTCACTGGATTGGTTGGCCTGCCGGACGGAACAGCTCTCGAGCTCGTGGCGCCCGCACCGCTCGTGGAAGACACATCGCTGATCGAAGCAACCGAGAAAGCGACCGCGGCAAATCCGGAAGTGATAGAGGCAGAGCAAACTGCAGTTAAGGCGCATGCGGGCTTAACGCTCACAAAATTGCAGTACGTACCAACGGTGGCGATCACCGGTGGGTACGCCAACCAAAATGCGATCAGCACCCTCGTTTTGCCCAAAGATTTCAGCTATATCGGCGTCATAGCCACCTACACCCTCTTTGACGGGTTCAAGCGCGAGCACGGGGTAAAGGAGCTCAAGGCGCAATCCGAGATGGCCGACCTTGGGGTGGAACTGACGAAGGCTAAGGTGGCTGCGGGCGTGAAGAGCAGTTATTTCGAACTGGACCGCTCGCGCCAACTCTATCAATTAGCGCGCCGGATGGTGTCTTCGGCCGGCGTGGTAAACGCGAGTTACAAATCAGACGCCCCGGAGGTTGAGTCGGCGCGGGCAAAAATGGAAGCAGACATGTTTCGGGCGGAGCTCGAATATCGTCAAGCATACGCCAAACTGAAAGACCTGACGGGAGCTCGATAAGAGAATTTGCGCATGCAAAACGTAGCAGGTAAATGGCCTCGGGGGAGCCCCTCGGGCTGTCAGTGGACGATTAGTCGCGTAACCGGAAACTAGGAAAATCTACTTTACCGAGCGTTAATCGTCCAAGCGCCCCAATTGCGGCGTCCCGAACTCTCCCGAACCCATTTCTGGACGAATGTTCATGAGGGCGCTAGTATGCACACGTGGTCCCCACGTCGTAGGTTGTTGGCGATACCTCGGAAGCGTGCCCAGAGCTTTTACAAGTGCCAGCACCTCGGGGGTTGAGCCTTCTGTCAGGGAGATTGATTTATGCCCGCCTCGCGCATTGCTGCCATGCAGTCCGGCCTGAGGTCACGATTTTTTGAGGGATTTGCGCAGCGTGACCTTGAGACTATTCGGGCAGCCGCAATGGAGCGGCGCTACCAGGCCAGGTCCATCATCACAAACCAAGGTAACCCTGCAGAACATCTGTTCCTGCTAACCCGTGGCCATGCAAGATATTTTTACCTCACGCAAGACGGTCGCAAAACTCTTCTGCTTTGGCTTACTCCTGGACAGATCCTGGGCGGTGCAGCGTTTTTATCCGAACCTTCTAAGTATCTCATCAGCACGGAAGCGGTAAAAGACAGCTCGTTCTTTGTGTGGGACCGTCCCACGATTCGGAGCCTCGCGACGAAATACCCAAGATTACTGGAGAATGCTCTATTTATGGGCTCCGACTACTTGGCTTGGTATCTAGCCGATCACGTAGCGCTAGTTTGCGAAACAACGCGCGAAAGACTTGCTCAAATTCTAATTCACCTGGCGGGAGTTATTGGCCAAAAAGTTTCGGGGGGAGTTGAATTTGACGTAACAAATGAGGAGCTGGCCAGCGCGGCGAACATCAGCCCGTTCACCGCAAGCCGGCTTTTGAGTGAATGGCAAACCAACCGTGCCGTCTTGAAGCGTCGAGGCAAAATACTGCTTCGCTCTCCCGAGCGCTTGTTTCTACGTGTGGTTTAATCGTCTGCTGATTTCTCCCACCCGTGCGCCACTAATTGCTTTTTCAGCAATTTCAAAGCTGTCTTCGGAGGTCAACTCCTGGTCGCGCAACCGGACAATGAGTGCTAGTTTCCGATTAGGGCAGCGAGCCCGTGCACTGATTCGATTCGGAGCGGTCGACCATCTGGCGAAACTGTGAAAATATCCAAGGTCGGTCGCATTCTTGGCTCCTTCGTGGCTCGGTCTGGTAAACAGGACAGACTGCCCGTCAATCACGAGAAGCATTCAAATTTAGTAACCGCTGGCTGAGGTCTTGGTCTGCTGCGCGGCTTTGGGAACGCTCAAATAACCGACCACTTTGTTGTTTTCGACTTGATTTATCACTACCTCCATGGGCTGTCGCGCTCCGTGAGCGTAGAAGAAAATCGGCTCATCGATGGTCCTGCTCCGCTTCTCCGTGCGCTTGTCGTCCACGATGAGCGCGAGGTTACACTGATTCTTCTTCGGATTGGTGCTGCGGAGTTCGATGGTAATGTCGCCTACCTTCTTCGGGGCGTTCTTCTTTTCGATGGTGAACTCCGTGTACTCCCGCTCACCAAGTCGACGTAGGGTTTCGACATCGTCGTGATTCTTAGCGATCAGCGTCCCCATTTCGCTTCGTGCCATTTGGAGGTCGTTTTTGGTAGCGTTGAGGTCGGTGCGCACGCCGCTCACTTCACCGCTGACTGTGTTAACTTCCTCGGTGCTGGCTTTGGTGTCCAGTTGATTTTTAACGTTAGCATCCATCGCAGCCAGTTGACTTGCGGCGTCATCGCGGATCTGTTTGGCTTCTTCCCTTGATTTCTTCAGTTGGCCTTGCGTGATTTGCAATCTGTTGGTCACAACGTTTAAGTCATCCTGCAGATCGGCAGTCGTCTTTTCTGATTGCGTCAGCCGCAGTTGGACTGAACCCAAAGCGCTATCGTACGCTTGGTGCATCGTTTGGATATCTCCGTTTAAAGAGTTCCTGGAATCCCGGGCGTAGCTCAAGCTCTTCCAACCAATCCAGATCCCCGCCAACGCCAGTATGCACAGCAGAATCATCGCGGGAGCCGCCCATCGAGTAGAGGTTTCGTGCAAGATCGTGGTCCGTTCGTTCTCGTCGGCCATTGTTTCCTCCCATGGGGGAAGCTAACTAGGGCGTACCCCCAATGGAAATTTGCACGCTGCTTGCCACTTCACATCTATATAGCAATTGACAAACCCTTTTGATTTAAATGGTTCGAGCAACATGCGGAATTCAGCCGGGAACTGTTTGGTCCTAGTCCTAACCATTTTTACGCAATCCGCGTCAATTCTTCATGAACTCAGTCCCTGCGAGGCCCGCTGTGGCAAAAAATACGTGCTCCGGTCGTTGCCCAGCGAGTTGGGCACGTTTCATGAATCGCGAGTAAATCGTGGCGCCAGGGCCCTGAATTGCCTTGGCGGTTTCGCTGAAGGTGCCAACACCTCGTTAGTCGCGGTACCGGACATCTTGCATTCCCGTACTATGCATGGCCGCATTCTAAGCCTTCGTTCTTTTGCACAGCTGAAAGGCCGTCCAAACCGAAACGCCGTACTTTTCAGCGAGTGCTTGGAAGCTGATTCTCGACCTTCGTCTTTCTACTCGAAGCCTTTGCGTCTCCGTCACACTGAGATCCTTCAGCGGCGGCCGACCCAATCGCGTACCACGTGCCTTCGCGTTGCGCAGTCCTGCTCGAACGCGTTCACCGATCAGACTTCTCTCCAGTTCCGACACGCTAGCCAGTACCGTGAACACCATTTTCCCAGTCGGTGTGCTGGTATCGATATTTTCCGAAAGCGAGACAAATTCGATTCCCAGTGCGCGGAAGGTTTCTAGCGCTCTCAGCAGGTGGGAGACTGATCGAGCGAATCGATCAAACTTCCAAACCGCCACGACATCGAAACGGCGGCGGTTCGCGTCCGCCATCAGTCGGTTGAGTTCTGGTCGAGAATCCCACGCTCCGGAAATTCCTCTGTCTACGTGCTCGCCAGCGATTTTCCATTTCCGGTTGCGGACATATTCTCGGAGTTCTCCGAGTTGCATCTCAGGGTCTTGACCGTTTTTCGTAGAAACACGCGCGTAAATCGCGATTTTCAGTTGTTCTTTTTCCATTGATTATCTCGTCCTCTCATTCAATCTCTACAGCCTCGCAGGACGAGCTGCAACCCAATTGTTCGACCGGTTGGAGGGATACAACACCACCGACTGCTCACAGTGGATTGCCGAGCACCCATTGCCGCTCAATGGAGACGGCGAAAGACAAATCACTGTAGTAGATTCGTAGTAGCTGCTTGTTCAGATCAGTTCAAAATGAGGATAAACGGTTCAAGTCCGCGCGGTTGTAAATGGTTGAGAAATATAACACAATCTAAAATTTTCAGAACGCGTCAAAACCGACGCCCGTACTCATAATCCCTAGGTCGTGGGTTCGAGTCCCACAACCGGCACCATAAGTTTGTGCATTCATCCGTGGAAAAGCGCCGATGCACCGCGAAGCGCTGCGCGTTTCGTCGTTTCAAATCCCCGCAATCGACAGAAGCAAACTACTGCACCGCATTTGGCGGCACGTGCTCTTCGAGATAACGCAGCAGCAGGCTGTACAGATGCAGCGTCGTGCCGGAACCTTCGTTGATGGCGTGCGTGCGATTCGGGTACTCCATGAAATCAACCGGCTTATCCAGCTCGATCAGGCGATTGAGCAGCAACTCGGTGCCGGCGTAATGCACGTTGTCGTCGCCCGAGCCGTGCACCACCAGCAAATGCCCGCGCAAACCTTCTGCGAAGTTGATGGCGGAACTGCTGCGATAACCTTCGACGTTCTGCAGCGGCAAGCCCATGTACCGTTCCTGGTAAATCGTGTCGTACAAGCGCAGGTCGGGCACCGGCGCTACCGACATTCCCACCCGATACAGATCCGGCGAACGAAACATTAGGTTCAGCGTGCTGGAACCTCCGCCGCTCCAACCCCACACCGCAACGCGTGAGGAATCCGCAAACGGACGTGATTGCAGGAACACTTTCAGCGCGGCACTCTGGTCGTGAACGATTACGGGATGAATCGCGCCATAGACGACTTTTCGCCAGGCGCGGCCTTTCGGGGCGGGCGTACCGCGATTGTCGAAGCTGACGACAATGTAACCGGCCTGAGCGACGGCGCGATTGTAATCGTTGTTCCACGCGCCCCACTCGTCCAGCACGGTCTGCCCCGCAGGTTCTCCGTACACGTAAACCAGTACGGGATATTTCTTGGCCGGGTCGAAACGAGGGGGCTTCAGCATCCAGGCGTCAAGCTTGATGCCGTCGCCGATGTCCACTTTGAAGAATTCCGTGGGCGAAGCGAGCAGTGGAGCGGCGTTCGCGCGTAGGGCGGCGTTTTCTTCGAGCACGCGCGCGGAGCGATGCTCGGGAAGTTCTATGAGATCAGCTACCGGTGTGACGTCGGCGCGCGAATAAATGTGAAAAGCCCAATGCGCATCGGGAGACATATCGTAACGATGACTTCCGGGTGCAGCAGCAGGACTGACGCGCTGCACGTTTTGCGAACCATCCATGGGCGCGCGGTACAAATAGCGCTGCGTGGCGTTTTCCGGTGAAGCGGTGAAATACAGCCAGCCGGCTTTTTCATCCACGCTGCCAAGTTCGATCACGTCGTACGCGCCCGGAGTGATCAGCTGCACGCGTTTTCCATCGCGCGAGACAAGATAGGCGTGGCGCCAACCGTCACGCTCGCTCAACCACAAAAAGTCCTGGCCCTTGTGAACCCAGTGAATTTCGTCCATCACGTCCACCCAGGCAGAATCCTGATCGCGGAAAATCTGGCGCACGGTGCCGGTGGAGGCATCGGCGAGCAACACGTCGTTGGTATTCTGCAGGCGATTTAAATGCTCGATGGCGAGTTCGCTGGAATTGCCGGCCCACTCAAGGCGAGCAATATAATTATCGCGCGGATCACCGGGGACCTGCATCCACTGCATTTCTCCGCCATCCACGCTTACGACGCCGGCGCGCACGGCGGAGTTAGTAGTGCCGGGAATCGGATACGGAATATTCAGAACCGAGGGATACGGACCCAGGCCCGGATAAGGAAAGCCGGTGACAATTTCCTTGGGCGCGCCGAGATTGTAGAGCAGCTTGAAAATTCCCACGCCGCTGGTGTCGAATTGCCAGTAGGCGATGCGGCGGCCATCAGGACTCCAGCGGAATGCGTCGCGAACGTCCAACTCTTCTTCATAAACCCAGTCGGACGTGCCATTAATGATGGTTTGCGAGCCGTCGTGAGTGAGCTGGGTGATGCGTCCAGTGGAAATTTCCTCTACGTAAATATTATTGCCGCGGACGTAGGCAACTTTTGCACCGTCCGGCGAAAACTTTGCAAACATCAGCGAAGATGCGGGAGCGTCGCCGCCGAGTTTGCGTAGCGTGCCAGACTGCAAATCCAATACCCAATAATCGCCGCGAGTGCGCAGCCGCCAGACCTGCGCGGAATTGGTGTAAATCAGCAGGCGGGATTTGTCCTTGGACCACGCGTAGTTTTCGAAGGCGAGGGGAACTTTTTCACCGGCAGGAATCAGCCTGGCGGCGGAGACGAGTACTTCACGTTTTCCGGTCACGGTCTCGTAGCGAACGATATCCTGCGCATCTTTTACCGCTGGGGACGGTTCGACGGAGGTGTAGAACGCGCCATCGTCCAGCCAGCGCGCCGGGCCGAAGTACTTGACCTCGAAATCCGGCGATGCGTACATGCGATGGAGCAACTGGTCCGATTCCGGAGACACCTGCGCGTGAAGCGGAATCGTGGCGACACACGCCGCGCACAGCAGCGCGAGTACGGAAAGAAATCTGTGCAGTAAAATGCGCGCAGCAAAAACCGAGGGCCTTGAAATTTCGCGATTCATGCAGTCTCCCACGCAGCTTGGAGTGAACCAGCGTGCTTTCTTAAGTCATTCACTGTTAAACCGATTTTTCATCAATGGAAATTGCTTTCGTGAATTTCCCGGCCATTCGTCGGCTGGATCGGCCGAGCGTTGTCCGGATACAGCTTTGCAAATGCCGCGATCTGGGCGGGAGAAGCTTCGATGGGAGTCTTCAGGACGAACCACTTGACGCCCTCCTTGCAGGGAGGAATGGTGAGCGAGCCATCGAATGTGTAGTAGTTCTGGTCTGCGGGCAACAAATCAGCGGCGTTGATGACCACCTTCTTGTACTCCACTTCTTTACCCTTATCGTGGGGGATGTGACTCCACAGATCGCGCAGCGGAGCGTTTTCGGCGCCACTCTTGATGAATACGGCGACCACGGCGGTGCGGTTAGCCGCAGCATCCACGTGGACGAAGTGCAGTTCCATATCGTACTTCTTGCCGTCGATTTCATTTTCGCTGACATGGTGAAAATGAAATTGGACCAGAGGCAGGGCAGTTCCGTTGATGGTGATGCTGCTGCCGGACTCGTAATTGAATTGGATGGTGTAGCCGTTATTGATGACTTTCAGCGGCGCAAGCTTGTAATCAAAATGAATACGAGGTAGATCCGCGAGCTGCGCGCCGACGATATCAATGGGTGACTCGCGGTGGCCGGATTTGCACTCGGCATAATCAGGCTCAAGGTCCGCCCAGTGGTCCGGGCCATCGGCACCGCTGTAACCCCAATTTGGAGGATTCGCAGGACGCGCCTGGGCAATCGCAGGACGCGCAATCACGAGGGCGGCGCAGAAAATGAATAGCGCTGTTGCGCTGCGGGCCAGGCGAGTGGTCATGGGACGCCTCCAAGCCACAGAAGGAAAAACAGCATCTCACTTTGCGGGCGAATCTTCAAATATTCGGTGTGGAAAATCCGAAACGTGCGCGTATATTCGCAATGGCCAAACGGCTGTGAAAAACGAGAAAGATGCAGCTATTTCGGAAACGGCCAGCTGCGAAAAACGCCGGGGAGGAACCCAGAAATATGAAAATGGCACTGAGTGTGGTGCTACTGATTGGCATTTTCTACGGCGCGGCTTTAAGCGCGCGTGGGGAGACCGCAGCACCAACTGTGAAAGCTCAGCCCGCCGAGGGCGCGCAGCAATTCGCAGCTCTGGGTGACCTGAAACTGCGCAGCGGCGCTGTGATTCACGATTTTCACCTGGGTTATCGCACCTTCGGGCAGCTGAACGCGGCAAAGTCGAACGCGATCCTGTGGCCTACGTGGCTGGGCGGCAAATCGCAGGAGCTGGTGCAATTCATAGGGGCGGACAAGGTGGTGGACAGCTCGAAATATTTCGTGGTGCTGGTGGATGCGATCGGCGACGGGGTTTCGACTTCGCCTTCGAACAGCAAATCACAAGCGCGCTTGGGTTTTCCGCAGTTTACGATTCGCGACATGGTGGAATCCGAGCATCGCCTCGCGACTGAGGTGTTCCACCTGGCGCACTTGCGCGCGGTGATGGGAATTTCGATGGGCGGTATGCAGACGTTTGAGTGGGCGGTGGCGTATCCGGATTACATGGACGTCGCGATTCCGATCGTGGGCTCGCCGCAGTCCACTTCCGCTGACATGCTGCTGTGGACTTCGCAGATTGACGCGCTTGAACTTGATCCCGAATGGAAAGAAGGGAACGGCACCGAGCCAATGACGCGCGGGTTTGGCGTTTTCAGCGAGATTGGCGCGATGGCCAATAGTTCGCCGGGATATCGCGTGGCGCATACTGCGCCGGGAGACTTCGCGGCGTTTCTCGCCAAGACGCGCAGTTCGGAGACCTCTAACGCGGCCGGAGCGTGCAATGTGATTCGGCAGAGGCAGGCTATCAACTCGCTGGATATTCCCGGGGAATTTGGCGTAACGATGGAACAGGCAGCTCAACGCATCCATGCGAAGCTGCTGGTGATCGTCTCGCCGGAGGATCACACCGTGAACCCCACTACAGCGATTGCGTTTGCGCATGCGATCAGCGCTCCCGTGGTGTTGCTGGATTCGGATTGCGGCCACAACAGCCCGTCGTGCATTTCGACCGGACCCGTAGTGGCGAAATTCCTGGCCGATCCGGCGTCCGTGCAGAGCATGACGCTGCACGAGACGGCGGCGCATTAGGAGCGCGCATGAATTGGGTGAAGAAAACGAGCGGCGCGACGGTCGCAGGAATCGCGGTAGTGGTTTCGCTATATGCGGGGAGCGCAGAGATGCGCGCGCGCGCGCAACAGAGCGAAATCACTACGAGCGCAGTCACGGTGCATCGCGCGACGAAGTTTGATGTTTCGCCGCCGCTGCGGTCATTACCCGGATCGGGCACAAAGGAAGACGCACCGGATTGTGAAGCCGCAGCGTGCGGCACGTCGCCAGGCGATCCGAACGCGGAGCAAGATCAAAAACCCGAAGAAGTGGCGCGCGCGCCGGTGATTACCGCGGAGGGCGCTGCCGTGGAGCAAAAAACGCAGGGCAAGCGGCCCGCGTTGCCGCTGCTGGAAAGTTTCGATGGATTAGGCTCCGGATTCACAGGGCCGCAAGGAACCGCGGTGCTGCGTAATCCTTCGGACAACAGCCTAGCGGTGGGTCCGGACCACATCGTGCAAATCGTCAACACGCGGATCGCGGTGTATTCGAAGAAGGGCGCGCATTACGAGAAGACCGGAACCGTGATTTATGGGCCGGTCGCAACCAACGCAATTTTCACGGGGTTCGGCGGGGCCTGCGAGGCGCGCGACAACGGAGATGCTGTGGTGCGTTACGATCAACTCGCGAAGCGCTGGCTCATCTTGATGCCGATTTTCGGGCGCATTGCACCGGGGGAATTCTCGGAAAAGGGCAAGCCCGCGCTGCCCGGCGAAGTGGACAATCCAGGACCACCTGGCAGGCCACCCGCAAATCCACCTCAGCCGGCGCCGCACACGCCCCATCAGGGCCCCGTGAAAAAAGAAGGAACGTTTGCGATGTGCTACGCCGTGAGCGTCGGCCCCGATCCGCTGGGCGCTTACTATCGCTACGCGTACGAGCGGACGCTCTTCCCCGACTATCCGCGGCCGGCAATTTGGCCGGACGGCTACTACGTTCCGACGAGCACGGGCGACGACGTGATTCAGAAACACGATTGCATCGCGGATCGCAACAAAATGCTGCTGGGGCAGCCTGCTACCGAGCAGTGCATCGTCATTGACGGCGTAAATTTTTTGAATAACGCGGACATTGACGGACAAAACCTGCCACCAGCCGGCGCGCCGAACATCATGATGGCGGCCGGCGGCACCCAGCTGAAGAAAATCTTCGAAGACGATGGCATTTATGTGTGGAAGGTTCATGTGGACTGGACGACTCCCGCGAACACCAAGGCCGAGGGACCGGTGAAGATCGCGGTGGCTCCGTATCATTATTTGTGCAACGGCCAGTTAACGAACTGCGTGCCGCAGCCGGACACCGAGCGGCGGCTGGACGTGCAGGGTGACAAGATTATGCAGAGAGTGGTGTATCGGAGAATCGGCAATCGTGAATCGATTGTCGCCGCGCATTCGGTGGCGACGCAGGTCGGCGGGGGAGGCGTGCGCTGGTACGAATTCCGATTGGACAAAAAGCGCGATGTGGAGCTTTACCAGCAGGGCACACACGCGCCGGACGCGTACTACCGTTGGATTCCGAGCATCGCGATGGATAAGAAAGGTGATCTCGGCGTGGGATATTCGTTCGGCGGAACTCCGAATTATGCGGGACAGCGGTTTGCCGCGCGCAAGGACGGCGACCCGAAGGGTGCGCTGTCGTTCCACGAAACCGTGCTGGCAACGGGAGAAGCGGCGCAGAAGAACACGCTGCGGTGGGAGGATTACACGACCACGGCGATGGATCCGAGCGATGACTGCACGTTCTGGTACGTTGGCGATTATTTGAAGACCGGCGACGAAAATTACAGGACGAAGATCGGAGCGTTTCGCGTTCCGGGATGCATGGGCGGGAGGTAGAAGAGCAGTTGAGCTGACGCCGGTTCGGCCGTCGAATCCAGCGAGAGTCTCTGCACGGTCATATTGTCTCTGCAATGAAACCTGACACATTCGTGATTGTTAATCCCGCGTCCGGCGGAGGGCGAGGGCTGCGCGCCGAGCCGGAAGTGGCGAGCTTACTCGCGTCACGCGGATATAGCGCGAAATTCGTACATTCCAAAAGCTCGGAAGATATACGTGAACTGGCGGCCCGAGCGGTGGCGGATGGATTTCGAAACGTGGTGGCGCTGGGCGGAGATGGCGCGTTTCATCATCTGGTGGAAGGCATTCGCGGGACGGATGTAGTGGCGGGATTTTTTCCGGCGGGGAATGGGAACGACATAGCTCGCTGTCTCGGGATTCCGCTCGATCCGGTGGCGGCCGCGAGCGAATTCTTGCGCGGGCGGCCGCGGGCGGTGGATCTGGTGCGGGTGCAATTCAGCGATGGCAGCCTGGCGCATTACATGGGTGCAGGAGGCATGGGGCTGGACGCGCAGGCTGCGCATCTGGCGAACACGCGATTCCGGGCGTGGCCGGGAGTGACGCGTTATCTTGCGGGAGCGTTCACGATATTTTTTCGCGAGCCGCTGCTGAATGTGACGGTGGAGATGGATGGCGCGAGCTGGTCTGGCCGGGCGCTATTTGTGGCGGTGGCAAATGCGACGAGCTACGGTGCGGGCGTGCGCATCGCGCCACAGGCGGAGATGGATGATGGCCTACTCGACGTGGTGATTGTGGGCGATGTGGGATTGCTGCGTTTGGTGGAAGCGATACCGATCGTGCTGACTACGGGAGATCTTCGCGAATTTCCGGAGGTGAAGCGCTATCGCTGCCGGCGCGTGGCATTGCGCGCGGACCGGGCGGCGCGGGTGCATGGGGATGGGGAAGCGCTGGGTGTGGCGCCCGCGGAGTTTGAGATTTTACCGGGGGCGATTCGCGTGATGGTACGGGGAACGGCACGACGGACGAACGCTGACAAAGATAAATGCAGGTAACGGCGAAGATCCGACACGCACGTACCAGACGGTGAAACTGGCTGTGTCTACACTTGGACCGAAGTGATTGTCGCCTGTGCTATCCGCTTTTTTTCTTGGAGAGTTTCAGGGTGACTTCGATATCGCGACGGCTATCGAAGCTGGAAACGGTGCGGATGGAAGAAGTCAGGTCGTCGTGCTCGGCGTGAATCTCGTAATCCACGTTGGGGTCGAGGCCGCTGAAACGATAATTGCCGGAATCATCCGCGATATAGGTTTTTACCGCCTGGGATTTCACATTTTTCAGGTAAATCACGCTGGCAGGCACTGGATTTTCGCTCTTATCAATCACGCTGCCGTGCAGCACCTTTAATTGCGCTTCCGCTTTTTTCTGATCTTTAGATTCTTCTTGTGCGCGGGCCGGCATCGCCGCCAAAAAGCCAACGAACAGCAGCGCTACAACTCGAAAACGTCGGTAATTTTTCACGGGATCCTGTTCTTTCCAGCACTTGCAGCTGGAAATGAGCAACGTGTGACCGAATTTGGCGACAACTGCAGCGCGAGACGGCCGCCATTCCGGCTTACAACCAGTAAGATGACGCGGCAGGCGGAAAAGATGCGAGGGTGACGCGAGAGGCAGAAACTAGCTGGCCTCTTCTTCGTCATCGTCGTCGTCCTCCTCATCTTCCTTGACGCTGGACTTTTCCTCTTCTTCATCCTCGTCGTCGTCCTCATCTTCGGAGATGACGATGAGATGCACGGGATGCGTTTGCGTCACTTCCAGCTCGACGTCGCACTCCGGGCAGCTGAGGATTTCGCCTTCCTCGACTTCGTCCTCGTCCAAATCAATTTCGGTGTCGCATTCCGGACATCGGGTCACGAGATTTCTCTCCTTCCTGGGTGTACTTCCACTGGCGGGCTATTATATACCGCAGGTGTCAAGCGTTGGCGAGAAGGGATGCGTAAAGGTGACGGTGCAACGCGAATATCCGGAGAGGCCACTGGTGGGAGTGGGCGGCGTGGTGATCGCAGACGGGCGAGCGCTGCTGATTCGGCGCGGAAGCCCGCCGCTGGAAGGCGAGTGGTCCATTCCTGGAGGCATGCTGGAATTAGGCGAGACGTTTGAGGAAGGCGTGCGGCGGGAATTGGCGGAAGAGACTGGCTTGCAAGTGCGGGTGGTGGAATTTATCGAGGTGTTCGAGCGGATTTTTCCGGGCGAGGATGGGAGGACGCGGTATCACTTTGTGATTTTGGATTATTGGTGCGCGGTGGAGAGCGGCGAGGCGCGGGCGGCTAGCGATGTGACGGACGTGGCTTGGGCGGGCGAATCGGAACTGGAGAAGTATGCGCTGACGCCGACAGCGACGCGGGTGATCAAGCGAGCATTTCAAATGTGGCGCGCGCGAATTGCCGAGAAATAGCGATGTTTAGCTTGCGGCGGCTTCGGGAAGGCGGCCGAAGCGGCGTTCGCGGCCGCGAAAATCCTCCACGGCGGCGGCGAGGTCGGCGGCATCGAATTCCGGCCACATGCGCGGCGTGAAAAGCAGCTCCGCGTAGGCGCATTCCCAGAGCATGAAATCGCTGAGGCGGCGGTCGCCACCGGTGCGGATCAGCAGATCCACGTCCAATGCGGGACCGCTGGAGTGGGTGACTTCACCGAGGCGTTTCGCGAATTCACGCTGCGAGACTTCCAGGCTGGAAAGCATCCAGCAGGCGGCGCGCAGGATGGCGTCGCGCGCGGAGTAATCCACGGCGATGCGCAATTCGAGGGCGCGTCCGGCGGCGGTGAACTTTTCGGCGGCTTCGATGGCTTGCGCGAGCGACGGGGGAATGCGGTCGCGACGGCCGATGACGCGCAGGCGAACTCCGGCGGCGGCACACGCGGCGGCTTCAGTGTGAAAATATTGCTCGAGCAGCGCGAGCAAGGCGACGACCTCGCTCATCGGACGTTCCCAGTTATCCGAGGAAAATGCATACAGCGTAAGGGTGCCAATGCCGAGGCCGGGAGCGGCGCGCACGACGCGGCGAACGGATTCCACTCCGGCGCGATGTCCTTCGGAGCGGGCCAGGCCGCGCGAGGAAGCCCAGCGGCCATTGCCGTCGAGAAGAATGGCGACGTGAAGTTGCGATTGAGGGACTAACTTCAAAGTACTTTTATTCATAGAGTATCCCGGCAAAATTTTTTGCGGCCTAGCCCTCGCGCGTGACGCGGATTAGAGCTTCCATGTGGTTAAGATATTTTTCGAGCGCGCGGCGGCCTGCAGCCGTCAGGCGATACTCCGTTTTCGGCATGCGCCCGTCGAAGGACTTGGCGCAGCCCAGGTAGCCCGCGTCTTCCAGTTTGCGCGCGTGGACGCTCAAATTGCCGTCGGTGGCGCGCAGCAGTTCCTTCAATTCGTTGAAGGTCAGCGATTCGTTGACGGCCAGCGCGCTGACGATCGCCAGGCGCGTGCGCTCGTGGATCAGGCGGTCCAGATTCGTCGCCGTATTTTCCGCGGGCCGCACGGCCGAGGTACTTCGCTTATTGCGCTCGTCGCCCTCAGCGCGTTCACGACGATACGCTCCTGACTTAGCCACCATATTTCCTCGCGATGACGGCTCCAAAAATAATGTGTAAGCCGCCGAAGCCCGCCGCCAGCAATGCGTTCTGCCAAGTCCAAGGCGAGAACAGGGCGACGGCGCCCAAAACCATGAAGCACAAGCCCATCAAGGGAACGATACGGATGGAAAACGCGCCGCCGGTGACCACGCCGGTGCCGTAGAGCAGCAGCCACTGGCCGGGAATCGGGCCGATTTCGCTGGAACGCAGATGCAACACGGTGAGCAGTGCGCCCACGAAGAGCGGCGGCGCAAAACTGTAAACGAATCGGCGACCGGGCCCGGTGAAAAGGGACGATCCGGCCAGGCGAGCTTTCGAATAGGTGGTCCAGCAAGCGATGATGATGGCGATACAAGCTTCGGAGATCCATGTGAGCAGCCATGGAAGAGGCGAAGCCTGGCGCGACGCGATGGCGGCAGCTCCGAGGGCAGTGATGCCCATCGCCACGCCGCCCCAGCCCGGAACGGCGGTAAAAGATGCGGCGCGCTCCATGGTTTCGCGGATGAAGCGGAGGTTGTCGCGAGCGTGGTCGGCGATGGCGACGGGAGCTGGAGAGCGAAAAGGTTCGGGAGCTGCCATACGACAAGTGTAGCAGGTCAGTAGCAGTTGTCAAGTACTTTGTATTGCAAAGTCAATGACCGGCTTGCCGTGTTTCGCGCGCGCGTCTATGCTGGTGCCGGTGGTATTTCATTGGAGGTGTAAGACATGAAACCAATTCTGCTATCTTTTGCGTTGCTAGTAATCTCGCCGCTCGCTGCTTTCGCGCAGCAGACTCCCGCGCCTCCGACCGGGCTTGTCGTCAATCCCGTTTCAACGGCCGTGCGCAGCAGCCTGGAACGTCAGTCGAAAAACCTGATTGCGGCGACGGATGAAATGCCCGCCGACAAGTACAGTTACCAGCCCACACCCGCGCAAGTCACTTTCGGGCACCTGGTAATGCACATGGCGAACTCGAATTTTCACTTATGTTCGATGATCTCCGGGGTGGATGCTCCCAAAATGGACGAGCTGAAAGAAACGGACGGCAAGGATAAATTGACCGGCGCCCTGAAGGCCTCATTTGATTTCTGCACGCAATCGCTGGCTAGGGTGGACGATTCGAAGCTGGGCGAAGTGGTATTCACGCGCGGGGCGTTCACATTGACGCGCGCGAGCGCGATGATCGCGCTGACGAATGACTTCGCGGATCATTATAGCGGGGCTGCGATGTATCTGCGGCTGAATGGATTACTGCCACCTACGGCGCAGCAAGCGCATTAGGAATTGCGCTGTCGCGTGCGGCCATTTGACAGCAGCGTTCGCAGTTTCATTCCTCGCGCAGGGCTTGCATCGGATCCACGAGAGTGGCGCGATGCGCGGGGATGAAGCAGGCCAGCAGCGCGGCGAGCAATAGGGCCGCGGCGACGGCGCTGAACGCAGCGAAATCAATCGTGCCAACATTGTAAAAAATGCTGTGCATCGCTTTTCCGACGCCATAGGATCCCGCGAGACCGAGCAGCAGTCCGAGGCCGGCAAGCAGCATCCCTTCCTTGAGAATCAGAGCTAACACATTGCTGCGTCCGGCGCCCAAAGCCATGCGCAAGCCGATTTCGTGAGTGCGTTGCGCGACCGCGAAAGACATCACGCCATAAATCCCCAGCGTCGCCAGCAGCAGGGCGACGGCCGCGAAGCCGCCAAAAAGCGCGGCAGTGAAGCGATCTCCCGCTAGCGATTCGTCCTTGATCTGATCCATCGTTTTTACTTCTGAAAGCGGCAAATTCGGGTTCATGGACTGAACGATTTCAGTGATGCTACGGGTCAAGGTCGCCGGATCAAGAGCCGCGCGGACCCCGACGGCCGCAGTTGGCTCGGGACTCTGCGCGAAGGGCACATCCATTTCGGGGAATCCGTCGTCACGCGGGCCGCCGTTGCGAACGTCGTGGTACACGCCGACGATCTGCCAGGGAATGGGCGGGCCGAGTTTAGTGACGCCGGGAACTATTTGTTCTACGAGGATGGTTTGCGTGAGCGGGTCAACCCCATTGAGAAATTTCTTGACGAAGGCTTCGTTGACAACGGCCACCGGAACACTTCCGGCTGCATCTTGGTCGGTGAACGAACGGCCGCGCGCCATGCTCATGCCAAAAGTCTTGAAATACTGCGGAGTGACCATGCTGAAGCCGGTGCCAGGACGGGCCGAGGGATCCTCGATATTGGGCCTTCCGGCAATTTGGAAGGGCATGCCGAAATTCACGCCTTCCAGCGGGATGCCTTCCGAGGCCGACGCGGCGGTGACGCCGGGCAGCGCCTGGATTCTCTCCAGAAGCTGACGATAGAAAACAGTGATTTGCTGCGGGTCGGTGAGTTGCCCCTGCGGGACAGGAAGCTGAAAAGTGAGAATGTGATCGGTGCGAAAGCCAAGGTCCACGTGCGCGACATTCCACAAGCTGTGAATGGCGAGACCTCCGCCGGCGAGGAGGCTAAGAGCGAGAGCAAATTCTGCGATTACGAGCGTGCGGCGAAAGCCGTGACGTCCGGCGCTTTGTGCGGACCGGCCGCCCTCTTTCATGACTTCATTCAGGTTCATGCGCGCTGCCTGCCACGCCGGAACGCTGCCGAAAAGAACTCCCGCAAACAGAGTCGCGGCGACGGTAAAGAGCAGTACCGGAATATTCAGCCGGACATCGGCTTCGGGGGGAAGCGTGAACGGCGGCATGATCGAGATGATCATGTCGAGTAGTCCCCAGGCCAACGCGATACCCAGTGCGCCACCCATGGATGCGAGCACAATACTTTCGGCAAGAAACTGGCTGAACAGGCGTTGACGCGAAGCACCCAGAGAAGCGCGCACGGCAACTTCTTTCTGGCGAGTGGTGGCGCGAGCCATCAGCAAGTTGGCGACGTTGGCGCAAGCAATGAGCAGAACGAAAGCAACAGCGCCGAGCAAGAGCCACAGAGCGGTGCGCACGTCGCGGTCCAGGAAGTCATTCTTCAGAGGCTCGACGGAAGCGCCCCAACCTTTGTTTGATTTCGGATAAACATCGGCTATGTGGCGAGTGACCGCGCTCATATCCGCGTTGGCCTGCGCCAAAGTGACGCCGGGCTTCATGCGCGCGAAGATCACGAGAAAATGAAAATCGTGATTAATCTGGTCAGGTTTGAAGACCAGCGGAACGAAAAGATTCGTGGGGGTCCGGTCGGCTTGTCCGGCGGGACGAACGCCGATCACCGAGTAGCTTTCGCCGTTCGCGTGGATTTCACGGCCGATGATGTGGGGATCACTGCCGAAATGTTCGCGCCACATTCGATTGGTAAGAACGACAACGTGATCTTTTCCCGCCACGGCTTCGTCAGGGCCGAAGTAACGGCCAAGGAATGGAGTTTCGCCAAGCAGTTGATCCAGAAAACCCGGGGTGGTGAAACTGCCGCGGACGCGTTCGGGCTTTTCGCCGACGGAGAGGTTGAAATCGGAGTCGGTGGCGGTGCCCATAAACTGGAAGACGGAGTTCTGGCGCTGCCACTCCAGGAAATCGCCGGCGGAAGAGACGTTTCGATTTCCAGCAACGGTGGAGCGGACGACGACGAGCTGGCCAGCATGAGGATAGGGGAGCGGAGCGAGCAGCGTGGCGTAAACGACGCTGAAGATGGCCGTGTTGGCACCAATCCCCAGAGCGAGCGCGAGCACCGCGACAGCGGCGAATCCGGGATTCTTCAGGAGCAGGCGGAATCCATAGCGGGTGTCACGCAACAGGTTCATCATGCTGGCCTCTTCGTTCGTGGAATCGAGATAAAGCACCGACATTGCTACGATTCGAGCCAGTTCGTTCACACGAATCCGTAATGAGCTGGCACGTAGAACGCCAAAGCAATTGTTGCGCAAAATTATGATGCCAGAGGTTTTAGTGCAGCGAATGGCGAAAGAGTGCGGCCGGGGTGTGCGAATGCGCGACGGGTTGTTCGATTGCGGACAGGCTATGATGCGGTCTAGTTTGTGGCGGACCGTCGGGCGGCTCCAATTTGCGAGGTTTTAATCGTATAGTAGGGGCCGCGCGACGCTCGAATGCGGCGAGTGGTAGGAAAATTGAGTTGCACGCAATTGATCCGTGATGACCACTGCCAACCCTGCATCTCCGCGACCTGATCATTCCCGACCCGTACAGGCCTCACCCGCATTTCGCGCCCTTACCTTGATTGGCTTTCTGTTATTTCTGGTTGGGGCAATCCTTCCATTTATCTTTACGCCTACAGTGTGGTTCACAGCCGCTCGTTGCGCTGGGCTAGCCGTGATCGCGGCGGGCGGATGGCGCAAAGCGACACTGACCTACTGGATTTTTTTCGCGATGCTGTTGGGCGGCGAAATCGGGTTGGACCGGCCGCAGTTCGCCGAGCGTTTGCGGGTGTTCAGCGATATTTTCCTGCGTTTGATCAAAGTGATCGTGGCGCCATTGATTTTCGGCACGCTGGTGACTGGAATTGCGGGACATGGCAATTTGCGCAGCGTTGGACGGATCGGCGTAAAGAGCTTGATCTATTTTGAGATCGTGACAACGCTGGCGCTCTTCATCGGCCTGGGCGCGATCAATATCAGCCGGGCGGGAGAAGGGCTGACCATGACAGCGCCAACGGCGTCGACGGAACCTGTAGCCAACGCGGCTCCTTTGCGTTGGGACGATTTTCTGTTGCATATTTTCCCGGAGAATCTGGCGAAGTCGGTGGCGGAAAATCAAATTCTGCAGGTCGCGGTGTTTTCGGTGCTCTTCGGAATTGCGCTGGCGCGGATTTCCGAAGCCAAGCGCGCGCCCATGCTGAAGTTTTGCGAGTCCCTCACCGCCGCAATGTTTGCGTTCACGAACCTGGTGATGTATTTCGCGCCGGTCGGCGTGGGCGCGGCGATGGCTTATACCGTGGGACACATGGGAATTAGCGTGCTTCTGCCGCTGGGGAAATTGCTGCTCACCGGTTACGGCGCGCTGATTTTCTTTCTGCTGGCAGTGTTGTTGCCGATCGCAATATTTGCGCGACTGCCGATGGGGCGGTTTGTGCGCGCGGTCGCTGAGCCGGCTACGATCGCTTTTGCGACGAGCACTTCTGAAGCGGCGCTGCCGCGTGCGATGGAATGCATGGAAGCGTTTGGCGTGCCACGGCGGATTGTGGCGTTCGTGATCCCGGCCGGGTATAGCTTCAACCTGGATGGGTCAACGTTGTATCTCGCGGTGGCGTCCATTTTTGTGGCGCAGGTGGCGGGAATTCATTTGACGTGGCTGCAGCAACTCTTCATGGTGTTCGCACTGATGCTGACGAGCAAGGGCGTCGCCGGAGTGCCGCGCGCAGTGCTGGTGGTGCTGCTGGCTACGGCGGCGACTTTTCATCTGCCTACTGAACCGATTTTCATAATTTTGGGAATTGATGCCCTGATGGATATGGCGCGGACGGCAGTGAACGTGATCGGGAATTGCCTGGCTTGTGCAGTGATCGCACGGTGGGAAGGCGAGCTTCATGATTCATATGTATCGGATCCTGTGCCAATCAAGTAGGAATCATCTCTACGGTGGACTGACGGTGGAGCGTCACAATTGTGCTTATTTTGCGTGACTCACGGAACGATCACTGCGGCACCGTCCACAGTTTCGTGCTTGATCGCTTGCAGGGCTTCGTTGGCTTGCGCTAGCGGGAACACTGTGACTTGCGGGCGGATGCCGATGTCTTGCGCGATTTTCAGGAAATCGCGGGCGTCGGCGCGGGTCATGTTGGCCACGCTGCGGATTACGCGCTCGCCCCACAGTAGTTTGTCGTAATCAAATTGCGGCATGTGATCGAGATGAATGGCGTTGATCGCCACTACGCCGCCTTTGCGGAGACTTGCCAGCGCGCTAACCACTACGTCTCCGCTGGGGGCGAAGGTGACGGCGCGATCCAGCTCGACGGGAAGCTTATCATTTTCGCTTCCGACCCACGTCGCGCCCAGCGAGGCGGCTAACTTGCGATGAAAAACTCCTCTCGTCGCAACATACACTTCGCATTTCCAGGACTGTAGGACCGCAATGGTGAGGCTGGCGGAGGAACCGAAGCCGAAGAGACCGACTCGTTCGCCGGGCTCGACGCCTGCCACGCGCAGGCTGCGGAACCCGATGATGCCGGCGCAGAGCAGCGGGGCTATATGGATGTCGTCCAAGCCGCCGGGCAGAGGGTACGCGAAGTCCGCGCGCGCAAGCGCGTATTCGGCGTAACCGCCATCCACTGAATAGCCGGTAAAAATTGGCTGGTCGCACAGATTTTCCATTTTGTGGCTGCAGTACCAGCAATCGCCATCCACACTGCCCATCCAGGAAACGCCAACTCGGGAGCCCACGGGCGACTCCTTACTTTCGCCTGCGACAACTTCGCCGACAATTTGATGGCCGGGGATTAGTTGCGGTCGAAGCGGGGGTAGATCGCGTTCTACAATGTGCAGATCGGTGCGGCAGACGCCGCAGGCGAGGACGCGGAGGAGCAGGTGTCCCGGGACGAGCTGCGGGCGGGGAACATCTTCGATAACCAGCGGCGTCGCTGAAACCGATTGGGTCGATTTTAGGATGGCGGCTTTCACGAGTCGCTCGCTTGCGCAGCTATTGCAGATTATGGCACTGGTGCCATCGAGCGCCAACTATCCTCGAAAACTTCCGGCACGCTGATTCCGACGGGTTCTTGAGCCTCATCCAGAAAAATCGGGTCCCCTAAAAATATCGCTTGACATATTCCCATATCGGAATGTATTGTTGGCCCATGGCACGAGCGGCGACAACCTCCGATGCATTCAACGCTGTCGCCGAGCCGCGGCGGCGGGACATCCTGAACTACCTCGCGCTGAAGGAACGGTCGGTGGGCGAGATCGTGGCTGCGCTGGAGCTGGAGCAGCCTTCGGTGTCGAAACACCTGCGCGTTCTGTCGGATGTCGGCTTGGTGAATGTGCGACGGGAGGGACGCAGAATGATGTATCGGGTGAATGCGGAAGCGATCCGTCCGTTGCACGAGTGGACCAGCACCTTCGAGCGGTTCTGGCAGCATCAGCTGAGCCGCGTGAAGGAACACGCAGAGAGGAAGAGCAGTTCGTGGCAGGGCGCGATTCCAGCTGCGGGCAGGACAAATTCTGATTAGAGGAGAAACTATGACTTCGACGGCGATTAAGTTGAATCGGACGATTGAGGATTTGACGTTGAGCATCACGCAGGAAATTCACGTGCGCGCGTCGCTGCAGGTAACGTTCGACTCATTGCTCGAGTACCTGGGACCGCTGAATGAAACGCCCGACGGGAAGCCAATGGCGCTGAAGCTCGAACCGTGGCCAGGCGGGCGTTGGTATCGCGACCTGGGCGGCGAGAACGGTCATTTGTGGGGCCACGTGCAGGCGATCAAGCGGCCTACGCTGCTGGAGTTCTACGGGCCGCTGTTCATGTCGTACCCGGTCAGCTCGAACGTGCAGTACCGGCTAAGCGAGGAGGTCGGCGGAACGCTGATCAAGTTTCATCACCTGGCGTTTGGACTGATTGCAGACGACCATCGCGAGGGAGCTGTGAAGGGTTGGACGTACATGAACGATGGCGTGCGCAAACACGCCGAAGCGAAGCGCCGGCCGCAGTAGGCCCGGCGGCTGCGGTAGGAGAAATGTATGTGTCCAGCGTGCATCGCGTGCGCCGCGTTGCTTATCACCGGGCTGATGTCCACGGGGGGCTTGACGGCGCTTGCCGCAAAGAAATTACATGCGAAGAACAACGCGGACGACGGGGGCTCGTTCGAATCACAAAGTCATAAAGGCCTGAACACCAAATCTGACGTGCACGGAAAGGAGCAGTTATGAGCCTCGCAGAAGCACTTTTGATGGAGTTCGACCAGGAAGCACAAACGACCAAGCGGGTGCTGGAACGCGTTCCGGACGACAAGCTCGGTTGGAAACCACATCCGAAATCATTCTCGCTCGGACAGCTGGCGCTGCACATCGCATCCGGCCCGGGGCAGATCGTCGCGGCAGCCGCGCAAGACACTGCTGAAGCTCCGAACTTTTCGCAGCCCGAAGCCAAAAGCCGCCAGGAAGTACTGGAGACTTATTCCAAAAGCATGGCGAGTGCGCGTGCGACGCTGAAAGGCATGGATGACGCGCGGCTCGTCTCCATGTGGAGCTTGACGAGAAACGGAAAACCGGTGATGGAGATGCCCCGGATCGCATTTCTGCGCTCCATCCTCATGAATCATACCTATCATCATCGCGGGCAGCTTTCGGTTTACCTGCGGATACTGGATGTTCCGGTGCCGTCGATTTACGGTCCCAGCGCGGACGAAAATCCGTTCGCATAATTACGCAATGAGCACGGTGACGACTAAAGACGAAGGAGACGATGATGGAATCGACAGCAGAAAAGCAGAGGATGGATCACCCGAATATCGTTTCGCATGCGGAGTGGATCGCGGCGCGCACGGAGCTGTTGAACAAGGAGAAGGAGTTCACGCGGCTGCGCGATGAACTGAGCCGGCTGCGCCGAGAATTGCCGTGGGAAAAAGTGAAGAAGGAATACGTGTTTGACGGGCCGAACGGCAAAGAGACGCTGAGTGATCTCTTCGGCGGCAAAAGCCAACTGATGATTTATCACTTCATGCTCGGCCCCGGATGGGTGGAAGGCTGCCCGAGTTGCTCGTTTCTGGCGGATCATTTTGACGGCAGCGTTCCACACCTGGCCGCGCGAGACGCGAAGCTGGTGGTAGTTTCACGGGCGCCGCTCGATCAGATTGGCGCATTCAAGATGCGCATGGGGTGGCGGTTCAAGTGGGTATCGTCGTTCGAGAACGATTTCAATCGCGACTACAACGTATCGTTCACGAAGGAAGAGATCGCCAAAGGGCGGATGTACTACAACTATGTGATGCAGCAATTCCCGAGCGAGGAAGGGCCCGGGGCCAGTGCGTTCTTTGAGGATGACGCCGGGGATATCTTCCACACATATTCCACATACGGTCGTGGGCTGGACATGTTGCTGGGGGCGTACAACTGGCTGGACATGGCGCCGAACGGGCGCGATGAGGATGGGCTGGCGTATTCGATGGCGTGGGTGAAGCACCACGACAAGTACGTTGACGGTCAGGCGGCGGATTCGACACGGATTTATTCGCAGCCAAAAAGCTCGGATGCGAAATGCTGTTCGGCCGAGAACGACTAGCGGGGACTATCTTTCGGTGCGGGGTCTCGCCAGTCTCTCGGAGTTGAGCGCCTCGGCGTCCCCATGCGCAGCGTTTTCGTGATGGAGTCAGGCAGCGGCTGCTGTTAGGAGCGCTTCGACCTTGCTGTCCAAAGTTTGTGCGACTTTGGACGCTTCCGGACTGTGGTAGGTGGAGAGGAAACTGGCAATTTTGTCGTAGGTCAAGTGCACTCCGTCGGGGCGCTCGTCCACCAGGATAGTCACCGGCGCATACGAACCGGCGTCCGGTACGTGTTCCACCATTTGCGCCATGATGAGCGGGTTGCCGATCACCAGACGCACGCTCTTCGGGGCGCGTTCACCGAGTTTTCTGCGCAGAATCTCGCCCAGGTCGAAGCGCGCGAATTCCATCAAGCCTGCGGTTCCGACGGCCTTTTGCACTGCAGCTTCCAACTCCGCAAAAGTCTCGGCCGACGTCATGTCGTTGCGAAACGCCGCCATATTGGGGTGGCCGGTGGCCGCATCGAGTTTCACCAGGACGTCCGGGAATGCTTTGGACGAAATCACAGTAAACCGCTGCACTTCAATTCGCTTGTTGGTCACTTTGTTGCTCCTGTCGCGGTACCCTGCTCTCGAACTGTTATCGGCAATTGGATGAACTTCGCGAAGCGCTGGATACGGCTTTTGTGTGAAATAATTTGCAGCCCGCAGATTGACCGTCAGAATATAATCCTGCGAGTGCGCGCAGCGTTCACGCAAATTTGCACGCGTCGCGCCCGGCAGAATTCTCGCGATGGGAGGCGGCACGATGGATGGTGCGATAGAAGGCAATCCGCACGCCGCGCTGAGTGATTACCTGGCTGCCGAGCGCACCGTTCTAGCCTGGATCCGCACCGGCCTCGCGTTGATGGGCTTTGGCTTCGTGGTGGCGCGCTTCGGACTTTTCCTGCAACAGCTGCAAGCCGTCCAGAATGCGTCGTCGGCCAAAGCGTACGGACTCTCGCTATGGTTCGGCACGGCGCTGATTGCCGTGGGAGTGTTCGTGAATCTATTTGCGGGATGGCAACATGCTCGATTGGTCCGGCTGCTCGATCGCGGCGATCCAGTGCGTTCTCGTCCTGCAGGCCCGGCGGTCACGATAGCGGTGTTTCTGGCATTGGTTGGATTAGCGATGACGGTCTATCTGATTTCAGTGCGCGGTTCCGCGAATACAGCGCCCGAAAACATTTCTCGGAATGAAGAGGAGGCACCCGTGACGTCAATGGCACCCATGGCAGACGACGGAATTGTCAATAAAGCCAGCAATCATTCCGTGGATGAAACTGTGGAAAGACTGAAGGACATACTGCAAGCGAGGGGCGTGACGCTATTCGCTCTGGCGGATCACAGCGGCGAAGCGGAGAAGGTTGGAATGAAAATGCGACTTACGAAACTGCTGATTTTTGGAAATCCCAAGGGAGGAACGCCGGTCATGCTCGCGGCTCCTAGCGCTGCGCTTGACTTGCCTCTGAAGATTCTGGTTTGGGAAGACGCGCAGGGAAAGGTCTGGGCCTCGTACAATAATCCGACGTATGTGCAGCATCGGCACGGCATACCGCAAGACTTGCTGCCAAATATCGGGGTGGTGGACGCGCTGGCAACCAAGGCCGCGGAGTAATCGGCAGAATTTCACGCGCACGGCAGGCATTCGAGGCGCACGTGCATCGTGCGGCTATCGATTTCGCTACTGGACGCCCGCGTTTGCGAAATCTTGTGGACCGGGAAGCGCGCCGCGCAAATAGGTGGCGTCCCAATTGAATTGCCAGCGGCCTTTTTCCCGCGCGAAGCGCAACGGGCCCAGCGTGAAGTCCACCCACTGGCTCCATTGACCGCTGTGTTTGCTGACCACTACGTTCGACATCCCGTCCAAAACCATCCCTGGCTGCCCGCCGCCCTCGCGACAGGACGTGGGCTGGAATTCCGCGCGCCCCACCCACTCAAACCCGTTCAGCTTGTCGGACTCGCTCAGATCCTGCGGGACAATAGCTTTGATCGTCAGTGCGCGACACTGGCGCAGAAAATGATCGGGCGCGTAGGGACTGCCGGAGACAATGGCGGTCGTCCAGCCATCGGACCCGTTGCGCCAGTGCCGCTGCAATTCCGCCATGGCAGCGCTTTGGGCTTCGCGGTCCGCGCTGGTGAGGCCGGGAATTCCTTCATCAGCGGAGCTATCGGAGCCGGAGTGGCCACAGCCAACTGGTCCGACGAGCACCGCTAGTGCTAACGCCAGTGGGATGACTGCCTTGGCGCGATTGACTCTCATCGCGAGCTTCCCCTCTTTGCGAAACTTTTCGCGCGGATTGCAGCCGTTATTTCACTTTCTCGAGCCGGGGAATCATGGTGTCGCGTGGGCCGTCAATCGTGCCATCTTTGTTTACGGTGAAGATCAGCGGGCTGGGCAGCATGGGGCCAAAATCGCCGCGCGCGACGATCTTGTTGCCGTCAATTTTGTAGGTACCGTCAACGGCGTACGCGCCGAGAGCTACGTAGGCCTTACCGTCTTTGAATTCGGCATTAATGGTGCCACTGGGATCGCGGTATTTGCCTTCTGCGCCCCCTCCACACCCAGCCGCCAGAGCTGACGAAGCCAGAACGAAAATGAGAAGCGCATTGCGGATGGATCTACAATTCATGAGACTCTCCTGGGCAGACATTCCAATTTTTGATTTCAAAAAGCGCGGGCCTCTCAAGCTGGGCGCCGATATTCCACCCGCGCAAACGCCATCCGTTGCCGCGTAGCCGCCTGCGGTGCTACAGTTCCGTGCACAGACGGGACCTACCGCCGGAAAGAGACGGGTTTCCAGGTATGGCCCTTCACTACGCAATGCGCGAAAGCGAAAGAAAAACCGTCACGGCGGCGAAGCCTCCTCAGGGGACTGGCAAATTCAGAGCCGAGCAAACTGGCGCGCCCGCCGCGAAGAGACAAACGCTGGACCAACTGTTCAGCGTCACCTACGAAGAGCTGCGTCGACTGGCATCGAGCGTGCGCCGCGGCGACCCCAGCGCCACCCTGAGCCCCACCGCCTTAGTGAACGAAGCGTGGCTAAAGCTCGCGAAATCCCCAGACGTTGGCGCGACCTCCCGGCTGCATTTCAAACGTATCGCGGCTCGCGCCATGCGGCAGCTGCTGGTAGAAGCGGCTCGGCGGCGAAATTCCGGGAAGCGCGGCGGGGGCGTGGCAGCGAAAATCACCGTTACCTTTGACAGCGAGTTTCAGCAGAAACCTTCCGGCGAAGACGAGCTGCTCGCGCTGAACACCGCGCTGGAAGAGCTGGCACGCATGAATCCACGGCAGGCGATGATGGTGGAAAGCCGCTTCTTCGGCGGCCTGGATATTCCGGAAACCGCAGCGCTCCTCAACGTATCTGAAGCCACCGTCCTTCGCGATTGGCGGGCTGCGAAGGCTTGGCTGACTCACGAACTTCGCCGGGTGTAACGGCTGATCGCTGCGCCGTCTCATTGTCAATTCAGCGGGAGAGTAATTGTGGACAGCACTCGCTGGCAGAAGGTCCAATCGCTTTTTCACGAAGCCGCGGACATGCCGCGCGCGGAACAGCGCGTTTTTCTGGAAACCCGATGCGGCGGCGATTCCGCGCTGGTCAGCGAGGTCCTGGTCCTCCTGGAGGAAGACGCTCGCGGAGGGTCGCTTCTCGATGGCGATGTGGCTGAAGTCGCGAGCCAGATATTCAGCGATCCTTCCTCAGGCCCGCTTCCGTTCAAGGAATTCGGGCCGTACCGAATTAAACAGGCGCTGGGTGAAGGCGGAATGGGCGTGGTTTACCTTGCCGAGCGCGAAGATCTTGGCAATCAGGTGGCAATTAAGATTTTGCGCGATGCCTGGGTTTCACCGGCGCGCCGCGAACGGTTCACCGCCGAGCAGCGCACCCTTGCGCAGCTGAATCACCCTTCCATCGCGAGGCTCTACGATGCGGATACTTCGCCTGACGGGACCCCCTTCTTCGTCATGGAGTATGTGGAAGGCGTGCCGCTCACGGATTATTGCCGGACGAAGAAGTGCACGATTCCAGAGCGGTTGAGTTTATTCCGCGCAGTTAGCGAGGCGGTGCTATACGCGCATCAGCATGCCGTGATTCACCGCGATCTGAAGCCTTCCAATATCCTGGTGAAAGCGGACGGAAGCATCCGGCTGCTTGATTTCGGCATCGCCAAGCACCTGGAAAATCTGGGTGAGTTGGTGGACCAAACCATCACTGGCCTGCGCTTGATGACGCCGGCCTATGCCGCGCCCGAACAAATTCGTGGCGAGCAGGTGGGTATACATAGTGATGTCTATTCGCTTGGCGTGGTGCTTTACGAAATGCTTGCTGGGCGGCTGCCATTTGACTTGTCGAGCTGCACGCCGGCGCAGGCTGAAAAAGTTCTGACCGAGCAGGAGGCCGCGAAGCCATCGGATGCAGCTGCCAAAACGGCCGCGGCGGTGTCGGTGTCAGCCGAATCGAACGGCAGGGCAGTCACTGCGAGCAGAGCGGCATGGGCCGACTTGGATGTGCTTTGCCTCACGGCGCTGCACAAGGATCCCCAGCGTCGGTATCAATCGGTCGAAGCGCTCATCCGCGATGTGGATCACTATTTAAATGGCGAACCTCTGGAGGCGCGGCCCGACACATGGCACTACACGCTGGGCAAGTTCGTACGACGGCACTGGCAGTTAGTTTCCGCGGCGGCGGTGATGTTCACGCTGCTGGTCGGCCTGGTGGTTTTTTACACCGTAAGATTGACCAGGGCGCGTAATGCCGCGGTGATGCAAGCGGCGCGAACGCAGCGCATCCAGCGGTTCATGCTGAATCTTTTTCAGGGCGGCGACCCGTCCGCTGGCCCCGCGGACGATTTGCGCGTGGTAACGCTGCTCGATCGCGGTGTGCAGGAAGCGCGCAATCTGGATGCTGAACCTGCGGTGCAGGCGGAGCTTTTCGAGACGCTGGGCGGCATTTACCAGAAGTTGGGAAGACTCGAGCAGGCGGACGCGTTGATGGAATCGGCCCTTGCGAAACGCGAAGCGCTTTACGGTCCGGACAGCACCGAGACGGCGAAGGGCCTGCTGGCGCTGGGATCGCTGCGTGACGCAGAGGCGAGGTACGGCGATGCCGAGCGGCTAATCCGGCAGGCACTTGATCGAGACCGGCGCCACTTGCCGGCGAACGATCCGGCGGTCGCGAAGGCCATGCTCGCGCTGGGAGGAGTGCTGGAAGATCGTGGCGCCTACGATCAATCGATCGCCATTCTTGAGCAGACAGTGCAACTTTATTCTGCTCCGGGCACTGCGTCCGCCGACCTGGCGGACAGTCTGTATGAACTGGGCAACGCGCAATTCTATGCGGGCCACTATGAGAAGTCGGAAGAAACCAACCAACGCGCTCTGGCAATCTACAAACAGATTTACGGCGACCGCCATCCGCGCGTGGCCGATGTATTGATCAATCTGGGAGCTATCCGGCTGGACACCGGGCACTACCGCGAGGCGGAACAATATGACCGCCAGGCTTTGGACATCGTGCAAGCGTGGTACGGCAAAGACAATCAGGAGACAGCGACCGATTTGACGATTCTCGCGCGTTCGCTGGTTTACCAGAAAAGTTATGACGAGGCATCGGACCTGCTTCAGCAATCGTTGGCAATCAAGGAACGCACGTTTGGCAAGGTGCATCCGAGCGTGGCTTCGACGCTGAACGAGCTGGGATCCGTGGCGTTGCAGGAGAACAAGTATGACGAGGCGGAGCAGTATTTCGAGCGGATGGCGGACATTTATCGCACCGACTATGGAGAGCAGCACTATTTGTACGCCACGGCGCTTTCCAATCTGGCCAGCGTGTACACGGCGCAGCAGCAGTGGACGCGCGCGGAAAAACTTTACCGCCAGGCGATCCCCATCTACGTGGAATCGCAATCGCCCACGCACATCAACACCGGCATCGCGCGAATCAAGCTGGGCAGAACTTTATTGCGGCAGCACCGTTATGCCGACGCAGAAGTCGAAACTCACGCCGGATACGATATTTTAAGCCCGCATATGGACCCGAAAGTGAGCTGGCTGATGAACGCGCGCAAAGACCTGGCGGAAGAATACGATGGAATGAAACAACCGGAGCAGGCGGCAAAATTCCGCGCGGAAATTGCAGCGACCGCTGCTACGCCAGCCGTGAATTCCGCTAAAAAGTAACCGCCGCCGCGAGTGCCCGGCCGGGCGGCGTCACAATTGCCCCGATTGTTCGCGAATGTCTGCTGCGTTACAGACCCAGATCGCTGAGTCCCGGATGATCCGCGGGGCGCGCTCCGACGGGCCAGTGAAAGAGGCGCTCGGTCGGCTTAATGGGAAGATCGTTAATGCATGCATAGCGGTGATGCATCACGCCCTCGGCGTTGAATTCCCAGTTTTCGTTGCCGTAGGAGCGAAACCATTGCCCGGAATCATCGTGCGATTCGTAGGCGAACCGCACAGCAATTCTTGCGCCGTCGAACGCCCAGAGTTCCTTGATCAGACGATACTCCAGCTCGCGATTCCATTTGCGCGTGAGGAACTGAACGATTTCCTCGCGGCCATTGACGAATTCCGCGCGATTGCGCCAGCGGCAGTCCACTGTATAACCGAGCGCAACGCGTTGTGGGTCGCGCGAATTCCAGTTGTCCTCCGCTTTGCGTACTTTTTGTACGGCGGCCTCGCGGGTGAAGGGTGGCACTAAAAGGACTTGAGGTTGACTCGCCATTTCGTTCCTCCTTTACTGCGTCGTCGAACGGAAAACTGGCCGGTGCGATACGGCGGAAGCGTGAACCACCGTAAGCTTGGATGAACAACGCCGCGAACTGGATACATTTTTTGTTTTCAAGAATCCGGGGGTGAGCTAAGCGGCGCTGCGGACGAGCGGTTACGAAGACCCGCGCCGGACTTCGGATTGCCCAGGCAAAATCGCGAAACCGAGCGCTTGCAAATCCTCGCGTAGCTGTTCCACCGACTGAAAACGGATTGTGCGGATCCCGGCCGCGCGCGCCTGCTGGAGATTTATATCCCGGTCGTCAATGAAGAGCGCTTCCGTCGGGTGCACGCCCAGCGCGCTAATACAGTGCTGGTAGATCTCAGGCTCGGGCTTGACGCTGCGCACCTCCCCGGAAAAGATGTGGTGATCGAAATGACCAAGCCACGGGAAAGTTTTTCGCATGTGTGTGGCCATGTCGGCCGGCATGTTGGATAGAATCGCGGTTTTGAATCCCGCAGCGTGAAGCTGCTGTGCCCACAGGATCATGGCGTCGTTGATCTGGCCCCACAGCTCCAAATCCAGCCGGCGCGCTTGTTCGATCTCATTGTCGTCGATTATCACATCGGCCTGCATCGCGAAGTTCTGCCAGTATTCGCCGTGGAGCACGTCTCCGCGGTCGTACGGCGCGCGCGATTGCAGATAAATCGGCATGAAAGTGCGCGGATCCATCTGAAAAATGGCGGCGAGACGTTCGATGGTATCCATCGCAGGCAGATGGCAGAGCACTTCGCCGTAATCGAGGATCACCGCACGAATTTCAGGGGGCTTAGAAATTGGACTGTCAGTGTCGGCGGCCATACATCGTCTCCGTTCAAGAGGCAGCGGGAGCACCGAGCGCCAAATCTTCGGCCGCCAGATGCAGGTAATCCTGAAGTACGGCGACGACCAAATTGTGATCGTCGCGCTGGGGTAGCCCGGAAACGGTGATTGTGCCTACACATCCCGTGCCAGCGAGAATTATGGGGAAGCAGCCGCCGTACGGAGCGTAGTCTTTGGGATCGAGGCCGGCTTTCGCCTGCAATGTGGTCTGCGCGTTCTGGTGCTTCAAGCCGATGGCGTAGGAACTGCGGTGATAACGCTCGACGACATTGCGTTTGCGGCGAATCCAGTCTGCGTTGTCCGGCGTGGTTCCGGGCATCGCGTACGAAAACAGTTGATGTCCGCCGAGATGGATATCGATCGCTACTGCGACGCCGCGTTTTTCGGCTGCGGCCTTCAGCGCGTTGCCCACGGCCCACGCTACTGCGGAATCGAATTGCTTGAATTGCAGGCGCTTTTCCTGTTGCGCGATCTTTTCGAGATCTTGGTCAATGGTCATGAAATTCCCAGTCGAAGAATGTGCGATCGAGCAGATCGCTTTCGCGCCAGCGCGGTGCCACGAACCATTCCCGAAAAATCATACCAGATTCGGCGACTTCACAATTTAATCGGCGTGAATGGGATTTCGGCGCATGCAGCCCAGCTCTTCACTCCAGTTTCCAATACATTGATCACTTCCAATGCTTGTTCCGAGGTTACTGGATTCGGCGCGCCGAGCAAAATCGCGTCGCGAATCCCCTCGTAATAGCCGAGATAGTTCCCGGGCACATTCGGAACTTGCTGCGTCTCGAAGCCTTCGCCTTTTTTGGTGATGAGCGTTCCCATCTGCGGGTCTTGTCCCCAACCCGGACCGCCCGGAATTTCGCCGCGCTTGAACGCTTCTTCCTGCGGGTCCATCCCGAATTTTGTGTAACTTCCCAGCGCGCCATGAACCGTGAACCGCGGGGTTTCCGCAACGACCAGCGACGCGCCGTGCAAAATCACGCGATTGCGGCCACAGCGGAGTATCACGTGAAAATAATCCACAGCCTGGCCACCCGGGCGCTGCATCTCCAGATCCGCATAGATCGCTTCGGGGGGGCCGAATAATTGCAATGCCTGGTCCGCAAGATGCGCGCCGAGATCGAACCAAATGCCGCTGCCGGGGCCCGGGAGTTCCCGCCAGCGCTGGCGCGGTTCCGGACGGTATCGGTCGTAGTGAGATTCAAAGTGCGCGACTTCGCCGAGCGCGCCACCGGCGAGTACCTTGCGCAGAGTGAGATAATCCGCGTCCCAGCGGCGACTTTGAAATGCGGAAAGCAACCGGCGTTGCTTCCTGGCCAAGATGATCAGTTCCGTTGCTTCGGCGACCGTGTTGGTAAATGGCTTATCTATCACGACGTGCTTGCCAGCGTTGAGCGCTTTGCTCGCGAGATCGAAGTGCGTGATGTTTGGGGTGGCGAGCACGATCACATCAATTTCCGGAAGCGCGAAGGCTTCTTCCGGTTTGGCGAGCACCGTGACGTCGTAATCTTTTTTTACCTTGGCGCTGTCACTGGAAACGATATGAGTGAGCCGCAGTCCGGGCACGTGCGTCAGCAGCGGCGCGTGAAAAGTCTTGCTGGCAAATCCATAGCCGAGCAGCGCGACGTTCAACGGTGCTGCGGTTTTCGACCGGTCTTCCACGAAGTACTCCCCTCAGGCGGCCAGAGCTCGCCCAGAACTTAAAACGCTTGCGCCACCTAGCGTCATTATCTATTCTCTAACCGCGCCGGCACGGCGTTTCCCAACGCGACATTCTACTTGAGGTGGCCCGAACTTGCCTCTATCACTACGAGTTTTTCGCTGGACAGCCATGTTATCGCTGCTGTTCTTAATGATTCCCGCACGCGTTGCCGGTCAAGCGATCTCGCGGGTACTTGAAGCGAAGTGGGAGTTTCGGGCCGTTGGTAACATGGATCGCGGCGAGCTGAAGGATTGGCACCCCGCGCAAGTTCCGGGCGTGGTTCAGACCGATTTGCTGCGCAATGGCTTGATTCCTGATCCGTTTTACCAGGACAACGACACGCGCTTGCAGTGGATTGGCCTGACCGACTGGGAATACCGGACCACTTTCCAGGCCGACGCCGCGGCGCTCGGGCACGATCATGTGGATTTGGTTTTTGATGGGCTGGACACCTACGCGGATGTTTACGTGAACGACCAGGCCGTGCTGAGTAGCGACAACATGTTTCGCCGATGGCGCGTGCCGGTGAAAACTTTACTGAAGGCCGGCCCGAATTCTTTGCGTGTAGTGTTTCATTCTCCGATCGAATCCATGATTCCGAAAGTGAAGGCCCTTCCGTACATCCTGCCCTCGGTGACTACGAACAACACCGGAAACGAAGAAGGCATCGCCACGGCGCCATACACCCGCAAGGCGCCTTATCAGTACGGCTGGGATTGGGGGCCGCGCTACGTGACCGAGGGGATCTGGCAGCCGATTCGTCTGGAGACTTGGGACGCCCTGCGCATCGAGAACTTTCATGTGCAACAACAGAGAGTAAGCAAGGAATTTGCCGCGCTTGCCGCTGAATTCGAAATCGAAGCGAGTCGCAGCACGGCAGCGATCGTTGAAATCAACTACGGCGCGCTTGGCGCCGCCGCAGCCGCGCCGATTCGGCAGAGCGTGCAATTGGAGCCGGGCATGAACCGTATCAGCGTTCCGATTCACGTCGCCAATCCCAAATTGTGGTATCCGCTTGGCTATGGCGCGCAGGATCGCTATCGTTTCGCGGCTACAGTGCGTTTGGGGCGCGACGTGGCCGCCGATACATCCCTGAAGACGGGGCTGCGTTCAATTGAGTTGCGCAGGGAAGTCGGCAAGACGGGCAAGAGTTTTGCGTTCGTCGTCAACGGGATTCCAGTTTTCGCGAAGGGCGCGGACGTGATTCCATTCGATAGTTTTCCGAACCGTGTGACGCCTGAAATTCATCGCCAGATTCTGGAAGCGGCGCGCGATGCGCATATGAACATGGTGCGCGAGTGGGGCGGCGGTTACTACGAGTCGGACGATTTTTACGATATCTGCGACGAGTTGGGCATCATGGTCTGGCAGGAATTTATTTTCGGCGGCGATATGGTTCCGGGCGGTGCGGATTTTCAGAACAACGTGAAGCAGGAGGCCATCGAGCAAGTCGAGCGCCTGCGCGATCACCCCAGCATCGTGCTGTGGTGCGGGAATAATGAGATCGAGACAGGCTGGGTGCATTGGGGCGATCGACAAATATTCAAAGAAGCGGTTTCGCCGGCCGATCGCGAAAAAGTGTGGACGGATTACGTGGTGCTGTTTCACAGCGTTCTGGCGGGCGTCGTCGCGCGTTACGGGAATCCGGTGCCGTACTGGGCCAGTTCGCCGAGCGCGAATTTCGAAGATCCCCCCGACGGCCAGACCAACGGCGATATGCACTACTGGCAGGTCTGGCATGCGCTGGCGCCGATCGAAATGTACACGCAGCAATTTCCGCGTTTCATGTCTGAATATGGTTTTCAGTCCTTTCCAGAGATGCGCACCATTCGGTCCTTTGCGCAGCCCGGCGACATGGACATCCACTCCGCGACGATGCAGGACCACCAGAAAAATCACGGCGGCAACGAGCGGATTCTGAGCTACATGCTGCGCTGGTATCCGGAGCCGAAGGATTTCGCTTCGTTCGTGTATTTGAGCCAGGTGTTGCAGGCCGAAGCCATCAAAGTGGGCGCGGAACACTTGCGGCGGCAGATGCCGAATACCATGGGTTCGCTTTTCTGGCAGTTGAATGACTGTTGGCCGGTGGCTTCGTGGGCCAGCATTGATTACTACGGACGGTGGAAGGCGCTGCAGTATTACGCGCGGCGATTCTACGACGATGTGCTGGTTTCGCCCTTCGCGCACGATGGAAAAGTGGACGTTTACGTGGTATCTGACAAGCTGCAACCGCTGAGCGGCCAGATCCATTGGCGTTTGCTGGATTTTTCCGGGAAGGTGCTGCTGGAGAAAACGCAGGACGTGCAGGTGCCCGCGCAATCGAGCGCCGTATATTTCACTTTGGACCAGAAGGAACTGCTAGCGAACGCGGACCCGAAGAAAAGTTTTCTGGTGTTCGATCTCACAGTTGGCGGACAGAACGTGTCGCGAAATCTGATTTTCTTCGACACGATCCACAATCTGGATCTGCCCACGCCTGTGCATATCGAAAAGACGCTGGAAAATTCCAAGGGAACGTATGCGCTAACGCTGCGGTCGTCGGTGCTGGCGCGCAGCGTTTACATTACGTTCGGCGAACTGGACGTGCAGACCTCGGACAATTATTTTGATTTGCTGCCCGGTGAGGCGGTCACCGTGAAACTCAAGACGCCTGCTTCGGTTTCGCTCGATCAGCTGACCAGCGCGATGCAGGTGACGTCACTCACTGACGCGTTTCCTGCAGCTGCGACCATGCACTAACGCGCAGCACAATTTTCAGATCAGCAAAAACTATTTATTATTTGCAGCCGCCGCGGCCGAAGCTGAAAGCGTGAGGCTGCCACGAAGCTGGATGTCCTGGCTCGACCGCCCCACGAGAATCTGGAATTCGCCCGGATTAGCGCGCCACTCCTTCGCGTCCGCATCGTAGTAGGAAAACGCGCGGCCATCCAAAGTCACAGTCGAGGTCTTTGTCTCACCGGGCTTCAGCTCGATGCGCGCGAATCCTTTTAATTCTTTGGCGGGTCGGAAAACTTTCGGGTGCGTCTCTGCCACGTACACTTGGGCTATGTCGGCGCCTGCGCGCGCCCCGGTGTTCGTCACGTCGAACGAAATCTGATATAGCGGAGTAGAAATTCCGCCCGACTTTGCGCTCGCGTCGGCGGGCTTGATGGCTACATTCGCGTACTGGAAAGATGTGTACGAAAGCCCATAACCGAATGGAAACGAGGGCTTTGTGTTGTTGTGTTCGTAGCCGCGATAGCCCACGAAGACGCCTTCCTTATAGACGACGCGAGTGGTACCGGCCGCCGGGTAGTAATTATCGTGCACCGGGTTATCTTCCCAGCGGCGTTCAAAAGTCGCGGGCAGGCGTCCCGATGGATTCACGTCACCGAAAAGAATTTCCGCTGCAGCTTTGCCGCCTTCTTGCCCTGGGTACCAGGTTTCGAGCAGCGCCGGAACGCGGTCAATCCATTCAGTCATGTCCACGTTGCCGCCGGAAGTAATCAGGACGATCGTATTCTTATTGGCCGCAGACATTTCCTGAATCAATTCATTTTGTCCCGGAGGGAGACGGAAGGTACGGTCGGCGCCTTCGCTTTCGGATTCCGGATCAAAGCCTGCTGCGACCACCACTACATCGGCGTTTGCCGCCAGCTTCTTCGCGCCTGGAAGGACGTATGTACCGTGCTGGGTGATGCCCATGTGCAGGTGTCCGCCCAGCCATCTGGATTCTCCGTGATGTTCGAGCACAATTTTGTGCGGCTTGGCGTCGAACGAGAGCGTGGCGATGCCGAGCAGTTCCTTGGAAACGGTCCAATCGTCGAGGACGACTTTGTCGTCAACATAGGCGCGGTAGTAGCCGCCATCTTCTCCGGTCGAAGTAACGAAAATATCGTATTTGCCAGCGGCGCTGGGCGTGTAGTAGCCGGTCCATCGCGAAGACAGGGCTTCCGCGGGCAACATCTTCCGGCTCGGCGGTCCGAAATCAATGTGCTCATCCGTGCGGGTGAGGAATGGCTTTCCCTGCAAATCTTCGTTGGTGAAATGCTCCGCTTTTAATCCCGCGATGCCGCCCGACGCAGCCGTCGAAAAAGATGTGGCCGCCGACATTTCGCTAACGGTGGGAATGCCCGGACTGTAAAAAACCTGAGCGCCATTTCCGACATAGTCGCTGATGCCTCGCAGAAAACTCACTGCTTCGAACGGCACCACGCGAGCGCTGCCGCCACCCACCGGCACGGCAGGATAAGCGTCGGGTCCGACGACGAGAATGGATTTGACCGCGTCTTTTTTGAGTGGGAGCAAGTTTCCGTCATTCTTCAGCAGCACGGCGCCTTCGCGCGCGGATTGCAGCGCCACTTGATCGCCTTCGCGGTTGTAGCGTGAGACTGTCAGATCGGTCTGTTCGTGGTCGAGCCATCCGAACTGGATTTCGACGCGCAGGATGCGGCGCACTTTGTCGTCAATCGTCGCGACGGTAACAGACCCCTGCTTAATTGCCGGAAGCAACTTCTCGCGGTTCAGGAATTTTCCCGAAGGCATTTCGAGGTCCAGACCGCCGTTCGCAGCTCCTACGGCGTCGTAAGTGGAAGTCCAGTCGGACATCAGGATGCCATCGAATCCCCACTCTTTCTTCAAGACGTCGTTATTCAGGTAGCCGTTCTGCGTCATGTGGCTGCCGTTCGTCAAATTGTAGGAATCCATCACGGAGCGAACGTGGCCTTGTTTCACCGCGGCTTCGAAGGCCGGCAGATAAATTTCGCGCATGGTGCGTTCGTCAATGATGGAATCCGTGTTGTGGCGGTCGAATTCGGAATTGTTTCCCATGAAATGTTTCGCGGTGGCGCTGACGCCTTGGCTTTGCATGCCCTGGATGTATCCCACGGCGATTTCGCCTGCCAGATACGGATCTTCGCCCATGTATTCGAAATTGCGGCCATTCATCGGCGCGCGGTAGATGTTGAACGCCGGCCCGAGCATGAAGTGCACGCCCTTCGCGCGGGCGTCGCGGGCAATTTGCGTGCCTTCTTCGGCCGCGAGCGCGGGATCCCATGAAGCCGCCAGCGAAATTCCGCCCGCCAGTGTCGTGGAAGGACCGCCATGGCGAACGCCGATCGGTCCATCGGCCATGCGCAAGCGAGGCAAGCCGAGATCGGGATAGGCGCGAATGTAGAAATCGTCCTGGCCGCCGAGCATGTCAATCTTCTGGTCGAGCGTCATTTTGCTGAGGATCGCTTCAACGCGCTGCTCGACGTCGTCGGGCGCGGCCATAGCGAAAGGAACCAGCGCTGCAGCGAGCGCAACAAACAACAAAGCAAAGATCACGGCAAATCTGCGTTGCGACTTCGTAGTGTTCGTGCGTGCAGGTATCATCAATTCTCTCCTTCGGCTCTTGCTTGCAATTATTTATTTCGGCGAATCGTCTGCGTGGCCCGCGCTGCTCTGCAATTTACGAAATTCATCCATTTCGCGATCGGCATCGGCGGCCTTTCCCTGCTTTCGATAGATACCAGCGAGTCCAAAATGCGCTTGGGCGGCGAGCTCCGTGTTTTTCTCGAGGTTCAGAACATGCAGCCACGACTTTTGCGCCACGCTGTCGTCGCCATCCTGCGCCGCAGCCTTGCCGAGCATGTAGAGAGTTTCCGGCATATCCTCTTTCAATTGGTCGGAACTAACAAGGGCTTCGCGCGCTTCGTGGAATTTTCCGAGTTGCACCAGAGCCTCGCCTAGACGATAAAACGCTTCGGGGCTACCCGGCTGAACTTCGGTTTCGAGTTGAAATTGCTCCGCAGCCTTGTCCCATTGCTGCGCGCGGGCGTAAAGCTCGCCAAACTCCAGATGCAGGCCCGCCGTCTGTGGGCGCAAGCGCAGCGCTTCCAGAAATTCCCGTTCGGCGCTGGGGACATCGCGCAGAGCGGCATAATCCTGCGCCATCATCTGATGGGCGCGCGCGGAATCCGGAAAGCGGTCTTCAAGTTCGTCGAAGACTTGTTTGGAGAGCAGGCCGGCAGCTCTGCCGTAGTAATACAAAAGGTCGGGATCATTCGGATTTTGAGCCAGAGCTTTTTGCAGAACCGGCATAGCTTCCGGCAATTTTCCCGCTTCCAGGAGCGCGATTCCCAGCGCGTCCTCGGCGTGCGCTTTCTCCAAGTGCGGAATCGCGTCGCTGGCATACCCCTGCGCCAGAAGCGCGTATCCCAGAAGCCGATGGGCGCCTTCGAGATTGGGGCTAAGCTCGACAGCCCGCTTCAGCGGTGGGATGGCGGCGGCGTAATCGTGCTTCTCCATGTAGATGTCGCCGAGATCCACGAACGCGATAGCCAACTTCGGATCGAGCTCGGTGGCTTTCTGGAATTCGGCCGACGCGGCATCCAAGTTGCCCGCTCTTTTCGGCTTCCACTCCGGCGTGCAGATGCTGGGCAGCCGGTGACGGCGGCGACCGACGCCTGCAGCGCGAGCAAGAGTGAAAGTAAGTGCGCCGCTCATGATTTCTCCGGCTCGCGGATTTCCAGGAACTGATCGGCTTTGACGTTTTCAAGAATCTGATGGGCGCCGGAGGGCCAGCGAACTTCGACCTTCGCAATTTCAGCAGCGCCGAGCCCGAAGTGCAAGCGCTTGTCGCTGGCCGAAATGTAGCTGCCGGCGGTGGTCGCGAATCGCACCTGGCCATTCACCAGCACGCGCGCGCCGAGGCCATCGCGATTGCTGCGCGTTCCACGCAGGGAGATCGAGAGCCAATGGCCAGCGCCGCCGTGGTTCATCAGCACCAAAGGCGCGCCGCCGAGGGAAGTAACCACAACGTCCATCCAGCCATCGTTGTTCAAATCGCCAAACGCAGCGCCGCGGCCGGCAATTGCGGAAGTGATTCCGGAGTCGGCGCGCTCGAAGCGTCCATTGTGATTGAGCGCCAGCAGCGGCGGCTCTTTGTAATGCAGCATGTGGTCAATCGCTTCCACATTGTCCAGCACGTGGCTCTGAGCTACGAACAAGTCCTTCCAGCCATCGTTGTCAAAATCCTCGAAGCCTACGCCCCAGCCTGAACTCGCCGCAGACAGCAGGCCCAAGCCTGATTGCAGGCTGCGGTAGCTGAACGAACCATTGCCGTCGTTGTGAAAGAGCGCGTAAACCTCGCGTGGCAGCACAGTGACCAAAATATCGGGTCGCCCATCGTTGTCGTAATCTTGAAACACCGTGCCCATGCCCGAAAGCGGTTTGCCATCGGCCGTGAGCGCCGTGCCAGCTTCCAGGGCGCGTTCGGTGAACGTGCCGTCGGCATTATTATGGAACAGAAACTGGCGCATGCCATCGTTCGAAACGAAAATATCGGTAAAGCCATCGTCATCGTAATCGGCAAAGGAGACGCCGAGAGAACGTCCCTTGAGCGCGGCAATGCCGGAATGCTGGCTGACGTCTTCGAATGTGCCGTCGCCGCGATTGCGATAAAGGATGTTGGTCGTTGCGGGGAATTCGGCGGGCGGACAATACGTCTGCCATTCGTTGCCGCAAATCTTGCTGTGCTGCGTGTCCCAGAGCATGTAACGCGTGACGAAAAGGTCGAGGTGGCCGTCGTTATCGTAATCGAAGAAGCCGGCGGAGCAGCTCCAGCCTCCCGCCTCCACGCCTGCTTTGGCGGTAACGTCGGTGAAAGTGCCGTCGCCATTGTTGTGGTATAGCGTATTTTTTCCGTAGTTCGTTATGTAGAGGTCGGGGAAGCCGTCGTTGTCGTAATCGCCCACCGCAACGCCCATGCCGTAGTTGCCGTCGCCAGCATTCGCAAGCCCGGCCTCTTTGGTGACGTCCGTAAAGCTGCCATCCGGATTCTGCCGGTAGAGGCGATTCCAATTGCGGGGATCGTGCCGGTCGAAGGTCTCCGGCGGGCGCATGGGATTGGTAAGTTGGCCGCTATTCACTAGAAAAATATCGAGCAAACCGTCGTTATTGTAATCGAAGAGCGCCACGCCGCCACCCATGGTTTCGATCAGGTACTTCCGGGGCGTGGGCGAATTCACGTGATTGAAATCCAGGCCGCGCGGGTGCTTTACGTCAAATAGAGCTGAGCCCGCGGGCAGTGCAATGCCCATGGCGGCACACATTTCCAGAAAATCGCGTCGCGTGATCGGGCGTTTCATTCGAGCTGAAGTGGGCTCCTGTGGGGCCATGCAAGGTTAGCAGAAGTGACGTGCAAGCGCATAGCGTGGGCACGCGAGGCGTGCTTTGTGCCGCTGCAATTCATGGACATGACGTTTGGCGAGCCTTGTGGAATAATCGTTGCCCGGCATAGCTGTCCTATTACCATGCTTGTAGTGCAAGAATTGGAGTGGTGCGATCCCTTGAGGTAACCGATGCCACGCGCTCTTCGAACAACAGTAATCGGCAGCTACCCTTTTCCAGCCTGGTTGGAATTTGCATCCAACCACCTGGACGCATTCGGCGCCGATGATCTAAGCGAAATGCTGGATGATGCGGTAGCCGTTGCAGTGAAGGATCAGCTGGACGCAGGGCTGGATGTGATCACCGATGGTGAACAGACCCGTCTCGATTTCAATCTCTCGTTTTATGGGTTCTTGAGCGGTATTGCCTCCGAACCTCTGCCGAAGCGCAGGTTTGGACCTCCGGGCCACGACCAGCGAGGGAAACATGACGTGACTGGAGAGCTCGGGGCCCCGCGCGGCTTGGGCGTCGTGGACGAGTTTCGGCGCCTGAAACGAATTGCTCCTGCAGGAGTAGATCTAAAGGCGAGCGTGCCCGGTCCGTACACTCTCAGCGGGCGTCTTGACCCGAACAAGATTTATCCAGACAGGTTCGCATTGACGCATGCGCTCGTCCCTATCGTGCGGCGGGAGTTGGAAGCGCTAGTTGCCGAAGGCTGCCAGGAAATCTGTGTGGACGAACCTTCGATGAGCTGCTACGGGCATCGGGAGGATCCACGCGTTTTTGTGAAGCTGTTCAACGAAACTGTAGATAGCGTGCGCGGCCGTTGCCGGCTATCCACTCATTTGTGCTTCGGCAACTTCAAAGGGCGCGCGGTGGCTCCTCGAAGATACGCGTGCCTGTTTCCCGCGTTCCTGGATTTACATGTGGACGAAATGCACCTGGAAATGGCCAGCCGGGAATTCGCCGAACTGGAGGTAATTAAGAGTATTGCAGAGCGCACGGATGTGGCGGTTGGGATTATTGACGTGAAGAATTATTACATTGAGACGCCGGAAGATGTCGCGGGGCGTGTACGGCACTGTTTGCAGTTTGCGCCTGCCGAGCGTCTAGCTTTTGCGCCTGATTGCGGACTGAGTCAAACCGCGCGCTGGGCTGCACGCCGAAAACTGAAATCCATGGTGGAGGGCGTGAAACTTGTGCGCCGGGAATTGGGTTTAGCGTGATTGTGCCGCTGCTGAAAGACGCTGCGCTGCTCGCCGATATAAAGGCAGCCAACCGCGACGATGGGCATTTCCGGCTCTGGTGGCTGGGGCAGAGCGGCTTTGTGTTGCAATGGCGCGGACGGCATCTGCTGCTCGACCCGTACTTGTCCGATTCGCTGACGAAGAAATACGCGAGCACCGACAAGCCTCACGTGCGAATGACGGAGCGCGCCGTGGATCCCGCGACTCTCGATTTTATTGATGTGGTCACCTCCAGCCACAATCATACCGATCATCTCGACGCGGAAACGCTGGGACCACTGTTGCGCGTCAACAAAGGAATCACTTTGATTGTGGCGGCGGCAAACCGGAAGTTCGTCGCGGAGCGGCTGGGGATTGGCCCGTCGTTTCCCGTGGGACTGGAGATTGGCCAGTCTGCTGATGCCGGACCGTTTCGAATTGAGGCCGTTCCGGCGAAGCATGATGAGCTGGGGTCGGAATTTGTTGGCTATATCGTCCAATTTGGCCCTTGGGCGATTTATCACAGCGGTGACACGCTGCTGTATGACGGCATGCCAGAGCTGCTGCAACGCCACAAGGTGGATGTGGCTCTGCTGCCAATCAACGGACGCGCACCAGAGCGGCGCGTGGCGGGCAATTTGAATTCGAAAGAAGCGGCTCAATTAGGCAAGCAAATCTCTGCGCGTACGGTGATTCCGTGTCACTACGAAATGTTTGCGTTTAACACGGGGGACCCACAGGATTTCGCGAGAGCCTGCGACGCCATTGCGCAGCCTTGTAGCATTTTGCGCTGCGGAGAGCGCTGGGAAAGCACGTCCCTGCAAGCCGATCGCACACGCGAAGCCGGAAATTAACTGAAGAAATCTCCCGTCGCTACACTTGCCGTCCCGCGAAGGAGAGCACGAATATCGCTACGACCAGAATTCCCACCCCGACGGCCATCACGATTCGTGGATTCGAACCGCTTCCTTTCCATTCGCCGGTAATCAAACCCCACGCAGCAGCCGTGATGACGATCACCGACATGAACAGCGGCCAACCGAATACGGCGCCCAACTGGCCGAGATTGGTGGTAGCAGCGCCGTACAGAATTGTGCTGGCGAACCACAGGAAAGCCATCAGCGCGGTGAGGAACCAGTGATGAGCCGTCTGGGGAGCGCCAAATTGATGCACATTCTTATTTTTAAAAATTAGATAACTGCAATAAATCAAGCTGGGGATACCGCCGGCGAGCATTAGCGGAAGAAACGCAGCATTGGGGGTAGAGACGCGAGACGCGCCGTGCGCTTCGGCTGCTTTAAGAATTGGCGCGCCGAATACCAAACCGAGATTCACCAGACCGGAACCGATGCCGCCCAAAACGCAGAAGGTCAGGCCCATGGCGATTGACGTTTTGCCTGGCGCGCGAGCTCCCAAAGCCATTTCGCGGCGTTTGCCGGCGACGGCGCAGGCGCCTACTCCGATCAACATCAACGCGAGACCACCGAGAACGCTCATGCCCGCCGGAGTGGCAATCTTGTCCCTATGAAAAACGACGAGCGGCACCAGGCTGCCGAGAGCCGCGGATAGCCCGAGTATGATTGAAAAAGAAACCGCCACTCCCACGGCTTCGACGGCAAGGCCGATAAATACCACGGAAATTCCCCATCCCGCGCCGCACGCTGCGACCGCCGCTACTACGCCCGGCCCGCTCTCTTGATAGACCGCGAGCGTATTTGGGATCGTGAGGATCGTGAGCAGCGGCGGAAAAATGAACAGGCCGTAGATCGTCCACATCAGCCAGGTGTGCTCCCATTGCCAGCGATGCGTGAGTTTCATGGGAACGGCGAAGCTGCCGTTCATCACACCGGCAACGATAATCATCAGCAAGCCGAGGGTGGCTTCATGCATGGATTGAGCCTGTCCTTTTGTCCGCGGGAAGCGAACGAAACGCGTAACACTTTGCGGGATTGCTTACGAAAATTTTCTCGATGTCGGCTTTGGTCAAACCTGCTTCGATTAGTCGTGGAACGAAATCGCGCAGCAAAAATGCCAATCCGGGAGTTCCCCCGTAGGCTTTCCAGTATTTTCGGCGAGCTGCGTCCATGCCCAGCACGATCTGCTGGCCGAAACCTGCAGCGACCATTGCGACGACCAGATCCAAGGTGGGATTGCCTGCTTCCGGCCCCCAACGAAACGCGGAATCGTACTCCAGTATGACGCCGGTCGAAAGAATCTCCTGGTGGTAGGCGCGGTCTGGGGCGCGGTCCGTGTGTGATATTACTACGTGCTGCAGCGGCACGCCGAACTCTTCGAACAGCCGGACCTGCTCCAGGGCGCCAGCGCCCTGCTCGGTGTGGGTGAGGATTGGCGCTCCGGTTTGCTGATGTGCGATGGCCGCTGCCTCGAATGCCTTGTGCTCACGCGCGCTGAGAGACCTCTCTCCTGTGGCTACCTTCACTACTCCCGCCTTGTGCGGAGTGCGTGAAATTTCGGGCCCGTTGTAATCAGCCGAATCGATACCTTGTTCTATATCGGCGATGAACAGGTTTGCCAGCTCCTCGGCGTTGAGACGCTCGCCCCAGTGTCCCGGCGCATAGTATTTCGCTAGATGAAGCCCTGTGGGACAAACAATGTTCACTCCCGTGATGCGGCAGATCTCAGCCAGTTTTGCGGGGTTGCGGCCTCCGCCGCACGGCATGGAATCGACCAGCGTTCGGCCTCCCGCCGCATGGAACTCTGCAACGTCAACACAAGCACGCTCGACTGAATCCAGTAAGAAATCGGGATATCGGTAAGTTGTAAAGCTGGGGTCGATAATGAGGTGTTCGTGGGCGTAGCAGATGCCAGCCTGACTCGCCTCGATGTCTCCGAGAACTGTGCGCAGGAATGGCATGATTGTTAGCTGCGGAGAATCGCTCCCGTTTTCTGCAGACTTTGTTCAAGTTGGCGAATATCGAGTTCACGCGGCACTCGGCCCGTCGTTGAGCACAGTGCCGCCGCGGTTCCAGCGGCTTGTCCCATGGCCATGCATTGGGCCATGGACCGCACGCTGGCATGAGCATCGTGGGTCGCCGAGAAGCAGCGGCCAGCAACCAGCAGATTCTCCACTTTCTGAGGGATGAGCGAACGAAACGGAATGCCGACGCATTTTCCATCGGGAAGGTATTGCCATTCGGTATCGCTACCGGCGTGGTGATCTTCGATCGGCGCTCCACAAAGCCCAATCTGATCTTCGAACTGGCGCGCGCTGAGCACATCTTCCCGGGTGAGACGGTACTCACCACGCACTCGTCGCGTTTCGCGAACACCAATTTGCGTTCCAAATGCGATCAGTTCGGAATCAGCGTATCCGGGAATTTCGCTTTTCAGGAAGCGCAGATATTCCAGCGCTTGCCTGCGTCCTTCGATTTCGGCATTGGTCAGCAGATCTGGATCAGTCGCGTTGCGGAATCGTCCGTCGGAGGATTCGAATGATTGCACACGCGTCATGTTGGTAGCCATCATCCCTTGAACGGGGGTGATGTGGTCGCTTCCTTCGCGCCGCGGCAAATTGAAACGGCCAGACTCAGCGGCTGCTGCCATACGCTGGTGAAATTCCTTCTTGGAAAGAGTCTTTCTGAGGGCCACGTCCACATTTGCAACTTTGAATGTGGTGGTAAGCATCTGGGCGGGTTCGTGCTCGCCCGCTAATTCGCAAGGAGCGCCAGCGAAGCAGCACAGGTCGGCATCTCCGGTGGCATCAATAAAATATTTTCCAATTACTTTTCGCAAACCCTGCTTGGTAGCGACGATGAGCGATTGAATTCTTTGTCCTGAGAGCGACGCGTCTTGAATCCAGGCGTACAGCAAGATCGATGCGCCAGCGTCCTGCACCAATCGTTCCCACACCATTTTCAGATATTCCGAGTTGTAGGTAATTCCAGTGCCCGCGCCATAGGTGTTGGGCCGTTCCATGCAGGCTCCGTAGTCGCGGAGACCTTTAACAACCTCGTCGGCGATGCCGCCGACTACTTTGAGTGAGCGCGAGCCTGGCGTGTAGAAGCCGTAAAAAGTGTCAAGCACGGCAGTGCTGGTGCCGCCGAGAAAGCCGAAGCGCTCGACGAGGAGGGTTTTCGCACCGGCACGCGCGGCTGCGATCGCAGCGGTGGCTCCGGCCGATCCGGACCCAGCCACTACGACATCAAAGTGGATGCTTTCCGCGCCCTGTGTGGGAAACACATCCATATCAGCCCCGCAGCGCGTCCGTTTCCAGAAGCGCCAAGCCGGCAGCACCGATTACTCCGGCATGCGACGGCACACGGGGGAACACGATCGGAATATCGCGGCCAATGAGGAACCGCGTCCTGCTGCGCAGCTGTTCGCGCAGCGGCTCGAGCAATTGCGGACCCGACTCGGCTATTTGTCCGCCCAGGATAATCAGCTCCGGATCGATCAGGTGGACCAAACTTGCGATAGCCGCGCCTAGATGTAGCGTGGCGCGGTTGATGATCCACTGCGCGGCTTCGTCGGATTGCGCGGCGTCCTGAAACACTTGCGAACAATCCGAAGCCTCGGCGCGATCGGTAAGCACCGAACCGACTCGCCGGTGCCTCGTGGAGAATGCTTCGGCTTCAATCGCCCGCGCGGAAAAGATCGTTTCCAGGCAACCGTAATTTCCGCAGATGCACATCGGCCCGTGCGCATCGATCGTCATGTGGCCTATGTGCCCGGCTACGCCGTGTGCGCCGCGCATGATTTGGCCTTGCATCAGCATTCCGCCGCCCACGCCGGTTCCTAGCGTCATCATCAGGACGTTTTGGCATCCCTTGGCCGCGCCCCAGAGCCATTCCGCAATCAGCGCAGTGCGCGCGTCGTTGTCGGCATACACGGACTTACCGGCGGCGCCTGCGCTCAGCAGCTCGCGCAGGACATGTCCTTCCAGATGCTTCAGATCGCCCGGAGAACGCACCAGCAGTGTGGTATTGGTATCCACCACGCCTTTGCATCCTATTCCGATGGCACGAACAGAAACATTTGGGCTAAGCCTGGCGAAAAAAGATTCCGCCACCTTCTGGAAACCTTCAACGGATCGAGGTGTGGCTTCGGACAGCGCGAGGCGCAATTGCCCTGTCCCATCCACGAGCCCACCTTTCAGGTTCGTGCCGCCAACATCCAATCCGATGGCGTAGATTTCCTCTAGCGGACTACGTGCTGTTTCAAGCTTTTCACTCATTGATTTGCGATATTATCGCATCGTTGTGCATAATGACAGAATCAACCCTATGACAGAGCCCTCTAAGCGCGGTGAGAACGCTGCCGTAACCTACTTCGACACTGTTATTCCCTTACTCAATCAAATAAAAGCAACTCAGATGGGCCCGATTCAGGAGGCTTCTCGCCTGTTCGCCGACCGCATCGCGAAAGGCGGGCTGGTGTTTCTCTTCGGTTGCGGGCATTCGCGCATGATGTGCGAGGAAATGACGCCCCGCCAAGGCTGCTTCGTGGGATTCGTAGCCCTGGTGGAGCAATCTCTCTCGAATCATTCAGCGATCATCGGCACAAACGGCCTTCGCCCTCCACTGCACCTGGAAAAATACGAGGGCTACTCCGATCAGATTTTGAACGGCTTCCACTTTGGCCCGAACGACGCTTTCATCGTCATTTCCACGAGCGGAATCAGGCCCGTGCCGGTGGAAATGGCGCGAGGCGCGCAACAGCGAGGGCTTCCCGTCGTCGCTATTGTTTCCCGCGCCCATTGTGAGCAATCCAAGGCGGCCCATTCCTCCGGCAAGAAGCTTATCGATTTTGCCGACATCGTAATTGACAATGGCTGTCCACCGGGCGATTGCGTGGTGGAGTTGGATGGTCTGGACTGGCGCACCGGGCCGGTCTCTACTGTAACCGGCGCGATGATCATCAACATGCTCCGCTGCGAGACCGCGCAACTGTTGCTGGAAAGAAAGCACAAACCCGTGCTGCTACCCAGTCATCAGTTCGTCGGGAACCAGAGTGCTGAAGATCAACTGGAATCGTTTTACGAAGCCTACCGAACAAGCCTTCGGCATCTCTACGAATGACCGCGCGGTCCTAAATGGCGCAAACTCTGCTAATCACTGGGTCGTCGGGAATCGCTGCGGCTACGGCCCGCTTAGCCGCGGGCCGAGGTAGCAGGATTTTTGTCGTCGGAAACCGCGAAGACGAATGCCAGAACCTGTGCAAAGAGACTCCGGATTCCGGCTACGCGGTAGCAGATGTGGCCGATTTCCGGGCGGTGCAGGAAGCGGTGGCCGCATGCATCCGGAAGTTCGGCACGGTTGACGCTGTCTTTAACGTTGCCGGCATCAGCGGACGCTCGTTGGGCGATGGACCTCTGCACGAATGCACTCCGGAGGGATGGCAGGCGATGATGAGCATTCATGCGGCGGGAACTTTTCACGTCTGCCGCGAAGTGCTCCGCCACTGGCTCGGCGCGTCTCGCAAAGGCACGATTCTGAATACCGGCAGCGTGCTGGCGCGCTTTCCTGAGCGGGAGTTCTTCGCAACGCATGCGTATGCAGCCAGCAAGGGCGCTATCGAGTCTATGAGCCTGGCGGCTGCCGCCTACTATGCGCCGATGGGAATTCGCATCAATGTGATTGCGCCCGGCTTGGTGCGCACGCCGATGAGTGCGCGCGCACAGACGAACGACAAGATTCGTACCTTCATTGCGCACAAACAGCCTGTGAAAGGCGATTTCGTCGAGGCCGAGGAAGTCGCGCGGATCGCGCTGTTTCTTCTAAGCGACGAATCCATTCCCATGACGGGAGAAGTGATTCGTGGAGACGCGGGATGGGCCGTCACTGGCTAGTCGGCCGCGAACTCCTGCATGCGTCGAGCCCGGATCCGGGACGGCAGAATACAGTTCAGCTGATCTCCCAACGCAGCGGCACGCCGGGTTTACTCTCGCCGGAAAATCGGATTCCTTGTGCTGAAGTGGAAAATTGCGCCGTCTGACCATTGATCTTTAATTGGCGCAATCGCGCTGCTTCCGATTCCGGAAGTTTAATCTCAAAGTCCCAGCGTCCAGCGACCGAAGGTGCGTACCAGCCGCTGAACCCACTCTTGGCCTTCTTGAAACCGAGTAGCGGAGAAGTGAATTCATACTCGGCCAGCGGAAGCGTCGGTTGAAAGCTTACGCCGTTTTCCTGGTAGGCGAGACCCAGCAATTTCGCCGCGCTGTAAAGCGGCCAAGCATGGGGATGCATATTCATGACTGGATAGTCTGTCCAGTTGAGCCCCGACCCAGCCGGCATGTTTTGATCCTTTGGCGATTGCTCTTCGAACATCGTCTGGCCGGGATGTTTTGACAGCACGGAGTTGTACGTATCGGGACCACCCCATATGCCATACCAGACGTCCGGATAAGCCTCCGCATGCAGCGCTAGGCAGTTCTTCTTCCATTCATCCCATGCTTGGGCACCGTCAACGAGAGCCAGCGCCCAAATCAGCGTTCCATTTATGGATGGCCAGACACCGCCGTTGGTTAATGTGCCCACTTGACTGGACATTGTGGAATCGCCCTTACTCTGCACCATCGCGCCGATAGGCGAAGGCTTACGCACAAGTTCATTCAGCGAGGTTACCAATGTCTTGCTTTGGTCCGGCACGGCTGCTCCGCCAATGATTGACCACGGTTGCGGCTCCAGCCATAGATGGTCCTCGCCCAACCAGCCGAGCTGCGGGCCAAGCCACGCTCTGCGAAACCACTTTCCTTGCCAGCACTCACGAACGGCGACGCGTTGGGCTTCAGCCTTCGCACGCGCTTGTTCCGCCTCCTTCGTTTCTCCAACATAAGCAAGCAGGCGCGCGTAGTAATCGAGGACGTAGCTGGCCATGGCAGCGTTGAGGACGCTTTCGGCTTGCTGGCGGACTTCACCTTCACCGGATGAAGCTTCCGACGCCGTCGCTTTACGAAACACCACGACCTCGTCGTTCCAATCGCCGTTGGAGAGGCGCATGAGCCCGTGTTTTCCCACTCCGATGTCTTGAGTGAGATGGATGTAAGAACGCTGCAGCAAGTCGCGCACCGTCGGGTCAGTGGAGCTCGCTACCTGGCGCGGATAGATGGGAATCTTTTCGTCGAGAAAAGTTTTGTCGCGAGTGGCCAGCACGTATTCGCTCGCGGTCCACAACAACCACATCTCCTGGTCACTGGGATGGAAAATAGCGGGCATGGGAACGCCGCTGCCCACGATGCCGTAGGGAATAGATCCATCCGCTTGTATCTCTTTCAACGTGTAGCGAATCACCGCGCGGGCGACGTCCGGCTTACTGAAGATAAAGGGCAAGGTGTGTTGCAGCGGGTCGCGCGCCGCCCCCTGGAATCCGATAATGTATTGGTACACGTGACCTTGCGAAAGGATATGTTCGCGGAAGAAGCTGTCGTAAGTGAGATTGCTGCGCAGATAGTAATTGTGCCAGGACGTTTCTCTTTCCACCCACGGCTCCCCGGGCGTGCTGAAGCGAACGCCATCCGCTTTCCAGGCAGCGCTGGAGCGCGACAACAATCCTGCGGGATCGGCCGAGTACTTCGCCACCAACGCGTCAACTTCGAATCCCTGCGGCAAATACCCGTATAAGAAGAAAAGCGTCCGGCTTTCCTGCGGGCGCAGATTCAGATGACGCTCGAGCAACAATGCGCTCGTAGAACCCGTGGAGCTGGCATCGTTATTGAGTTTGGTTGAAAGTCCGGGAGGGTGATCAACGCCGCCACTCCCGAAGAAAGCCGACGCGTCGGTGGCAAATCCGTCCGCGGGGCCATCGAGCGAGACAAGAAATGTGCTCGGAGGATTTAAATCTTCCATCGCCGCTCCAGATGCAACGTCGGGAACAGGCCCCCCAAAAAACCCGGAGGGATCTTTCTTCAGCGAGGCTTGAACTTGTTGCCATAATTTCTCGTCTTCTGGCGCTCTTCCAAGAAATTTCTGCGTTTCGATCAGACCCGCGCGATTTGGTAGCGCGCGAAACTCGTGGGCAAAGCGAGCGCCGAATTGGCGACGCAGATCCGCGCCGTTCGCGCTATGGAGCACCTCCGCTTGCATCCACGAACGATATGAAAATTGATAATTGTGGCAGCCCCAGTATTCAACCCAGCGGAGACTTGCTTCCTGGTTGCCGTGGTTCGTGACGGTCACAGCCGAGAGCAAAACGGGATCATCGCCAAACGGAGCGCAAATTACCTGGTCGACCGCATACTTTTGCCCCTTTACGGTTTTTCGGAAATAGCCCTCGCCCATGACTCTGTCGAAGGATTCCCCTTGTCCGGGATAATAGGTGCTGAGTACCTGCTCTCCATCGGTGAGGAAGCCGATGCCACCGCCGAAGTGGGATCGTTCCGGAAAATAATCGTTCAGAAATTTCGGCGAACCTTCGTCCTGGCGAACCTGCACATATCCGAAGTTCGAAACTGCCGCAATGATGCGATCGTTGCCGACCTGGTGTGTATGGTCGGTGGGACCGCGCCATTGCTTGTGCACGGGAGTAACTGCTTTCGGGTCGGTTATCTGATTGCAAGTGTAGCGATAAGCAGGCAGGCCGAACTGATCGGTAATCCACTCGCCAAAATGGCCTGAACCGTACGGCTTCGATTCGCTCGCTTGCACCTCGGAAGCGGTCGTGGATGGGCCATTCCGACGCCCTGTGGCGAATTCGGGTCGCGCGAGTTTGTGCAATGCTCCAACGCCGACAATCCCAAGAAATTCACGTCGCTTCATGTTGGACCTTTCTCAATCGTTGTCATTCATTGTCATTTGCGAAGATGCTCACGGACTGATGAATCAATGCGATACCGATTGGGTGTGATCATGTCCACTAGCGCGCGCCGGCATAAAACCGAAAACGATTTTCTACCTGGCCTCGAACTTTCGTCTGAATCGAAAACAGGCTTCCGGCAAGGCGATCCCCGCGCGGCGCTTCAACTGAGGCGGTCGTGACAAATAGAGTGGTGAGATCGGCGCCGCCGAATACGCAGGTGGTGATATTTTTCACGGGCATTTCAATTACCCGGTCGATTTTTCCATCCGGGGCAACGCGCACGACACAATTTCCGAAGAAACGGCAGTTCCAGAGAAACCCATCGGAATCAACCGTCGAACCGTCAGGAAATCCGCGCGCAAAACCATTCAGAAACGGACGTTCATTCGAAATTGCGCCAGTGGATGAATCGTAGTCATAAACCCAGATTACGTTTGCGAGTGTGTCTGCGAAATAAAAGCGGCGACGATCGGGACTCCACGCAAGAGTATTGGAAATTCCGACACCCTTTCGCCAGCAGGTCACCGCGGCGTCCGGATCTACGCGGACGAGAACGCCATCTTGCCCGCCGACAGGGCACGAAGAGCCGTCCGTATTGACGTTGTTGCGCATCGAGCCAAGCCAGAGAGACCCGCGCGGATCACAGCGCGCATCGTTCAAGCGGACCGCAGGCCACCCGTCGAGCACGAAAACGGGATCGTGACGCGCATCGGTAGCAGGCTCCCAGAAAATCACGCGCGAACCCAGGACCACAACCAGCACATCGTCGCGATCGGTCAATGTGAGAGCAGTGACCGGCTCATGGAATAGCCAGGTGCGGACGGTGGAGTCCGCCAGATTCAAACGGTGGATCAAGAAGCGATTGATGTCTGTCCAGTAAACGGCTTGGTGGGCAGCGTGCCAGACCGCGCCTTCGCCGCAAACGTCACCTGTCGGCGCAACGCATACCGGAGGTTCGATCATTGCACTCCGATACCCGCGAGCAAACCGCCGTCCACAAGGTAATCTCCGCCCGTGCAGAACGCCGCACGATCAGACAGGAGAAATGCCGCGAGTTCAGCAACTTCTTCGACAGTGCCAACGCGGCCGAGAGGATGCGCGGCGCCAAATCTTTCGATGACCGTCTCGATGGGCAGGTCTGGCGAAAAATGCGCGGCTGAATGTTCGAGCATCGGCGTGCGAATGGAGCCCGGACTAATGGAATTGACGCGAATTTTATCGGCGGCGTGGTCCAATGCGAGAGCCCGTGTCAAACTGTGCAGGCCGCCCTTCGAGGTGGCGTACGCGGCAACCCCAGGCTGGCAAGCGTAGCCTTGAACGGAGGCGAGAATGATGATTGATCCGCCGCCTCGTTTCCTCATTTCCGGAATGCCAAAATGTGCGAGGAGATAAACGCTGCTGAGATTCACAGCGATGCAGCGGTTCCAGGTTTCAGGATCTGTTTCGACGCTATTCCCGAAGGGATGGAAGGCCGCGGCGTTGGCAATGAAATCGAGGCCGCCGAATTTTTCGACGGTTTTGGCGACCGCGGCCTGTACCAGCTGCGGAACGCTTACGTCGCACTGCTCGACGCGAAGTGTAGCGTGTTTCACATCGGACATTTGCTGGAGTTCGCGGTTTGCGGCGGCGTCAATGCCATAGGCCACGACGTTCGCCCCGCCCGATGCCAGGCGCAGCGCGATGGCGCGGCCAATTCCGGTCGTGCCGGTGACGATGGCAACTTTATTTTCGAATTCCTTCATGGGCGTTCGCTCACTTTATTTCTTGTTTGCGGGCAAACGTGAATATACACCCGCGCGTTCAGTCCGATAAGCCTAGAGTGGCACCGAGCAACCCGTGTGCCAATCCACGCAGCTCGGAGAGTCCCTTCAGGCGGCCGACATAAGAGTAGCCAGGATTGGATTTCTTGCCAATGTCGTCGGCGAGTAGGTGGCCGTGGTCGGGTCGCATGGGAATTTCATGATCCGGGCGGTGCTCACGCCGCCGACGCGATTCCTCTGCGAAGAGCGCGCGCACTGCCGCGACCATGTCCGAGCTGCCGCTGAGGTGCTCGGCTTCGTAAAACGAGCCGTCCGCTTCGCGGGTAACCTGGCGCAGGTGCGCAAAATGAATCCGTGGCGCAAATTCGCGGATCATCGCAGTTAGGTCATTGTCCGCGCGCGCGCCGAATGATCCTACGCAGAACGTCAAGCCATTCGCAGGCGTGTCAGCGGAACTGAATATGTGACGCACGTCTTCGGCTGTGGAGACCACCCGGGGTAATCCGAAGAGCGGCCACGGCGGGTCGTCGGGGTGAATGGCGAGGCGGACGCCAAGCTCTTCCGCAACCGGTACTAGTTCCCGCAGGAAGGCGACAAGGGCGGAACGGAGATCATCGGACGTGATCCCTTCCCATGCTGCTAGCGAATCGCGAAACGCTTTGCGGTCGTAGGAAGATTCTGCGCCGGGAAGTCCCGCGATAATGGCGCGCTCCAGTTCGTCCTGCTGCGTCGGGGACATCGCGGCGAAGCGAGTGCGCGCCGCAGCAACGCGCTCCGGCGCGTATTCTCGCTCGGCACCCGGACGCTCGAGCAAGAACAGGTCGTACGCCGCGAAATCAACAGCATCGAAGCGCAAAGCATATCCCGCGTTCGGCAGGCGCCACATCAAATTCGTTCGGGTCCAATCAACGAGAGGCATGAAGTTGTAACACACGACCCGGACGCCGACTTTGGCAATGGCAGCAAGAGAATCCTTCCATGCGGCGATGTACTGGCGATAGGGCTCGGAGCGGAGCTTGATGGAAGTGTGAACCGGAATGCTTTCTGCGACGGACCACACCAGGCCCGCAGATTCGATCTCGGCTTTGCGCTTGAGGACTTCGTCCTGAGGCCACGCCTCGCCGCGATAGAAGTGGTGAAGCGCGGTGACGATGCCCGTAGCTCCGGCCTGCCTTATCTGCGCCAACGAAATGAGATCCTGTGGTCCAAACCAGCGCCAGGTTTCCTTCATCACCTTCCTGCGATTTTCATGGGCTAGAAATCTCTACAATCAGCTTGAAAAACGATAGGCTATAACGGCGCCTTACGAAAACATTCATCCAGCAAATCCAATGTGGCCGCTGGATTGGATTTTCCTTGCAAGAAATCGCTGATCAGCGCGGATGCTTGCGTTTGGAATTCTATGAAACCGGCAATCCGGGGACGCAAAAAAGCCTGTTCGAGTGTGGGAAGAGTAGCTTCGAAGAAACGGTTCGAGATCTCATTGATAGCGGGATCGATCCAGGCCTTCCTGTTGCCCGGCTGTCCACCCGATTGAACGTAAATTGTTTTCTGACATTCCGCGCTGGCCACCCACACCGCGTAATCAACGGCAGCGGAAAGCTCTTTGCAGCGGGCAGAGATGGCAAGGCCCGCCCCGCCGAGCACAGAACCCGCAGATCCTCGAGGAGGACGGGAGGGAATGTTTGTAAAATGGATGGGAGCGCGCCGGTAACCCGGTCGCGCATAATTCGAATAGCCGAACGCGATCGGACAATAAGCAATCTCGTCCGTGGTGCTCATCTTCTCCCACACAGCGATGGGATTCATCTCGTGTGCTTCCTTGATTGAGAATTCCCCTAACGCTTTGAGCTGTCGCAAGGCTGATTCGCCAGCTTCCTTGCCAACCACCTTGGGCACCTTGTGTGATCCTGCAGCAAACGGCGTTTCGCCGAAGGCCGTGCACAGCGTAAGGAAACTGCAAAACGAATCGACCGGCAGCAGAGGCGCGGTTACAAAGCCTTTTCGGATGCGAGCCAGCTCAGAAACCTCGTCCCACGTTGAGGGAACCTTCATCCCCGCCGCTGCCAGCAAGTCCGAGCGGTAACCGGCTACTTGCGCCGCCGCATCTATCGCCAGCGCCCACTGGCGGCCCTGGTAGAAATAACTTTCGTGTGAAGCGCCCACACTCTCGCTTCGCAGGCTGGAGATAACTTCAGCAGAAATGTGATTGTCTAGTGGAACGAGATAACCTCCTTTTGCGACCGCGCCCATGAATGGATGATCGAGCACCAATAAATCAAATTCTTCGGCAAGGTCCCGGATCGGGTGGTCGGCGAATCCCTGCAGCGATCGAGCTTCCCATTCGATGCGAACGTCAGGATGCGTTTCAGACCACCGGGCGGCTGTTGCCAGCATGGGAGCAAGACCTCGATCATGCTTCCAAGTCATCCCCCGCAGGGTTATCACGGGCAATCTCCTTAGTGTCGTGTCGCAGCCGGCGATTCGATCATGCGGATTACCCGCTGTTCGAAAACCTAAACGATCTTCTCTTCCTTGAAATGGGTGATTTCCTTATCGCTGTATCCCAATTCGACGAGAATTTCGTCTTTATGCTCGCCCAGGAGCGGCGGTCTGCGGATTTCGCCCGGCGTTCGGCTGAACTCGATGGGCACTCCGACGGTGCGAAATTTCCCGGCCACCGGGTGCTCAAATTCCACGAGAATTTCGTTGTGCCGCACCTGTGGGTCACGCTCCACGTCGGGAAAAGTGTTCACAGGAGCGGACCAAATATCCGCAGCCATGAAAATTTCCATAAGTTCGGCGGTTGTTTTCTTAATGAATCCCTTCTCAAGCCTCCGCTTTATCTCATCGCGGTCTGCTGTAGCGTTACGTGAATCGTTTCCTTCGAACCCCGCCACTCCCACCAATCCAGCAACTTTCTGGAGAGGCATCATGGCCACCGAGATGTAGCCATCGCGTGTCTTGTAAACCCCCATGGGCGCACCCACATAGGGATGGCCAATCCCGGCCGCACTCCGCTGCGGTTCGCGCAGGGTGTTGAGATATAACGTCAATTCCTGTGTCGCCAGATGCATCATCGAGTTCAATAGGTTGATATCAACCCGCTGACCCTTTCCGGAGCGCGCTCGCTCAAAAAGAGCCGACAACACGGCGATGGTGATGTGCAGACCTGCCGTAAGATCCGCGAGGCCAATCCCCACAGGCACCGGTGGATCGCTGGCCGTTCCGTTCAGCATCAAAACTCCGGCGATTGACTGCGCCAACAAATCCTGGCCCGGACGCTGCTGGTATGGCCCGTCCTGCCCCCAGCCACAGCTTGCACAGTAGATCAGTCCCGGCTGGATCGCGGAAAGAGTCTCGTACCCAAGGCCCAGACGATCCATGACGCCCGGGCGAAAATTTTCGATCAGTACGTCGGAGGATTTAATGATGCGAAGAGCAATTTCTTTCCCCTCCGCGGCCTTCAAATCGAGTGTGATACTTCGCTTCGCGCGATTGAAAGCCAGAAACGACAGGCTCTCCTTTTGTACAAAGGTGTCACCGATGGACCAGCTGCGCGACCATTCTCCGGCACGCGGCTCGATTTTCACGATGTCCGCACCCAAGTCTCCCAAGAGCTGGGTCGCACTGGGTCCTTGCACGAGCTGACTGAAGTCCGCGACCCGCAGTCCCTGAAGCGGTCCCTTCATACTTATTCATCCTCCTGATCTGCCGACCTGAGGCTTGGGTATTGGGTATTGCCTGTTGAATATTCGATTAAGCTGGCGCGCAAGCCGTGAGGCCGCCGTCAATCACCAGACATTGACCTGTCACCCATGAACTTTCATCGCTCGCGAGGTAGAGTGCCGCGTTGGCGACGTCGAGAGGGGTTCCCAATCTCCCGAGAGGATGCATCTTCAGCCAGACGGCGCGGAGAGCTTCGGGGTCTGCTGCACGTTCCAGCACCTGCTTATTCAAAGGCGTATCAATCGTTCCAGGAGCGATCGAGTTCACGCGAATTCCCGTCGAGGCATATTCACGGGCCATTTGCCTTGTCATGCTGATGACTCCGCCCTTGCTCGCGGCATAATGTGGATATCCCGCAAGGCCGAGCAATCCTTGCACGGAAGCCATGTTCACGATCGAGCCGTACTTCCGCTCGATCATGCCCGGCAAAACATACTTGGAGGTGAGAAACATACTAGTGAGATTCACGCGGATGATGCGCTCCCAGTCGCTCAGCTCCATTTTGTGGCACGGAGCTTCCGAGGCGATCCCAACAACGTTCGCTAGTACATCAATTTTTCCGAACTCCCGCAGACCAGCTTCTACTGCTTGCAGAACTTCGACTTGTGAGCCAACGTCTGCGCGGTGGAATAGAATGCGGCCGCCGTGCGAGCGGATTCTGTCCCTGGTGCTTATGCCGCCTTTTTCGTCCACATCGACGCCAATTATCGCAGCGCCTTCCGCTGCAAAACGTTCCGCGATTGCTTGACCGATGCCGCTGGCCATCGCGGAAACAAGCGCTACTCGCTCTTTCAAGCGCATAACTGAAGTTACCTCGCTCGTCCAGATTTTTCGAAGCTGCCACGCTGAAGAAGTTTCGGCGCCGCCTGCGCTTTCAGTATCAATCTAGCTTTGAGTGACCTGTAGTTTTTTCAAGAATGAGCTCGTCAGAGGGAGGCGAATTTCAGCTAAAGACTTGATTGTCGCTCATCCTGGACGAAGCCTCGCCCGGTTTTTACTCTCTCGGACTTGTGAAACCGTATCACAGCGCGATTGATGCATGCCCATTTTTTATCACGATCCAGCAAGCTGTTGGACGAACTGCGGAACATGGCTATGCTGCTATACTGCGACCGCTTCACGAGCTGTTCCAGTAAGCTGCCGGTTTGGAGGTCTTCGCGTTCGCATGACCCGGATTTTAGGCCTGGACGAATTGGCGCAACAAGTACCGAGCGGTGCCCGCATCGGAGTCGGCGGGGTACATCTTGCTCGTCTCCCAATCGCTCTCATCGCGTCCGTGTTGGCTCTCGGCCGCCGAGATTTTACGTATGTGAGTTGGGGAGGCGGCCTCCCGCTCGAATTATTTCTAAAAGCGGACGCCATCGAGAAGCTTATCTTTTGTTTCTCAAGCTTGGATATCCTGGGATTATCACCGCAATTCCGGGAAGCCTTGGAAACCCACCGGATCGAAGTGGAAGAGTGGACCGCTTTGGCTATGATCCAGGGATTACACGCCGCTTTCTTCAATCTCCCAGAAATGCCGTTTCAGTTGCCCGTAGGTTCCGATTTAATGAGCATGGGGAACTTTTGGAAGCAGACCGTTTCCTCTTTTACCGGTGAACCTATCGGCCAGGCTCGTCGTTTAGATATTGATGTTCTGCTGATTCACGCGCAGAGGGCCGATCGCGACGGTAACGTGGAAATTCAAGGCGCTCGGGGCCTGGACGTGAGCCTGTTGGGCGCGGCGAAAACGAAATTGTTCACCGTTGAGGAGATCGTCGAAGTTGGCAAGCTCGGAGATGCGCCGAAATCTTACGTGCTGCCACACAATTTCGTCACGGCAGTGGCTTGTGTCCCGATGGGCGCGTATCCCACCTCATGCCTACCTTATTATTCGACCGACTACCGTCGGCTGATCAGTTTCGTACGTGAAGAAGCCGAGAGCAAGAAATCCCAAGCTTTCGAGTTGGCATCGCCTTCCCACCAAACAGCAGCAACCGACGAGATTTCGAAGCCGAGATTTGTTCATCCCGAGCGACGCGCGACGTTTCTTCGACGGGCTGCAAGAGTTCCGGTTCGCGCTCTGACGCCCGAGCGGTTGGAGAAATACGGATTGGCCATTGAAGCCGCGAGTCCGTACACGACGGACGAGTTCCTGGCGGTGGCGCTGGCCCGCGAATACGATAATTCCAGCATTTGCTCCGTCGGGTCGGTTTCTCCACTCGCCATGGTGTCCTATTTGTTGGCCAAACGTCTCCACGCTCCGGAACTGACGCTGATTTCGTTGAACGGTGGATTCGTTGACGTTGAATCTCATCCGATGTCGTTGACCCTGGCGGAGCCACTCGACTGGCAAACCGCGAAAGTCTTCTGGGGAGGTGACGAGACCTATCATTGGTATTACCAGACCGGGCGGATCACTCACGAGGTCATCACAGTGGCCCAGGTGGACGTGCACGGACGCACGAATAACGCGTGGATCGAGAGCAAGGGCAAGCGTCTGCGTCTCCCGGGCCAAGGCGGAATGGCCGACGTGGCCAACCTGCACAAAAATTTTGTGCTTTACCTGACGCGCCACTCGCCCGAGCGCTTCGTAGATGCGGTTTCGTTTTGCACCGCATCGCGAGGTCTATTAACTGACGAAGCGCGAATTCAAGCCGGACTTCAGGCTGGAAAAGTGCGGCTAATCTCAAATCTTGGAACTTTTGAATTGGACTTTGCCAGCCAGCGATTTCGCCTGGTCAGCATCCACCCAGGAATAACGCTGGAAGAGGTTCGCCGGCAGACGGGCGGTGAATTCCTGGTCGCCGATCCGTTGCCGAGTACTCCACCACCTAGCGAGGAACAGCTGCGCTTGATTCGGCGCGAAATTGACCCCTTTGGGATTCGACAATTGGAGTTTGTTCCGAGCAAGGCGCGCCTGGAGACGATCGAAAGGATTCTAGACGCGGAAGAAGCGCTGCTCGAGGAAGTCTTCCAGAACGCGCAATAGTTGATTCCTAGTACGCCAGGAAACCCTGGCGGTTTGTTTCGAGAGGAAAATCCGATGCTTTATCCCGTTTCACACGTGCGGCGTCTGGTTGAGGGCTTGGATCATCCCGAGTGCGTTGCCGTGGCCCGCGATGGCACGGTGTACGCCGGCGGCGAGGCCGGACAAGTCTATCGAATCTCACAGGACGGAAAGCGCGTCGAGACATTCGCCAATACGGGCGGGTTTTGCCTGGGGCTCGCTCTCGATCGTGACGAGAACATCTACGTGTGCGATCTGCGCAAGCAAGCGCTGATGAAAGTTACGCAGCGCGGCACGGTCTCGCTCGTCGCCGATTACGTGGATGGAGTGAAGATTCGAACACCCAATTTCGGCGTATTCGATTCGCAAGGAAATCTATACTTCAGCGATTCAGGAGAATGGAAGCAAGCAAACGGTGTAGTCTGGCGCCTGTCACATCAGGGAAAAGTGGAACTCTTCGCCGCTGGTCCGTTCCATTTCGCCAATGGCCTGGCGCTCGACGCACAGGAGCGTTATTTATACGTGGTCGAAAGCAATCGCGATCGCGTGGTCAGAATTGAAATTAACGCCGACGGAACTTCCGGCAGCCCGAAGGTGTTTGCGGAGGGACTGGAGCGCGTCCCAGACGGAGTGGCTTTTGATGCGGCAGGCAATCTTTACGTCACGACGTACGCCTCCAACTGCATTTATCGCGTTTCCACCAGCGGTCACGTCGAGCTACTTTGCCAGGACGTGGAGAACTTGCTGCTCTGCCAACCCACCAATTGCGCCTTTGGCGGCCCGAACTTTGATCAGCTGTACGTCTCGAACCTTGGCCGCGACCACATCTCGGTGCTTGATCTCGGGGTCAAGGGCCAACCGCTGTGGACCCACCGCGGTCGGGGCTGAACCGTGCGTGATCATTCAACCCGCAAAATCGTATAAACCGACTGCGCTCACTTTGCGCTGCATTGTTTGTTGATCGATCAGCGAATCTAGCCGCCCAATTGGCATTTTCCAGGAGCGGCGCAGGAGTGGTCACATGACAGCTACCAAGAAAGCCAAATCCCCGATTGAGTGCCGCGCGGTTGTGTGGCGCAAGCGTCCCGGTTGGCTGCTGGCAAATGAGAAGATCGCGCTCTGTTGCCTTCGCGGAGGCGGTCATCTGGCGTCTCTTAGCCTTCGAACAGGACCCGCGCCAAACGTTAATCTACTTTGGGAGCCATCGTGGCAAACCATCGAGCCCGAGCGCTATTCCAAACAAAAACATGGCCGAAGATTTGGCTCGCCACCGGCGGGCAAGTACCTCTCCGGCTACGCTGGCCATTCTCTCTGTTTGGACTATTTCGGCGCGCCATCTGAGGAAGAGGCGCTGTTGGGGCTTCCGCTCCACGGCGAAGTTGCCTCCAGTCGCTGGACGCTCGTAAAAAAGGCCTCCCAGCGCGGTCTGGGGCTGCTTAGCGTGCGCAGCGCGGCGCCGAGTGCCGGGCTCCTGGTTCAGCGCGAGATCACGCTGCGGGAAAACGAGTCCGTTGCCTACGTCACCGAAACCATAACCAATAAAACCAACCGCGATCGCTATTTTCAGTGGGCACAACACAGCACGTTTGGCCCCCCATTCCTGCAGAAGGGTGAAAGTGTCTGCCTGATGCCGGGGACGCGCTCGAAGACCTGGCCGCTTGGCTATGACGGCAAGGACGCTCTCGAGAGTGATCGTGAGTTCAGCTGGCCGGACGCGCCCGCTAAAGACGGCGGCACGCTGGACATTTCCCAGCCGTTTACCACCAAAGGCCGCGGCTTCATCGCGACGACGTTGCTGTCGGACGCTCGCGATTCGCAGTTGGCATATGTAGCGGTACTGAACTGGCGGCTTGGTTTGTTGGCGGGCTATTGCTTTCGACGCTCGGATTTTCCGTGGGTTGCAAATTGGGAGGAGAATTGTGCCCGCACTGACGCTCCCTGGTGCGGAAAGACTCAAGCGCGCGGCTTGGAGTTCGCGACTTCGCCGATGCCACTGGGGCTCCGCGACGCGATCCTAGGCGGTCCCCTCTTTGGCGTGCGAGCGGTTCGTTGCTTGCCCGCAGGACGTCTACAAGCGGCATCGTACGCGATGTTCGTGAGCGAAGTACCTCAAGCCTGGCGGACGATCACCGGAATTGGCGTTCTTCGGAACGCACTCGTCGTGACAGGCCCGAGCCCAGGTGAACGAATCGAATTGGCAGCTGGAGGACTAAGCGAAATTTGGCCAGAAGAAAAGCGCGGCGCGACCGAATAGAGGCAAGTCTAGTGCGGCGGTAGGGCGCTTCAAGTCTGCGTGAAACAGCTTAGGTTGTTGGAACCGAAGGTGGATGCCGGGGGGAGGCATCCACCTTCGTTCCGTTCGCGCGCTAGAACAGGAACTTCAGTGCGAACTGAATCAACCGCGGGTTGTTGACCTGCGAAGTGACCGTTCCGAAACCGTTGCCGGTCGGCGTCCCGTTATATCCGGTCCCGGGGAATCCAAACTGCACACGGTTAAATGTGTTGAAGAATTCAGTTCGGAATTGCAATCCCAACTTGTTTTCCGGACCGAAGGTTGTCGTCTTGAACAGGGCGATGTCCCAGTTGTTGATTCCGGCCGCACGCAGGCTGGAGTCAACGCGGGCTTCTGTACCGTATCCATAGAGCGGCGGTGGTGAAAAGCAGCTGGTGTTAAACCACTCGGCCACTTTTCCCGCCGTCCCTGTGCCCCCTGTACCCTTGGCGCACCCTTGGACTGCGTCTGGCCGGATGTTGGAGATGCCCATGTTGAGTGATTCGAGAGGAGTGGACGGGCCGGCCCAACTAATCTTCAGCGGAAAGCCCTTTTGGAAAGTAGTAACTCCGTCTACGCCCCATCCGGAGACGATCTTGTCCACTGCGCCCGTGGCATCGGACATATACCGCTGGCCGTGGCCGAAGGGCAGGTCGTAAACGTAGCTAAGCACCAAGCGCTGCGAGACATCTTGCGAGGACAAAGAGCGCTCGGCCCGCAGATTGTTGTAGTCCTGCACCGACCCCACACCACCCGTCGAGCTTTCCAACCAACTGGTGAGAGTGTCCGTGTTGGTCATCAACTTCGCGTTGGTGTAAGCCGCAAGGAACGATCCGCCACCCTTGAAGCGCTTGGTGGCTGTAAACTGGAACGAATTGTACGAGCTCTCGCAGCAGCCATAACCGGCTAGGTTGAGGCCAACATACTGAGGGTACGGACGGTCAAACTGCCCAGCAGCGAGTGTTGCAGCAGTAAGCGTACCGTTCGTGGTGCCTGCCAAGGGGTTCGCAACCGGCACGGCAATTGACGGAGTGCAGGGCGTGGTGGTTATGGTGACAAATCCAGGGCACTGCGCCCCTGCCTGCGCAACGAAGTTGTCGGGTAGTTGGTCAATGTTCGTGCTGTATTGTTGCAGGTGCACGCCGTGAGATCCGGCGTAGGCACCGTCAAGGAACCAACCCCAGCCCACTTCACGCTGGACATCCAGGTTGTACTGCTGCACATATCCGGGCTGAGGATGTGCCCATGGAGCAAGCGTTGGCGAGCCGTTGGCGGCCACGAACGAAGACAGGCTGGGCGACGCATTGCGGCCAGGAGGCAGTACGAAGCCTGCGGCTCCGAAAGGACCAGTATTGTCAGCACAAGTGGGGGTCCCGCCAACCAGAGCGCAGCCGCCGGTACCGTTGAGGGTGCTGAAAGGGGTGATATATGCATTCGTTGTTGCGACGTACGGTGTTGTGGCAAGACCAATCACGTCGTTGTCCGCGTTCAGGCCAAAGGAAATGTAATTCGGAATATAGAAAATCCCGTATCCGGCGCGAATCACCGTCTTCTGATCCCAGCTGTAGGCCAAACCGAGCCTGGGGGACCACTGCCGTTTGTCCAGCGGAATGTTGTTGCGGGTGCCGTTGATTCCCGTTTTGACATAAAAAGCATCGCCCGTGCAAGGCGAACCCGCAGTCCCGTTGCAACCCGTGACGGCACCGTTGAGGGCGTTGGGATTCCAATAGGTCAAGTCATTGAAGCGTTCCGACCACGGCCCCTGAAGTTCGTAGCGCAGACCCGCGCTGATTGTCAGCTTCGGGGTTACGCGCCAGGTGTCGTTACCGTAGATGGCGCGGTAGGTTTGCTTTCCCGCCACCTGAGCAGGAACTTGGGCGACGCCCTCGGTTTGATTGACGAAATGACCTTGGTTATCAGCTAGCCCGAGCAAGAAATCGGCAAAACCGAAACCGGTGTTCGCTAAAGGAGTCGCAGGATTACTATCGGTCCAGTTCGTGCTAAACGCAAACGCGCCGGCTGCGATGTTCGTCTGGAAATAGTTGTCATAGCCCAGTTCGTACTGCCCGCCGATTGCTATGGTGTGCTTCCCGCGAATCAAAGTAAGCACGGGAGAGAAGTTGTACTGCGAATTGTGATCTCCGATTGCGCTACCTGGGCCCTGCGAAAGGCCGGGGTCGTTTGGATATGTAAACGCCGGAGTGGGAGGCGTCCGCAAAGAGGACGAAAGATCGTTATAGACCGATCCCCATCCCAGGCCCGTCAGATCATACCCGGAATTGATGGGCGCTCGGGCATACACGAACCGGCTCGCTGAGACGTTGAAATCGAAGATGGTGGTCGTCGAAAACTGGTGGTTGAGATCGAGCGCCAGAGCCTTCGAATGGTACTTCTCCGCGCATCGGTCGGCGCAAAACCCAGTGCCAAAGGGGTCTGTCGGAAGGTCTGTGAGACCGTAGTAAGTAAAGCGGCCATACAAACGTGTGGTGCTGTTGATGTTGTAATCCTCACGCGTCACAAACTGGTTTGTGTTTCCACCGATAGACCCGCCAGCCGTATAGTTGGCTGTTGGTGCGGAGGTCGCCGGGATTACCGGGTAAAGCTTGTGATAAAGGGCGATTGCTGCCTGGTTTCCTTCCGCCATGGGAATCAGGTTTCCATTGTAAGCCGTCCGATTGCCCGCAGCATTGGCCGTGTAGGGATCGTAGAGTTGAATCCCAGTCCCCGCTGCAACTTCGGCGGCGGGACACTGTCCTGCCGGAGATATGCCAGGGCAGAGCGAGGAGAAATCATAGAAGCCCGCCGCATTCGGCGTAAACATCTGCGGCAGTGGAACGGTATAGATCGTAGCCGAAGCGCCTTGCCGCAATCTGAACTGTTCCCAACCTACATAGAAGAAGAGTTTATCTTTGAGGTGCGGGACCGGCCCTCCGAGCTCGAAGCCATACTGGTTCTGCACATAAGGTGGATTTGTGGCCGAGAAATAGGGCCGGGAGTTCAGTACCTTGTTGCGCAAGTATTCGTAGGCTTCGCCGTGATACTGGTTGGTCCCACTCTTGGTGCTGAAGTTGACGACACCTCCCGAGTACTTGCCCCATTCCGCGCCGACGTTGTTGTACTCGACTTTAAATTCACCGATCGAGTCCTGAATCGGAATGATGATCGGCAAATTGATGTAGCCGATGTTCAGGGGCTGTCCGTCCAAGTACTCCGCGCTCTGGTTGGCGAAGGAACCGCCTACTTGATAGTTTCCCCAGCTGAATGGGTTCTGGCCGACTGGAGTGCCGCCCGAACCGCCTTGGGCGACAGCGGCAGGGGACAAAAGAATCAAGTTAAATACGTTGCGACCGTTCAGAGGAATATCGTTCGTCTTGCGCTCGTCTATGATTTGACCGAGCGTCGCGGAGTTCGGCGTCAGAAGTGGCGTTTCGGCCGTCACTTCGACCGTCTGAGACTGTGCGCCGACTTCCAGCGCAACGTCAATGCGCGTGCCAATTTGCACCTGGACGGTAACGTCCGCGCGCTTGACGTGCTTGAAACCGGGCTTGTCCACCTCGACCGTGTAAGGCCCCGGGTTCAGGTTGACGAACGTATATTGTCCATCCCCGCTGGTGGTAAATGTCGCCTTGAAGTCCGTGGTCGCACTGGTCAGCGTGACCGTGGCGTCGGGAACTGCAGCGCCCGAGGCATCCGCGACTGTACCGCTAACTGATCCGTATGTGGACTGAGCCGCAAGCGGCGAGCCCATCAACATGGCGCCTAGACACAAACAAACACCCACAACGAGCACAAACAGAAAGCGATTCCTAGACGTAATCATGAGTCTTTCTCCTCCCCCAAGAGAAGCACGTTAGGCCCACCCGGCCCACGTTACAAAGCTGCTGATACGGCAACGTCGCAAAACGAGAAATCACGCAAGAGTCAGTCCCACGGCGGGCAACCGAGTTGCTCACACCAGGACACACCCCTGCGCCCACTAAAGCCACCCTGTACAAAAAACTCTTTAGATGCAACCTATCTATTTTTTCGATACCACCCAGCTGCGGAGCATTTAGCTTCAAGTGCCCTATTCTTGTCAAGATAAAAATAACGATTTTCTAAAGACTTTTCTTCAATTGTCGCAGATGGGCCATGACTCGCGCACGCGTTCGCAGTATTATGCGGCGGGGCAGACGTGCCCTTCATCCTCTGCGCGAATTTGCAACTTTTGCAGCTATTGACCGCGCGCGCAACTCAGATTATTTTTTTCTGCCGGAAATTTTTAAAGAGACAGTCCCATGGAAAGCCGTAGCAAGCATCAAGGCGGCCGGAAATTTCGCGTGGTCACGCTGAAGGCGGTGGCCGAGCACGTAGGACTCACGCCCGGCACTGTCTCAGCAGTATTGAACAACTCCGCAGCTGCTCGCTCGGTACCGGAACGTACCAAGAAGCGTGTGCTCGCCGCGGCGCGCGAACTGAATTATCGCCCCAATTATCTGGCGCGCTCGCTGCGCGTGCAGCGCACTTACACCATCGGAGTAATAACGCGAGATCTTGGCGACGCGTACGCCGCGATGATCATCAGCGGCATTGAACGTTATCTTCGCCAGCACAGTTTTTTCTTTCTCACGGTCGCTCATCACAACGATAAGAAATTGCTGGATAGCTACTCGCATATTCTTATGCAACGCGGAGTCGAGGGGCTGATTTCCGTAGACACGTTACTTGGTGAGGCCATGTCTTTGCCCACGATCGCGATCGCGGGCCACCGCCCGGTGGAGGGCGTCACCAATATTCTTCTGGATCATCGCCGCGGGGCCCTGCTCGCACTCCAGCATCTGTATGAGCTCGGCCATCGCGAAATTGCGTTCATGAAGGGGCCGCACTATAGTTCGGACTCGACCGATCGCTGGAATGCCATTTTGCACGTCGCGCAGGAACTCGGGATCGCCGTCCGGCCTGAACTCACCATTCATCTGGAAGGTGACTTGTCTACCCCGGAAGTGGCCTATCCCGCGACCAAGGCGTTCCTCTGCAACCGGAAATTGCCGTTCAGCGCGCTATTTGCGTTCAACGACAATTCCGCCTTGGGCGCCATCAGCGCTTTCCAGGAAACCGGGCTGCATGTCCCGAACAATATTTCGGTCGTAGGTTTCGACGACATCAAGATGGCTCCCTACAGCAATCCGCCGCTGACGACGGTGCGCCAGCCTCTTCTGAAGATGGGAGAGATTGCCGCGCGATCGGTGCTGAATCAGATCAAGAACAGCGAGGAGTTCGTAGCGGAGATCCTGATTGAGCCAGAGTTTGTGGTGCGCAAATCAACGGGGAAAGCGTCCTTGCAATTAGCGCCATGCAGTAAAGAATTGCAGAGCGCCTAGCAGCCGGAATCACAAGTCCAATCGAAATAACGGGAGAGCCCTGACGCGATGTCCATAGCCAATTCGAACGTTGCCCCCGCAGCCACAGCCGTGCCCACTTCCACCGACAAGCCTGCCATGGCGATGGTGACGACCCTGTTCTTCATGTGGGGGTTTCTCACCTGCCTCAATGACATTTTGATTCCGCATTTGAAAGCTATCTTCGATCTTAGTTACGCCAAAGCGATGCTCATTCAGTTCAGCTTTTTCGGAGCGTACTTTGTTTTTGCGCTGCCTTCAGGGAAATTGATCGAATGGATCGGCTACAAGAAAGCTATGGTCGGTGGCCTGTTGACGATGGGACTGGGCGCGCTGCTATTTGTACCGGCAGCGAGCGCACCTTCCTTTCCGTTGTTTCTCACCGCGCTCATTATTCTTGCGGCAGGCATCACCATTTTGCAGGTCTCCGCGAATCCGTATGTGGCCGTCTTGGGCCCAGAGAGAACTGCATCGAGCCGCTTGAATCTAACGCAGGCGTTCAACTCCCTCGGCACTACTCTGGCTCCGTGGTTTGGCAGCCTGTTGATTCTGAGCGGAGCGCCTGTGGCTCTGGATGTAATTCGGAAAATGTCGCCCGATCAGCTTCATGATTACCGTTTGGAGCAAGCATCCTCCGTGAAGCTTCCATATATCGGCCTGGCAATTGCGCTTTTTTTTCTCGGCCTGGTGATTGCAAGATTCAAGCTGCCGGTCATCTCCTCGGTGGAACCGCATGGAAAGGTTCACGACTCGATCTGGAAATATCCACGATTGGTGATGGGCGCGATTGCAATTTTCGTCTATGTGGGCGCGGAGGTGGCCATTGGAAGCATGCTGGTGAACTACATGAGCCAGCCGAACATCGGAAACATCACTATCCAGCTTGCCGCGAAATTCGTTTCCCTTTACTGGGGTGGCGCGATGCTGGGCCGATTCATCGGATCGGCTGTGCTGCAGAAAATCCGCACCGGAACCGTTCTGGGATTTTCCGCGCTGATGGCCTTTCTGCTCGTGGGGCTCTCGATGGGCAGCTTCGGACATCTGGCGATGTGGAGCATCCTGCTCGTTGGCTTCTTCAATTCAACGATGTTCCCCAGCATCTTTACGATCTCTATCGAGGGTCTCGGACCGTTGACAGGCAAGGGATCGGCCTTACTGGTCTGCGCCATCGTGGGCGGTGCGATCATTCCAGAGCTGCAGGGGGTGCTCGCCGATCGCATCGGCATCCATCACGCGTTCATTGTGCCCGCGCTGTGCTACCTATATATAGCGTCCTTTGCGTTCCGGAATAATAAGCCACACAGCGAGGCGCCTGCCCATTCTTAGCCGACAACTGGCGGGACGGATGTGGGCCGGCTTTCGCCTCCGGCGCGCGGCCGCCGGAATTCCTGTTTTCTCGCTTCCTAATTCGTGTACATTGCTTGCCGTCGTGCGGCGATTGGATTGCGCTGTAGCCCGCCGCTGAACTTCGGGGAATTAGAATCACAGATTTGCGACCAATGGAGCAGGCTATTCGGACATGACTTCGGATTCGTTCTCGATCGGAATTGATTTTGGCGGCACGAACCTGCGCCTGGCGGCATACACTCCGGCGGCGGGATTTCTGGAAACGATCCAGATGCCCACGCGGCTAAAGGCCGGCCGAGACGCCGTGGTCGCGGATATGTGCGCAGGAATTCTCAAGCTCCGCGACAAGTTTTCCGCGAAGCTCGCATTAAAGGGAATCGCCATCGGCTCGCCAGGACCGATCGAATTGCCGGAGGGACGGCTGCGAAACCTGCCCAATCTTCCGGGCTTCGATGGTCTGGAACTGCGCACGGCGGTGGAGCAAGGTGTGGGCTCGCCTGTCGTAGTGGAAAATGACGCCAACGTAGCGGCTCTGGCGGAGTGCGTCGCAGGCAAGGGGAAAACCCTCGGTATCGATACCTTGTGTTTTGTGACGCTGGGAACAGGAGTTGGCGGCGGAATCATCTTCCACGGCAAAATCTGGGATGGTTTGAATGGAATGGCTGGCGAGGTGGGCCACACCAATATCTGGCCGGATGGCGCAGCGTGCGGATGCGGTGCTCGCGGCTGCCTGGAACCGTTGGCGTCGGCAACGGGAGTGCGCCGCAGAGCGAAGGAACTGATCGCAGATGGAAAATCGCCGGCGTTGGCAGCCTTGGAAAAAAGCAATCCGGATTTCACGCCGCGCGACGTTGCCGTGCTCGCCAGCGCGGGCGATCGTGATGCGCAAAGAATTTTCGACGAGGTGGGTCTGGCGTTGGGCAGGGGGCTCGCGGCGCTCGTCAACACGCTGAACCTGCCGCTCTATGTTGTGGGCGGCGGCTTGTCGAGTTCCTGGAATTTGTTTTCGCCTGCACTCTTTGAGGAATTGCGCTACCGCAGCTACGTATTTCGCATGACGGATCCGGAGAAGTCCGACGCTGCTCGCGGAACCACGGCGAAAACGTACGTCACGCTTACGGAGTTGGGACCTGAGGCGGGACTGCTCGGCGCGTGCATACTGCCGTTCACGGTGTCTCCGAATGGCGCATAGGTTGAACTTTCTGATCGTTGGCAAGCGGTACGCCAGCCTGCTGCAGAATTGCGTTGAGGTATATGCATGAAACTCAATTCCTATCTGCTGAAGGCCAGCATCGTCGGAGCGCTCGGTGGGCTCCTTTTTGGTTTCGACACCGCCGTCATCGCCGGCACCACGCACTCACTGCAGCAAGTTTTCAACCTTTCAGACTGGTCACTGGGAATTACAGTCTCGATTGCGTTATGGGGCACAGTCGTCGGTGCACTGACAGCGGGCTTAATCGGTCAACGCCTGGGTGGTCGAAATGCCCTACGCTTGATGGCGGTGCTCTACATCGTTTCGTCCCTCGGCTGCGCTTTCGCCTGGAATTGGCCGGCGCTGGTAATTTTCCGATTCATCGGAGGCTTGGGAATCGGTGGTTCTTCGGTACTGGCTCCGGTGTATATCGCGGAGCTTGCTCCGGCCAGCATACGCGGACGGCTCGTGGGAATGTTTCAGATCAACGTAGTTCTGGGAATTCTGCTGGCATATTTTTCGAACTATTGCATTGCCAGACTTGGAATGGGCGCGCTCGAGTGGCGCTGGCAACTGGGAGTCGCCGCGGCCCCGGCGTTCCTATTTCTTGTGATGCTTTTCGGGATTCCGCAGAGTCCTCGCTGGCTGGCCACCCAGCATCGTATTGACGAAGCGCGCAGCGTACTGACACTTCTGCGCGCATCGAATTACGAAGAGGAACTCAAGGAAATTGTGGATTCCATTCACTTGGAGCGATCGCAGGGCTCCGAGCCGCTATTCCAGCGCAAATTTCGCTACCCAATTTTTGTGGCGATCACGACTGGAGTGTTCAATCAGCTGTCGGGAATTAACGCGATTCTTTACTACTTGCCTTTCATTTTCATGGCAGCTGGATTCAGCAAGCTGTCGGGCGATTTACAGGCCGTCGCCATTGGCGCGATGAATCTTTTCGCCACGCTGCTGGCGATGACCTTTATCGACAAACTCGGCCGGAAAGTCCTGTTGTTAGTCGGTTCGGCGGGAACTGCACTCTGTCTGGCGGGCGTGGCCATGATTTTTTTCACGCAGCGCAATCAAGACTGGCTGGTGTGGATTTTGGTGGGCTACATTTTCTTCTTCGCGCCGCTCGGCGCGGTCGTGTGGGTTTACATTGGCGAGATCTTTCCGAATACCGTGCGCTCCAAGGGTCAGGCTCTGGGAAGCTCTTCCCACTGGATCATGAACGCGATTATTTCCGCGCTCTTTCCTGTCGTGGCCAAAACCTCCGGCGCTTATCCCTTCGTGTTCTTTGCCGCGATGATGGTTGTGCAGTTCTTCATGGTCTCGTTCTTCTACCCAGAGACCAAAGGATTCACGCTTGAGGAAATGCAACATCGCCTGGGAACCGATTAGCAAACGCACGCGTATTTTCCACGACGTCGTTACCGCGGGATTCGCAAAGCGAGGCGCGACGGCTTGCGCTTGCCTGTTTGAAATCGTTAAATAATCGCAGCCTTGCGCGGTTTCCTGCCGAATCAGTTCTAAGTGGTGCTCTCCGCCAGCGGTAACCAAACCTGAAAGCGAGTTTCGCCGGGTTTCGAGTTGGCTTGAATGCTGCCTTGATGTTTTTTCACGATTCGCTGCACGGTGTCGAGCCCTAACCCGGTGCCTTGCCCGACCCCTTTGGTGGTAAAGAAAGGTTCGAACATGTGCGATTGTACTTCCGTTGAAATTCCCGGGCCATTGTCGGTAATTTCCACGACGACGGAATTGTCGTCGCGAAACGTTCGTATTCGAAGCTTGCCCTCGCCGCCCATGGCGTCAATCGCGTTGTCAATCAGGTTCGTCCAAACCTGATTTAGCTCGCTGCCGAACGAATTGACGAGCAGCGGAATTTTTTGGTAGTCGCGCTCGACCTCAACTCCATGCTTGAGCTTGTGATTCAAAATCGTGAGCGTCGTTTCCAGACTTTTCACGATGTCCACGTTCTGCAGCGGCGTCTGGTCCATGTAGGTATATTCTTTAATGGCGCGGACCAAATCGGAAATGCGCGATGTGCCACTCTCGATTTCGTTCAGCAGAGTCGCGACTTCCACGGAGGCGGCGATCCGCACCAGAGCGGCTCGGGCTGAGTCTGCATCCAAAATCGCAAATAGCGATTCCAGCGCTTCTGGTTTGACGTTCCGGCGCGCAAGATCCGCGGACATTTGCCACAAGTCATTCTGGCCGTGGCTGCGCAACAACGAATCGATCTGCTCCTCCAGATCGCTCATGGCGAGCGGATCTGGCGGAACAGTGTCGTTCTGCACGAAGGCATTCTCCAGTTTCTCGATTTCTGCCTTTTGCGCTGCAGTGAGGTCACGGCTTCCCAGCTCGTGGCTGGCGTCGCGGATTTTCTTCAGCACTTCCCGCAGCTGACTCGCGGCGCGCTTCGCGGCAGAAGCAGGATTGTTGAGTTCATGCGCGAGGCCCGCCGAAAGTTTCCCTAAAGAAGCGAGCCGGTCGCGCTGCTGTTCGCGGCGCGTGGTTTCGCGAATCCTGTCGGACATCATGCCAACCAACCGCTGGGTCAGCTCAGGCATTTTGTGAACAAGTTCGGGAAACTGCGCCGCCGGATAGCGCAATAGCCGGGAATCCGTGATTGCTTTTGCGCCCACCGTAAATTGTTTCATCCGCGAAAACGGCAGCACACCGGTCACATCGCCTGGCTTCACCGGAATCACCACGGTTTCGCCGCCTAGTTCACCGCGCACCTGGAGCTGTCCCTCCAGAAAAACAAACATCGCGTCCGCGGGATCGTCCGCGCGGAACGGCGTGTCGCCCGCGCGGAGATTCATTTCCTGCGCCTGGCTGATGAACCAGGCAATCTGGTCGTCCGGCAAGTCCGCGAACGCCGGCACTTTCAGTAATTCAGATTTTTCTACCATTTAGACTTTGCTCAAATATTGATGGATGAATTGCACGGCGACCGATCCTTCGCCGACACCGGAAGCCACCCTCTTCACCGAGCCGTGACGCACGTCGCCCACGGCGAAAAGGCCGGGAACATTTGTCTCAAGCAAGAACGGATCTCTATCGAGCTGCCAGCCCTTCGGGTGTTCTCCGTCGCGGATCAGGTCGGGGCCGGTCAGAATGAATCCGTGCTCGTCACGCTCCACAAGATCGGCGAGCCAATCCGTTCGAGGCGACGCGCCGATGAAAATGAACATTGCGCTCGCCGGGACCCGGTCAACCTGATTGGTATCCGAACAAAGAAATGAAATTTCTTCGAGATGCGTTTCGCCGTGCACTTCGGAGACGCTGGCGTTTGCCCACAACTGCACGTTCGGCATCGTGTTGATTTGGTCTATCAAGTATTGGGACATGGTGCTCGATAGAGATTTTCCGCGCACCACGATTACCACACGCTCCGCATACTTGGCGAAATTCATTGCGGCTTGCCCTGCGGAATTCGCGCCGCCAATCACGTACACAATTTCACCCTTGCAGGAGAGGGCTTCCGTTGAGCCGCCACCATAGTACACACCGGCGCCCTGCAAGCGGTCGATCCCGGGCGCCTCCAGGCGTCGCCACTGGACGCCCGTTGCGATCATCAGCGCGTGGCAAGAAATCTCATTGCCATCGGCCATTTTAATCATGCGATACGGGCCTTCGACGCGTACGCTAAGCGCTTCCTGGGGCGCCAGAATTTCGACGCCGAATCGCTGCGCCTGCACGACGGCGCGGCGGGCGAGGTCGCCACCACTAAGCCCCATGGGAAATCCCAGATAATTTTCGATGCGCGAACTCATTCCGGCCTGCCCGCCCGGAGCTTCGCGCTCAATCATCACGGTGTGCAATCCCTCGGATGCGCCGTAAACCGCTGCGGCCAAGCCTGCGGGCCCTCCGCCGACGATAGCCAAATCGTAGAAATTTGTTTGCGCGCGAGTTTGTAATCCCACTTTTTGCGCAACCTGTGATGGAACGCTATCCAGTAGCTTCGAGCCATCCGGGAAAAGAACAACGGGAAGGCTGGCGGCTTCCGGCCCAAGGACTTCGAGAATGCGTTTCGTCTCCGGATCACTCGCCGAGAGCTCCACATCAATCCACTGATACGGAACGCGATTGCGCGCGAGGAAATCTCGCAACTCATAAGACTTGGGTGACCAACGCGTTCCCAGCACGCGGATGCCTTCAAATTTCGGCCGATACGAAGCGCGCCAATCGTCCAGCAGATCATCCAGCTGCGGATAGAGGTGCTCCGTAGGGGGATCCCACGGCTTCAGGAAGAAATAATTGATGCTGGCTTGATTGATGGCGCCGATAGCCGCGTTGGTGTCGGCATACGCGGTAAGCAGCGCACGTTTGGCTTCCGGGAAGATGTGCATTGCTTCCTGAAGAAACGCGACGCCGTCCATGTGCGGCATGCGTTGATCAGCGAGCAGCAATGCCACACTGTCGTTGCGCAGCTTCAATTGTTTGAGGAGTGTGAGCGCCGCCTCGGGAGAATCGCTCCCGATTATGCGGAACTCAGCGCCATATTTGGTGCGCAGATCGCGCTCGATCGCACGCAATACATCGGGGTCGTCGTCAACACTTAGCAGAATGGGTTTAGCCATGTTCGATCCAGGTTTTGCTGCGGAAAATGTATTGAACTACTCAACCATTACAGCCAGTAGGATGACACATCTCATTGTTTCAAGGTACCGGTGCTGGGGCTACCGGGGTTAGATGATCGAGCAGCGAGTTGGTTGCAGAGCGGCGCGTGCAGGATGCGCGCGGCAGAAAGGTTCGCGCCAAACGCACATTGGATGACGCTGCCTTAGTCGTTTGGATGGAACGGCATTCCGGGATGCCCTTCGCTTGCTGGCTCTGGGGTTTCTACGTCAAGATTCACGACAATCGGCTCTCGTCCGTTGCGGACCACCACTGCCTCGCAAATCTCGTCCGGGCTGGCATTGATCTCCTGATGCGGCACGTAAGGTGGCACATAGATGAAATCTCCTGCCTGAGCTTCTCCGCTTAGTTCCAGATGATCTCCCCAGCGCATTCGCGCACGGCCCCTCACAATGTAAAGCACGGTCTCCAACGCGCCATGATGGTGCGGTCCGGTTTTGGCTTCAGGTCGCACGACAACGGTGCCAGCCCACAGCTGATTTGCTCCGGTGCGTGCATGAGTGATGGCAGCGGCGCGCGTCATGCCAGGCGTTTGCGGCGTGTTCGTGTCGAGTTCGCCGGCACGCACGATCTTGATTCCATGTTCCTTCCAATCCACTGCCATCGCCTCTTTCTATCCCCGACTATTCAACGTCTCGCCGATGTCTTGCGTCAACGCACAAAGATCTCATTCGCGACTCGCCATATCTGGCGCTTTGCGCGCCGTCGTGAGCCCGCCGGGCCACCAGTTCCAATCGCCTGCAACACGAAGCAGCGCGGGACCAATCACGATCCGAACCAGCGTTGCGTCAATCAACACGGCGATCGCCAGCGTAAATCCGATCATCTTGACCACCAGGAAATCTCCGAACGTGAATGCCGCAAATACCACGATCATGATCGCGGCGGCGCTGGTAATCAGGCCTGCGGTTCTAGCCAGACCCTCCGGGATCGCATCCATTTCACTCAGCCCACTCCTTCTGGCTTCCAGAACGCGTGCAACCAGAAACACTTCGTAGTCCATGCTCAATCCGAAGACGATCGCAAAGGCGACGATCGGCACCAGGGGAAACACACTGCCGGTGCCGCCAGGAACTCCCAGAAACCTGCTTCCGTGTCCATCTTGTATAACCACAACCAATGCCCCGAAGGCCGCCGCCACCGAGAACAGATTGAGCCCAATGGCCTTCACAGCGGCAAAGATCGATCGGAACCCGCAGAGCAGAGCAAAGAGCGTCCCGCCTACCACGAGCGCCATTACGGGGGGAAAGCGCTGTCTGATAATCGTCTCGTAATCGGCGTTGAGTGCCGGGATGCCGCCAACGAGAAGCGTTGCGCCAGGCACTCCGGTAAGAGCTGGCGCACCGGTCTCACGCAGCTCCCGCACCCAGCTCACCTGGTCACGAAGCGAAACCGAACTTGCGGGTAACACTTCAAGCAGCGCAGCTCGCCCGTCACTACTCAGAAAAGTTCGACGCGTCTCTCGCGAAAGATCAGTGAGTGAAGATCGGTTGCTCTGCGCGAGCGTGGTGATCGAAATCACGCGGTCACAGCGTGGGTCAGTCGCGAGGCGCTTGGAGAGACGATCCAGCGCATCCCACCCCGCTTCGCTTTGCGCGATGGAATCGGTTGGAAGCTCCACAATCACGCGCAACGATTCCACAACGCCACCCCGATCCATCCGTTCAAGGGTGTGCAGCGCATGGACTGATTCAGCCGCCTGAGGAAGCCAATCCCCCCGGGGGAGGCTGGTATCCAGTCGTCCGACTTGCGCGGCGAGAAAAAGCAAAGGCGTGCCCGCCAAAAACAGGGCAAGCCAGGGATGCGCGACAATCACCTTTCCCCATTGCCGCCAGCGATTTCCCGTCTGCGCGGCCCGCTGCGCATCCAACTTTGCTCTAAAAGGCATTCGTCCAAGATCAATTCGCGGACCGAGCAATACCAGCGCTGCCGGAACCAGGGTGTTAGTGAGTAACACGCTCATTCCCGTCACCAGAAACCCCGCGACACCGATGGAACGGATTTCGCTGATCGGAACCGTCAAGAGCGCTAGAAATCCGATGGCTACCGTTGAGGCTGAAATCAAAAGCGTGCGTCCTGCCTGACGTGCCGCGATTAACCCGGCCGCGGGTCCGTCGTTCCCGGCGGCTATCGCTTCCCGGAAGCGGCTGATCATCAAAAGCGCGTAGTCAATTCCCAGGCCCAGGCCAAGCATCGTGGCCAAATTCTGAACCAGAATAGACAAATGCCAGCGCTGAGCCAGAAATCCCGTAATCGCCAGCGTGGTGGCAATCGCAAGCTGGCCAACTGCCAATGGAATCACAGCGGCCATCAAGCTTCCAAACGCCACCAGCAGAAGCACCAAGGTCGCAGGGATCACCAGGCTTTCGCCGCGATGCACGTCGGCGGCACTCGCTTTCCGAATATCGAAATTCAGTGGAATCTCGCCTGTGAGTTCTAGTTTCACCGCCGGATAACGGCCCCGCAGTTGATTTTGTAGCGTGCTTGCCAGCTGGTGAAGCTCCGGAACAAGCGATTCGACCGGAGCGCCCGTAGAAGTGAGTCCCACGAGAACAAACGTTCCGCCTTCCTTCCCCAGGAAGATCGGATCGCGCAACTCGAGATAGGACACCACGCCTGAAACGCCGGGTTGCTCTTTCAGCGCTGCCACGATGGTTCCTAACGCTTGCCCGCCTTCCTCCGAATTCGCAGGTGGGAGCCCTTCGACTACCAGAACAACGCGGTCCACAAACGGCGAATGAAAACGAGTAGCCAACTCATCCCGGACAATTTCAGCCTGGCTTCCTTCCACGCGGGTTGCGGTCTCGAGGCGGCGCTCCGCGTGAAAAGAAAATGGAAGAAGTGCGATGGTTGCTGCGAGGACGATCCCTGACACCCAGAAACGGCGCGCATGCATAGACATCATGATGTCATAACTCACAAAATCGTCGTCGCCAAAACTCCGCAGTGACGCCTAAGAACTACGCGGACGAAAGACGTGCTCCGTCCGGAACCGGTTCCTTTATTTGCGATTGGTTTCGCGAGTTTACATCTCCGCAACACTCACTTACGGAGCTAGATGAATCTGCTAAACTTTGCCGCACCTATTAGGAGGATCCATTCGCACCTTACTTTTACTCGTAATGCTTGCCGTCATCCAATCGGGAGCCGCAGACCCGCGCGTTGGCTCCTGGACGCTCATCTCTGCACAATCTAGTTTGGATCCTCCGAACCGCCTCACCATCACGCCAGTGCATGCCGGGACGCACGTAGTCATGTCCGGCGAAACCCATCTCGATTTCACTGCAAATTCGAACGGCCACCAATCGCCCGCACCGGGCAATCTCTCATTTAATCAAATTGAACTGCGCAGGATCGATAAGCGGCAAGCGGAGGTCAAAGAGGAAAAGGACGGAGCAGTCGTAGCGACAGTTCGCGAAAAAATTTCGAATGATGGGAACGAGCTGACGTCCACGACTGCGACCGCCGGACACCCCGATAAGATTACAGTGTGGACGCGAAGCGGAGGCAAGAAGGTCCCGAATGACCTCTTCGCAGGAGATTGGACGCAGGATCTCAGCAAGACCCGTCTGCGGCAAGGTCTGGTGCTAAAAATCGAGGCGGACGGGAGCGGCGGGGTCCGTTTTCTAGGTGACTTCAGCTATACCGCTCGTTTTGACGGAAAGCCGTACGATCTAAAGAACTCGCGCAACGATACCGTGTCGCTTGAACTTGTGGATCCTCATACCGTGGATGCGAGCTACCAGCGGGATAATCAGGTCACGCAAAAAGATAGGTGGGTGGTTTCCGCTGACGGGCAGCAGATGACGCTATCCACCACAGGAACGTTGGAGACGGGCCAGCGAGTAACCGAAAAGCTCGTGTTTAAGAAGCAGTAGCGGATATCGCGTCTGTCCAGTCCACGAGCCCCTCGCGCGCTGACACCGCATTGACCTCACGAGCTGCGACCGAAATGATTCCCTTGCGATTCATGAATTTCAGAATGCCGTTGACCGTATCTTCCAGAGACGGATCTGGTTTGCCCCACACGGAAGCATCGCGCGCCGCCTGATAAGAAGAGCTGTCATAGCGCTTGAATTCCATCGCGGAGATGTTATCAACAGATCCCACCAGAAAATCCAGCAGCGGAAACAGAAGATCTTCCTTCCGGCATCTGCGGATCAGCTCGGGAACGAAGTCGGGAAGCCTGAATGTTTCGAACTGGCGTCCAGTCGCTTTGGTAATCAGCCCGGTTATATCCATCATGTTCGAATAATCGTCTCGCGTCACATGGTAAGTCTTATTCGCCGTACCGCGAGTGGTAGAGATCGCAACGATGTTGTTCGCCACAATGTCCGCCGGAACAAAGCTGACCTGGTTGAGAGTATCCACGCCGATGCCGTGATTCACCATGAAGGCAACCAAGCGAACGGCGATATCGAAGTTGTTTCCTCCGCCCGTGACGGAAGGACTAACGAGCGCCGGCCGGAAAATCCGCGCGGAAAGTCCCCGGCTGCGCGCGTCCACCACCACCTGTTCCGCTACCCATTTCGATTGGCTGTACCCAAAATCGAGCAGCTCCATATTCTCGTTATGGTCGGTCTCATTCAGGACTGACTTGACCGCCCAGCCAAACACGAACGTAGTCGAGACATAATTGAATTCTTTGGCTCTGCCCTCGAACGCCAGTCTTACGACCTCGTTGGTCCCCAGCACGTTCGCGTCACGCATCAGGTCGTAGTTGAACAAGTAGTTCACGGTGGCGCCGTTGTGGAACACCGTGTCGATTTCACTCGCCAGGAAATCCCACTCGTCCTGCGCCAGGCCCAGCTTTGGCTGTCCTAAATCTCCGCAGACCGGGATCACACGAGCTTCGAACATCTCCATCAGAGCCAAATCGCAGGATCCGATTGACTCCATCGCGTCCCTGAGTCTTTGCTTGCCTTGCTTTTCGTTGGAGGACCTGACAAGAACATGGATCTTCGCCCGTGTTTGTTCGAGCAAGCTCTTCATCAGGAATGGACCTATGAAACCGGTCCCGCCGGTGAGCAGCACCTGATGCGGCACCGGTGTCGCCGGCATGGGCGCAGGCGCGGGAGGCTCGAAGATCAGCTTTCTGTCGTTGATCATCATCTGCTTTTCCGCGGCACGCTGCTCTTCACGGAAAGCCGCAAGGGAATGACGCAGATGAACCAGCGCCTCCTCGGGAGCGCGCTTCAACTTTTCGGCCAGCCCAAACAGCTCGGCTACGGCGACGCGCTGGATAACTCCAATATCTACCTGCCGCGCCAGCATCTCGGCGCCCTTATCCTTCAGGAGCTCCTTGAGTTCATGCATGAACACAACAAGATCGAGCGAATCCAGACCGGCTTCGACAAGGTTGTACGATTCCCGGCCTGTCAGGTTATATCTCGCTTTCAATTCTGCGAAAGTGGAATGCATGTCGGGATCGCACGGGCAGTTCCCGGTGTCCTTCTCCCGCGAAAAGTCCGAAAGAACGGTGAACTTGCCTTCCAACCACATCTGCTTGGTCTTATGACGCATCAGCTTCCCCGAACTCGTTCGGGGGATCGCACGAGGCGCGATGAAGGAAATCACCGCCACTTCTACGTTGAGATAATTTCGGATTGCGGCGGCAATCTTTCGTGCATCGGGAAGCGCTTTAGGATTTTTGACTTCGGCGACGATTGCCAGCCCAGGTTCGCTGTCTTCCTGAATCTGGAAAGCAGCGACGCAGTTGTGGCGGATCAGACCAGAGGATTTCTCCACCACGTTTTCAATGTCGTGCGGGTAATAGTTTTGCCCGCGCAGAATAATCATGTCCTTGATGCGGCCGCAGACGTAGAGTTCGCCGTCCTGGAAGAATCCTATGTCGCCGGTCCGCAGGTAGCCCTCGTCGTAGGGAGTATCATCCACAAGCCGCGCCCGAAACTGCTTTAGAGTCAATTCGGGATTATTCCAGTAACCGCGGCACTTACCGCTTCCGGCGACCCAGATTTCCCCGGTGCGCCCCGGCTTAAGAGGGAAGTGCCCTTCCGGATCCACAATCTTAACGTCGAGACCCGGGAGCGGCGCTCCACAACTGACAATCTGGGTGGCCCCGTCGATTTCAGAGACCTGCGTGGTCATGCGCGCCGTCCCCAGGGAGAGAGCGCGTTTGTTGACGGATACGATGTTGCGACCGCCCGTTGAGACCGCCAGAGTATTCTCAGCCAGCCCGTAGGCGACATAGAAACTCTCGGACTTCAACCCATAAGACTGAAACGCTTCCAGGAACCGTCTGTAGGTATCCGCCTTTACGGGTTCCGCGGCGCACATCAAAATTCGAAGCGAGCTGAGATCACACGCCTCCAGGCTCTCCTTGGAAAGTCTCCCGGCGCGCAGGCAATAGTCGTAGGCGAAGTTGGGCGCCGCCGTTGCGGTGGCGCGGTAGGCCGTCATCGCATCGAACCACAGGATCGGCCGTTGAATGAAGTCCGTGGGAGAGAACCCGTACGTTGTGCCACCTTTCACCGCAGGATATAGGTAGCAGCCGATCAGTCCCATATCGTGGTACTGCGGCAGCCAGGAAACGACGACCGGCGAGGGATGGTCAATCACCAGAGGACACGTATCCAGAATGTTTTCGTGCGTTACGATTACACCCTTGGGCTCCATCGTCGAACCCGAGGTGTACTGGAGAAACAAAACCTTCGAATGTGGGGCAGCTCGCCGATTCGCAATCGCATCCACAAAATCTTCCGTGGCGATCCAGGGCAGGCCGGAAATGTAATCTACGTCAATGCCGCACGCCGAGACTCCACTTCTGGCGAGATTCGTCTTGAGAGATGCCTGGTAGTCCCTGCTCGTTAAGATCCCGGCCGCCTGGCAATCCTTGGCGATGTGGACCATCTTATATAGCGCGCTCTGGAAACCACGCGAACTGGGGGGATACACCGGCACGGGGATCAATCCTGCGCGCACGCAGCCGAAGAATGCGCAGATCATTTCCAGCCCCGGCGGGTAGGCGAGCAAAAGCCGGTCGCCCGGCGCGAAACGACCGTCTTTCCACAGATAGCCGGCAATCGCCTCCGTTCGGTGGCGGAACGAGGCGTACGTGTAGCTTTCCAGCGAATCGCCGTTCACATCAAGATACGAATAAAGAAGCTTGTCCGGGTGCTCATCTGCCAACCTATCCAGGTGGCCTAAAATTGATGCCGCCATCAATCAGCGATCCTCCAATGTTGAATGGAACACAAACCAGTAAACGAATCATCTCCCCTCAACAGGCCAGCTAATCCGTGATTGATTTGGAAAGTGCAGGCCTGAAAGGTATGCCAACGGTGAGAATGTCCGTGTATTTTTTGCTCAGCATAAGCGTCGCCCGACGCTTTGGGGACTGGATGTTTTCCTTTTTGGCGCACAAAGGCGCGAACGGGAATTTCGGAGCTCCGCCGACCTTTTATGGTCTCTTGCTGGAAGCCCGGTCCATTATGGTTCATTGACGTTTATATATTAACAAAGCGTTACGGACAATGCCATGCGTCGTCGCTCCGATTGTTCACATAACGCAACTAGGCATCATCCGTTGCGAATGTCCTTGATTGTCCTTCGGGCCACGCTTTAAAATTGTGCTGCGAGGCTGTCGGCGGTGCGCCACCAAGTTCGCTGAGGGTCAGAACCCCGGATGCGGCGTACGGAACGCGTCGGGCCCAACTAGCATGGTCGCGGAGGCGCTGGTGACGTTCCAATCCGAAACGGTAATCACTCAAGACCCGGAGACTCCGGATCTTGTCCCATCGGAATCCTCGGCGGCGTCCAGTACCGAAACCATCGGTACCTCTTCTTCCTTCCCGAAAGTCTTACGTGGCCGCCTGGATAAGTTTTTTGTTGACCAGAACATTAATTACAAAGCCGACCGTACCATGTGGCTTAAGATTGCCGTGGGTCTGGCTGTGCTCGTGGGCGCCTGGATTGCTCTGTACGCTCTGAGGCCCGATTCGTGGAAGTTTGTGGCCCTCTACCTCTTAGGCGGCTTGGCGCAGACATTCCTGTTGCTGAACATCGCCCATGACAGCAACCACAACGCCATTTCGTCCCGGCCGCGCGTCAACAAAACCCTCAACTATGTCTTCGATTTGTGCGGAATCAGCTCGTACATGTGGCGTATCCTCCATCATCGCGGGCATCACTCCTGCATCAATCTCCACGGCGAAGATGATGCGCTTTCAGGACGTGGCATCTTTCGCTTTACACCCCATGAATCCCGCGCACCATGGCACCGTTTCCAGCACATCTATGCTCTGCTCGTGTATGCGATGTTCTCTCTGGACTACGTGTTGTTCAGGGACTTCGCGAGCTTTTTCTTCCCGTCCCACGATTATCTGAAACGCGCCAATCATCCTCTGCGCGAATATGCCACTCTGTTTGCCGGCAAGGCCTTCTACCTCACTTACATGCTCGTCTTGCCCGTGCTGGTGCTGGGGAAATCACCACTGTTGGTAGCCGGGGCGTTCCTTCTCGTCCATTTGTTCGTCGGTTTAGCCGTTACGCTTGTATTCCAGACGACGCACACCATTGACAGCACCTACTTTCCCACGGACCGCGGTGAGTTTGACAACGGCGTGTATCACATCTTCGCGACCACGGCCGATTATGCGACGGAAAATCCGCTCGTCGCTTGGCTCGCGGGCGGTCTCAACCATCACATCGTCCACCATCTTTGCCCGTTCGTGTGCCACACCCACTATGCTCCGCTGACCAGGATCGTGAAGCAGACCGCCGCAGAGTTTGGCGTTCCTTATCGGCAGCACCCCACGATGACTCAGGCAATCCGGCATCATCTGATACTCTTGAAGCAACTGGGGAACGAAAACTGATTTTGAACATTTTATCTCTAGCTATGGCCCCGCTACTTCCAACAGCTGACATGAAATCACCGGCGGTTCGAGGCAAATATCAGGATGACAGGGTATGAGATCATCCACCCCAGTCCCTGTTGTGTCCCGATTCCGCTGCTTCGCGGATTCTCGCGCGATGTTTCAGAATCCCGTGCGGGTTTTGTCCCGCTACGCCGAAAACTTCGGCGACACATTCCGGATCTATCTGGGTGGTCTCAAAGAAGCGATCGTTACGATCGATCCCGCCGTCATTCAGCACGTCTTAAAAACCAATTCGGAGAATTACCAAAAATCCCATATTCAAGTAAAGCGCATGGGGCACTTCCTGGGGAAAGGCCTTCTCACGACCGAGGGAGAAGCCTGGCGCACGCAGCGACGTCTCATCCAGAAAGGTTTCGATCGAACCCAACTCGAGGCGCTCTCATCAATCATGCAGGACTCTCTTGCCGACTCACTGCGGGATTTCGACTCTCAGGCCCGTAGCGGCCCCGTCGATATCTACCCCCAGCTGATGAAAATTACTTTCGCGATGGTCGCCCGCTCGCTATTTGGTGCACGGTTGAAAGAGGAAGACATTGACCTTGTCAGCCATACCATCTGCACCGTCCAGGAATTTATTGTTCGCCAAACCCTTCAGCCCTATCTGAATCCCTGGTTCGCTGTTTCGGGGGAACTGCACAAGCACGAAGACATGCGCACCCGCGCGGATGCCGTTCTGCTCGAATACATCAAGAAGCGCCGCAACGAACCGCCCGGACAAGATCTCCTGCAGACTTTGATGGACGCGCGTTACAGCGATGGCGAAGGCATGACCGATCAGCTCATCCTGAGTGAGAGCATGCAACTCCTGGTTGCCGGGCATGAAACATCGTCGAATGCGCTATCCTGGCTTTTTTATCTTTTGAGCTCGCGTCCGGATTGTCTCGAAAGGGTAAGGCAGGAATTTGATTCCGTGCTCGGCGAATCGCCTCTGGGCTACGCCGACGTTCCCAAATTCGAATTTACGACTCAGGTCATTTGCGAGGGGCTACGCCTCTACCCACCGTTCTGGATGATTGATCGCATGGCTGTCGCGGACGACCGCGTCGGCGACCTAGCCATACCCAGCGGATCCACCGTCATTGTGTATGTGTACGGCGCGCACCATGCTCCGCGCTACTGGCGGAATCCGGAAAATTTCGATACGGAGCGCTTCACCAAAGCCAACGACAAGTTGCGCGCTCCCTTCACCTTCCTTCCCTTCGGCGCTGGACCGCGAGGCTGTATCGGCGGAAATTACGCGATGCTGCAAATCCTGATGATCTTGAGCGATCTGCTCAGAAAATACGATTTTCAGCTGGTTCCCGGCCAAACAATCGAAGCTCGTCCGATGGTCATTCTGCGCCCGAAGCACGGGATCCGCATGACGTTCACGAACGCAGTCGCGCCCGCCTCGTACATCCCATCGGCCGCTCGCGTGGCCCAGCCGTAACACACCGCCCTTAACGTCGAACCTTGTTTTCCAATTGCCTGTCAGTTCTGCCAATTGCGCCGATGACTCCGACAGAGTATAGTTTGCGGCGAACGAAATTCGCGCCACCGATTCTAGCTCCCAGCCTCAGGGAGCTGGCAGTTCCTTCCCGCTGCCGATACACCGCACGATAAACGCAAATCTCACAGGAAAAGAGCAGACCCTGGGCCATCTACGGCACGCGCTCCTGTCACAAACTGGGCTTGTATTAGGAAGATCGTTCGTTCCTCTCTTCGCGATCGCCGTCATCGCGGGTGCGATGCTGTGGGGCCCCTGGGTGAGCTTGGCGATCACGGTCGTCGCGATAATTTTTGCTATGAGGCTGTTATGAGCCCGGCCGAACGCAGCTCGGGCGTCGCGTTCAGTCGTTGGCGTATTCTTTCCCACCCCCAGGACCTGCACTGCGTACTCTTCCATATCCTTTGCCTCGCAGCCTACGCTTGCGCCTTCTGGCTATACCTGCACCCCAAGCTCGCGGGCATCAACGGCCCGTGGTCCCGCGTAGCGTTTGTAGCAGCATCAGCTTCAGTGCTTGGCTGGATTTCCGGAACAGATGTTGGCGTTAATTTCCACAATCATTCACATCGCCCGATCTTTACCTCGCATTTCCTCAATCGCTGGTTCGGTCGAATGTGGACGTTCTCGGGCGGCTGGCCTTCATTCTTTTGGGAGTACGCGCATGTCACCATCCACCATGCCAATCTATTAACCACTGATGATTGGACTCTTCCCCAACAAAACGCCGACGGATCATTTGAAGACTTTCGCCGCTACATGTTCAGGCACTGGCCGTGGCGCGTCATGATCCATTTCTGGAGGAACCTCATCGCGCGTCGCAGTCTTCGGCGCAGAGCGTTTCGTGAACTCGCCATATTCATCGCGCTGTGGTCAATTCCGTTTTGGATTGATCCAGTAATGGCCATCTGGCTCTGGGTGCTGCCGCACTGGATCGCTAACGCGCTGGTGATGGGCTCAGGAATGTATGTCCAACACGCGGGATGTGTCCCGAAGAGTTCCGCTCGGCCGGTTAGTCACTCCACCGTGTTTGTGTCGAAATTTTTCAACCTCACGATGTTCAATATCGGCTTTCATCTCGAGCATCACGATCATCCCAGGGTCCACTGGTCGGAGCTGCCACTGCTTCACGAGCGTCTCAAACGGGATATGATCGCCGGCGGAGCGCACGTTGTTCCCTACGGTCTCCACCACGCCTCATTTTTACTCGCGGGCGACGATGCGCGTAAAAAGCGTTTCGCCGAGCAAGCCTCGGGCTACACCAGCAATCCATAAGCTTGGCGCCGGACAGTGCCCTATTGATTCTTAACTTGATAGTTTCCAACGATGGTGAAATGCTCACACCAAATTTCAAGTGGTTCTCAGGGCAAGAGGTTAGTCATTCTGTTTTTCTGGGCGACGGGCTTGGGCCCGTATGTATCTTCGCAGAAGACCGGCTCTGCTCGACGACTGGACTGCGACTCGAATCGCAAATATGCTTCGCCTTCCGCAGTTACTCTTCAGGCCTGACTAGGTTTTTTATGATTCAGGAAATAGCGCGCGGCAATTATCTGGGTGTCCTATGCTCCCGCCGCAATGCACGAATTCTCGTCCCCAAAAAGGCCGCGGTACTCTATGAGGAAGTAAGACACGGCGAACTGAGCGAGGGTCAAGATGTAAAGTCCCGGGCGTTTACGCTACGGTGCAAGGCCTGTGACGAAGAGGGTGTGTATGCTGCTCACCCTCGCACTTGCTGTCGCCCCTATCAAGAAAGCCCAGAGTGCCGTACCACATCGAGCAACGGCAACGGGAGACCCTCACATAATCGCCTCCTGCTGCTCGACACCTACTACAAGCGCGAACATTGCGACAACTGAAATCCTGGAAATTGGAATGTGGGAGGAGTAACGCTGAGCTTCTTTTTCGGGAATTCGAGATGACCGCTGAGCTATTGGTAGACGTGCGATACAGCGCACCAATCTCATCAAGTAGAATCAATCCGGTAGCGTCAAGCAGCGCCGCATCGCAAATGAACTTCTTGTTCGTAACTATCCGCAGCGGAGCATTACGATATCAGTCGATGTTTACCGAGGAAGCCAACGCACGCTCGACACAGCACAGGATTCTAAGGAGCTCAACTTACGGCTGGAAGTCGACAGCTTTGAATGAGAGTCCTTCGGGCCGATCATACGGACTATCGTTCGATTAAGGCTTCTGCGAATTGAGTCAGGCGGAACATGCTCTGGCAAGGCATCGCAGAATCCCGATCGTGCCCGCAGTCGACGTGGCTCGCCACGATCTCGAACGAGCACCGGGTGGGGCATAGCCTGCGGAACTGCTGCTCCCACTCCCTGTTCCGATGCACTCCGACGTGAGGAAGCCGCGGTACTTGCGTTGCCTACGATCTCCTTCTTGTTTGCACATGGCGACCGCCTACTTCCAGTAAGTGATACATGTAACGCAATTCGCTCAAGTCCAGCTGACCGCTTATCTTGCGGGAATCAAAGGTTTACGGAGGTGAAACCCGGCAGTATTCTGTTACATATTCCACGCTGACGTATTTGACTATTCTCATAGCTCAAACGCTCTGAACAACGTCAGAAGGTGGATAACACGCTCTCTCTGTAGATATTTGTACGGAGGAGAAAGAGCAGTACAATATGCAGAGTATCGATCCGCGTCGCGGAAGATGACAAACCGCAATAGAGCCGCCGTACAGATCCCAACGAATCCGAGGTTGCCTCGAATCGTCAGCAGTGTTCTACGATCCTTTGAGTTCTCGTCGCCGGCCTCGGGCCGACCTAAGGTCTTTTGGACGCAAGGAATCAATCCTGGAATCGTGCGTGAACATTGGGCCTCGCAGGGGGAAGTCCCTTATGAGGAGCGCGAGTTACCACTTCACGTTTTCGAAAAAATGCACAGCGGGCCTAGGATGCGTAAGTGCTACAGCCTCGGAGCAACGAGGAAAATGGTTACTTACGAACGAGCTCATCCGGAGATCCGCTTGGTGCTGTTGCTCGATGTACCCTACGACGCCGACGGAACAAAATGGCAGCCTATTGTGAAGATGAGTGTTGAACGAGATCGCAGCGTTGATCCAAGGCAGTCAAGGCGACGTGAGGAACTCCTGTGGAATGAGGTTTGCCGAGTTGAACGACGAGGTCGGCCGCGCGGAACTGGGCATTCAAAGAAGGCGACTTTGCAGCAGTTCCCTTGGTCTTGCGGACTCATTGCTCGCCTTCGCCGGGCAGGTCTTGACGACAAAGATCTCCAGATCTTCTTTGGACGTTGGGAGAAAAAGTCGTACAAGCAACTCGGACGACACCTCGGGATCTCAGCCCAGGCGGTTTGGAAACGATGGACTCGAAAAATCGAACCGGCCATAAGGCGAGTGAATCCTGGATTCTCCCGTGGTTCATTCGAGTTGAGTTCTCTGGACTCGAAATAAACCGAGCCAATTTATCCACTTCCAATTTTTCAGAAGACAAGTTCTTTCCTGCGACGAGTTTGTGCGATCCGGTCCGACACGATGGTTGATTTTCCGCATTTAAGTGAAGGCGAAAGCGCTGATGAAGCTACCGGCAACCATTCAGCGACCTTTCAATCAGGAGAACAAAAATGACCATCGATCCTGAACTAACGGGCGACGCAGTCGATTCGGAATCGGTAGAAACGGGCCAGATAACGGACCTAGTACCGCAAGCAGACTCTAGTTCAGCACATCCATCGCGGAAGCGAAAACGCAAATTCGACAAGTCAAAACCCCTTGACTCACCGGAAGATGAAGCGATTGCTCAGTATCGGGCAACGCCCAAATCAGTCCGCGATTTCAAGTCACTCACCGATCTGGCGAGGCATTTCAACATTTCCCGTATGACGGTCTACCGGCGGAGTAAGGAGCTCAGCGTCTTGCAGCGCGCCGAGTGGCTGCTCCAGCACCATATGCTTGCCGGCGATCTCATCCCTCGCCTGCATTGGGAGCGCATCATGGCAGGACAAGTTCGGGCCGCAGCTGCCGGCGACACGAGGGCGGCACAGTTCTGCAAGGAACGAGCATGGCCCGACGACTCGGCAGTAATCGACATGCTCGCCAAACAAGTGCTTGGTTCCTAGCGACGCGGCTGCGGTAAAATCGGCGACTCTCGCGATTCGTATTCAGTTAAGATTATGTGGAAAAGCGTCCCACACGATGTTCCTTCGGGATGTGCCCGCGACCCGCCATCGGGCCTAGCCTAACTCCGCGCGCTCACTTACTCTTCTCCCGTAAGCAGCCATTCGATCGATTTTCCGAATTCCCGATGGATGTTCAAGAGAATTTCCGCCCCAATTTCTTTCTCACCCCGCTCGATGTAAGAAAAGTGTCCCTGACTGACTCCGATCCTTTGCGCGAACTCTTCTTGGCTCATATCAAACCCTCGTAGTTCCCGGATTCGCCGGCCCACCGTCTCCCAATTAATCGATGCCCTATTAGATCGCAATTTTTCTCTTGACTCTAAATGTCTAGCGACATACTATATGTCTATAGAGATTGACGTTTGTTCTGAGTACCTTGACTTTGTACATTCGTGGAACCGAAAGCGCAAGAAAAGAACTGGAGGACAAATGGGAGATAACGCGCGAAGAAAACGCATCGCTTTTCGCTCAAACGCAGGTTTAGCCCGTCGTCTTTGGGGCGAAATCTCAAGCATTTCTCTCACGAACTTAAGGGCGCTGATCTTGAACCATGGGTTCAGCGTGGCCGCGGGCGAATTGTTGCTTATTGATGGCAGGTGGTACGTAACACATGCTGGCTTATTACGTCTCGCAGCACGTCGCAGGTGCGTTGCGATTGAGACATCGATTGTGTCGCATCTGTCCGACCCGCGTGCGAACCACTGGGTCTTCAAAGCGACAGTATTCAAAAGAGGCAGCAGAAAAGGATTCTCTGGCCATGGAGATGCCGACCCCTCAAACACATCCTCTCTGGTTCGAGGCGCCGAAATGCGGGTCGCCGAAACGCGGGCCGTGAATCGCGCTCTACGCAAGGCTTACGGAATCGGCCTCTGCTCCGTCGAGGAATTGGGATCTCAGCCATCCTCCATTCCGCCTCCGCGTGAAGCAAAAGCGGTCCACCCGTCGAACGGAAACGGCTCTGCCAATGGCCAGCCCAGACTGCGGGACAAGCTCTGCCTCCTGATTCGAAAGTACGAACTCGATCCCAACCTGGTGAAACGCTATGCAGCCGATTTCTGCGGAACGGAAGAACTAAGGGATGCCGGCCGAGACCTCGTCGAGGCCTTTGTTTCAACTTTGACCGAAGAAGCTGCCAAAGATCGTGCAGCGCTCATTTGCAAGTTGAATAGCTATGGCCAGCCTGAGGAGGTGAGGTCATGAAACGGCATTTCCCGGGTTTACATGTCGAGCCGGCGCAGGCGAACGAATTCCTGGAAGGCATCTTCCTGGTGCGCGTGGACCGAGCCTATTACCGTTGGCACCCGCAGAAGCCCTTTTTCATCCTCAGCTTCACGGTCACGGAGCCTAAGGACTTCGCCTCTCGCAAGATTGTGGGACGTCTCTATTGCACCGCCAAGTCCTTGTGGAAACTGAATTGGTTCCTGCGGGATTTCGGCTATGACCCTGACTTGCTCGGTCGAGACGAGGTGGATGAGAAGGCCCTGCTCGGTCTCACTGGCATTCTGCGCACCACGCGCAAGTCATTCGCCGGACGTACGTTCCTCAACCTCGAAGCGTTTGCACCGTCCAGCGAATGGGAATTCATCTCCAAGGATGCTCGCGAAGGTGTCGTCGCAGGAGGCTCGAATGACATACAGCTTCACGCAGATTAGCCAGTACCTGCGCTGCCCGCGGCAATATCGGTACCGATACCTTGATGGCTGGCGGGAGAAAGAAGATAAGGCCGCAATGATGTTCGGCCGCTGCTTCGAGAACTCTTTGACTGTTTATTTCGCTGGGGGAGACTCGACTGCCGCGTTCTTCCAGGAATGGCGCAAATACCAGGACGCCTCCCTTGCGTATGCGAAGAATGACTCCTGGGACCGGCTCTATCACCAGGGCGTTCATCTGCTCGAACGGTTCGCCCAGGATGATCGGGTTCGGATACGACGTCCAAAAGAAAATCTTCAAGTGAAGTTGACGCGCTCGCTTCCATCCGGGAGCCAATTCCTTTCTTACATCGATGCGATCGGCGAACTCGACGGGACGAAATGCATTATCGACTGGAAAACGACGACCTGCCGCTATCCGGATCAGCCCGAGGGTCTCTTGGCGCTGGATCCACAACTAATTTGCTATTCCTGGATGACTGGGATCTCCGATGTTGCTCTGGTCGTATTCGTGCGCAAGAACGCACCCGAAATTCAGTATCTGAAGACATCGATTGATGACCAACAGCGCCGGGAATTTGGCCAGCTAGTTGAGACCACGGCTAATCAGATTGAAGCCGGCCAATTCCTTCCGCATAGCGGCATTCGCTTCCCCCAGAACGGCTGTGTGAGTTGCTCCCATCTGGGGATTTGCCTGGGAGATCAGCAGCTGCTGGACTCGAAACTCATTCGCCGGCCGGGAGCGAGCGATCTTGATTGGATTGACCAATTTGAGGACTAGCGGTCCGCCGCCGATGGCACCCAAACTGAACCAACGTCGGGCTTTGTTCGTGCTCGAGAAGATCGACGAGATCCTGCATTGGGAACGGACCACGGAGCGGGAGCGGGACACGCGCTTTGTGGAGCTGGGTCGTTACCTGTGTGAAGTGCGGGCAGGACAATACTGGCGGGTCGATAATCTGAAGTCGTTTGATGAGTTTCTGGAACGGAAATTTCCCGAATCCCGACGGAAAGCCTATTACCTGATGGCGATTCACGAGCAGCTGCCGCGGCAGAGCCATCGCGACCTTAGAGAGATGGGATGGACCAAGGCACGGGAGTTGGTCAAAGTGGCGCGGGCGGAGAGACAGAACTTCGATTGTGCACCCTGGGTGCACAAAGCGAAGCAGATGCCGAGGGAGGAGTTCAAACGGGAAGTGGAACGACATCTGACAGGCAAGGAAACCGAACCGTGGGAGATGCTTTATTTTAAGGTCTATAAGAGCCAACTGGCGGTCATCGAACAGGCTCTGGAAGTTGCTTCGTTGATGCTCGGTGGCCAAAAGGCGCGGGGCTACTGTCTGGAGATGATCTGCGCGGACTTTCTGGCCGGCGCGAACCTAGACGCTTCCGGAAGCGTTGACTCCCTTCTCTTGGCGCTCAGTCGAATTTACCTGCTGCTGCCGAACTCCCAGCAGCAGGAGTTCTTGCTGCGGATTCCGAAGGCCTCATGAATCCACCAATCCCAAGACAACCCAGGGTTCGCTTGGACTGGGATTCCTATCGGGTGCTTTGCCAGCAGGTGCTCCAGCGCGACAGCTGGCGATGCCAGCAATGCGGAAGTCTCAAAGATCTGCAGGTTCATCACATGCAGCAGCGAAGTCGTCTGGGAGGCGATGTGGAAGAAAATCTCATTACAGTTTGCGGTGAATGCCATCTGCGGATTCATCTCCGGACCCAACGTCCCGCGTGGTTCGAGCAAGACGAAGGGTAGACACCCACCCAAGAGTATCGGCCTGGGTACTTTGGGTCTTCAGGAGTTTCTATCAGGCGCGCGAAATCGTAAGGAATGGCTCCCCGGGCTAGATTCGAACTAGCAACCCTTCGGTTAACAGCCGAATGCTCTACCATTGAGCTACCGGGGAACCGGCAAGTAGACTTTTAATTTACAACAGCTTGCGGACTTGCGCCACTCTCCTTGTTTTGAATTTGAGTCCAACTTGAGTCCAACGTCGGCTTCAACTTCGCCATTTCAACCTTCCCATACTTACCCAGTTTGTGGCTGTAGCGGTCAATCATCGCATCAGAGCCGTGGCCGAGCCACTCACGAATGATGGCGCGGGACACGTCACTGCGGACTAAGAAGGAACAGCGTCCATGCCGGAAAGCATGGAATCCCGCATGTGGGATTCCAAGTTCATCCAGAACGTCGTGGAGGTCAGGCAGAATGTAGCTCTCCCGCAATGCCGTCCCGTTACGAGTCTGGAAGACGTAGCCTTGTTTTCGTCCATTCAGGTGCTTCTTGAGTTCCCCCACAACCGAGGCGTCAATCGGGACATGGCGGACCTTGTTCGATTTGGTTGTGAATTCTTGACCTTCAAAAACTGTGCGGCGGATTGTCACGACGCCCGTTCCGTCTTCCAGTTGAAGGTTTAAGTCTTCGCAACGCAACGCAACAACTCCGCGACTCTAGCTCCCGTTCCAGCGGCCAGTGTGTACACGGCGCGATGCATCTGATTCTTCGCCTTGTAAACGATGGCAACCATCTGCTCTTCCTCGAAGCAGGAAGGCTCTTCTTCAATGTCCGTAATTGGCTTGACCTTCTTCCACTTGATGAGCCACGGCTGGAGGGTTGTCATTCCGCTCTGGGCCTGCTCATCTAGATAGAAATTATAAACTGCTCGGACGATACCGAAGAGATTCTTCGTGCTCTTGGTGCTGAGTCCTTTTTTCTGCCATGCCGCAATGAGTCCCCGAACGGTTGGATAATTGACGTCCTCAATCGGGGTGTTTTCGAGCAGAGGCAAAATATGGTTTCTCAACTCACAAGACATGCTGCGTTGAGAGGATGGTTTTTTGTTTGCAGTCAGGTGACGCTCTTTCCACGCGGTGGTCGCTTGGCCAAAGCTGACGACTGGTGTGCGGGAACGTTCCAAGTGAGCGGCGGAATTGATTCCTTGCCGCTCAATGAACTGCGCCAGCGATCGTTCAGCTTGTGGACGGCTCATTTCGTGGATGCTGCCTATCACCACTGGAAGTCTCTTTCTTTTTATTTTGCCGCGTACATCTGCTCGATAGCGACCGACGTATTTCTCACCGATAACGTAAACAGTACCTCTTTGTCCGGGTCTGCGGTTCATGCTTCTCCCATCCCGCTGACTCGGCACCTTAACCATGCACACATTAACTGGTTTCGCGGTAGGGGGCAATTTCTCGTGGAGAAAATGCCCGTCTGAAGGCAACTGCAATCTTAGAGTCAGCGGCCCGGCGACCGCATTATCGTTCGCCGGAACCGTCGCTGGGTTGGGAAACGGGGATGTTCTTCGTACAGCGGGTACTTGAACTACTGAACAGCACTCCTCTGATGCGGAAAATTTGGACTTCGACACAGTATGCTCGGTTAATCATGCATTTCACTCCGTCTGTCATGCTGGGTGCCTGCGGGCCTGACCTGACGCTGTCAGGCCTGCAAGCGTTTGAAAATTCACCATAGAGTTTTCGCTACCGCAGTTCGGCTGTTGATCGTGGCGGACGAGCTGCATACGGCACCGGCTTCGCTGCGAATGGAACCCTCTGCGATTTCGTCGCTGCCGCGGCTATCGGTTGCGGCGTCTGCCTCACGGGCAGAACACTTTTCCCCAGCACGACATTTGCGTCCGCGAGCCGTCGGACGTACTTACGAGAAATTCTTTCCAACAAATGGCTTTCGCTTATTTCGCAGTCCCTGCCCGATATGCCCAAAGTGCTGTAGACGAACTGCGAAATAAGCGAAATATCCACCTACGGGCGCGCTTTTTTCGCATATTTCGCTACGCTGCCTGTTGCAAACCAGCGCTGTTCGGTCCGGCCGTCAGTGTTGGACGCAACCACGTACGCATGCCCCAGTTTCTGCAGCTGGTCTAGGGCGCGCGTGATTTCAGCTGCATTCCGGTGCCGCGTGAAAAGATTAGAAATGTTGGTGCGGGTCAATCCACCTGACGTAACTCGCAATGCCGCCAGAATGGCGTCGGCCGCAGCATCTCCAACTGGATCGCCAAACACGTACCGAACCGATTCTTCGACATAATTCCATAGGGCAAGCGCAGCGCGAAGGTGCGGGCATTTGATGATGCCGGAACGGTCGAGCAGCGCGTAAATCATCGCGAGGCGCGTAACCTGCGCTTCACCACGGCCGCACAATGCGCCCAGCAACCCGGCTTTCCCCTCCGAAAGTTCCTCGTAAATGTCGCCCCAAAGCTTCTTCGCCTGATCGCTGCGCTCAATTTCACGCAGTTCGTGAGCGAACTCGACCGCCGAGCACAGGCGCTTCACCAGCGGGGCAAGCTCGGCCTCGGGCACTTGTCCGCCGTCCGGCAGGAATTTCGAACGGCGAGAGCAGACCCACAGAAAACGATTACCAAACCCGTTGGCTTGCTCAGTTTCGCTTAAGTAGCGACGCAGCTCATTTTCCGTCACGTGGCCGATGAGCGAAATATGCGCGCCCGTTGCTTTCGTCGGGCTGTTCTTGGTGAGAGTCCGCAGGTCACCGGAATCCCAAGCCTGGCGAATCACGGTCGACAGAATGTTTCCCTCACGACTCATGACTTTCAGGCATTGCGCGAATTCCGGCTCGACAACCAGGAGCCGTTTATCTTCGACGCCAGCGTCCGCCACGGCAATATTGCCGTCATTATTATTGATCGTTCCCTTTTTTGGCGGACGGGCTGCGCGACAAACTGCATCGCGAACGGCAAAAATTAGCCCTTCACCGGACGATAAGCCCGACTGCACACAGTTCCCGTTCCATTCAGCGTCAACCCGCTGGAGGAGATTTCGCGCTTGCCCGAGCGAAGTGCCTTTGCGGCCCTTCGACGTCTGGCCAATTAATACGGCAAACAGATTCGTGTGATGGCGGTCTGCCTCCACCCGAAAGTGAGCCCGTCTTCCTACAACGCTACCGAAGGCGACGAGCAACTGAACGAGCAAAGCCACCGGATCGGCCTCGGAATGGGGTTCGATAACACTGACGATTTCGCCAACGAGCCCATGGAACGCTTCATCCTTGGGCCGTTCAGGCCAATCTGCCGACCGCGATTCACGCAGTGCTGCTGCGATTTCGCGCGAAGGGTAACGCGAAATGCTCGCGGCGATGCTTTTCACTTCCGAAACCTCCAGTGGCGGCTGACAGCGTTGCTGGTTTTCGACGAGGAGTGCAGCCTCGATCGAGTGCGGTGACATTCCTCGTGCCCGCATGCTTCCACCGAGTGAAGCGAGAGTGTCGTTACGGTTGCCATCGTGGATGTTGCCATCGCTTTTCGACCCGCTTGGCAGAGGCCGATCCTGCTGCATCATTTGAAGGAGGAAGGCTGGAAGGTTCGGAATCGCAACATCTGATGGTTCGTGCTCTTGTTTCCACTGATAAATCCCACCGGATTTGTGGTTGCTTCCAGGAGCGAGCACGTAGCCACCATCCGCGCGTACATCGATGCCAGCGAGCAGGCCCACTTTATTTTTGAGAGTAATTCCTGGGTAGGAAAAGTACAGGTGGAATCCACCGCCGCCCGTGTATACCCGTGGGCCATCGGGCAGTTTCCCGTAATTATTTTTAAGTTCAAGCATTGACTTCTTGCCACCGTGGCACGGATCAACATCGAGCACGACGATGCCGCTCGCGGCACCGGTCGCGATTCCAATATTGGCCCTGGGAGCGTTCGTCCACCACGTGCGGATGGTTTTCTCCGCGAGGTCGGCATCTTTCACACCGTGCGCCGTAAGCGGGTGTTTCCCCACGTTGTCGCAGTGTGGATTTGCGCAACTGCAGGTTCCGTCTTTTCGTACCCAGTGAATTGGAATCACGCGCCAACCGCGCTTTGCGTAGTCGAGTGCGGCCGCTAGCTTCGGGGTTTGCTGTTCGCGCTGGGGCGCGACGTCGGTCGAGCGTTGCACGAGATTAATTGCCATCGCGCCCACCTTTGCCGATCTGACTTGTGTTTCGATCAGCGAAGCTTTCCAGTTCGGCCTGAGAAATCAGGGTGCGCTTGCCGATTTTGACGACGCTGATGGTCCGCGCCTTAATCAGCTGATCGAGTTTTCGCAGGGAAATAGCAAGCAGGTCCGCGGCATCTGGCCGCGCATGCAGAATGCGTGTCATGTTCAGCACCAATTTTGATGATGTAAAATTCGTCTGGCGTGCAGGCTCTGGAAGAGGTGGGGGAGCCCCGACCCGTCGCCTCCTTATTTTCTAGCTAAACTACGCGGCAGTCGTCCAGCACTTTCGTGCGCCGTGCTGCGCGCACCATCGTCCAGCGGTCGTACGTGCAATTGTGGATAATGCGTCTGTCCGGGAGTGGTAAAATGATGGCAAGATCGGATTCGCTGGCACGCCGCCCTTTCAGCACGCTGACGCGTTGGGAAATCCAAATTGGAGCAGCGTGCATGCCGCGAAATACCCAACAAGCAGTTCGCCCGAATGCTTCCGGCACCCAGGCGATAGTGCGGTCGAAGCGAGCGCATTTGGAGCCTCCGCCGAACAAAAGTTGCCATTCTGCACCACCAGTGACCAAATCGCCGTGTCCGCGCATTCCAGCGCCGCAAATCGAGCGCATCCGGCAACGGCACATTTTGGGTCAGAGCCAGCGAGAAATCGCACGCGCAGAGGGAAGGTCCCGCCCGACAATCGCAAGAATCGTCAAGGGTGAGGAGATGCAGGCGTACGTCCAGGAAATGCGCGAAAGATTTTTCGGACTGGCTCCCGACGCGTTGACGACAATTGAACACGCGCTACAAGAGCAGAAGGACGCCAGGATTGCTCTTGAAGTTTTGCGGGATATCGGCGTAGCACCACGCAAGGGAGAGTCGCTGCAGTTTCCGGCGACGACACCTGAAAATGGCTATAGTCGGCAAGCTATAATGGTTGCGAATGTTTTGCTCGAAGCGCACGAGCAAATGGGAGTGGACCTGGGGCCGGAAATCGAAAAGGCGTTGGCAGGGGACGAGGAAGAAAATACGGAAGCCACAAAAACGTCGGCAGCAAAATTACCAAGGCGCTGACCAGCACCTCGACGGAAATCACATCGGAGACCGACAACATGTAGAGAGTTGCACCCAACAATTCTCGGGATTACGGTCCGCGCATAATCCGCACCCAGCGTCGGGTTCTGGCGCCTCCGAAGCTTTGGGTCCATGGCAGCAAGAACAAGCGCTCAGTACCGCCCGCAGACATTATTCGAACGCGTCTGGGCTAGCGGCTCGGGCACGCCTTGAGGCCTCTCTCAGTGGAGATGCACTGCTACATCGTTACTACGAGTTTCGGTTTACTGACCGTTCTCGAACTTTCAATCTTGTTTCTATTCCGTTCAAACTATGGATGAAACCCAATCGGACGCTGGCCGACCATTTCTCATTTCGGCGAGAATTCCGCAATCAGCTCTTCGCCCGGTGCAATGTCTCTGAGCGTGCGGAATTCGTAGTATCGGTCAGGCCGAACGTTAGGTTTGATCCCCGGTGCCGCTTGTTTTAAATACCATGCCACAGTGAGGCGGTTGAAGCTGGTCGGGCACCCGAGGCGCCCATCTCGAACAAGACTGAAGTCTTTGTATAGTTTGCGAGCAGGCTTCGACATGCGTTGCTGCTTTATCGTTTTCTTGTCGAGCCACACAATCTCTTCGTTTTCACCGCTGAATAATCGGACACCCTTCTTGATCTTCGAGAGCGCGAAAACACTAACTTGACCTGGGTAAGCCTTCGAGGGCTGCAGCCGTGTGAATACCTGCAAGTGCGGCCAGGGATCTTTGTCTGCCGTGTACTCCGCCCCGACTGCCCTGCCGAGCCCATCCAAGTCAGGAAAGATTGTTGCTTCGTCGATGCCGCCGTCGATGAGTTCGCGCTTGATTGCGCACACGTTAAAGCTAGGGATTATGAGTCTTCGCAAAAGCGGCGGCCGAGAATTTTCAAGACGTTCCAGACCTCGGAGGTCGCTCCCGTGAACGGTGAAGCATGAGCGTTGCGTGCTGATGCGTCGAGCAATGTGGGTCGGGAACACCGCGATTGGTCTTCTAGGAATCAGGCCTCCGGTGAATCTTGTCGGAAGCCACTTCCTCAACCTGCGCTTGTCTCGATTCGATACCCCTTGAGCACTAGGGGGTATCACTTCGTCGAGGTCAATCGCACGCTTGTTCAGGCTATAGGGGTCGAGGGCCCATACCGCAGAATCGAAGTGGCCTGGATTGTCCTTAACTGCAAAGTAAAGCGCCAAAAGCGCGCCTTGCGTCCAATCCAAGAGGCGCGTCGGCGCACCATAATGCTGCATCAAAAAATACCACTCCCAATCGTCATCGCCAGCCGGTTTGAAATCGGAAAAAACTGGCGCGCGAACGATGAATTCCTCACGGATCTCATCTTCAATTCGCTCCTCGCGAATCTCGTCGTAAGTTGCGCGTGTCCTATACAGACTCGGCTGCAACCCCCATTCCGCTCTGGTTTGGCCGCGATACCAAGGACTGAGTTCCTCATCTGGAAACCAAGCTCGCTTGATGTCTGCGATGTCCGAAAGAAAGTCGCCCACGTTCGTGATCCTGCCATCAGCTGTGATCATGCTCAGCATCTCCTGTCGCGTTGCAGGAGTATAAATCACTCAAGTGTAGTCAGCCCAGCATACTGGGTTGCGGGATATTGATGCGTACTGTGACTCCAAGCACCGCTATTGACATTCATATGCCTATATGATACTTTATGTACATGAAGCGCACGGCCCTTTTCCTCAAGGAAGACCAAGCCAAGAAGCTACAAACTCTGTCCGAAAAGACAGGCGCTCCAGTGGCGGAACTTATCCGCCGAGCGATTGATAAATATCTTAAGGAGAGGGCGAAGGAATTGAAGTAAGCGGGACGCCACGGTGTAATCAGCACCGCGACGCCCCTAACCACAACTCAAAGGAGATTTGAGCCATGGCTACAGAAAAGCTATCACCCGGGGCACTCCCCACAAAAGCTAAACCGAAGCGCGCAGCACTTTATTGCCGGATTTCGACTGGTGACCAGCACGTTGAAACGCAGTTGCTCGACCTCCGCGAAATGGCCGAACAACGCGGACTCGAAATCGTGCGCGAGTATACCGACATAATTTCAGGTGCGAAGTCGAAGCGACCAGGACTCGACCAGCTGATGGCAGACGCTCGGCGACACAACTTCGATATTCTCATCGTCGCTGCTTTCGATCGACTCGCCAGGAACGTTCGACATTTTCTCGAAGTCCTGGATGAAATGAACCACTTAGGCATCGCATTTTTAAGTGTGAGAGAAAATATTGACAGCTCCGGACCGCTCGGCCGAGCCATGATAATTATCGTTGGCGCGATTGCGGAACTGGAAAGAAGTTTGATTGTCGAGCGGGTTCGAGCTGGGATGCGCAGAGCGCGAATGGAAGGCCGACGAATCGGTCGTGCACCACTCGACATCGACAGGGCGCTGGTTGTTGCAGACCGCCGCTCGGGAATGAGTCTGACCGAAGTTGCGAAAAAGCACCACGTCTCCAGAGCTACGGTCTGTCGTCTTACCAATGAAGCGCGGGGACTGAAGTCACACGGTGGTAATCAAGAAAATGCAGTTCCCTTCACCGAAACAGGTAATCTGCGGGCTGCTGCCTAACCTGCGAGTCCACACTGTGGTTGGTCGCCTGTGTCCCCGTTCCTGTGAAAATCCAGTAGGGAGGTACGGGGCACGTTGGTCAAAAGTCAGTTTCCGGTAAGCGCGTTAATCGGGACCTACCGGGCTGCAACCAGCAAGCGGCACCGAGTTCGAGCGCAATGCTCCGGTTCAGCGGAGAAGTTTGAGTGCGGAATAGAAATAATTCAATCGGCGGATCCCGTGGCGAAGCATTCCCAGGGCAAGAATCCCAACGCCGAGCAGCAGCACGCTCGACGGCTCCAGCGTCGACGCGGCTGGGGCAATCGTGAGCGTGTCATTCCCGTCGGTCAGAGTTCCAAACTGCGTGTCTGGAAGTCCCAGAACAAGCGTGAACGTGGTGAGGGGACAACCGCTGTTGAATGTTGTCGCGAGCTCCAACGCGGTCGACGGATTGATGACCTCAACGGAGGTGATAGTACAGCCATCGGTTCCGAGCACCCCTGTGGTCGATTTGCTGAGAATCGACGAAATCGTGGTGGTCGTGGTCAAAATCGAACTCACGTCAGCTGACCAAGCGTCCGTGGACGGGATATATGCTGAGGGTACAGTCGAACCGCTAAAGGTATAAATGGCATCCGCACGACCGATGGCAGGCACCATTAGAAGCAGAATCATGACATTAATGGCGATGGACAGTCGCAGCCTCATGAGACGACTCCTTTACACGGAGGGTTTCGGTCACTGGTTGATATCCACCTAGCCATCAGCGATCGCCGCCAACACGAAAACGCCTCAAGGCTAATTAATCCTGTTAGGAGCTATAAAACGCCTACTAGGATTAAGTGTGGCAGTCATGCCGACCCCCTCACGGAAATTAGGATGGACAACGGGATAGGGCCCAGATTGCAATCCGATTACCACCGCGACCAAGCCAATCTCGCGCAGAAAGAAAAGGCTTGTCACCGCTTAGAGTCTCGACATTTCGCAAAATTCTGCACAAAATTGGCAACTAATTGTTTATATGTGCCACTCGCCATCAAACGCGCTTGTGTTCACCGATTCAATTCCACTTGCCTGGTTTGTCGCGTTATCGTACAAATGGATTCTGGTGTCTTAGAGAGCCTATGGCGCCGTCTCGTCCTCCCCGCCAATTAGGGCGCTGTTAGGTTTCGCGTTTGAGGAGCGCAGCCAGGCGACGATGGAGGTCATCAACGGCGTTCAAGAGATCGACGATGCCTGGCGTATCAATGCCGACTTCCATGGATTGTAGGTCGAGAGAAAGGTCGCTCGAAATCTGTGTGGCACGCTTGACGCGCTCGGCGGACATTATCGGGAGGACGGAAAAAGGATCAGCGCCCGCTTGGTCGCTGAGGCCGATCCATTTCTGCACCGCCCACGTAGTGTTGCGAATGTGATCAACGGCGTTCCGGAATTCAGCGAGGACACGGGGGTCGAGTTTGCCCGATTTTACGAGTTCTTCGAGTTCATGTAACTCGCGTGTGGTAGCTTCCAGACGCGCTGTAATGGATGGCGTTGAGCCCTGGGTTGAATGTTGTTCGGGAGCACTCATCCGAAATTCCCTCCATGAGAGGGCTGGGCTGTCGGAACGAGATTAGGGCGCGACGGCTGCCAGAGACAAGGAAAAATATTCTCGCGAAGCGAATCTTAGAAATAAACGACGGCAGGCCGAGACATCGCAGTCCGCATGGCCAATGATGATTTCATTCGTCACTCGGACCGCCCCCGAACTTGGATAAGTCCTGATAAGTCGCGTAACCGGAAAAGTGCCGTACTAGAACTTCAAATGTGCGGTAAGAGCGTTAAGCAGGCACGTGCCTTAGCCTCCGAGAGATTGAGGGTTTTTTGTTGGGTTGCGCGGCCAGAATTTCCACAACGAACCTGACGCTGCGACCAGTGCCATCAGGGCGCCAACGACCAGACCGCAAAGGTAGGCGTCAGAGTCGTCTGGGTCTTTTGCCGGAGGACCAAAGTGACTCCAAAGATACACGCCTGCGAGCAGCCCGGCGAAGCCCACTAGACCACCCATTATTAGGGAGAACAAAATCGCCGTTACGGCACGCCTTGCCTGCTTGGCTTTTGTCATCTCCGGCATGAGCGTCTAACCGCAGAGTATAAACCACGGCGTGGGGCCAAGACTGCCAAAGTCCTGGTAAGTCGCGTAACCGGAAACTAGGAAAATCCACTTTACCGGTAAATGCGTTAATCAGGATTTGAGCGCATAACCTAACGACCGGGTACGCCCGTGAGAGCAGCTAGAATCACCAGACCGAGTCCCGCCAATAAAAGGAATAAGGCCTCCTTCGATTCCTTCCAGTACACGGCGACGTATACGAGTTGAACGGCCGGGACTAGGAAGCAGATTACCCCCCAAAGGATTTTGCGCTGCCAGCCGAGGACAATAATCCAAAGACTCCCGAGAAACGCCAGCACGTAGCCCAGTATGAGAAATACCCACCCGAAGCTGTGGAAGACGGAGCTCACCTGATTCGTCTCTCCTCGCCGTTGAGACACTCTAAATAATAATGCCAGACGTTGGCAGTAATTCAGTAGGTAGATAACCCATTGTTGCTACCTAGAAACACCTGAACCTTGTGCCAGTTCCAGTCTTCGCACCATCGGCCTCACACTGAATATGGGCATCCCATTCTGCCCAGGACGTCGTCAGTGGAGGTAGCCATGTCCAGGTGGAGGCGGAGTCTTGCTGTACTGGCAATTGTGGTCATCGGGGGCGCGACCTATTTGTGGTTTTTTGGCTCTCAGACGTTCTTCGCTCTTCAGAGCAGAAAATGGGGTCGGCAAATTCCCATCGTGAAGAGTGTTCCCGTCGAGCTCCGAGACTTGTCCATCTCTCAGGTGCCAGGGCAAAAGCTATCATTCATGGGAGTCGAGCTTGAGGTGCCATGGGGTGATATAGACCAAAGCAAGTCCCGAGTAGTCGGAACTTGGGCTTTTATTATTTCTCGTTCGGGCAATTCAATCATCCTTTGCGTCACGAAACCAAAGGACTTCATCAACTTTTTGTCCCAGAAACAATTCGGAAGCCCGGAACTGTTCACACGATTGTATGGCGCGGACGTCCTCAATTCGGACTATGCCTTGAAAAAAGCAATCTTCCAGACCACTCCGAGTGACATCACGCTTTTGACCTCGCCTGGCAGGGCGGCTGGACTCAGTTCCGTTCTCATCATAAAAGCCATCATGCCGCCAACGACGGATTGGGCCATTTACAACATTCAAACCACAGGCATGAGGGGGTTTCAGTTAGGAGACCCTAGACGACGACCGAAGAAAATGTCCTTAGAGCTTTACGGAGACGATGTCGAAATTGAAATTAACATTGGCCAACCCGCATCAGGCCCGACTCCCGCCATCACGCAGCCTGAGATAAACCGCATTGTCCAAAGTGTGCATACAATCAAGAATCCGCAACCAATTCTCACCGTCAATCCACGGGAAGAAATTCTCTCAAAATTGAATCCTAACTCCTGATAAGTCGCGTAACCGGACATATGATTTTGGCCGAATCCACTTGTCCGGTTTCGGCGTTAATCAAGCCCAAGAGGCCTCCGCACTCAATCATCAAGGCATCGGCACCGTTTACGAGATCGGCGAACAGAACGGGCAGGCCTTCATCGCCATGGAATATTTGGACGGTGTGACGCTGAAGCACCGCATCGGTGGCCAGGCGATGGAAATGAAAACTATCCTCGATTTGGCCATCGAAATTGCAGACCCGCTCGACGCCGCGCACCACGGAGGGCAATCCACCGGGACATCAAACCAGCGAATATGTTCGTGACTGAGCGCGGCCACGCCAAGCTTCTGGATGTCGGATAGCCAAAGCTGGCCCTACCAAGTCTAGTCGGATGAAAGAACCAACAGCTTCATCGAATCAGCCCGCCATCGTTTCGATGATTTTTAGCGCTATGCGACGCTCTTCTTCAGTGATAAGGCTGCTAGACCGATCACCCCGCTAATCAGCAGCATCAAGGCGGACGGCTCCGGTACGGGTGGGCCAGTCGAAGCCGCTGTCACAGATACGTCGTCAAGTACCCAAGCGCTGGGAAGGTTATAGCCAGTAAAGGTGAGAGGCGTGTCGCCGGTTGGCGCGCTCAGACCGTCGAACGTATACTTGGTCCAACCGAACGCATCGGAATTGGTCAAATCAAGGACGGTGTCGCTGCCGAACGTCGCGATAAAAGAATTCGTTGATCCGGTTTCGTTCATCAGCCAAAAGGTCAGGTCGTAGGTTCCGCCGGGAGTTGTCGCCAAATCCTGGTTGATGACCCCGGGCGAGGTTGGGAAGGGTGAACCGAAGAACGCCGCGTAAGTCCCGCTGTGTGGCGCAGTCGTGTTCGTGAAAGTCGAAAAGCCTCCGCAAGCGGGGATCACTTGATTCAGCTTCAACACGCCCGTTGGGAAATTCGTACAACCGCTGGGGTTTCCGCTCGCGCTCCACCCGCTGAAGTCGCCCGTCTCAAAACCCCCGTTATTCACTAAATTACCACCGTCCGCAAGCACCAGCTGCGTGTTGACACTGAGAAAAAGCGCCAGGCCGAATCCACCAATGATTACCAACCGTCGTCGCATAACCCCTCACTTAGTCCTTGCCAGATGCAAGGTTTTTTTGAAATTAGCTTACATGACCGGGGGACCGAATTGCTTTTCTGCAGGACAGCAATGCTCGCGGCGTTCTACCGATGAATCAGCTGGCTGCCCTACGAACAGAGTAGTTACCTAGCCCCGGATTTTAGCCGCCTAAGCATAAATGTCAATAAGAGAATTCAGTACTAGCAGTACTTTTTTCACACTTCGATATGTTAGCAAAATGGCTAATCTTTGCGTGACGACGCGGCGCGACGCCCCGATTGCACAGATTATTTCTCGATGATTGTGGAGCGGATGCGGGGCACTGCAGATACTCGGATGAAGTCTTCCGGCGCGGGTGCCAGGCGTTGCGGTCGCCTGGCTCACGAACGAAATCCGAGCCGTGTCTTGATCCGTGTTGAAAACCCACTGCCGCTGATCTCCCCCGTGTACGATCGGGATTAGACAGAAGAGCAGATCAAAGCACGATGGCGCGAGCACTGGCGCAAGTTGTGGGCATAACTCCTGGTTTGTCGCATTACCGGACATGTTGATTTGGGATGATTTCATATGTCCGAGCCCACAGAACGCGCATCGAAAAGTGGGCTAACCGCAGAATCTCAACTAGGAGTTCCCCACAACGCGTGCTACATTCTCGCGCGTCTGGCGGGGAGTTCGCGCTGCGGCACTTTCCCCTGCTGGTTCAAGTGAAGCACGCGCAGCTCGCCAGAGGGTTCACCGCGATGCAAATCCGAGCTTTGCGAAATGTGAAAACAATTTTCGCTGCGATTTTAGTTGCGGCGAGTATTACCGGCCAGGTCACCCGCGCGCAGGGCAACCGTGCGCCATCCCAGCCAGTTCCTATCGCTCCCGCCGGCGGTCTTGATCCTTCGAAACTTCCCGACATTCAAGGGATTCACCTCGGCATGTCGCCTCAGGATGCCGTGGCCCGATTAAAAGTTTTGTTTCCCGGCAAGTCAGAAACTGGATACGGCACCCACCCACACTACGCACGCTATCAGCAGGTCCCCGGCTCGTCCTGGATGAGTTTTGTCGAGGCCAAGAACGACGCCTGCCAACCAAGCGCACGGTGCGAAGAAGAAATGTATCTAATTTTCAACCTGCCCCCGGAAAAACAAGGCGTAATTTCCATTCAACGCTCCGTTTTGTTCCAGCAGGGAAAGGAACCTACGCCGGATGTTATTAAGGCGGCGTTGCTAAAAAAGTACGGAGCGAATCCGATTGTGATCAACCCGGGCATAATCGGCTGGGCCTTTGACGAAACAGGCGCGCCCGTCACTCCAAAGACCAAGGGGCTGGTGCAGTGTGCGGGCAATCTGCGGGAAGGCATGGCGGGCGGTCTGAGTCCCTCCGTTGCTACGCCAGTGGGAAACATCAGCAATTCGCCGATAAGTCAGAACGACCTCATCGATTTCATGCGCGATGCCTGCCGCGTGGGTGTGTACGTTCTGGCGACTATCACCGTGGCTGGTCAGGTCGTCAGGCAACTGGACGTGAAGGTCAGCGAAAATTCCGCGGATAGTCGCGCCGTGATTGCGTCGCAGAAATATGTCGATAACATTGCCGCGGGGCAAAACCAGCAGAAGATGAAGAACGCGCAGAAGCAGACCGCCCCTCCCCTCTGAGCGGACGCGGGTGGCTCTGACGCCGTGCGGACTAGCCAGCAAGCTCTGAGGCCGCGGTCATTCCGACCGGGCGAGTTCATGAAATCCAGTCGTGAATTCCGGCCGGCATCGTTCAAGCTCCTGATAAGTCGCGTAACCGGACAATGACGGCTAGTTTCCGGTTAGAGCGTTATCTCTAACGACGCCGACCCTTGCAAGAGATTTTATTCTTATTTTTCTGCGCACGAACACACCTGTCCCATGACACGCGAATCGCGTCGCTGTGGCTGCCTTGTTTCACTTGTGTCACCCCAACTAGCTCGGGCCGTTTCCGCTTCATCGATTCGGTGTTGCCCACCAAACATCTCTTCGGTCACGATCGACCATGATGAGTTATACGAACTCCCGTAGGGAGGCGGGTGGCCTAATCAATCAGACGGTGACTCTTCGCACCATAACGCCCTCTAGGCATCCCCGCACAGGCACCACCGCTTTTCTGTTGCCTCTGTCCACGACGACAGAACTCGTGATAATCAATCCGATCTCGCAACATGATCCACAACCGAATCCCCAGTTTTCGTGCGGCGGCGACTCGGGCTTTCCCCAAACCCTTTTGAACTAACTTGCGCCGATAGAACCGACGCAATTCTGGATCCCGGCGCACCGCATGTGCCGCCGCCTCACACCAGAGAAAGCGCAGCAGCGGATTACCTTGTTTGGTCAGTCCTCCCAACTTCTGTCGCCCGCCGCTGGAGTGTTCCCTGGGAATGATCCCGATGTAACTCGCCAGCGCCTTGCCGTCGCTGAATCGTTTTGGATCACCCAGAAAGACATCGGTCGCCAGGGCCGTGATCGGTCCCACCCCGGGATGAGTCATCAGCAGCCCGGCGGTAGGTCGTTGGCCTGCTTGCTCCAGGACTTGCTGGTTTAGTTGTTCGATCTCCGCTTCGAACCTGGCATACATCGCTTGTAACTCACTGCGACGATGAGCGGTGTGCGTTGCTAGAGGCAACGATGCGATCGCTTCTTGCCCGCTTTCGCTCCAAAGCGAACTCCCTCGTCGTAAACCATTCGCCAGTGCGATCGCCTGCAACGCATTCTGTATCCGCGTGCGCAGGCGTACCCACTGATGACGGTGTAAGAGCAACCCTCGCAGATCCAGCAGTTCCTGCGACGGCTGCCAGATTGACGGAAAACGGTTTTCTACCAGCAGCCTTAGAAGTAGCTCGGCATCGCGCTGGTCATGTTTCTGTCTGCGCGGTTCGGCCGCTCGAATCGTCGCTGGATGACCAACCTGACAGTCGATTCCGAGTTCTTGCATCAGGTGCAAAAACCATTTCATCGACCCAGTCGCTTCGATGCCGACACGCACCGGACCGGGAAGCGCGGAATAAAACTCCCGCACACTTTCGCCTTCGTGCGTGAGAGTCTTGTGCACAACTTCTCCCGTCGCGGTGTCGAGAATCGCCAACGTTTGCTGGCGAGCATGCAAGTCACATCCTATAATCCGCATCTCGGCCTCCTTCGATCCGAGCACTGTTGGGGTGAACACCGAACAGTTTACTCGGGCCGTAGCGAGGCCGACGTCGTTATGACATCAACCGGGCACTAACCAAAAAAGAATAAGCGTCATTGCACACCGACAAGACCTTTAATTGCGCCGAATAGTTTTGCGGAGCTGTAGCCAACACCTTTGCGGAAGACGAGATCCACATTGCGAATGTCGGAAATGCTTGTCGATGGATCACCGGTAACGACGACCACGTCCGCCTGCTTGCCTTTTGCGATTGTACCGATTCGATCGCTTTGGCCGAGCGCCTCGGCGCCATTTTGTGTTGCGATGTGTATCGCTTCCACCGGTGTAAAGCCTGCCTTCACGAGTAATTCGATTTCGCGCTGATCGGCATAGCCCGCCAGTGTTCCGCCGTCGCCGGTTGGATCGGCGCCGGCAAGCAAGAGGCCACCCGCGGCGGCGAAATCACGCTCGAATTGCATTTCTTTGGGCATCACGTGATGCATAACAATTTTCGGCAGGACGAACGCTCGAAGAATTCTGTATATGAGAGCGCTCTTGAAGCAAAGCGCGCGCATCTCGCGGTCCTCAAGCGCAGACATGGGCTGCGCGTCGTCGGTGAAATCGGCGAAGACGGCCATCGTCGAGGTGATTGCAACATGTCTCTCGACGAGGAGATGAATCATCCGCTGCACTTCCGGACTTTCGATATCCAGTCGATCGTTGATGTCTTTTCCAGCGGCGCGATCCGGAGGACAAATTCCAGGCTGCTTCCCGGTGAAAAATTCCGTGTCGACTCCGATGCCGTGCTCAAGACCATCGATTCCCATGTCGGCCGCTTCCGTAAATCCCACGGAGCACAGATGCCCAGTAATTTTCAGGCCCTTACTATGCGCTTCGTCGATGGCTGCTTTGAGTTCTTCCGGCGTTAGATGTATGTACGCTTTGAAAGAAGTCATGCCCTCCGCGGCGCCTTCGTCAACCGCGCGACGAGCTTCGTCCGGACCGGCGATCGCATGCATCTGCGAAAAAGTGAGCGGGTTCGATTCCAGGTATGGCGCAGTCAAAAACATGTCCGGCCCGGGGCGCTGGCCAGAGTCGATGGCGCTCTTTATCGCGAGGTCGGCTTGCGGAAATATGCTTCCAGTCGTACGCAAGGTGGTCACGCCCGCGGCGAGATACATCAGCGGAAACGAAACAGGCTGCTCAACGACCAGAATCTTCTTTGGTGTGCTATCCGGTGAGATGGTGAACAGGTGCTCGTGCAGCATAACCAAACCGGGGAATACAGTCTTGCCGGAGAGATTAACCACTCGCGCACCCGCTGGCACGGCGAGGGAGGCCGTTGGGCCCACGTCGGCGATCGTTCCGTTGGCCAGTATTAGCGTTTGTTCGTCCTGGGCTCGCGCCCCGGTGCCATCAATTAGCCGCGCATGGATCAAAGCGATCAGTGGCGCGTCCTCGACTATGAATGCTGACGGTGGCTGTTGCGCTTGGCGTAGATAGTAGGCACGCGAGACGTGAACGCTGAACCAGGTGACTGCGACAATCAAAACCACTACGAGGCAAAAACGAAGGAACCACTTTCCAATTGTGCGAAGGATGCTCATCAATCGAACCTCAATTGCGCGCCATTCTACTACTCGCGTTGAGTACTCTCACAGCGAATCGTTAATTCGTTGATTCATGAGCCGGCCCCTGAAGCGGACCGTAAGTCCTGGTTAGTCGCGTTACCGGACATGTCCGGCCAATGCCTCAATCAGTGCTTAGGCCACTAGCCGTCTCTCTTCGTTGACTTGCCTTCGCTCGCATCCTAAGATGTCCGCCACTCATGCCGGAGCCCCAGGCGCCGACCGGCCGCACGATGGTTGAAGTCAAACATCGCTTCATCGAAACAAACGGAATTCGTATGCACATCGCCGAATGCGGCTCCGGTCCGCTCGTGCTCTTGTGCCATGGATTCCCTGAATCGTGGTATTCCTGGCGGCACCAACTTCAAGCGCTCGCGGAAGCTGGCTTTCGCGCGGTCGCACCAGACATGCGCGGCTACGGCCAGACCGACCGCCCCGAGGCCATCGAGCAATACACGCTGCTTCACTTGGTAGGCGATATAGTCGGTCTTTTGGACCCGCTCGGCGCGGATACCGCTGTGATCGCTGGTCACGACTGGGGCGCGCCCGTCGCCTGGCATTCTGCGCTGCTGCGTCCCGATCGTTTCTCGGCGGTGATCGGATTGAGCGTGCCGTTCTGGCCGCGCTCGCCCATGCGTCCCACCAGCCTAATGCCGCAAAGGGACGACGCAATTTTCTACCAACTCTATTTTCAGACTCCCGGTGTTGCAGAGGCGGAACTCGAGCATGACGTTTCGCGCAGCATCCGGACTTTGCTCTATTCCGCCTCCGGCGATTCCCCGCGCCGGGAAAACGCGCCCGCGTCCGGCGACGAGGTCGGCATGGTACCGCGCGAGGGCGGTTTTCTTTCGCGCATGGCGGAACCTGCTTCACTTCCACCGTGGCTCACCGAGGCGGACGTAGCCTATTACGTGGAAGAATTCACGCGCACCGGGTTTTGCGGGGGGTTGAACTGGTATCGCAACATCGACCGCGGCTGGGAACTATTGGCGGCGTTCGCGGACGCTCGTGTCAGCGTGCCCGCGCTCTATATTGCAGGCGACCGCGATCTCGTAGTGGGCTTCCGCGGCATGAGCCAGATAATTGCCAGCCTCGCGTACTTCGCGCCACAGCTGCGCGGCACCCTGATGCTCCCTGGTTGCGGCCACTGGACGCAGCAGGAACGCCCCGCTGAGGTCAACAGAGCGATGCTCGACTTTCTTCGCCGGTTATAGGCCACGAAGACTCGAGTTACCGCACCGAACGAAGGCGACCCGCGTTTGTCAGAAAGGTTCAAGAGGGCATTCCCGTCAGAACGCTCAGTTTACTTCGTTATGCGTGTGGTCACGTCACTTGACATTTCCGCGTAGCGCCTTCAAGCGGATTTAGGCAGTTAATTCGGATTGGCCGACGCGCGATAACTCCTGATAAGTCGCGTAACCGGAAACTAGCCTTCGCCCCCTTCCTCGCCCGGCTCGACGACGCAGATGTGCCAGTTCTCATCTTCGGCATGGACGGCGCAGAACCACCGCCCGCAGATGCCACAGTGGGATTTTGCGGCAGAATCGCAGGGCTCAGCCATTGGCGAAATGGCCTCACAGGACCATTCGAGGTTTCGGGCACCGGTGTGGTTCGATTGTTGCAACATATCCCCTCCTCGTGCGGGCAGTATACACCTGGCAGTTGCCATGGAGTGTCGGCAGGAGGTTGCGGTAGCTCCCGAGTCCGGTAAACGGACAATTACGCTGGTGGTTCGAAAGGGGTAATTCCTCAAGGCTCGCAAACTGCTGATTCCACTGAGGTGGAACCGACTGGCTGAGGTAGTCCGCAGACTACAGGTTTCGGACTATGAGAGAGCCGTGACATGAAACCTCGTAAATGAAGTGGCTTCGCGGATCGCACCGTCACCGATGACCGCGTGACATCGGATTTTCAGATCCTGCTAACAAACTGAATAAGACATCCCGAGGGCACGGGATTGGTTTAAGGCGATCTCTCATGTAGATTGATTGCGGAGGATCCATGAGCATATTGGCAGCAATCGTCGGACTCGACCCATTGTTTTGTGATGTCTAATTCGTGTGTTTTTCCGTTTTCATGCCGGGTTCTAATTTCAATGTTTTCTGCCAGAGCAATCGCTGCGCGCTTGGCGCCGACGCCGAAGACCCCGATAAGCTCCGCGAGTGGATCATTTCGGCTGCCTCCCGGAGCAATCAGAACGTTTAGATCGTCAAGTTTCACGCCTCCGGCGTTGTCTTTAACCGAGATCACTTTACGACCCACATCCAAAACGAGGCTGATTGTGAGTGGCGGACCTTTTTTGTCGAGCAGCCACTGATCCAGCGCGTTGTCGATCAGTTCGCAAAGGGCTGTTTTGAGGTCATCCCGTACTGGCAATGGCCCCGGAAAATCACCGACTCGGCTGCAACGGGGATAGGTTAGATTTTCGTGCGTTTCCAGTAGCGGCCTTCCGGCGGACGGTGGTACAGCCTGCGATACGCCCCCACCGCCCCTACCAACAATTTCTTGCTTCTCTTGTCGTTGGAAATCCCTCTGGCAAAGGATCGCTCGCCGCTCGTCTTAGGACGCTTGGCGGCGCGTGAGTCTTGAGACTGCGTTGCGCAGCCACTGCGTTGGATGCTCGCAAGGGATTCGAGCGATCGCAACTAGGACTTCCTCAATAGAAAGCTGTCGAAATGGCGTCGTCGAAACGCCGCAAAATCATAGGATTAGAAAACCCCCTCCTTTTCGCCTTACAAAAATCCAATAAAATCGACCGTTAGTGGCAGCTGAACATTGCGTTAGAAATCTGTAATTTTCTAATCCCGTGTTCTCTTGTCTGTCCGAGAAGTAAAATCCGTACATCTTGGTATCATGACCAACTTTACCGGCAGCATTTATTATGCACTGACTGCGGACCGCCCCCTGGAGCGAGTGCGGTTCGGCGCGGCAATGACCTTCGGGGCATTGTCCTCCTCGAACTTAAGGACTTCTGCATCTACATCCAGCTGTAAGCGCACGAAGGTCTCGCCAAGGGGAGACAGACTGCGATGCGCCAGCCGAACAATACCGAATTCAACCTTCAGGAACGGGAGAACTAAAGAAAGAACTACCAGTTGGCCATCTTGGACTTCGGCCATAACCGTATTCAGCGGTAATAAGCCAACCGCTTCCGTTTCCGCAACGATCATTTTCATCATTGCTACCGATTCGCAAGCGATTGCGGGAAACGACTTCGCCTGGGCATGACTTGTCCTGTCTCCCGGCTCGCTGGCGAGAAATTGCTTCAAGGCAGGAATGGTAACCCGCGAGGTCATTACCCCAGGAAACCGCAGGATGCTCTGGAGAGTGGGTACCCCTCTTGATGCGAGTAATGGATGTCCGCTGCGAACGACGAAGTAGCCCTGATGTTGATTCAGCCTGGTAATATGCATCTCCGGCTCAACTGCTATTCCGCCCAGACCGATCACTGCTAAGTCCAGTTCGCGTTTGCGGAGTAGCGGCAATAGTTTCTCTCGATTGTCGGTATGGATTTGCAGCCGGATGGCGGGATATGCGCGCAGAAGCCGGATGACCGCGCGGTCAACCATCATAGCGGACTGATACGTGCCCGCGCCAATCTTCAGTTCACCTTTCTCGAGTCCTCTCAGCAGCTCCATCTCTCGGTCAAGATCGGCAGCGCGAGCAACTACCTCTCGGGCATGTTCAAGGAAGATTTCCCCGGCGTCGGTCGGAACCACGCCTCCCGTTCCTCTCTCAAATAACCGCGTCTCAATGCGCCGCTCAATTTCCTGAATGTTGCGCGACAGAGTGGGCTGGGACACGTGTACGGCCTTAGCCGCCCGCGCGAAATTCTTGTGTTCGGCGAGTAGGAGAGCACAATGAAGAAGCCTCAATTCAATCGTCATACGTGCAATGTATCACTTCAATACAAACAATGCATTGGACAAATGACCAAACCGCCATCTAGCCTTCGCGGAATGCAATCCATGGCGCAGTTCGCGAGCTGACTCGTTTCACCGCATGGAGTGAGCCACATATGTTTGGCCATTTGAGTTAGTGAAAAGGAGGATGTTTCCGTCCGTCTGTCTCTCGCGCAACGAGACGTCACAAACCCGCTGAGCTCGCTGGGGCCTCCTGTGGTGGCAAATCTGCTGTGGCGAACGCAGAAAAAGCGGAGGATGAGCGAAGTCAGGGTCCTAGGCGGAAACTCCGAACAGATCCACTTCTTGGAGGAAACATGAAGAGTCACAAGCATTTGCTCGGATGGCTGATTGCCCTCGTGCTACTGGGTTTCGGAGCGCGGATCGCCCAGTCACAAGTCAATCCCGCCAGTTCGGGAACCGTTCAGGTTCACATGGTCATTACCGACCAGGCGGTTCGGGATGATAGCGAAGTGCCAATCCTTCGCCCAGAGAATGTGCAAGTAAAGCAAGGAAAGACCTCGCTGAAGGTTGACCATCTGATTCCCGCGCGTGGAGACAGTGCCGCGCTGCAACTTTTTATTTTGATCGACGACACCTGCGATACCAGCATCGGAAACGAGCTTAACGAACTCCGCGATTTCATCAACGCGCAGCCCGCGACGACGGTTGTCGGCGTCGCCTACATGTCCAACGCCAGCATCCAGATCGCGCAGAACTTCACAAACGATCATGCTGCAGTGGCCAAGGCTATCCGCCTGCCGAGAGGCAATCTGTCCTCCATGGATAGTCCGTACTTGTCGCTCATCAGCTTGATCAAGGGTTGGCCCGAGCAGAAAGTCCGACGAGAAGTCCTGATGGTCACCGATGGCATTGACCGCCTGCGCGCCGATAGGGAGTCCCGGACGCAATCCGTCCCTAGTTCCCGCGGCGCGTCTCGCGTTACGGCGCCCACCACTTCTATGTCTACCGGCATGGCTACCATGAGTCCTGACGTGGATACCGCCAGCACGGCAGCCCAGCGCTACGGAGTAATTGTTCACGGAATCTATGCTACTGGGGTTGGGCGCATGGGCCGAAATTCATGGGAGGCCCAGCTCGGTCAAGGGGGCGTGGGCAAGATCGCGGACGAGAGCGGCGGAGAATATTATTCTCTGGGCACCCAGAATTTGGTGAGCTTCAAGCCTTATCTGGATCGCTTGCAACGCGTGCTCGACAATCAGTATTACTTGGTTTTCGGGGCCGTCCCGAAAAATAAGGCCGGTTTACAACGCGTCAAGATTTCCACCGAAACCGCCGGTTTCGAAATAGCAGCGGCTGACAACGTCTGGGTTCCCGCGGCGAATGAGGCCGCCAGCAGCAAAAAGAACTAGTCGCTGGGGCGATTCGGATGGAAATCTCAAGGTTCGGACAGTGTGGGGCATTTAACTACGGAGAATAATAAAATATGAATATTAGAAAGGTAATCTGCGGTTTGGTTCTAGTGGTCGTGTATGTGGTTTTTCCAAGCACGTCTTATGCGCAGGCCACGAGCGACAACGCCAGCGTCACTGCCCAGTTGAACGACGCGAAATCGATCGTTGCCAAAATCCAGAAAGATGCGGTGCAGATGGAATCGTATGCGCAAAACACCCGGCTAAGTTGGCAAACGCACTCCACGGCGCTTGAGAAAATCAAAGGCGACGTCAATGAACTGCAGCAAAATATGCGGGGCTTACAATCGCACCGGACTGTGGCCAGTCCCTGGCAACAAGACGCCATCGATCGCATTACCGGATTTGCGAATGACCTAGCAACGAATATGAACGCCAGCATCGCTCGCCTCAGCAAGAGCATGAGCCGACCGACAGCTCCGCCGTACCCGGAGTATCTGAAGGCAAATACCCAAATCGCCAGCGATCTCGCAGATGAAATCAATGCGACGATCGATTACGCGCAAAACAAGGCGAAGTTGGACAGCCTGGGTCAACAGTTGGATTCTTCCGCAAAGTAATCCTGTCAGAAGGTTCCAGGAGCGGTGGTTTCCGAACATGCAGAGCAGGACGGACATGCCCGAGAAGGCAATCGCGATGTGAGCTTCTGGTGCGAGAATGCGCAAAAACGGAGCTTCAAACCCCGTTTCTAGATGGCTTGTGGCATGGCTACTCTTGCTAGCCTGTTCGACTCCACCCGTACTCTGGTGTCAGTCCGAGAGCGTGGGTCAAGGCGCGAGCACTCCGCAGAATCAGGTACCTCCAAGCTCGTCGAACGCAGGCACCTCGTCACCTCAGTCGAAGAACAAGTCTCCAGAACGTATCTACGGAGTCGTTCCCGCCTACTCAATAACTGATGCCCGGAATGCTCCAGCGCTGACGCCCAAGGAAAAATTCGAGTTATTTGCCAAGAGCACGTTGGATCCGTTCCCGTACGCTGCCTATGCCTTGCAAGCGGGAATCAGTCAAGCAACGGACACGCATAGTGGATACGGACAAGGGATTGCCGGGTACGGAAAACGATTCGGTGCTGCTTGCCTTGATGGTACATCAGCGCGTTTTTTTGCCACTTACGCATTTCCATCGCTGCTCCATCAGGATCCTCGCTATTTTCGTAAGGGCGACGGTAGCGCTTGGTCGCGAGTGCGTTATTCCATTACGCGAGGGTTTGTGACTCGCGCCGACTCGGGCAAGAGCCAACCGAACTGGTCGAACGTTTTTGGTAAATTTGCGGGCGCGGGTCTGTCCAATCTGTACTACCCAGATGCGGACCGCGGCGCGAATTTGACCTTCACCCGAGTGGCTATCAGCCTCGGGTATCAGACCCTGGGAAACCTCGCAATCGAATTTTGGCCAGAGATTCACAGAAAGCTGTCCAGCGGCGACAAGGCGAACCTGAAAAGCACCCCGCCACCGGGTTGAGCCAAGGAGGACACAACGATTCCCTGGGTTCGGCGCTTTCCGGCCACAGCCCAACAAAAGAATCCTGAGATCATCGTTCTGTTTGGCGAAGACATCGGTATTTGGGATATCAGCGCCTACCATCGCGGAATGATCGACGAGCAAGTAATGCAGGATACTGAACGTTGCCGTTAGCCCTATTTTACATGGAGGATAAGAGATGAAGAAACAGACAGCAGCTTGGATCCTGGTTCTGGCGTTGCTGGTTTTTGTGCGGGCCGTGTGCTCCCAAGATAAGACGCAATCAACGAAAATCGGGGCGCAGGCAAGCGCATCGCCGAACGCAGATGCTCAAGAGATGAATATCCAAGAATACATCGAGCTCCTGCGCTCCGAAGTGCGGCAGCAGAAAGACGAGATGATGGGCGCGGTCATGCAGTTGAGTGTGGCTGATGCCGCAAAATTCTGGCCCATCTACAGCGAGTACGAGGCAGAGTTGGCAAAAGTGAATGACTTAAGAATGGCAAATGTTCAAGAGTATGCGCGTTCGTACACGGAGATGACCGATGAGAAGGCCGACGAGCTGATTCAGAATAAGTTTGCATTTGAAAAGCAGCGAACTGAGCTTCTCGCGAAATACTATGATCGTGTCAAACAGTCATTAGGGGCAGTTACGGCGGCACGCTTTGTCCAGGTCGAACACCAATTGCTTTCGATCATCGATCTCCAAGTCGATTCTTCATTGCCGATTGTTGGGCAGGGCTCGTAGATTCCAAGGAGAGGAGAGAAGAAATGCGAGATGGAATTATTTGGGCGGCAACAATCCTGGCAGGGCTGGCAATTGCACACCGTAGTTCAGGTACAACCTTTTCCACTGCTGCGCTGCCGGCGATCTCAGTGACGGCGACGGCCGCCGCAGCACAGAACGCAAAGACAATCACGGTTCCGGCCGGAACGCGGATCCTAATACGAACGGTCGATTCCGTGGATTCCACCAAACAAAAGGCAGGGTATCGGTTCACCGCGACCCTCGAGACAAATCTGCAAGCCGTTGATGTGGTGGTAGCCCCGCGAGGCACGACAGTTTATGGCCAACTCGCTTCGGCTTCATCGGCCGGCAGAATGTCAGGTAGTTCGCAACTGACGCTGGAGCTGACCGATATTGTGATTAACGGCACAGCCTATCCGCTTCTATCCAGCACGTATGAGGTCAAGGGGAGCGGAGAAGGTTCGAAGACGGCGAAAAAGGTCATCGGCGGCGCGGGACTGGGTGCCCTCATCGGCGGGATAGCAGGAGGAGGAAAGGGGGCTGGGATTGGTGCGCTCGCCGGTGGTGCTGGTGGAACAGCCGTCGCCGCTTCCACAAAGGGACAACAGCTTTCGATCCCGAGCGAGAGTCTACTCGAATTTCGCCTTCAGCAGCCCGCCATCTTGCCGGCCAGTAAATGAATCGTTTGCGGCGTCTGATTGGGAGAAACGCGATAGCTATGCCTACGATCGGCCCAAGAAGTCGATACAGCCAATTTTATTTAAAACCGTGATGGACATTTCAGGAACGAGGAGGAAGGAGATGGAAAGAATGTCTTACGAGCCGTTGAAAAACCGAACGGTGGACCGTCGCAGATTTCTCGGCGCGGCTCTCGGTGCCTGTGCCATCCGTGCTCCACTTGGTTTTGTATCTATGCAGCTTGCGGCCAGCATGAGCGGGTCCCTAACAAAAGAACAACGCGACAGCATGACGCCCTCGCAGGTTATTGACGAATTGAAGAAGGGGAATGAGCGATTCCGTGCGGCAAGAGTCGCTCCTCGGGATTATCTTGCTGAGAAACGCTCAAGCGCGGCGGGGCAATACCCAGCGGCGGTAATTCTTGGATGCCTTGATTCCCGAGTGCCGGCCGAAATCGTATTCGATGCGGGCATCGGAGACACTTTCGTCGGCCGTGTCGCGGGCAACGTCGTAAACGACGACATGCTGGGCAGCATGGAGTTTGCGTGCGCGGTTTCCGGCGCAAAGTTGGTGCTGGTTTTAGGACATACATCATGCGGAGCGGTGAAAGGCGCTATCGATGATGTCGTGCTGGGCAATCTTACCGGACTGCTGGCGCGAATCAAACCCGCGATACCGGCGACGAAATTTGACGGCGAGAAGTCGAGCAAGAACCCCAGTTACGTTGATGCTGTTGCGCGAACGAACGTTGTGCTGGGTCTCGCCGAGATTCGCCGACGCAGTCCAATCTTAGCTGAATTGGAAACGAAGGGAAGCATCAAGATCACCGGCGCGACTTACGATCTGGCGACTGGTGTTGTAGAGTTTGTCCCCTAATCGCGGTTTCGCTGTAGTTAAGGCTTTTTTTGAGCGGAGGTTCGGGTCGAAAGGATGAAATTGTATTTGCGTTTTTATACTAAATGAACTAAGGAGATGACTTCGCACAGAAGGGCTACTGGCATCGTGATGGAATTTCCTATAAGGAGGCAGTTATGGAGAATGAAGGCCCCGCAGTGCTCACGCGCACTAACCGTCTCGCCCCTCCACGCCAGAACCGGCGCGTGGGTCGTGCGACACCGCATTGGCGATTCACTTTCGTAACTCTACTTGCTATTTGTGTCTTTGTTATCGGCTTCACGGTACGCGCGCAGGATCCCCCTAGCCAGCAGCAAGCGGCGAATGGGAGGGAGGTATCCGGGTTCTTAGGTGACTACTCGAACCTCGCTCCCGATCCCAAGAATGGCGACTTACTGCTCTATGAGAAGGGCGACAGGTCAGCCCTGAAGCGATATAACAAGTTTATCCTCGACCCGATTACGATTTATTTGCTTCCCGCGGCTCAATCGCGCGGTTTCGACCCCGACGACATGGATCGACTCGCCAAGTATTTCCAAGATGCCGTAACGGGCGAGCTCACGAAAGGCGGAACCTACGAAATTGTAACCACTCCTGGACCAGACGTACTTGCATTGAACGTAGCAATCACGAATGTGGAACCCACGGGCGGAAAGAAGAATGCAGCCGCGACGGCAGCTACAACCGCCGCTTCGGTTGCGACGGTACCTGGCATCAGCCTGGCGGTGCCCAGGCTTAGTATCGGTAAGGTCAGCATCGAAGGGGAGATGCTCGACTCTACCTCAGGCGACCGGTTGGTGGCGTTCGTGACCAGTAAAGGAGGCCGGAGGTGGTTCAGTGGCTTCAACCAATACAAGAAATGGGGAGACATTGAGGCCGCGTTTCGGTCTTGGGCAAAGGACTTTCGTAAGCGGCTAGACGAGGTGCACGGCGCGTAGCGGCACAATCGAATGGACTATACAGCTTCAGCGGCATTCGTTAAGCCGAAGGAATCGAAGCTCATCGCGTACTGCTGTCTTGCGATTTTGTTCGCGCTCTACGTCGTGGGCGCAATGAACCACGGAGTGCTGCACCCAATGGTGCGGACACTACCACTTTGGGTCCCAATCGTGCTCGGATTTCGCGGAAGTGAATTCGCTAAGTGGTCGGCGCTACCCTGTCTCATTATCTGGCTGGCAAGCATGATAGGCATCTGGTTCTTTGGAGTCGCGTGGGTCTATGTTGCGTTGGGTCAATTTGCGCTAGCCGACCTGGCTCTGACGCTTATCGTCGGTGCGGCTTCGGCGGGCGGATTCTTCGTGGCTCTTCGTTGGCATACGGCGGTACGGCCGTTCTCGGCAGGCGCTGTAGCTCTGTCGTTGGGTGCGCTGCAGTTTCTGACACTTTGGGTGAGTTTGTCGCCGTCAATCGCCCGGCGATGATTATGCGAGAATGGACGCTGCGGCACCTAGGCGCTTACGCTTATCGGGTGGGATGAGAAGGCCGGATTGTCGTCAGTAAGCAAGTTCGGGCCGCTCGAAACGAATTACGTATTGGGTTTCGCCGGAACTTACGGGTCGTTGCTGATTGTCAGTCCGTCATCTGCAACTCCACCCCGAGCTCCACGTTACCCGATTTCGACTGGAGAAATGATCCAATGAAATTCCTACGCTTGGCTTTACAACTCTTGATCTTTTTCGCTATCGCGGTGCCGGTCTGGTCGCAGGATGCCTTAGACCGTACGGTGCTACCTATCCCTGAACCACAACCTCCGGTAATCACCGAACTCGATGCCCGCAACGCCACGGCGCCGCCGCCTTTCAAAGTCACAGCCCCGAAGGGTGCTCCGAATATTGTTATCGTGATGCTGGACGACATGGGTTTTGGGCAGTCCAGTGCGTTTGGCGGCCCCATCCATATGCCCACGCTCGACATGCTGGCGGCTGGGGGACTGCGTTACAACAATTTTCATACCACCGCGCTCTGTTCGCCCACTCGAAACGCGCTGCTGACCGGCCGCAATCACCACGTCGCTAACTCGGGAGCGATCACGGAACTCGCCACAGCCTTCCCCGGCAATACCGGCATTCGTCCGCTGAGCGTGGCGCCGTTGGCGGAAATGCTGCGACTCAACGGTTACAGCACCGCGGCGTTCGGCAAATATCACGAAACACCGGCGTGGGAAGTCTCCGTCTCGGGACCATTCGACCGGTGGCCGACTCACTCAGGCTTCGACAAGTTCTACGGTTTCATTGGTGGGGAAACCAATATGTGGGCACCCGCGATTTTCGACGGCACGACTCGTGTGGAACCGCCTCAAGACCCTCACTACCACTTCACTGTGGACATGACCAATCAGGCCGTCGGCTGGATGCAGGCACAGCATGCCTTGACGCCGGATAAGCCGTTCTTCGTCTACTTCGCGCCGGGTGCAGTTCACGGACCGCACCATGTCTTCAAGGAATACATTGACCGCTACAAAGGCAAGTTCGATCAAGGATGGGACAAGTTGAACCAGGAGACTTACGCTCGCCAGAAACAGATGGGCGTGATTCCGGCGAATGCGGATTTGACCCCGCGTCCCAAAGAGATTCCTTCCTGGGACTCGCAATCGCCAGACGAAAAGAAGCTCGAAGCGCGACAGATGGAAACGTACGCCGGATTTGGCGAGCACACGGATGAGCAGATCGGACGGCTGGTGGGCGCATTGAATCAGATGGGAGTCATGGACAATACCATATTCATCTACATCGTCGGGGATAACGGTGCCAGTGCGGAAGGTGGTCCTTTGGGAGCCTATAACGAGATGATGGCGCTTAACGGTATCATCCAGGGCGCGGCGATCAACATGCCGCACTTGGAAGATTGGGGCGGCCCGAGTACGTTTCCCCATTATGCGATCGGCTGGGCATGGGCCGGTGACACTCCTTTCCAATGGACCAAGCAGATCGCCTCGCACTACGGTGGGACCACGAACGGGTTGGTGATGCATTGGCCAGCGCGGATCAAGGACAAAGGGGAGTTTCGTTCGCAATTCACGTATTTGACTGATATTGCGCCGACCATCCTGGAAGCAGTAGGCCTGCCGTTCCCCAAGAGCGTGAATGGAACGGTGCAGCGGCCGTTCGACGGGACATCAATGATCTACAGCTTCGACAATCCCAAAGCCAAGGAAACCCACACCACGCAGTACTTCGAGATGTTTGGCAACAGAGGCATTTACCACGACGGATGGATCGCAGCGACGCGCCACTCCATCCCATGGATCGTTGTGCAAAATCCGCCACTCACGGATGACGTGTGGGAACTCTACAATATCGCTGAAGATTTCAGCGAAGCCCACGATCTTGCGGCGAAGGAGCCTGCCAAGCTGAAAGAGATGCAGGACCTTTTTACGAAGGAGGCGATCCAAAATCACGTGTTGCCCATCGACGACCGCCGGTCGGAGCGGTTCAATCCCGCGATCGCAGGACGACCGGATCTCATGGGGAACCGTACGTCATTGACCGTGTACCCCGGAATGGTGGGCATGATGGAGAACGCCTTCATCAATGTGAAGAACCGCCACTTTACCGTCACTGCGTCGGTGGAACTGCACGACGGCAACACCAACGGTGTGATTATCGCGCAAGGCGGCAGGTTCGCTGGCTGGACGCTCTACATGAAAGGCGGCAAGGTCCATCACGAATACAACTTCTTTGGCGTGGAGAGAACGAACATCGCCGACGATTCAATACTTTCCACGGGCAAGCACGTAATTAAGTACGAGTTCATTCCCGACGTACCGAAGCCAGCAACGGGTGGCAAGTGCATGCTCTTCGTGGACGGGAAGCAAGTAGCGCAAGGATACATTCCCAAGACCGTGCCCTTCGCCTTCTCAGGAGATGAAGGTGCGGACGTGGGACTAGACGCCGAAACTGCGGTGTCCGACGACTATAAGCAAGGCGACAACACGTTCACCGGAACCATCGCGAAAGTGACGATTGACATATCACCGACCGGATTGAGCGCGGCTGATCAAAAGGCTGTCGCTGACGCCGAGGATGCAGCTCTGCTGGATGAAGATTGAATCGTTACACGTTCCACGCTCAACGCAAGACTCTTTCCGCAGGGGAGAGGAGGAGCAAGGTGAGAACAAGCGCAAGGGTGACGTTCCTAATATGCGTGCTCGTTTTCAGCGCCGTGCCCGCGAACGCACAACAGAAGGGACAGTACATCCCAGGACAACAAGGCTTAAACGCGGGTCTGCTACCCGATCCTGGATTTACGTACGCCAATTTAACGATCAACTACTCTGCGGATACGCTAAAGAATGGGAACGGGAACACAGTTCCTTTGAACGGATCGTATGACATCTGGGCGGTCGCGAATGTGTTTTACTACGTACCGAAGTTCAAGATTCTGGGCGCCAAGCTTGCCTTTATGGTTGCACCAACACTTGCCAACGGTTCCCTGACGTTAGGTTCCTTGAGGTTTCCGAACATTTCCCTTAACGCGGGCGGCGAAGGCTTAGCTGACACTTGGGTGCAGCCCGTCACGCTAGGCTGGAGTCTGAAGCGTGTCGATGTTTACGCCGGATATGCGTTCATGGCACCCACAGGTCGCTATTCGGTCGGGGCATCCGACAACGTAGGGTCGGGGTATTGGGGAAATCACTTCATCACCGGCAGCACCTTTTACATAACCAAGAATAAAGGCACCACTGCGAGTCTCTTCACCGATTGGGAGTTTCACGGAAGCAAAACGACTGGCGCAGGGACGAGCGTTACACCAGGTCAAGCATTCACAACGGAATGGGGAATTGGCCAGGTTCTGCCGCTGAAAAAGGATTTCACTAGGCTATTGCAGCTCGGGGTCATCGGCTACGATCAATGGCAAGTGAGCAACAATCAGGGCTTGGCTGCGCCCAATGTACCGGCAAACGTATTGCCGTATTACTCGGTACATGCCATTGGTTTTCAGACCAACTTCATCCTTCCCGTTAAGGCACTGAATTTCTTTTTCAAGTTCGAGGATGAGTATCGTGCGTTTGCGCGTCCGGAAGGCCGGACAATTGCATTTGGTGGCTCTTATACCTTCCGCATTCCCAACCCCCACGCGCCTCCAACCGGACCAGAGGCGCCTGCGACGCCATAGCCGTGTCGCTCAGCAAAAAATCACAAGGGCGCTGGCTCCGCAGTTCTGGCCGCTCCTCTGGACGAATGAGCCTATCGGACGGATCGCTCGATAAGATGCGACGGACTCGCCACACATGCGAAGCGGGGACGGCCTCACTCATGAAACCGCCCTATCCTCGTGCCCATTGCATGTTGAGGGCTAATCCAACTGCTGTCGGAAGTTGGACCCACAGCTCGGCTAAGTCCTGATAAAGGGAGAAGTCAAGAAAAAACACGTTTCCTTCGGCTGGAATTTTTCTTGCTTCACAGCCCACCGGATCGAGCGAGATCTGTTCTGACCTAACATATGCTCGGTTGCGGCACTGTGCCCCTGTAGTTTGGGTTTTCTCTACCAACGTTTTTCCTCGCTTCTTCGCGGCGAAGCTAAGTCTTTGCTCTTTTGCACAGCTGAAAAGCAGTCCAAACCGAAACGCCGTACTTTTCAGCGAGTGCTTGGAAGCTGATTCTCGACCTTCGTCTTTCTGCTCGAAGCCGTTGTGTTTCCGTCACGGTTAAACTCTTCAGGGGCGGTCGTCCCAATCGCGTGCCTCGTGCCTTCGCATTGCGCAGTCCTGCTCGAACGCGTTCACCGATCAGACTTCTCTCCAGTTCCGCAACGCTAGCCAGTACCGTGAACACCATTTTCCCAGTCGGAGTGCTGGTGTCGATGTTTTCCGAAAGTGAAACGAACTCGATTCCGAGTGCGCGGAATGTTTCTAGTGCTCTCAGCAAGTGAGAGACTGATCGAGCGAAGCGATCAAACTTCCAAACCACCACGACATCGAAGCGGCGACGGTTCGCATCTGCCATGAGCCGGTTGAGTTCTAGTCGAGAATCTGACGCGCCAGAGATTCCCTTGTCCACGTACTCGCCTGCGATTTTCCATTTCCTGTTTCGGATATATTCTCGGAGTTCTGCGAGTTGCATCTCTGGGTCTTGACCGTTTTTCGTCGAAACACGCGCGTAGATCGCGATTTTCAGCTGTTCTCTTTCCATTGATAATCTCGTCCTCTCATTCAATCTCTACAGCCTCGCTGGACGAGCTGCAACCCAATTGTTCAACCGGTTGGAGGGACGCAACACCACCGACTGATCACAGTGGATTGCCGGGCATCCCATGGCAGCTTAATGGCGACGGATGCGAGGCAGATGACTGTAGTAAATTCGTAGTAGTTATCGGTTCAGAACGGTGCGGACCGAGGACAAACGGATCCGACAGAGTGTGCAAAAAGTGTGCAGTGGAATCCGACACAGGTGACATTGGTGACGCTCTTGATGGAAGCGGAGACTCGCGAATTACGGTAACTTATTGCAGGTCTGCACGCTGACAGGCGAATCCGGCTTACAGGCTCACGCACCTTGGTCAATTTCTCTCCCTGGGAAATTCCTGACCACGACTGAAATCGAACCGCCGCGTGCGAAGATTGGGCGACTGCCGAGAGTCTGGCCGCTATGCCTTAGGCCGCACTGATCGTTGTTTTCCAGCACACTGCGCTGTCATAATGCGCGTACCGCACCGGACATTTCAAAATCGCGCGTCCGATCCTGCAGAAGCAAAGCAACGAATATATGCGCTACTGGTGGGTTAATCAGAACCAGACATACCGCCACGAGGTTCAAGGCGGTTATCTTTGGTCGCCCAAGCGTAACGCCAATGGCGCGCGAAATCCTTTTTATGAGTCAATGCGTGAAGTCGCGCCGGGCGACCTGATCTTTTCGTTCATGGACACCCGAATCCTAGCTGTTGGGATTGCACAATCTTATTGCTGGGAGAGCCCGAAGCCGCTGGAGTTTGGAAACGCTGGCCAGAACTGGGAAAACATCGGCTGGAAAGTGAAGGTGAACTTTGGGGAGCTTGCCAACAAGGTAAGGCCTAAGGATCACATAGCCATCCTTAGACCACTTCTCCCTGATCGGTATTCGCCCCTTCAGCCGAACGGAAATGGCCTTCAATCTGTATACCTCACCGAGGTACCCACGCAGCTTGCTGAAGTGCTCGTAGGCCTAATCGGCCAAGAGGTAGCACCCATCGCACTGGCCGCTCGTGACGTGAAGCCGGTTTCAGCAGATGATCTCGATTTTTGGGAACGCAAGTTGGAGCAGGAACTGGTCAACGATTCCACCGTCCGGGAAACTGAACGGATGGCGATTATCCGTGCCAGGAATGGGCAAGGACTCTTCAAGGAGAGGGTAAGCAAAATTGAATCCAGGTGCCGCATTACGGGCGTTGAAAATCCCGTGCACCTGGTAGCAAGTCACTGCAAGCCGTGGCGGGACTCGACAAACGAGGAGCGCTTAAACGGCGAGAACGGATTGCTACTGACACCGAGTATTGATCATCTCTTCGATCGTGGGTTTATTGGTTTCGAGGACAACGGGCGACTCATAATTTCCCCGGTGGCTCATTATCCTTCTCTCCAACGAATGGGCATAGACACAACGAAGGGTATCAACGTGGGAGGGTTCAGCAGCGGCCAAAAACAATTCCTGGATTTTCACAGAAGCGCCGTGCTGCTTCAGTCCGTCCGTGCGTAGTGCTTCGGAATCGTGGGTGTGATTTAGCCGTCAAGGAAAGCTTCGAGCGGACCTGAAGGGGAATCCTTCGTGATGGCTGGCCCCGCCCGCTAGCCAGCCGGCACGTGGCAGTGGTCACAAAGGCTCTCGCAGCCCTCGGACCATAGGGGAAGGGCTGTGGCAGCAGGCGGTTGAATTTGGCGAGCTGGAAGCCGCAGGCGCGGTATTTGTTGCCAGGATTACTTCGAGCGAATCAAAGAAGGGTAGACATGCCAGAAGTCGCCGTCGTGGTTTGCAAATTCGACACCGATTTTTCTTATCCCCCACAGTTTTGATTCGACGTACACGACACGGCACTCGCGCTCTTCTTCCGTTATCACGTTGACCAGCAGCACAGTCTGGCCCCTCGTTGCTAACCAAAGATGAAAGCGGAAAACTCGTTCGCACCTGTGCCGCCAATTCGTTTTCGTCCGGCTCTTGGAGGCGTTGCCGAAGTTCGGATGCGAGCGTGGGGAGCGTGGCGATGAGGAGCAATTGTTTTTCAGTTAGTTTGCTAATTCATGTAGAAAAATGTCGGCGAATCTGAGTCCAAGACTGAGTCCAACTTGCCCGGCTTCCGGCAGCCGTTGTGGTTGGTTAAACGGTGCCGAATCAGCTTGTTAGATTTTGTTTCTAAAACGGTTAACAGCCGAATGCTCTACCATTGAGCTACCGGGGAACGGTTTTATTATCGGCTAGGTTCAATATCTTACGACAGCGGTGCTTCTTGCGCAAATGACGGCTGCAAGTTTGACCTCCGACGCGCGGGAATGCCTCAGAACAGGGATCCTGAGTGGCCTCCGCGCAAGCAACCGCTTGATTTCCTAAAATCCACTCCCCAAAACAGGATGCGTACGAGACAATTATGCGTAGCCCACTGGGAAATATTTCCCGAAGCGAGCGCACTTTTTCGCGTGCAATGCGCCGAGTTCTCGTTGCGTGCCCGTTGTGCGATTGGCTTCACGCGCGGATGAATCTAAGTGGATTGTGACCGTAGAACGTGTACGATTTGTTTCTTCAACGCGCCGAAGCAGTATGGCTTCGCTCCGATTCTGCCTGAAGGGCTTCACGGCGGGACAATGGCATTGCTCTAAGAGCGCAACGACCCGGATACAAGGATGAGGTGCAAGAATTGATGGCTGAAAGTTCAGACCCCGCTCAGCAGTTTCCGAATCTGCCGCCGCGCATTCGCGGACTGGCGCGCCTTTCTTACAATGTGTGGTGGAGCTGGCATCGCGAGGCGCGCGATTTGTTCCCCGCCCTGGATCAACAGGCCTGGCGCGAGAGCGACCACAATCCGCTGCGGATGCTCGCGCTGGTGCCACAGCAGACACTCGATAACGCTTCGAAAGATTCCGAGTTTCTGGAACGCTTTGACGCGGTGATGGCGGAGTTTGACGCGAACATTGCGTCGCAAACCGGCTGGTTCACGACGGAATATGGAACGCCGCAAGCTCCTTTGGCTTATTTTTCAGCCGAGTATGCGTTCCATCACTCGCTCCCGCTGTATGCCGGTGGACTGGGTGTGCTGGCGGGAGACTACATCAAAGAGTGCAGCGACCTGGCGATTCCCGTGGTTGCGGTGGGGCTGATTTATTCCCGCGGCTATCTTTCGCAGAAAATCCGCGATGACGGCTGGCAAGAAGACGACGAAAAAACGCTGGACCGCACGTACGATCCCGTGAAGCTGGTACTCAACGGAAACAATGAACCGCTGAGAGTTCAGGTTCCGTTCTTCGACCCTCCGGTTCACGTACTGGTGTGGCGCGCGGATATCGGGCGCGTGCCTGTGTATCTGCTCGATACGGAAGTGGAAACCAATCAGCCTTGGGACCGCGCCATCGCTCACCGGCTGTACACCAACGATCCTGAGCAGCGCTTGCGCCAGGAAATCGTATTGGGAATCGGGGGCATGTGCGTGCTGAAGGCGCTGGACATTCATCCGGCGGCGGTGCACATCAACGAAGGGCATCCGGCATTCGCGTTTTTGGAACGCGCGCGCGGGCTGGTGGAAACTGGCGCAACTTTCGACGCTGCCGTCGCGAAAATTCGCGAGACTTCGGTGTTTACCACGCATACGCCACTCTCAGCCGGCACGGACGTCTTCCCGTTTCCACTGTTCGAAAAATATTTCAGCAGCCACTACGATAAGTTCGGCACCGATCGTAATGGTTTACTGCAACTGGGAACGAATCCTGCGAATCCCGACGCGGGATTCAACATGACCGTATTTGCGCTGCGCATGTCCAACTTTTGCAATGCGGTGAGCAAGAAACACGGCGAAGTAGCCAGGGAAATGTGGAAAGACATCTGGCCAGACAAGAAAGTGGAGGACGTTCCGATTACTGCGATCACCAACGGGGTCCATCTGCTTACCTGGATGGACCCCGAGTGGCTGCAGCCACTTTTCGCGCAATACGTCAGCCCGGGATGGATCCGCGACCAGGACCAAATGAAGATGTGGGAAGCGGCGGACAATATTCCGGACGACGAGCTGTGGTCGTCGCATAACCGCCTGAAGGTTTTATTGATTGACGAAATTAACGAGCGGGCGCGCGAAGAATGGCAAAAAAAGCGGGTGCGCGCGGAAAGCGTGATTGCATTTGGCGCGTTGCTCGACCCCGAGATTCTGACGATCGGATTTGCGCGCCGGTTTACCAGCTATAAGCGCCCGGACCTTGTTCTTCACGATTTGGATCGGCTGAAACTGATTCTGACGAATCCCTTGCAGCCGGTGCAGATTATTTTTGCGGGTAAAGCGCATCCCTCTGACATTGCAGGAGCGCAGCTGATCCAAAGAGTTTTCCAACTGGCACGCGATCCGAACTTCGCGGCGCGCATCGCGTTCGTAGAAAATTACGATCAGCATCTGGCGGCGCGCATGGTTCGGGGCGTGGATATGTGGCTGAATAATCCGCTGCCTCCTTTGGAAGCCAGCGGCACCAGCGGGATGAAGGCTGGCGCGAACGGCGTGCCGAGCATTTCGATTCTCGACGGCTGGTGGCTGGAAGGCCACAACGGCAAGAACGGCTGGGCATTCGGCGATGACGCGAAGGAAGGAGATCGCACCGCGGCGGATGCAGAGGCGCTATATCGCTTGCTGGAGGAGAATATCATTCCGCTTTACTACCGGCGGCCGGACGACGATATTTCACACGAATATGTGCGCGTAATGAAGGCGGCCATCAAGAGCGTGGCGCCGCAATTCAGTTCGCGGCGCATGTTGAAGGAATATGTGCGGCAGTTCTACGTGAAAGCGCTGGGCGTGAAGAAATCTTAGGACGAACGAAGGCTTGCCGGCGCATCGAAAAAAGGTCGTCGCTGAGCGGGAATCAAGCGGTGACGGCTCTTCGCGGTATATGGCTCATCCGAACACCGTCTCTACTCGAGTGATCGCCCAGCAACTGTTCCCAGCCACACGGCTGCGAAACCCAGCGTCACGCTCAGAATCACGTTGAGGGACGACATCAGTATTTTCCCGTCCTGCATGCTGCGGAGAGTTTCATATTCGAACGCGGAAAAAGTGGTGTACCCGCCGATAAAACCGATCGGAATTAGATAGCGCCAATTCGGATCCCAGTTCGCCTTGCTCGCTAGCAGCGTCACGATGAACCCAATCAAGAAAGACCCAGTGACATTCACGGCGAACGTGCCGTAAGGAAAGCGCGTGCCCATTCGCTCGCCCAAATAACTGCTGACCCAGAAACGCAGCACCGAACCGACGGCACCGCCAATCCCGACCATCACATATTTCATCATGATCTAGCGTTGCTCTCCCTTTTGCGCGCGCAAGATCGCCGTGCCGAATCGTGGGCCTGCGCTTACACTTTTTTTCAGGGAATCTTGCCGGCGACATGGCTCCGCGACAAGATTCTTGTCAGGAGTCATCATCTGCCCCGGCAAAAGAAGGACAGCGGTTAAGGGCGAACTCCATCGCCACCGTTTTGATGATACCTGCGAGCTTAGCGATGTCAACGGGTCTGTTGCCGAGCGGTTGTTACAGTAACGGGGCTATTGCAGCTTCTGAGTGGCGGCGTCGTGGCAGATCAAATTTTCGAATATGGCGAGCACGTGCTGGCGATATTGCACGATGCGTTCCAGCATCGGTCGAAGCTGCGGCGCACGGACGGTCTCCTTGTCCCATTTCGCCAAAACCATCGCGGGAACCTGTATGTCCTTGCGCAGTTCCTCCGCCGAATGGCCGCGGAGAAAGAGGCCGTAGAAAAAGGCCGCCTCGCGCTGCGGGTATTCAAATTCCTGCAGCGGGTCTTCTATCGGGTTTGCCAGCGTCGCCATAATGGAAAACCGCAGTTTACAGATTTCAATGCTGCCGTCAAGAGTCCACGGCGCGAAAGAGCAAATAAACTTCTCAGCGTGTTCCACCATTGGACGATGGTTGTGGAACGAAAGTTGCTACCAGTTTATCGTTGGGTTTTAAACCGCTCGGGAAATACGCCCCAAGCACAGGCCATTTGATGCGGCAGAGCAGTCAGCGATGACTCCGTCCCGCAAGCGTAACAGAATCAATGCGCCGTCGGCGCAAACGGGCCCGAACCTCACGCCTACGCGCCATCTGGGCAACTTTCCGCGATTTTTTGTGTTTCATCAACGTGGCCGATAGCCTGGCGTGCCATTTGGGACACACCCAGGCCGCCGCGCCATATTTGTCCTAAGAAGGTACCCCACGAGAAGGCCCGGGCAGCCGGGCCTTCTTTCGTCTGCACCGGATGTACGCCGGCCGATAGTTTTAGTTTGGGTCAGAGCGCGACTCGCGTGAAATTTTCCGCCGGCAGCAACGTTATTATTAATAGGGGCTGGAAAATGAGCGGCGAAATGATCGGTAATACAGGCGATTCAATCATGAGCAAGAAATTCGCAATCATTCTGTTGGCGGCCGCAGTGTTCGTATTGGCGCCGATATTCACGCCTTCTCTGGCCGCGCAACAATCTTCACATTCGCAATCTACTCCGGCACAAGCGCACGACTCCATGGCTGGTATGGACATGGGGCAGCACGATTCGGAGAAAAACCCAGACGCTACAAAGGCCGCGAATGATGCCATGTCTGATCACGATATGGACATGGGCGCGCACATGTATATGACCGCGTTGCGTCCCGCGAACCCCGTCGACGAAAAACGCGCGGACGAAATACTTGTGCAACTGCGGCCCACCATGGAGAAGTATAAGGACTATCGCGTCGCCCTCGCCGACGGCTTCAAGATCTTCGGGCCCAACGTTCCGCAACTGCAGTATCACTTCACAAATTACGCCTACGCGCTGGAAGCCAGCTTTAAGTTCAACCCGGCGCATCCGACGTCATTGCTGTACAAGAAAACAAAAGACGGCTACGAACTGGTGGGCGCGATGTACACTGCGCGCAAACTGGCCACGGAAGATGATTTGAACGCGCGCGTGCCGTTGAGCGTGGCGCGCTGGCACAAACACACAAATCTTTGTCTTCCGCCGCGGGGCACTTCCTTGCAGAACGCGAATTTCAAGGAATTCGGACTGCGCGGTTCGATCGTAACCGAGGAAGCGTGCGAACAGGCCGGCGGGCGCTGGTTCCCGGAGATCTTCGGCTGGATGGTTCATGTGTATCCCTTCGAAACCGACCCGGCGAAGATATGGGCGCATTGATTTCCGCGATGCGCTGACACCTCTGGGACGCACGCAAGGGGAATCGCTGCCGAAATCATGGCTTGAGATTGACTGGCGGTTTGTGTAGCCTAGTAGCTGTGAAGGTTAACACCCAAGCCGCGAACGCTGCGTGCGTCTGTACCTGTTGTTGTACAGCGATGCACACATGCGTCTGCCGTGCGGGTGGGTAACCCAGAAATCTAAGTAAGCGCGATAACCAGGATTTGATCAACCCACCACCGGAAGAACCGGTCGGTGGGTTTTTTGTTTTTACGGCGGCGAAAATGAGCTTTGTTTCGGAACGAGATCTGCAGCAGCGGGAATGGCTAGCGGCACCGCATTCACAAGACGCGCGTGTTGCACCCGCGGCTCTCAGCCACCTGAAAACGCTCGAAGCGGAGAGCATCTACATTCTGCGCGAGGCTGCGGCGGAGTTTGCGCGGCCAGTGATGCTTTATTCCATCGGGAAGGACTCTTCGGTGATGTTGCGGCTGGCGCAGAAGGCGTTTTCCCCGGGGAAGATTCCGTTTCCGCTGCTGCACATTGATACCAGCTATAAATTTCCGGAGATGATTCAGTTTCGCGATTGGTACGCCGCGCACATCGGCGCGGAATTGATCGTGCATCAAAACCGCGAAGCGCTTGCGGCGGGCGCCAACCCATTTTCCCTGGGGACGCAGAAGTGCTGCGGCCTGCTGAAAACAAAATCTTTGTTCGATGCGCTGGCCGAAGGGGGCTTCGATGCCGCGTTTGGCGGCGCGCGGCGCGACGAGGAAAAATCGCGCGCCAAGGAACGGATTTATTCGTTCCGCGACGTGCAAGGCCAATGGGATCCAAAGAACCAGCGCCCGGAGCTGTGGAATATTTTTAATTCGCGCATAGACAAGGGCGAGAGCATTCGCGTGTTTCCCCTTTCAAATTGGACGGAGCTGGATATCTGGCTCTACATCCACGCCGAAAGCATTCCAATTGTGCCGCTGTATTTTGCGCGGGAGCACGAAGTGGTGATCCGCGGCGGTTCGATCGTCGTACGCTATCCAGGTGATCGGCTGCTGCCAGGCGAACAAACCGAAATCGTGAAATGCCGCATGCGCTCGCTAGGCTGCGTTCCTTGCAGCGGCGCGATTCGCTCCGAGGCTGACACAGTTCCGAAGATTATTGAGGAAATGGTGTCGTTTCGGCGGTCGGAACGCGAAAACCGCGTGATTGACCACGATGAAGAAGGCTCGATGGAATTGAAAAAGCGGGAGGGTTACTTCTAGTGACGCCTGCCGCCCATCTGGAATTGCGTGAGGAATTCGTGGCTTTTCTGGAGCGCGATTTAGAGAAGGATCTGTTGCGATTCACCACGGCCGGCAGCGTGGACGACGGCAAGTCCACTCTGATCGGGCGGCTGCTGCACGATTCCAAATCTGTTTACGAAGATCAACTCTCAGCGGTGAAGAAGAGCCGCATCAATCGCGCCGCCGGTCCGATTGATTTTTCGCTGCTTACCGATGGCCTGCGCGCCGAGCGCGAGCAAGGCATTACCATTGACGTGGCTTACCGCTACTTCGCGACCGCGCGCCGCAAATTCATCATTGCCGATACGCCGGGGCATGAACAGTACACGCGCAACATGGCTACCGGAGCTTCTACTGCTGATCTGGCCATCGTGCTGATTGACGCGACGAAGGGTTTGCTTCCGCAGACTCGCCGTCATGCATACATCGCTTCGCTGCTGGGAATTCCGAACGTGCTGGCGGCCGTGAACAAAATGGACTTGGTGGATTTCCGCCAGGATATTTTTCTGCAGCTGCAGAACGATTTCTTTGCGCTGGCGGCGCGGTTGGGGATTCCGAACGTTCTCAGCGTTCCAATCAGTGCACTTGAAGGCGATAACGTCGTCAGCGCCGGCTCTCGAACGCCTTGGTATCAGGGCCCGACTCTGCTCGAACATCTCGAAACTGTTCCGGCGCGTCCCGCCGCGACCATGGACGCCGTACGATTTCCAATCCAGTACGTGATCCGGCCGGACTCTGCGTTTCGCGGTTTTGCGGGGCAGGTTGCGAGCGGTGTGATTCGCCCTGGCGATCCGGTCGTCGCGCTTCCTTCGGGACAGCGGACGCGCGTGCATTCCATCGTTACCTACGATGGCGAAATCGCGGAAGCGTCGCATCCCATGTCCGTGACGCTCCGGCTCGCGGACGAAATTGACCTGAGCCGCGGGGAAATGCTGGTTTCGCCGCTTGGCCCGCCGCACGTTTCGCGCAATTTCCACGCAATGATGGTCTGGCTTCATCCGCAACCGCTCGAGCTCGGCAAGAATTATTTTCTCAAGCATGCGGTGCGAACGACGCGCGCGCGGGCTGTGGCGATTCATCACCGCGTGAACGTTCATACATTTGCGCACGAGCCTGCGCAGCGGCTGGAGATGAACGACATCGCTTCCGTCGAATTCGAATCCGCCAGCCCGCTATTTTTCGATCCTTACGAACGCAACCGCATTACCGGAAGCTTCATTCTGATTGATCCACTCTCGAATGCCACGGTAGGGGCGGCGATGCTGGGCGAAAACCAGCCGGAAGCGTGGTCACATTCATCGAATCACGAATTCAATCCACACGGCCTCGCGCACGCTCCGGTAACTGCCGCGGAAAGATTCGCGCGCCACGGACATCGTCCCGCGATCGTTCTCGCGACAGGGCGTGGCGCGTTGGCCGTACTACTCGAACGCGCCCTCTTTCAGCGTGGTTTTGAAGTTCTGCTGGCGTCGGCCGCGGAAGTTTCCTCGGCGGACCAATCCCTGGGGCTGGCGAAGGGAGCACAAGCTGCGGGGCTCGTGTTGATTTATTCCGCTGCCGGGCTCGATGTGCCAGCCAAGCACGCATTAAACGCCCTGGCAGCGAAGGGTTTTTTCGATCTCACCGCGGAGCCTTTGCCTGCCGACGACCACGCAGCGCTGGAAATGATCCTGCCGCGGTTCGAACTGCTCCGCATACGCCGCGGATCCGACGATCCGGAGAAGGTGAATTAAATGGAACTTGAACAAATTTCCCGCACTTTAGAATCGTTGCCTCTCGATCAGGCGTTGGAAACTCTGCGATCTGCCGCCGATCTCCACAAAGCTTGCCTCACCTGCAGCTTTCAAGCTGAGGACATGATCGTGCTGCATCTGCTCCGCCAGACAATTCCGGACATACCGGTCCTGTTTCTCGACACCGGCTACCACTTCGCGCAAACCTACGAATATCGCGATCGCATCGCGCAGGAATGGCGGCTGCGGCTGGTGAACGTGCTGCCGCAGCGTACAGTCGCGCAGCAGGAATCGCAGTTCGGCGTTCTCTACCAATCCAATCCCACGCAATGCTGCCAGCTACGCAAAGTCGAGCCGCTGATGCAATCGCTCGAACCCTACGAAATCTGGTTTACGGGATTGCGCCGCCAACAATCTCCGTCGCGAAAAAATCTAAAAATAGTGGAGCAGCATCGCCTGCCCAGCGGCAAGACGCTCCTGAAGGTGAGCCTGCTGGCGGAGTGGAACTGGAAACAGGTTTGGAACTACATCGGCGCGCACCAGCTGAGCCATCTGCCGCAATACGACGAAGGCTACTTGAGCATCGGCTGCAGGCCCTGCACCGCGATACCTGACGACCCCAACAATCCGCGTTCTGGCCGCTGGGGTGGCAAGAAACTGGAGTGCGGCATCCACACGTTTTCGGAAAAGGCGGAGTGATGAATTTTCTGATCGGATTCCTGATCGCGGCCGCCGTGGGATTGACCGGAATCGGCGGTGGCAGCTTCACGGTTCCTGCGCTGGTGCTGCTGGTGGGATTGCCGGCCAACGCAGCCGTCGGAACCGCATTCGTCTTCGCGGGAATTCTGCGTTTGATCGCCGCGCCATTTTATCTATTCGGCAAGCACATTCACTTCCGATATCTCTGGCTGATGGTGCAAGGCGCAGTACCCGGCTTGCTGGTGGGCACTTATGTGCTGCATCTACTGAGCCACGATTCGGGCAGCCCGATCGTGGTGATTCTGCTGGGGCTGATTCTGGCGGCATCGTCGAGCATTACTTTTGCGCCGCGCGTGCAGAATCCCGGATTCGCGCGCAAAAATTCCCGCTGGCTTCCCTGGCTGGCACTTCCTATCGGCGTGGAAGCGGGCTTTTCATCCGCCGGCGCGGGCGCGCTGGGCACAGTGCTGCTGCTGAATTATTCGGAAATGACTCCGCCGCAAGTTGTGGGCACGGACATTCTTTTCGGCCTGGTGCTGGCGGTGATTGGCAGCGCGTTCCACTGGAAATTTGGCGCGATCAACGGACCGGTGCTCACGCAGTTCCTGGCCGGTGGAATTCCCGGCGTGTTGGTTGGGTGCGTGCTGGCTCGCAAGGTGCCCGCGCGAAAGCTGAAGCTCGCAGTGGCTACGATTGCGATCGCTGCGGGATTACAACTGATCTGGAGCGGCGCCCATACGCTGATTGCGAACCGCGCAGTAAGCGTGACGAAAATCGCGGCGGCCGCGGCGCTTCCGGCCCGCGACGCAGATTAGTTAGTTGAATCGTTTCCTACCCCTCAAACTTAAACTCAAAAGTGTGGCGCCCGATTCGCACGGAAACTGCGGGACGAACCGGACTTGCTCGCTGTCCTACGGAATGATGTAACGCAGCGCGATGTAGGCCACCACCACGTGTGCGTTTTTTGGCGCTCCACTGGGCACGGACCACGGGCTGCGCTCCACATAGGAATACTGATTGATGAGCTGGAGTTTCCCGTAATTCGGATTCGACCAGAGCGTCGGGACAAACCCAATCGTCCCCTCCTGATAAGCGCGGCTGTTGGTATTCGCCGAGCCGGGAAATCCGAAGCCCACGCAAGTGAAACCGGAAACGCCATCGCAAGTGGGAGCAGGCGTGGCGGTCGATGCCAGCAGGCCATAATTCCGCTGGAAATACGCGCCGCTATAGTAGCCATCCAGCAGGAAGCTGGGTTTCATCTGCCATTCAAATCCGGCCACGCCGGAACCAGCGTGCACTCCTGACAGTGAACCATCCGGCGTCACGATTACGTCCGGGCCCAGGCCGCCAATGTAGCGCCCGACTCCGTCACCGTAGAACGAATTGGCAATCACGTGGAAACTGTCGAACAGTTCGAAATTCAGATTCACCGCGCCTCCGCCTCCTGCGATCGTGTTGGTCGAGCTCGGCGTGTTCAAGTTCTCGTAAACTTTGAAGCTGCGCGACAATCCCGCCACCTCCACGTGAAATAGTTTTGGGCCACGCTTCCAGTCGAAGGCAGTTTTCACCACGACATCCGGCCGCAAGTTGGGCGTCAATGCGTTCGTGCTGCTGCTCGTGGCGCTGGTGCTGCCGCTACCGTTGTCGAACTGGCCCGGGAAAATGCCACCCGTGCCGCCCGGGAAGACCACCGAACTGGGCGCGAATTGCTGTGGATTTTCCAGCGAAGCGCTCAAAGTCCACCAGTTGTTCGCGTGATAAATCACGCGGAAACCCGCCTGCCGCGCATAGACCAACCCTGCGACGTAGTTCGTATCCAGACGCAGCGTGCTGAAGACGTCGATCGGCGCTGGGGATGTTCCGTAGCGATTAGGAGTCAACAGCGACCACGTCTGACCGCCTACGATTTCCCATTTGTCGTGCCGTATGTCGGCATACGCCAATCGCAAACGGAAGGTATCGCTGTTGGTGCTCTGTTGCGCGTTGGGTGGCTGATAACCATTGAAGTCGGATTCGACATAACCGGTCACCGAAGTCGAATCGCTGATGTTGGCGTCTACTTTCAAAGAAAGACGAGTTGCCTGCGACGTGACCCGGAATTCAGTCAACTGCGACTGTGGCACCGTGTTGTTGAAGGGAATGCTTGTAAAATTTGTGCCCAAACCTGTTCCCGTATTGGTGCTGCGGAAGACGCCGGTGAGATCCGCGAAGCCGCCCGGCGTGAAGTCCGCCGTTCCGATCTTGAAGGAAAGCGGATGCTCCATCTGGATTACGCTCACTTGCCTCCTGTCCTGCGGCTGCGGTTGCTCCTGCTCATCTGCTTCGGGTACGTGGATCGTACGAGCGTCCGGCAGAGCCGCAATGGTCGTCGCCGCTGCAAAACTCTCCGCGGGATTCGCCTTTGCCGTGCCCGGCGTCACGTTCAGTGCGGTTTCCAGTTTCGCGATGCGGTCGAGTTCGTCACGAAGTGCTGATCGCTCAGACTCAAGCTCTTGGGTATGTTCAACGAGCCTTTGCGCCTGCGCTTGCACCGTCTCTTTCAGTTGCTGAAGCTGATCCACCAGTGCGGCGTTAGAGGTGGGCGCACCGCCCGGATCCGTGGCGGCTGTTTTCGAACCGTCCTTCGTGGAATCGATCGCGTGAGCCGGAGATGCCGTGTTGGTTTTGTCGTCGCTGCCGCTGGCAGCGGCGCGTCCTGCGTTACCGGCGAGCGCAGGGTAGGCAAGAGTCAAAAAGTTCAGCGATGCACACAGCGCGAAGACAGCGATTTTCGTTATCAGTCCTCTGAGTTTCGGCATGGAAGCCTCCTGAGATTAGGGCTTCGAGCCTCCAGTGGACTGGTCGGCCGATCGAAAAGCGCGTTGCTCCGCCCCGTATCGGGGTAGGGCGCGGCAATTTCTTGCGGCTACGTTCCGCTTTTGCGGATTCGCTCGGTCTTGTTCAACTCGACGATCCGCCCGTCGTGCACGGTCAGGACCACGGACCCGTAGCGGATCGTGCGCAGCGCCAGGGCCACTTCGTGCAACAGGTCGGCCTCGCCCGCCGTCAAACCCTTCTGCCAATCTGCAATGCTCGTGACGCTCATCCCCTTACCTCCCGTCATCGCCAAGGTCTCACGTGGCGCGCCAGCGGTGGCGCGCGTTTTCAGCTCGTCAAAGCAAAAAAAAACCCACCTGCCAGAACAACCTCTGGCGGTGGGATTCAGCTATGCTGAATTAAGGCCGGATACCTAGATCGTCAGCCTCCCTGCGCCAGAAAACACACGTCCCCGCGCCATACAACATTGGGAACAACACGTGTTTTCTGGAAAAGCGCGATTCATGCAAAAAACATACCGGAAATCCAATTCGATTGCAACACACTAACGCGATCGCTGCGACCGGTTTACAACGGTTTTCCCTTGAAAAAAACGGCAAAGCTGCGGGTGGCGATTCGGCGTTTACTCAGGGAACGAGCGCGGTATAGTCGCTGTTTATGCTCGTCACATTCGCTGCTGTTCGCAAGTTCGCGCTAACTCTGGATAACGTCGAAGAGCGCATGTCCTACGGCACTCCTGGATTCCGGGCGGGCGGCGTGTTGTTCCTGCGGTTTCATCAGGACGGCGAATCGTTGGTAGTACGCACGGATTTTGAGCAGCGTGAGGAGTTGCTGGCCGCCGATCCTGCCGCCTACTACATCACCGACCACTACGTGAACTATGAATGGATTTTGGTTCGCGTGACTCGCGTACACGCCGACGCTTTGCGCGATCTGCTCCGCTGGGCGCACAAAGCTGCTGCCGCGGAAAAGCGACGCGCGCCCCGCCGCAAGAAATCTGCCGGCCGCTGAAATCGCTGGGCTATTGGTTCTCGCCTGCTTCGCGCAAACGCCTGGCCGCTTCTTCGGGAGTGATATCTCGCTGCGGAGTGCCCACCAGTTCGTAGCCCACCATGAATTTTCGCACTACCGCTGAACGCAGCAGCGGAGGATAGAAATGCGCGTGGAAATGCCACTCGAGATGAGCTTCGCCGTCGGTGGGACGCTGGTGAAATCCCATGGAGTAGGGAAAAGAAGTTGCGAACAGATTATCGTAGCGCGCGGTGACGCGGTGCAGAATGTCTGCCAGCGCGTCGCGGCCAGATTCCGACAATTGCTCCAGCGAACCGGCGTGCCGCTTGCTGATCACGATGGTTTCGAAAGGCCAGACTGCCCAGAAGGGCACGATCGCTGTGAATTCATCGTTCTCGCAGACGATACGGTCCTTCTTTTCATTTTCGATTCTCAAATACGCGCAGAGCAAACAAGTAGAGTGTGCCTGCTGGTACGCGGCGAATGATGCTTGTTCCTTGGCAGGTTCGTTCGGCAGCGTTGCGTTGGCCCAGATTTGCCCGTGCGGGTGGGGGTTGCTCGCGCCCATCATGGCGCCGCGATTTTCAAAAATCAGGACCGAATTAATGGCGCTATCGCTTCCCAGCGACTGAAACTGTTCGGTCCACACATCCACCACGGCGCGAAGTTCGGCGTTGGACATTTTCGCGAGCGTCAGATCGTGCCGCGGCGAAAAGCAAACCACGCGGCAGTTACCCTGCTCAGCGCGCGCCACCAGCAAACCTGAAACATTTTCTTCCTGCGCCGCGCCGCCAGGCTGCAACGCCGCGTAATCATTTTCAAAAACGAACGTGCTGGTGTAATTGGGATTGTGTTTTCCGCTCGCTCGCTTGTTCCCGGGACACATGTAGCACTGTGGATCGTAGGCCGGCACGTTCTCCGACGCCGCCGCTTCGGTTTGTCCCTTCCACGGACGCGCGGTTCGGCCGGGCGAAACCAGCACCCAGTCTCCGGTCAGCGGATTCAAGCGGCGGTGCGATTGCTTTTCGAAATCGAAAGACGCCACAACATGCTCCGTGTGAATCGAAATCGTGAGCCCGACTGCCAAGCTTCGTTATTCCAGGACTTCGCGCACGCCGTCTGAGGCGCGCACGATATAGATGTCCGGTTTGCGACCGGTCGCTCGCTGGTAACAGCTGGCGACGGCAATCTGAAACTCTTCTACCGCGCCGCTGCGCACCAGGCTGATGGTGCAGCCGCCAAATCCGCCGCCCGTCATGCGCGAATCGTACACGCCGGCGATGCCGCCGGCAATTTCCACCAGCAGGTCCAGCTCCGTGCTGCTCACCTCGTAATCTTCTTTCAGGCTGCGATGCGATTCGCGCATCAGACGCCCGAACGATTCCGGATCGCCGTGTTCCAGCGCGTCGCACGCGGCCTGCACCCGCACATTTTCGCTGATCACGTGGCGGCTGCGGCGGTACACCACTTCCGGCAGCAACTTCGCGTAGCGCTCCAGATCCGCGAGCGACACATCGCGCAGCGCCCTCACTTCCGGCATCTGCTCCGCCAAAATGCGCGTCGCGGTCTCGCAATCCGCGCGCCGCGCATTGTACTCCCCGGCCGCGTGATCGTGCTTCACCATCGTGTTGCACACCACGAATTGCGCATCGGAAAATAGTGGCAGCAGCCGGAATCCCAGCGTGCGGCAATCCAGCAGCAGCGCATAGTTCGCGCGCCCGCAGCAGGCGATCATCTGGTCCATAATGCCGCAGCGCGCACCGGCGAATTCATTTTCTGCGCGCTGGCAAATCTTCGCGAGCTCCATGGGACTGCGCGAAAGCTTTGAACTTTCCAGCAGCGCGTAACCGGCCGCGACTTCCACCGACGCGGACGAGGAAAGTCCTGCGCCCATTGGGACCTTTCCTTCTACCAGCAGATTCGCGCCGCCAATTTCCGCGCCAGACAGCCGCAAACTCGCCGCCACTCCCAGGACGTACGCGCTCCAATGCCGCTGTAGGCGCAAGCTCAGATCCCGCAAATCCATTTCGGCGCGCTCGCGCAGATTCTGCGAATAGACGTGCACGCGCGCATCTTCTCGCGGCGTCGCCGCCACCCAGGTGTACAAATCCATCGCGACGGGCATCACGAATGCTTCATTGTAATCGGTGTGCTCGCCGATCAGGTTCACACGTCCCGGCGCGCGAAATATCCGCGCTTTCTGACCGTACAATTCCTGGAACTGCTCGCGCAAGGTCTGCGCTTCGCGCTGCACCAGACTCGCTGACGACACGTCTTGCCCCGCTGGATCTGGCGTCATGGTTCCTGATTTATCCCGAGCGTCAAAATTGGAAAACGATGATCCTTGAAGTTGAAGCTCAAGGCAACGGCGATCTTCTTCATGGGCACGGGAAATCCAGCGTGGATTCGCGAGCGGCGTGACGCCGTTGGTGAATTACGCCGGGACCCATGGATAAGAAAAATAATTTCCGCTATGCGTGGCAACGGGGAGTGCTGCGTGGGCGCGTGCGGGAGGCCGGCAGCGGGCGATTCCGCAGTTTTTGGGTCCCTTCCGGGTGCGGGAATATGAAACTTCCCAAGCTAAGGTTCCAATAGCGTCTTGATATGCGAAACGATCTCGCGAGCCGTGTTTTGGTTCATTTTGTGCAACACCGTCTCGCTCGCAAAACGCCCCAGCTGCTGTTGAGGCACTTCGTATTCCACTTCCAACGAGAGCTTGGTGTTCGCGCCGTCGGGCTCGCAGCGATAAGTCCAAGTACTCTTGTTGCCCGTCAGAGTTTTGAATTGATACCGCTTCGGCGCCTCCGAGGCTGTGCACTCCGAATGACCGCTGATGACCAGCCCGAGCCAATTAAATTCGAAGTCCCAGGATCTCTTGTCGGGAGAAACATTATTGATGCGGCTTAAGCCGGGAACAAACATCACGGCTCGTTGCGGCTCGACAAACATTTGAAATACTTTCTCGGCCGGAGCTGCTACCAAAGCGCTTTCGGTAACTTTGGGCATTTGTTTTGTCCTCCATCCCTCAATTGGAGTATCGGGCCGATTTCAGCAACGCAGTGGCGAGCACGTGGCGTTTCTTATCCGAAAACGCGCGTATATCCAAGCGGATGATAGTCCAGAAGGCTGTTCGCTGCCAAGTGATGTGACCAGCGCCCTCGGCGAAGCTGATTTGCTGCGGCTCAACCTGCGAAGTTTCCATCAAGAGATCGAGCGCGTTGGAAAACACCGCCGCCCAATCGTGTTCCCGCGGATGAATGGCGATCCAGATTTGCCGGGAGCTGTGATCCGTATCGCGGGACTGGACCCGCGCGATAAACGTGCGACGCAGGTCGATGATTCGAATCCGTATGCTCATTTTTTTGCGACAAGAATGCTTTGAATTCCCAAATCATCGCAGTGGGCGCGCACTTCCGGGAAGCCCGCCGCAGCCGCCAGCTCCACCAGGTTCTCGGCACTCCGGTAGTGCACACGAAGTTCAGCGATCTTCAGCAGATACTCGGAAATCGCGCGGTGCCGCATGCCGCTGCTCAAGAACACACCGCCTCGATGGAGCGTCGCAAAAACTCGGCTATAAAGAATGCCAAGCTTTTTATCATCTAGAAATTCCGCCAATCCAGTGGAGCTGATAAAATCGGCCGCAGCAGGATAACTGCTTTGGCAGAGAGCGTCTCCCTCACGAGTACGAAAATCCTTCAATCCATTTTCCTCCGCGAAGTGTGCTGCCTTGCGCAAGACCTCAGGGTCGAGATCGAGCCCGTAAAACGTTACTTTGCTCAAATCGGCTCCCCGTTGGCGTGCAATAGCAGCTCCTTCCACCAGGTCACGAGGAATTCCACAGGGGACGCTTAATATGGATAATTCGACACCACTGCGCTGGCAAAGAAAATGCGCCAGTTCGTCGCGCGCGGCGAGGAAACGGTTCCGCAACGAGCGAACCGCGGGCATCGCGAGCAGGCGCGCATCCATCCAGCGGCCCAGGGCATTCCGTCCCGAAGGAACGTTGCGATAAATGTGATCCGCGAAGGTATAGCTTCCCGAGTTCTGAAACCCCTCGCGCGCGAGGTCACTTCCCTGTAGCAAGTAATACAATGAGAGGCCTGCAATGTGCCCGCGTTTGAGTAGCGAGCGTGGAATCGAGCCCGACCTGCGGGTGCGGTTGTAGAATTCGGCCAATTCATCCTCAAATTCGCAGGAAGACGGCGATCATTTCCTTCATGATTTCGGGCGTGCCAGCGGCGATGGTGAGAGCGCGAGCATCTCTATAAAAGCGGCTACACCAGTGATGATCCATGTAGCCAACACCACCGTGCAGCTGCAAGCAACCCTCCACGACCGCTTGGGCGGTTTGGTAGCTGAAAAGTTTTATCATACAGATTTCTTTGGTGACATTCTCTCCGCGCAACCAGCCGCCAAACGCGTGGTAGTTGAGTTGTCTGGCCGCTTGCAAGCGGGTATGCATGTCGGCAACCTGATGGCGAATGGCCTGGAAGCGGTTGAGGGTGGTTCCGAATGCGGAACGGCCCTGCAAGTATCGAAGAGTTTTGTCGAGAGAGTGTTGCGCCCAGGAAACGCAAGCTAGGCCACCGAACAGGCGCTCCCGGTTCAGTCCGCTCTGAACGTATGCAAAAGCCTGCCCGCGTTCACCGAGCATGTTGCTCGCCGGAATTTCACAATTCCTCAGCGTAATTTGCCCGGCAGCGGAGGCGTCTAATCCGAGCATCGAGAGCCGCTTGATTGAGACACCTTTGCTGCTGGCGGGAATCAGAAACAAGCTCATCCCTTGAAGGGCCCGAACAGGATCCGTGCGCGCGGCCACAATCAGAAAGTCGGCGATCGCCGCATTTGTAACGTAAGTCTTAATGCCGTTGAGCCGCCAGCCGGCTCGCGTTTTTTGGGCTTTCGTTTGCAGCGCCGCAAAGTCCGAGCCCGCGGCGGGCTCGGAGACAGCGACCGCCCCTAATTTCTGGCCACGCAGAAGCGGGGAAAGGAACTTTTTCTTCTGCGCGACGCTCCCCAGTTCCTCCAGCATAGGAGCGACGAGGTTTGCTTGAACAAACAAGCTCAATGCAAAGCCCAGGGATTCACATTTCGGAAGCTCTTCGGCGATGATGCCGTTGCGTTCGCGATCCAGCGAAATCAGATTCTGTCGCGCGCATTCGCGAAAAATAGCGACCGGAAACTTCCTCTGCTTTTCCCATCTTTCGCTTAAGGGGCGAAGCTTGTGTTCGACGAAAGACCGGACGTGCGCCCGAAATGCGTGATGTTGAGGTAGAAATTCATGCAACATGCTCAACGCGCGGCCGCCACAGCTTGATTCACAGCTTCGATCACTTCCTGCACGGTGCGCAGCTTCCACATCGCAGCCTCATTGAGCTCGACCTTGAAGGCCTCTTCGAGCGACAGCACGCATTCGATTTGTTCCAGCGAGTCCATGCCCAGCTCAGACAGTTTCGTTTCCGGGTGTATTGGGGAGGCATTTTCCATTGCTGCCCTGCGGATAATGTCGGTGACGCCTTCTTCCACTGTCTTCACGACTGCGCCCCGACGGGGAACAGCCTGTCTAGTTGGGAATAAATCTGGCCGGCGACCTTGCGATCGATTTCCGACCACTTGCGGCGCGAATCGGCTACTTCCGCCGGTGAGTACTTCCGAAGAGTCTGTTCGAGCCAGGTATTTTCGCCGGTGCCGTGCTCTTCTTCTTCTCGCAGTATTTCTTCCAGCACGACGCGAACCTTGGGATGGAGACCGGCGGAATTCAATTGTTCGCGATAGGCTGAGAGGACGCGGTTTTCGAGGACTTCCGACAACACCAGAAGATCTACCAGCGCCTTAGGAACTCCTCCTTCACGAGAATAGTGCTCTTGTATCGTGCCGGTCTTCGGATCTATTTCGCCGCCCAAATCCGCAATCACTTCGGTGAGCAATGCAGCGTGATGCGCCTCGGTGGCGCAGTGGCGAGTGATATTCATCAGCAGCTTCGTACCAGATAGCGAGCGCGCGAGCCGCCCCATCAGCAGAGCACCGTGCAATTCGCTGTTACGAAAGAAACTCAGAAGCCACATCTCCCGGTCAGTAGGCGGCATGAATATCCTTTTGACTGAATTCGGAAATCGAAATCCCGGTTAGCCGATGCATTTTCTTATCGAGCGTCAATATGGCCTGGAAATCATTCTTGGACGAAATCGGCACGCGAGTGACCACGTCCGCCCCCACGTGCTTGAAATTCGCACCAGCCTCCAACACACGGCGGCGGGCATCTTCATTGCCGCGGACTCTTGGCGCGAGCAGATCATACGCAAATTGCGTGTGGCGGAACTCATCTTTGGCGATGAATGCCGTGATCTGGCGCAGCACCGGTTCCTTGGCTTGGTGGGAAAGGCGCAAGAAGAAGTAGGCAGCGAAGTGCTCGCTGATCATATAGCGCGCCAGTTCGCGTATTGGATCATCAACATGGTTCTGAATGTTGCGGCCGCGGACCTCGATGAGTTCCTGGTCCGTGATGGGGCGATAGCCAACAACTTCGAGGTAGCGGTTCAGAGCGTAGAAGTGTTTGTAAGACTCATAGAGTTGGACCGAAAATACCGATGTTACGTCGATCTGGTCCCAGCACGCCTGAACTAATTTCGTCGTATAGATCGGGAAGTAGGATTCGATTAGGGCCGAATCTCTGATCTGCTCCAGCAATTCGGGCTGCGTGAGCGCCAATTCGCGGTCAATATTGTTCCATGAAACATCGCTCTCCAGGATCCAACGCTGCAGTTCGGCGGTTGTGAGGTATTCATCATAGATCATCGGATTCTTCCACCCGCCGCAGCGCTTCGTCCACTCCATGTTGTGCTATCAACGCCATGCACCAGCGTTCGATGCCGAAAGCCGCGCAACCGGAATACGCCGGGTCTCCATTCGTGAGTGCAATTCCGAATCTCGACGTGAAAAAGCGTTCGTGCAAATTGAATGACGCTACCGGAATATCCGTTCCCACAAGGCCCGGCGCGGTGAGCTCGTATTTCAGTTCTTTGATCTGTTGCAGCAGTTTCTTGCCGCGTGTCTCAGCGACAAAAAACGAATCCGTAGCGGGCGCCAACTTCACTATCAGACCGAGTTGCGCGGCCCAACGCGCAATTCTTTGCTTCCACGCGTCGCACTGCGCGCGCACAAAATCGTTGTCGCCAAAAAATACGATCTCCCGCATCATGAATTCCCACAAATGGCTGCCGTTCGCGGATTCCGCGCGAAAACATCTTCCCTGGCACGTCAGGACGGTGTCTCCCGCAAGGGCTGAGTTCATCAGAAGCTGGTAGCAGTGGTAGCAGACCGCGGGCAACAGAAAATATCTTCCCTTTTTGTTCGGGGAATTCACAGCCGATGCGAATTGCGGGAAAGACCGGAAATACTCGCTGCGATCCAGGATCTCTTCGGCGATGACGGTGGGAAACTGCCGTTCTTCCGAACCCGCAGCCAATGCCATCACACGGAACCTGGATTGCAGGGCATGGATCAATCTGGTTTCAGCGGCGCCCGGGGAAAGCAAACCATCATCGGAGATGGAAAAATCGGAGTGTGGCAGAGTCGACGCGCGTGAGTTAAGGATGTTCATCGCTCAGGGAAATTCTTGGCGATAGTTTCGATGGTGCGAAACCGGTCCATAACGATCAGTTCGTCTGGTATCTTCTTGCCCGATCTTACCTCAAGAAAAGCAATCAATCGCAGAATCTTCAAGGAATCGATGCGGCCCTCGTCAAACAGCGCAGTATCCGGCGCGACCTTTTCCTGCGAGCCCGCGAGCAAATCTTCATTCACGAACTCCAGCAAGATTTCGACTGCCCGATTCAGAGGTGCGCTCGGTCCTGTGGCGTCGCTTCCCAATTGTTCTCCAGAAGAAATCGAATCACCTTGGGATAATAATCGCGAATCTCGGGACGCGCCAAACCTGTGCGTTGCATGACTAGTTGCGTTGACGCATCGCTAATCAATTTGGGATATGCCAGTTGTGGTGCGAAGGACTTTAACACAGCGACAGAGTTCTTCAACACCGACTCGCCCAGCTCCTCCACCGACCTCACGAATAGATCAAACGTCTCCAAGTTCACTATCGCCGGCTTTTCAATCGCCCGCTTCCGCCATGCAGGACGGTTCTTGTAAAAAAGCTGGAGCGTTTCTTCCAAGAACTGTTCAAGCGAAAAAGCATCGGACCCGCCGCAGACGTGCCACGTGGATCCGGGCCTAAATTGGTCCAACGCTGCGAGGGAGATACTGTCCACGGCATAGTCCAAGGCGATCAGATCGACCAAGCTTTCTTTCGTGCCCGGCACCATGGGAGCGAGGCTGTGAAAAAAGAAGCGTAATGCATAGTGAATGGCGCCGCTTTTTGTCACGGCGCCATCCAGCGAGCGGCCCAGAATCGTGCTCAAGCGGAGGACCGTCGTGGGCAACCGGTGCGCTTGTGACGCCACGAGTTGTTCCGCTTCATATTTCGATTGTTCGTAGGCGTTTACGAATCCGGAGTTGTGCTCCAGCTCCCCTTCGCGAATCGTGCCGGTCCGTTTGCCGCACACGTACACAGTGCTGAGATGGCAGAATGCCTTCAGGCGCGGACAGTCAGTGGCGAAACGCGTGATGTTTTCCGTCCCGCCGACATTCACTGCGCGAGCCGCGGACAATCCGGATGCAAACGAGGTCTCCGCCGCGCCATGAATGATAGTGGTAACCGCTTTCGCTATAGATTGCTTTACATCGTGTTGCAATCCAAGATCTGGCAATCGCACGTCGCCACAGACTGCTTCGATTTTTTGGTGAGCAGGTAGCATTGCGTTCCCGCGGGTGAGGGCAATCACTTTCTCGACGCTCTCTTGAGAACAGATCTTCGGCAGCAGGTCCCGGCCCACCATCCCGGTACCGCCCGTCATAAGAACTGTGTGGCGCATCAGTGTTCGATTAAAGTAGCGGCCCAGTTCGCGCCGAAACCAAAGTTGAATGCCAGCAACTTGTCACCGGGATTCAATAACTTTGCAGCAGTAGCATCCTTGAGGTTGATCCAGTTATCCGCAGCGATCACGTGGCCCTTCCGGGGAATATTGGCGGCGAAGAGCTGCTCCTTTTTTACGCCGATGAGATCCAACAGAATTTCCCAGCTCCGGTAGGAGACATTGTGAGGCAGAACCATGCGTAGATCTTCCGGCGCGCACCCGGCACCGCGAAGAAGATCCTGAACAAGGTTCTTGGCGGTAGGAAAATATGCAGCCAGGATCTCATTCTTGCGAGCGATACAATCCCAGTAGTAGCCCTTCGTCATCGAGCGATGCGCCAGAATTCGATTCTGCCGCGAATTCCGCGTCACCATAAGCGCGCAAGCCCCATCGGAAATCACGTTGTACAAAATCTCGCGCTGCACTCCCTTAGGTAAGACGTCCGCGCTGACACACAGAACGTACTGCGCCTCGCTATTGGAGCGGAGAAAATCTCCGGCGAACTTTACCGCATACGTCAGCCCCATGCAGCCCGCTTGGCTGATTCCCGTGACGCTCGCACGGGTGAGACCCAACTCAAATTGTAGTTTCGTTGCGGGGTAATTAAAGCTGCTGAGGAAGTGCTCCCCTGCAACGTGGTGGCTTGGTGCTATCGCGCCGGCGTAGAGCAGAAGATCAACAGATTCGGGCTTGATGCTGTAATTGTCCAGCAACGCCGTTGCCGCCCGGAGCGCAAGCTCGTCGGCGGTTTCATCGCTGACATAACAGCGCTCGAACCCAAAGCCTTGCAACTGCTCGGCTCGAGACACCAGGAGTCCTGCATCCTCCAGCTCGCGTACCGAGAGCGACTTCGAGGGCAGAACGTATTCGATCGCCGAAATACCGAGATTCATAAAATAAGTTGCGGTGCTGGACGTCATCTTCCCACAGATGCGCAGGCTTATCGAGGAGCGGCTTCAAGATCCAGACGTCATGCGAATTCCAAATGACCACTGATAACGGAAACTACGCGAGGGGTACGCCGCACAGCCCGTCGCCCTTCACGAGAAAATACTCAAGGCGAACGTCGAGTTCGCGCGGCGTCTGGAACAGCCGGCACCGTTGCACGAGTCACACCAGCAGCGCAGTTCCAGGCTCCCGGACGATGCGGAGTTTCGCAAACAGGTGGCCGAAAAGGTGGGCTTGCGTCGCAAACTGCCACCCGATAGAGCCAGTGCCGCAGCGCACAGAACGCGGCGTTTCGTAATCAGAGGGCCGAAATCATAAGCCTACGCGGCGATCCGCCGTGCGATAGAGCCACTGTCGCATGGCACGGGACAAAAATCGCAGTTGGAGCGGCCGAAGCACTCACTGTAAACTGTTGAGAGCCTCTTGTTTTCACCACGTGGGCGTGTAGCTCAGCTGGGAGAGCACCTGCTTTGCAAGCAGGGGGTCGCCGGTTCGATCCCGGTCACGTCCACCAACCTTTTCAATAGCTTACACGTTGTCTGCATCAGTTGACTAGCTCCACTGTAGTGACTTTTGTAGTGACCTTCTGATTCTGTTGGACTGTCGCGGCCGCAATTGTTTCTTCGGCACGAAATTTTTCGAAGTTCTCCATCACTACCCGTTTCTGTTCTGCAGCGGGATGCACGTACCGCATGGTCATCAAAATACTCGCGTGTCCCAGCAATGAACTCAGCGTCGGTAGATCTGCTCCGGACGCCACCGCTCGCGTCGCAAACGTATGGCGCAGATCGTAAACGCGAAAATGGCGCTCGATCCTGGCACGCTTAACGGCCGCACTGTGTGCCTTCTTAACGCTGCCAATCGGCTTCTGGACAGCGTGAGGCGAGGGGAATACGTATGGCGTCCCTAGCCCCGCGTTCAACCCAGGGTTGACCTGTTTCTTAGTGATCGTCTTTAATTTCTAGTGGACTACGCGACTTGGATTTCGGGATACTGCTTTTCGTGCGGTCTGCCAATCGAAATTCTGTCAGACGCATGTCGATCGAAGAAAAGGAAGCATAGAGCGAGGACCTGATGCGCTTGTGTCAGGGCGAATCACCTAACAATGAGCTGTGCACTAATCAGGCCACAGTGCACTGCGCGACGTGCGATAGATGGTTCTGCGACATTCACGCCGAGGATGACCATTGGCATCCCTGTATGTTGGGTCCTGGAGAAGAGGGCGGTGAGGCGTAGGACAAACAACGACAGCGCTCAAAGCTTAAAGGTTCCCCTCCGACGACAAGTATCAAAATCTGGACATCCCGAATCTCGGGGCATATCATTCCCCTCAAGAACTGCGATTTGCTGCTTCCCACGTGCGGCGGGCAATCGAGCCTTCCCGCGCTGTCAAGCCTCATTGCGGCAAGGAGGCTGATCATGTCACTCGATGGCCTTGAGATCCGCGTTTCTCTGCAAAAGCTACTGCTGGGGCTCATCGTGGTGATCGTTCCGCTCAGCTTAGTCGGCTTATACATCACTTCGGAGAGCGTGTCGTCTGTGGAAGATGCGAACGGCGCGCAACTGAGCGCCGTTGCGCAAGCGACCGCCGGAACTGTCTCTCAATTCATTGACCATCTCGTGACAGAGGTCGCGAGCATCGCCCTCGCGCCTGCGCTGCGCGACGCCGTCTCAGTGGCTGATCGCTCGTATCAAAACACGAGCGCTGCGGCCACTGACGATAGGATGGACGCTCTAGAGACCAAATGGGCCACGCCGGCGGCTGATCCCTTGATCAAAGAAATTCTAACGTCTCCGGCCGCCGGATATTTGCGCGCCTATCGAGAAGTGGACCCGAGACTTCTGAGAATCTGGGTCACCGATGATGCGGGTGCGATTGTCGCCGCCACCGACAAGCCGCTGCATTACTACCAGGCTAAGCAAGACTACTGGCAGGCCGTCTACGCACAAGGCCGAGGCAGCAACAGTGTTTCCAGCGTTCTTTACGACGAACGGAATAGGTCCAACTACATTAGCATCGGGATGCCGATTTTCGACGAATCCACCGGACGGGTATTGGGAGTTGTGAACGCGTGGGTCGATGTCTCTAGCCTGTCTTCGCTCTTGGCCAGGAAATCCAACGCGCCAGTCTTTTTGGTCAGCGCAGACGGCACCGTGATAGCAGGCCCAAATGTCGAGCCATCGAATAAACTTAAGTCGGAAGAATACGGCGCAGTGCGCGACGCGCTAGCGACTGTTCAAGGCCGACAGGTTGGCCACGTCACCGCAACGACGTCGGGCGGGAAGCGTCTCGCGGGATTCGCCGACACAGGTCTCAAGCAAGCGTACCCGAACCTTGATTGGACGGTGGTGGTGAGCATGGACGCGCGAGATGCCACGGCGCCGATTCGCCCGGTGATACGGTTTGCCTTTTCCATGGTGGCGCTTAGCATGGTGATGCTGACGCTTGTGGCGGTTTACTTTCTCCTGCACAGGCGACATTACGTACCTGAGATTGAGACGCTGCACACCCGGGAATCAGTCGCAAAGAAGATGTCCGCGTCCGCTTGACGCTGTAGGCCCCCGGTTACCAAAACGAAAACCAGGAAGGAGCAGACCAAGACTACTGCGCGTAACAAGGTGGCGCCGATGAAGAAGGCGGTTCAGAAGAAGCGATCTCTGACGAAGGTTCCTCCGAAGAAGAAGGTGGCTAAGAAGAAGGGAGTGCTGAAAATGAATGCTGACGGCAATAAGCCAGCTGTCGAGAAAAGCCAAAGCGTGGAAACGGTGCCATTCACACTGGACGGACTGGAAGCGCGATCGGGCGAGCAATCGGGAGATTTGCAGGGATTGTCCAACGTCGAAGGTGCAGATTCGGAAAGTGTGGATGAGTTGCTCGAGGAGGGAAACGCGTTCGAGGCTGACGCGGTGAAGGGCGTGGAAGACGCCGAGGACGCTGACGAAGTGGAAGTTCACATCCACGAGGTGCCGCAGGATGATGTTCCGCGCGAGTATCTAGATAAGGAGTAGTGAGTGAGCGAATCGTGTTGGAGCGGAGCATTTCCGGTGAAGGTAAGAACATATGCAAAACATGTCAGAAGAAGAACGAATGGAAAAAGAAACGGCTCTCGCAGCAGAGATCGAGGGCCTATTGCCCGATTTCGCAAATTCCTGCCGTGATCAGGCTGCGGTGGTAATTATTCATCAGGACGGTTTTGCTGCAGACTATCAAGATGACGAGTACGCGCTTCTGGGAAAGGCGATAAAGTTCGCCGGACTCCACGGTAAGGAAGTCCATATTATCGGGAAAAACAGAGAAACACTCAAGGGAGCGAGCAAGCCAGAATTGCTGCAATGAGAGATTACGGTCAAGTCCGGTGGAAGTTTAGGCGGAGTCAGCTAGGACGGTGGCAGAAACCGCTCGAGGTCCTTCGGTCGGGATCGGATTTTTTCGTCAATCGAGGTGCCAGAACACGCATGTATAATGCAGCCGCCTGAGGAGGGCACTCAAAATGCGCATGATACTCAAGGTATCGATTCCTGTCGAAGCCGGCAATGCTGCGGCACGAAATGGCAGTTTAGGAACCACAATTAAGAGCATCCTCGATGACCTCAAACCAGAAGCGGCTTACTTCGCTGAAGACAACGGCGAACGGACTGGGTACATATTCTTCGATATGAAGGAATCTTCGCAGGTACCTGCCATTGCAGAACCGTGGTTTCTCGCCTTCAACGCGAAACTTTCACTCCGTCCGGCGATGAATTTGCAAGACCTAGCCAACGCTGGTCCTGGCATTGAGCGAGCCGTAAAAGGTTACGGCAAAGCCGCGACAGCTTAATCCGATATTGCTGGCACCAAATCTCAGGGGGAAATGAATAGAACGGGGATTTACACGTTTGCTTGTCTCCGTTCTAATTCGCAGCACCTCGCTCCACCTTCTCACTCACGGTCAGTTCCGATAGGACCTGAATAAAATTGCACCCGCACCATTTGCCACAAGAAACTTTCAATTTGGGCTAGTCGTTCTGGCGCACTTTGCGTTCATCTGTGGGGCGCTTTTTGGTTTGCTGGGTGGATGTTGTACGTCTTAGGTGGACTGCTTAAATAGATCGAAATCAGATCTAACGCCGTGAAGTCGAAAACACATGAGATTAGCAACCGCCGGCGTCATTGGAGATAACGCGGTGGCCGGACATCTGATTTCCACTTACTACTTGCAAACTGAATAAGACATCCTAAGGGCACGGGATTGGCTTAACGCGACGTCTCATGTAGATTGCTTGTGGAGGATACATGAGCATATTGGCAGCAATCAGCCGCGAAGAGAAAAAAGTGAAAAAGCAGTTAGCGAAGTTGCAGCATGATTTGATTCGTTTGCAATCGGCTGCGAAGGTTCTGGGTAAGACCGCAGGCCGAGACATCTCCCGCGCGAAGAAGCATGTTCTGTCCGCAAAAGGCAGAGCGAAGATTTCTAAAGCTATGAAAGAACGGTGGGCTAAGGTCAGGGCACAAGCGAAAAAGGCTGCCGCCTAATCGTTAGAAATCAGCTTCGTGCTTTTTGACACTCGTGCGACCGACGCCCTCAATCGCCCCACGGTTCCTGGAACAGATAGTCGAAGAAGTCTGTTGAATTTGTAAATGGCCTCACGCGAAGGGTTGGGCTCTTGACGCCCTTAGCGACCACACAACTCTTCCCATCCCCCACACGAACGCATAATATGCACCCAAGTTTCTCGCAAAAAATAATCAGAGGTGCGCCGTGTACGCGCCGAGCATCGCCAAAGAACCTAACCCAGCTCACCGGTCCCTCGGCGTGAGCCTCGTGCTAATCGTCCTCACTCTCTGGGCCCTCGCCATGATCGTCCCCGGCCTGCAACGCGTCTTCGATTCCCTCGATTCCTTCGGCCTCGCCGTGGACAACGATGGCATCGTCACCGGTGTCCTCGCCCCCTTCGCATCACAAAACGATTCTCCCGCCGCCGCAGCCGGCATCGTCCCCGGCGACCGCCTCGACCTGCAATCCATGCGCTGCATTCCGCCCAACATCAACACGCCGCAATGCGCCAGCCTGCTCTCCGTGCTCGGCGGCTTGGGCGAAACGCAAGCAGCGCTCCCGCACAGCCAGATCACCCTCGCCATCCAACCGAAATCCGGCGCCCCGCCGCGCACAGTAAATCTCGACTCCGCCCCAGCGCCGCTCACGTCCGCCGAACGGCTCGTCCTCTTCGCCGACACTGTCGTCGGCATCGTCGTAATCATCATCGCCTTCTGGCTCGTCTGGACGCGCCCCAGCTGGATGACCTGGGGCCTGTTCCTCTACGTGCTCTGGTTTAATCCCGGCCAGTCCTACACGTATTACGCGCTATTGCAACGCGCGCCCGCCGCAATCCTCGCGCAGGAAATCGCGGAATCCCTCGCGCAAGGCGCCGCCTTCGCCGGCCTCCTGCTCTTCGCGCTGCGTTTCCCAGAAGACCGCACCGAGCCGCGCTGGCAAAAACTCCAATGGGCAGTGCCGCTCCTCGCCGCCGTCATCACTGCGCTCACGCTCGCGAGCTTCGCCAGCATCCTCGGTTTCCGCACCGAAAGAATCACCGAGATCACTTTCCTCGCAGGCTTCGCCATAGACGCCGCCGTGCTCATCATTCTCCTCGCGCGCCGTCGCACCCTCCCGCCGCAGGAAAAGCAGCGCATGAACTGGGTCATCTGGGGCTGCGCCATCGGACTTCCCGCCTACATCCTCGCCGAACTTTGCCAATCCTCCGACCTGATCACCCATCTCTGGGGCGCCGCGCCCTCGCCAGCCTTCATCGGTCTTCTCTATCTTCCCAATGGCGTCCTCGCCTACTTCGCCTCGCAAGCAGTCTGGCAACGCCGCATCGTCAGCGTTTCCATTCCCCTCCGCCACGGCACAGTATTGGTCGCGCTAAGCCTCGCTCTCGGCATTCCCGTCGTCCAGCTCCACGAAAAGCTGGCGCACCTGGAGGAAGACGTTCGTATGCCGGGGTGGATCTGGCCGCTGGTAGTCGCGCCCATCGTCTTGCTCGTGATGCAACGCCTGCACGAGATCGCCGTGGAGCTGCTCGACCGCGTCTTCAATCGCCAATTCCACTCCGCGCGCGAGCAATTGAAAACCGCGAACGAAGCGCTCGCCCGCGCCGAGACTCTCCCCGAGATTGATTGCCTGCTGGTGGAAAGCGCGGTTCGCGCTCTCGGCCTCTCCTCCGGCGCCGTCTTCCGCAACGATGGAAAAGTGTTCCGCAGAACGCAGGACACACGAGGCTGGACCGCCTCCATGAGAAAAGAATTGCTACCCGAACAAGACGCGGCTGCATTGCGCAGCCTCAAAGAAGGCGACCCCGTCCACCTAAGCCAGGATTCCTTGAACGCCTCGGATGTTCCGCTCGACCTCGCCGCTCCCTGCCTCGCCGTCCCCGTCCGCAGCGGCGTCCCCGAAGCCTCCGCCGTAGTCCTCTTCGGCCCGCGCCAATCCGGTAACGACATCACCGCCGACGAATGCGAAATGCTAGAACTCCTCGCCGCCCGCGCCGCTATGGCCTACGAACGAGTATTCACCGCCATCCTCCGCAAAGAAGTCGCCACCCTAAAACAAAAACTAGCCGCGCAGCAAGGAAATTAGTCCGGGGCGAAGACATTCAAGAACCTTATCACTCGTTAGTCCCTTAGAAAGCAAAGTCGTGCTAATAGCCGATTCGCAAGATTGAAATACGCCGATGATTTTGCCAACGAATGCGGTTGGTGGTTCAGTTTGAGGAAAAGCTGTAAACCGTATTGTCGTCATCGGAAACTCTTGTCTGCGAATAGTACAGTCGCAGATATCCTGCACTCTCTTTGACTCCATCGCAGCGAGCCTTTAGACCGCGAGGTAACGGACACTTCCTTGCGCGCAGTTTGCAGTGTGTTTGCATGAACTGCATCTGAATACGCCGGGAATCACAGGATTAGAAAACCCGGTCGTTTTCGCCCTGCGAAAAGCCAGTAAAATCGACCGTTTGTGGCAGCCCAGCATTGCATTAGAAATCTGTAATTTTCTAATCCCGTGTTCTCTCGTATGGCCGAGAAGTAAAATCTACGCATCTTGGTACTGGGACCCAAGTTACCGGTAAGTGGGTTTACCAGGAGTTGGCCAATCACGCTGCTCTTTTTTGATAAGCTTCTGCGAATGGGCTGAAGCTTGATTCGTTGCGAAGGAGAACTAAAACATGATTACTAGACTAAGCCTCGTCACCATCCTGGTGCACGATCAGGATGAAGCGCTCCGTTGGTTCACGGAGATCCTTGGTCTCAAAAAGTTGCAGGATGCAAACTATGGGAGCGGATCGCGATGGTTGGTCGTCGCACCTCCCGAACAGAGCGACTTCGGTATCGTTCTTCAGAAGCCTGAACCCGCGGAACAAGGTGCCGAACGAGCGCGCATGAAGATGGAACAGATCGGCAAGGGAACCACATGGGTGTTTCGCGCTGATAACCTTGATGAGACTTTCCAGGTACTGAGCGATCGGGGAGTAAAGTTTCTGAGTCCACCCAAGCCCCTGCCATGGGGCAGGCAGGCGATGTTCGAGGACTTATACGGCAATCAATACGCCCTCATGGGCAAGTAGGCTAGGCCCGCTTTCTGGGCGTCGGTTTATTGGAAACATCGGTACTAGCCGCCAACTTTCCGGTTAGCGCGTTTACCAGGCACTGACCTTCGAACTAATTCTCCCAGCCATGGAAATGCATACTTGCCGTGGAACTTGCCATCGCTATCGGTTCCAATTTCCTGGTCGGCTACAGTGCGCACCGCGCCAAAGGCGGGTTTACCCGATTGCTTGTGTTACCGTTAATTCTCAGCATCGCTTTCTCTCTCATCGCGGACATTGACAGCCCTCGCAGAGGCGTCATTCACGTTGTCCAACAAAACTTAGCAAGTCTCGCGGACTCCCTGCATGGGCACTAGTCGGTCATGCTGTCGCATCGGTTCCGTCGAGTGGCTGCGGCGGCGAACGAAGCGGCACAGGCCGTCCGGCTTTTACCTCTCGCTTCTTCCGAGGCTTCTTCACGTAGAGACGAATTACTAGCACCTGTCCAGTGGCAATATTCGTGGCTTGGCTGTCCCAAGGGATGGTAGAGTCGGCAGTGATAACGGGGTCGCACACGGAAAAAACAAAGCAATCAGAAAGTGAGAATGATATGAAGACCTTGAGAAGCCCGCTGGTGTTGCACCTGGTCGTGCTCTGTGCACTTGGATTGGCGTTGTCGGTGCCGAAAACTCAGGCACAGGGTTCCGCCGACGTTCCCGTGTTCAAAATTACGCCGGTAAAGAGCACGATTAAATTCGCGGTAAAGGCCTCTGTCCCGATCGAAGGTAATTTCGATAAGTGGGACGCCACTTTGACGTACACCTCGGCTCACGTCGAGGATGGCGTTTTAGACGTTAAGATTCAGGCTGCCAGCGTGAATACGGGCAGCGGGATGAAAGACGGGAAGTTGAAGAGCAAAGATTTCTTCGACGCCGACAAAGACCCGTACATCACCTTTCACTCGTCGAAGATTGTGCAGACCGGCGCCAACACTTTTGACATTCAAGGGACCTTCGCGATTCGCGGAGTGTCCAAGCCCGAAACGCTGAACTTAACCGTCGTCGGCACGAAAGGGAGCGGGCACGGCGAAATTAAGGGCACGATGGCCTTTGACCGTAAAGATTACGGCATGAATAGCGGCATTCCTTTCATTAAGATTGCCGACCGCGTTGAAGTGACGGTCGACTTGATCGCCGACCGGGTGAGCGGGCCTCCGCTGATCTTCAAGGAGTAGCCCAGAAGTAGCGACGCGTCGCCCAAAGTCAGCCGAAAAGTCTCCGGCATAAGTAGCGGTGGGTTTACCCTCTTTGCGGGGGGTTCCGTCACGCACCATCAATCTCGAATAACTACCCAGCTTGTAGCCGGTGTTTCTATCCCGCTTTGCTCACTTGCCGTGAAGGGCGAGCTAACTCCCGATTAGTCGCGTAATCGGACATTGAGAATTGGGGGACCCGCCTCCGCCCGATTACGGCGCTTATCCGGTGTTGCCACAGAATCCTACTGCCCCATCGCGTCTCGAACAATTAAATCTGCTTACGGTCTGCGACCACTAGCTACGAAAATTCACCCCGGCGTACCTACTCATTATGATAGAACCCTCTTGGAACCATTGCACAGAGAGGGAGCGATGAAAATGCAATCCAAACGTGTCTTCCGGATTTGGCTCCGAATCAACCTCACGATTCTCGCATCAGCCGGATTGGTTGGAGTGGCGCTCGCTCAGGACGCTCCTCCGAAAATGAAAATGACCACCGATATCCCGCCGGACATTACCACGCCGAGCAAGGTTGACACTCGCCTAGGTGAACTAAAGTTTTTCGACGGCTATCCCGACAAGGAAACCGTCCAAAAGGTTTACGACAACCTCGACTTTCAGCGTGGGGTTGAAGTTTTTCTGAACACCATGCCCGGGGCGTCGCTTTATGCCATGCGAGAGGGATTGCACAGTGTCGGAGTGAACAATCACACCGTTTTACTCTTTGAGACGCTAATGGATTCAAAGTCCCTGTTCCTCACGCCGAACACCGAGACTGTCTACTTGATTGGCTGGTTGGATTTGAAGGACGGTCCATTAGTGGTGGAGACCCCGCCGAATACCCTCGGCTTCCTCAACGATTTCTGGTTTCGCTACATCATCGACATGGGGAATGCGGGTCCCGACAAGGGGAAAGGGGGCAAGTTTCTTGTGCTTCCCCCGGGATATAAAGGCGAGATTCCGGCAGGTTATTTCGTAGCCAAGTCACCCACCTATGGGGTATGGCTTGGTTCAAGGGGATTCCTCGTCAACGGCGACCCCAAACCTGCGGTTGAGAGCTTCAAGAAATATCTGCGAATCTATCCACTCTCCCAAGCAGCCAATCCCCCCGAGACCAAGTTCATCAATGCTTCCGGGACGGCCTTCAACACCATCCACGCCAATAACGAAAAGTTTTATGAGGAAGTGAATGAAATCGTGCAAGAGGAGCCAACCGAAGCGCAAGACCCGGAATTGCTCGGTCAACTCATGGCCGTTGGCATCGCCAAGGGTAAGCCCTTTGAATCCACCGCGTTTATCAGGCATTAGGTTTGGCTTACAATGCCGCCGGGATGAGTTGTGTCTCCCTCCCATTAACGGAGGAAAAGCATGCGTCACTTCATCTGCATCGCGGTTGCACTCGGCATATCCGCCATTACGCTTCATGCTCAAGATCAGTCGAAGTTCTCCGCTGCCCAACGGGAAGTGCTCGACGCCCACCACGCACGGATCGCGGCTGGCGAAAAGCGCGATTTCGCAACGTGGTCCCGCTACGTCGCGGATGATTGCATATACAGCGACGACGATGGAATCCTTGATACGAATCACAAGGCCCACATCATGGAGCTCTGGAAGCTGCCCCTCGCGTACGACCACGGAGTGAATCCGCGTGACTACGTCGTCCACGTCTACGGCAGTACAGCTGTGCTGAACTACCGAGTCACCATACACGAGCAGTTTACGGATGCCGACATCATCAGCGAACAGCGTTACACAGTGACGTACATTAAGCAGAATGGCTCATGGATGATGGTTGCGATGCAGTGGCGTAATCTGCCTGTAAATTTCCACAAGCCTGTTGCTGTGGATACCAGCGTTTATAAAGCTTATGTCGGCCAATATGAGTGGCGTCCTCTCGATGATGTGGAGACCATCTCGGTGAAGGACGGGAAGCTATGGTCACAATTCCCTAGAGATGAGAATGAGCATCTGCCTTTGAGTTCCGATACGTTCTTCCTCAAGAATGATGTTGGAAGCATCACGTTTGTCCGCGATGCTCAGAGCCACGTGACTGGCTACACCTATCACCGCTGGGATGGACAGGAAATCCACGCCAAAAAGATCAAGTAATTTGTACTGTAGCGGAGGCCTAACTCCTGATAAGTCGCGTAACCGGAAACTGGGTAAATCCACTTTACCGGTTTGTGTTAACCAGGACTTGATCCCGCTTCACTCGGGTTGCGGGCCTCTTTCAATCTACGGCAGTCAGAGGGAAAATGTCGCCTGACGAAATTTCTAACGAGTCGCGTCCAAGTCACTTTCGCAAGAGCGGCAGACAAAATGAGAGTCGCAATTGTGTCGGATATTCACGGCAACCTGCGCGCCTTCCATGCGGTTGTTGCCGACCTGCGGCAGGTTGCACCTGATCTAGTGATCCACGGCGGCGATTTGGCTTATGGGGGAGCACATCCTGCGGAGATTATCGATCAGGTCCGCTCCCTAGGCTGGCCTGGGGTCCGCGGGAATACAGACGAGATGCTTTGGGCCCCGGAGGGTCTGGCTGAATTCGCAGCCACAGCACCGAAACTCGCGCCACTTCTTGCAATACTGCAAGAGATGATTCCGCCGACGCTCGCAAACATAGGTGAAGAACGGTTGCGATGGCTTGAAGGACTTCCTTTTCTGTACTCTCAAGAAGGCTTGAGCGTGGTTCATGCGAGCCCCAACGACTTGTGGCGCGCTCCCATGCCGAACGCCAGCGACGACGAATTGCAAAGTACCTACACTTCTCTTCGCGCGCCAGTCGCGGTCTACGGACATATTCATCGTCCATACATACGCCGACTTCCAGGGATGACCGTAGCGAATACAGGCAGCGTCAGTCAATCCTATGACGGAGATCGACGCGCATCGTATCTGGTAATCGAAGGTGAGAGCATCACCATTCGCCGAATCGAATATGATGTGGAGAGTGAAGCAGAAGAAGTCTTGCGCTCTGGCCTACCGCATGCTCACTGGCTATCGCAGATTCTCGTCGCTGGACAGTACTGCCCCCCATAAAATCTAGCATCGGTATAGGGTCGGCTATTCTAATTTCCTGGGTTGTGCCTGCTGAGTCGCGCTACGGGAGATGTGATTTGCCCCGATTTCACTTCTCCGGTAAGAGCGTAGATCGTGCGTTACCCACCTAGGCGGCGAACTCTGAACCGTTGCGTTTTTCATTCCATGCGCAAAGCTCGAATCGGATCGAGCGTTGCTGCTCGTCGAGCCGGAACCACTGCCGCCAGGAGCGCGGTGAAGGTGAGCGCGGCCGAGGCCACCAGCAGGATGCGCGGATCGTACGGTTTTATGCCAAACAGTTGTGTAGCCATAGCGCGGCCGGCCGCAATCGTCACAGGAATGCCGATCGCCAGTGCGATTCCCAGTTGCACCAGCGCTCCGCGCAGGACTAGCTTCAAAATGTTGAACCGGTCTGCTCCTAGAGCCATGCGAACTCCAATTTCGTTCGTGCGGCGCTCCACAGAATAGGCCGTCACTCCATAGAGTCCCACGGACGCGAGGACTAGCGCCAGCAACCCGAACATTGAAGTGAGGTTCGCGATCAACTCTTGCTGGGAAAAATTGTTGTCCACTTGCTCCCCGAAACTCATGAAGTCGATGACCGCGAGATCCGGGTTCACTTCGGCAAGCGCGCGGCGCACCTGCGCTTCCAGACCCGTCACCTTCCCGAGCGTTCTCAGTTCTACGGCGTTCAGTTCATGCGAGCGATCTTCGAAGGCGATGAAACGCGGGTTGTCAAAGGTGACGCTCTGCGTGGATGGCAGAAAAAACATGGGCGGGATTTTGCGGGTTGGCTCGCGATATTGAGTGTCTTCCGTTACGCCAACGATTTCAAAGTCTCCGGCATTCTTCTGGTCGATATAGCCGAAATGTTTTCCGATCGGATTATCTTCCTTGAAAAAATGCTTGGCGAATGTCTGATTCACCACTGCCACACGCTGTGACGTGGGTGAATCCTGCTCGCTGATGGAGCGCCCTTGTACGATCTTGGTGCCGAGGGTTTCGAAGTAACCGGCACTGACGCGGAGCCAGGATGCGTTGTTCTGATTGGAATCAGGAGGTGGCGGCGCCTGACCCTCGATGTAAACGGTCTCGCCCCAATTGTCGCCCTCCATCGGAGTGTAGAGCGAAAAACTCACCTGGCCGATCCCGGGAATTACTGCCAGCGAATCGTGAAGCTGGCGAAATAAAGACTGCATCTGTGCTGGCTTGTATCCCGCCATTTGCGGATCGATATGCAGGATATACCGGTTGGGTGTCTCGAACCCGAAATTTTGGGACTGCATGTTATGAAGGCTCTGCGTCAACAACCCTGCTGCGGAAAGCAGCACGAGCGAAAGCGCAGCCTGCGCGATGACCAGCGACTTTTGTGTCCAGCCGCCGCTACGTCCTGTGGAACGGCCTGCACCGCGCAGCGCGTCGGCAGGAGCGGCATTGGCCGTGATCCAAGCAGGAGCGACGCCGAATAGAATTCCCGTGATAAGCGACACGGCGAATGTGAAAGCGAGCACGGGCAGGGACGGTGAAGCGTGAATCGCGACGTACGTGTTTTGAAACGCGAGGTGCAAAATCAGGCGGGTCGCACCGAATGCGATAGCCACGCCGACCACGCCTCCGAGCAGTGCCAGCACGACGCTTTCGTTAAGCACCTGCCGAACCTGGCGCCCGGCAGACGCACCGAGCGCCGCTCGGATGGAGGTCTGAAGTTTCCGCGTACTCGCTCGGACGAGCATCAGGTTTGCCACGTTCGCGCAGGCGATTGCTAACACAAGCGCGGAAATCCACATCAGCAGATGCAGGCTGGAAAGGTATTCGTCGCGCAGTGCTTGAACACCGGCGCCGCCAGGCGAGAGACGCAAGGTCTGCTTCGGCACTACGTCGCGTTCTCCAGGCTGCAATTGCGCGATGGGGCTTAGCAGCCACTGTTGCAGCTCAACTTGCATGTGCGCACCGATTTGTTTTGGGTCAGTAGCCGGAGCAATGCGGCCGATTACGTCCAGCCAGTCTTGCTGAGGGAAATCGACCAAAGCCATGGTGCCGTCGATGAGTGGCTCATCCGCAATTGGAATCCAAAACGCGGCGGGATCCGTCAGGCGATCGCCGAAGAAGGCGGGAGGCGCGATTCCAACCACGGTGAACGGTTGGCCGTTCATCGTGAACGTCCCTCCCACCACGGACTGGTCGCCACCGAATTTCTGCTGCCAGGCGCGATAGCTGATCACCGCGACCGGCGATGCGCCTCTGCGATCGTCGTATGGCATCAGCACGCGCCCCGCATAGGGCCCGATGCCAAACATGGCAAAGTAATTTCCTGAGACGAACTCACTCCTCATGGATTGAGCAGGCTGGCTGCTGCCGCCTCGGCGCACACCGATCAGGTCGTTTCCCGCTTGAAACGCGGCGAGCTCGACGAACCCGGGTGTGTTATCACGGAAAGTTTTATATTTGTCGTACGAGAAGAGCGACCAATTATCCTGCAGACCGCCATTGACGCAGCAATTCTCCACGTCGCCCACACGATAGAGTTCGCTGGGTTTGGCCACCGGCAGGGAATTCAACAAGACGGCATGGACCAGCGTAAAAATGGCCGTGGTCGCGCCAATTCCGAGAGCTAGCGTCAGAACGGCCGTCGCAGTGAACAGCGGGGCGTTGGCGAACTGTCGCAGGGCGTAGCGAATGTCTTTCATGAGGCGTGGCCCTCCTGTTCTTCCTTACGAATGCCGCGTGCTATTTGTTCAGTGGCTTCTCACGATCGGTAGTTGCGCTTGGGCTCGATTTGCTGCGGTTAAGCTGCTAACTCCTGATTAGTCGCGTTACCGGTAACTTGGGTGCTAGTCCCCAGATGTCCAGTTAATGCGTTTATGCGGCGATTGCGGACTGCTTCGCTGGACCCAGCGCGAGCAGGACTAAACCGATGACGACGAGCGCAGCCGAGCCGTAAAGGTCTCCGCGCATGCTCGCATTCGGCAATGCCTGCACGCCCATAACAATGGCGTGAGCGAGACTCGACCATGCGGCGAAGGCGATCAGGCTGCGATACGCCGATGGACTCCGGACCGCGAAAAGCAAGAAGATGCCGAGCGTGACATAGAGACTCAGCATCATGACATCGGAGTATTCGCACTTCTGTGGATGCAATAAACGCATCGCCAGCGGATAAATCCCGGCCGTAAAGAGTACTCCGACCACGACCAACACAACCTTCAGCGCTCGTTCTCGAAGCATGGCGGCCTCCTGCTAAACACTGCGAACGAACTCAGCGTGCAATCCTAGGCATGGGAAGAAACGCAAGTCAACGACGGACGGCGCACAGGGAGCAGGATGGGGCGAGGGGATTAATTTTTCTAAGCCTTTGTCCTCTTGCACAGCTGAAAGGCCGTCCAAACCGAAATCCCGTACTTTTCTGCGAGTGCTTTGAAGCTCATTCTCGACCTTCGTCTTTCTCGTCGAAGCCGTTGCGTCTCCGTCACACTGAGGTCCTTCAGCGGCGGTCTTCCCAATCGCGTACCTTGTGCCTTCGCATTCCGAAGTCCTGCTCGAACGCGTTCACCGATCAGACTTCGCTCCAGTTCCGCCACGCTGGCCAGTACCGTGAACACCATTTTCCCGGTCGGCGTGCTGGTATCGATGTTTTCCGAAAGCGAAACGAACTCGATTCCAAGTGCACGGAAGGTTTCGAGTGCTCTCAGCAAATGAGAGACAGATCGAGCGAAGCGATCAAACTTCCAAACCACCACGACATCGAAGCGACGGCGATTAGCGTCTGCCATGAGTCGGTTGAGTTCGGGTCGAGAATCTGATACGCCGGAGATTCCTCTGTCCACGTACTCGCCAGCGATTTTCCATTTCCGGTTGCGGATATATTCTCGGAGTTCTCTGAGTTGCATCACTGGGTCTTGGCCATTCTTCGTCGAAACACGAGCGTAAATCGCGATTTTCAGTTGTTCTCTTTTCATTGATAATCTCGTCCTCTCATTCAATCTCTACAGCCTCGCGGGACGAGCTGCAACCCAATTGTTCGGCCGGTTGAAGAGATATCGCCAAAACATCGCGCGGGCTAATACCTCTGCGGTCAGGACCTGCTAGAAATCGAAGAATCACGACGTTCCGAAGCTGCCCGCTAATCCCACTTCCACCCGATTCGTAAGTGCTTGATTTGGCGTGCCTGTAGATCGTCAATCTTCGTGCCCAAGAACAAGTGTTTCTGGGCAAGGGAAATCATCGTTATTGACGTTCTATATGGTGGGTCGCAACAGAACGGCGGGTTATTTATCGATGACTCAGCCTTTTCAATTGCTAGACCTTAAACTTGGTGAACGCGAGGAGGAACATTTATGGGCTCAAAAATAGCCTCTATTTTGATTGCGGTGTGTCTGATTGGGAGTCCGATAATACCGTCGAAAGCTGACGCGCCGGACAATACATTTAAGAAAGCTCAAGGCCGAATGTACTGCGAGGCTAACCCTGGCAGACCGGCGTGTCATGCGACAGGCACTTTAACCATCACACTGGATCCTGGCTATACGATCGACCGGTCGTATCACCAGTCGGCGATTCCGTGCTGCGGAGGTGAGGAAAATGGAAACGGCAGCACAGTGGCAATTCCGGCTGGTGTATATATGGAATTTGCCGGGGGACATGATGGCGAATGGGGGGTTTTTAACATCAGGCTTGTGGCCGACTCAAGCAACGTCGACGAGAACGGAGTCGTTCGAGCTTGGACGATCCTCGGAGACGCGTATTGTGGGCCGAGCGGCGCGGTACGGTCGCTGTGGATTCAAGATAGACAATCGAGTCGTCAAACACCGCAGCAATATCCCGTGCCTCAGAGTCGGCAGCGCGTAAAGCAGACAAGTGGAGACGGGGAGGCAGCGGCTCGAGCAACTACACGCGATAATCCAGGAGGCTTTGTTCACTTTAAACCAGATTGCCCAGCAACGAATTGAGCAGGTCAATCAGGACGTCATCGCCCGTTTACAGCAACTCCAACAAATCACAAACCAATCGATTGAACAGTTGAATGCTTTGGCACAAAGACGAATTACTCAAATCGACAGTTCATTGCAGTCGCGAATCGAACAAATGGGGAATGCTACGGCAAATGTAATTGCATCACTGCCAATTCCAATTGAGCCCTTGTTAAACGTCGGACCGACCGGAATTACGACAGTGAGACAGTCTGGGATGTACACGACGTTATTACTGACGGGAAGCGGCTTGTTCAAAAATGATACCAAGCCGGAAGCATACTTGATCGACAGTGAGAAAGCGCGCGCCGGCATCGGTGTGCTCGATGTACCTGCTTCTTTCGTTCCTGTCGGTTGTTCGAGTTCAAGCACTGGAAAGGCGCTTGACGTGCCGAGTGCTTCGATGGGTCTCGTCGAGATCAAAATCCCGAACAGTTATCTACCGTCTACTCGGAATGCGACCGAGTCCACTCTGAAATTGCAGTTGCGACGAGGCAATAGTTTTCTCGTTTTTCCGAGCTACTCAACGCCGAGCTTTCCTCTGCACGTTTGCGGGTCGCTGCCACCATATTCAATCGACGTGACTCAAAGTGCGTCTGGCGAAGCCTGGGAAAGAAGAACCATCCCCTATCCAGGGTCCGGACCAACCAAAGGACATTCTTACGGTTTCTACATTGACGACAACAGCGGGAACAATCACTTAGATATTTGTGCAATCGCAAGCGAAGGCTATCAAGTTGACGATACTCCATATCCAGGCTTTTCAGCGGGCCTTGCCGTAGGATCCGAAGGCGGCGATCATTATCACAACATTTCTTCCCCCAAGCCCGGTTGCGTTCACTTGTACGCCGATAACCGAAATGGTGGCGCGAATGAATGGATTGCCGATGTTTATGTCAGGCAAAAGAAGCTTACCCCGGTTCAGCAGTGCAACCCGCCTGTTACAACGAGCCTTCAATTAAAATATGGTATGCCGAATCAAATTATACTTACTCCTGCGAATGCAATCGGCCCTTGCGGAGAAGCGGGTGTCAACGTGACACCAACCGTCACCACGCGAGCGGTTGTGAAGGACTCCGTTGGGACCGTTGTAGAAACCATAGACTTGACCCCGAATGTGCCCCAAACTGCGCTCGACGGTGCAATGCACATGACCCTCGGGACTACCGGCTTACTCAATATTACTTTGGACTCTGTTTGTCATTGGAAATTCGATGAACTTGTTCAACCACCTCCTCGTTAGAACAGACGGACTAATACCGAGGCTATGCCCACAAACATTTCTTTTTGAGGCGAGCGACGCGCACTTGTGGGCAAGCGAAATCTCAGCGATTACGCCACGCCGAGAAATATGGATTTTGGGCAGCGGACCTTTTTGGGCAATCCCCGAAACGAAGGCAGCCTTTTTGTTCTTGCGGCGATTGTAGTTGAGGTGGCGCTCATCAGGCGACTGATTGGTTCCCCTGTGAAGCGTCGAGGACTGTAGTGACTTTTGTAGTGACCCTACGTGCAAACTGCCACATTTGAGCACATCCAGCCACACTCTCACTGAAGGACTAAGTTTTGAGTTTTCTATCGAGTGATTGAAATGGCGTGGGTTACAGAACCTAGCAGAACTGTTTTGCAAGCAGGGGGTCACCGGTTCGATCCCGGTCACGTCCACCAATATCTTAGTGGCCTTCTTTAGCTGCAAACCTGTTGGCGTACCTCAATCCGCACACAAATCTTCCGTTACCTTTCAGGACCTGTTCTGACACCCGACGGCCTTCCTTGTCGTGAACTGTGCGCGATGCCGAGTTCTGATGCAAACGGATACGCGCACGTGGCTGAGCGCGCCGACTGATACCAAGGTATCGCCGATACTATCGTCCAATTGCTCGCCTCCGACGTTTCTGGTTTTATCGTTAATGTCGTCTGATTCGGTTGAATGTGCATAACGAGGAACAGAGGAGAAAGAACATGAAAATAGTGATGGTGTTAACCTCCCACGATCAACTCGGCAACACCGGACGCAAGACCGGCTTTTGGCTCGAAGAGTTTGCGGCTCCTTACTTTGTTTTCAGGGATGCGGGCGTGCAGCTCACCCTGGCATCGCCGAAAGGCGGCCAACCGCCGGTCGATCCGAAAAGCGATGAGCCAGAAAATCAGACGCCCGCCATGACGCGCTTCAAGCAGGACCAGGCCGCACAACTGGCGCTCTCCCAGACGGTGAAGCTCGCCGATGTGAAATCGGAAGATTACGACACAGTGTTCTATGTGGGCGGGCACGGCCCGATGTGGGATCTCGCAGAAAGCCCCGTTTCCATCGCTTTGCTCGAGTCGTTCTACAACTCCGGCAAGGTAATTGCCTTGGTGTGTCACTCGCCCGGCGTCCTTCGCCATGTCACTTATAAGGGCGAGCCTCTTGTGAAGGGCAAGCACGTGACCGGTTTTACCAATGGCGAAGAAGCAGAAGTGCAGCTCACCAAGGTTGTTCCGTTTCTGGTCGAGGACGAATTGATGCGGCTCGGAGCCATCTTTGAGAAGCGCGCCGACTGGCAGCCGTTTGCACTCGTTGATGGCCGTCTTGTCACCGGACAGAATCCCGCTTCCTCCACCAGCGCAGCCCAAACGCTTCTGAAGTTACTCGGCGCGGAGAAGGCAGCTTCCGCTTAGGTTCCTAGTCCAATTGACGAATGCAAAGGTTCGTCATCGGCAGCCATCACGGCTTAGATGGAGGATCGTCTCACCGAAGTGAGACTTCCATCGCGGCGGTGCGAAGCAGCTGGTGCGCGGAAGGAGGAGAAATTCATGCCCCAAGTCGGATTGAGCAAAAAAACGGCGAACGTCACGGAGGCTCAACGAAGTGCGGTTCGACCTCACCAACTCGGGGAAGCCGTTTTCAGAGCAGTCTTACCAGAAGACGTCGCCTGGGAACCGTTTGCGGCGTTCCCGCCTTCAGTCCGCCTCGCGGTCATCGTTGGTAAGCCTTCGGAGCTCGGCCCTTATACGATCAGGGTCAAAGTGCCGCGCGGCGTGAAACTGATGCCACACCAGCATCCAGAGGACCGAGTCTACACAGTCATCTCCGGCGTCTTCTATATCGGCCTAGGCGATTTGTTCGACGCGGACAAACTCCAGCCCTATCCGCCAGGTAGCGTCATCGTTCTTCCCGGCAACACATCCCATTTCCACTGGGCGAAATCCAGCGAGTACGTCACGCAAGTAGCGGCGATTGGGCCTCTTGGCCTGGAATATGTCAGCGCGAAAGACGATCCGCGAAATAGCAACTCGTAGCAGGCAGCGGACCGATTTCCGCCACTGTGCAGAATGGAAGAAATTCACAGCACGATATAACGAAGACCAAGGAGACTGCCATGAACCGCGAAATCACTTTGGAAATTGCCGAAACGATGATTCAAGCCGCGAAACGGAAGTCCGAGGAATTGAAAATAAAAGAAGACATCGCGGTTGTTGACGCGAGCGGGAATCTCAAAGCGTTTGTCCGGATGGACGGCGCGTGGCTCGGCAGTATAGACATCGCTATTCGGAAGGCTCGCACCGCCCGTTATTTTGATATGGAGACAGCTGAAATCGGCAAGATGTCGCAGCCGGGGCAGCCTCTTTATGGCGTCGAACTCAGCAACGGCGGTTTGATCAGTTTTGGCGGCGGAATACCCGTCAGGGATGCGGATGGAACGGTGATTGGCGCTGTCGGCGTCAGCGGCAGCAGTGTGGAAAATGATGTTGAAGTCGCCAAAGCTGCAGTGGACGCCGGCAGGGCGCATAAGTCCGCGACTGCTTGAAGCTATTGTCGGCTTCACTCAACCGCTTTCAAAGACCAAAAAATACCTAGGAGAACTCAATGGCAAATGTATCCGCAGCTTCGAAACCCGCGCAGCTTCGCTTGACCAAGCGGTCGCCAGCCTATTGGCGTGTCACGATCGACAATCCGCCGATCAACGTGATGGGCCCTGAAATGGTCAAGCAATTCCAAGAAGTGATCGACGCGCTCGAGGCCGATGAGCAAGTCAGGGTCGTGGTCTTTGACAGCGCGGTCGAGGACTACTTCCTCAATCACTCCGACTTCACGGCAAAGCTTGAGGACCTAACCTCACTGCCAGCAGGTCCCACAGGCTTGCCGCCTTGGCCAGACTTTCTGGTGCGGTTGACCCGCTTGCCAGTCGCTTCCATCGCCCTCATCCGTGGCCGAGCGACGGGCAACGGCAGCGAGATCACTCTGGCTTGCGACATGAGTTTTGCCAGCCGCGAAAAGACCATCATCTCGCAATGGGAGGTGGGCGTAGGGATGGTCGCAGGTGGCGGCCCGATGGCCCGGCTGCCCAGACTCATCGGCCGAAACCGCGCCCTCGAGGTGCTCCTGAGCTCGGACGACGTCGGGGCCGACCGGGCCGAGGCCTACGGATACATTAATCGCGCGCTGCCCGATGCCGAACTGGACGCTTACGTAGAGGCGCTCGCGACCCGGATCGCCGGGTTCGACAAGTGGGCGATCGCCAACACCAAACGCCTCGTCAACACCAGCCTGCCGCCGGACGTCGAGCTCGGCGCAGGATGGGACGCTTGCATCGCTTCGCTCGGACGTCCCGCCGCGCAGAATGGGATCAAAGCGCTGACGCTGCGCGGTTTCCAGAAGCCGGGCGAGGTTGAAAATCGGCTCGGCTATTACCTCGGCCAAATCGGGCGGTAGGACGCTGCGCTCAAAATCAACTCGCCCCGCTTCTGGGGCGCACACCATATCACTAACCAAGCTGACGCGGGCATTCTGAAGCGGGGCGGGCCCGTGTGCGTTGGAAAAAGCTGAAAGACGACTCAACGCTAGGTGCCAGGATTTCGGGAACAGGGCCGCGCAAATGCAATACCAAGGTACAATGGACGTCCCTCACTGAATGCCCCATCATTTTGCTATGAAGCCCCTCAAGGACAGCAGCGGGAACGAGCGTTCGCTTCTGTCCGTCGTTGATGATGACGAGTCCATACGCGAGTCGCTGCCTGGCTTGATTAAGGAGTTCGGCTTTGCGGCTCGAGCTTTTTCGTCCGCGGAGGAGTTTCTCTCATCCGGTGCTGTTGATGAAACCAGCTGCTTGATCCTCGACGTCTCTATGCCGGGCATGAGTGGACCGGAGCTTCAAGAGGAGCTAAAGCGTCGCGGGGAAGAGATCCCGGTCATTTTCATCACCGCTCAAAAAGATGAGCGGATTCGTGCTCGAGTGATCGAGCAAGGCGCGGCAGGATTTCTGCTGAAACCATTCAGTGACGCGGCCCTGCTTTCGGCCATCAAGACCGCACTGCAAGCCAGCTGAGGGTCCATTGGTGGAATCCTCTTGGGGGGATACAATGAATGCGGCGCGCGCACTTAGTCATGATATACGCGGTTATGAAGTAGGGGCATTACCAATGCCGAGTGTCATCCCCATCGTGTTCATTGTTGATGATGACGTGTCCGTGCGCGAATCGCTGGAATTGTTGATCAGAGATGAGAACTGGAAGCCAGTGACGTTCGCGTCAGCGCAAGCATTCCTCGACCACCCCAGGAAACGTGTTCCCAGCTGCCTCGTTCTTGACCTCTCACTCCCTGGTCTGAACGGTCTTGAATTACAGAAGCAGCTTGGGGTTGAAAACAGCGACATGCCAATCATTTTCATCACCGGTCATGGCGATGTGCCACAGTCAGTGCAGGCGATGAAAGCCGGCGCTCTGGAATTCTTAACCAAGCCCATCAATCACGACGCATTGCTGAACGCCATCCGAAACGCGATCGAGCGAAGCAGGATCGCCCTCACTGAGAACGCGGAGATTCAGGAACTTCAGGACCGTTACGCCACACTTACGACCCGAGAACGGCAGGTGATGACGTTAGTCGTCTCTGGCATGCTGAATAAACAAGTGGGCGGCGAGCTCGGAATCAGCGAAATCACGGTAAAGGCACACCGCGGGCAGGCGATGCAAAAAATGAAAGCGAATTCCCTCGCCGACCTGGTGAGGATGGCGGGAAAACTTCGGCCTGCGAGTCCGGCAACTCACTTGGCGTGACGGCAGGCCCAGATGGGTTCGTCACACCGCAGCAACGTGTGTCGCGTTCATTAAGAAATTCATCAGCCCGCATCTCCCCGAGCCACCTCGAAACTGAAACCGATTCGCAGTCAGCCGCGTCAAAACGAACCAGAGTTTGAGGGGATTGCCGGGGTTGGTTTGCGTGTTCGCCATCAATCGATGATGCCGGGCGATTTCTGCTACCATCCTCCCGTAGCGACCACGGGATATCGATTGCTGTGCGACTAGTTCACGCTATCGCTTTGTCCTGACCCTCCAAGGGCGGTGAAAACTGCTTCCGTTGTCTATCCGAACCAAGTCGATGAGTCGATTGATGCGCTGCGCCGAACGGCGCCGGAATCCCTTGCGATATCTGGGCGTGGCGGTAATTCTGCTTTCGACGTTCCTTTTTTCCGGTTGCCAGAAGCCCGCACAGCCCGTGACCATCACATATTTCGATTCTGACGGCAGAGGAGTTCCCGGCGACCATCGCATGATTCCGGACGCCTATTTGCAGGAATTCACCCGGGAAACAGGCATTCGCGTCAACGATCTTCCAACGCCAGAGGACACCGCATCTAAACTCGAACTTGCCATGAAATTGCTCCGCAGCGGTGCCCCGTCCCCTGACCTTTATGGGGTCGACACGATCTGGACCGGAACAATGGGCGAGTACCTCATTGACCTGCAGCCTTACTTTCCCTCAGAGATTGCCTCGTATGACCCCGCCATCACCGAAAGCTATAGGATTCAGGGGAAGGTTGTGGCAATGCCCAACCAGCCGCTCGGTGTGCAGGTTTTGATTTATCGGACGGACCTTCTCGCCAAGTACGGCTACAAGACGCCACCCACGACCTGGGATGAGCTTGAGAAAATGGCCGCCCGCATACAGGCTGGAGAGCGCGCAAGTTGGAAGAAAGATTTTTGGGGGTTCGTCTGGGCGGGAGCGATCGCCACGGACAGCGAACAGCTCACTATGGAAGGATTGGAGTGGCAAGCAGCGGAAGGAGGCGGCCACATCATCGAGCCCGACGGAAAGATCAGCGTAAATAACCCAAATGTTATCCACTCTTGGGAACGCGCGGCAGATTGGGTAGGCTCGATCTCCCCTCCCAGCGTGGTTTCTTACACTGCTACGGATGCAGAAAATAAATTTTGGGTTTCCGGCGAGGCTGCGTTTCTGCTCAGCCACGCCATCGTGTATGAGATTTTTGCGGCAGATAAGCCGTTCCGCGACCAAGGGGGGGTTACCAGCGTGCCTGCTGGAAAAAGCGCGCGAGTCGGTACCCTCGGCGGCTACGCTCTCGGGATATCCCGCTCGTCCGCTCACCGCGCCGACACCGTGAAGTTCATCCAGTTCCTGCTGCGCAAGCAGGCAGAATTCAGGGCGACTCACCTTGAAAATCCGGGGGACCGAAAGGTGCAGTACTTTGAAGTTCCAACGATCATGAAGGAAATTTATCCGTGGTGGTACAAACCGGGAGAATCGGGAGGGAGCGCGCTCGTTTCGCGCCCATCGGCGGTTGCGGGAGCGAACTATGAGGCAGTCTCCAAAGCCTATACCCGCGCGCTGCATTCCGTGTTGACCCGTGAGTCCACAGCTCCAGCAGCGGCCGCGGCACTCGAGAATGAACTCGTCCGGATCATGGGCAATGGCGGGACCCAACCAGGGACAGGTTCTCACTAAGATGAATCGCCTGCGACTCAACATTGGCCCACGCCTGGTTCTATGCTTTGCGCTTATCGTCGTTTTGATGCTTGCCGGTGACGTCATCGTTCTATGGCAATTCCACATCGTTCAGGCGCAAGCGGAACGACTCGATAAATATGACGAGGAGCTGGTAACTGTCTTACGTGTTCACTCCGACCTGTTGAAGTTTCGCGACACACTTGAGTCGCTTGCGAACGCAAGAAACTCCGAAAATCTGAAGACAGAAACTCTGGCGATGAATGAGGCGTTCGCAGAAGACATGCGAAGCGCCAACCGCGCGCTGTTGGCCGTGCATTCCGACAACGCTTCTGACACCACGATTCTCCCCACGCTCGCAGTGGTTCAATCGAACCTGCAATCAGAGTCCGCGTCGATGATCGACTTAGCTCAAGTGGGTGATTGGAACGCCTTGCAATTGCGACTCGCCAATCAGATACGCCCACTCGAATATTCGATCTCTGCCTTAGTGGGAAGAGTGGACCGCGAAGTAAAAATGGAACATACCCAAGCCGCAGCCAATATTCGCCAGGTGCAGCAGCGGATCTTTATTGTTGTTCCCGCCACGGTGGTTCTCACCCTGTTGATAGCCGCGACGTTGGGACTCCTAATTACGCGCAGCATTACGCGACCGCTCGAACAATTGGTCAAAGGGTCCAAGATGTTGGCACGAGGAGAGTTCACGCATCGGGTTCCTATCCAGGGAGAAGATGAGCTTGCCCAACTGGGACGCGTATTTAATGATACCGCGGGGCAACTGCAGGATCTCTATGAGAGCTTGCAAAGCAGCGAGGACCGACTCCGCCGAGTGATCAATACGATTCCCGCTCACGTGTGGAGCTCTCTGCCTGATGGATCAGTGGACTTTATCAATCAGCGTTTGCTCGAATCCACCGGATTTCCCATCGAGGCGTTGCTTGGATCCGGTTGGCAATCGATCGTTCATCCGGATGATCGTGCTAGATATGTCGCTCAGTGGAAATCGGCACTGGCCGCAGGAGAACCCCTCGAGATTGAAACGCGCATCTGGACTGCACAGCGAGACTATCGGTGGTTGCTTGTGCGCAACGTCCCTCTGCGTGATGGTCATGGAGCGATAGTCAAGTGGTACGGTACCGGCATTGATATCGAGGACCGCAAACGCGCCGAAGAGGCTTTACGCAAAGCGCACGCAGACCTCGCGCACGCGAATCGTGTAACTACGATGGGCGAACTCTGTGCCTCCCTTGCGCACGAAATTAATCAGCCCATTAGTGGCGCCATCACAAATGCCTCTACCTGCCTGCGCCGGCTGGATCGCGACCCGCCGGATCTGGAAGGCGCTAAGGCCGGGGCTGCGTTGATCATCCGTGATGCCAACCGGGCGGCGGAGATCATTAACCGAGTCAGGCTATTTTTCAGAAAAGGCGTTGTCACCAAGGAGCGCGTCGATATCAACGAGATGATTCGGGAGATGGAGATTCTTCTTCACAACGAGGCGACCCAGCACTCGGTTTTTGTGCAAACAAAGCTCGCAGCCGATCGCCCGCTGATTGTGGCAGACCGCATCCAGCTGCAGCAAGTATTGATGAACTTGATGATCAACGGAATCGACGCCATGAAAGCCGTCGATGGCCCGCGTCAACTCACCCTGGGCACCCAGAATGAGAGCAACGAGCAGCTTGTGGTTTCGGTTGAAGACACGGGAATTGGACTTCCCCCGAACCAGGCTGGCCAGATATTCAACGCTTTCTTCACGACCAAAGAACACGGCACCGGTATGGGGCTTCGCATCAGCCGCACGATTATTGAGGCCCACGGTGGCCGGCTCTGGGCTACGGATAACCATCCGCGCGGAGCAAGTTTTCACTTTACGCTGACTGTCGTCTCAGACGCCGCGAGCTTGAACGCCGGCTAAGGCTGCAACCCGTCCGCTATCCACTTGGCGAATAACTCGATGCGGGATTGCGGCCAAGGACCTTCACCTCTTGGCGGCGGGGGCGGCATTACTGGGCCGCCGATTCCGCGAATGCGATCGTAGATGGCGGCGGCGTGCTTTTTCACGTCATCGTAACTGTCCAGATTGAATCCCTTCCTCATGCCTTCGATGTCTCGTTCCGTAAAGAGCGGCAGAATGTCCGTTCGAAAGCTCGTCGTTCTCGCCATGGCGCCTCACAAGTACTGGATTATGCGGATGTCGCAGTCTGCTTCGTGAATCTAAAACTTCCTCTCTCTCGACGTCAAGGTATGGGCCCACCAAGTTCGTCATTCCGAGCGACGAGGAACCTGCCCCTCCGCGGGACGTCGCCGCTCGAAATTGATCCCGAAGGACCACCGTCCTTCAGGCGGTAGCGTGCTTCACCGTTGGCTGCACTTCCCGCAGCAGACCGGTCTCCATGTCGAAAATAAAGCCTCGTACCGGAACATCTTTTGAGATCCAAGGATGTGATCTTACCGTGTTGATTTGTTCCCGTGTGTTCTGCTCGGGATCCTTATAGGAGAAGAAACGCATCGGAGCAGGTGACGCATCACCGGTAGAAGCACTCAGCTTTGCGTTCAGCTCAGCGTCTGTAAACGTCGTGAACCCGCAGCCGGTGTGGTTGAGAAGCAATATTTCCGTAGTTCCCAGTACGCGGTTGGAGACAACAAGCTCCCCGAGAACATCTTCAGTTACCGCGGGTCCGCCGGTGCGGATAACGTCTATATCGGCTTGCGGCAGACCCAGGATTCCAGGGAGATCTGAGAGACGTGGATCCATGCAGGTTACAACTACGATTTTGGGGGCCGGCCGCTTCGCCAACGTTGGATCGTATTTTTTTGCATAGTTGCGGTTCGCTTCTAGCGCCTTATCAATAATGTTCATCCCGTTCCTCCTGACGGGCGAGCGGTGCGGCCAAGCCCGTTTCTTAGAGTGTCGCTCGTCCGACCGAATCGGCTGCGATGCGCCGATTACACCCGAGGTGCGCCGGCGAAACAATTGGACAAAGGTATTGGCGATACCTAGGTATTGGGAATTCTTGGAAGGTCGAACACAACGGCTTCTCTCTCGGGATCGCATCTGCGGCTCTATACAAAGGTATTGTCGATACCTTCGTTCAATTGTTTCCTTCCCGTTCCGCTGGCTTAATCGCACGTGTCTGAGGCGTCACGCCACACACCAGGTGCTTCACGGCGAAGGTGGCGGTCACCCCGATGCTGGTAGCGCGGAAAACTAAAGAAGATCGGAGGAAACTATGTCTGCATTGAATGTTCAGCCAGTAATAAACGCGGTCAGCGGCCTGCCGTTGGCCTCGGGATATCAGGAGGTAAGCGACGAAGATGCGTTAATCGCCAAGGCCAAGTCAGGACACGGCGACGCCTTCGGCGAGCTGTACAGCCGTCACCACCGCAAAGCGTATCGCACAGCTTACCGCATCCTTCGCAATCAGCAGGATGCGGAAGACGCAGTGCAGCGCGCGTTTCAGCGGGCGCTCGTGAACCTGCAACAGTTCCGCGAAGACTCCACATTCTCCACCTGGCTGACCCGCATCGTCGTCAACGATGCCCTGATGCTGTTGCGCCAGCGCCGCAGACGAGAGCCGCTCCATGAAAATAATGTGGATGCCGAACAAGATGACCGTGCCGTCGAGATTCCCGATGGCAGACCTACGCCAGAAGAAATCCTCTGCGAAAGCGAACGCCGCGCAACGGTGCGCCAAGCCGTTGCGGGGCTTCGAAAGAGCCTAAGAGTCGTCGTGCTCCACGGGGAGCTGCAAGGCTTAACCAGCTCCGAGACCGCTCGGCGTCTTGGCTTGACGGTGAGCGCTGTTAAAGCGCGTACGTTTCACGCCCGCAGGTTTCTCAGGAAGCATCTTGAACGGAACTTTATGAGCGCAAGCGCGCTAGGCAAGCTGCAAGAGAGAAAGGCATGAAAGCCGGCGTGGAGTATGCTTTTATTGCCCGGGAGTTGATCGTGCGAACAGGGCGGCATCTCGTTGTCATGACGTTGCCACTCGTTTGTTGGTTGGCAGGGCAGGAAAATCCGGCACAGATGCTGCTTGCTTGGGTGGTGCAGCGCGGCACAGCTTCGCTCGCGCCGCGCTGTCGCCCGTGCGAGAGAGAGTTTCGACGCGCTTGACGAAGTGAACCGCATTCAGATACGACAGAGACGGAATCTGGTGGTGAACACCGTCGTGCCGGGTTCCATTCCGAAAGGAGCATGAACGTGGAAACGAAGCCGCAGTCCGAGCAGTCTACCCAAGAGCAACGAATCCGCGCGGCACTGGATCAGCATTGGGCGGCGTCCGATGCTAATGATTTTGAAACGGAGCACCGCATATATCTGGAGGACGCGGTGCTGGAATACCCGCAGTCGGGCGAGCTAACCCGCGGTCGCGCCAACATACAGGGCCAGCGCGCCAGTCAGCCGAACCAAAAGCGGTTTTCCATCCGGCGAATCATCGGCAGCGGTGAGCTTTGGGTCACCGAATTCATCCTCACATATGACGCCAAGCCCTCGTACACCGTGAGCATCATGGAATTCAAGGGCGACAAGGTTGCGCGAGAAACACAGTACTTTGCCGACCCCTTCGTGGCTCCCGCGTTCCGCGCTAAATGGGTCGAACGGATGGACACATAATCTCGAGGCGCGCATTCGCCCGTGGAGGGATGAGAGATGGATTGGAAACGGTTGATCCAGTTTGCGCTACTGGGTAGCGGTGATTTGGAACAATATGCCATCCTTCTGGTACGCGTTTCGATCGGGCTGTTCTTTGCTATCTCCGGGGCAAACAAGTTGTTCTCTTCCGGCGGCACGAAACCTGTTTACGATACCCTCGTTCAGGCCATAGTCCCGTTTCCCCACCTAATGGCTTATTTCGTGTCGGGTGTCGAGTTCGTTTGCGGATCCTTGGTGACCGTGGGGTTTCTTTCGAGCCCGGCCAGCGCGACGTTATTGATCGATATGGTTGTCGCCATTCTGACAAACACGCTTGCCACCGTGCCCAAAGGGCTTTCGAGTCTTAACTGGCTTGACGATGTTCTATACCTTCCGGAAGTTCTGTACGTGCTCTTCTTTATCTGGCTGATCTGCTCCGGTCCCGGAAAGTTCAGTGTAGATTTCTGGCTCGCCGGCTACTTACTGAGGTGATCGAGTCACGAAGCGCAGCCTGTCGCACAACGAGATTTTGATGGTCATTATGCTGTACCGAATTCAGGAGGCAAAATGGAAATCCCCGTAGTAAAAGGATCGGTCATGGAGCGCGGAAGCAAACTCACAATGGCGATAACCACGGCAGCGCTCGCCGTGCTCGGCGCCACAGGCATTTACGCGCAGGACCACGCACAAGACAAGTACTCGCTGAAGACTACGAGCGGAATCGCGTTCTCCGACTTCAGGGGATACGAGGACTGGTCGGTGGTCTCTTCCGCCCGGACCGACGAAGTGCTCAAGGTGATCGTCGCCAATCCGACCATGATCAATGCATACAAGACGGGTGTTCCCGGGAACGGCCAGCCATTTCCGGATGGGTCCATGATCGTGAAGCTCCAGTGGAAGCCGAAGAAGAGCACGGAGGCCCCCTTCGTTGTGGATGTGCCAGACGTCTTTAAGCAGGCGTTCGTCATGGAAAAGGATAGCAAGAGATTTCCGAAAAGCGGCGGATGGGGATACGCGGTGTTCAACTACGAAGCCGCATCGGATAAGTTCACGGCCGATCCCAGCCCTTCCGACTGCGGAAACGCGTGCCATACGGCCGTGAAGTCCAAGGACTACATCTTTCACCCGTTCCAGAAGCGCTGAACGGCGCGCCCCCGGACATCAACTGCCTCGCGCGGCGCCGCTCGTGGATCGGGCGCTCTTTTCAGACGAGGCCAAGATCGCGCGAACCACAGTCGGCCGAAACATCGAACGCACCGAACGCGTCGTCCGGCGCACGGAAGCAAATCGATTGCGCCGTCTGAAACTTCGCTTCGCAGCGGCTGGCCCTACGCACCAAAATAGAAGGACGCTAACCAGACGCTGGGCTTTAATGAGGTACGAATGCCCAAATTGCTTTCAGTAAATGTCGGTCTTCCGCGCGACGTCGCGTGGAACGGGCGAACCGTACACACCGGCGTCTGGAAAAGTCCCGTAACTCGCCGCTGTCGCGTCGGCCGGTTGAATCTCGAGGGAGACGGTCAAGGCGACCTGGCCGGGCACGGAGGCGAGCACCGAGCCGTCTTCGTTTATCAGATCGAATCCTATCGCTACTGGCAGGAGCAACTGAACAGGAGCGATTTCGCCTTCGGACAGTTCGGTGAGAACTTTACGGTCGAAGAGCTACCCGACGGTGCCGTCTGCATCGGTGATCGCTTTCAGATCGGCACCGCGGTCTTCGAGGTCACTCAACCCCGCGTCACATGCTATCGCGTCGGCATTCGGATGAACGAACCGCGGATGGCGGCATTGCTCACAGGCATCGGCCGGCCGGGCTTCTATTTCCGCGTTCTGCGCGAAGGTGAGGTCGGTGCCGGCGACGAAATCGTGAAAGTGGGAGAGGCGGCGGAACGCATGACCGTCGCTAAGATTAACGCGCTCCTCTATCTGCCGCCTCACCCACGCGAGAGTCTGGAGCGCGCGTTACGGATCCAGGCGCTTGCGCGCGGATGGCGCGGGTCGTTTGAAGCGCTGCTGCAAAGTCAGCAAAACGGGGCGGAAACGGGAAACGCGGGGCTGGCCCCGGCCGCCGCGAGCCATCCAGCTTCGTCAGGGTTTCAGGCGCTCGTCGTCACCTCAATAGATCGCGAGTCCGCAGACGTTCTCTCCTTTGACATGCGGACCGCCGACGGTCGCGAGCTTCCCATGCCTCTGCCAGGTCAGTACGTCGTCGTGCGTCTCAAGCCCACCGCCGCCGGCCCGACTCTTCTTCGCAGCTACTCGCTCTCGGGTCCACTTTCAACAGAGCGTTATCGAATCAGTGTGAAGATCGAGCCGGATGGAGCGGCTGGAAAGTACTTGCCCGAACATCTCCGTGTCGGCGACCGTCTGGATGTCAGCTCGCCGCGCGGAGATTTTGTTCTGCAGCCGGGAGAGCGGCCGATCGTGCTGCTCAGTGCTGGGATCGGCGCGACACCCGTTCTGGCGATGCTACACGCGCTCGCAGCGTCACGCTCCACGCGTCAGGTCATGTGGTTGCACACAGCGCGTAATGGGCAGCATCATCCGTTTGCCGGCGAAGTGCGCGGCCTGATGAGCGCGCTGACGAACGGCCGCAGCTATGTCTGCTACACCAAACCAGATGCAAACGACAAGACCGGCGAGGACTTCAACGCGACGGGCCGCTTCTCGCGATCGGTTTTCGATGCACTCGCACTGCCACGAGACGCGGATGTCTACCTCTGTGGGCCGAACCGATTCATGGCGGACATGAAAGAGGCGCTTACGGCCTCAGGTGTGGCGCCAGAGCACATTTACATTGAGATCTTCAACGGCGGCGAGTCCAGGACTCCTGGCGTCGTCGGCGCAATCGCGCGAGCTCCGCATGTGCCCAGCGAAGAGGCGAACACTGGAGTGTTGATTTCGTTCGCACGGAGTGGCATTTCCGCACACTGGGAAGCGTCGCGGTACGCGAGCATTCTGGAAATGGCGGAGGCGTGTGATGTCCCAGTCCGCTGGGCGTGTCGAACCGGTGTTTGCCACAATTGTGAGAGTGGTTTGGTCTCGGGGACGGTCGTCTATGATCCAGAGCCACTCGACAAGCCGGCTGATGGCAACCTCCTCGTCTGCTGTTCACAGCCGGCGGGCGATGTCGTGGTTGATTTGTGAAGCTATAGCGTCCTCGTTGACGGCGACAATCTCAACGCGCGTTCAACCGCGCAATCCGTTGCCCGCGTGAAAGTGGCCTCGCCGCCACTTCAGCTGCCACCTCCGCCGACTAATACGAAGGTATTGCCTATACCTTCGTCCAATTGTTTCACCTCCTCGCTTCTGGTGTTATTGCCCTATCGCGGCCGATCTTATCGGGCGCGCGCAACAAACGGCGAGGGCATCGTGAATTTCGCAGCTTTGAAGATGTTGACCGGTGACCGTCTAGGGTCTGGCGGCAGCCTGCTTGCCCTCTGCCTGGCTCTCCTGGCGGCAGCTCCGCTTTGCGCACAGTCCGGATTTCCCGCTGCGAGCCAAGGAACAGCGTCCTACGGTGCCGCTACCATCGTTGCTGGGGACGCTCCTCCCTCAGATCCTCAGTTACAGAACCCCTACTTAGGAGGAGTTCCCACAGGCACCGCCAGTTCAACGGTGCTGCCGCTCTCCCTGGAAGACGCCGTGGCTCGTGGACTGCGGCAAAATCTTGGAGGGCTGCTCTCCACCGATACAGTCTCCGGCGCGCATGGCGAACGCTGGCGGGCACTCAGCACGCTGCTGCCAAATCTCACCACTGCCACCAGTTTCGGCGTTCGCCAAAATGATTTGAAGGCGACCATTGGCATTAATGTTCCCGGCGAACCAGCCATCATCGGTCCGTTCGGCGTCTTCGATGCGCGTGCTTATCTCGATCAATCTGTTTTCAACTGGGAATCCATCGAGCGTGCGCGATCTTCCGCTGCGCAAGTGAAATCGGCCCAATATAGTTATAAGAATGCCCGCGAACTGATTGTTCTTGTGGTGGTGTCAAATTATCTGCTGGTCATTGCCGACCAGTCGCAAGTCGAGTCTGCGCAAGCTCAACGCGACACTGCGAAAGTGCTCCTCGATCAGACGAACGATCAGCACAAAGCCGGTCTTGCGGCCGCGGTTGACGTACTGAGGTCCGATGTAGAGCTTCAGGCACGGGAACAGAGGTTGATCGTCGCGCGCAATCATCTAGCTAAGCAGAAGTTGGTTCTGGCGCGGGCGATTGGACTTCCGGCAGGCCAGACGTTCGACGTAACCACGCAGGTGGCTTATCAGCCGCTTACGACTTCAACCCTCGACGAAGCACTACAACAGGCCTACGCCTCCCGCGCCGATTACAAAAGTCAGACTGAGCAAGTTCGCTCCGCCGAATTGCAAAAGAAGGCCGCTTCCGCCGAGCGTTACCCCACCGTATCCGCAGTTGCGGACTACGGAGCCATCGGCACCAACCCGGCGTCGAGTCACGGCACGGTTGATGCAGCTGCGGTGCTCCGAATCCCCATATTCGAGGGAGGCAGAATTCATGGAGATAACCTGGTGGCAGATTCCCTTCTGGCGAGGGCCACGCAGCAACTGGAAGACCTGCACGCCAGGATTGACCAGGAGGTTCGCGACGCCTTCCTTGATTTGCAAGACACCGCCGAAGAAGTGTCCGTGGAGAAGAATGCCGTCCGGCTCGCTACAGAGACCCTGAAGCAATCACGTGATCGTTTCGCTGCGGGAGCAACCGACAACATCGAAGTGGTTCAGGCGCAGGAATCCCTCGCGGATGCGAACGACGCGTATATCGCCAGCCTTTACAGCTATAACGTCGCGAAAATCTCCCTGGCGCGTGCCATCGGTTTCGCGGAATCGAATTACGCGCAATATTTGAAAGGAAAATAAAATGCCTGATCAAGAGACGACGAAAAGTCCGGAAAGCTCATCGTCTTCAACTCGCAATGCCACGATGGAAAACGCCACCAAGCCGCCCGTCGCCTATCCAAGCCGGCGTTCTTACAAGCGCTGGATTTTTGTCGCCGCCGCAGTGGTGGTTCTCGTCGCTGGCATTTTTCTGTGGCGTTACCTCTCAGGCTTCGAGAGCACCGACGATGCGCAAGTTGACGTTCACCTCTATCCGGTGAGCGCACGGATCTCAGGCTACGTACTAGCGGTGCACGTGGAAGATAACCAGTACGTGCAGGAAGGCGCCACACTCGTAGAGATTGACCCAAAGGACTATCAAGTAGCTGCAGCGAAAGCGCAGGCAAACCTCGAAACGGTGGAGGCCTCCGCTCGCGCCCTGAACATTGATGTGCCCATCAGCTCGGTGGACACTGCCAGTCAACTGAAATTCACTTCTTCGGACATCGAAGACGCCAAAGCCGCAATCGCCGCCAGTGAAAAACAAGTTGCTGCCGCCCAAGCACGCATCCAGGAAGCCACGGCGGAAAACGTAAAAGCCCAGGACGACGTCCAGCGGTACCACCTTCTGCTGGTCAACGACGAAATACCTAAGCAGACATACGACCACGCGGTAGCCGCAGCACAAACGGACACCGCTGCGGTGGCAGCCGCCACTGCTGACGAGGCGGCTGCCGAACAAAATGTTGCGGAAGCGCGCAGTCGGCTGAGCGAAGCGATTGCGCGGGATGAATCCGCCCAGGCCGGACCGCAGCGCGTGGCATCCACGCGTGCACGCGCTCTTTCAGCCGTTGCCGACGAACGGCAGAAGCAGGCCGAACTCGACCAGGCCGAGCTCAACCTCGGATACACGAAGGTGTTAGCCCCAGTTAGCGGTGAGGTGACCAAGAAAGTAGTCGTGGGCTTGAATGTGGACCCCGGCGAACAACTGCTCACGGTAGTTCCGCTGGATCAAATATGGATCACTGCGAACTTCAAAGAAACCCAACTCAAGGACATGCGGCCCGGCCAGAAAGTGAAGATCACCTGCGATTCCAATGGCCGTTCTTACCAGGGACATGTAGACAGCATCTCGGGAGCAACCGGACCTCTGTTTAGTTTGCTGCCTCCGGAAAATGCCACCGGCAATTACGTGAAGATTGTCCAGCGCGTACCGGTGAAGATCGTTCTCGAATCGGGCGAAAATCGTGACCATCAACTTCGGCCTGGCATGAACGTAGAAGCAAAGGTCTACTTACGATGAGCTCCGCAGCGGTGACCTTTCCTTTGGAGCAGGTTGTCTGGCGTCCTAAGGTAAATCCCTGGGCGATCGGCGCCACCGTTTCGATTGCGGCATTTCTCGAAGTGTTGGATACGAGCGTCGCCAACGTAGCACTGCCTTACATCGCCGGAGGCTTGGGAGCCAGTTACGACGACAGCACCTGGGTCCTTACGTCATACCTCGCAGCGAACGCCATCATCCTGCCGATGAGCGGTTGGCTTGCCGAAATCATCGGCCGCAAGCGGTATTTCATGCTCTCCCTCTCTATTTTCACGCTGAGTTCCTTGCTTTGCGGTCTCGCTCCGAGTCTGCCTGTATTGCTGTTCTTTCGCGCTCTGCAAGGCGTCGGTGGAGGCGGCTTACAACCGATGGCGCAAGCAATTCTCAACGATGCCTTTCCTCCAGAAAAGCGCGGCGTCGCATTCGCTCTTTACGGCATCTCCGCGGTTCTGGCCCCGACGGTCGGCCCGATGCTCGGGGGCTGGATTACAGACAGCTATTCCTGGCGCTGGATCTTTTTCATTACCTTGCCTCCGGTTCTCCTGGCTATCTATTTGACCCATGCACTGGTCGAAGATCCACCATTCCTCCGCCGGATAAAACGTGGGGGCATCCGGGTGGACTACATCGGAATATCCATGTTGACGCTTGGAGTTGGATCGCTTCAAGTGCTGCTGGATAAGGGCCAGGAAGACGACTGGTTAGGCTCGCATTTCATCACCACCCTTGCGATTACCGCGGCAGTTTGCTTGATCACACTCGTAATCTGGGAATGGTTCCGAAAAGATCCGATCGTGGACGTCCGTATGTTCAAAAGCTTCAACTTCGCTGCGGCGAATCTCATGATGTTCATGATGGGTTTCATGCTTTTCAGCACTCTAGTCTTGATTCCCGAATTTCTGCAGACGCTCATGGGTTACACGGCCGGACTCGCAGGTCTCGTCTTGTCCGGAGGAGGTGTCGTCTTGTTGGTAATGATGCCCATCACTGGCCGGCTTACGTCCAAGATTCAGGCCCGATACCTGATTGCCCTCGGATGGCTGTGCCTCGCCATCGGGCTTTTCTATTCGGCTCACCAGATCGATTTATTCATCAGCTTCCGATTTGCAATGTGGCTGCGCGTCACGCAAGTAGTGGGAGTCGGATTCCTTTTCGTCCCCATCACCGCGGCAGGTTATATCGGAGTCCCTCCAGAGAAAGGAAACAGCGTCTCGGGAATAATCAATTTCATGCGCAACATCGGCGGGAGTATCGGGACTTCACTCGTGACCACTCTGATCATCCGTCGATCTCAGTATCACCAGCAAATCCTCGTCGGCCATGCGACTCCGGATACCCCTGCGTTTCGTTCGTCGTTGCACGCCCTAAGCTCCGAAATCGCACATTCCGGGCTTCGGGCCACAGACTCTCACAATCAGGCCATTGCGAGGTTCTACGGCCTGGTGAATCAACAAGCGCGCGCGCTGTCTTATATGGACACGTTTTGGATCCTGGGTGTGCTTTGCTCGCTCATGTTCGTTCTCGCATTTTTCTTGAAAAGGAATGATCCAGGAGCAGGTGGAGCTGTGGCCGCCGGGTAAGGATACGCGCAATGATTCAAACAATTACGATTGAGCGCGAGTTCGGCTGCGGCGGTTCGGAGATTGCCGCAAAGCTCGCCGAACTTCTGGGTTGGAAGCTGTGGGACCACGAACTAACTCAGGAAATCGCGCGGCTGACCAACAGCACGCCACAAGCCGTCGAGAAGCGGGAATGGAAAAACGATCCTGCCGTTTATCGCGTCTTTAAGTCTTTTCTCCGAGGAGCATTCGAGGGCGGCCTGCCGCCAACCGATCGGCTGGAACTGCTTGATGCGCGCCGCATCGCCATCGTTTCCGAGCAGGCGGTCAATCACGCACTCTCTGGCGGCCCATGCGTAATTGTTGGCCGGGGCTCGCAATATTTTCTTCGCGATCGCCAAGATGTGTTTCGCGTGTTCCTCTATGCTTCCCGCACGTTGAAGATCCACAGACTGATCACGGCCGGAACGCCTCAAGAAAAGGCGATAACGGAAGTTGACACGATTGACAGCGACCGCGCCGCATTCGTCAAGAGATACCTCAAGCTGAATTGGCCCGAGTATCATTTATATGACGCCATGTTCAATACAGAGCGGGGTGATTCCTATGTCGCGGAAATGCTGGCTCACTGTGCTCGACAAGTAGACTCTGGATCCTCGGCTGCGCCCCGCTCTGCAAATAGGCACTTCTGAAGAAAAACAAAAAGTTCCCGGCTGATCGCGTCCGTGGAGGTCGCGAGCGGAAGTCGGCAACGGGGGCTACTGGCAAATTTCCGAACCCCGGAGCCGCATTCAGCCGGCCTCGATCGCGGAAAACAATAAAGGCCCCACAACCGCTTCACTGGGCGCCGCGCTTCGCTTTGTCGGACGATCTATAGCGATGGAAAGTACTACTCACGTTTGAATGTGCGCAGGCGATCCGTACCTCATTCTTTCTCGAAGGGCTTGCGTGGAAGCAGGAACTGCATTCCGAAGTAGCCTACGAAGTAAGGCTGCTGGTTGCTCGCGGGCTGAACGCTACGGCCGGCCATCAGTAGCAGAATAAACGGAGGGTGGATTTTGTAGCGCAGGCCGCCTTCGATGGTTTGTTGGCCGCTGGATGGACGAAACGTTCCCAAGCCGTAGAATTCAGCATCAATTTCAAGATTCTCCGTCACGTCGTGCCCCACTACCACACCGGCGAGCCATCCACTGGCTCCGGTGTGGACATAGTTGTAGCCAACTTCCCAATTCAAATTGATGGGGCCGAGCTTTTTTGAAAATTCCATGGGGAGAATCAGGCTGGCGCTGCGCGGTGTGATTCCGCGTGCCACGGAGTTGTTGGGATTGTTCACAGAAAGCTGGGGAAAAACGGAAACCGCGAACCCGGATTCTTCGTTGTCGTAAAATCGCCACTTGACGCCGAGCTGATCCTGTCCCAGGCCGTATTTCGGAGTGCTCGAAGGACTGACTACGCGCAGCCAGGCATTTTCAAATGTGAGCTGAATGCGGTCGCCCAGGCCGTAATTAATATCCACGTCGGGCTGGTGGGTGATGGAATTGTTTGTGTAGAGGAAAGGCATGTAGCCCAGGTTGATTTCCCAATTGTGATTTCCGGGAGTGCCGGGATCGTTGGTGTAGTACGGCGGCCCTCCTTGCGCAAATGCCGCGGGACAGGCAAGCACGAATACCGAGAGAAATAAAAGTTTCCATGGCCCACATCCACCGAATACTGCAGGTTTCTTCACGGCGCTCCGTTCGAATCGCGTCACTTCCCAGAAATTTGCTATTGGCGCGGCCTGTCGGCCCAGGTTTTCCACCTACACCGCGCTACTTCCTTGCGAGCGCGCAAAAATCATCACCTCCAGATCGCCAGAATGCAGAGTAGAGACACGCAGATAAACACAGGATTAACGTGAAGGACCGGAGGAAGAAGTCCGCTCGCCGAACGCAGGTATGCTCGCGGTGAACGTGCTGCCCGTGGCGTCGGAGCGCACCAATTCGATTCGTCCCAGGTGAGCTTCGGCGATCCAGCGCGCGATCGAAAGACCGAGGCCCGCTCCTCCGTCTGCCCCGCTTCGCGACCGCGCGCGATCGGCGCGAAAAAATCGCTCAAAGACCCGGGATTGCATCTCCACGGGAATGCCCGGCCCGCTGTCCGTTACGCTGAGTTCGTAACCATCCGGCACGGAGCCGCACCTCACCGAGACATTTCCGCCGGCAGGCGTGTATTTGATCGCGTTATCGAGAAGATTCAGTATCATCCGGCGCAAAAGATCTTCATCCCCGTGCATGGGCATTTCTTCCGGCGTCACCGCCGCCAGCTTAATGCTCTTGGCTTGCGCCAGAGCGCGTGTGGCACGCACACAATCGGCGGCAAGTTCGTCCAGATAGAAGTCGCTCTGGGTGAGAGGGTACTCGCCGGCGTCAGCGCGCGTCAGCGTGAACAGATCTTCCACGATGCGCGCTAGGCGTTGCGCCTCCTCATGCAGCACAGCGAGCGATTCGCGATACTCCTCCGGTGAACGTGAAAGCTGCGACAACGCCACTTCCGCTTCGCCCCGAAGAATCGATACCGGCGTGCGCAGTTCATGCGAAGCGTCCGAAATAAAACGCCGCTGGCGTTCGAAGGACCGGTCGAGGCGATCCAGAAGTTCGTTGAAGGTCCGGGTTAACCCGCCGAGCTCGTCGTTCGCATTCCGCACCTCCAGTCGTTCGTGCAGATTGGCCGCGCCAATGCGTTCGGCTTGCTTACCCATCTCGGCAACAGGCGCCAGACTTCTGCGCGCCAGAAAGTAGCCGCCGTAGCCAGCGAGCAACACACCCATCGGGATCAGCCACGCGAAGGCCATGCGAATTTGCTCCAGCATTTCCTGCTGTGCGTGGAGAGAGCGCAGAATCACGAGCGTCCAGCTCTGGCCATCCGCGAAAAAACACGCGGCATACGCGCGAAAGCCGCCTTTTTCTCCCGTGATAGTTTGAAACCCCCCGTTCGATTGCGAGGCGGCGCTCACGAAACTCCGAAAACCGCTGGAACCGATGGCGCGCGAGGCGATGGCATTTGCCTGCGTGCTGATCGGTATCAGCCCCGCCGAGCTCTCCACGATTTTGCTCGTCGCATCCACGATGAGAAGAATATCGCCCCGAACATGGTGTTCCAGCATCGCTTGTCGCGCGGCGGTCTGCAATCCGCCGGATTTGTCCGGGTCCCTTAGTTCGTCCTGGAACGTCACCAGAAAGGAATTGGCGAGCTCCGCGAGATCGGCATCCGTGCGGCGGTTCGCAGCTCTGGAGAAAAGGAAGTAACTGGTGAGGCTGAAGAGCAGCAGAAGAAGCGCCAATACAATCGAGTACCACAGCGCCATTCGCGCGCGCAGTGTATCAAGCATGGTTCTTCTTGCTCGCCGGATTCAATTTCTTCTTCGCCGGTCGCTGCTCGTCGCGGTCCCCGGGATCACTCGCGCGCGCATTTTCTCCCACGGGTCCGAACAGATAGCCCGCGCCACGCCGCGTGTGCAGCAGCGGAACATTCGAATCCGCGTCAATCTTGCGCCGCAGGCGATTTACGTACACTTCAATCAAATTGGAAAATGGATCAAAGCTCTCGTCCCACACATGCTGGGCGATTGCGGCGCGCCCCATCACGCGGCCGGCATTGCGCGCCAGGAATTCCACCAACGCATATTCCTTGGTAGTAAGCGCGATGCGCCGGCCGCCGCGCGCTACCATTTGTTCTGCGGTCTCCACCACCAGGTCGCCGACAATAATGTTCGCAGGACGGAGCTCGCCTGAACGCCGCAGCAGCGCCCGCAAGCGTGCGAGCAATTCGCGGAACGCGAAAGGCTTGGTAAGGTAATCGTCCGCGCCGGCATCCAGGCCTGCGATGCGATCCTCGACGCCGTCGCGTGCGGTCAACATCAGAATTGGCACGCGATTGCCCGTACTCCGGATTTGCTTGCACACCGCAAATCCATCTCGGCCGGGGATCATCACATCCAGAATTATCAGATCGTAGGTGTCGATTTCCGCCTGATACAGCGCGTCATCGCCCGTGATCGCGGTATCCACCGCATAGGTTTGTTCGCGCAACCCTTTCAAAACGAAGCGCAGAACTCCAGGATCATCTTCGACGAGCAGCAGCCGCATCGCGACATCATACTTCACTCCGCGGATTCTGTTTCCACGTCCGCATTGGGCGGCAGATTTAGGCATATACTTTCAGCGTCGCCCATTTATCCTGCGTTTAGCTTGCGTATGACATCGTCCTCAGGCAAATCCGGGCAGCTCCTTTTAGAAATCTTGGAGGTTTCCATGTCAAAGAAAATCCTTTGCGCTACTTTCACGCTTCTTCTGCTTTCCTTGCTGGCTCCTGCTCACGTCCGTACCGCAACCCAATCCAGCGGCAGTTCCGGCTATCATTTAGTCAAGAAAGTGAAGCTCGGCGGCGCAGGCGGCTGGGACTATCTCGAAGTCGAGCCAGCAACGCATCGACTGTTCATCACTCGCGCCACTCACGTCATCGTGGTAGATCCCGATCAGGGCAAAATCATTGGCGACATTCCGGATACGCAGGGGGTCCACGGCATCGCCTTCGCTGCTGAATCCAACAAAGGTTTCACCACCAATGGTCGGGCCTCTAATTCAACTATTTTCGATCTCGCTTCACTCAAAGTGCTCGGCAACGCCCCGACCCACAAAGATCCTGACGCCCTCATCTACGATCCATTCAGCAAGCGCGTTTTTTCGTTCAACGGCGACGCAAACTCCAGCACTGCCATCGATGCCGCTTCCGGAAAAGTCGCCGGCACCGTGGCTCTCGGCGGCGGCCCGGAGTTTGCCGCGTCCGACAGCAAAGGCAACATCTTCGTTAATCTCGAGGACAAGAGTGCGCTCGTCGAATTCGACGCCATGACTCTTAAAGTAAAAAACACCTGGCCCTTGGCGCCCTGCGAATCTCCTTCAGGCCTGGCGATCGACGCCGCGCACGAAATTCTCGTCGTGGGCTGCCGCAACAAGCTCATGACTTTCGTGGACGGCAACTCCGGCAAGATCCTGGGTTCGGTTCCCATCGGCCAGGGAGTGGACGCCAACCGCTTCGATCCCGTCACCGGTTACGCATTCGCTTCCTGCGGTGACGGCACTCTGACCATCGCGCACGAAGACTCACCCGGAACTTTTTCACTGCTGGAGACGATCCAGACGCAGCGTGGCGCGCGCACCATGGCTCTGGATTACGCCACTCACACCGTTTATCTGGTCACTGCGGAATTAGGCGCTGCTCCGGTTTCGACGCCGGAAAATCCGCACCCGCGCCCAACAATCGTTCCGGACACGTTTACGCTGCTCGTTTACGGCAAGTGAGCGTTGATTGAATTCAATTTAAGTTTGCACGACTCGAAAACGGGCGGCAGTTCGAAGTGCGCTTCAATCCCCGGAGCGTTCTTCGTAGCTGTCGCTCGATGATTCACTCCGCCGAACTTCGTCCCGGGCCTCTTTGCGCTCTACTTAGCGGGCGGCTCCACATTCAAAGCCTGCACGATCCATGGCACGATTACTTCTTTAAACATCACTGGATCAGGCCACACGCCTTTCTGACGCCCCAAGTGCCCGCCGTGCGGATTGATCCACCCGGTTTTAGGCACGTCGCCCGCGCTCAGCAGGCGATACGTATCGGAAATCGGCACCTGCGTATCGAGCACGCCGGACAAAATGAGCATCGGCGCGGTGGGTTTGCCGATGAGTCCCTGCGTCACCAGCGACATCTTCGGAAAAATCTCCAGCAGCTCGTCCAGGTTGTTCACGTTGCCGAATATGGACATCATCGCCGGCAATTGATCGAACAAATATTCGCGATTGCCCTGCAAGCTGTTCAGCACAAATTCTTTCTGAAAAAAATCGTCAATCGGCGGCGATTGCACGCTGACGGCCTTCAAACGGCTTTTTTCGAGGATGGCCATCTTGGTGCCCCAATAAGCGCCCCAACTGACGCCGTGAAATTCCACTCTGGACTTATCCACTTCCGGGCGGCTGTAAACGTAATCAATTACGCTCGACAGCATACGGTCCGCGGTAGGGCTGGCCTTAATTGGGGCTTGCCCCGTGCCAGGACCATCCACAGCGATATATCCGATGCCGAACGGCAGCACCGCTGAAAAACTCTCGGACAGATCCTCTTTGCGGCTATCGAGGCCGTTCACTGCAATCACCATTGGCACAGGGCCCGTTGCGTTCTTGGGAAAACGCAAATAGCCGATGATTTCTTTGCCTTCGAAGGGGATGTGCACCACTTCCATCGGCGGATCCCAGAATTTCGTGTGCGCGCGAAACGCTTCGAGAGCTTTCTCGTATGAGCGCTGCTTGCCGGGAGAAGACGGGACGGGCCAACGGCCGAACGAATAAACGCGCCAGGCGCGAATGTAGTCCGCGTTCGCTTTCCCAGGATCGGTCTTTTCAAGCGACTTTGCTTCGGCCATCCACTTGTCGCCAACCGCGATGAACGCAGCGGCCCATTCGTCCGGGTTGCGCGTCTTGATCGAGGCGAACGCTTCTTTCAAGTCGTCAGGATTTTGCCCGATGCAGGGATACTGTCCGTTTTCGGCGCGCGCGATCGCCTCAACTTTGATTTCCTCGATCGTCCGTTCCGGGTGCACCTGTTGAGCGCTTGTCGCCGGCACGCACCCGCTAAACCAAATTGCGAAAGCTGCCGCACAAATTCTTGCAATGAGGAAGGAAGTCGCGCTTCGCATCAGACCGGGCCCCTTTTCTAGTTTCACAGCTCAGCAGGATTGGATTGCAGCGATTTACGAACTAAATGGGAGCCAGGACGTGCGTTGGCTCCCATTTCCTATCGCCACTTGAGCAGCTTAAAAGATCAGTTTCAAACCCAACTGGATTGCCCGGCTGCCACCGGAGCCAATCACTGGATTAGACGCGGCTACGTCCGGCGTCGCACATCCACAACCGAATATTCCTTGGCCCCCTGTGGATGGATCGTTGTGGGCCCAACCGTTTTGGCCGCCAAAAGGATTGGCAAAGTTGGGATGGTTAAGAATGTTGAAGAATTCCGCGCGGAATTGGGCACTCAAGCGTTCATGAAACGTCCAGGTCTTCCCGACCGAGAAGTCCCAGTCGCGAAATCCCGCATCGCGGAATAAATTGCGTCCCATGGTGCCGAAAGTCCCGAGCGCGGGTGGCAGCAATATCGAATTGCCCTTGGTGAAGCAGCCGAAGGCGCCCAGCGCTGTGCTATTCAAACCAGTGGGATTGCCCCCATCGAGGGTAAGGGCTTGCGCCGCGCACGCCGGATTCGATTGCCCCGGCGAGTACGGGACTGGTCCCGCGCCCGATGTGAAATCCGAAGGATGTCCGAAGAAATTCCAGCGATCATTCAGCGCGCCGCTGCCGCTGACATCGGTCCCCGCATCCATCACGCCCCAAGGTTGAGGACTATCGAGGGTGATAATCGAGTTCAGTTCCCATCCTTTCAGCATCTGCGCATATCCGTCACGACCGGGAACCGCATAGGTGATCGTGAGCGTGCCGCGATTTCTGATATCGAAGTCGCTGCTGGCATATTCCCGGCCCGGGTGAGTGCTGTCAGATGGCAAGCCCAATCCCGCGCCAAAATCCCAGTTCGCGCCCACATTGTCGAGCGAATGCGAGTAGGTGTACGCGGCGACGAACGTGAAATTGTGGTATTGGCGTCCGGTGAGGGTTGTCTGCAGGCCGTCGTAATTTGATCTGTAACCATTACTCATCTGGTAGATGTTCTGCAGGAACGGGAATGCGAGATTGAAGGGCCGAGCCGCTTGCTCGGCGCCGCCATCGGACGCGCAGTTATCGAACGCGGGAGCGGACGCCTGACAGGCTGCTATTGCCACTGGAGTCCAACCAGAACCTTCCGCGGCCTGGTTGAGGTCCCGGATACTAGCGAGACTTGATCCGTGATTGCCGACGTAAGCTACTTCGAGCGAAAGGTTGTTGGTGATGGCGCGCTGAACGTTTAGGGTCCAGTTGTACACATAGGGCGAGCTGAGATTCGGATCGATGCCCATGATGGAGCAAGGGGTAGCGGCGTTACACGTCAACGGAGTCGTCGGAAAAACTGTGCCCGGACCGTTCCAATTTAGACCGCCCGGGCCCGGACTGAGGTTGACGGTCCCGACGGCGATAGTTCCGGTTCCCTGCGTTCCACCGGGACCGACGCCCATCGCGCCAGTGGGGATCGTGCTGATCCCCAACGAATTGTTGAGCGCCAGAAAGGATTCCCAGTTAATCGTCTCGTAGATAATTCCGAAGCCCGCGCGGATCACGGTCTTGCCGTTGTTGAATGGATCCCAGGCGACGCCCAATCTCGGGCCGAAGTTGTTGTAATCCGAATGGTAGGGTTCGGTAATCTGCTGGCCCACCTGCTGGAGACCCGCCGTCGGGTTGAAATTACCCAGCAAGTTGTTCTGTTCTTTCACGACTGTGTTGATCTCGTAACGCAGGCCCAAATTGAAGGTGAGGGTCCTGGTAGCGCGCCAATCGTCCTGGATGAAACCGGCAATGCCCCAATTGTGGATGTGGCGAGTGGGATCGCCGACGAGCAAGGTGGCGGAGTCGGGGAAACCAGCGAAATAAGCCTCGAGAGAGGTGGCTGTGCCAAATGGAAAATCTGCGGAGTTGAATCCGAATTTGATTCTGCCGCGCGACCCGCCATACGCCCCACCCGAAAAGGTGTCGCGATGAACTTCTCCGCCAAATTTAATGTCGTGCTTCCCGATAATGCGCGAAATATGGTCCACGAACTGCGTGCGCGTGTCCGGCCCCTGCACTTTCGGCCAGTTAAATCCGCCCAGTTCCTGCGGAAAAATATAGAACGGGGCGATGTTGATGCGCGGCAACCCGAAATAGAGCGGATTGGTTACCCCCGTATCAAGCCCATAATCGGTCGCGGGCTTGGTGTGATCGTTGGTGAATGTTGGCTGATAAAGCCGGTTGTAACCGAAGCGGGCTTCGTTCACCCACTGTGAATTGGGAACATATGTCCAGTTGACGCCAAATACTTGCGCCCGCGTATGGATTTGAGTCAACCACTCCGTCTGGAGCTCGCTCGCATCGCTCACGGTTCCATTGTTGTCGCCATAAAAGTACCGACCGCTTATGGTGTGTCGGTCGTTGACGTGATAGTCCACTTTGGCGATCGCATTGTCCGAGCTGACGCTGTTGGGCAGGCCGAAGTTGATCGTCGTAGTGCCGGCCGGGTTGGTTCCCAGATTCGTAGGGAAACCCGTGCCGTTGCAGGTGACCGGCGGTCCCAGAGTACATCCGCCGATTTGCAGGCTGGCAGGGCTTACAGGGATTCCACCCGCTTGCAAATCCTGGATCGCGTTCACCAGACTGTTCGCGCAATCTCCCGACCCGATAAACGTGCAGCCAGATCCTCCCGCAGGGGTTGGCAATCCTACCGTGGCCGGAGTCGATATCGTTCCTATGTTTCCCACAACGTAGCGCTGACCTTCATACCCACCGAAGTAAAATAATTTGTCTTTGATAATTGGGCCGCCGACCGTGCCGCCGAACTGTTCCAGGTTGCGCGGCTGCTTTGTCTGATCAACAGTATTGAAGTAGTTGCGTGCGTCCAGCGGCGTGTCGCGACCGAAAGCGAACGCTGTACCGTGCACGGCGTTGGTGCCTGATTTCAGGCCGACGTTCACAATCGCACCCGGCTTCCAGCCATATTCCGCAGGGGGACTTTCGATCAAGTTGAATTCCTGAATGGCATCAATCGGTAGAATCGTAGCAGAGTCACCCGCGATCCCTGCGCCATTGATAATGCTCTGGCCCGAAAAAGGCTCGCTATTGAAAAGCCCATCCACAAAATAGCCGTTGTCTTCCGCACGCAGGCCGTCCGTGCTGGTGGTGGAAAAGCCGCCGCCCGGATAGCGCATCACGCCAGGACGGAGCTGCAAGAGGTTTTCGTAATTGCGGCCGTTGAGAGGAAGGTCAGTGATTTCGGCATTGCTCAGCGTTCCGCCCAGCGTCGAGGTAGTCGTATTGAGCAGCGGAACCTCTTCGTTCACAACTACCGTTTGCGTGGCGTCTCCAGCCTGCAGCACCACATCAATGCGGAGGTTAGTGCCTACTTCCAGCTGAACGTTGGTGCGCTCGAATCGCTTGAAGCCAGACTTGGTCACGGTGATCCTGTAACTTCCCGGTTCAAGATTTGGCGCCAAGTACTCACCCGCCCCGTCGGTCGTCAGGCTGCGGGTCACGCCGCGCTGGACGTCCGTGATTTCCACCGTCGCCCCCACTACCACGCCGCCACTTTGGTCAGTCACGTCACCGAGTAATTGACTCATCGAAGATTGGGAAAATAGAGGTCCCGAGACTGCGAGCACGCCCAGGGCGATTATCACCGCGCGAGTGAATCTTTCCCAAAACGGGTATACATGCGAGCCCCTCAGTAGCGATTGCATATCCATAGTTTTCCCCACCCCTATGCCAAAAGGCGCTAGCACGCCCTTTGTGGTATGACAGCCCTACCACCCAACGATTTCCCGTGTCAAGGTAATTTTTATCCAATCAATTTGCATTTATGTGGTATGATGGCTATACCATATGTCGCTTAGCGCCCAATCCTTGCTTATTTCGCCATTTCCTCCCGCTTTTTCGTGTTTTCGTGCGACTGTTCTCTTCGACCTGCAATTCGCGCCTGTGCCCTATCAGTGACTCGGAGGACTGCGTCATGAGCATCGCAACTACGAATCCCGCCACCGGAGTGCTGCTGAAATCCTTCGCGCCGATCTCCGATGCGCAGTTGGAGCAGAAGCTGCAAAGCGCCGTCGCAGCCTTTGGCGAGTTTCGCAAGACGAGCTTCGCTAGCCGCGCGGCGCTGATGATAAAAGCCGCGGAAATTTTGGAAAAGGACAAAGAAAACTTCGCGCGAATCATGACCACGGAGATGGGCAAGACCTTCCGCTCCGCGGTGGATGAAGCCGTGAAGTGCGCTTGGGTGTGCCGTTATTACGCCGAGCATGCCGAGAAGTTTCTGGCGGATGAAGCGGCTAACGTTCCGGGCAGCAAGAGCTTTGTGCGCTACCTCCCGCTGGGCCCAATTCTGGCGGTAATGCCGTGGAATTTTCCCTTCTGGCAGGTTTTTCGTTTTATCGCGCCGTCGCTGATGGCGGGAAATGTCGGCTTGCTGAAGCATGCTTCGAATGTCCCACAATCGGCGCTGGCGATTGAGGACGTGCTGCTACGGGCTGGATTTCCCGAAGGTGTTTTCCAGACGTTGTTGATTGGCTCAAACAAGGTTGCCAAGCTGCTTGCTGATCCGCGCATTAAAGCCGCAACCCTTACCGGCAGCGAGGGCGCCGGCATCCAGGTCGGCATCGCCGCCGCGACGGACATCAAGAAAGTCGTGCTGGAGCTAGGCGGCAGCGATCCATTTATCGTGATGAAGAGCGCCAACCTCGAACAGGCCGTTACCGTCGGCGTGAAGGCACGCGTACTCAACAACGGCCAGTCCTGCATCGCCGCCAAGCGCTTCATCGTCGCGGAAGAAATCGCGGACGAATTCGAACGCCTGTTCGTGAAAAAAATGGAAGCGCTGAAAGTCGGCGATCCCTTTGATGAACATACCGACGTCGGCCCCTTGTCCTCCGCGGACGCACTAGCTGAACTCGACGCCGACGTGCAAAAAACGATTCAAGCAGGAGCGCGGCTGCTGACCGGCGGGAAACGGCTGAATCAGCCCGGAAACTATTACCTCCCGACTGTTCTTGCCGATATTCCCAAGGATTCCCCGGCATCGTGCGGTGAATTATTCGGACCCGTCGCGTCGCTGTTCCGCGCCAAAAATGCGGAAGACGCCATTCGGATCGCGAACAGCAGCCCGTTTGGCCTCGGCGCGAGCGCCTGGACCAATGACCCTGCTGAACGCGAGAAATTCATCAACGGTCTGGAATCCGGAATGGTGTTCATCAACCGCATGGTTGCTTCGGACCCGCGCCTTCCATTCGGGGGCGTCAAGCGCTCCGGCCATGGCAGAGAGCTCGCGATGTTCGGGATCCGTGAATTTATGAACATAAAGACGGTTTCGATTGAAGGCGCCTGACGCGCTGCCAGAACGACCTCGGCCGCGCGGTTAGGACGCGGGGCTGACAGGACCGATACTTGACGCCTTTGATTTGCGCGAACCGTCTGTGGTATGTCGGTCTGACCACCGGAAGTCTAGCTGTCACGAGGCAGGAGGTTTTATGTACAAGGTAGTGCGCACGTCGCGCCTCTACGAACAAATCGTGCAGCAAATCGAGGATTCCATTCTGAAAGGCACGCTTAAGGCCGGCGATCAGCTTCCCTCCGAGCGTGAACTGGCGTTGAAGTTTGGCGTGAGCCGCACCGCAGTGCGCGAAGCCGTCAAGGCGCTGCATGAAAAGGGCCTGGTCGAAGCGTATTCCGGACGCGGTACGTTCATCACCGACGGGACGACGGAAGCCGTTCGACAATCCATCAACCTGATGATGCGGATTGACCAGACGGAAGGCTCGGAAAATCTGGCGGAGGTACGCCAGATTCTGGAGCCGGAAATTGCCGCGCTGGCCGCCACGCGTATTCAGGAGCCGCAGCTCGTTTTGATGCGCGAAGCGTTCACGGTGATGAACGACGCGCTGAAAGATCCCGACGCCTACATTGAAGCGGATCTGGATTTTCATCTGGCGCTCGCCGAGGCTGCGGAGAATCCGTTGATTCTGTCGCTGCTCGATTCGATTGTTGGCTTGCTGCGCGAACAGCGGATTCTCATATTTTTTGAAGATGGCGGACCGCAGCGCGGCCAGTATCACCACGCGCGAATTCTGGCGGCCATCGAACGGCGCGATGCGGAAGCCTCGCGCGCGGCGATGCGCGACCATTTGCAGCAAGTCCGGGAAGATTCGCGCCCGCATCAGGGCCGTAGCGCGGTTCGCAATTCAAACTCGAGATAACGGCGAGGAGCAGAATGGCCAATTTGGGTTTTGTCGGGCTGGGCGTGATGGGCAGCGAGATGGTCAGCCGTCTTCTGAGCAAGGGCCACAGCGTAACGGGATACAACCGCACCCGCACCAAAGCGCAGCGCTTGATTGATCGCGGGATGAAGTGGGGCTGATTCACCTCGCGCGGTGTGCGCCTCGGCCGACTTCACCTTCTCGATGGTCACAAACGAAAAAGCGCTGGCCGCGATCATGGATGGCCCCGACGGAATCCTCAACGCTGTCGCGCCGGGAAAATTTTTGATTGATATGAGTACGGTGAGTCCCCACTACAGCCGCAGCGTCGCCGCCAAAGCGCGCGAAAAGGGCGCGGACATGATTGACGCCCCGGTTTCCGGAAGCGTGATCACTTTGCAGGAGGGAAAACTGTCGGTGATGGTTGGCGGACGACGCGAAACATTTGATCGTTTGAAACCGATTCTGGACGACATCGGACCGAAAGTGACTTACGTCGGAGACAACGGCCTGGCACTTTCGATGAAAATCGCGACCAACCTGAGCCTCGCTGTGCAAATGATGGCGTTCTGTGAAGGCGTGTTGCTAGCGGAAAAAAGCGGCATCGCGCGCGATGTCGCGGTGGACGTGCTCACTAATAGCGCGGTCGCGTCACCGATGATCAAGTATCGCGGCCCGTTTGTATTGAGCATGCCGGCGGAAGCGTGGTTCGACGTGAACATGATGCAGAAGGACATGATGCTCGCTCTCGACATGGGGCGCGCGCTGGACGTTCCGCTGCCGACCACCGCTGTCTCCAACGAATTTCTGACCGCGGCACGGGGAATGGGATTCGCGAAGCAGGATTTTGCAGTGGTTTTTGAGGTGCTGGCACGAATGTCCGGAGTGGCGAAATGACAACGGTTTCTGACCCGCCAAGAACAAGCGTTGGCGCAGGCGTAGAAAAATGGCTACGCATGTACCGCCAGATGATGGCCATCCGCCTGTTCGAAGAAAATGTGAATGAATTGTATACGCGCGCGCTGATGCCGGGCCTGGCGCATTTGTACATCGGTGAGGAAGCGATTGCCGTCGGTGTTTGCGAAGCGCTTCGTCACGATGACTACGTCACTAGTACGCATCGCGGCCACGGCCACTGCCTGGCCAAAGGCGCATCTCCGGAATTGATGTTCGCAGAATTGCTGGGAAAAGAAGCTGGGTACTGCCGCGGAAAAGGCGGTTCGATGCACATCGCCGATCCCGCTACTGGGAATTTAGGCGCGAATGCCATCGTTGCCGGAAGCGTGGGGATCGCCACGGGCGCTGCGCTGTCCGCCAAAACCCTGAAGACGGGACAAGTCGCGGTTTGCTTCTTCGGCGAAGGCGCGCTCGGCCAAGGCGTGCTCTACGAATGCATGAATCTCGCGCAACTCTGGAAGCTGCCGGTTATTTACGTCTGTGAAAACAATCTGTACACCGAATACACACATTTTTCTGAGACTACGGCGGGAGATATTCCAGCGCGAGCCACTGCCTTCGGAGTGCGCGCGGAAACGGTGGACGGGCAGGACGTGCGGGCCGTGCATGCCGTCGCCAGCGATCTTGCCGAGCGTGCCCGCCGCGGCGAAGGGCCGGCATTTCTGCTCTGCAATACTTATCGTTACCGCGGGCATCACGTCGGCGATATCAATCGCGAATATTACCGCTCGAAAAAGGAAGAGCAGCAATGGTTGGCCGAAAGCGATCCAATTAAGAATTTCGCCGAGTGGTTGAAAAGCCAGAAGCACGCAGACGCCAGCCTCCTCAGCACCATCGACTCCGAACTCAGAGCCGAAATGGATAAAGCCGTGAAGTTTGCCGTCGCAGCGCCGTATCCCGGCGCGGACGAAGTTGATCAGGACGTGTATGCCTGAAACTGGAATTCGCGAAATAACTTTTGCGGAAGCAGTCCGCGAAGCGCTGGCAGAGGAAATGCGCCGCGATTCGCGCGTCTTCATCATGGGCGAAGATGTGGCTGAAGCCGGCACGCCATTCAAAGTGCTTTCCGGTCTCGTCGAAGAATTTGGCACGTCGCGAGTAGTGGACACGCCGATTTCAGAAGCTGGATTCACTGGCGTGGGAGTGGGCGCGGCGATGACCGGCCTTCGTCCTGTCGTTGACATCATGTTCGGCGATTTCATCACGCTGACCATGGATCAGATGGCCAATCAAGCGGCGAAAGTACATTACATGTCCGGTGGAAAGTGGAAAGTTCCGATGGTGATGCGCACCACGCTGGGCGCGGCGCGACGCTCCGCGGCGCAACACTCGCAATCATTGCACGCCTGGTTCAGCCACATCCCAGGATTGAAAGTTGTGTTGCCTTCGACGCCCTATGACGCCAAGGGTCTGCTGAAAAGCGCGATCCGCGACGATAATCCAGTAATTTTTTTCGAAGACAAGATGAGCTTCAAATTGAAAGGCCCGGTGCCCGAAGCGGAATACACGATTCCGCTCGGCGTCGCGGACATCAAGCGTCTGGGAACGGACATCACCCTGGTCGGCACCAGCAGTATGGTACAAGTCGCGCTGGAAGCCGCCGTGATGCTCGAGCACGCCGGGATCAGCGCGGAAGTTGTAGACCCGCGCACCACCTGGCCGCTCGATGAACACACCTTGATCGAGTCTGTGAAAAAAACATCACGCGCGATCGTGATCGATGAAGGCTACGGCCGCTACGGCGTTGCCGCTGAAATCGCGGCCACGATTGCCGAGGGCGCCTTTCATTACCTCGACGGCCCGGTGAAGCGCATGGGCGCAATGCACGTGCCCATCCCGTTCTCCCCGCCGCTGGAAGACCTGACGGTGCCAACCGGGAAGACAGTTTTTGACACAGCCGTGAAGCTTTGCGGCCGTTCTTGATTTAGTTGTTTCAGGAGGGATGCCATGGCGTTACCAACGCATGGAACGATGGCGGTTGACTGGGAACAGCGCATTGACTTCGATCGTCTGCGCACCGAACGTCTCCAGCGCGTGAAAGATCTTCTGGCCAAGTCTGAAATGGGCGCGATTTTGTGCTTTGACATGAACAACGTGCGCTACATCACGTCCACGCATATCGGTTCATGGGCGCAGGACAAAATGAGCCGCTTCACGCTGCTCACGCGGAAGAGCGAGCCGATTCTGTGGGATTTTGGCTCCGCCGCCAAGCATCACCAATTGCATTGTCCCTGGCTCGGCGAACGCTCGCGTGCGGGCATTCCCTTGCTTCGCGGCGCGATGTCGCCTGAAATGGGCCGCGCCGAAGACGTCGCGAAAAAAATACGGATTGAGATCGAAGAGCACGGCTTGCTTCATGAGCCCCTCGGCGTTGACATCATCGAGCCGCCGATTCTTTTCGCACTGCAGCGCGAAGGAATCAAGATCGTGGACGGCCAGCAGCTCATGTCCGACGCTCGCGTCATCAAGACCCGCGACGAAATCGCGCTCCTCAATACTTCCGCGATGATGGTAGATGCGGCCTATGACGAACTTTACCGCGCAATGAAACCGGGGATGCGTGAAAACGAAGCTGTCGGCCTCGTCAGCAAGGTTTTATACGATCTGGGTTCCGAATACGTCGAAGCTGTGAACGCGATTTCCGGCGAACGTTGCAATCCGCATCCGCACGTATTTTCAGACCGCGTACTGCGCCCCGGCGATCCTGTGTATTACGACATTCTGCATTCCTACATGGGATACCGCACCTGTTATTACCGTTGCTTCACCATTGGTTATGCATCGCACGCCATGATTGACGCTTATAAACGATGTCGCGAATATCTGGACGCGGCGATTTCCCTGGTTCGTCCCGGCCGCACCACCGGCGAAATTGCAGCGCTTTGGCCGAAAGCGCAGGAATTCGGATTCCCCAACGAAGAAGCTGCGTTCGCTTTGCAATACGGCCACGGCATCGGCCTGGCGATCTGGGAAAAACCGGTCATCAGCCGTTTGGTTTCGCTCGATCATCCCTATGAGATCAAGCCCGGGATGGTTTTCGCACTGGAAACTTTCTGGCCCTCCACTGATGGATGGGCTGCCGCGCGCATTGAAGAAGAAATCGTGGTCACCGAAACCGGTCACGAGGTCATCACGCGTTTCCCAGCGGAGGAATTGCTCGTCGCGGGCGCGCACTATTTCACCGTCAATGGTCCGATGTCTGCGACGCGCGAATCCGAAGCGGCGCCCAGCAAGCGCGTCAAGGAAATGGTCGAGGCCAGCGCCAAAATCGAGCGCGTCGGCGCTACGGACTAAGAACTCAGATTTTTTTCCGAGGAATTATGGCCGTCAGTGTTGTTATGCCCGCGCTCGAACTCACCCAGGAAACTGGCAAGCTCGTTTCCTGGCGCAAAAAGGAAGGCGAAGCGGTTGCCAAGGGCGAAACTCTGCTGGAAGTCGAGACGGACAAAGCCGTCGTCGAAGTGGAAGCGCTTGCCGACGGGTTCTTGGCCGGCGTCATAGCGAAGGAAGGCGACGTTATCGCCGTAGGGCGAACGATTGCATGGATTGTGGACAAGGGCGAATCTGCTCCCGCGGATGAAGCCCCTATCGCGGCGGCCGCCAACGCAGTAACACCCACGGCCCGCGCCACCGAATCGGGATCGCCCCCAGCCGACGCTGCAAATTCCGGCGCGAAGATAAAGATTTCACCGAAAGCTCGGCGCCTCGCGAGCGAGCTTCACGTCAACCTCGACAGCGTGCGCGGTTCGGGTCCGGGCGGAGAGATCCTCGCATCAGATATCGAGGCCGCAGCAAAATCCTCGGCGGCGTCACCGAGCGTTGCAGCATCAGTCTCCGGCGCGAAAATCGAAACGCTCACAGCGATCGGCCGGTTGATGGCGGAGCGCACCACGCAAAGTTGGACCACCGTCCCGCATTTCTTCCTGGTTCGCGAAGTGGACGCCAGCGCGCTGCATCAGACGCGCGAAAAACTGGCCGCATCCGATTCTGCGAATTCCGGCGTCAGGATTACCCACACGGATTTACTCGCCGCGCTCGTCGCGCGCGTGTTGCTGCAACACCCGCGCATCAACGCCAGCTGGACACCTGAAGGAATCCGCCTCTATGCAGAAGTGAACATAGCCATCGCTATCGCCGTAAACGACGGAGTGATCGCGGCCGTCATCCCCAACGCGCACGTCGCGAGCATTGCCGAAATTGCGACGCAACGCCGCGACCTGGCCGAGCGCGCCAAATCTGGCAAATCGCTCCCCCAGGATTTCGCCGGCCCTACATTCACAATCAGCAACCTCGGCATGTTCCAGATTGATTCCTTCACCGCGATCATCCCGCCACCGCAAGCGGCAATCCTGGCGGTCGGCGCAATTACGGACCGCGTCGTTGCAGTAAACGGCGAGCCCGTCGTCCGCAGCATGATGACTCTCACGCTGTCCTGCGATCATCGCGTGATAGATGGCGCCCGCGGCGCGCAGTTCCTAATTGACCTGGCGCGAGCGATCGCTGAACCTCAGAAGTACCTCCGCTGACGATGTCCTCTCCCGACGCCTCACTCCCTTCAGCACCCGCAGCTGCGCCTCCCGCACCGCGCAGAAAACCTTTCTATGCGAATCTTTGGGTTCAAGTTCTGGTCGCGATTGCCCTCGCCGTGCTGCTCGGGCACTTCAGCCCCGCAAGAGCCGTCGCTATGAAGCCGCTGGGAGACGCATTCATCCGGCTGATTACCATGGTCATCACGCTGATCATTTTCTGCACGGTTGTCTCCGGAATTGCCGGCGTGCAGGACATGAAAAAAGTGGGCCGCCTCGGTGGAAAGGCGCTTCTATATTTCGAAGTCGTCTCCACGTTTGCGCTGCTGATTGGACTTATCGTGGGCAATCTCGTTAAACCGGGTGCCGGCTTCAACATCGATCCTGCGACCCTGGACCCCAAAGCCATCGCCGATTTTGCGGGGCAAGCCAAGGCGCAGGGCGTGACGGAATTCCTGATGCACATCATTCCCACCACCGTCGTGGACGCTTTTGCCAAAGGTGACATTCTCCAAGTCCTGCTCGTGTCCATACTCTTCGGATTCGCGCTCTCGGCGCTCGGTGCCCGGGCGAAACCGCTGCTAGATCTCCTCGATTCCTTAACCCGCGCTATATTCAAGATCGTCAACATGCTGATGAAATTTGCGCCGTTGGGCGCCTTTGGAGGAATGGCCTTCACGGTAGGCAAGTATGGATTTGCTGCTCTCGGTCCTCTGCTGAAACTGATTGCCGTCTTCTATGCCACCTGCACCGCCTTCGTGCTGATCGTTCTGGGCACTATTGCCGCCGCTGCCGGCTTCGGAATATTCAAGTTTCTTGCTTATATCCGGGAAGAAATCCTGATCGTCGCCGCCGTGAATACCTCCGAAGCCGCTTTGCCAACGCTCATGGAAAAGCTGGAACGCCTGGGATGTTCGCGCCCGCTCGTCGGCCTCGTGGTGCCGTCCGGATATATTTTCAATACAGACGGCACCGGACTGTACATGACTCTCGCCGCATTATTCGTCGCTCAAGCGACCAATACCCACTTGACGCCGATGCAGCAGCTCACCATTTTCGCAGTCGCGACACTCACGTCCAAAGGCGCCAGCGGAGTCTCCGGCGCATCCTTCATAGCGCTGGTCGCAACTCTCACAGTCGTCCCCACCATTCCGGTCGCCAGCATGGCGTTGCTTCTCGGAATCGAGCGTTTCATGAGCACCGGCCGCGCGCTCGTCAACATGATCGGCAATGGCGTCGCCACGATCGTCATCGCACGCTGGGAAAAAGAACTGGACCGCGCCACGCTCAACAGAAATCTGGTCGACCTGCGGGGCACGGTCATCGAATCGCAATAGTTCCGAACCGGAACAACGCATCACGCCGCGCGTCAAACTGATCGTAGATCACGGAGCCGCAGAGTCAGTTCACGAACAGCAGTATTTGAAAATCGCGTCGCGCCGCGCCGACTTGCGATTTTTAGTGTTATGGGAAGTCGCTTGCGGGCGTACCATGAAGGCCATTGCTGGAGCGGAAGGGAGATTCCTATCGCCGAGAGAAAAGAGACCTCCTCAAGCATCCCTGATTATCAAAATCCACCGGCTCCCGCCACTCTCACTCCACCACACCCCCGGAATAGGGTCTCGCGATTCGTTTGGTGGGGCCTCTCATTACTGGTCTTGCTGATTGCGGTCCTGGTGATCTATCACCACCACGAAGATGCCAAAAAAGCGGCAGCCGCGAAGGTTCGCCCCGCCGGCATCACCATCACCACCACTACGGCGCAAAAAGGCGATATCGGCGTTTACCTGGACTCCATCGGCACCGTCACTCCGGTGTACACCTCTTCAATCACTGCGCAAGTCACCGGAATAATCATCGGCGTGCACTACACGGAAGGCCAACGTGTCGCGAAAGGCGACCCGCTGATTGATATTGATTCTCGTCCCTACCGCGCCACGCTTTTACAGGCGCAAGGCGCGCTGCAGCGAGACCAGAATTTGCTCGCTCAGGCGCAGATGGATGTGGAACGCTACCGGCAAGCGTGGAAGCAAAACGCGATCGCCAAGCAAATTCTGGACGACCAGGAAAAATTGGTGCTGCAGGACGAGGGCATAGTAAAGATCGACGAAGGAACGGTGCAATACGATCAGGTGCAGGTGGATTACTGCCACATCACTGCTCCCATCGCCGGCCGCCTCGGTCTGCGTCTGGTGGATCCTGGCAACGTAGTACAGTCCGCTGGCACGCTCACCCTCGCGGTCATCACGCAACTCGAGCCCATCACAGTAATTTTCACCATCCCAGAAGACACTCTGGACGCCGTGCAAGATCGCCTGCGCGCGAAGGCCAAACTCAGCGTGGACTCCTTCGACCGCACCGCGCAAACGAAAATTGCCAGCGGCCAGCTCTTGACGCTCGACAACCAGATTGACACCACTACCGGCACCGTAAAAGGTCGCGCAATCTTCCCCAACACCAATGATCTGCTGTTTCCCAACCAGTTTGTGAACACGAAGCTGCTGGTGAATACACTGCAGGGCGTCACGTTGCTTCCCTCGTCCGCCATTCAACAAAATGGCCAAGCATCGTTCGTGTATGTGATTCAAAACAATGTCGCGCACATGCGCAGCATAAAATCAGGAGTGACCACCGCCGGCATCACCCAGGTTGACGGCATCAACCCCGGCGACGTAGTCGCAAACAGCAGCTTCGATAAATTGCAAGACAACGTAGCGGTCGTGGTTTCGAATCCGCCGCCCGCTGCCAGCACAGCTCCCAGCACCGCCGCTAACACTTCCCGGAGCAGCACTCCGTGAGTCCGTCTCGTCCGTTCATCTTGCGGCCGGTAGCTACCTCTTTGTTGATGGCTGCGATCCTGCTGGTTGGCATCGTCGGCTATACGCAACTGCCCATCTCCGCGTTGCCGCAAGTGGACTACCCCACCATTCAGATTCTCACGTTCTATCCTGGAGCAAGCCCCACGGTAGTCGCGACAACAGTCACTGCGCCTCTCGAACGCCAATTCGGCGAGCTGCAGGGTCTGAGCCAGATGACTTCCACCAGCTCTGGCGGCACGTCAGTGATCGTGTTGCAATTTAACCTGACTCTGAGCATTGACGTCGCCGAACAAGAAGTGCAGTCCGCGATCAACGCGTCGCAAAGCCTCCTCCCATCCATCCTGCCCGCCCCGCCCACCTACAGTAAGACGAATCCAGCCGACGCCCCCGTGCTGACGCTGGCAATCACCTCGACCTCCATGCCGCTTCCGCAAGTGGAAGACCTAGTGGACACGCGCCTCGCGCCAAAAATTTCACAACTCAATGGCGTCGGCCTCGTAACCATCAGCGGCGGACAAAAACCCGCCGTGCGCATTCAAGCAAATCCCACTGCGCTGTCCTCCTACGGCATCAATCTGGAGGATCTCCGTTCCGCGCTCACCTCCGCCAGCGTGAACGCCGCTAAGGGAAACTTCGACGGCCCCACCCAGGATTATCAAATTGACGCCAACGATCAGCTCGTCACGAACAAGGACTACACCAAAGTTGTGGTTGCGTACCGCAATGGCGCGCCAGTGATGCTCCCCGACGTAGCAGCCATCGTGAATGGCGTCGAGAACAATGCTCAAGCCGCGTGGATGAATCAGACCCCCGCCGTGATTCTCAATGTGCAACGCCAGCCCGGCGCGAACACCATCAGCGTAGTCAAAAGCATCAAGCAATTGATACCTCAGCTGGAAGCGAACCTGCCCACAGGCATTCAGGTCACCACGCTTACCGATCTCACGACCGCGATCGAAGCCTCAGTTTCCGACGTCGAATTCGAATTGCTCCTCACCATCGGCCTGGTAGTGCTGGTAATTTTTCTTTTCCTGCGCAGTCTCTACGCCACCATCATCCCCGCCGTAGCCGTTCCGCTCTCACTGGTCGGCACCCTCGCCGTGATGTACCTCCTGGGCTACAGCCTGGACAACTTATCGCTGATGGCCCTGACCATCTCCACTGGCTTCGTGGTGGACGATGCCATCGTCATGATTGAAAACATCTCGCGCTATATCGAAGCGGGCGATAAGCCGATGGAAGCGGCGCTCAAAGGCGCGGAGCAAATCGGTTTCACCATTCTCTCGCTCACTGTCTCCCTGATCGCGGTCCTGATTCCGCTGCTGTTCATGGGCGACGTAGTAGGTCGCCTCTTCCGCGAATTCGCCGTAACACTCGCCGTCACCATCGTGCTTTCAGCGGTGGTTTCGCTCACCCTCACTCCAATGATGAGCGCGCGAATCCTCCGCCACACGCCCGAAGATCAGCAGGGCCGCTTCTACAAAGCTTCCGAACGCGTCTTCGAAAATATGATCGCGTTCTACGGCCGCACTCTGAAATTCGTTCTGCGCTATCAAACCATTACTCTGTTGGTCGCAGTCGCCACCCTCCTGCTCACAATTTTTCTCTACATCATCATCCCCAAGGGTTTTTTCCCAGTGCAGGACACCGGCGTAATCCAGGGCATCTCACAAGCCCCGGCCTCCATCAGCTCGCAAGCTATGGCTGAAAAACAGCAAGAATTAGCCAAGGTTGTGATGGAAGATCCCGCCGTCGAAAGCATTTCATCATTCATCGGCGCGGACGGTACCAACATCACCACCAACAGCGGCCGCATGTCCATCAATCTGAAACCGCTCGACGAGCGCAAGATCAGCGCATCAAATCTGATCCGCCGTCTGAAAACCAGATTGGACAAAGTGCAGGGAATCCAGTTGTTCATGGAGCCAGTGCAGGACATCACCGTGGACGACCGCGTCAGCCGCACGCAATACCAGTACACTCTGGAAGACTCCGATGCCAACGAGCTGAATCTCTGGACCAATCGCTTCATGGAGAAGCTGAAAGAACAGCCGGAACTGGAAGACCTCGCCACCGATCAGCAACCCGGAGGCCTCGCCGTAACTCTAGTCATCGACCGCATCACCGCCGGGCGATTGGGCATCGCGCCAGCCACCATTGACAACACTTTGTACGACGCCTTCGGCCAGCGGCAAATCAGCACGATGTACACCCAGGTGAATCAATACCACGTGGTGCTCGAAAGTCAGCCGCAATTTCAAAAGGACCCCAACAAGCTGAATCACATTTACATCCAGTCCAATGCGTCCACCGGCACCAGCGGCGCCGGAGCTAGTTCCTCCTTTGCAGCCTCCAGTTCTTCGTCGGCAGGCTCGAACGCGCAAACTGGTTCGGCGCTCTACACTCCGTCGGCCAACACGCTGACACCTCCCGCGAACGCGCTTACTCCAACTTCCTCATCCACTTCCAGCGGCGGCGCAACTTCCGCGGGCTCCACCAGTTCATCCATGAGCAACGCCGTGCCGCTCAGCTCTTTCTCGCACTTTGAGAACACCATGGAGCCGCTGGTGATTACCCATCAAGGCCAATTCCCGGCCATCACCGCATCTTTCAACCTCGCGCCGAATGCCGCGTTGGGCGAAGCCATCACCGCGATCAACAAAGTTCAAAAAGACATGCACATGCCCCCCAGCCTGCAGGCAGGCTTTCAAGGCACCGCGGCGTCGTTCACGAATTCGCTCGCGAACGAGCCGCTGCTGATTCTCGCCGCGCTGGTGACGGTTTACATCGTGCTCGGCGTGCTCTACGAAAGCTTCGTGCATCCGATCACCATTCTTTCCACGCTGCCCTCCGCCGGCGTCGGTGCTTTCCTCGCGCTCATTATTTTTCACCAGGATTTAAGCGTGGTTGCAATCATCGGCATCGTCCTGCTGATCGGCATCGTAAAAAAGAACGGGATCATGATGGTCGATTTCGCGCTGGAAGCAGAGCGCAAGCACGGAAAAAATTCCACCGACGCCATCTACGAAGCCTGCCTGCTGCGTTTCCGCCCCATCATGATGACCACCATGGCCGCGCTACTCGCAGGCCTTCCACTCGCGCTCGGAACAGGCTTTGGTTCCGAATTGCGCCGTCCTCTCGGCATCGCCATGGTCGGCGGCCTGCTGCTCAGCCAGGCCCTCACGCTGTACACCACGCCGGTCATCTACATTTTCTTCGACAATCTAGCGCAGCGCTTTTCTCCGAATTCGCCCCAATCGGAAGGCCAGGAAACTGCTGACCGGGAAGCGCCGGACGCGGAAGCCCCGGGCCCCGCATGAACATTTCCGCACCTTTCATCCACCGCCCGGTAGCGACAACGCTGCTCACGGTCGCAATTGCGCTTGCCGGCGCCACTGCGTATCAAGTCCTGCCCGTAGCGCCGCTGCCCGAAGTGGACTTTCCAACTATTTCAGTCAGTTCAGGCTTGCCCGGAGGCAGCGCCGAAATCATGGCCTCCTCCGTCGCCACCCCGCTCGAGCGCCAATTCGGCCATATCGCCGGCGTCACAGAAATGACTTCCTCCAGCACGCTTGGCAGCACCTCCATCACCATTCAATTCGACCTCAGCCGCGACATTGACGGCGCGGCGCGCGACGTCGAGTCCGCCATCAACGCCGCGCGAACCTATTTACCCGCCAACCTTCCGTCTAATCCCACCTATCGCAAAGTCAATCCCGCCGACGCGCCCATCATGATCCTCGGCCTCACCTCCGATAAATACGGCCCCGAAAGCGTGTACGACACTGCCTCCACCGTCATCATGCAGAAGCTTTCGCAAATTCAAGGCGTAGGCCAAGTCAGCGTGGGTGGCGGCGCGCTGCCCTCAGTGCGTGTGGATGCCAATCCCACCCAGCTCGCCGCCTACGGACTCACTCTCGCAAATCTGCAATCCGTGCTCAGTCTGCAAAACTCCGACCTCGCCAAAGGCCAGCTCAGCGATGGCCTTGTGACCGCAGACATCCTCGCCAACGACCAGATCTCCAAGGCGGCAGACTACCGGCCGCTCATTGTTGGCTACAGCCATGGCGCGGCCGTCCGCCTCTCCGACGTTGCGCAGGTAACAGACGCGGTGCAGAACGTCCGTGCAGCCGGTTATTTGAACGGCAAACGCGCCATCAACGTCATTATTTTCCGCCAGCCCGGTGCCAACATCATCTCCACTGTGGACCGCGTCATCGCGCAACTTCCCTTTATAAAGGCGTCCATTCCGCTGGGCATTGATATCACCGTGGTTCTGGACCGCACCACCACGATCCGCGCCTCCGTCAGCGACGTCGAAAGAACCCTGCTGATTTCCGTCGTCTTGGTGATCCTGGTTGTCTTCGTGTTTCTGCGCAACGCCCGCGCCATATTGATCCCCGCCGTGGCCGTCCCGGTCTCGCTGATCGGCACCTGCGCGGTGATGTACCTCTTCGGGTTCAGCATAGACAATCTTTCGCTGATGGCTCTGACGATATCCACGGGCTTCGTCGTTGACGACGCGATCGTGGTAATGGAAAATGTCTCGCGTCATCTCGAAAATGGCATGAAGCCTTTTGCCGCGGCGTTGAAGGGCGCGGAGGAAATCGGCTTCACCGTCTTCTCCATCAGCATTTCGCTCATCGCCGTTTTTATTCCCCTCCTGTTGATGGGCGGTATCGTCGGCCGGCTCTTCCGCGAGTTCGCTATCACCCTCTCCACGGCCATCCTCGTCTCCATGATCATTTCGCTCACCACCACGCCCATGATGTGCGCCTATCTGTTGCGTAACGAGCGCGCGGAAACGCACGGCCGCATCTACAACGCGAGCGAGAAATTCTTTGACGGCATGCTGTCCTTGTATCGCCGCACTCTTACATGGGTCTTGGACAATCCCGCGCTCACTCTCATCGTGCTGTTCATCACCATCGCGCTGAACGTGATCCTGATCATCAAAATCCCCAAGGGTTTTTTCCCGCAGCAGGATACCGGCGCGCTCTCCGGTGCAGTACGCGGACCGCAGGATGCATCCTTCCCGGCCATGAACACTTCCATTCAGCAAATCGGTGCCGTCATCAAGAAGGATCCGGCCGTCGCGAACGTAATTGCATTTACCGGCGGCGGTGGCGCCACCAACACCGGCTCTTCCTTCGTTGCGCTAAAACCGCTGGCAGAACGCAAGGTCAGCGCCGCCGAGATCATCAACCGCCTTCGCCCCAAATTAAACGCGTTGCCCGTCGCATCCGCATACCTGCAGCCCGTGCAGGACTTGCGCATCGGCGGCCGCTCCGGCAACGCGCTCTACCAATACACCATTCAATCCGACAACCCGCAGGATCTCTTCAAATGGGCGCCGATTCTCTTGAGCGCGATGCAGAAACTGAAAGGTCTGCAGGACGTCAGCTCCGATCAGCAAAACGGTGGCCTCGATGAATTGATGAACTACGATCGCATCACCGCCGCGAAGCTCGGCCTCACCGTGCAGTCGCTGGATTCCACGTTATACAGCGCGTTCGGCCAATCCGAAGTCTCCATCATTTACACGCAGTTGAATCAGTATTACGTGGTGCTCGAAGTTGCGCCGCAATATTGGCAAAGTCCGGAAGGCCTGAAAGACATCTACCTGCATGGCGCCGGCGGCAAGAATATTCCCTTGCTCGCCATCGCCAAAGGCCAAGCCAACACCACGCCGCTTTCCATCAATCACACCGGCCTGTTTCCCTCGGTCACTGTTTCATTCAATCTCGCGCCCAATGTCTCGTTGAGCGACGCTACATTAGCCATCAACCAGATGCAAAAGCGCCTCGGCGCGCCTTCTTCGCTGACAGGCTTTTACGCCGGCACGCTGCAAGCCTATCAGCAATCTCTGGGCACCGAGCCTTGGCTGATCGTGACGGCGCTGTTCGCCGTGTATATCGTTCTCGGCATCCTTTATGAAAGCCTGGTGCATCCTTGGACGATCATCTCCACTTTGCCACCGGCCAGCGTCGGCGCGATGGTGGCATTGATGCTCTTCAAGCAGGATCTGAACATCATCTCCATCATCGGCATCGTGCTGCTCATCGGGATCGTAAAAAAGAACGGCATCATGATGATCGACTTCGCTCTGCAAGCCGAACGCGAGGAAGGAAAGAGCACGCGCGATTCAATCTTCGAAGCCTGCATGTTGCGTTTCCGCCCAATCCTGATGACTACGATGGCCGCATTATTGGGCGCTTTGCCGTTGGCGCTCGGTACCGGAACGGGCTACGAACTTCGTCGGCCTCTCGGCATCACCATCGTCGGAGGCCTCATCCTCAGCCAGATGCTCACGCTCTACACCACTCCGGTCGTCTATCTGGAATTTGACCGCCTCCGCCTGCGCTTCCAGGGAAAGCAACACGACAATCTTGCTCCAGGCGCGCGCCCAGCTTCCAGCGAAGCAGACTAGTTGCTTCCACCACCCACGCGATCGCTGCCGTAGCGTCCGGCTCGAAGGGCTTGCAGCGTCGCTGCCGCGTCGCAATTCCACTGCTTTTCGCGCGACTCCAGCGACGGCTTCACGCTCCACTGGCGGCAAAGCTCGTGACGCACGCGAGGGGCGTGGCACATACGGCACCACGCCCCCAGTTCCAACCTCAGCGAATCTCCGGAGATGATAAAAACAAAGTAGTAGCTTCATAATCAGCAGAACCTGGGATCACCACTCGATTCGCTGCGCTGGATAGGCCTGTTCCGGCGCTCGATCATCCCAAGCTGCATCCCCCTTCGACGAACTTTGGATCCGTACGCCCCTCTCTGCGCATGGTGTCTCCAAATTCACTCTTTCAACGATTGGCCGGAATTCAGGAGCGCTAAGCCGCGCGCTGCGCGACACGGAAGAGCGTCGCTAAAAGAGTAGGAGTCTCGCACCCGCAACAGCTTTGCCGTTGCTTCAATCCAGAACTCAGAGCGCGGCAGGACAAACGTTGATGAAAACAAGAGTTCCACACCACGACCCCAGAAGCAGGGAACTCGCAACACAGTATTCCCGCGACTTTGCCCCTGGATGTTTGCGGAACAACGCGCTCGAACCGGCGGCGCGACAAATTCTAAGACGCGGCTGCGTAGTGCTGCTGATTGCTCTCTCGTTGGCCATTTCCGCGCGAGCACAGAACCCTCCCGAAGATCTCTCGAAACTGAGCGTCGAGGATCTAATGAACGTGGAGGTGACCTCGGTATCAAAGAAAGAACAGAAAGTATCGCAAACCGCCGCCGCCATTTTCGTAATCACGCAGCAAGACATTCGCCGTTCGGGTGCGAACAATATCCCTGACTTGCTGCGCATGGTCCCGGGCGTGAATGTCGCGCAGATTAATTCCAACATCTGGGCCATCAGCGTCAGAGGATTCAACGGTGAATTCAGCAACAAGCTCCTGGTGATGATTGACGGGCGAACTGTCTACCAGCCTACCTTTTCGGGCGTTTTCTGGGATGTCCTAGAAGTACCGCTGGAAGACGTCGAGCGAATCGAAGTTATACGCGGGCCCGGAGGCGCGACCTGGGGCGCCAATGCGGTCGATGGAGTCATCAACATCATAACCAAAAAAGCTTCCGAAACTCGTGGCGGCATGTTGGTGGCCGGAGTCGGAAACCTCGACCAAGGCTTTGGCACATTGCAGTACGGAGGAACTGTCGGCAAGACCACCGACTACCGCGTCTTCGCCAGCTATTTCAATCAATACCATCTGCCTGGACTCGCGAGCCCAGATGGCGGTGATGGCTGGATGTTGCTGCGCGGCGGATTTCGCACCGATAGCAAGCTCTCGGCGAAAGACGATTTGACCGTCGCGGGAGACTTGTACACCGCCGGCATCGGCGACATCGCGGCCGCGGTGGAATCCGTTGCTTCGCCCACCGTTCAACCGGTTTTCAGCGGAACGAATGCAAGCGGTGGATATCTACAGGCGAATTGGAATCATCGCCAATCGGACCGATCAGACACCACGCTGCAAATATCCTTCGACCGCTACCGTCGCGATGATGCCTTGCGCGAAACGCGAAACACGCTCGATATTGATTTCGCGCACCATCTTGGCTGGGGCTCTCGCCAGGACATCGTCTGGGGGGCCGGCTATCGCTTTTCTTCCTCGACCACCCACGGCAATCTCTTGTTTTCCCTTGACCCGCCCAAACTTGACACGCAGCTTTTCAGTGCTTTCGTGCAGGACGAAATTACGCTCATCCCCGCGCGTTTGTCGCTGATTGCCGGCATGAGGGTCGAACACAATTACTACACGGGCTTCGGATTCATGCCTAGCCTTGGTGCCACCTGGACGCTGAGTCAACGCCAAATGGTCTGGGCCAGCATTTCAAGGACCCTACGTACGCCCTCCGAAATTGACACGGCTTCACAACTCACCGTGAACGGTTTTGTTCCGCCCAGCGGCCCACCGGTCTTGATCCGCATCGTAGGGAACCCCTCTTTTCAAGACGAGCAAGAAATTACCTACGAAGCCGGGTACCGGATCCAGCCGTACGACCGTCTGTCGATGGATTTCACCGCCTATTACAATTCCTACAGTCAGCTGCAAACCTCCGAGCCCGAGCCGTCTTTTCTGGAAACAGACCCGGCGCCTACGCACATCGTGATGCCGCTCAATTACGAAAACCTCATGCGAGGAACAACGCATGGAGTCGAGGCGTTTGCAACCTGGAAAATCACCAGCCGTTGGACGCTGACTCCCGCCTACTCTTTTGAAGAAATCCGCCTGCACCTGGATCCCGCCAGCCAGGACACTTCATCGGTTGCAACGGCGGAAGGCAGCAGTCCGCGTCAATGGGCGCGCGTGGGATCGCACCTGGCTCTGTTTCACGGTTTGGCGTGGGACGTCAGCGCGAATTTCGTTGGGCGTCTGGAGAATCCGGCGGTGCCGTCATATACCCGAATTGATTCGCAGCTTACCTGGCACCTGCGCGAGCATCTATCGGCCAATTTAGTCGGACAGAATCTCACACAGGATCATCATATCGAGTTCTTGAACCCGGAAGGTACCGGTTTCAGCAACTACATGAAACGCAGTGGATACGTGAAGTTAACCTGGCGATTCTGAGCAAGGAAATTCAGTGGAGCGTGTATCTCACGAAAATCGGAGCGGAGTGGCTGGCCGCGTCGCGTTGGAGCGTGGCCGCGTGCGCATCCGCGTGCTTGCCTTTTGCGTAATGCCAATTCTCGCCACGGCCGCGGTCCTGATTCCCGCGGATACGGCACGCACCGCGCTGGCGCAATCTGCCACGAGTGAATATCACGTGAAGGCCGCGTTTCTTTTTCATTTCGTGCAACTGGTAGAGTGGCCCGTGGGCGCCCCGGGAAATGACGTAAATCCGGTCACGGTGTGCACCATCGGCGAGGATCCATTTCAAGGAGACCTGGAAGCCACACTCGCGGGGCAATCCGTGGGAACTCGGCCTTTCCGCGTCCGGCATCTGAAGCCGTTGGAGGACTTTCAGGGATGTCAGGTGCTTTTTGTCAGCAGGCGTGACGCAGTCCGTCTCGGCCAGCTGCTCGTCGAGTTGAAGGACGGCCCCATACTGACCGTGGGGGAGTCCGACGGCTTCGCCCAGCAAGGGGGCATGATCGGCTTCCTCCTGGTGGACAACAAAGTCCGCTTTGAAATCAATTTGGAAGCGGCCGAACGAGCCAATCTCAAGATCAGTTCGCGGCTGCTGCTCTTGGCCAAATCGGTAATCGGAAATCACGGGTAACGAGGAAGCAATGTTTTTCAACAGCGCATCCATCCAACGAAAGCTGGCCCTGCTGGTTCTCTCCGCGATCTTATTCGCGCTGATCCTGGCTTCGCTTGGGTTTGGAATCTACGAACGCGCCAGCTTTCGCACCGATATCGCCAGGGAACTTTCCACTCTCGCGGATACTTTGGGCGCGAATACCGCAGCCTCGCTGGCATTCGATGATCAAAAGACCGCGCGGGAGATGCTGAAAGCGCTGCAGGCAGACCATCAGATTCTGGGCGCTTGTCTCTACGACATCCACGGCAACATCTTCGCCGAATACCGGCGCGCCGACCTGAGCCGCGACTACAAGATGCCCCCGTGGCGCGCGGATGGTGCGTATTTTGGCCCGCAGTCATTCACATTGTTCCGTGCGGTTTCCTTGAACGGCGAGAAAACTGGCTCCATCGCGATCGTCTCCGACCTTAGCGGATTCCGCGCCACCATGTGGGAGTTCGCCAAGATCACCATCGTGCTGCTGCTGGTTTCGATCCTTGCGACCTACTTGATCTCCTCGCGCTTCCTTCGCGTCATTACCGGGCCCTTGCTCCAGCTGGCGGACGTTGCCGGCCGAATCACGCTGCAGGAAAACTACACGCTGCGCGCCATCCCGCGCGGGTCGGATGAAATCGCACAGGTAATTCGTTCCTTCAATCAAATGCTCGACCGCATTCGCGACCGCGACGCGGCGTTACAGGATTCCAATAGTCAGCTGGAAATCCGTGTGAAGGATCGCACGCGCGAATTGCAGGCCGAGGTAAACGAAAAGTTGCGTGCGCAGGATGCGCTCTACGAAGAACGCCGCATGTTGCGCGCCCTGATCGACAACGTGCCCGATTTCATGTACGTGAAAGACATAGAATCCCGCTTTGTCACGGCCAATACGTCCCTCGCGCGTTCTGTGGGCGCCCACAACCATGAACAATTGCTGGGCAAGACGGATCGCGATTTCTACTCGCCAGAGCTCGCCGACGCCTATTTTCAAGACGACCAGACCGTGATGCGCACCAAGCAGCCGCTCTTCGATCGCGAAGAAGAATGTGTCAACGAAAGCGGTGAAAAAATTTTCCTGCTCACCACCAAAGTTCCCCTGCTCGACAATCGCGGCGAAGTCACCGGCATCGTCGGCGTTGGCCGGGACATCACCGCGCGCCTGAAGGCCGAGCGCGCCATGCAAAAAGCCCGGGAAGCCGCGGAAGCGGCCAGCCAGGCCAAAAGCGAATTTCTCGCCAATATGAGCCACGAAATTCGCACCCCGCTCAATGGCATTATGGGCATGACCGATCTGGCACTGGACACCGACCTGACCGCGGAGCAGCGGGAATATCTCGAGACGGTCAAGATGTCCTCTGACTCCCTGCTCATTGTAATTAACGACATTCTCGACTTCTCCAAGATCGAAGCGGGCAAGATTGACTTGGAAGCGGTAAATTTCAATTTGCGGGATTGCCTGGAAACGACACTAAAAACGTTAGCGTTGCGCGCCGATGCAAAGGGATTGGAACTTCTGTGTGAAATCGCTCCCAAAGTTCCAGGCGTGGTCCAGGGCGATTCCGGCCGCCTCCGCCAGGTCCTGGTCAATCTCGTGGGTAATGCGATCAAGTTCACTGATAAAGGTGAGGTGGCGCTGAGCGTGCGCCTGGAAGTCGAAGATGGCGACGATCGTCTTCTCCTCTTCACCGTTTCCGACACTGGAATCGGAATCCCTCTCGAAAAGCAAAAAATGATATTTGATCCTTTCACTCAGGCCGATACATCCACAACTCGGAAATACGGTGGTACCGGACTCGGCCTGACCATCTCTTCACGTCTCGTGCACATGATGGACGGCCGGATCTGGTTGGAAAGTGAAGCCGGCCACGGAACACATTTCTACTTCACGGTGCAGTTCAAACACGTTGGCGGGGAAGCGCCCATCGAAACGCTCGCCCCGCCGGAAATTCTGCGCGGCATCAAAGTGCTGATCGCGGACGACAACGCCACGAATCGCCGGATTCTGCAGGCGATGCTGGAACGTTGGGGGATGCAGGTGAGGTCCGTGGAAAGCGGCGAGGAGGCCCTGGCGGAGCTGTCCGCTGCAGCGCGGGCCGCCGCGCCTTACGCGCTGATTCTCACCGACATGCACATGCCGGAAATGGACGGTTTCAAGCTCGTTGCGCGCATCCGCCAGACGCCGGAATTATCCACCGCTACCATCATGATGCTCACCTCGTCCGAGTCTCGTGGAGACGCTCAGCGTTGCAAAGCACTGGGCGTGTCCGCCCATTTGCTGAAACCGATCCGGCAGTCGGAATTGCACGAGGCGATCGCGCGCGTCGTGGGTGCGCGCGGCCAGCAGAGCGCGCTTCCGCTGATCACGCGTTACTCCGCGCAGCATCCCCAGGCTCCCTCCGAATCCTTGCGCATACTGCTGGCCGAGGACAATCTCGTGAATCAGCGCCTGATGTCGCGCTTGCTGGAAAAGAAAGGCCATCGAGTGGTAGTTGCGGCCGACGGCCGCGAAGCTCTCGCCGCACTGGAAAAAGACACTTTCGATCTGGTGCTGATGGATATACAGATGCCCGAAATGAACGGCATGGAAGCCACCGCCAGAGTTCGCGAAAAGGAAAAACTCACGGGCGGACATCAGCCCATCGTCGCTCTCACCGCGCACGCCATGAAAGGCGATCAGGAGCTTTGCCTCGCCGGCGGCATGGACGGCTATTTAGCCAAACCGATCCGCGCGCAGGAGCTTGATCAAATCCTCGATCAGTACGTAGCCCGAGCGGCGGCGGTTCTCAAATGACGGCGACGAGCGACTTGTGTGAGTGCTCAAGAATCTTTGGAGGTCGTGCCTTTGGTTTTGACTCTGTCGCGGCCAGCTTTAGCTGGGCGATGTTGACGCTGCCGTTGACCGTGGGGCGGCCGGTTCAGGTTCATCGAAACGGGCAGCCATCGACGTAGCCCTTGTCTCAGCCTTTGAATTCGTAGCAACTGCTTTCTAGCCGGCGTACCTGACTCTGCTTTGTCGGTCGTCGCATGAGCCACGACGTAAGCCCGGCAAAATCGAGCGGCGTTAGCCCCTGGAGTACCGATTCTGGAGTTCTCGCCCGAGCTGCAAGGCCGCGGCAACTCCGGCCCGCCTTTTCAGCCAGCCTTCCTGGCTTAGTACCTTGGTACCAGTAACTTACACGGGTATCCGCAGCCGGCGTTCCATCGACATCCACGTCCTGCGCCCCTACCTTAATATGTGAAGCCTACGACAAGCCTTGGCAGCGTCAGCTCGGGCAAGATTCGGACTGGAACGCATTCGGCGCACTCGTTGAAGCTCGCAGTAACGGAACGTTCTCTGCGCGACATTCCCGCGGGAAGGAATTGATGCAATTCTTGCTTCGAGTAACGAACTTGAATGCCTCCTATCGCGGCGCCGGCTCTCTCCTGCACCACGCCGTCGAGAATGTGAGCTTCGCAATCGGCGAGGGCGAAGTGTTGGGCCTGATGGGAGAGTCCGGGTGCGGAAAGACAAGCGTCGCGCTGGCCTTGCTCGGCTTGCTTTCGCAGGATCAGGCTCAGGTGTCGGGCTCCATTGAATTTCGCGGCGAAGAGCTCCTCGCGAAAGATCGCGATCATCTTCGCGCAATCCGCGGCGCGGGAATTTCGCTCGTGTTCCAGGAACCCGAGCTCGCTCTGAGCCCCGTCATGAGAATAAGGAATCAGGTTGCCGAAGTCATTCACGCCCACAACCATTGGAAATGGCAGCGCTGCCGCGCCGAAGCAGAATTGTCGCTCGCACGCGTCGGCCTCGCAGATTCGCCGCGGATTTTGTCGGCATATCCGCACCAGTTAAGCGGCGGCCAGCGGCAACGCGTGGTCCTCGCGCAGGCGCTGGCGTGCAATCCCGCGTTACTAATCGCCGACGAGCCGGCGGCCTCGCTCGATGCGCGCACCCAAAGCGAGATCCTGGCACTACTGCGGAAATTGCAACGCGAATTGCATATCTCGATCTTGCTGATCAGCCACGCCCTGGAAGTGCAGGCCAGCCTCGCTGACCGCCTGATGGTGATGGCGAACGGCCGCATTGTAGAACACGGGCCGTTCGAACAACTCTATCGCAATCCGACACACTCCGTAACGCGCGCGATGCTGCGCATCTCGGCACCTGCGAGCGTTTGCGAAGATCTGGATTTCGAGATGGTCACTTAGATGCCGATCGCTCCGCGCTGCGCAAACGGCAGAGGCATGGAATGAATCCGGAAAGGCTGCACTCAAACAGCAACCAATTCGAGCCGCTCCTGCGCGTCTCCATCCTCGGCAAGCAATACGTGCGACGCAGCCCGTTCTCGCGTCAGAAAAATGTCGTCAACGCGTTTCAGGACGTTTCTCTGACGCTCTTCCCAGGCCAAACTCTCGCGCTGGTGGGCGAATCGGGTGCCGGCAAATCCAGTCTCGCGCGCTGCATCGCGCTACTGGAACGCCCCAGCACAGGGAGGATCGAGCTTGCAGGCGAGGATTTACTCGCGCTCGATACAGAACAACTCTTCCCGATACGCCGCGATGTGCAACTAATTTTTCAAGATCCGTCGTCCGCGCTGAATCCGCGGTTGACGGCCTGCGAAATAATCACGGAGCCGCTGCTGATTCAGCGTGAGGGTACAAAATCGCAGCGTCGCGCCCGAGCATTGCAATTGATGGAGCAAGTGCGCCTGGACCCCGCATGGGAACGCAAAACGCCGCTCGAATTCAGCGGCGGTCAACGCCAGCGCCTCGCGATCGCAAGGGCCCTCGCGCTCGGCCCGCGCCTCTTGATCCTGGACGAAGCGGTTTCAAATCTCGACGCCGCCAATCAGGCTCTGATCCTCAATTTACTCGCGGACCTGCAAGCAGCCCATTCGCTTAGTTACCTGCACATCTCGCACGACCTGCGACTGGTCTCTGAATTCGCCGACGACGTCGCCGTCATGTATCAGGGCCGCATCGTAGAAGCGAAAAGCACGCGGAAACTATTCGCTTCGCCCGAACATCCTTACACGAAAGAACTCCTCGCCAGTGTGCGCTCAATGGAATCCATCCTGCTCGAGCGCTCCGCATAGCCGCCGCCATGAGATACCTCGCCCACCGACTCCTTCACTCGATGCTTCTTCTCCTAGGCGTTTCCATATTTTCTTTCGCCATTCTGCAACTGGCACCGGGCGACTTCTTCACTCCGCTAAGCGTGAATCCGCAAATCTCCGCGCATACCGTCGCCACGCTGCGCTCGGAATACGGCCTCAATAAGCCTTTTCCCATGCGTTACGAGCACTGGCTGCATTCCGTTTTCCGCGGCGACCTCGGCCTCTCCTTCGCCTACGGCACACCAGTCGCCCCGCTTCTCGCCGTCCGCGCGCGCAACACTCTCCTCCTCACCGGCACATCGCTTTTGCTCGCGTGGCTGATAGCGATCCCATTCGGAATCTGGAGCGCCGCCCGCCGTGGAAAATGGACCGATCGCGCCGGCGGAATCGTCACGTCTTCGCTGCTCACGGTCCCCGACCTGGTCCTGTTTCTTGCGCTGCTACTCGTGGCTGTGCGCACCGGATGGTTTCCAACCGGCGGCATGATGTCCGCAAAATTCGACGACCTGAGCATCGTCGGCAAATTGAAAGACCTCGCCGCTCATCTTTTCCTGCCGGTTGTCGGACTTGTGCTAGCGACTCTGCCGCCGCTGGTCCGGCACATCCGTTCCGCCATGATCGAAGTTCTGGAAGCTCCCTTCGTCCGCGCCGCGCGCGCGCACGGCGTGCCCGAAAGCCGCGTCCTGCTGCGTTACGCTCTGCCCGTTGCCGCGAATCCGTTAATCACTCTTTTCGGTTACTCGATCGCCGGAATGTTGAGCGCGTCCTTGCTCGTCGAAGTTGTGTTGAGTTGGCCCGGCCTAGGCCCCCTGCTCCTGGACGCAATTCTCGCGAAAGATGTTTACGTGATAGTCGGCGCTGTGATGTTCTCATCCGTTTTCCTCATTGCTGGAAATCTCCTCGCGGACGCGTTGCTCTTCGCCACCGATCCAAGAATCCGCACGGAGCAAATAAATTGACGCACCGCCGCAAACTCGTGTGCGCAGCTGCCGTGTTGGCGGCGTTTTCCTGCGTCATTCTCTTCGCCGGCTTTTTCGCTCCCTACGATTTCGCAGCCCAGGACCGCGATACGCCCTTCGCGCCTCCAACCGCCATCCATTTCGTGGATGCTGCCGGAACCTTTCACATTCGCCCTTTCGTGTACGCAGCGCGCGATTCCAGCGAACCCGCGACGATTGCCGGCCAGGGTTCAGAGCATCCGTATCCGCTGCACTGTTTCGTTCGCAGCGCGCCTTACAAAATCGCCGGCCTCGCCACATCGCGCGTGCACCTATTTGGGGTCGAAAATCCCGCGCGAATTTTCCTGATGGGCTCAGACGCCTACGGCCGCGACCAATTTTCCCGCTTCCTCTACGGCGGCCAAATATCCCTGCTCGCCGGACTGATCGCCGCTATTCTCTCCGTCTCCATCGGCATCCTCATCGGTGGAATCGCCGGGTATTACGGCGGCTGGCTGGACGGACTTCTCATGCGCGGCAGCGAGCTGTTCCTCGCGCTGCCCTGGCTTTATCTTCTGTTCGCCGTGCGCGCCGCACTCCCTCTGCACATTTCGCAATGGCAAGTTTTCCTGCTGCTCATTTCTGTGATGGGCCTGATCGGCTGGGCGCGTCCAGCCCGTCTGATCCGCGGCATAGTCCTCAGCGCCAAAGAACGCAATTTCGTCCTCGCAGCCCGCGGCTTCGGTGCATCCGACGCCTATCTGCTCCGCCGCCACGTTCTTCCGCAAACCTACGCAGTCCTGCTCACGCAAATTACTCTCCTCGTCCCCCAATATGTTCTCGCCGAAGTCACTCTCACATTTCTGGGCCTCGGCGTCGGCGAACCCATGCCCAGCTGGGGCGCGCTGCTATCGTCCTTGCAGCAATACTCGGTTCTCTCTTCGTACTGGTGGATGTTCCTTCCCGCGCTACTCCTGATCCCGCTCTTCGTTGTTTTCTACGCCGCCGCCGATGCTCTGCAGGAACTTCACAAATCCGTCCCGCTGTAAAAACCGCGAAATCTCTGTTAAGAGTTGATAGATGGGGAAAATCCAACTACCGCGGGCGTGGGTTGTCGCTGTAATAATTTTCTGCGCCTGCTCGGCCCCGCGTGCATTGCCGCAGCAAGCCAGCGAAGATCGAATGCTCGCGGATGGCGCCGCCACGGGTCACGCCGGCGGCCGCATCGTGGTCGCGTTGCGCTCGGAACCTAAAACCTTGAATCCAGTCCTCGCTCTGGATGAACCCTCGCGCGACGTAATTCGCTGCCTCACCGCTGATCTGATTCACGTCAATCGCGGCTCGCTCAAAACCGAACCATCGCTGGCAAAATCATGGACCGTCTCACGCGACGGCCGCCAATACACGCTGCAACTTCGCCGCGGCGTCCGCTTTTCCGATGGTCAACCGTTCAACGCGGACGACGTGATTTTCAGTTTTCAGGTTTACCTCGATGACAAAGTAGACTCTTCGCAGCGTGATCTGTTGGTCGTTGGCGGAAAGCCCATCACCGTCGTGAAGGTGGATGACTACACCGTCCGTTTCGAACTAGCGCAGCCCTACGCAGCCGCCGAGCGCCTGTTTGATAGCGTCGCGATTCTTCCGCGCCACTTGCTCGAAGCCAACCATCGCTCCGGCGCCTTTTCTCAAGCATGGACTCTTTCCACGCCGCCAAATCAATTCGCCGGCCTCGGCCCATTTCGTTTGAAGGAATACGTAGCCGGGCAACGCGTGGTTCTCGAACGCAATCCATATTATTGGAAAGCAGACCGCGCCGGAAACCAATTGCCCTATCTCAACGACGTCACATTCCTGTTCGTTCCCAGCGAGGACGCGCAGGTAATCCGCTTCCAGTCTGGCGATACCGACATCCTCAGCCGCTTCAGCGCCGACAATTTCACCGTACTGCAAAAACAGCAATCGCAGAAGGGCTATCACCTCGACGACCTCGGCGCAGGCCTCGAGTACAATTTTCTATTCTTCAACCTGAACGACCCGGGCCCGAATATTCCTCCCGAAATGACCAAGAAACAGTCCTGGTTTCAGGACCTGCGCTTCCGCCAAGCCGTTTCCGCGGCAATCGATCGCGAAGGAATCGTGCGCCTGGTGTACAACGGCCGCGCGACGCCCATCTGGGACCAGGTAACGCCCGGAAATAAATTGTGGCTCGACGAAAACATTGCGCATCCGGCGCGATCACTAGAACGCGCTCGCGAGCTCCTGAAATCCGCCGGTTTCTCGTGGAAGAGCGATGGCTCGCTCGTAGATCCTCACGGCGACCACGTGGAATTCTCCATCCTCACTAGCTCCTCTAATGCGCAGCGCACAAAAATCGCCACAATCGTTCAAGACGATTTGAGTCAATTGGGAATGACGGTGCAGGTCGTCCCGCTGGAATTTCACGCGATGGTGGACCGCCTGCTCAACACGCACAATTATGAAGCCGCCGTGATGGGATTAGTCAGCGGCGATGCCGACCCCACCTCGGAAATGAACGTGTGGCTATCAAGTGGCGAAACTCACCTCTGGCACCCTCGCCAAGAAAAGCCCTCCACACCATGGGAATCAGAAATGGATAGCCTGATGCAACAACAGCTCGTCGCTCTTGACTACGCCAAGCGCAAGAAACTCTACGACCGCGTGCAGGAAATCGTTGCCGAAGAACTTCCGGTGATCTGCCTGGTTAGCCCCAATATTTTGGTGGGGGCAGCCAATCACGTGGGAAACTTCCGGCCCGCTATTCTAGTGCCCTACGCGCTATGGAATATTGAAGAGCTCTACGTGCAATAGATTATGAGCCTGAGCCGCACTGCCAATCGACAAATCCCAGCATCAGACGATCCGCGCGCCGCATGGCCGGACGCGCGGTTGATCCGCGAATGTATCGGCGGCAGCGAAGAAGCCTGGTGCGCGCTGATCTTCAAATATAAGAACCTCATTTTTTCGATCCCCGTCAAATACGGTTTCTCTGCCGACGACTCCACGGACATTTTCCAGGCTGTGTGCCTGGATCTCTTGTCCGAACTTCCGAAGCTACGCAAAGTGAAGGCCCTACCGAAATGGATCATGCAGGTCACCGCACACAAATGTTTTCACCGTAAGCAACAGCAACGACGCACGGACGTTCTGGACCCAGCCGCCAGAGAATTCGAGAAAAGCACTCCCTCCCGCGCAGAGGATATTTTGCGCGAGGCCGAAGACGAACAAAGCCTGCGCCAGGCGATGGCCGAACTCCCGCCGCGCTGCCGCGAGCTCATCCACATGCTTTTCTACGATGAGCCGGTGCGCCCGTATCAGGAAATTGCCGCAACGCTTGGAATCGCGGTCGGCTCAATCGGTTTCATCCGTCAGCGCTGCCTGGAAAAGCTGCGCAAACGCCTGCTCGAAACGGGATTCGCGTGAAGCCAGAAAATAAAAAGCCTCCGCTGTCCGAAAAACTGCTGCGCGAGCTGGTAGACCTCACGACGGATTCCACCCGCAACAAATTTATCGCGTCTCATCCGCGATTGCTGAAAGTCAACGTGGTGCAACAACTGAATGAAGTGGTTCGCGGCAAATTGCGCGAAAACGTCCGCGAAGCTCTCTTTCTGGCAGAATCCAGCGTAGCCATTGCGCGCCAGCTGAAAAATAAAGAGGCGCTGGGCCGCAGCCTCCGCTCCAAAGCCAACGCTCTATACATGCTCGGAGAAAATCAACAGGCGCTTGATTTCCACGCCGAGGCTCTGCGCATTTTTCGCGAAATTGGCAATCCCGAAGAAGAAGCCCGCACATTAATTCCATCCATTCAACCCTTCATCCTCCTGGGAAAATACGATCAGGCGTTCACAGCTGCACAAGACGCCAAGAAAATCTTCCGGAACCTGGGCGATGACAAACGATGGGCCCACGTCGAGATCAATGTCGGCAATATCTATCACCGGCAGGACCGTTTTGACGAAGGACTGGCTTGCTATGAGCGTGCCTACGAGATGCTGCTGCCGCTTCGCGATTCGGAAGGCCTCGCTGTCGCTCTGTACAACATGGCCGTCTGCCTGATTACCCTGAATGATTTTCCCCGCGCCCTCGCCACCTACCAGCGCGCCCGGGAAATGTGCGTCAGTCATGGCATGACGCTACTGGTCACGCAAAGCGACTACAACATTGCTTACCTCTATTATCTCCGCGGCGAATACAGCCGCGCGATCGAGATGTTGCGCGCCACGCGCATTGAATGTGAAAAGAATGGCGACGCGCACGTCCTGGCGCTCTGCTATCTGGACCTCTCCGAGATCTATCTGGAATTGAATCTCAGCAGCGAAGCCAAGGAAACCGCCCATGAAGGCTATCTACGTTTCCAGAAGCTGGGAATGGGTTACGAAGAAGCCAAATGCCAGGCGTATGAAGCCATGGCCTCCAGCCAGTTGGGAAAAGCGCTAGGCTCGCTGGAATTGTTTGGCCAAGCGCGCGCAAAATTTGTCAGCGAAAAAAACCTGGTGTGGCCCTGGCTGATGGACCTGTATCAGGCCGTGGTTCTTTACAATGAAGGCCGGTTGTTTGAAGCGCGCAGGCTGTGTTCCGGCGCGGCGGAATTTTTCGACGGCTCCTTCCTGCCCAGCAAGGCCGTCCTTTGCCACTTGCTTCTCGCGCGCCTCTCTCTTCGAACCGGGGAATTGGCCGCCGCGCGAGCCGAGTCTACTCGCGCCATTGAACGCCTCGCACAATTGGAAGCTCCGGTGTTGCACTATCAAGCGCATTTTTTGATGGGGCAGCTCCAACAGGCATCCGGAGATTTCGCTGGCGCGTACGGTTCCTGCCAGAAGGCGCGCGAATCGCTGGAGACCCTTCGCAGCAGCTTGCACGGCGAAGAACTGAAAATTGCGTTCATGAAAAATCGCCTGGAAGTGTACGAAAGCCTGGTCGAACTGTGTCTGATGCGCTCGGAAACGTCGGATGGAACAGCCGAGTCGTTCAGTTATATCGAAATGGCCAAATCGCGCAGCCTGGCAGAGCTGCTGACGCGCTCCGGCCCGGCGATTCGCTCGGGCGACGCAGGGCAGAGTGACCTGGTGCGCCGAATCCGCGACATGCGCGAAGAACTCAACTGGTATTACCGGCGCATTGAAATCGAACAGTTGCGTGCCGAAGAACCATCACCCGAGCGCATCGAAAAACTGCAGAAAGAAGCGCTCGCGCACGAAAATGAACTACTGCACGTGCTGCGGGATTTGCCGCAATCAGAAAGTGCCACGCACGGCCCGGCAATCAGGTCGCTGGATTCGATTCGTGCGAGCTTACCGCCGGACGCTGCGCTCGTCGAGTATTTCAGCCTCAAAGACCAGTTCATAGCTGCCGTCGTGACGCACGACGACCTGAAAATTGTCCCACTCACTCCCGTGTCACGCGTGATCAATCTGCTGCGCATGCTTCATTTCCAAATTTCAAAATTCAAGCTCGGCCCCGATTATGCACGCACTTTCGAGAAATCCATGCTCGGCGTGGTGCAGGCGCATCTGCGTCAGTTGTACGAAGAGGTGTTCGCCCCGGTTCGCGCTCTTGTGTCTGCGCGCCACCTCGTCATCGTCCCCCATGGCGTCCTGCACTATCTGCCGTTCCACGCTTTGCTGGACGACACTGGTTACCTTATCGATTCCTTCACAATCTCCTACGCACCCAGCGCCAGTATTTTCACTCATTGCCAGGAAAAGGCAGCGCACACGAGCGGCCCGTCTCTAGTCCTCGGAATTCCCGATGCCCGCGCCCCGCTGATTCTGGAAGAAGTTCGCGCAGTCGCGGAAATAGTACCCGACGCGGAATTGTTTGTGGGCCTCCAGGCCAACGAGCAAGTCTTGCGCGAAAGAGGTTCGCAAAGCCGGCTGCTTCACATCGCCACCCATGGCAAATTCCGGCAGGACAATCCAATGTTTTCCGGAATTCGCCTCGGCGACGCGTACCTTAATCTTTACGACCTCTACCAGCTCAAGCTGAATGCCGAACTAGTGACGCTAAGCGGTTGCGCCACCGGAATGAACGTCGTTACCCCGGGGGATGAACTGCTCGGCCTGATCCGCGGCCTTCTCTACGCCGGCGCACACTCCCTGCTCCTCACTCTCTGGGATGTCCACGACCAAAGCACGTCGGAATTCATGACGCGTTTCTACCGTCGCTTCCAGGACGGCCAGGGCAAAGCCGCCGCCCTGCGTGGCGCCATGATCGAGCTGCGCGAAACCCACCCCCACCCCTATCACTGGGCCCCGTTTGCACTTACCGGCAAAGCTTCCCCCGTCTGACCTCCGCCAACTTTTTTCGCTGCTCCCTATATTTTTTGAGCAGGTACCCACCCTTATGAGTTGGTGATGCAAGTACGCACCGGGGCTGTCATTTGGGCGAAGCTGAAAAATCAAGTTCGGGGGAATGGGATGCGACACTATTCGTTGGAAAAGTGGGTTGATTTTGCGCGGAATGTAGTTCGAGAGGACGAAAAGGTCGAGATGCAAAGCCACTTGGAAACCGGTTGTGCGGAATGCTCGAAGGAGCTGGCCATCTGGCAGCATTTGCAACGGCTTGCGCGACGCGAGTCGGCCTACACGCCATCCGAAGGCGCCGTGCGCACGGTGAACGCTAGCTTCATCAACCGGTCAACTCGTCAGTCGAGCCAAGCGAAATCGCAGATTGCTTCGCTGCTCTTCGACAGTTTCCGCGGGCCGTTGCTGGCCGGTGTGCGATCGGCTGGAAGTGCCTCACAGCAATTGCTTTACGGGGCTGGCGATTACCGGATTGATGTTCGCATCGAGCCTCAGATGGACTCGGAAAAGGTGAACCTGATCGGCCAAGTCCTCAACTCCGCCGATCCTGATGAACCTTTGTCAGCAGCGCGCGTTAGCCTGCTGAAAGGCCGAAAGATACTTGCCGAATCTGTCACCAGCGAGTTCGGCGAATTTCAGATCGAATGCGACCTGCAAGGCGGCATCCGCTTGGTGGTCACTCTGTCGGACCGGCAAGAGGTAAGCCTCCAGCTGGTCGAGCCCTTGTTCACGACGGGGCAAGAGCCTACGCATGTAGCTGATAAAAATAGGATTAGGAAGATCTCAAGGATCAAGAAAAAAGGTACTAGAACTAAGGATTGATACGGAGGGTGCGAAAAGTAGCCGAATGTACCATTGCCCGGAATTTGTCGCCAAACCAAAATGGTACTGAGACATCTTCGTAGCTGTTGGACTACTCGCCGACACTCAAAAGGAGCAGTGGCGATCATGCGTCGTCTAATTGGAATCTTCGTACTTCTCTCAGTTGGTTTCTGGGCCCAGCCCGCCAGTGCGCAAGGTCTTCTCGGCGGCCTGCTCAGCACGGTCGGCCAAGTGCTCTCCGGCCAGAATCAGCAACAGGGAGTGATCGTCCGCACGAACCTCGGCCTTCTCGGGCTGAAGAATGTTTGCCTGTCCAACGGTTGCACGGTCGTGAGCAACTTGGACGGAAACGTCGGCCAGGTATTCCTGGTGCGGCCGGCGCAGGGCCTGATACCGCAACTACTCGCGACGGTGCTGAACCTCGTGAACGGAATTCTGGACGCGGAGCCTGACCAAACTCTCACAATTCCACCGAACGTAAATAATCAAGCCACCGCGTCCACCGCACCGCAGGGCCTGTGGGACAACACTCCGGTCAACTACTACGGGACATCTGTTACGCACGGATATGTGAATCAACCAGCGGCGCAAATCATTCGTGTCGCTCAGGCGCACAGCGTTTTCAATGTTAGCGGCGCCGGAATTGTTGCCGACATTGACACGGGCGTGGATCCCAATCATCCAGCGCTCCAGGGCGTTTTGCTCGCAGGTTATGACTTTACGCGCAACCAACTGGGCGGCTCCGAATTAAACGATATCTCCATGTCCGCTCCGCCGCCCTGTCCCACCTGCGCTGCGGCTTACGTAAATCAACACACCGCCGCGATGCTCGATCAACACACCGCCGCGATGCTGGACGGTTCTCAATACGCTGCGTTCGGACACGGCACGATGGTGATGGGCGTAATTCACCTTGTCGCGCCGACAGCGAAACTGCTCCCGCTGAAATCCTTCACCGCGAATGGAAACGGATCTCTATCGAACATCATCGCCGCGATTTACTACGCCGTTCAGAACCATGCCAACGTCATCAACATGAGCTTCGATTTGACAACGAGCTCTACCGAACTCTCGAACGCTATCAATTACGCGAACACCCACAATGTGATTATGGCGGCGTCCTCCGGCAACGACGGCAAACAGGAGATGGTTTATCCGGCTGGGTTGCAGAACGTAATGGGCGTGGCCTCAACAAATAATCAAGACCAGCGCTCCACGTTCTCGAATTACGGCAATCAGATCGTTTGGGTCGCCGCGCCGGGTGAAGGCGTCATCACCACGTATCCTTTCGCGACGTACGCCGCAGGCTGGGGCACGTCGTTCAGTTCGCCGATGGTCGCCGGAACTGCGTCGTTGCTCGTCAACATGCAGTCCACGAGCGAAAATCAAGCGTCTTGGGCCACAGCTCACGCCAAGTGGATCGGCGTGAACATGGGCAATGGACGCCTGGATGTGTACGGATCGTTGTCGGCATTCAATCCCATCCAAGGCCTGTTGCAGTAGTGCAATAGGATCGAATGCACACTTCAATGCAGCTGGACAATCCACAAGTGGCAGGACACGAAACGGGCGCGGTGATTCCAATTCCGCCAATCGGCAAGGCGATGCTTACGTCAGCTGAGACGTGCTCCCGCGCGGCGCTTGAGAAGTTCGCGGCGCCGTGGGTTTCTGCTGGGATTCACGTGAAGCAGATGGAAGAACAGATCGCCGCGCTGCGCAGCTCCTTGATCTGTGCGTTCAATCAGCTGCTGGATTTGAAGGACCTGAACACTGGAGTGCACAGCACGCGGCTGGCGGAGTGGGCGCTGCATGTTGCCGGCGAACTGGGGCTCGATCAAAGCTACCTCGGCGATATCGAAGTTGCCGCGCTGCTGCACGACATCGGCAAGATCGGAATCTCCGATGCCATCCTGAACAAGCCCGCAAAACTGACTGCTGAAGAATACGAGCTGATGAAGAAGCATCCCGAATACGGCTGGGCGGTGCTGCGCCATGTGCCGGGCATGGAACGCGCGAGCTTGATCATTCTGCATCACCACGAAAGTTATGATGGCAAGGGCTATCCCGGCGGGCTGCGCGGCGAGGAGATTCCGATGGGTTCGCGCATCGTCTCCGTGATTGATGCGTTCGACGCGATGGTTTCGTCGCGGCCTTATCGTCAAGGCCTCCCGTTCGAAGAGGCCGAGCGGCGTTTGCTGCAAGCGAGCGGCACGCAGTTCGATGTCGGCGTTGTCGAACGCTTCCTCCCGTTGGCGCGAGCCGAAATGGCCTCCGTGTTTGCCGCCGCGGGCACATCGGTTTCGACTGCGCTCTAACGCGGCGCGCGCAGCAATCACGCGCTCGATCATCGGGCGCCTGACCGTTCATCCTCCTCGACAACGCGCTCTCGTCTCCCGCTTCGACCGGACTTCGAAGCCCGCGCTCGAGCGGCTGCGTACGAAACGACCAAGCAACTTCTGAGTGCACTACACTTCCGCGATGTTATCATCCGACTTCCATCCGGTTTCGCCGGCCGCGGGAGGAACGTTACGCCCGATCCCAAAGCTCCAACCGATCCTAAAGCTCCAGCCGAACAGCAAGTAGTCAAAGCGAGCACACCCGCGGGTTCACCCGCGGCTTGGGGCTGTTTGACAGCACCATGATCGTTGCGGGCGGGATGATCGGATCGGCGATCTTCATTGTGTCGGCGGACATGTCGCGGCAACTGGGGAGTTCGGGGTGGCTGCTGCTCTCCTGGGTTATCGCGGGAGTGCTCACTATTACTGCGGCGCTGTCGTATGGGGAGCTGGCGTCTATGATGCCGCAGGCGGGTGGGCAGTATGTGTATCTGCGGGAGTCGTTCTCGCCTACTTTGGGGTTTCTGTACGGCTGGACTTTGTTCCTGATCATTCAGACTGGAACCGTTGCGGCTGTTGCGATTGGGTTTGCGCGGTTTCTGGGCGTGTTGTGGCCGGCGATCGGCGAGTCGCGTTACCTTATCGAGCCTTTGCACATTTCTTCCGGGTACGCGATTTCGCTTTCTACTGCGCAACTTGTGGCTGTGCTCGTCATACTTCTGCTCACTTCGAGCAACACGCGCGGGCTGAACTACGGCAAGGTAATTCAAAATGTTTTCACCAGCTGCAAGATTGCTTCGCTTGCGGGGTTGATTGTTGCGGGGATTTTTTTTGGGCGCAATGCGGCGGCGATTCGGGCGAACTTCACTTCGATGTGGGCGCCGAGCGGGTATGTGCCGATTGCGGCGGGGATCAGCGCGGCTACGGGGTTCGGACTGTTTGTGGCGCTGTGCGTTTCGCAGGTGGGGTCGCTGTTTGCTGCTGATGCGTGGAACAACATCACGTTTACTGCTGGGGAGGTGAGGAATCCGCGGAGGAATATTCCGCTTTCGCTGGCGCTGGGCAGCGGGATGGTGATCGGGTTGTACCTGCTGGTGAATCTTGCGTATCTTTGCACGCTTCCGCTGAATGCGATCCAGCACGCGGAATCGGATCGCGTCGCGACGGCCACTTTGCAGGCCGTCTTTCCGGGGCTGGGCGTCACGTTAATGGCTTTGGCGATCATGGTTTCCACTTTTGGATGCATCAATGGGATGTTGCTCACTGGGTCTCGAGCTTATTACGCGATGGCGCGGGATGGGTTGTTCTTCCAGCGGACGGGGATTCTGAATCGGGCTGGAGTGCCGGGGATTGCGCTGCTGGTGCAGGGGATTTGGGCGGCGTTTTTGGTTTTGCCGCGCACTTTCGATCCGGTCAGCGGGAAATACGGGAACCTTTATAGTAATTTGCTCGACTATGTTGTGTCGGCAGTGCTGATTTTTTACATTTTGACGATTATTGGGATTTTCCGTTTGCGGCGGTTGAAGCCGTTGGCGGAGCGTCCTTACAAGACGTTTGGTTATCCTGTGGTGCCGGCGCTTTATATTGTTGGCGCCAGCGTGATTCTGGTGGTGCTGCTGCGTTATCGGGCTGCGACGACTTTGCCGGGGCTGGTGCTGATTGCCAGCGGGCTGCCGGTTTATTTTTTGTTTCGCGCGTTTTCGGGGCGCAGTGCGGAAAATCCTCCCCAAGTGAAAGACTGAGCGCGCAATGGCTGCTGTGCCGGAGTACTTTTTTTGTTGCGGTTAGAAAATCGTTTCTCTTTTGTTTTCATAGGCTTGCCAAATTTCTGAGTCCGGGTTGTTGCGATTAGAAATGCGCGGAGGGGGATGGGGCAGGTGCGGACTTCGAGGTTGGGATTTTGCAGGGTGGTGAGGGCGAAGCGATCGTCGCGATAATTTCGAAAACTCCGTTTCACATTTCTCTCCTGGCCCAAGGTACCATTCGGAAAACGAAAAAACAGCTGTACGGAAGTACGGTCGAAGGACAGCTGTCGTAATTACTGGACGAGATGATTTGGGGGATGTGGTTCGTTGGATTGGTTGGTGGCGGAGCGTCTAAATCAGCACCTTTCAAAAACCGAAGGGATGCGGCACCCTGAGATTCAACGGACTCGTTTGGGCGGTGCGGAGGGGTGGGCCACCCGCCCGGCAAAAATCAAATTGATTTTCAAAGGAGAAAATCCATGAAAAAGCTAGCGGCAGTTCTGTTGTTGTCAGTGATCGCACTTGGGTTTACAGGGGCGGTGAAGGCAGCGACCACATCGTGCTGCGATTCCGCCGAGTGTTGTGCTTCCTGTGATGGGTGCGAGAAGTAAGTCG
>CAVQBU010000008.1:0-342766 GCA_963710845.1 uncultured Acidobacteriota bacterium | reverse complement strand
TAATGGCATCACGGTATTTCAAAGCGGCCAGCCATACAGCGTGATTGATTTTAGCGGAGGAGCTGCCAGTATTTTTTGGGGCGGCGGCCAAGATGCAATCACGAACCCCATCGTTCCAGTTGGCGGAGTGGGTGCTACTGCAACGAACCCAATCCTACACGGCGTTACCGCAGGTAATGGAAGCAATGCCCCGGTACTACTGAATGCCGCCGCGTTCGGCATCCCGGCGCCGTTCGCGCCAGGAACGAACGGTGTGCCGCCATGCGACGCTTCGGGCTGCGATTTTTACGAGACCGGTTACGCATCGGGCGGGCGCAATATATTCCGGAGTCCATTTCAAAGCCGATGGGATTTTGGCATATTCAAGCAATTCCAGATCACCGACCGCATCGGGTTGAGATTCGACGCACAAGCGTTCAACATATTCAATCATCCGAGCTTCGACGTGCCGAGCAACGACGTTGAGTTCAATCCGTTCTTCTCAAACCCGCCGATCTATACCACAGGTTCGACTGGGCTTACGCCGTGTGTGGGACCACCGGCAAATGCATACGCTTGTCCGCCTTCGGGCAAATTGGGTTTGGAGCAGCATACGATTGGCAGTCCGCGGTTCCTGCAGTTCGCGTTGCATCTCACATTCTGAGGATATTGAAGTCTATTCGAGTTTCTTACTTTGGACCCAGGGCGGGTGAAATTGGCGCAATCAAAATTGCTAGAATGATCGATATGCCTGATTAACGCAGTGGTCTCAATGGGTCGGGGCCGACGCCGTAGAATGTGTACCAAAAAGCGTCCACAGGGTATTGAAATAGGCTAGCGGCTATCCTGCAATGCACTCACGACAATCGGAAATAACTCTCAAATCCCGTGCGAACGGGATGGAAAAGTTTAAAACGAAATGATCCCGGCATTATTTGGTGTGCTACGGAAAAATCACGAAAACGTGGTCGACAAGGTCATCGACCTTGCGCTTTAGCTCTTTCAACTTCAACTCTTTGTCAATGGCCTGCACAGCCTCTGTAGAGTTAATATCGGCCGAAGCAAGCGTTACCGCTTCTCTACCAGCTTCTCGAAGTTGTGCCCCGATTTGTTCTTGGATCTTCAAAAGATCCGACACAAAGTCCGTCATTGCTCTCCACCCCTCAGGTTGGGAGTAGTGAGTGAAGATTGCGCGCTGCGCGGCCTGACCATCGTTCGTGCCAACATACACCATCGACGCGGAATTTTCTGCCGATTTTTCCCACGAAGTGGGGCGGAACTCGCGCAGCTCTTTAAGTTACACTTTCTGTGAACGTGCAAAAAAGCTTTTACAAAGGCTTCAACAAGGGCTAGCGACCATAGCAGGGAGCAGTTCCTTGTCTCGATATTTTTAGGTTGGAAACGCAATGGTTTTGAATCACACGCACGCAGATCCCAATCTTCCTGTGGTAGCGCTGCTACCACGCCGTCGAAGTGCTGGATATTCTTTACAGGCGCGAGCACTTCAAAGCCGGAGCGGGCACCACCCGTCTAACCGCCGCGCCGGGATCCGCCTCCCCCGAACCGCCATATCCTGAGTCGCCCTCACCTTCAGGTGCCGTCTGGTGTTCACGCGGTTGAATATTCGCGCTGTCTTGTTCTGAGCCGTGTTCGCGATGCGCCGCCCTCATGTGCTCGTGCAGCTCCCTTTCCGAATCGTACCAAGCGTTGCATTGATTACAGGTGATCTGAGCCGTTTGTGATTGCGCCACGCTCGTCTCCCTTTCGAATCTTCGCTTGTTACCACTTATCGATGCTTAATGAAATAACGCCAACTAGCGAATCCTCTCCCTGGGCCGCAACGCAAACGATTCGGCAAACCCAAATCGAAAGCAGCTCGCCGTGCGAAGTGCGATCTCACCCCACGTGGCGCAGACGTAGTGCAAGGAGCTTGGGAGTTTTAGTACATTCCGCCCATGCCGCCCTGGCCCACGCCAGCCGCGGCCATCATTCCCTCTTCCTTGATGTCCGCCACGAGAGCTTCGGTGGTCAGCATCAGCGCGGCAATGGACGCCGCATTCTGTAATGCCAAACGAGTCACCTTCGCCGGATCAATCACTCCAGCCTTTATCATGTCGCCGAATTCCCCGGTCTCCGCGTTGAAACCAAAGCTCTCGTCCTTCGAGTCGCGGATGCGCCCGACAACCACTGCACCCTCGTGCCCAGCGTTCTTGGCAATCTGTCGTGTCGGCTCTTCGAGTGCGCGCTTTACAATATTTACCCCGACGGCTTCGTCACCGTGAAGCTTTAGCTTATCAAGTGCTGGGATGCACCGAAGCAACGCCACGCCTCCGCCAGCAACAATGCCTTCCTCGACAGCGGCGCGCGTTGCGTGCATAGCATCCTCAACACGAGCCTTCTTCTCTTTCAGCTCGGTCTCGGTTGCAGCGCCGACTTTAATCACCGCTACGCCGCCCACCAGCTTCGCCAGTCGCTCCTGCAGCTTTTCCTTGTCGTAGTCCGAAGTGGACTCTTCAACCTGCGTGCGGAGCTGCTTGATACGGCCCTCGATCTCGCTGGCCTTGCCGGCACCCTCGATGATCGTTGTGTTGTCCTTGTCGATGGTCACCTTCTTGGCGCGGCCGAGATCCTCCTCCTTCACGTTCTCAAGCTTGACGCCGAGGTCTTCCGTGATGGCTTTGCCGCCCGTGAGGATTGCAATATCTTCCAGCATTGCCTTGCGTCGGTCACCAAAACCGGGAGCCTTCACCGCGGCGCACTGCAGCGTCCCCCGCAGCTTATTCACAACGAGCGTCGCGAGTGCTTCGCCCTCAAGGTCCTCAGCGATAATCAGTAGCGGCTTGCCTATCTTGGCAGTGTGTTCGAGCAAAGGCAGCAGGTCCTTCATCGAGCTGATTTTCTTTTCGTGGATCAGGATGCGAACGTCTTCCATCAAGCACTCCATGCGCTCCGGGTCGGTGACGAAGTAAGGCGAAAGGTACCCGCGATCGAACTGCATTCCTTCTACGACTTCCAGCGTCGTTTCCATCGTCTTGGATTCTTCAACGGTAATGACCCCGTCCTTGCCGACCTTCTTCATCGCTTCGGCAATAATGCTGCCGACCTGCTTGTCGGTGTTGACGCTAATAGTGCCCACCTGCGCGATCATGTCGCCCTTCACGTCCTTGTGGAGCCTCTTAATCTCCTCGACGGCTACTTCGACGGCCTTCTCAATGCCGCGCTTCAGTGCCATCGGGCTGGCGCCAGCTGCCACCGTCCGCACACCTTCGCGGAAGATGGCCTGTGCCAGCACGGTCGCTGTCGTGGTGCCGTCGCCGGCAACGTCGGAAGTCTTCGAAGCAACCTCTTTCACCATCTGCGCGCCCATGTTTTCGAGCGGGTCCTGCAGTTCGATTTCCTTCGCGACAGTCACACCGTCCTTCGTGATGATCGGTGCGCCGAACTTCTTCTCGATCACGGCATTGCGCCCCTTCGGGCCCAGCGTGATCTTCACCGCGTCTGCCAGAATATTTACGCCGCGCAGAATTGCCTGACGTGAATTCTCACCAGTTACAATTTGTTTTGCCATTGGATTTCACCCTCCTGGGTGAATGGGTACTCGTGGCCTGTCCAAGACCGTGTGGATCGGCGAAACTACTTCTTGCTGGATGCCGCTTTGGCCATCCCGCTAATCTTCGCCAGGATTTCCTCTTCGCGGAGGATCAGATACTCCTGGTCACTGATCGTGATGTCACTGCCGGTATATTTGCCGAACAGGATCCGGTCGCCGACCTTCACATCTACCGGAACACGTAGGCCTTTCTCGATTTTCCCGGCTCCCACGGCCATCACTTCACCCTCCTGAGGCTTTTCTTTAGCCGTGTCCGGGATGATGATGCCGCCCTTCGCTGTTTCTTTCTCTTCCAACCGCCTCACCAAAACTCGGTCGTGCAGGGGAGTCACATTCACAGTCATTTCTTAACCTCCGTTTAATCCCATCGAAAGATTTCGACAGTAACCTCTGAACATAAACCGGCATCAAGGTTGAAAAGTTTTCATGTTCTTCTGTCGCGCCACTTCCAGGTTGTCGGCTTCTTTTTTCTGCCGGTTGATTTCCTTCTGCGAAGCCTCTTCATTCTCCAGCTTCACAGATTCGATAATGGCAGCCTCCGCCTGCGCATCCAGTTGTTTTGAAGATATGGCGAGCCGGAATGAGGTTAGGTTGCTGGAACGAAGAAGGCTCACCGCGTTCTGAGAATCTTCCCATCGAGCAATGACCCGGTCTGCCGAGCGATAGGGATCACTTATTGGGAAGAAAGGGATGACCGTGTCCGTTGAGCCGTCGAGATAATTCGTTGGAAAGAAGTTGACGTTGGTAGCAGCTCTGGTTGCCGTTCCGTACCGGTCCGATATGGCTTGTACCATGTCGTCCTCAGTTAGCCCCGCCGTGGCGTCTTGCTCATAAGTCACCACAATCCTGTACAGAGCTCCATTGTAGAAACTGAACAAAATTTGCCAAACTCTGTCCACTCGGACTGAAGAAGAGAAGTTCAGCGGCCAAAACGTTAACTCCTGAATAACTGCGGGGCGCTGGTGTACCAAAGTCGTCTCGTGCGAATACGGGCCAACTTGTTTGGATACCTCGGCTAAGCTTGTTCCGAGGGAAAATTTCTGGTACTTGGCAAGGTTCTGTCCGAGCACCGTAGGCGCTGAAATCAGGACCGCGGCAAGTGGAATCAATATATTGCGCATCATCTTCATTTGAATAGCCTCCCCCCAAATCCGGAGTAACCTGTCGCATCGAGCAGGGTTGCACGAGGAAAGGCTGAGCTCGCGGACGATATTCGTGTTCGTGATGGCCAGTGCTTTCTCGAGCTCTTGCCCTTGACCCACTCGGTGATGCGCGCAGAGCGGGCAATTGCCGAGCTGCAGCCGAACGTCTTGAAATCCGCTTCCTCGATGACTTGCGTCTCAGAATTGATCTTCATCTTCAGCTTCATCACGTCGTCGCACTCGGGTGCGCCGACCAGGCTGGTGCTCCCATTCGGGTCATCCTTCGGAACGCTGCCGACGTCGCACGGGCGATCGTAGTAATCAATCACTTTGTCCGAATGAGCCATGTCGCCTTCGCTCGTGTACTCGCTTTGTTCTCCAGATGCCTTCCGCGATTCTCTAATGATTTCACCGGCCATGTAGAAAGGGATCCAGGGCTCGCTTTCGATTCGCAACGATTCCGGCGTAAGTTCGCCTTCCTCGATCAGGGCAGTCCCCGTTTTGATTGTGTCTGCCATTAGCGTCTCCGCTGCGTTTGCAGTGGCGCTCAGGACCGCCACGCTCACAGCCTTACAGTGACTCGGCTCGCGGGGTTGGATCTTTGTGAGTCTCGAATTCGTGTTTGATGAAGAATAAAGCCAGGCCCCCCGCGAGGGCGCCTCCACAAACCACAAAGTCCACCGGTAGTTGGTAAGTCGCGAAGGGGCGCCATGTCACCGCCAGGAGCAGCGCCGTAATGGACACCCACTCCATGATTTTCGTGACCATTGGCCACCTCGTTTCACTGCCCAGTTTCCCCTTCGCCGGAGAAGTGAGGGGGCGTACCTAGCCCGCCCCCCAGCGAACGAAAAAACCTACTGGCTTCAGACTGCTACGGCAGCGGCGATCTTGTGGAAGGTCGAGTTGGAAACCTCATAGGTTTCAACGTGAGGGGTTCCCTCAACCACTCCCGCCAGGAACTTCGTCACGTCGGAATACGTTCCGCGGTTGTAGGTTTCCGCGTTCTCTTTGTTCTCCCACAAACTGATTCCGAATGCTTTCGCTTCGCCCGCGTCGATAAACGTGATTTCGTCCTTGAACCCAGTCTGTTTTCGAAGCAGGGGAAGAATGTCCTTTTCGATTCTCTCGGTGAATTTCGTAACGCTGTTCGGCATCAAATGCATGGAAACTTTGCGTGCAAACATGGCAACCTCCTTGGCTGTCAGTGCGAGGGCCGGACTCCCGACCTCCGGAGTTGAGATTTAAATTACTTGCCGTTTGTTGAGACACTGATCTTTACCTGCTTCGGCTTAGATTCTTCACGCTTCGCCATGTGCAGGCTCAAGACCCCGTTGCGATACTCGGCCCGAATGTTCTCGGAGCTGACCGTGTTCGGCAGGGAGAAGCTCCGCATGAACGGACCATAGGCGCGTTCAACTCGGAGATAATTCTCCTCGTTGACGTCCTTCTCAAACTTCCGCTGGCCGCGGATGGTCAACGTATTGTTTTCGACGCGTACGTCAATATCCTTATCTTCGAGATCCGGCAGGTCGGCTTTTACGACCAATTCGTTCTCTGTTTCGTATATGTCCACCACGGGCGCCCAAGTTGCGAGGTCAGAAGGACTTGAGCGGTCGCGAGTAAAGGTGTCTTCGAACAAACGATTGACTTGGTCCTGTAGAGATGCCAAACCGCGGGACTGATCCCAACGTGTAATGGTGTTCATAGCAACCTCCTTGGTTGTCCTGGCCAAGGGGCGATTCTAGATAACCACATTTAGTTCAGATTACCTAATGAAGCCCTCAGTCACTTAACAACGCTAGGTGAATTAACTTGACGTGTCAAGGGGAATCTGGGATTATTTTGAAGTATTAATCCAATCTAGTTAATCGAGCGGAGACGCCCTGTGGATGTTTGTTTAGTGATCAAGCAGCGGCTGGAGGAATTGGGGTTTGAGCAGAGAGATCTAGCGACTGCTGCCGAGGTTACGGAGTCTTACATTTCCCAGTTGCTCACTCGCAAGAAATTGCCCCCCGCGGCCGGCCGAACAGATATTTACGACAAAATTGGAAAATTCCTGAAACTCCCAGGTGCTGAGCTTTCGAAACTAGCTGACCACCAGCGCAAGGAGGAATTGAAGAGAACCTTGGGAGATGCGCCGCCGCCCTTATTTAAAGAGGTTCGAGAGTTGGTTCTCCGCAAGTGCGCTCCCGACAAAGAAAAACAATTTCGCGTCATGTTTGAGAAGCACCCCTTCGGTGAAGTCGAACGCCTAGTCATACAAAAGCTTTTAGACGTTGCCAAGCGAGTGGCCAAAGAAGAATTGGAAAGCGAAAACTGGGTCCACCAAGTGGCTCGGCTCACCGGCCGAAGCTATGAAGAAATGCGAGTCAGCATCCTCGAGTTCCTAGACACGGATGCCATAAACTTATCAGTCGAGAACTGCGTTACCTTCCTGGATCCGCTGATCGAATCCTGGGACATGGACCTTGCGACCTTTGGTATGGAAATTGTGTTAAACGGGAGGCTAGCCCCAGGGGACCCAAAGAAATTTGAGTTTGTCGAAAGGGAGTCTGGCCAAACTGAGGAAGAGCGTGGGCTGAAAGAATTCTTTCATGACACTTCCCTGAGCCATGGCGCGACCGAGGAAGAAATTGAGTTTCTAAAGAAGCTGAGGATTAAGGGAAAACAGCCCACCGCGCTCTATTATTACCGAGAACTACAAAACCTCAGAGACCCACTCAATTTTCGAGCGATCGTGACCCAGGCTCCGCGAGCAAAAATACAGGGCCAGTCCCTGCCGGAAGGGTCAGTCACCCCGCTGCAAAAGTATCGGGAGGCTAGTGACATTAATAGACAACTGCAGCTTGACAGCAGGAAAAGCGCAACGCATCGCTGGGCAGGGAACAAAGGCAGTCGCGGCAAAAAACAAAAGGCAAAATCGTAGGAAGCTACATCCGCTCCCGCCAGAGAACCACCTCTGCTTCTACCCGGGGAATCTGCACAAGGTCGCTTGCCTGTTGTAGCCCGCAATTCCGTGACCTGCAATTAAGAAGCCAAAAGCTTATGGCTCAGGCAATCTTCTGCCGGGGCGATGGATAAAAACTCGGCTCAAGAGATACTTGAAGCACCCTAAACCGTAAAACTTCATCGAGGGTTCTTCGGGGCATGTTGCGAGCTACCAACTGCGCGCTTTTCTTTGCCTTCTAGCAACATCGCCACGGCATGGACTGCAAGATGTGTTTACCGGAATCATCCCGCACCGGCATGATCCGCTCTCTTCCAGGCCCACCACGATTTTTCGTTCGAAGGTCACATTGACGAAGTGTACCACGGTGGAGCATTCTGCCCGACGCTACGTCATGACGAATCTGCAGCCCAAACGACACTGAGTTATGACAAACCTCATTGTCACTTCGGCGGCATCGAAGTTCCAAACGCGCGCCGCCTGGCCGAAGCGGACCACATCATGATTTGTTCGCGATGACCATCACGATGATAATCATTGCCTCAGCCGCCCACTCTTGCGCAGGCGAAAACGACTGGCGAGCGCTTCGACAACCACGGGGACTCGGCAATCATTTCCGTTGAAGGCCTTCAATCGCCGAAAGCGTCCGGTGTAGGTGCGGTTCAAATCGCAGACCACTTGAATACCGCAAGCAACGCGTCCCGGCAGCGACGCCGCACGTGGGGCATGCGACCGAGGGTAATTGCTCTGTCGTCAGTGCTTTCTTTTTCATTCGAACAGAGTGCGTGAACATCAGCCGAAAAACTGTTCTGTTTCAGACACTCTTTGATCGTTATGTGCGATAGCGTACAGATCGAGATACATAATTTTCCGTATTGCTTGGATCTCCGTTCGCTGTGATTATCCACTCCTGAACCGAGAACGCCCGGCGGGGACTCCGGACGGGGGATTTCGCGAGCGTTCTCGGTTCGGACGCACTTCTGGTGGCGTCCGCCGGCTGGGGTGTCGCCGCTGCCATTCCTGCCGGCACAATTCATACTTTGAAGTGATGATTTGTTGCGTCGTCGGATCGAGCCAACGCGATGCCGGCTGGGCTTTTACGCATCGTTGCGATCTATATCACTAGGGCAGGTGACCGCCGTCACTTACGGCTTCCCCAATTTTGATATGGTGTTGCGATGAAATTCTTACAAATCGTGCCGGCACTGATCGTCGTTTTGTGCGTAGCGGTCTTGGTCGCTAAACGAGGAATGATTTTTGTTCCATGAGGCGCCGCCTAAACTGATCCAGTCGGATGGTCCGTATTCCATCGGCGGATTTTAGCGGGGCGTATAAAAGCGAAACTTCAAAATGAGGGACTTAGCGTAAAAAGGCTTCTCGATGGCGGATATAGTGCGGCCCGTCGTTGCGACTATCCGCGTTTGAGAATTTCAGGAATGTACGGTCCTTCGCAATAGATCACAAACTTTACAACTCCCAACTTTTCGTACTTAAAGCCTCTGAGAGTGTGATTGCCGCCCTCGTTAGAAAGTATCGAAATTGGGACAGAATCATAAAACCTGCATTCGGTCGCGGCCTCGTCTGCGGACTCGTACGAAACTGCTAAATTGGGGTTGCTCGTGAAAGTATAGTTCTTGAGATTCGGATTGGATTTGTTGTCTTTCCATCCACTCAGATACCCCTTATACGTCATCGTGGGCCTCCCGGATCTTTCCTGATTCTACGCCGTAAAATCTGCCTGTGAAGCGCGAACGTCCCACCCCTCACGCCCTAACTCTCCCGCACTCTGACCTAGCAGTCTCTTTCTACGATGCAGCCTGTGATTAAGAGGAAATAAGCCACGTCCACTCACGCCGTCTCCAATCCGTGAATACCTGCGCTGGTGGCACAACTCATTGGAAACGCGAACGATGCGCGCTGCATCACTGACCAATACCAGCAAGAAATGCTTACAAAGTAAGCGGAAATCCCGGCGATCCGCTCGCGCGCGAATCGAAAATGATCATCATCGATGGCCTGACACCTGCGATTCCTGAATCCGTCGGCCGATCGCGTAACTGCATGGAAACGCGAACGATGCGTGCCGCATCACTGACAAAGATCAATATATTTGATGATAATAATAAGCGGAAGTCCCGGTGAACCACTCCACTTCTGCCGCCCGGGAGGCAATTTTTCCCTTAATTAAACGAAAATCGGGGAGAGTGAAGCCATCGAATTGGAGGCTTGCATACCCAACATCGTTCGCAGATACCGGTAGCGCAGGTAGAGATGGTAGACGCTTGTCCTTATGGGAATGGGGAATCCTGGCTACTAAGACTGTCCTATTCACATAAAAATAAGCCTACCGAGTCTACCTGCTCTACCCGGGACCAGCCCCCGCGCCCGTACGCCAAGGAACCAAATGTCACCCCTAGGCCCGCGGTATCGACTGGCGTAATTCCTCGATACCGTCGTCAGTGTAATCGCACTCGTCACAAACCTTAAGCAGGGTGGCAGGAGTTGGTTCGACGACGGTCGCTCCATGTGAAACTTTGGTGGTGAGTCCTAGCTCCCGAGCGATGGGGCCGATCTGACGGGGGCTCAAAGGGACCCTATGATTCTCCCAGATGCGTTTGGACAGCTCACTGAATTTGATATTGCGAAACTCTGGAACTCCCAATTCCCAGACGAATTCGACAACCGCACGGAGAACGAGGCCATCTGCTTCTGACGATTGCGCCTCTTTCAGTTCCAATGTAGCTTGGACAAGCTTCGACTGTAACTGTGCTTCAAACTCTTGATCTTCGCAAAGTCTTGCCACGCTAAGTAGCGGTCGGTACGTGTCAAACACTCTGCCGGCGACGCCACTTGGCTGCTCGACCGTGATCGGCTGGAACGTGAGCCCGCTCACGATCTGCTTCCCCTCGATATTCCAAGGGTCTTCACTGTTGAATTCACGGTACCGTCGCGCGTGATCCGGTCGAGTCCGCACACATATGTTCCTACCATCGAGGGCGGCGTCTTTGTAAGGAAGCCTACGGTGGAGGGCGGTCGCTCCGAAATATTGCATAGTCACGCCTGTCCAATTCTTTCCGGAACGAACCTTGTGGGAGGCCTCTGCGGAGGCTCGTTGGTAGCGATCGGACAGGAGGCGCTCGAAGTTTGCTTCAGGATCCATCCACGCGCCGTCTGCTTCCTCGATGATTGCAGTTCCTTCGTAGGCCTCAGCAAATTTGTCACGGATTGTTGGACCAGTCATTCCGCGAAGACTGAAGCGAACTGGCCGAGATGAGAAATTCCCAATAATCATCAGCGCCTGACTCTTGCCTGTCCCCATCTTTCCCTGTACTGAGAGAAGGGGATACATATTTGCGTGACGCAGCGAGTGCGTGGCAAGCGTCCAATAGATGGCAAGTTTTTGCTGAAGATCCTCCAGGCCGGTCGATTCCGTGAGCGCTTTCTGCATCAAAGCAGCAGCGCGGGCGAGTTTTTCGGCGTTTGCGTTCATTGTGCTATCTCGCAGGACGCGCCGGACGTAGTCCAGAGGTCACTAGGCGCTCGACTTCCGACCCTGGGATGCGGATGAGGCGGCCGATTTTGGTGACGGTGATTTTGCGTTCGAGAATCCAGCGCCTCGCGCAAGCTACGCTAATGTTCAGTGCAGTGGCGAATTCTGGGACTGAAAGAAGTACCGAAACTTTGGTGTCCATTTTTTTGCCTCTGTGAGACATATAGCGAAATCTGGCGAGGCGCGTAAGCTGCGATATAAGATCAGATATGTTCGTGCGGCGAGAAAATCAGCGAATATTTCGCTGGGCAGGTGGGTTGACTTCAAGCTTCGCGAGGAACTCCTTTACGAGAAGTGTTTCGCGGCGGAGATTTTTTTGGCACCTAGAATTGTAAGGGTGTTCGCGCAGACCACAATTGCACAGGTGATTGGTGAGCACTCGCCAAGTCCAGCGTTTGGAATCACTGCTCTGTAGATCCAGAGCAAGAGCGGCCTGGCGCCGTAAATCGCTACCGGGTCGCCCTCTAGAATTACGGGCGGCTACGGCGCGCCAGGCATGGCGTAAAACTCTCGCGATCTGCGGCTCTATAGGTAGTCTTTGCCAGTCGTGCTTTGGCATTGTGGGAGGATTACGGGAGAGCAATGCTGCGAGTTGTGTCCACTCTTTCTCAAGTTTCGCGACCTCATCGGCACGAATGTCGCGACGCATCCTGCTACTCACGGGCGGCGCCGACACATACCATTGAGCGAACTTACGAATAAAAAAGCGCCTAATGGCAGTGTAAAACTTGCGGCTGGCATCCGCGGGAATACATTCTTCCAAAATCTTGCGGCAAGCAGCTACGGACGGTGCCTGGGGTTGTAGCCGAACCGTACGTGTGGGCACAGTCACCTCCCGCGTGACGATCCCGATTGTGGTAAGCGCGGCAGGCAGACCGGGATGCACCGCCTTTCGGGAGCGACCCTAGCCGCGCATCGTCGATCCTAGCACTTGACAACCTGCCGGGCAAGTAGTAACCTGCCGGGAAGGTTATGCCAACCGGCAATGACAAAGTGATCCGGCAATATCTCACTGAGATTGCTAGCAAGGGCGGCAAAGCACGCGCGAAGAAATACGACAAGAAAACGTTGAGCAAATGGGCCAAGAAGGGCGGCAGACCGAAGGGCAGTGGCAGCAAGGAGAAGTGAGCGATGATCTACAAGCGAGGGAAGCGCGGTACGTACTGGATCCGTTTTCGGTTTGCGGGCCGTTTCGTTCACGAATCGACTCGCTCAACTAGTAAGACAGTCGCCCGCGACGCAGAACGACAAAGACGGCGGGAACTAGAAAAGAGCTGGAATCACATTGAGAAACGGAGTCTCCCTCCGACCTTGACCGAGGCCGCAAAGCGTTGGCTAACGAAGCGAACGGGGCTGGCTTCAAACACACGAGAGACGTACGAAGGAGCTCTGAAGCATCTGAGGGAATTTTTGGGGACAATGTTGGTCTCTGAAATCGATAGTCAGACAATTCTGGGCTATCAGAAGGATCGTCTCGCGCACTGTGCCGCCGGCGCCACAATTAATAAAGAGATCGCCTGCCTGAGTTCAATTCTGAGTGACTGCGGTGTTTGGGATAAGGTGCGCCGCGATGTGAAGCGGATGGAAGAAAACGAAGATGCGGGCAGGGCTTTGAGCCGCGATGAGGAGCGGCGATTGCTGGAGTGTGCATCTCTCGTAGGCCGGCACTTTGGCAATTGGACTCCGCTATATACAGTCACCCTCCTGGGTTTGAATACCGGGATGCGTCACAAGGAAATTAGGACTCTCAAGTTCAAGAACGTAGATCTTTGCAACAAAGTGCTGAGAGTCGGCGAGAGCAAGACGGAAGCGGGTAAGGGCCGCCCTATTCCATTGACTCAGCCTGCATGGGCGGCACTTGATATGTGGGCGTCACGCTTTCCAGATGCGAAACCTCACCATTTTCTCTTCCCTGCTTGCGAGAATGGACGAGTTGATCCTGGGCGTTCCATCTCTAACTGGCGGACGGCTTGGAGACGCGCCTGTCGCGAGGCAGGCCTAACGGGTCTTCGATTCCATGACTTGAGGCACACGGCTGCTACGAAACTGCTCGAGGAGGGAACTCCCGTTGCGATCGTGGCTCATATTCTCGGGTGGTCTGCGAGCACCGCAGTGCGTATGGCGAAGCGCTATGGACACATTCGACCGGAGGTGCAACGACACGCACTTGACGCCGTCGCGACGGCTGATATTCAGCATGGTGTGAACCAAATTGTGCACCAAGTTGAAAGTACGGTACAATCCAAGCTGTCGAACTGATTGATTTTGCAACATTAGGCCCGTAGCTCAGTTGGCTAGAGCGCCACCTTGACACGGTGGAGGTCTGGGGTTCGAGCCCCCACGGGCCTACCATTCCTTTCAATAAGTTAGCGCCGTTCAGTTCGCGTCCAGCCACCGAGTTCAACACAGAGTTCAACACACCCAAGTTAATTCACCTGTTGAGCGCTAGCAACCGGTTCGGATCGAGTGGTCGTTATCGGGGTTAGCCCCTCTAGAGCAACGCGTTTCGCTTCCATACGGATGTGGCTGTAGTGCTCCATCATCTTGCGGGACACGTGGCCGGCGATGCTCAGGACCGCCGCCTCGGCTGCGCCAGACTCAAGCAATTCCGTGATGCACTGATGCCGAAGATCGTGGAACCGAAGTCCTTTCAACCCAGCTGCCCGTGTGAGATTGCGCCACGACGTACGCCATGTCTTTTGCGGTCGTGTTCCGTCAATACGGTTGTTTTCGCACGCGGGGAACACATAGAACTCCGGTGCAGAAATTCCAAGTTTGGTCGCCCGCTCAAGAAGTATGCGGAAACCGAGCATCGCATCGGGCATTAGCGGAAGGCGTCGCTTGCCCGCTTCGCTCTTGCTGTCAGGAATTGCCATCACTCCTTGGAACAGATCAATATCTGCCCATCGAAGAACCCGCAGGTCAGCCCCCCGCGCGCTCGTGCTTGCGGCGATCAGTCCTGCAGCATACGCCGTAGCCCAGTTCGGATTGCTCTTGGCAACCTCGAACAGCCGTTTCTTTTCGGCGGGTTTCAGAACCCGTGCCACCGGCTTGTTGTCTCGTTCGGAAACACGGGTCACATCATCCCGAATGCGTCGCCAGACCTTGGCAAACCGCAGCACACGCATCGTTACTCCCAAGACGAGGTTGTTGTAAGTGTTCTTGCACCCATCATTCTTCATTTCAACCTGCAATTGCTGGATATGCATTGGGGTGACGCGTTCGCAGGCAACATGTCCGAAAAGCTTTTTGGGGCGCATCAGGAAAGAAACTTCTTTCTTGATGCTGTTTGGACGTAGCCGCGTGCTGGCCTTCTGCAGGTAAAGGGAAGCCGCCCTTTCAAACCGGCAGCGCGCAATCTCGCCCTCAGGCAAGCGGCCTTCCTCTTGATCCTGAAGTGCTTTCCCCCGAATACGCTTCGCCGCAGCGAAGCTTACCGTCTTTGTGGAAATACCGCGCCATCGGCCGTTTTCTTTCAGTTTGTAATACCAGAAACGACTTTTGGGAATCTTGTAAAGTCCGTCCCCTCTCATGCGTCATCTCCCATTTTGCTGCCTGTCTTTGCCCTTAGATTTCGGCCTGCCACCTAACCTTCCCCACTCGCGCATCCGTCGAACAAATTCACGCCGCCCCCACTTCTCAATTCGGACTTGTGCACTTCGCCGACCCATTTCGCTTGCGGCACGGCTCACATCTGCCATGCTCTCACTCTAACCTAGCGTTAGCTTATTTGCAAGCGCCACTCGACTGAGAGACTAACTCTGCGTAGGGCGCCATTACTCCCTACAGCTTTGCGTGCTGCCGAGCATCAGGAGTACACTGGCGAAATTCGCCTGTCCGTTTGTTCACTGGATAAATCGCACCAAGGAGCACTCGTCAGAGCGAAAGACGCCATGAAGGGCAAATCACAGAAGCGAAGAACCACGGCAAATCAGGATGAATCACAGCGAACGCTGAAAAGGAATCGCTTCGGTGAGCTTCGGGCATACAGCAAGGTCACCGAACGTGAGATTGGTCGGGAAGTCCTCCGTGGCCCCGATGATTCGAAGCCCGCTCTGGAGCGCTTGCTCGCCAGAGACCTGTCCTTGACAGACTTCGTTATCCACTTCGTTCCTGGCGCCCGTACCGTCAACAGAATTCTCACGACTTCTTCGGGACAGGCGCTCGTCGTTTCAGAGGTCGAAAAGTACGTAACCGCGGAACTTAGCCATCGGCTTTCCCAATCCGACTTTGAACTCTTTCAACGGCATCACCTCGAGCCTCCGGGCGAGGCTCTCCCGCGGATTTACGCGGCAATGGATAGCGCTATTTTCCAGGTGGCAGTGGAGCAGGGCCGCATAATTCTCTTGGCCCCCCGTGATCCGACCGAAATGCGGACTAGTCAAATCCAGTCGTGAACGCTATCGCCTGTTAGCGATAGCCGGTAGCCAGAACGGCGATAGCGGCAAACACGAAGATGTAAATAAGCCCTGCCTGGAATCCCCAGAACGTCAGCAACTTTGAAGTGAAGCTTGAAAGCTGCAGCCGGTGAGATGATGCGGCTACGATTTCTAAAATTCATCTAGACCGGGCGCTCGCAAATGCTTCGATAAGAGTGTTGACATCACTTGCGTCGTTGTAAGGGGCGAGCGAGATCCGAATGCGTTCGCCACGTATACCGCACACGATATTGCGACTACGGAGCGTTGCTACAATTGTTTGTACGCTTTCGCGAGGGTGTCCCAGTGAAATGATGTGTGGAGACGCAGCAGGATCGCTAACACTGCGAAATGGTTGCCAACCATACTTGCTGGCGTCGCTAACCAACATTGCTGCTAACCTCCGTGCGTGTGCCTCAATTCGAGCTTGGCCCAAGGACAACAACTGCTCAACTGCTACCGTGAGACCAGCGATGGAGGCATACGACATTGTTGATTGCGTATAGCGCCGGGCATCATTAGCCAGCGAGACTGAGGTCGCATCAAATCCAAACGGATCCGATGCGCCCATCCAACCCGGTAAAGGGGGTATTTGCTCAAGCAAAAGTGGCGACATGATCGCGAGGGCAACGCCTCCGTGGCCACCAAGCCATTTGTAGCCACTGGAGACGACGGCATCAGCATCCCATGCCGCCGCGTCCACGCGCATCGCACCTGCCGCTTGCGTAGCGTCTACAATTAAATGTGCACCAACCCGGGCAGTGCTTCGGCGCAGGCGAGAAATATCCACTACCGTACCGGTGGCGTACTGCACGCTGCTCACCGCAACCACAGCAGTATTCTCGTCAATCGCCTCTATAAGTGTATCGGTGAGATTGCACGTAGGCTGGTCATCTACAAAGCGCACCCTATGGTTTTTTAGGGCAGCCAGACGAAGCCACGGCCGAGTGATTGCAGGAAAGTCTGATGATACAGCCAGAATTGTGCTATTTAACCTGGGCTGAAGTAATAACGGAAGTTGCCCCAATATCTCACTTGCGCACGCGACAATCGCGACTTGCGCTGAATCGCAATGAAGCAATCTGGCTGCGCGTTGGCGGAGCGTTTCGCAGTATCCCACCTCATCACTATCGGACATGTAGAGGTTGCGATGCCTGGCAACATCGTCTATGAAAGTGTGCATTGCGGTCACTGCTGGTTGACCGATCAATCCTAGGGATGCCTGATTCAAATACACACTTTGACGGAGGGTAGGATAATCCAATCGATTAAAGGGAGAGGGAATCATTCCGATGATGACCTGCTTGTGAGCGAGAGGATTCTAAACGTTACTGCTCCGGTTGAAAATGGAGAAAATTGTCAGGATGTGCTGTGCCCCCTTAGGTCACGTTCAGCCCTGTGGAAGTAGCAGCACGCCCAAGGGCCGCCGTCCCAAGAACGGCGGCCCTTGTCCTTTTTCTTGGCTGGGGCCCGTACCATCTTTTCTCCCAGACTTCCCGCTCGTCTCCAGTGCCACGCTCTCGCTTTCCACATCGTCGCTATCCAGTCCAAGAGAGAGGCCGGGATTGGCACCCGGCTCACCAGTGTGTTGAAATTCTCAACACGCGTTGAATAATTCAACGTTCTAGAACGCCATATCGGCCTTCTTGTCGTAAGGCTGAAATGCTAAGTCATACTGGCAGAGCATCTTGCAGTTGGGAGAACCGACCGAAGACTTTGGCTGCGTTCTTGCACGCAGGTAGAACGATGCCCGGTGGGCAAATCTAGCTCGGGAGAACAAAATGGCAAAGAAAAGCTTGAAGAAAGCGAAGAAGCTGGAAGCGACCAAGCCGTTGACGGTGTACGGAGTTCCGCCAAAGCACTAAAGTAGGGTTTTAGCTTCAGGAGCGCACTGATGGACACGACGCGACCTGAGAAAAGCATGGAGAATGGCAAGCAGGGCCGCTACTTGGCCAGCGGTCCTGCTTGAGGCCCCACAATTCCCGTGTGAACGCTAAATCGACCAGGGAGATTAGAGTATGGCAAAAGATTCCAAACCAGTGAAGGGTAAGAAAGCTGGCACCGTGAAGCCGCTGATGAAGCGCGTCGATTTGCCAGCCGTGAAACCCCTAATCAGGTTTTAGGAAGATTCAAGAGTTCTTCGGTTGGGTCCCTCGCCTTATCGGAGATTGACGTAGCAACACCCCCAAGGGCCGCCGTCCCAGGAACGGCGGCCCTTTTTTGCTTTTATAGACCACGCCCGCGCCATTTTGGGAGACAGTCCATACCGCTTGGCCTACGATTTCGCGATGATAGCGTGCGCATGGGCGATGAAACAACTGGACCTGGCCCTCAAAAAGGAGCAAGAAAACATCGCTTTCGGGGGCTACTGGAGGGAGCGTGTTTCTTTTGTTTGCGACAAACATGAGCAGTATAGTTCGCTGGCAAATGACGCTTTTCACAATTTGAAGCTAATGAATCCGAACGTGGCACAGTACATGGGGTCCTTTGATACCCAGGATGACAAATGCGTGGAGGTACTACAAGCCGCTGATGCCGCCGCTTTTGAAATCCGTCGAGTGCTCAATCGGGCGCTGGGCAAGTACTCGACATTAAGAGACCAATTCCGTGACCTAGCCGACCCTCATAAGGTTTTCTTGATCACGCACTCGACTAAGGATCAACTTCTGCACATCGTCTCCCATCACAGACCTGGCGAGCCGTTCAAGCTCGATCACATCTTGGAGCAGCAGATGAATGAAAATATAAAGTTTGAATTCCTCTAGACCACAGAAGAGGGGTCCCAACGTTAAGATTCGGCTAAGTCGTGGTTAGTCGCGTTACCGGACAATGAGAATTCACGGATCGGACATGTCCGGTATCGGCTGCCAGCTCAGATGGTCGATGCAACACTTGCGCGCAGTTTACTCGCTGGAGTTTCGAATCCCAATGTCTTTCTGGGTCGCTGATTCAAGCGCAGCGAGACATGGTCGAGCTGCGCTTGCGAAAAACCAGACAGGTCGGTGCCTCGCGGGAAGTATTGCCGCAGGAGCAGGTTGGTGTTTTCGTTGCTGCCGCGTTGCCAGGGGCTTTGTGGATCGCAGAAGTAGACTCGCACTTTCGTGGCCACCGTAAACTCCTTGTGCTTGGCCATCTCCAGTCCGCGATCCCAGGTCAGCGAACGTTTTAGCGAAGCAGGGAGTTTACGAACATGTTGACTCAAGGCAACAACCACAGCTTCGGTTTCTTTGCTCGGCACCTTAATCAGCATGACAAAGCGTGAGTGGCGTTCTACCAGCGTCGCAATATAGCTGTTCTTTCCACCGGCCAGCAGATCGCCTTCCCAATGGCCAGGAATCGCTCGGTCTTCCACTTCCGCAGGCCTTTGGCGGATCGAGATGGCATCGACGATCTGCCCGCGGGACTGTCCATGCTCGCTGGAATGACGCGAGCGGCGCATGCGCCGCTTCGACCGCAGGTGGTCCAGCAGCTCTTTTTTTAATGCTCCCCGGGCTTGAATGAACAGGCTACGGTAAATCGTTTCGTGGGACACGCGCAGGCTCTCGTCAGCGGGATACTGGTTCTTCAGCCACCCGGAAATCTGCTCGGGCGACCAGTCCAGGATCAGTCTACTCGCAACGATGTCCCGCAGCTTGCGGTTCTTGGCAAGCAGACAGCTCTTCGGACGCAAGGCCGAAACCCAAGCTTGCTGATCGGCATCATGGGCACGATAGGCAGGCCGGCCACCATGGCGAGCTACCTCCCGGCACACGGAGGAGGCCGCTCGATCCAGGCCTCGCGCAATCTCACGAATCGAGGAACCAGAAGCGATCCCTCGTGAGATGTCCTCTCGCTCCGCCACGGTGAGCGCCAATGGCGAGCGGCGGCGGAGCGCTGGAGGAATCCCTCCGCGAGGCAACAACACAGCGCGAATGCAGCTGTGCGGCTTGTCAAAAGCGCGCCCAATCTCATGCAGCGACTGTCCCGCCTTCCAGCGGCTCCAAACGTCACGCTTCTCGATCGCAGAAAGCCCGAACCTCATCCCTCGTCTCATGCCAACACCACCTTTACAGAGCAGATTTACATTAGATGGTGTTGCATCGACCTGTCGAATGCGCCGCGTTAATCAGGACTTGAGGATTACTTCCGGGTTGCCCGTCATTCGGGAGCACTCGGGGGAATACATTCCGGATTTCAGGTCGTCTGGTTACTTGTGTCGAATTTCCACTGGGGCTCGGGTTCGATCAAGGGGAAGCACTAGCAGCTCCCATTTCAGCGGAACCGACGTGGGACGATAACACCTGGTTTTGTCACAAGCCTGATAATCCAGTTTTCCCGTGATCTTGAACATTCTGCCATCCTTTCCGAGCGACGCAGCAAACTCCATCCCGGAGTTCACCTGTACATCCTGGCTGATTCGGAACGTCCCCTCGAAAACAGGCACGCGCTCGTTGATTACGGGCAGAAAGAGTGTCTTGGATTGCGGGTACAGCGCTGGCTTCAACTGCACTTCCGGTATCGGGTCGATCACCAGCGCTATCGGCTTATAACCCTCAGCGCCCGGTGCATACACATGAGCGGGGCGCTGTTCGCGGCGGCGCTTGCTGCCAATTACGTTCCGGCTCGCCGCGCCACGCACGTGGATCCCATGGTGGCGCTGCGGCATGAATGAGTCTCTCCGCATTCTCTGGGTCTGCACTCACTCAATTCCGCCGAGCTATGCAGCGCGAAGGTATGTCTGCTAATCGGAAACTTAGTCGTCTATGGTGGTCGGGCTTCTCCGGGCTGGATAACTGTTCTTAAATCGCTTTACCATCAGCAATTGCTCCCAGCAGCGGCAGGCTAACTCCTGATTAGTCGCGTAACCGGAAACTTGAAAAACGTCTGGTTTCGACTGCGTTAATCAGGCACTGGCCAATCAGCTGGTGATAACGTCGCTTGATCACAAGGAATCCGGTTTGTCGTCCGGAACTACTCAAGCAAGGTCGAACATGGCAGAGACGACCGCACTCCGTAGGCGGGCAAGCGTTATAAGAACGAGATAGGGCGCGTTCGTATTGCCTGCTACAATCCCCGAATCAACCCAAACTGATGGGGTTCTGCATCGAGAGGAGGTAGCGATGGCCTCGAATCCTGTTCCCACTTCTGAATTGAGATTGACCGTCAACGAAACACCGGCTGACGCAGTCGTGCAGTGCAGCGGAAGGATTACGTCAGACTCATCCGAGACGTTAAAAGCGACAGTCAAGCCGCTGTTCTCGGCCGGCAAATTTATCGTGCTGGATTTGTCGAATGTCAGCTATCTAGACAGCTCCGGGTTGGGGACGATCGTTGGATTGTATGTCTCGGCGAAGAGAGCGAAAAGCCAGTTGAAGATAATGCATTTGAACGAGCGCCTGAAGGAACTCATCAGTCTCACAAGGCTCGGGGAGTTTTTGACAGAAGGGCGCGACCCGAGCGAAAAACTGCCGCCCTGATTTGCCTGTACCCCGTCGCTCGGATCTCCGAAAGGGAACTAGAATCGGTAGTTGACCTGCCCTCCCGCCCGATAAGTTGCGTAACCGTCCATATGAAGTAAGACCTCACTTTTTCGATAAATGTGTTTATCAGGACTTGGTACCGTTCTGTTAAGTGGTCGAGCGTGATGCATTGAGGTTTTTCGGACCAATCCTTGAATTTCGCTGGTTTGCCTACCGCCTCTTTTTCTGCTCCGGCGTCGGGTGAATGTACAGCATCGTGGTTCACATATTCGAGTGGCCCATCAACGCTTTCGGAGTTGCAGGGTCTGGCCCGGCTGTCGCGGAACGCGAGCCAAATGTATGCTTCTCAGTCTAGCTTCGCCGGGAATACAGAAGGTTCCATTACTTTTGTACTATTGACCGCAAGCTTGCTCTCTTGATACTCGAACTTGAGTTCTTGATCTGAAGCGGACCCCGCTCCTGATGAAGCACAAAGGACGCCATAACCAGTAAGAGCGAGAACCCATTCGTTAATCTGCTCTTCGTACAATGCCGCTGAACGTTACAGGGCCGGAACGCCGCCAAGTCGAACGGACGACACTTAACAGCGTCGTCTATATCAATTTCGACTCGAATAACGGCGGAATCGTCTTGAATGTTTCTGAGGGAGGACTTTGCTTTCACTCATTCGCCCCCGTTCAGCGGAATGGCAAGATCCGTTTCTGGTTCTCAGAGCACAAACAAAGAATCGAAGCCGACGGCGAACTCGTATGGACCGACGAGACGCAAAAGACAGGCGGCTTGCGATTCACTGCTATGCCTGCGGAAGGTCGCGAGCAAATCCGCATTTGGACGAGCCAACCTGCAATGCGACTCGCTGCTGAAAAGGCGTCCGCACGACCAGTCCCGGCGCCTAGCCCTTTTCCCGATTTCACTGCCAGCCCACCCGACACAAATGTTGTGCAGGGTAGTTCTGTCCTTCCAGCGGTGGGTTCACCAGAGAGAAAAATACCAAGCTCGTTGACTGGATTCTCCCGTGGCTTAGCCACAGGCCTTCTCGTTTCGGCTCTCGTGGCTGTCCCGTTTTTGGTTCATAACTATCGCCGTCAACTCGGTGAGTCGCTGATCCACTGGGGAGAACGATTGGCGCCAAGATCGCGAACCCAAACGCAAACAGTGTCACCCGCACCGCCGAATGTGTTACCACCACTGCGACCGCCATCGCCGACAGATGGACAGATCGCGGTTTCACCGTCCGAGAAGGTCCTGCCCCGGCCACCGATAAACGCGGCTAGGCCTCAGCAAGCGAAGCTCGAACTCTCGCGGCCGACAACTGCCACTCACGCTGTTGCCGGTGGCATTGCCAAGACGGCCCCCGCTGGCGCTGCGACGATTTCATCAACACCTCCGCGAATTTCTCTCCCAACGACTGCCATCGCCCCCATGTCCAACGCCATTCCAGACGAAATCAACACCGTTCCACTGCACGAGCCACCGAACCAGCCTGGCGTCCACGATGGGGTTACTAGACCAGAGAATGCAGGTTCCGATTTGGTAGGGTACTTCGAAGTCGGAAAATTCAAAGAAGATTTGGGGGCCAACAAGATAGCGGACAATCTGCAGCAGCTCGGATTTCATGCAGCTGTCGCCCACAAAGGTCACCTTTGGATGAATTCCTACTCCGTACTTGTGGGTCCTTACAGCGATCATGAAGTCGCCGAGGCCGCACGCAAGGATCTGGTGTCCCATGGTTTCAAGGCGCGAGCTTTCGAAAGGGGATCGCGGAGCTTCGCGGTTCCATTTGCTCTGACTCTAAATGGGACGCAAGTGCCAGTGGGCGATTACACAATCAGTTGGGAATCTTACAGCCCCGATGCACTTGTGAAATTTGTCCTAAACTATGATGTTGTGGCTACTCGGGAAGCGAAATGGGTGAAACGTGATGTTAGCTATCAGCAGAATGCAGTTGTGTGGAGGCAGAATCGCGACGGGTCGCGAAGCCTCATTGAAATCCGATTCGCCGGAATGAGCCGAGCCCTCGTGTTTAGCATATGATCCTGATCGACATTCTGCGCAGACCACGCGTGGACTAAACCACAAGTGCTGCAACCGAAGAGAGTCCCGACTAAAAGACGAGCTTGAGGAATGTGCACCACATCGGGACTAGGCGGCGATTCACCCTGTTAAGTGTCAGTGTCATCTAGCAATCCTTTCCGTACGTAAGCAAACAACAATAGCGCTGGTGCCGGCGGCGGACATATCTTCTTCGGCAGTTTCAATGCCACTGAGATCCGCGTCCCACTTGAAGCGATACCATGTCAATTCTCTCGAATTCCTCTTACTAGGGACCGTTTCGCCAAGTCCTGATTAGTTCTATAAAGGTCGAAGTCAAGAAAAAACACATCTCCTTCGGCTGGAATTTTTCTTGCTTCGCAGCCCAGCTGATCGAGCGAGATCGGTTCTGACCTACCGCGCCATGTGCTCGGTTACGGGGCACTGTGCCCCCGTGGTTTGGGTTTTCTCTAGCTGCGGTTTTCATCGCTTCTTGGCAACGCAGCCGGTCCGTTCCGAAACCAACAAAGCAGAACGGTCGTCAATGTGGCGACCATAGTTCTATCCGGGACTCGTGGCCCATAGCTTTTTCTGGTTATCCGAGAGGGCCTAGGGTCGCGTGGGAGACTCGGTGCCCGAAGCACGCAGCGCCTAACTAATCAGCTGAGACTCGCTCTCGAACCAGAGTGTCTCCAGAACCTCACGGCCACCGCCAGAGAAATCCCCAGAGATGGAGCGGACGCAATCAGAGACACTCAAACTGTTTGTGGTTTCAGATGTTGGGCGTCGAAGCACACTCCTGTTTTCCACACGATCAACACGATGGTAGCAATCTTCCTGGCCAAGGTCAGACGTGCCATTTCCGGCCGGATGCCCTTGGCCAGCAATGCTGTGTAGAACTCCTGCAACGGACCCGGTTTGCTGGAGGCCACGATAGCCGCTCCTTTAAACAGATTCTTCAGGTCATGATTGCAGTTGCGGTTCAGTCCGCGAATGGAGATTTGTTTCTTCACTCGTTCGAGCTGTCCGTCGACCTTACGGTGATCGGCGCTGCTCTGTGTCTCGATGCCAAATCCGCTGTAGGTCCACAGCTGTCGCTTGGTGCGGAAACGGTGCGGGGTCTGCAAAATGCCCAGCAGTATGGCGGACCGGATCGGACCGATCGCAGGAATCTGGCAGAGCCGTTGCCAGGCCGGGTGTTTCTTGCCCTCCGCGAGCAACTCCCTCCGCACTTGCTGACGCACCGTTCGCAGCGCATCCAGTTGCAGGTAGTAAAACTCCGCCCGCCGGCGCACTCCCGGTTCCGTGATCTTTCCTAGCCACTCGGCTCGATGGCGCGGTGCATAGACCTGCTTGCCGCTGCAAGGAATGGCCCAACTGCGATAGATGGCCTTCACCCGGGACATCACCCGTCCGAGATCTTTGGTGATGGTGAGATAACTGCGCACCAGCTCTTTCAGGCTTCGTAGGCCGTGTTCACCGTGATAGACGGGGTGGAGATGATCGAGACGCAGCAGTTCGGCTAAGCGGCGTGCGTCGATCTTGTCATTCTGGCTGCCTTCCCTCATGGAGGCATTCTTTCGCGGATCACACACCACCAATTTCCTGACGTGTGGCTTCAACAGGTCGTACAGCCAGGCGGCCGAGGTTCCTTCTTCAAACGTCACCTGCAAGTCTCCGCGCAGCCCATCGATCAACTGCAGAATCATGCTGGCTTTGGTCTCGATGACACATTCCATCACGATCTTTCCTGCAGCATTCCTCACCGCAATCGAAATGCTTTCCTTGTGCACATCCATGCCGATATATTTGGTGCTAGCCATAGAAGGGTGCTCCTTTCTGGAGAGGTTGAGCCAAGCACTCAAAACCTACTCCAAAAGGGGCGCCCTTTTATATTGCGTCGCGTAACCGGAAACTAGGAAAATCCACCTTACCGGTTGATCCGTTAATCGGGACTTAGGCGACCGGCGGCCTGCAGAGACTGTCTCGGCAAAGCACTGCTGCCTAAAGAATCCCAGCCGATCACCGGACGTTCAAAAAAACCCTCAACAGATCGGCTTGGAAGTGATTGATATTTCGAGTCGAGTCAGACAGTGTTCCAGTGTTCGGAATTCATGTGATTTTCAAACAGTTTAACATTTCAATTTCCAACGCTCGCACTGAAACAGTGAAGTGACCAGATACCCATCGCGGATCGGTCGCCGAGGCGGACCATCGAAGACCGCCGCGAAGTTAGCTGCTGTCCGCGCGAATCTTGAAACGGCTCGGGCCGCCCGGCGCAAACACCCGCGATGCCCCGCTACAAAAACCGTAGCCATCGATTTTCGCCCGTGACCGGACGCTGCCCGTGTGGATACGTTAAGTCCGCGACTAGAAATTGACCGAGGCAGTCGCTTCTCTTCGCGCTAGTGGACTGTATGGAATTGACGGGATCGTAGGAGTTGTCGAGCGTCCGCACCACGGTGAGAGCACCTGCCTAGTGAGCAGGTGCTCTCCTCCAGATACTCGGTTTTAGGTGGCAGTGGCCTGGGTGATTTGGAAGCTAGAGCTTTCGCCCTTGCTCGGTGAGTGTTTTGGCCTCACGGCGAACGTCTCCCCACTTGATCGGGAGATCTACTATCGTACCCGGTTGTTCGCTGGACTCAAGCAAACTCAGTGCGGCGAGCACAACGCGGCGCTGCAGATCGCGATGAAAGGGCGCGCCAAAGTGATGACCCATCGGCCAGGGAAGGAACAATGCACGCGGAACTTTGACTGCCTCCGTAACGTCGCGTGCTACAGTGACGGAAACCGTGGGCACACCGCGCGCTTCGATGGCTCTCTGGATCAGTCCGACGGACTGATGACAGATCGGTCAAGCAGGCGCCAATAACGCACAATCGGCACGCTCCTCTTCGACGACCGCTTCGGCAATTCCCTTAGCAACGGTTCGCTCAAACTTCTCGGGGTCCATGTTGTAACCGATAAAACTGAAGAAATTCGGAGTCAACCCGCCCAGGCGCCCTTCTTCCGAGAGTTCCTGAAGACGTTCGATCGGAAAGATCACGTTAATGTCGAGGTCTGCATCGTCGTGAGGGTATTTCAACTGATGAATGATCAGGTCATCGTGCTTCGCCCCAGAAGGCACGCGCAGAAAACGGAAGTCGCCGAAGGGATGGCAGCCATCCAGCGGCTGGTCGGTCTTCAGGTGCACGCCGCAGGAACTGACCAGGGTCAAGCGGGAAGCGCCCAGAGGCTTTGCCAAGAGCGCCTGAGGCACGAAGCTGTCTTTGCGAATCATCGAACCGGGGTAACGCTCGTTGATGGTGTGCCAGAGGCCCGGCCGGAGCTGCGTCCCAACCTCACGGGGATCGGCTGCGGATGAAGTGCGCTTATCGGCTGCCGTCATGGATCCACCTCCCGGACCTGCGGATGAAATAAAAATGCAGATGAAAGAAAAGGAGAGCCAGCGTTGATTCGTTCGTCTCCAAAACCCGGGCAATGAATTCGCGGTCCACTTGTTCGTCGCGAAGAAGGGTTTTTATGGCTTCAGCCCACGACCGGTCGATCTCTTCCTTGCCGACGGCTTCGTTGCCGTCGCCGAGGTGCAAACGAACGAATCGAACGAGCTTTCCGAGATCGTCTTGGGCGGCGGCCTCTCGCAGATACGGAACGGACATGGATTTCTCCCTCTAATTCACGCAGAACATTGAGCAGTGGAAACGAGTGCAGACACGCACGCGAGGAAAGCTTCATTCACAGTTCTGTCTCTATTCCCCCCGGTCGCGGGAGCAGAAAACAGCAAGAATCGGTTAAGAAGCTTTCGCGAATCTCATGGCCACAGAATTCATGCAGTAACGCAAACCCGTCGGGGGAGGGCCATCATCGAACACGTGCCCTAGATGGGCGTCACAGCGCCGGCAGGAAACTGCCGTTCGCACCATACCGAAACTGTTGTCGGTGGTTTCCAAAATATTCTCTTTCGCAATCGGCGCCCAAAAACTTGGCCAGCCTGTACCAGACTCGAACTTGGTGCTGGAATCGAACAAAGCCGTGTCACAGCAAATACAGCGAAACACTCCTTTCGCGTGTTCGTTTGGATTTTCATTGGTGTAGGGGCTCTCGGTAGCCGCACGTCGCGTGACTTCGAACGAATCGGGCGAGAGCTGCTTGCGCCATTCGACTTCCGTTTTTATCACGGTGGGAAGGGACATCACTGTTTTGCGCTGGCCTGAATCTGAAAACTCGACGATCGAGACCTGCTTCGGAAGATCTGAGCTCGCTTCCGCCGCACGTGCTGGCTCACTTCTTTGAAGGTACCCGTAAACAAGCGCGGCGGCCGCTGCGCCGGCACCGATCAAGAATGAGCGACGCCCCATCGGCCTTGGAATCTGGTCGTCTTTTCGATTCAATGAAAGCATATTCACCTCTAGCGATTCGACTTTATCCGGTCGCGACGGCAATCGCAGCAGGTTGCGCACAAAGTCGGGAAGATTCAGCAACACGCTACGATCACTCGCCATCTTAGAGTCGCGATCTGGGAATTCGTTACACAGTTTGCGAATTCAACCCGAAGGCTCTCATTTCTAGTACGCTCTAAACCCTCTGTTTGGATGAGGGCGATCTGTCCCGCTGCATTCAACGGGACAGACTGCATCATGGGTCAGCCCTCGAGTTGCCGCAGAATGAAAAAACTTTGGTCGTCATCTCTCAGAGCGCTCGTTCGAAAATCCTGAAGTGCTGAGAGCAAACCGTCTGCCATGGAAGCCGGAGAATCAAGAGGCACATTTCGGACAATGTTCATCAGCCCATCTGTTCCGAGGAAGTTACCTTGGGTATTACTCGCTTCCGTGATCCCGTCCGTGTAGACGACCAAGACATCATTCCGATCGAGTTGCACGGCTACCTGAACGTAATCGGTGCCCGGAATCAGTCCGAGTGGGACCCCCTCGACGGACCGCGCGAATGGGGTCGCGGATTCGAGCCAATCCCAGGTCTCGGTCTTTGCGTGGTACCAGAGTGCTGCCGGGTGCCCGGCGTTAGTGAAAACTAGCTCGCGGGTGGGCCGGTAATACGCAAAGAGGGTCGCCGTCGCGTACTGTTCCCCCCTTTTTTTGGCGTTTCGCAGCGATTCGTTCAACTCGCGCATGAGTTCGGACTGGTCCCACGTATTGATGTGCTTGCGGATCAGTTTGCGGAGCAATTGGGCCATAACGCTACTCGATCGGCCGTGGCCTGAAATATCGGCGAGAGCGAACCGCGAGATAATTCCCTTCGAACAGACAGAAATGTAATGAACATCGCCGCCGAGATCAGCTGTTGCGGCGGGGTCGGAGTAAATCCAGCCAGCCAACCCGGGGAGCTCAACGGCGTGATTCACCCGCCGATTTCCACCCCATACCTCCAGGCACGCCAATTGGACGATGTCTTTGAACTCCTGGGGAGCGGTATTGGGCGACTGTTTGGTCATGACCTTCTTTCGGTTGTGCGCCAAGTCTGATTCACCGGAATGAAAGAAGTTTCGGTAAATGAGGCCGGGAAATATTTTGCGTCCCGTGAAACTTCGGGGGGAATGTCGAATCACACCGCAGGACACGAGTCTCTTCCATACGACTGTCGAATGAGAGGAAAGTTACACAGTTAGTCCGGCTGAGCAGTCCCGCGCGAAAAGGTTTTGTGGAATTGTATCTTTTTGATTGTTGGGGAATCTCATGGGCCGAGTGCTTCCTTGGCCGCTATACCGGAATGCGGACTTTGAGGCCTCGCTGTGGAGCGATCTGACGAGAAAATAAGATGGTATGGTTGCAAATCTCACCTAGAACAGGAGCACGGAATGGCAGAAGCAAAACTGGTGGTAATGTATCCTCGTCCCAAAGACATTGATGCTTTCGAGAAGGTGTATCAGAACGAACACGTACCTCTGGCTGTCGCAGTATTGGGCGGCAAGACCAAAATAGTTGGGACGAAGGTACTGGCTTCACCGCAAGGTACCCCTCCTTTCTATCGGATCGCAGAGATTCATTTCCGGTCAATGGCGGATCTGGAGGCATGCGCCGCGTCAGATGGTGGGAAGAAGGCGCTTGCCCATGCCGTGACGATTTCTTCTGGTGGGCCGCCCATTTTCTTAGTAGCTGAGGAGGAAACCTTCACGTTCGCCGAAGCGCAAGGCGCGTAGGCCTTGCGATGCAAGGGGTCCGATCATCGGCAGATGGTTCCTCTTAGCGAAGGCCGACGCGCAACAGGTCAAGAGTCCAGGAGTCGGGCTTCCGGTCGGCCCTAAGATCAGTTGCACGCTAACTTTCGCACGCCTCCGTGTGGCAAAGGGACCCTCCCCAGAGTCCCGGTGCACGAGAGAGGATTCTCTATAGATATGAAGATTTATTTCGGGTTCACCGTAGCGGCGGATCGGTCCTCATTGACGACAGCCGCGAGGATAGTTGAGTTGCTGCAGGAATTGGGTCACGAAGTGCTCACTCATCATTTGATCCGCGAGGACGCTTGGCAGGCGGACCGGTCGGTTTCACCACAAGAAGTATACCGGCGGGATCTGAATTGGCTTCAGCAGTGCGATCTGTTTGTTGCGGAAGTTTCCGGATCCTCCTTTGGTTTGGGCTTTGAGACCGGCTACGTTCTGGGCGCGACAACCAAGAAAGTGTCCTTATTCTATCGGCGGGACGTGGAAAAGAAGATCTCCCTTCTGATCACGGGTATCACACACCCGAATTGCACGTTGGTGCCGTATTCGGATCTTGACGAGGTAGAGAACTGGATTCGGTCGAACCTTGCTTAGAAGCATTTTGACGGTTAGGCGCCGCATTTCACCTAAGGGATGAAATCTTCGTCAAGCGGTGTATCGATTGTGCCCAGCCCTAACGCCGCCGTCGACGTCCCAAATGTTGCCGGTCACCCAGGGCGATTGCGCCATTCCGAGCAGACGAGATGACCAGAAGGGATTCTGGGTTTCGATCAAAAATACGTAATGCTAAGCCTGATCTCCGAAGGAAATAGGCTGCAGAGGGCTGGGGCCCCGAGAATTCGAAGGCAAAAAGTCGCTGTAACTTTAGTTCGAACACCGAATCATACCAATGGTTGACTGGGCTTCAACCTCGTCCAGGAGGGAATTGACATGGCTCGCGTCAGGCTTGCGTTGATTGGCATGGTCTCGATTGCTCTTCTCGGGGTATTGCTGCCTCTGCGTTGGGGGGCCGCCCATGGGGCCGCGCATGCTGGCAATGGCGACGGGCAACGTGTTCCTGTGCTTGTGGAACTGTTTACGTCGGAGGGATGTTCGGACTGCCCACCCGCTGACACCCTGCTCGAAAGATTAGACCGATCCCAGCCCGTGGGCGACGCCGAGCTGATTGTACTGAGTGAACATGTGGACTACTGGGATGGCATCGGCTGGCGGGACCCATACTCCTCGCGCGAATACACCGAGCGCCAGGGGGCGTATGCAGTGCAGTTTGGCCTTGGAAGCGTTTATACGCCGCAGATGGTTGTTGATGGCCGGTTTCAATTCGTGGGCAGTGATGAGAGAGGGGCAATCTCGGCCATCGAAAACGCAACGAAGGCCGAAAAGATTCCGGTCACCATCACTATGATTCGTTGGGAATCGGACGGCATGGCTACGTTGCACGTTAGCACCGGCCAGCTGCCTCACTTCTTAGCGACGTCTTCGGAAGTTTTGATAGCGGCGGCGGATGAAAGCGACGAGTCACACGTGGAGCACGGAGAGAATGAAGGAAGGACGCTCAAGCACGTTGCCGTCTTGCGAAGCCTCACGCGAGTTGGGACCATCGATGGCTCCGGCGAATTTTCGCAAGAGGTGAAGGTCAAACTCCATCGCGGGGGCAAGGGCGGCAATTTACGGATCGTGGCCATCGTGCAAGAGGCACCTGCGGGGAGGGTGTTGGGTGTGGGATCAGCGCGGCTTTCGAATTAGCTGTATCTGCGCGTCGTACCGAGCGTCTGGTCCGTCATGTTGCCGGCTCGGACGGGACCCGAGGGGAGCATGATGAAATACGGAATTGGAATATCGGTCATCCTTTTTGCGCTGGCATATATGCAAGCAAACTCGGCAAACGATCATACAGGCTCACCCGCGATTGGATTGCAGGTGGGACAGAAGGCGCCAGCCTTTGCTGCGCGGGACCAATTTGGCCATGACCAATCCATCAACACATTGAAGGGGGCGAACGGGACGGTTCTGCTTTTCTTCCGTTCGGCCGATTGGTGACCCTTCTGCAAAGCGCAGCTGGTTCAGCTGCAAAACGCGAAACAAAGGTTCGAAACAAGTGGCATCAAGGTCGCAGCCATCAGCTATGACAGTCAGGCGATCCTCAAGGACTTCGCCGATCGGCACCATATCGAGTTCCCGCTACTCGCCGATCCCGGTTCCAAGATCATTGCCAGCTTCGGCGTCCTGAATACGGAGGCGACCGGGAAGAACAAGGGGATGGCGCAGCCGGGATTTTTCTTTATCGACACTGGCGGCGTTGTTCGTGAAAAGTATTTCGAAGCGAAGTACACCGATCGGTTCACGCCGAACAATGTAATGGGAAAGCTTTTCCCCGAATTGACGGAGGAAGTGAGCCAGAGGGTCGAGGCACCTCATCTCGGGCTTACGCTGGAACAATCGGATCGTGAAGTTGTGCCTGGCAGCCGGGTGAGCCTGATTGCCGACATTCGGCTTCCGCCAGACACCCACGTTTATTCTCCCGGAGTGAAAGGATACAGGCCCATTCAGCTCGCCGTGCGCGAGACTTCGGGAATTGAGCTTGCACCTGTAACTTACCCTGCCTCGGAGGATCTCTATTTGGAGGCAATCCAGGAGCACGTCCCGGTATATGCAGGAAAATTCCGCATCGTTCAGGACGTCACGATAAACTTTTCACCCACCTCCGACATTGTCCGCTCGCTGATCTCCTCGGGGAAAACGGTGTCGATCAGCGGAGAGTTAACCTATCAGGCGTGTGATAAGACGGTTTGCTATCCGCCCAAATCCGTACCGGTGATGTGGACCTTGAAGGTGTTTCCGCTGGATCTCAGACGGTCTCCCGACGCGATCCGGCACAATTAGATTGGGTCAAGCGATCCTATTGAAATGCGGCTCAACACGAGAGACGAAAATACGATAGCGCTCGCGGCGCTGCGAATCTCCGTGGGGGCGCTCTTTCTGATTTTTGGCGAGTACAAGGTCTTTGATTGGGGATTCACCCGGGGCGGCGGGTTCCAGTTTTGGATCGAGCGGTTTCTTGCGGGAGGCGCCTATCCGTTTATGGTCCCCGTGCTGGAAAAATTCGTGTTGCCACACGCCACGTCCATTGCTTTTTTCGTGGCCTATGGCGAACTGGCGATCGGCCTCGCGCTGGTCCTCGGTGTTGTTGTGCGACCCGCGAGCGTCTGTGGAGCGGTTTACATGCTCACTTTGCTATTTTCTTCCAACTACCCTGGAGCCCAGGCCCCGGTCTGGCAGTATTTTGGAGCCTCTCTCGACCACTCGGTTCTCGCTCTTTGCTTTGGCGCATTTGTTTTCGGGGAAGCAGATCGCGCGCTATCGGTTCGCTACTATTGGCGGTCGATCGCCGGGGAACGGAAAGTTTCAGCCGCTCGCTCCTCACCGGGGAGCGGTTTTTCGGAGCGAAAGGATGTAGCTGATGCAAGATTTGAAGGAGGAGATCATGAGTAATGTCGTTTACATCTCAAAATCGCGGATTGAGCGGAAGCGGGGACCTCTGCGTATCGCGCATCTGCCGGGCGAGTCCGAGCCGGTGGTTTATAGTGTCCACGGAGCCATCGCTGAACACTACAAGATGAATCCTGCGATGCTGACGGAATCGCATTCATCGACGATCGACTATGTCATTTCCGCAACCGCCGGTTGAATGCTGGGCACATTCGGAGGTGCGCTGGAAGCGCGCCACATCGACGCGAGTGATGGAAAACTGACGGCAGACGTGACCGGAGAGGTAGAAACGGAGGAAGGCGTACTGGTGATCCGCCGGATCCATGTGATGATGCGACTGGTAGCGCCCGAAGATGTGAAAGAGACGGTGGAGCGCGTGCATGCCATTTACGCGATGCGCTGTCCTCTCTATCGCACGTTGTACAACGCGATCCAACTTACTTCCTCTTTCGAACTTGTCGCGCCGGCGTCAACTTCCTGAGGGATGCTGCTGCATGCGATTGAGCAAGTGATTCGCGCCCCCGGGGACCTCGGCGCGATTTGTTGTAGAACATCGCCGTCTAGCCCTGATCTGGCAGGCGCTTCCCTGAAGAATGAGTGCCCACCTCCGCTTCGTTGGCCCCAAACAAACCTTAGTAAGACCTGGATAGCCGAATAAATATTTCGAGTCCGACGAAACTTTGCGACGGGTTCTGAATCATACGACACGAGGCCGCAAGTCGGTCCGTGATCTCAAGTACCTTCTGGATTACCTGAGCGACGAATTAGCTCCGGGCTCGGGACGAGAAGGGCCCTTTGAATCTTGCAGAACCTTCACGCTTGCACTTCCGTGCGAAGGGCATGTTGCGGATCACATTCTTTCAAATAGGAGGAAATTTAGCAAAATGACAAAGTCAAAGAAGGCCCTCATTGCTGGCGCAGCTCTCGCAGGTTTGCTGGCCGGCACCACCTCAACAATTCAGGCGTCCAATCTCCTCTCGGGCATGCATTCCGTGTCCCAATCGGACCAGTCAGACAATAAGGTGAAGGAAAAGCACGCTTGCAAGGGTCAGAACTCCTGCAAGGGCAAAGGTGGCTGTAAGGCGAGCGACAACGGCTGCAAAGGCAAGAACTCTTGCAAGGGCAAGGGCGGCTGCGCAACCGACGGCTCGAAACCTCCAGCCGACGATCCCAAGTAGTAGTCGCTTCAAAAACAGCGGTGTCTGGTGGAGAGGGCTGGACTGCACTACCGGCCCTCAACACTTTTTCGTATCATCTTTTCGCTTCATCCAACGGAGTTAGGAATGCCCGCCAATCGGTTTAACGGCCACACGGATTACGGAATCGGGATCGGTCTGCGCTCCCCGCATTACCACCACATCCTTACGCGAAAGCCCGTCGTGGATTGGTTCGAAATCATCTCCGAAAATTTCATGATTGACGGCGGCCGCCCGCTGCGCATCCTCGATCAAATTCTGGAACAGTACAAAGTGGTGCAGCACGGCGTCTCGATGTACTTCGGCTCAGCCGAGCGCCCCAATCGCGAGCACTTAAAGCGCCTGAAAACTCTAGTCCAGCGCACTAACACTCCCTGGCTCTCCGACCATCTCTGCTGGGGCAGCGTGGATGGCCGTTACACGCACGATCTGCTGCCGATGCCCTACACCTTCGAAGCCGCGCGGATCACCGCGCAGAAAATCCGCGAAGTGCGCGACTTCATCGAAATTCCCGTGGCCGTCGAAAACGTCAGCAGCTACGCGGAATTTCACGTTTCCGAAATGACCGAATGGGAATTCCTGAATGAAGTCGCGGAGCGCGCCGACTGCGGCATTCTCCTAGATGTGAACAATATTTACGTTTCGTCGCAGAATCACAGTTTTGATCCGTTCACTTACGTGAACAGTGTCCCTGCGGAACGCGTCGCGCAAATCCACATCGCCGGCCACTCGAAATATCGCAAGTACATCCTCGATACGCACGATCATCCCGTGATTGATCCGGTGTGGAAGCTGTACGCGCGCGCCATTGAACGCGTCGGCCACACCGCCACGCTGCTCGAGTGGGACGACAGCATCCCTTCGTTTGATGAAGTGCACGATGAAGCTCTGAAGGCAAATCGCTTCCTCGCGAGCGCCTCGCTCGCCGCCGCCGTATGAAACTTCTCAATCTCCAGCGCCGCATGGCCCGCGCCGTCATGACTCCGCTGACGAGTTCCGAACGCATGCGCTCGGTCTCGCCCGATGGCCGCTCGATGCGCGCCATTGCAAATCAAATCATCAAACCCAACGACCGCCTGACTTCCTTCGAGCGCCTAGAAATTTACAATCGCCAATACTGGTTCCGTTTACTTTCCGCTTTCGCTGAGGATTTTCCCGGCCTGCGCGCCGTGCTCGGAGGCCGCCGCTTCGATGCCATGGCCAAAGCGTATCTGACTGATTGCCCATCGCAATCCTTCACCTTGCGCAATCTTGGTTCGCGCCTGGTGAATTGGCTGCAGAAAAATCCTGCATGGGCTGGTGAGCGGCAGAATCTCGCGGTGGATATGGCACGCCTGGAATGGGCCGACATCGAGGCGTTCGACGGTCTGAGAGAACCATCGCTCAAGCCCGAGGATCTCGCGGGCGTGAATCGCCGCGAAGCTGCGCCTGCGATTGCAGCCCTATGTCAGCCTGCTCGCTCTGCGCTATCCAGTGGACGATTTGCTGCTTGAGGTTCGCAAGGATTCCGACGATCTCGATGTCGCGAGCAATACTTTCAGCGAACGCCACAAACGCAAACGCGTCACCGCGGTGGCGAAGCTCGAGCCCAACCCTATTTTCCTGGCCGTACATCGCCTGGATGAAGACGTTTATTTCCGTCGCTTGGACCGTGAAGAATTCGCAATCCTGTCCGCCCTGCACGCTGGCAAATCCTTGAACGCTGCTATGGGCTCCGCTCTGCGCGAGTCGTTGACCGCGTTGGCAGACCGCGCAGCTCACGTTGAAAAATGGTTCCACACTTGGTCCGCGCTCGGCTGGTTCTGCCGGCCACAGCAGTATGTTGTTAAATTCCACACCCAAACTGAATCATTCAGGAAAGCGAAAATGTATGAATAGCATATTGGCTCCAACGCAAAAGGTGTACGGTCTGCTCGTTCGGATTGCTTCCGGACTGCAGTCCCCTTTTCTTGCGATCGTCCGCCTCTACTGGGGCTGGCAAATCGCTCAGAACGGCTGGGGGAAACTTCACAATCTCGCGCACGTAACGGAGTTCTTCGCAAGCCTCGGGTTGCCTGCGCCCGGGCCGACGGCCACATTCGTCGCTACCTTCGAATTCGTGGGCGGTGTCCTGCTTGCTGTGGGATTGCTCTCACGCGTCGCTGCGCTGGGTCTGGTGATCGACATGACGATGGCCTACATCACGGCTGACCGGGAAGCGTTCTTTTCGTTCTTCACAGACCCGGGCAAGTTCTATAACGCCGATCCCTTTATCTTTCTTTTCGTGGGAATGGTGATTCTGATTTTTGGACCGGGCAAGTTGTCTCTCGACGCACTGGTGCAGGGATTCGTCGGTCATCCGAAAGTGAGAGCGGCGACGATGTCCGGGACCTGAACGGCTCGTACTTTTTCACGCGGCCTGTCGCAACGATGAAAGGTAACGGCGCAGGCGGGACGGAACTTTGTTGGTGGGCGATCGAATCTCGGGGTCTCTTGTGGTTCCTCTATTTGGAGTGCCGCCGATCGAAATCGTTTCGAATATTATCGGAGAAGCACCGCGCAGCCGTATGGGCTTTCCGCGATCAAGTGCAGATTCGCTTGCGACGGAGTAGCACAGAGAGGTATCACCGAACGCTGGCGGAAAACCGCGGCATCAGAGGCGCGCGTATATAAATATAGATGCACCCAATATTTAGAAGAAGCTTAATTGGGATGCTGGCGGGCGCAACGGCCAGCTCAGCGTTGGCGCCTGTCCTCGGCCGTCCGCTATTGAGTGTTGTCTTGGGCATCGCTGTGGGCGCGGTCTATTCCGCGAGCTTGCGCCCTACGCCTCACGCCTATGTAGATTATCTTTTGACCGGCGCCGCGCTGGGAATCCCGCTGTGGGGATTGTTCAGTGTAATCACAGTTCCACTACTATCCGGACAGATGCCGGAATGGAGCGCCGAACAGATGCGCTCGCATTTTCCCGCGCTGGTTGCGTGGGTGCTGTATGGCGCTGTGCTGGGCCTGATGACCCAGGGATTGAGCGATATTGCCGAGAGAGTGCTCGGTTCCGAGATTGCGAACATATCGCCCGCGCCTCGAGAAAAGAAACAGATCGTGATACTGGGCGGCGGCTTCGCCGGCATGCGGACGGCAGAATGCCTGGAGCAGCAGCTCCGGCGTGACCCAGCGGTTTCGATTGCTTTGGTGAGCGACACGAACGCGCTTCTATTTACACCCATGCTCGCCGAAGTCGCTGGTGGCAGCCTGGAACCGAGTCATATCAGCACACCGTTGCGCAGCAGCCTACACCGGACAGAGTTCATCCGTGGACGCGTCGCCACGGTTGATCTGGAAGCCCGCCGCGTGATTTTGGACACCGATCACACTCCTAGCGGGAGCACCTCGCGGCGTGAAATCCCTTACGACCAGTTGGTTCTGGCCCTGGGTTCGGTTTCCAATTACTTGGGCATGGCGAACATTGAGAAGCTAGCGTTTAACTTCAAGAGTCTCCTGGACGCCATCCGAATCCGCAATCACGTCATCGAGATGTTCGAACGGGCCGATCGCGAGCCCGATCCCACTCTCCGACACAATCTTCTTACCTTCGTAATCGCGGGCGGAGGTTTCGCTGGTGTTGAACTTGCGGGAGCCTTGAACGACTTTGCGCACGGAATTCTGGCCGATTATCCGAACTTGCATCGAGAGGACTTGAGCGTGGTGCTGGTTCATGCGGGCGGCCGCATCCTGCCGGAACTTAGCGAGTCGTTGGCCCATTATGCACAGGGCAGGATGGAGGCGCGCGGAGTTACTTTTCGCCTGAATACGCGTCTGACCGATGCGAATCCCGGTGTCGTGTCCCTAAGCGAGGGTGAAATCCGTACTCACACTCTGGTGTGGACGGCGGGAACGGCTCCGAATTCCTTGCTGAAATCGCTTCCCGTCGAAAAAGACAAGCGCGGCGCCCTTGTTGTTGGGAACACGCTCGCGCTGCGCAGTCGTCCAGGGGTATGGGCCTTGGGTGATTGTGCCGCGGTGACTGATGCGAGATCAGGAAAGCCCTGTCCGCCTACCGCTCAATTCGCCGTGCGAGAGGCAGAGGTGCTCGCGAAGAACATTTGCGCGGAACTGCGGGGTGGACCCCGAGAAAGCTTTCATTTCGACTCACTCGGAGCGCTTTGCGTTGTGGGGCACCAGACGGCTTGTGCGGAATTGGCAATTCCGTTTGTGAAGAACAAGTCCGTGCGCTTTTCCGGACTGTTCGCATGGCTGCTGTGGAGAGGAATATACGTTTCGAAATTGCCAGGTCTGGAAAGAAAGATTCGGGTGCTAGTTGATTGGACGATCGAACTTTTCTTCCCGCGAGATATCGTTCAAACAATCGACTTGCAGTGAGGAGAAACCGATGTCTTCGGTTTCAAAAGCAGCCACGCAGGGGGACCAGGGCGCCGGGTCCTTCGATTGGGTTGACCCCCTTTTGGGTCTCGTAGTCGGCAGCGCGGGTGGCGCACTCGGAAGCGCGCTGCTTGCTACATCACCCGCTCGTGGGATTGCGTTTGGGGCGCTATGCGGGTTGGCGTTCGGCCTTTTCTTTGCGTACCGGGCTACAAGCTCCGGTGCGGGCTTGATCTGGGGACTTGGGGTTGCCTTTCTCCTGTGGTTGATTCTTCCGGCGGGGATCTTGCCCTTATTGGCTGGCTCTGGCCGCTCCATGGCCAAGCTCGCGGATGCCCGCGAACAATTTCCCGAGCTGGTTGCATATTTGATCTGCCTAGGAATGCCAGTGGGTGTGACGCTAGGAGTTCGTGGTGGACTGCGCGGGAGGTTGAAGAACCCGCCGTTCCACTTATGGCGCGCGATCGCCGTCGGTGGATTTGCAGGAGTGCTCAGCGCGATGATTTTTGGACGCTGGTCGTCTGCAGGTGACTTCTTCCCGTTGGTCGCCGGGCTCGGCGAGCTTCACTCTCGAATCGCGACCGTGGGCCTCCAGTTTGGCGTGGCCACGATCATTGGTTCCAGCTTTGGCCTGCTCTTCCAGCGTGACGTGCGGGGCTACGGATCGTCCATGGGCTGGGGGCTGGGCTTTGGAATTTTCTGGTGGTTCTTGGGGCCGCTCACTGTTTTCCCGCTCGTCTCCCGAACGCCTCTGGACTGGTCGGCAGATCATGGAGGGGAGTTATTCGGTTCACTGGTGGGACATATCCTCTACGGATTGATCCTGGGCATTGCGTACGCCGCGATCGACCGCTCCTGGGTAAAGCTGTTCATCGAATCCGATCCGCTGAATCGGGAAGCCGAAGGTCCTGGCCTTCTCGTATTGCGTTCACTCAGTTGGGGAGCGCTCGCTGGTCTGGTGGGCGGACTCGTTTCGAGCCCGGTAATGATCGCGACAGGTGTATTGCCCAAGATCGCCGGCCTGGACACACCACTGTCTATTTTTCGCGGGCTGGTTCTTCATCTTTTGGTGAGCGCACTGATCGGCATGACATTCGGTTTATTGTTTCGACGCGAATCCTCGAGCATCGGGCTTGGCGTGATGTGGGGATGGTTGTTCGGAGTGATCTGGTGGTATCTCGGGCCGATGACGTTCCTGCCGTTGCTGCTGAGCGGAGAGATTGACTGGCGGGTGAGCGCAGCTTCTGCGTTGCTTCCCTCTTTGATGGCGCACTTGATTTATGGCGCCACGACGGCGCTTGTATTTCTCCTCCTGGAGCGCCGCTACACTGAAGAACTGCTCCTCGATCCGCGCACCGCCGCGTTCGAACTTCGCCACGTCCGCCCTGTGGGAACTCCAGCGCCTGCGCTGTGGTTTTTCGCGCTGGGGATGAGTGTGTTGCTGCCCATTCTCCTCGGATAGTGGGACAGACCCAGTGCGCGCCACTGCCGCGCGTACCGAGCCCGCATGGTTGAGAGGCTTCTGACGCACTTGAGACAGAAAAAGCACGATCTGTATTCTTGCAAGCCGGTTCAAAACAATTCCAGAAATTCCTGACCTTCATGGAACCTTGCTCTTCTTTCGTCATCACACCTGCAGCTAGATGGCGGTTTTCGAGTACGCGGAGTGCCGAGCACGCCGTTCAAAAGCGAGCCTTGACTGCCGTACGCAGTGATACGGGGCGGGATGGCCACATTCGAGGAGATGGAACTCGGGAATCTAGCCCAGAGGAGGGCACCTATGAGCACGCGGGCAAAAAGCAAGGCAAATAATCAACCTGCTCCGGAGGGAATCGAAAAACAGTCTGGATCTGTCAATTCATCCGCAGGCGACGCGCCGGCGCAAGACGAGATTCAGCTACGCGCCTACTGCATTCATGTGGAACGCGGGGGGCGGCACGGCTGCGACCTTGACGATTGGCTCCAGGCAGAACGGGAGCTAACGGAAGAGCACCCTGCAGGTCCGAGCGGCAATGATGGAGCTCGATGAGGTTGGATTACCAGTTTGGATGGCGATGATTGGCTGGGAAGAACCACGGTGTTGCCCAGGACGAGCGGCTTCGGCGACAACAAGGATTGCCTTCTAACTCGGTAGGCGACCTGGTTACGGCGAGGTTCAAGAGCTGTATGAATTGTTTTCCGAGGAACTTATGAGAGCACCACAGTACAGAGTACCGGCCTCCACCAAATCGCTGGCCGACCTTCCAAGCACATTCGTGACCAGGATTCGATCCGTTTCTTGCGCGGAAGTGATGCAGGCTGGACTCATTATCCTTAATCAAACGGTCATTCTCGCGACGAGTATCTTCGGTCGCTAGAGTTTCTTCCTGCGTGCCGCCTCCCGGCATGTACTCGAGTTGAAATGTCTTATAACGGAGGATGTGATGGGTCCGCTGGATCCGGTCAAGGTCCTTGTGGTGGATGAAAAACTTCAGGACCCTTGCTCCCATCGTCGAATTCTGGAGCGAAACGACTGCCAATGCTTTTTCGCGAGTTCTCAAAAGGATGTCGCAGTAATGCCGGAGCTTCGCACCGTCGACATCGTCCTCAGTTCGCTCAAGATCCCGGGCAAGAGCATCCATTGGTTAATCGCTCTGTTATCCGGTTCACGCGCCACCGCGTTTTACTCATTGCGCCTCGAAGAGCGTTACTGGTGGGTGCCTGTTCTCAAGCTCGGAAAGGAGTGCCTTGGAACACCGGCGTTCCCGCCGAGCGGCTTCGCAGGTGTCTTTGACCAACTGGTGAAGGAGATCCGAAGCAAAACGATGGCGCAGTCGCAAGTCAACTGTGAAACCTTTGACTTCCTTCCGAATCCGACAAACGTGAAGTTGCTGTTCGATAGGGAGGGGTTCCATGATTTCAAGCGTAAATCCGTCGATTGTGGCGACGCAGCGATCCGCGAATGCGCAGTGGAGATTGGAGACGCTGGGCGTTTGGATAACAAGGTACGGATTGGTTGTGGTTCTCCTGCTCATCGGGTTCTTAAAGTTCACAGCAGCGGAGGCCGCGGGGATACAGCCCCTGGTCTCACGCAGCCCGCTCCTGTCCTGGATTTATCTGTTCTTGAGCGTGCGAGGCGTGTCGAATCTTATCGGGGCGATTGAGATTGCGGTTGCCGTGATGCTGGCGCTCCGGCCGATTTCTGCGAGAGCGTCCTTCGTGGGCAGCTTGGGGAGCATCGTGACGTTTCTGCTGACAACTAGCTTTGTCTTCTCAACCCCAGGCGCCGTGCAGCTGAGTCACGGGTTGCCGGTATTGGGTGACGTGGGGCAATTCTTGGTTAAGGATGTCGTGCTACTCGGGGCGTCGTTCTGGACTGCCGCAGAGGCGCTCGGAGCCGTGTAGAAATGGGAGATCTGGCGGTTTCAGCAGCGAAATCATCCCCAGTAGCAATCCGGGTACATCGTTTCGCGAATTTCACCCACTTACCCTTCGTTTTTATAGCTCGTCCCGGCGACCGCCGCACTCTTTGTAACTTTCTCCGCGTGTCGGCATCACACAACCCGGGACATTATTCTTGTTTTCGTGTCGGGACGAACATGGCGCAGCCGCAATTGGAATCCACCGAGGCAGAGCTAATCAGGCGTGTTTGCGGAGGAGAACCGCAGGCGTTTGAAGAATTGCTTCGCCCCTATGAGCGCTTGGTCTATGCGACTGCGATTTCGATATTGCGAAACCCAGCCGACGCTGAGGAAGTCGCCCAGGAGGCGGTGCTGAAGGCGTTCTCGAAACTCTCAAGCTTCCGCGGAGAATCTAGGTTCAGTACTTGGCTGGTGCAAATCACCTATAATGAGGCCAGAATGAAGTTGCGAAAGGAGCGTCAGCATCTTTACGAGTCAATTGACCGCGAGCAGCAAGGCCAAGAAGGCGAGTATTGGCCGAGGGACTTTGCGGATTGGCGACCTATTCCTTCCGAGCTGCTCGAAAGAGAAGAGCTTCGCGAGGCCTTGCAGAATGGAATCAATTCTCTCAGCCCGATGTATCGGGAGATCGTAATCTTGAGGGATGTCCACAGCTTGAGTCTCAAGGACACGGCGGCAGTTCTTGGAATTCCTGAAGGAAGCGTGAAAACGCGGCTTCATCGCGCGAGGTTGCAATTGAGAGACCTTCTGGCGCCTGGCATCGATGGTAGCTGGAGCTCGGGGCAAAGCTACCGGAAAGTCAGGGCCTGGTAACAAGGGAAGGATGCTATGAGCACCATTGAAATCAGTTGCGTCGAAGTCTGGCGGGAAATTTCCAATTATCTTGACCGGGAGATTTCGATCGAACTGCGCGAAAGGATGCGGGCTCACTTCGAGATCTGCGAACACTGCATGGCAGTGCTCGATGGGACGCGGAACATCGTCCAACTGGTCGGAGATGGGAGGATCTTTCGAATGCCGGAGGGATTCAGCGACCGGCTGTACAAGAAGATTCGCGAGCGCTTGTCGCCGTAAGCTGCTGCGACGGAACCGGGCCGGCTTGGAACGGATCAGGAATATCCTGGTTATCCATGTACATCCACAATTTCCAGCTCCCCTCCGGATTCTTCCGCCAGATATCCACGTAGCGGTCTCGGCGATAAATCGTCGGACCTCCAGTCTTGGGTGTGAGCGTCAATTCGTGCCATCCGTAGTCATAGGCGAGGTCTCCTTTAATGCGGATCTCGACGATAATCACCGCCAGCGCCACTGCAAATTGCTCGAAAAGATTCTGCAAGCGAACTGCGAGATCATCCAACCCGTTTTTGCCAAATCCACTGGGCTGCTCGCTCGAAAAGTTAACCAGGTCCGGATCCACAGTCGCCAGGATCCGGGCCGCGTCGCCAAGATTGAAACCCTCCCGAAATTCGGTCTTGGCGACATTGATCGCATATAAATCATCCATGTCAACTCCATCTGAATTGGAAGCCGTATTGCATCTCTCGAGGCCTAGGAGTCGGCAGATCAAACCGGCGGCAGGTGGCCTCGGAACAGACTCGATTTCAAGACTAGTCGCCACCAGTGCGGCATTTCAGCTTCGCACTTTTTATCGGATGATTGCGCGCACGATGTGAGACTCAACATCCGTACGTGTGATGTGATTGAAATAGTCGGTCCCTTTCAGATTTCAAATGAAGAGGCCAGCATTCCTACCTGCTGAACGTTTCAGATGCCGGTCGCTTTCGATACGGACTTCGCGAGATGAGACGGTGGGGAAACGAAAAAGATGCGAAAAATCTGCTTGGCCGGCGGGGAGGCGGCCTAGGGTTGCGCGCAGGCAAACCAGAGACGTAAACTTGGCGATCGTGGATCAGCGCCATTCGACGGTGGGCGAATGAGCTTTCTCAGCGAAGTTCGACTCAAAGACAAATTCGGGCCCTTTGTTGCGTTTCAAGCGGGGCTGGGATTCGTCCCGAATCTTGTTCTAGCACAAACCTTGCTGCCTCGGCTCATCGAGGCCCAGGCGATGCTTGAAAGTGCCGTGCGCTTGCGGGAAGGAGCGATTCCCCGAGTCCAGAAGGAACGAATCCTTCTAATCGTTGCAGCAGAGCGACAAGACACGTATTGCGTAGCCTTGGATAGCAAGATCTTGTCTTCGCTTGGCCTTCTGGAAGTTCAAATCGATGGTCTCTTGGCCGACTACCGGAGCGTGGATCTCTCGGGATCTGAGTTAGCCTGCCTGCAATTTTGTCTCAAACTAAGCCGCCATGCCCCCTCCGTGTGTTCGGAAGACATTGATGCGTTGCGAGCGTGCGGATTTGGGGACGAATCAATATTCGAAGCCGTCGTCGTGACGGCCTTAGCCGTTTACCGCTGCACGCTGTCGCTTGGGTTGGGCCCGGAGCCGGATTTCGGACCGCGAAAGCTCCCGTCAACGGGAATCGTTCAGCAGCATGGCCCAGCGTCCCACGGCTTGTTGTCCGGCTCTCACGAGGCGGGACAACGAAACGGGCCCTATGTGCGCGCTCCCTACCTGAGCCCCAAGACATTCTCACCTTTTGCAATTGTTCAGAAGAGCCATGGATTCATACCGAACTTTTTCCGCGCTCAGACTTTACGGCCCGACTTGCTTGAAGCGGAGCTAGAAGCAGTGGGCAGGATTCTGCTTCCCGAGGAAGCTCTGACCCGGGTGCAAAAGGAATCTATTCTGCTCGCGGTGTCGGCGGCGAATCTCAACTCTTATTGTGTCGCCATGCATTGCAACCTATTGCGCGGTTTAGGTATGCCCTCGGAGGAGGGTGACCAGATCGCCGTAGACCATCATGAGTCCAACCTCTCGGTCGCTGACAAGGCGCTGCTGGACTTCGCTGTCAAATTGGGAACGCGCGGTCCGGAGTTTTCTGGTCGGGACGTTGTCAAGCTCCAAGCGCTTGGTTTCACTGAAGAACAGATTTTGGAATGCGTGGTGGTAACCGCTCTCAATAATTTCGCTAACACACTGCAAATGGGGCTCGGAATCGAACCGGATTTTGCGCCCCCTCCCGTCTTTGAAGAAAATAAAGTGCATCTTGCGGACGCAGTCGCCACTCCTATTGGTCGGGAGTGCGGAGTGTATCGCAGCGACGTAATCCAGGACCTAGACGCTGAACTAGTCGCCCAGGCGCAGGATGGGAAGCTGGAGGCCTTTGAAGAGTTGGTTCGCCGTCATACCCAGTTGATTTATCGCACTCTGATGGCGATTTTGGGAAAGCCTCCCGATGCGCAGGACGCCCTGCAGGATACCCTTTTGAACGCGTTCAAGCACATCGGCGGATTTCAAGGGCGGTCGAAGTTTTCCACTTGGCTGGTCAGTATTGCCAGGAATACGGCGCTGCAGCGGTTACGGGGCAGAAAAAACGTAGAAAGCCTGGATGAGCCTGAGCACGAGGAAGACGGCGACTTTCGCCCTCGTCAAGTGCGGTCTTGGGCGGACAACCCCGAACAATTGCATTCTAAATCGGAAATCCAGCAACTCGTTGAGGCGGGGATCTTGGGGCTCCCCGCCAAGTACCGCGTGGTAGTCGTCCTCCGCGATATCGAGCAGCTTTCAACGGACGAAGTTGCCCGGGAGCTGGGCCTAAGCGTGCCTGCTGTGAAGACGCGTCTGCTCAGGGGACGGCTCATGCTGCGAGAGTGGCTTTCACCTCACTTCACAGCCGGTGCCAAGGGAGCAGTAAAATGATCACATGTGAGGAATTCTTCGCGGAGTTCGCTGACTACATGGAGAACCAGGTGTCACCGGAGATCCGCAAGGAACTCAATCTGCACTTGTCCCAGTGCCGCGCTTGCCGAGTACTCTACGATACCAGCCTCAAGACCGTTAAAATCGTAACTGAAAGTGGTTCGTTCGAATTACCTCACAGTGTCTCCGACCCAATCATCGACTGTGTCATGGCGAAGTTGCGAAAAGACCGCAGTTAACCCGAGAGCTGGAACCGCTCCAGCAGGCTGCGCTTTGCACCACCTGTCGCAGGCTGAATCCATCGTTGACGAGTGCGACTCCTTCAGCGTCGCAGGGTTCACTTTGTAGTGTTCGGCGATGGCTCCGTGGACGCTGAAAATCACCGGCTGAGACTCACTCGGCAAACGCCCTCCCACGGACTGGTCAAACAAGACTGGGCCCACTAGGTTGTACAGGCTCTTTAGGAACAGCGTGTATCGTATCCAGTCCTCTGCTTCCTCAAGGTGCGAATACGGTACCCGCTGGCAATTCGGGTGCGTGGTGCCAGTGATCAAGAGCGATATCTTCGTCTCTACGGCCCGCCGATAGAATAAAACCACTTTCTTGTCTGTGGCTCTCAGAAGGTAGCCAGGCTCAAAACCCAAGCCGAATGAGGAGCCCGAAACTTCAGCCACAAACAGATCACACTGCTGAAGCCACGCCATGCCCGCTGGTAAACTTCTTGTGGTGAAACCGACCGGTCCGCCTGCCAGGCACCCTCGCGGATCAAATGACGAGTGAGCACGTCGTGGCCCAGTTCTTCCAACAGCTTAACGATCTTTGTGGCTGCCACCACGGAGGAGCGGCCTCCCGCTACGGTGAACTCAAAATAGATTTTCATATGTGTGGCGCATCCCTGCGTCTTCGTCCAACATCACTGCGGGGGGCCGTGCAGCTGCTAGCCTGGCAGTTAATCTTAGGATCGACCAAATCAGAAGTCTTCGACCTCGACTCGGTAGCTCGAAGCCAGCAGATCTTGACCAACGCCGGAACTCTTAAACCTGACTGCTGGACTTTTGACCTGCTCGGCCCCCAGCCGGCCATAAAAGGGATCCACTGCGGAGTATCGGACCGCGTGGATCTGAGACCGAAGCACCTGCCACGTGAGCGAACGTAAAGGTTTCTTCCTCAACTACTAAGAAAATGGGCGGCCCACCAGGAGAAATCATCACGGCATGGGCAAGCGCCTGCTTCCCACCATCTGACGCGGCGCGTGCCTCCAGATCCGCCATTGGCGGGAAATGAATCTCTGCGATGCGATAGAAAGGGGAATACCTTGCGGTGAAGCCAGTACCTTCGTCGCGACAATCTCGGTCTTGCCCTCTAGTTGTGCTACGGCCAGAGGTACGTGCTCGTTTTGATAAATCTTCTCGAAGGCATCAATGTCTTTGGGACGTGGATACTCACAACAAGTTTCACGTTTGCCATCGGGTGCTCCTTTTCTCGGTGAGATTTGCGACAACGCGCGATTTATATCGTCTCAACAGCGATCCGCATGACGCATCTCGAATCTGCGCTCGCTTATGGCAGTCAAAGAAACGCCTGCCCCGTGAGATTCTCCAACACTCGAAAAGATACAATTCGACAAACCATTTCGGCATTGGACTGCTCAGCCGGGCAAACTGTGTAACTTTCTTCCCATCCGCGAATCTTACTGAAGCTACGAAGCATAAATTCGTCACGGAAAAAGGAGCTTTATGAAGAGTGTCATCGTCGTAAGGAATTTTGTCGCCATTTTGTTCTTGCTTGCAGTCCTGGTCGCCTTGCCTGCCGCACGAGCAGATGAGTCAAATCAGGCCACCAAAGTCACTTTTAGTCAGCCCGTACAGATTCCCGGACGCGTGCTACCTGCCGGAACCTATTGGTTCGAGCTGCCTGAAGACATCAGCGAGCATTACCTGGTGCGGATTTACAGCGCCGATCGAAGCGTGCTGTACGCGACGCTTTTGGCGCCTAACTCCGAGCGCGCGACAGCAACTGACCGCACTGTGTTTGGTCTGGCGGAGCGTGGGTCCGCGCAGCCTCAGGCGATCGTGACTTGGTTCTATCCAGGCGAGACGACGGGCCATCAATTCCTGTACCCGAAGCAGGTGGAGAAGGAACTTGCGAGCGTCAAGTTGGTCAACGTGGTGGCGGGGAAATAACGCGGCGGCGATATAGGGCATCAACTGGTCGGCGGTGAAATTCAAGCGCCGCCGGCCGAGTTAGCGCGGCCGTTTCGAAGCGCGGCGTGGATTCTAACGGGCTATGCGTCTTTGACGAGCTGCATGCAGGACGAGCAGGCAATGATCTGAGGCACAATGTCGTGAGCGCACCGAAAGAAGACCAGCTACCGGACTTGACTGACGCGGACGTCTTGCGACTCGCTCAACAGGGCGACACCGTCGCGTTTGAACGAATTTATCGGTTGCACAGCCGAAAGGTCCACAAACTGCGCCTTCGTAGAATGGGAGGCCCGACCGCCGCTGAAGATCTGACACAGATTTGTCAGAAGTCATACGAAGCGCCCGACCTGCAATTCGAAGGCTCATTGAGCGGCCTTGCGTCTTGGGCTTGGGCCCGATGAGCAAAATACGAGTACTATTGGCGGACGATTATCGTCCTATCCTGGAAAGCGTGTCGAGGCTGCTTGGGCCTGGGTTCGAGATTGTCGGCGAAGCTCAAAATGGCCACATTCTAGTGGAGGCCGCTCTCAAACTAAAGCCTGACGTAATCGTTACAGATATCAGCATGCCAATTCTCAACGGCATCGAGGCTGCGAAGCGATTGCGGGAAGCAGGAAGCGCTGCGAGGATCGTATTCCTGACTGTCATTTTGGACCGCGACTTCATTTCCACGTGCCTAGCCGCCGGGGCGTTGGGGTATGTCGTAAAAGCTCGGCTTGGCAGCGATCTGGAGCCTGCCATCCGCGAGGCTGTTGCGGGGCGAATCTTCATTTCACCGGCTCTGGGGAGTGAGAGTTAGCCAATCCGCGACAATAAACGTAATGCAGATGGTCACAAGTCTTCCTTTCTTTGAAATCGCGCGGTCTAGCTCGGACTGCCCGATGGGGACCTAGGAATTGCTGGAGCGATTTTTTCGATCCACAAAGTGAGTGCAATACTTGCGCTGCGTTGGCAGTGCATGCGTGTCTAGTAAGTTTTCATATTAATTGCGTTGCGGCGCCAACGCACTCGCTGTGCACGTTCTCTTAGAAATCGCCGCTGTGGATGAACTGTGCCCGAATGCATCGTTTTCAACAGATAGGAGTTAGCTTTGAGCGAAGAGCAGATTCCCCGATTTGTTGTAAACGTTAGTGGTTAAAGAAAACAGAATGAGTTGTTGGAGACGATTGTCCGGCTTTGCAAGCAGGGGGTCACCGGTTCGATCCCGGTCACGTCCACCGTGTATCTTTCCGCTTGCGGTAGACTTCGTTTCTTGAGAGCTAGGCACACTTGGAACGCGCGATCGTCGGCTCAATCTCCTCCGGCGATTGCTTTCTTAAAGCCGACAATTCGGCCGAAAGATGTTGGTCAACTCGTACCCTAAGAGATTCCGTTTAGTTTATTGGTCTTCCCAAATACGTGTAGACTAGTAGCAGGTGTGAGAAATCTTGGAGCAGGGTTGGAGCAGCCAACGGGACGCTTGTTTCACCGAAGCGCAACCTAGGCAACGACTTAGCTTGGGAATTGCTTTGCTTGCAAAGCAGGTGCTCTCCCAGCTGAGCTACGCGTCCACTGTCGGCTACTCCAATCATTTTCCAACACTCACGCTGCCACCGCAACCGCCAGCGGCTTCCTTCAAACGGAACTATCGAACGCGCGCAGTGCACCTCGCCACACTTCACGCTTTCCTGAAAACGCGCCTCCGATAGATCACTAGCGTGGATCTCATCGGGAATAATACCTCCGACGCGAACTTGCTTTTCGGATTCACGCGCCGACCAAGCTGACGCAATAATTGATGCAGGCGAGAAGCGAAGTATAATCCCTGACATGCCACGACACGCCCTCAGCAAACTCTGGGAAGAACACACCGCAGACGAATTCGTCACGCGCGACACCGAAGCCACGCTGGCCACTATGACCGAGGACGCTTACGTCAACCACATCCCCGTCATGACGGGCGGTTACGGCAAGGCCGCCCTGCGCCACTTCTATGCGCACGAGTTCATACCCGTGATGCCGCCCGACACCTCGCTTACTCCCGTCTCCCGCACTGTCGGCGAAGATCAGCTCGTTGATGAAATGATCTTCTCCTTCACTCACACGCAGGAAATGCCTTGGATGCTGCCCGGCATTCCGCCCACCAATCGCCGCGTCCAAGTGCCTCTGGTCGCCATTGTTCGTTTCCGCGACGGCAAACTCGCCCACGAGCACATCTATTGGGACCAAGCGTCCGTCTTGAAACAGCTCGGGCTTTTGAACGACCCGTCGTTGCCCGTCGTTGGTGTGGAAAGCGCCCGCAAGGTCCTCGACCCAAAATTCGAACGGAAATATTAGATAACGCGTAATCTGAAGAAGTGCTGCGTAGAGAGCCGCTTTTCCTTCGATATTCCGAGCTGGCCCATGTGGTCCGTTGGGTCACTGCATGGTGCGAAGGATCTCGTCGGCTGCCGCCATCGCGAAGTCTATTTCCTCATCCTTATTGTAGAAGTGTGGCGACATCCTCACGCCGCCGCCCGGCCGCCAGTCAACCAGAATGTCGCGCTTGAGCAACCCGGAGCACACTGCCTTTGCCTTGGGCATATTCACTGCGACGGTGCCGCCGCGGCGCGACGGATTGCGCGGCGCATTGACGTGCCAGCCACGTTGCTCTGCCAAAGAGACGATCCGCGCCGTGAGGCGCTGTGATTTTTCGCGCACCTGAAGCACGGCCAGTTCGCGGAGAATCTTCAGTCCGGAAAGAGCAGCGTACAGAGCCGGAATGTTCGGCGTTCCGTTAATGAACCGATAAGCCCCCTGCGTGTAGCGCGTCGCGCCGGTTTCAAAACCGAAGGGATTCTCGTGCGCAAGCCATCCCGTGAACTTCGGCGCTAGCGTGCGGGCCAAATCCGGGCGTACGTAGAGATAGGCGGCTCCGGGACCGCCGCAGAGCCACTTCATCAGTCCTCCGCAGGCAAAGTCCACGTTGAGCTCTCGCACGTCCACGGGAACGCCAGAGCCGAGCGATTGAAAGGTGTCGAGAATCACGTGCGCGCCCACCCTGTGCGCCTTCTCGCAGATCGCCTTGGCATCGGTGATATACGAACTGCGGAAGATCACGTGCGACACCGGAACGAGCAGCGTGGTTTCATCAATCGCATCGAGCAGCCGTTCGGTCGGAACCTCGATCCCATCATCCGTCTTCACCATGTGGACGCGCGCTCCGCACTGCCGCTGCGCTTCCCAGAAATACATCACGGAGGGAAAGTCCAAATCCGTATAAACCACCTTATTGCGCTCGCCGCTGAAGTCAAAGCAGGAAGCGACCACTGCCTGGCACTGGGTGACATTGCCGTGGATAGCCACTGAATTCATCGGCGCGTTCATCAGCTCACCGATTTGGTTGCCAATCTCCAGCGGCAGCGTCCACCAGTATTCCTCCCACGCACGCACTCCGCGCGCAGCCCAAACCCCGGCATAGTCGTGGAGTGCATCAAAGACTCCACGCGGCATCGCACCCAGTGAATTGCTGATGAGATAAGTCGTCTTCTCCAGGATTGGAAACTCCTGGCGATAGCGCAAGAGAGGGTCAGTCATGCCGGCACCTAATTCCGTGAGCGTGCTTTTTTCGCGATGAGATAGAAGACGGTCAAGAGAAACAGATACGGACCTGCACTGACAATGGTAATGCGAGCCTGCGGTGTCCACCACGTGCACAGCACGATCACCACAATCGCCGCGAACGCGACCTTGGATGCCGCTGCTCCGCCCGGAGCGCGCATCGGCAGCGCCGCCACTTGCTCTGGCGACAGCCTTTTGCGCATGGCCACGTGCGAGGCGAGCGCGATGCACCACGCCAGCATTCCGCCGACCAGCGAAGCTCCGATGATATACAGGAAAGCATTTTGCGGTGCGACGTACTGCACGACCAGAGCGACCACGATTCCGGACGCCGATAACAGCACGGCGTTGCGCGGCGAGCCCTTTGCCGATAGCTGCGCGAGTCTTGCAGGCGCATATCCAGACTCAGCCAGCGAGTACAGCATGCGCGAAGTCACATACAGGGCGGCGTTCGCACCGGAGAGCGCGGCCGTCAGCACCACGAAGTTCATCACCAGTGATATGGCCGGCACGTGCGCCACCTCGAAAACCGTCACGAAAGGACTCTGCCCCACGCCAACCAGGTTCCACGGCACGACTCCTACCAGTACCGCGGACGCGCATAAATAAACGAAGGTGAGAACGCTCAACGATATGTAAGTTGCGTGCACGATGTCCGACGTGGAACGTGCTTCGCCCGAAGAGATGGCCACCATCTCGGTTCCAAGAAAATTGAACAGAACAAACGGGAGCGCCAGCAATGGACCAGCGGCGCCATGCGGCAGGAAACCGCCGTCGGTGGTGTAGTGCGCTTGCGCCCTTCCGCCTAGCAGCAATCCGGCGCCGATTAGAATGAAGGCCGCAATAGCTACGACCTTGATCATCGCGAACCAGTATTCAAAACTGCCGACGGTGTGTACCGCCCCCAAATTAATGATTAGCAGGAGCGTCGCGAATCCCGCAATCCAGGCCGTGGCGGGAATATGTGGAAACCAGTAACGCATGTACGTGGCGGATGCCACGAGTTCACCGCTGATGGCGATTACCAGTGAAAACCAGTATCCATAACGCGAAATGAAGCCTGCCCAGCGGTTTAGGTACTTATCGGCGTAGACTCCAAACGAGCCGGCGGCTGGATGCAGGCTCGACATCTCGCCCAGCGCCGTCGTCACGGTGAAAGCAATCAGCGCGCCCAGGATGTAGGAGAGGATGACTCCCGGCCCGGCAATCTGGACTGCCGCGCCCGATCCCAGCAGAAGACCGGTGCCGATCGAGCCGCCGATCGCGACCATGGCCATTTGTCCTGCGCGGAGCTCGTGGCGGAGTTGGGGAGGTTTTTGCTCCATGAAGTTGACGAGAGAAGGGTAGCCCGCCACCGCGCTTCGGCCGCAGCTACTGTTTCCTTGGATTGATCTCCTTTTCGTTTCAAAAACAGGCGCCATTCTATACTGGTCTTGAAAGTTCGCAACGCCCGATCGGATTAGCGACATCCTCGACAGTTCGAAATATGGGAGCATCTTCGGAGCAACAAGAGGGGTGTCGTTCTGGTGGATTCGTCGTGTTAAGCGCAGCCTGAACAACGACTCAGATTAGATTTCTCCCCCCTTTGCAAGCACGGGGTCACCGGTTCGATCCCGGTCACGTTCGCTGAATCTTGTGCAGATGGAGTTCAACACAGAGTTCAACACAGAACGAGTTTTGACACTGAAATTGACCACGTATGACCAATTATGATGGAAGCACAAAAGTGAACGCATCTTCTTGACGCACTTGCACTTGGTCGCTTTCGGTAGCAGTCCGTAATCATCCGACCAGCAAATTGACACGGTGGAGGTCTGCGGTTCGAGCCCGCACGGGCCTACCATCCATCTCACTGATTTCACTTAGCGACTGCCGATACTTCCTCGCCCGATAGGTGCAACTCGTCACCATTCGTCACCAATTGCGCGAGGTTTTCCACCGCTAAGCGTAGATGAGCCGGGATAGGTAGGGTATAAACCTCCAAAGTTGTGGACATCTTGCTGTGGCCTAGCTGTGTCTGCGCATCCTTCAGAGAAGCCCCACTCGCCTGCAGGAGCGTAGCGTGAGTCCTTCTGAGGGTGTGCCAGCTCCGCGACGGCATACCAATTTTCCAGCCTGCCGGTTTCAAATGCCGGTGTAACAGATTGGTGTCGTTCAATGGTGTGCCGTTGCGAGTCTGAAATACCAGATCCTCCTCCGCGGTCCGCGGAGCGCGCTCGTAGATTTGAATCAGAGGAGCGACGAGCGCTCGCGGCAACGGAAGAGTACGCCTGCTGCCTTTGGTTTTGGGTGAGCCGAGTAAGCCGCGATAGCACGCTTGCTCGATTCGGATTTGACTGGAAGAGAAATCCACGTCCTTGCGGCGCAGCCCCAAAATTTCCCCGATCCGCGTCCCCGTCAGTATGCCCAATAGAACCATGATGCGGACCGGTTCCTTGAGCACCGACAGCAGATGCAGAATTTGCTCCGGCTGGAGTGCTTGTTTTTCGCGAACCGGCCGTTTCTCGGGGAGTGAAACTCGACGCGCGGGATTGCTCGTGGAGTGGAAACTCCACATCCTTGCCATTTCGAAAGCCTTCGACATTAAATTGCGAAAGTGGTTGGCAGATTCCCAGCTGAGGCCACTTTCCATTTTCTACAGCACAAAGCGTTGCAGGTCGATGGTTCCAATATCGCAAAGACAGAATTTTCCAAAAGCAGGTAAGAGGTGTGTGTTCAAGGTTTGACGGTAGCGCTTTTGCGTGGACGCTTTCAATGTCGGGAAAAACAAGGGATTGAGGTAGCGGTCCACGAAGTCCTGAAACGTCATCGTGGATTGCGGCACCCGAATTCCCTGATTGATCGGGCGGACCTGCTCGTCGGCAAGCTTCCTCGCCTGCCGCAGAGTTAAATCGGAGACAGCACCGAGGGTGACCGACTGACGCCGTCGTCCGATCCTTCCGTCCTCTTTTATATAATCTTCCCACCACTGCAGCTCCCATACCGGATGGCGCTTACCGCGTCTGCGAATACTGCCTTTCTGATAGCGTCGGCGAGCCATATCTTTGTGCCAGCCTCCTAGCTGTGCTGGCCCGCCTTGCTTTTCCGTGGGTGGGAGTATAGCCATCAATGAGTTCGAACTCGCATGAATTTCACAATTCCGCAATCTGTGCAAATTCCGTAAAATCTGGGGTTTCTTATTTAATTTTCACGGTTTCGTTTCGCGATTTTCTCTAACTCCGAAAGCAACGTTTGAATGCGTGTTTTCAGTAAGTTACGGGCCTCGACTTTGTCTGTATCCGGGAAGAAGTAGTCAAGTTGTCCGCCTAATTTCTCAATTTCGGATTTAAGGCCCTCGATTTCAGACAAAATGGCCTGGATTTCGTGCAAGGTTTGCGCATTCGTGTGGATCAGCACTCCGTGCTTATTTAATTCGCCCATTAATCGTTCGAGCTTTTCGATACCTTGCTTCCGCCTAATAAAATATTGGGTTCCGCACGGATCGCATGTGAAATAGGATTTCCCGTTCTTATCTGTTCGTCGCTCCAATTGTTTTCCGCATAAAATGCATGGAATAGATGGCATCTGGGTATTTCCTAACGTTAACGTTGCTCTCGGCTACGCTTCGATATGTGTGCACGGGTAGTTGGATTGGTTGGGCTCATCACATCGAATTACACAGCAGGAGGGAAAAACAAAACAGAACGCCAATGCAGATATTTCGCCGAAAATCGTTACGGTGTTTCAGCCACGACGACGCTCGCGACAACCAAAATACGGGTCATCCACGAGAAGTGCTTATGGATACGCCTGTAGTTGCGATTGCACCACATCCGATGCGCCACATCATCATAGTTGGCTAGGCCGAGGACTTCTTGGATCAGATTGGATACGTTTCTATGGTGAGGTCGACCGGTCATTCGACGCACATAGCTCGTGAGGAGGTACTTGGTAAGTTCCACAGGCGAGCGTATTTCCTTGTCCTCCTGTAAGGTACCAGCGAAATTAATGAATCTAATATAAAACCCGAGCTCGGATATTACGCGAGAAACAGGAAGGCGTCCTATCTGAACTAGCTCCACATTTTTCCCTTCTTTTTCCGCCGAGACGATGCTACCGAAAAGATCTTCGAGCGTGTGAACTGCAAGTTCCAAGTTTCGCGCAGATTTCTCTCGATTGTCTGGACGACCAACTAGTTCGATCCAGTAGTTTTCCAATTGGGGCGAATATCGAAGAAGTACGACAACTGCCGCCAGAGTAATTTGGAAACATCCATCGTTGCAGAGCTCAGTGAAATCCTCTCGCGCACCTGGTGACGTCAGCGCCTGTTTTTGCGCCGCAGCGAGATCCGCATAGAACTGTGCGATATCAATTCCTTCGATCCGACGCGCCTCCCGGTAGTGATTCCAGAAGGCCGCCTCTTGCGCTAATTCTTCGATCTTGGGTTTGTCCGTATCGTTCATGGTGCAAGTCGCGCTCGCCATATTATTACTTGCGCCGACGCTTCGAGTGGTGCGCCCAATCATTTCGTTTCCTAGCGAGCACGATACAGCCGTCAAAAGACGGGGCCGTGTCAAGACGCCCTTGACATGTTTCTGAATCGCGCTTAGCACGAGGGCTCGACTGTGGGGAATTGAAATCGCTCCTACACACGGCAGTTTTCTCTATCATTCCTCGGGAGGCATTTCTTCGGACGGTCAGGCATGTCAAATCGTTGGCGATGTCTTTTCGATAGAAAACACAGGAAGACTCGAGCCCTGAGCCTGTCGATGTCACTTTTGGATGCGATGCTAACGGGAATGAAGTAGTATCGGTGACAAGGCCGGAACTCGTAGATCCTGAAGACACGTACGACCGAAATTGTGGGTGCGCTTCCATGACATTGAGGCGCGTCATTCTGCTCATTGCAGTCCTTCTAGTGGTTCCATGTGTGTCCAATAATTTGCAGGCGCAAACTACGACGTCTGGCGGGTTGACCGGTGTCGTAACCGATCCGAGCAGTGCAGTCGTTCCCGGTGCAAGCGTGGAGATTAGCGATAATGCTAAGGGTACAACCCAATCGACAAAAACTGATCGCGAAGGAGCGTTTCAATTTTCTTTCCTGTCGCCGGGGAAATACACACTGACGGTGATCCATGACGGCTTTCGAAAGGAGAGCCGAGTCGTGACTGTTGTGCTGGGACCTCCAGTCACGGTTAATGTCGCGCTAGAAATCTCAACAGAAAACACAACGGTGAAGGTAAAGGGAAAAACTCCGCTCATCCAGGCGGAAAACGGCGACGTTTCAACGACGATGAATCAAAGGCAGATTAGCGAGGTCCCGAACCCCGGGAACGATCTCACTTATATCGCACAAACCGCCCCTGGCATGGTAATGAACGTCGAGAACCAGTTCGGCGCAAACTTTTCAAGTCTGGGCATGCCAGGTACTTCAAATCTTTTCACCGTGGACGGGTTAAACCAAAACGACAACGGCGCGAACATCCCGTTGGTTGGTGCCGCTTTCTTACTCCTCGGCCAAAATCAAATTCAAGAGGCGACTGTCGTCAGCATTGGATACTCCGGCCAGTTCGGAGGCGCGGCTGGGGCGAACGTGAATTACGTTACGAAGTCGGGTAGCAACGAATTTCACGGAAACGCGGAGTACTATTGGAACGGCCGCGCGTTCAACGCCAATGACTGGTTCAATAAAGAGAGTGGCAATGCGCGTCCCTTCGATATCGCGAATCAGTGAGCTGGTTCATTGGGTGGTCCGATCAAGAAGGACAGACTATTCTTCTTCCTCGATACCGAGGGTTTGCAGCTTCTCATTCCCCAAATTCTTCCGGTGATGATCCCAACCTCTCAGTTCGAAATCGCAACCCTCGCAAATATCGATTCGCGGTTTGGCTCAACATCTGCTTCTTATGCGTTCTACAAGGGGATTTTCGATCTTTACAATAATGCGCCAGGCGCAAATTCGGCCATCCCCGGTAGCTTTGCTGATTCAACGGACGGATGCAATAGCTTCAAAGGTCCCAATGGGCTCGGCATGAGTGTGCCTTGCGCTGCGCTTTTCACGTCTCAGCGCGACCTGACAACGCATGACACGCTCGTGTCCGGCCGCATGGACTGGACACCAGGCAACGAGGACCGCGCCTTTCTGCGGTTTCAGTGTGACTTCGGGCGCAATTCGTTTTACGACGATCCGATCAGTCCGCTTTTTGATGCGGTTCACAACCAGTCATGGTGGCAAGGCGAGTTCATCGAAACTCACACGTTCAGTTCATCGGCCGCAAGTCAATTCATGTTGGCCGGTATGTATTTTGAGGACGTCAGTGAACTTAAGAATCCTTCGGCGGCACTAGTGGCGCTCCCCACATTCTTGAACTTCAGCACTGCGAACTCCTTTACAAGCATCGGTGCGTTTAACAGTCTGGCACTTCCTGCGGGCAGGCCCACGACCCAGTATCAAATAGCGGAAGATGTTGTGAAGACTTGGGGAAATCACAAGTTGAGCATCGGAGTCGGATTTGAACGAATCGATTGGACTAACATGTCATACTCGCTCAACGCTCTTGGGACGTTGATCCCGCACACACTCGATGCGTTCTATCAGGGCGGAGTGGACCCAGCCTCACCACTGACCGACTTTACACAACTGACCCAATCTTTCGCCTCGGCAAACTCCGAGCGCATCAATTTCTATAGTGTAGGGGTTTACGGCCAGGACGAATGGCATGCCCGACCTGATCTCGTGCTCACTTTCGCTCTGCGCGATGAGCACTATTCCAATCCCGTGTGCAGAGACCGCTGTTTCGCTCGCATGGCTGGCCGGTCTGACTCGGTCAGTCATGACCCCAATCAACCCTACAATCAAGCGATCCTGATCAACCAAAAACAGGCTTTTCAGAGCACGGACACACTTCTGTGGTCGCCGCGATTCAGTTTCGCGTGGCAACCTCTGGGAGTCTCGCGCAACACCGTAATCCGCGGCGGAGTCGGAATTTTTCACGACCCCGTGCCAGGCAACCTCGCAGCCACTCTTTCCAGCAATCCACCACTGCTGAACTCGTACTCAATTGTTGGAGACAATCTCACACCCAACGAGGAGACCAGTCTTTTCAAAGACGCCGCGGCTTCGAATGCGGCATTCGTCAACGGTTTTGCTGCAGGTGAGACTCTCGCTCAAATTCAGGCCACCGTCCGAGGCTTTTATCCACCTGCGATTAATGTCCCGGAAAAGCAAACGCACTCGCCGCAATATCAGAGGTGGAGCTTCGATTTGCAGCAGACATTCGGAGTCGGTACCTCAGTGAGTATTGGCTACTTCGGACATCACGGCATCCGTGAGCTGATACAGAATCCCAACGCGAATGCCTACGGGTTCGGATCACTGCCTCCCGCGCTCTGCACCAGCCCGCCAGTTCCCCCCTGCGCCGACCCTCGATTCTCAGAAGTCACCGAGCTAAATACAAATGCCGTGTCCAACTACAACGGCATGGTCATTTCGTTCAAGCATCAGTTTACGCGTTGGACTGAAGGTATGTTCCAGGCGAACTATACGTACAGCCATGCCTTCGATGAAGTCTCCAACGGCGGATTGTTCCCTTTCACGTTTGGGAGTTCGCCGAATGCACAGGTTCCCAACAATCTTCGGGACGCTTACGGGCCGGCCGATTACGATGTCCGGCACTCTCTCAACGCGAGTTACGTATGGGAGATCCCGGTGAAGGCAGCCTTGCGCGGTCACGGTCCAGACCGTTTGGTAAGAGGTTGGCAGGTTTCGGGAACGATCTTTGCTCGAACTGGATTTCCTTATACCGTGTTCGACTTCTTCGAATCCGGTAACCTTGCGCCGAACAACTATTTCGGGGCGATCTATGCAGTGCCGGTCGGCCCTCTCCGTTCAGGGACATCGTGCGGGGAGGGCGCGGCCTTTCCGCTTGCTCCGAACCCTTGCCAACCGCTGCAAGTTTTGCCAGATGGGAATCCCAATCCGAACGCGAACTTCGTACAGGCAGGCTGCGAGACCGGATTTAATACAGGGAAACTGGGCCCATCAGGCGTGTGCGATGGGCCCTTGGTGGAGTTCGCGCAAGGCAGGAACCGCTTTCGTGGGCCAAGTTACTTCAACACCGACTTCGCCCTCATGAAGAACACAAGGATTCCCGGCTGGGAGAAGGGTGTGCTGGGAATTGGTTTCCAGTTCTTCAACTTCTTCAACCACCCCAATTTCAGTTTGCCGGATAATGGCATTTCAGACGAAACTTTCGGCCAGATCCAGTTTCTCGAGCAGCCACCGACCAGCATTTTAGGCGCTGGTCTGGGGGGCGATGTGGCACCCAGAATGATTCAATTGAAAGTCCAACTCCAGTTTTAGAGACAAATCCTAATCCTGACGAGTTGCGCATCGAAAACGCTCCGCGTTGTTTTCAAAAATTCTCCATGATCCACATGTTCCCACTTGTAGTCCAGCCGTCGAATGCCAAGTGGTGCCCATCAGGAGACGGGTGCGCGAGTGTTTCCCCTGAACCTCCGGTGTTTTCCCACAATACTTGCGCATTGCCCTGAAGATCCACATGCAAAATATCTCTTCCGTTCCGGATCCCGGCAGAGACAAACAAGCCCTTCCCGTCGGCAGCCCAAATCAATGACAGTAGATTGCTCCAACCTTTCACACGGATTTCCTGCAGTATTCGCCCGTCTAAGGAAAGAATGTAAATTGGACCACCCGAGGTTCGAGTTACGGCAACACACGTCCCATCGGGCGAGAGGTCTAGAAACCAAGTGTTGTCATTAGCAACAAGAGCGAACCGAAAGAGCTCAGCGCCGCGCCCTTTCACGGGATCTAATACTGAAACGGCCAATTGTTTGCGGTCCTCGGTCAGCTCACCAATCACGCATAACTTGGAGGGCGACCTTGCACAGCTGAGCAAGCTCCAGGCCGTCGAGATAAATAACATCTGCGACGGTCCCCCAGCGATGGAAACCCGCATGACTGGTTGCGGTGTTGTTGCTGGCGGCGCTCCATTTTCAGTTGGCCCGAGATAAAGAATGCTCTTGGCGTCTGGAGTCACACGAGGATCTCGACCGTAGCCTTCGGTCACGACAGGTTCTGCAATGTCTTGATCCAAGAACTGTCTGAAAATCCCATGACTACCGGACCGAAAGGATATGAAGAAGATTGCCTTGCTGTCGGACGTCCAATCCACCACGCCTTCCGAACTCTCACTCAAAGGAAAATGCTTTTGCTGTAGGATGCGACTCCCGCCCGACGCTAAGTCAGCCAAGAATGAAGTTTGTTTTGAAGTCCATTTCAGAAAGGCTAGCTTTTTGCCGTCTGAAGTTTCGCTGAGCCCGTTCGTGCAGAACCCGGACCAGTTCGTAAGCTGCCTTGGTTTTTCCATGGCTTCGCCCGTGCGCCCATCGAGCCGCATTTCCCAGAGGTTGCATGAGGCGTTGAGTTCGGATTCCGCCACCGAATAGAGGAGCCGTCCATCCCCCAACCAAAAGAAATCGTGCACTTGTTTCATTTCATTCGGTCCAAATATGGTGACCGAAGACCCGCCGCTAAGATCACGACTCAGAAGTGTGTCGCCAGACGGGTTGGTCCTCAAATACATAACCCGTTTTCCGTCCGGCGACCAACTGAGACCGCCAATTGCGCTGTCCGCATCGGTGTCGAAGAGCTTTCGCGCCTGATCGCCGTTCGGTCCCATTAGCGAGATTTCACGGTCGCCAAACTTGCCTTCGTTCGTTCCGAAACCGATCCAGGAACCATCTGGAGAAACGGAAGATGCAGCGGCATTGTCGCGAAGCTTGCGAGACGCTTCGCCCAGGGCAGAAGCCACCCAAATGCTACTCTCATGCGAGTCCCACTGGCTGGAGTCTATACCGGATAGATGGGCATTGGCGACGAACCGAGTGCTGTCAGGGAACCAGAATCCACATTCCCATCCTACTTTCCGATCCTTGAATTCTTCCGGCTGCGGAACAGCCCGAGTCTCACCCGTTTCAATTTGCTTGACGTACATCCCCTTTGTATCGCTATACGCCAAATACTTTCCGTTCGGCGAGATCGCTCCACTCGTGACCCGATTCTCAAAGGAATTCGTGGTGAGTTGGCGAAGCCTCGGTTCCAGCGAAGATTGTCTGGAGGCCGGCCGGAGTTTGGCGAACCAGAGAATTGCGATTCCGATAAAAAGTACAGCGACGACAGCGGCGGTTATCGCCCACCTACCTGCCCCATGGTTTGGCTGTCCCTCCTCTCTCAAATCCCTTAAGTTGGCGCGCATTTCATCGGCGGACTGATAACGTGCTTCACGATCTTTCTTGAGCGCCCTGCCAATGATCTTTTCGAACTTCGGCGGGAGTTCGGGATTCAGCTTGCGTGCCGGCGTGGGCGTGTTGTTGAGGATGGCGTCATGAAGCACCGGCCCCGTATCGCCCTTGAAGGCGCGGCACCCCGTGGCCATCTCGTAAAGAACCAACCCAAACGAGAACAGGTCCGTCCGAGCGTCCAACTTTTCGCCCCGCGCCTGCTCCGGCGACATGTAGCCTGCCGTCCCCATCGCCACACCAGTGCGACTGAGGAATGCATCGGGAGTTGCCAGCGTCGAGCTATCGCCAAGGGTTTCGCGCGGCTTGCCGTTGCGGTCAGCATCTTTCACATCATCTCCGACCTCCGTTACAGTCGGAGCGACTTTCGCCAAGCCGAAATCCAAAATTTTGGCCTGGCCCTGACTAGTCACAAAGATATTCGCGGGCTTGATGTCGCGATGGATGATTCCTTTTTGGTGGGCCGCTTCTAATCCATCCACAATCTGAATGGCGAGATCGAGCAACTTCTCGATTCCCAATGGCGGCTTCCCCGGACTTGCTCCGGCGATCAATTCCCGCAGCGTCTGTCCTTCCAACAATTGCATCACGATGAAGGGCTGACCCTGGTACTCGCCGAATTCATAGATCGGGCAGATATTGGGGTGTTCAAGGGCGGAGGCCGAACGCGCTTCACGTTCGAAGCGCCCGAGCGCTGCAGGATCCTGCGCGGAGTGCTCGGGCAGGAACTTGAGGGCTACCTGTCGGCCTAGCTTAATGTCTTCCGCCCGGTACACTAGCCCCATGCCGCCTTCGGCCAGTCCTTCGAGGATGCGGTAATGCGATACGGTCTCGCCTGCTAGGGAGAATCCGATGGCATCGAGACCAACCCTCACGGCGGATTTCAGATGATCGCCTGCGCTTTCTTGGCAGGAGAGCAGTGCCTCGATTTCGCGCCGCAACTCAGGATCATCGCTGCAAACTTCGTCCAGCAAGGTAGTGCGGTGCTCCGGCTCACACTCCGAAGCGCGATGGAACAACTCCTCGATCTGCGCCCAGCGTTCAGGAGTCAACTGGTACCTACCCGCTCTGCATTTCCTTGTGAAGCCACGCTTCCGCCATCCTCAAGTCGCGTCGGACCGTAACCGGAGAGACATCTAGCGCCTGGGCTATCTCGTCCATGGACAACCCCCCGAAATAGCGAAGCTCGATCGCCTTGCATTTACGCGGGTCGATCTTCTCAAGTGCGTCGAGGCCACTGTCGAGGGCTACCAGGTCTCGGCTCCGCTTGCTCGGGAAGCCAATCGTCTCTTCCAATGAGACGTTGGGTCCAGCTCGCTTGCCGGCATGCTTCCGCCGCGCGTGGTCTACCAGAATCTGGCGCATCAGGCGCGCAGCTACTCCGAAGAAATGTGATCGGTTCTGCCAGTTAGGATTCCTCTGATCAACAAGTCGCAGGTAGGCCTCATGCACGAGCGCCGTCGGTTGCAACGTGTGGCCCTGTCGTTCTTTCCGCAAGTAGCTGGCTGCAAGTTGACGAAGTTCCTTGTAGACGAGCGGTGTGAGCTCATCGAGGGCCTGCTGGCTTCCTTTCGCCCAAGCGGCTAGCAACAGCGTCACTTCGTGGGTGGCAGACATAGCGCGCCTATTGAGGGGTACTGAACTTCAGTCGTACCCGAATTATACACGACCACCCTCGCCATCTTGCCTCGCGTCCGCCTCTGCCACCACACAAAAAATGCCTGGCGTGATCGATTTCGGCGTCGCCCTGCGCATGAATGGGTAGCAGCAGGACTTGAGAGACTTAGCACGCGCGGGAGGCACCAGCCATCCGAGCTTGAATGCGCCCGCGACCAAGGAGAACGTTATGAAACGGATTCTCGTCGTCTGCATAGTCATGTTCGTTTTATGCGCAGTTCTCTCGTTCCCATCGCGGTCCTCCGGACAGCAAGGGCGGGAAGAGGAGAACCAGTCCCCGCGATACAGGCTGGTCGATCTGGGCACGCTAGGAGGACCCAATAGTTACCAACCGTTTGGATATGAAGGCACCGGCCTTTTCCTGACGGAAGCATCTCTCAGCGTTGAGGGGACGTTCGCCGGTTGGGCAGATACTTCCGTCGTCGATCCGTTCGCTCCGGATTGTTTCTTTGATTGTTTCGTAGATCACGCATTTCAGTGGAAAGACGGCATCCGCACCGATCTCGGCGCCCTTCCGGGGGTGTCCGGGTTGAGCTCCGCCGTCACTTGGATTAGTCCCAACGGGCTCATAAGCGGATTCTCCGAGAACGGCGAAATCGATCCGCTCGTGAACTTTCCGGCAGTTCACGGTGTCGTTTGGCACAACGGAAGGATCATCGACTTGAAGACCCTGGAGGGGGGATACGAGAGCTGGGCCAATGCTGTTAATAGCGATGGCCAAGCGGTCGGGTTCGCAAGCAACGCGATAGATGACGTCAATTCGCTTCAAGGATGGGTAACGCAAACACGGGCCTTCCTCTGGCAGAACGGGGTGATGAACGACTTGGGTACCCTGGGCGGTACGGACGCTGAGGCTCTGTATATCAACGACCAGGGTCAAATCATCGGACAGTCCTACACCGTCAATTCGATTACTCCTCCTCCTCCTCCGAACGATTTTTGCAACGACACTCCGCTGACTCTGTACGCGTTTTTCTGGGAGAACGGCAGGATGGTTGATCTCGGTACGCTCGGGGGCCATTGCACCTTCGCCTACGCGCTCAATAACCACGGTCAGGTAGTCGGTGAATCTGCGATCGACGGAGACCTGGACGACCATGCATTCATCTGGGAGCAAGGGAAGATGAAGGACCTAGGCACGCTGGGTGGGACCCACGGAAACGCGAGCTGGCTCAACGACTCTGGAGAGGTTGTGGGGAGCTCCACGAACGAAGGAAATCAAGCCCTTCTCGCGTTCCAGTGGAAACGAGGCGTGATGACCAACCTCGGCACGTTGCCAGGCAACGGGTGCAGCGCCTCCGATGCTGTCAATTCCAGTGGGCAGGTGGTTGGCGGATCGGGCTTTTTGGCGGATTGGCCGGCGTGCACCGACTTGGTTGAGCACGCTTTTCTGTGGGAGAACGGTCGAATGATTGACTTGAACGGTTTCGTGCCCGATAGCTCCGACCTGACCTTGACCGAAGCAGTGTTCATTAACGATCGCGGAGAGATCAGCGGATTTGGAACTCTTCCCAATGGAGACCAGCACGATTTCCTGCTCGTGCCATGCCAGGCGAGCGAAGACGGCTGCGAAGAGGCTCAAGCTCGGTCAGCGAAAGTCACCCAGGCGCCGGCAGCGAGTCCCGCCAAGCTGTCGCGGGCTGAAATGCCGACGCGATTCCGATCCCTGCAGTCCGGCCACAACCGTCGCTATGGAATTCCGCAAACTTCGCCACAGTAGTGTGCCCGAAAGCGCGTGAATCGTGCCCATGCCTTACGAATGTGGTCTTTGGGAGGCGTCATGAAAAAATCTCTGGTGTTTCTAACCTCAATTTGCAGTTTGTGTCTCCTCGCGGCATGCGGCGGCTCGACGGGCACGCACATCGGTCCAGCAACTCACTTCTCCGTCAGCGCCCCGGCCAATGCAAATGTAGGCAACTCGATTAGCTTCACCGTAAACGCGCTCGACGCCTCGAACAACATCGTCACGGATTACGCCGGAACGGTGCACTTCACCAGCACCGACGCCCAAGCGATGCTCCCAGCGAACTCAACGCTGACAAACGGCACGGGATCTTTCTCCGCCACTCTCAAGACCAGCGGCAGCCGAACCATCACAGCGACAGATACGGTGAGCGCTTCAATCACGGGTACTTCGGACGTCATCTCTGTCACCTCTTCCGCCACTCATTTCTCTGTCACTGTTCCAGGCACGGCGACCACGGGGACATCATTCAGCTTCACCGTGACTGCACTGGACGCCTCGAATAACACAGTGACCAGTTACTCCGGGACCGTGCACTTCACGAGCTCCGACGCGCAAGCTGTGCTCCCGGCCAACGCGACGCTGACAAACGGCACGGGAAATCTTTCAGCCACGCTGAAAACCAGCGGCAGCCAAACCATCACGGCCACTGATACGGTAACGGCTTCGATCAACGGCACTTCGAACGCCATCTCCGTCACCGGCACAGCGACTCATTTCTCCGTCACCGCTCCGTCCGGGGCTACGGCCGGAACGTCTTTCAGCATTACCTTGACCGCACTTGACGCTTCGAATAACGTCATCACGAATTACGCCGGAACAGTTCACTTCACCAGCACCGACGTCCAGGCGGTGCTTCCCGCCAATTCGACGCTTACGAACGGAGTGGGGATTTTTTCCGCCGCGCTGAAGACCGTCGGCAGCCAAACCATCAAGGCCACCGACACGGTCACGGCCTCGATCACCGGCACCTCGAACACGATAAGCGTCGGCAGCAATGCAGCAACTCACTTCTCCGTCACGACCCCCGCGAGTGTCGTCAAAGGAACGGCTTTTACCTTCACAGTCAGTGCTTTAGCCGCCGCGAACAATGTTGCTAGCAGTTACTCCGGAACAGTGCACTTCACAAGTACCGATACCATGGCGGTGCTCCCAGCCAACTCGGCGCTGACAAACGGTGTAGCGAATTTTTCGGCCACGCTTAAGGCTGTTGCCAGTCAAACCATCACGGCAACTGATACGGTGACCGCGTCGATCACCGGCACATCAAATGCGATTACGGTTTTCTCGAGTTGTACGCCGAAGGGGAGTGAGTGTCCCCCGCAGCGCCCCCCTTGTTGCCCAGGATTGGTATGCTCTCCAGCGTCGGATCGTGCTTTTTGCGTACCATCAGGCGCTACGTCTCCGTTCTCAAAGAAAGAAGCCACTTTTGCGCCGCAGAGTCCCGAACCCGAATCGCGCTTCCGAGCTACCTGCATCATGGGAGCCGCGCGCGAAGCGCATACCGCAACCTTGCTGAACGACGGATTAGTGCTCCTCATCGGAGGAGCCGATAGAACAGCGAGCCTTGCCACCGCGGAACTATTCAATCCTGACACCCATAGTTTCGCGCCCGCCGGCAACATGGCAGATGCACGGGCGATGCATACGGCCACCTTGCTCGCAAACGGCGATGTGTTAGTGACCGGAGGGCGCGATTCCAGCGGCAGTGCCCTCTCTGCGACGGAACTCTTCGATCCAAACACAATGAGTTTTGCACCGGGCGCCGGGATGAGCACCGCACGCGAATCTCACACCGCGACTTTACTCGGCAACGGAAAGGTCCTCATCACCGGAGGAGACAACGGCATGATCACTCTGGCGACGGCGGAGCTGTTCGATCCAACCAGCGCGAGTTTTGCGCTGACTGGCAGCATGCATGCAGCGCGCAAGCTCCATACTGCGACCTTGCTGAAGAATGGAAAAGTGCTCGTGATTGGGGGACGAGACGCAGAAGGCAACGCGCTCGCTACAGCGGAACTCTTCGATCCGGCCAGCGGAAGGTTCACGCCGGCTGGCAGCATGAGCACGCCACGCGAATCGCACACGGCGACGCTGCTCAACGACGGGAAAGTTCTGATCGCCGGAGGTGACAGTGGAAGAGAAAGCCTCGCGACGGCTGAGTTGTTTGATTCGACCAGCGGAAGATTTACGCCGACTGGCAGTATGCACGCAGCGCGCGAATTCCATACGGCAACGCTGCGAAACGACGGTACAGTGCTTGTGGCAGGAGGCGCCACGCTCGCCTCTGCGGAAGACGGCGGCGCTCAGGCAGGATTCCTAATGAAGCCCACCGTGACCGCGGAGCTGTTCGATCCTGCCAACGGCAGTTTCGCAATGACGGATGATATGGCCAACGCTCGAGCTAGGCACGCGGCCATTTTGTTGCCCGACAGCGAAGTGCTCGTAACAGGAGGAATTAACAGTGCTGTAGACACAGATACTCTCGAGTCATCGGAATTATTCCAGTAGAGCGAGGCACACTGTTGGGCAACTTAAACAGTCCCTTTTGTGAGGTGATCGTGCGCTTTGCCTGCAACGACAAGGCGCACCGCTTTGTATTACGTCTGCCAACCTGGCGCAAAACTCAGCAGAGAAGTCTTGGCACAAAGTCTCTCAGCACAAGTTGTCACATCTTACAGAGGCTGCTTACTCCCAAGCGAAAACTCGTCTCCAATTCGTCACCAAAACTAGGGCGTTTTAGGAGCTTTTGGTGCCAGGCGAAACCGGAAAAGCAAAGCAGGCAAAAGGGTTTAGTGTTTGTACCTCAGAATTGACACGGTGGAGGTCTGCGGTTCGAGCCCGCACGGGCCTACCATTTCTTCTCCATTTCCCTCTTGCCTTCGGAGTCTCCGTAGCAAAACTGTTGGCTGATTATCTGTTGGTTCGACCAGTGATCTGGACCAGCACCTTCCCGAACACCCTCGTTTTGATTCTGCGATGACTCGCGAGCGACTCGCCTGCGGAAATGAACAGGCTGTGATTGCAGACAGCCGGCTGATTCGGCCACTATGTGACCGTCTGCGGGTCCCGGCCGGAGGGCGCGATGAAGAGGCGCAACGAATCGCTGGCAAACATTCAGGCGCATTCGTTCGACGTGTGCGTGATCGGCGGCGGCGCTACGGGCGCGGGCTGCGCGCTGGATTCACAACTGCGTGGGATGAAGACCGTGCTGCTCGAGGGTGCGGATTTTGCGAGCGGCGCGTCCAGTGCGGCGACCAAAATTATTCATGGAGGCGTTCGCTATCTCGAGGAAGCGGTGAAGCAGCTCGACCCGGCGCAGTATCAGGTGGTGAACCGCGCGCTGCACGAGCGCATTCATATGCTGCACAACGGGCCGTTTCTTTCGCGACCCATGGAATTTCTGATTCCTTGCGCTGGTTGGTTCGGCGTCGCATACATGGGCTTTGGTATGAAGCTGTATGAATGGATCGCGGGGAAAGACAGTTTGTTTCCGAGCCGCTTTCTTTCCAAGGCGAAGACGCTCGAACGGATGCCCGGCCTCGCACCGGATCATTTGGTCGGCAGCATCGCCTACGCGGACGGCCAGTTCGACGACGCGCGCTACAACATGGGTTTGATCAATACTTTCGTCGCTGCCGGCGGCGAACCGCTGAATTATGCGCGCGTTGTCGGTTTCGCGAAGGATGCGAACGGGAAGCTGCAAACCGCTGAAGCAGAGGATCAGTTGACGAAGCAGCGGTTCACTATTCGCGCGCAGCGGTTCGTGAACGCCACTGGCCCCGCGGCGGACACGATTCGCAACCTCGCTACCCCGGGAATTCCCACGCGCATGCGCCTGAGCAAAGGCGCGCACGTGGTGCTGCCGCTGGAAGTTTTTCCCACGCGCGCTGCTCTGCTAATTCCGAAAACCGACGACGGCCGCGTGCTGTTCGCTGTGCCATGGTTCGATCGCCTGCTCATCGGCACGACCGAGCAGGAAGTGACCATTCACGATGAGTTGTATCTTTCGAAGGACGACGTCGCGTATCTGCTGCACCACATCAACCGCTATTTCAAGACGAAGATTCGCGTCGAGCAGATCGTCAGCGGCTTTGCCGGCGCGCGGCCGCTGGTGAGCGCGGGCGGTTCGCGCGACACGAAAAAGCTGGCGCGCGACCACGAAGTGGAAGTGGACGCTCGGTCCGGGCTGATCAGCATCATGGGCGGGAAATGGACTACGCATCGGGCGATGGCCGAAGACACGATCTCCGCAGTGCAGAAATCGCTGGGCCGGGCGGCGACTCCCGGCGTGACTTTGGATCATCCGCTGGACGGGTCGGCCGGCTACACTCCCGAATATTGGCAATCGCTGGTACGCGAGTACAAATTGCCGGAGCAGACGGCAAAACATCTTTCACAAAAATTTGGCACGAATGCGACGAAAGTGCTGCGGTTGGCGCAAGACGATCCCACGCTTGCGGAGCCGATTATTTCCGGCTTCGCTCCGCTACGCGCCGAAGTCGCTTATTGCGCGCGCAACGAGATGGCTATCACCATTGAGGACGTGCTTATGCGCCGAACCGGGTTGCAATTCTACAGTTGGCGGGCGGCGATCAGCGCGGCGGCTCCGACGGCAGCGATTCTGGCGAAAGAGCTCGGTTGGAGTGCGGAATTCGAGCGAGCCGCGGCGGAAGAGTATCGAAACAAAATCACGCGATTGATTCAGCTGGCTGGGTTGCCGGCTGAACAACTTGCGGCGCCGACTTCAAACTGATCGGCGCGAGCTGCGATTCATTTTGGAGGAAATCACAGTGACGGCATACCTGGGCGCGATTGATCAAGGCACGACGAGCACGCGCTTCATCGTCTTCGATCGTTCCGGGCGCATCGTTTCCGCGGCCCAGAAAGAGCACGAACAGATATTCCCCAAGCCCGGTTGGGTGGAACATGATCCCGACGAAATCTGGCGCCGCACGCAGGAGGTGATCGCCGAAGCGATGCAAGCGAAAGACCTGCGCCCCAGGGATCTCGCGGCAATCGGCATCACCAATCAGCGCGAGACGGCGATTGTGTGGAATCGCAAGACCGGCCGACCGGTGTACAACGCGCTGGTCTGGCAGGACACGCGCGTGGACGACGCTGTGGCGGAATTTTCGCGCGATGGCGGCCAGGATCGCTTTCGCGAAAAGACGGGACTTCCGCTGGCCACTTATTTCAGTGGGCTGAAGATTCGCTGGATTCTGAAGAATGTTCCGGGAGCGCGGGAAGCTGCCGCAGCGGAAGATTTGCTTTTTGGAAATGTGGACACCTTTCTGGTCTGGAAGCTGACGGGAGGCACGCAGGGCGGAGTCCATGTGACCGATGTGACCAACGCGAGCCGAACGCAGCTGATGGATCTCGCGACTTTGGCATGGGATAAGGCAATGCTCACGGCATACGACATCCCCGAAAAACTACTCCCGAAGATCGCGTCGAGCAGCGAAATCTACGGCAAAGCCCAGCTCGATTCGATTAGAGATGTCCCCATCGCCGGAATTCTTGGCGATCAACAGGCCGCGCTCGTTGGGCAGACTTGCTTTGACGCCGGCGAGGCGAAGAATACCTACGGCACCGGGTGTTTCATGCTTGAAAACACCGGCACGAAGCTCATCCATTCCAAGTTCGGTTTGCTGACCACCGTCGCGTACAAATTCGGCGATCAGCCGGCGCGCTACGCGCTGGAAGGCAGCATCGCCATCACTGGCGCGTTGGTGCAATGGTTGCGCGACAACCTCGGACTGATCCAGAAAAGCTCGGACGTCGAAGCGCTGGCGCGAACGGTGGCTGACAATGGCGGCGTATATTTCGTTCCGGCGTTTTCCGGATTGTACGCGCCGTACTGGAAAGCGAGCGCACGCGGCGTGATTGCGGGAATGACGCGCTATGCCAACAAGGGCCATTTGGCGCGCGCAGTCCAGGAGGCCACTGCGTTTCAAACGCGCGAAGTGCTCGAGGCCATGGAGAAGGATTCGCAAATTCAATTGAAGGCGCTGCGCACCGATGGCGGGATGGTGGAGAACGATCTGCTGATGCAATTTCAAGCGGACATTCTGAATCTGCCGGTGGTTCGCCCGGTGATCAAGGAAACCACGGCACTGGGAGCGGCGTACGCTGCCGGGCTCGCGGTGGGTTTTTACAAGGACATTGACGACCTGCGCGCGAATTGGGCCGTGGACCATACATGGAATCCGAACATGGATGAAGAAACGCGCGCGCGTTTGTACAAATCGTGGAAGAAAGCAGTCACGCGTTCGTTCGATTGGATGGATGAGTAGATCCCGATTAGCTTTTGGCCGTCACAATGGCAGCCGCAGCATCTAGCCACGGCAAGCAGTTTGAGGAGGAGTAAAAATGGGTTCACCGTTTCTGGGAGAGTTCCTGGGCACGATGGTGATGATCCTTCTGGGTGACGGCGTCGTTGCCGGCGTGCTTCTGAAGCGTTCAAAGGCCGAAGGCTCCGGCTGGATGGTGATCACCAGCGGATGGGCGTTCGCGGTGATGGCCGGAGTATTCACGGCGCTGGCATGCGGCAGCAAGGCAGCGTATCTGAATCCTGCGGTCGCCCTTGGATTTGCGGTCTCCTCCGGGAACTATTCGAACTTCTTAGGCAACGTTGCGGCGGAGTTGCTCGGCGCGTTCTGCGGCGCCGTGCTGGTGTGGATTCACTTCGGTCCGCATTGGAAGGAAACGCAGGACGCTCCGGCTAAGCTAGCGATTTTTTGCACGGTGCCGGCAATCCGCAGCGCCGCATGGAATTTCATCAGCGAAGTGATCGGTACGCTGACGCTCGTATTCGTGGTGGCCGCAATTTTTTCGAAGCAAGTCGCCGCCACCGGACCAGCAGGAGGGCTTGGACCATATCTGATCGGCGCGCTGGTGTGGGGCATCGGACTATCTCTGGGCGGCACCACCGGCTACGCCATCAATCCCGCGCGCGATTTGGGCCCGCGCCTCGCCCACGCCGTGCTGCCGATCCCTGGAAAAGCCGGATCGGACTGGAGCTATGCGGCGATCCCGATTTTCGGTCCCTTGCTTGGCGCAGGAATAGCGGGACTGTTGATTCGCTGGATCCGAATCTGAAACTGCGACCGCATGCGATTTCCAGCGTCGGAAATACGAAGCCAGACTTCGCGCGATCACGCGAAGTCCAGCTCCACCTCGTCAATGTAGCACCAGCCCCAGGTCTCACCCAGCTCGATTGATTTCATGATGGGGTGCTTGGTGGAATGGAAATGCTTGGTGGCATGCTTATTTTTCGACGAGTCGCAGCAGCCAACGTGGCCGCACTCCAGACACAGGCGCAGGTGAACCCAAGTGTCGCCCATTTTCAGACATTCCTCACAGCCGTTGGTATGCGGCTTCACAGGGCGAATCTGATTCATGTGCGTACAAGCGGGCATGTGAGTCCCTCCTTCGAGAGTGGGCCGGGTACGAACTGCGATTAAGCGCCGGCCGCGGCTGCTTTGGCGCTTTCCGCGCGCACCACCGGAACGTCCACCAGATGCTCGGCCAGGAACCACACCTGCAGCTCGTTGGTGCGGATCACCTGGCTCACCAGCAGATCGTTGGTGCCATCGTCTCCTGCGTTCGCGGCTTGCTTGGCCACGGTGCGGGCTTCCTTCAGAATGATTTCGTGAGCTTCCAGCAAGCGGGAGATCTGCACGGGAGCTTCTTCGCGGCCGCGCGGTGGACGAGGAATGAAGGTAGTTTCCGCGACGTCGGGCGCCATGGCGATGCTGATGCCGCCAAGAAGTTGGATGCGCTCCGCGATGGCGTCCACCAGTTCGGACTGTTCTTCGAAATGCTTATCGAAGAGAAGATGCAGCTGATAGAAGGTGGGCCCGGCGACCTGCCAATGGTGTTTCTTGTACATGTCGCGCAAGGTCATGGTATCCGCGAGGATCTGATTCAGCAGATCCACGCTGGCGGCACAAACCTGCTGATCCAGGCCGATCGGCAGCTTGGCAATTTTGCCGTAGGGCTGAATCTCTGTGGCGTGCTGGTGCAGTATGGGCCGCGCGCGCTCCGAGCCTTCCTGTAGCTGGCTGGCCGGTAGGTTCTTCTGGTTTGTCGTTTTATTTTTCATCTTCATTTCTCCTTTCTTTTCGATTGCCGCAGTCGGCGGGCTGTTCTTTCGGGTTTGATGATTCTCGCGGGCATTCGGTTCCAAGGCAGATTTGCCTGGGAGCGCGTGCTGACCTGATCCCTCCGTCACGCGAATCAAGCGGTGGCGAGACTATCCCAGCGCGTTGTGCAGGAATGCCAAGGTGCGCTTCCAGGCATCGGCGGCAGCTTCGGGACGATAGCCGGTGGTATTGTTCGGGTTCTCGAATGCATGGCCGGCGCCCGGATAGATTTTCACGTCAACGCGGCGGTTCAGGCCCTTCATGGTCTTTTCGAACGCCTGGACGTCCGCGGGAGTGATGCCTTTATCATCCGCGCCAAAATTTCCCAGGACCCACGCGCCGATCTGCTGGATGTCATTGGGATCGGTGGGCAGCGCACCGTAATTCACCACGACGGCGCCGAGATGCGGCTGGTGGATCGCGAGTTGCAGCGCAAGACCGCCGCCCATACACCAGCCGATTGCGCCGATACGGTTGGGTTTCACATCCTTGCGCGCGGCCAAGTACTCGAAAGCCGCTTGCATGTCCCGGATCGCGCGGTCCTGCGGCATGCCGCGCATTAACTCATGAGCGTCAGAGGGGTCTGCGGCGCTCTTGCCGTGGTAGAGGTCAACTGCGAGGACAATGTATCCCTGCTCAGCCAGCTTTTCGGACTGTTCCTTGACCCAATCGTTCAATCCCCACCATTCGTGGATAACAAGCAGTCCGGGATATACGCCCGGTTTGTCCGGCACGGCCAGGAACCCGCTAGCCGTTTCTTTGCCGCTAGGGAATTCCACGGTCTGCGTTTTCGGTGCTTGCGCGTGAACCACTTGCACCGCGGCAATCAACCCGAAAACCAACATCGCGGAAACGAGCTTGAGGGAACGGTACATGCTTGAGGTGCCTCCCATAAGAGCAAACGGCTTATTGTAAGCCTGCGCGCGTGTCCGCGCCATCCGGTATCGAGCTGACGCCGAGCTTTCGGCGGGTTCGGGACATGCCGGTGGACCTGAGGCGCGTTCCTGCGAACTGGTGCGAGATTAAGGCGCTATGCGTTCCACCTGAACGGCGGTGCCGTAGGCAAGGACTTCGGTGACGCCTTGCATCACTTCAGTGGCGTCGTAACGCATACCGATTACGGCGTTCGCGCCGTGCTGGCTGGCATGCTGCATCATTAGTTCGAGCGATTCCTCGCGGGTCTTTTCGCACATTTCTTCAAAGAGCGTGATATTGCCACCCACCAGAGTTTCCAGCGAAGCGCCAATGGTGCCCAGAATGCTGCGCGAGCGCACGGTTACCCCGCGCACGAGGCCGAAAGTTTTAACTACGCGATATCCGGGCAAATCGAATGCAGTGGTAACCATATTTGGATTGACGCTGACGCCCATGGAGTCCTCACTTCGCGGCGCGTTTGAAGTTGCCCGCACGGCGGAGAATAGCACAACGAAAACCGTGACAGCGCGCTGCCACTGCGGCTACGTATAGCGAAGCCAGCGAACCAGTTCGACGAGCGAAGGGCGCTTGCCGTACATCAGCACGCCGATGCGATAGATTTTTGCCGAGGCGTACATCACGGCGATGGTGGTGAGAATCAAGATCGTAAGTGAGAGCGCAATCTGCCATGCGGGCGGAGTCTGCAGAGAAATCCGCAGCACCATCAATACCAGCGCGAAGAACGGGATCTCGGAAAGCATCACGGCGGTGCGGGACGTGGGGTCATTGAGGATCACGCCGTAGATGATCATGCAGAAAACCAGCGGCGCCATGGCCAGCCATTGCAATTGCTGCGCGTCCTGTTCGTTGGAGCATGCCGAGCCGATCGCGGCGAACATGGAAGCGTACATAAAGTAGCCGCCGATGAAAAAGAGGCCGGCATAGAGCACTAGCGAAATTGGAACGTTCACGCCGGCGAGCGGTGAATTGCGGGTCAGGCCCCAGGAGGCCAACACGCCGTAGGAAAAAAGCAGCGCGGTGGTGGTCATCCAGATTGAAAACTGGGTGAAAGCCACTGCCGCCACGCCCAGGATTTTTCCCGCGAGAAGCTCGAAGGGCCGCACGGAGGAGATCAGCACTTCCATGGTGCGCGTGGTTTTTTCCTCGATCACTGAGCGCATGGTGATGATTCCGTACATCAGCAGTGAGGTGTAGAGCAGCACCACCAGAGCGATGGCGATGGCAATGCCCTGGCCTTTTTCCACGGATTCGCCGGCTTCGCTGACTTTCAGCAGCTTCAGGTCCGTGCCCTTAAGGATCGTCTGCAGATCTTCAAGGTGTACGCCGCGACGCTCGAAGCGACTGGAAATCAGGGCTTGGTCCACGGAGCGCGACAGCGGGCCGACCAGGCCGAAATTGTCAGGATTGCGCATGTGCAACTCGAACGGTTGATCGAGGTCCTGCGGAATCCACAAGTAGGCATCGAGCTTTTCGCCGTTGATGCGCGCGCGCAGGTCCTGCTGCAGGGCGTCAGGCGATGCCGGACGCGTCACGGTTTCTTCGACGGTGAATTGAGGCTGGCCGTCGGCGAGCTTGCCGTCGAGGCCGTGAACGATAGCCGGAGCGAGCTGGCCGGAATTATCCACAATCACGATGCGCGAGGTTTGTGTGGCTGTGTGGCCTACCAAGAACACCACCAGCAAAATCGAGCCCACGCCGATCAGCGGCACGATGACCGTGCCGATGATGAAGCCCTTGGTGCGGACGCGCGTGAGGTATTCGCGCTTGATAATCAGCAGGATTTTACGCATGAGTCGTCCTATCAATGAAGATTTCGCTCAGCGAGGGCTCGAGCAACTCGAAGCGCGTGATGCGCGCATCGGATTGCACCGCGGCTTTCAGAATTTCCTGCGGATCGGCGCCGGGCTTCAGTTTGGCTTCGATTCCGGTGATGAGGCGCGTGATCTGGCCGATTGCCGGATGATTCAGGAAACCGTCGCTGCCGGTGTATTCCACGTGCAGCGTGTTCTTGCCGTAGGACTGCTTGATGGCGCGCAAGTCGCCGTCGAGCACGTTCCGGCCCTTGTCAATCAGGCAGATGGAATCGCAGAGGCGTTCGACCTGCTCCATGCGATGAGTGGAAAGGACGATCGTGGAACCTTGCTTGCGCATATCGAGCATGATTTCCTGAATGGTGGCTGCATTCACAGGATCGAGGCCTGAGAAAGGTTCGTCCAGAATCATCAAGGGCGGGCGGTGAATCACCGAAGTGATGAACTGCACTTTTTGTTGCATGCCTTTGGAAAGGTCCACCAGCTTTTTGTCCGACCACTCGGATAGGCCCAGGCGGTCGAGCCATTCCTTCGCGCGGCTCGCGGCTTCGGCTTGCGTCAGCCCGTGCAGCGCGGCGAGGAAGACGATGATCTCCAGTACCTTCATGCGTGGGTAGAGGCCGCGCTCCTCCGGCAGGTAACCTATCTTGTCGCGAGTACTGTCGCTGACCGGATCACCGAGGACGTGGATCGAGCCTGAATCCGGCACCAGAATGTTCATGATCATACGAATGGTGGTGGTTTTGCCTGCGCCGTTGGGACCCAGCAGGCCCAGAATGGCTCCGGCGCGGACTTTCAGGCTGACCGCGTTGACCGCGATCACCGAATCATAGGCTTTGGTGACGTTTTCGAGAACGATGGCATCCATGGGCTTGGTGGTGGTCACCTCTAATACGCGGCGAGAGCGCGAAATATATCAGATTTCGTACGCGGGAAGTATGAACGAAAATTGACCTGCCGGCCGCACTGTCACATGGCGGGTTCGCGCCCCGCATGATAATATCGAAGTGCGTTTGTTGCTCCTGGATACCCCTTCTGGAACGGTCTGCACGGGATTCGATCAGGGATGCAAAGACCGCGCTCGTAAACCCTTTTTTGGCAGTTATCCAATGACGAAAAGCATTCGTAATATCGCTATTATTGCGCACGTGGACCATGGCAAGACCACTCTGGTAGATGCCATGCTGCGGCAGAGTGGAATTTTCCGCGCCAACCAGGAACTGGTGGAGCGCGTGATGGATTCGAACGATCTGGAGCGCGAGCGCGGTATCACTATTCTCGCGAAGAATACCGAGATCGAATACAAAGGCACCAAAATCAACATCGTGGATACGCCGGGCCACAGCGATTTTGGCGGCGAAGTAGAACGCGCGCTGCGCATGGTGGATGGCGTGCTGGTTCTGGTGGACGCGAGCGAAGGCCCGCTGCCGCAAACGCGCTACGTCCTGCAGAAGGCGCTGGCCGCGAAGCTACCGCCGATCATGGTGCTTAATAAGATTGATCGCCCGGACGCGCGCGCTGCAGCGGTGCTGGATGAAATCTACGACCTCTTTATTGATCTGGACGCCACGGAAGACCAGCTCGATTTCCCTGTGATTTATACCAATGCGAAATTGGGTGTGGCTCATCTGAAAGTGGGCGACGATTCCACCACGTTACAGCCGCTGTTCGAACAGATTGTGAAGTCCATTCCGCCGCCATCGGGTGATCCGGCCGCCGCGCTGCAGATTCAGGTGACCAATCTGGATTACAGCGACTTTCTGGGGCGCGTAGCCATTGCGCGTGTGTTTGGCGGAACTTTGGTGCGCGGCACCGAAGTGGGAATCGTCAAACTGGATGGAAAGATTCAACCGACGAAGATCACCAAGCTTTTCACGTTTCGCGGGTTGGAACGCGACGAGGCCGAGCAGGTGAGCGCAGGAGATATTGTTGCCATCGCGGGCGTGGAAGGCATCCAGATCGGCGAAAGCATTACGGATTTAGCGCACCCGGCGCCGCTTGAGCCTCTCACCATTGATGAACCCACGCTGACCATGGTGTTTACGATCAATACTTCTCCTTTTGCCGGTCGCGAAGGACAGTACGTAACTTCACGTGACTTGCGCGCGCGGCTTGAAAAGGAATTGCTGACCAACGTTTCGTTGCGCGTGGAAGACACCGGGACGACCGACGCTTTTCGCGTGCTGGGCCGCGGTGAATTGCAGCTCGCGATTCTGATCGAGACGATGCGCCGCGAAGGCTACGAGCTGATGGTGGGCAAGCCGGAAATTGTCGTGCGCACGGAAAACGGCCGCCGCCTGGAACCGCTGGAATTGCTGATTGTGGACTGTCCTGAAAATTTCATCGGCATCGTGATGGAGTTGCTAGGAAACCGCCGTGGCGAAATGAAAAAAATGGTGAACCACAACTCGGGGCGCGTGCGCATGGAATTCAGCATTCCCTCGCGCGGGCTGATCGGATTACGCAGCCAGTTGATGACTGATACGCGCGGCACCGCGCTGATCCACTCGCTGCTCGAAGGCTGGACGGAATATGCGGGGGACATGGCCATGCGCCTTACCGGTGCGCTGGTGTCCGATCGCGGCGGGGTTTCCACCGCTTACGCCATTTGGGGCATACAAGAGCGCGGCGAAATGTTCGTGGGACCGGCGATTGAAGTGTACGAAGGAATGATCCTCGGTGAGAACGCGCGCGAAGACGACATGAACGTGAACGTCACCAAGGAAAAAAAGCAGACCAACATGCGCTCTTCCTCGGCCGACGAGGCCATTCGCCTGATTCCACCGCGCGACATGACGTTGGAAAAGGCCATCGAGTTCATTGCGGACGACGAGTTCGTCGAGGTAACCCCGAAATCCATTCGCCTGCGCAAGAAGGTTCTAGACGCCAAGAAGCGCCCCAAGCGCTGGCAGGAAATCCGCGCCAGCACGGAGTCCGCGTAGATTTGCTCCAAAAGGCTCAAATCGCGCAATTTTGAGGGGCGGTCAATCTGTCCGATAGCGGGACGGATGATTCCCATGAGCGGGCAAAATGGCCCTACTCCCCGCTGGCAATGCACCCCTAAACGGCACAATATAGACGACTTATATGACCTGTAACACCGGAATTCGATTTGCGATGTATATATGCGAGGTTGGTATCCGTGGACATCGTAAGACCAGAAATTAAGCATAAGAAGAAGATGCGGCGCATCGCGTACATCGCGGCTGCGGTGGTGCTGATTCCGCTGATGACCTATGCGCTTTCGCGGCTCAAGCCGGCGGCGCCCAGTGTGGACTCTGGCACGGTGTGGACCGGCACCGTGAAGCGCGGGCCGATGCTGCGCGACGTTCGCGGCCTGGGAACTCTCGTACCGGAAACCATCCGCCTGATCCCCGCAGTGACCGACGGGCAAGTGCAGACGCGCTATCTTCTTCCAGGCACTCCCGTCAAAGCGAACACTGTGATTTTTGATTTGGTCAATCCCCAGTTGCAGCAGGAGACGCTCGACGCGGAGTATCAATTGAAGGGCGCGCAGGCAGCCTACGAGCAGACCAAGGCCCAGTTGCAAAACCAGCTGATGGACAAGCGCACTTTGGCTGCGAGCGTTTCTTCGCAATATCGTACGGCGGAAATGGTTAGGCAGACGAAAGAAGAGCTCGGCGCGAATGGCCTGGCCCCGCAGCTGGACGTGAAAACCGCGCAGGTGCAGGCGGAGGAATTGGCCAAGGAAAATGACCTGGCACAGAAAGAAGTGCAAACATTCGACAACTCCATCGCCTCGCAGCTTGCGGTGCAGGAAGCGACCGTAAATCAGAAGCGCGCGATGTACGAGCTGAAGAAATCGCAAATGGACCAGCTGCACATCCGGCCGGGGATCGACGGCATGTTGCAGGAACTCGACGTGGAAGTAGGGCAGAAGGTGACGATGGGCACGGTGCTGGCGCGCGTGGCCCAGCCCACTCATTTGAAGGCGCAACTGAAGATTGCGGAAACGCAGGCGAAAGATATTCTGATCGGCCAGAAGGCGACAGTGGATACGCACAACGGAATAATTCCAGGACACGTGACGCGTATCGATCCTGCCGTGGTGAATGGAACCGTTACCGTGGACGTTGGACTCGATGGCCCCTTGCCGACAGGCGCGCGGCCGGATTTGAGCGTCGAAGGAACTGTCGAAATCGAGCGCCTTGCGGATGTGCTATTTGTCGAACGGCCAGTGCACGGCGAAGCGAACAGCACCGTGGGAATCTTCAAAGTGGTGGATGAAGGTAAGGAAGCCGAGCGCGTGCAAGTGCAATTGGGCCGTACTTCGGTCAACACGGTGGAAATCGTGAAGGGTTTGCAGATCGGCGACAAAGTGATCCTTTCCGATATGTCGGCTTGGGACAATTACGACCGCGTGCAATTGAAGTAGCGATTGCCGGAAACAAGGGAACTTTTTCAGGCGTTAAGCTCGTACCTACTCTTGGGACTGAGATTCGAAGGAGCGCAGAATGACAACGACGGAACAAGGGCTGATTCGCCTCGATGGCGTAACCAAAGTTTTTTACACGGATGAAGTGGAGACGCATGCGCTGAGCGGCGTCCATCTCGAGATCAAGAATGGAGAATTTCTCTCCATTGCTGGGCCATCCGGCTGCGGAAAATCCACGCTGCTTTCGATCCTGGGCTTGCTCGATTCGCCCACCGAAGGCAACTACTGGATCAATACGCAGGCGGTGGCGAATCTATCGCTTTCGGACCGCACGCGCATTCGCAACCGCGAGATCGGCTTTATCTTTCAGGCGTTCAATCTGATCGGCGATCTCACGGTATACGAAAACGTCGAGCTGCCGCTCACCTATCGCAGCATGGCCGCGGCAGAGCGAAAGAAGCGCGTGCAGGAAGTGCTGGAGCGCGTGGGCATGGCGCACCGCATGAAGCATTACCCGTCGCAACTCTCCGGCGGTCAGCAACAGCGCGTCGCTGTGGCGCGCGCGTTGGTTGGCTCTCCTTCCATCCTGCTGGCGGACGAACCGACCGGTAACTTGGACTCCAAGAACAGCGAAGCGGTGGTGGATCTGCTTCGCCAATTGCACCGCGAAGGTGCCACGATCTGCATGGTGACGCACGATCCACGCTATGCCAGCATCGCGGACCGCACTATTCACCTGTTCGACGGCCGCATCGTCGAAGAAACTCTGGGCACGCGCACCGCGAGCGTCTAGAGAGAATCTGACAAACCAGCCAGTGCAGCGTCTGAATCGGCTTTTCGACGCAGCAGGACGTGTGTGTCTGGAGGTACGCAAAAAATGGAAACCCTGATTCAAGACCTGAAGTACGCAGCGCGCGTGCTGCTGAAAAGCCCGGGCTTCGTAGCGATCGCGGTATTGACGCTGGCGCTGGGAATCGGCGCAAACACCGCGCTATTTTCGGTAGTGAACGGCGTGCTGCTGCGACCGTTGCCTTATCCGCGGCCCAGTGAATTGTTCGTGATCTCTGAAAAGTCAGCGAATTTCGAAAGCTTCTCTATTTCTTATCCCAATTTTTTGGATTGGAAGCGCAGCAATTCTAGATTTGCGTCCTTGGCAGCTTATCGCGGCGATGATTTCAGCATTACGGGAAGCGGAGAAGCGGAGCGCGTGCGAGTAGGCATGGTTTCCGCCGGCTTCTTCGAAATGCTGGGCGTGAGCCCGGCTCGCGGACGCCTGTTCACTGCTGACGAAGATCGCCTGGGCACTGCGCCGGTAGTGCTGATCACCGCGGGTCTGTGGCAGCGCAAATTCGGCTCCGCACCGGACATCGTCGGAAAAAGAATCACGATGAATGGCGGGAGCTACAGCGTAGTCGGCGTGGTGCCGGCTAGTTTTCAGCTGGAATCCACGAATTTTGGCATCAAGGATGTTTTTGTTCCCATCGGCCAATTTAAGGATCCGCTGTTCCAACAGCGTGACGTGCATGAAGGCACGCGCGCGCTCGGCCGCTTGAAAACGGGCGTGCCGCTCGCGGCGGCGCAGGCGGACATGGATCAAATCGCGAATAATTTGGCGCTGGCCTATCCAGACGCCGACAAAGGCGCGGGCATTGCCCTGGTGCCGCTGAAGAAAGATATTGTTGGCGACGTGCAGCCGTTCCTGTGGGTGCTGCTTGGCGCGGTGGGATTTGTATTGCTCATCGCATGCGTGAACGTCGCGAACCTACAGTTGGCTCGCGCCACCACACGCGCGCGGGAATTTGCGATTCGTGCCGCGCTGGGTGCGAGCCAGTCGCGCGTGATTCGACAGTTGCTCACGGAAAGCGTGCTGCTCGGGCTGGCGGGTGGCGCTCTGGGTTTGTTGCTGGCTGCTTGGGGCACCCAGGCGGCGCTGAAAGTTTTGCCGGAAACTCTGCCGCGAGCGCAGGACGTCGGCGTTGACGGGCGCGTTTTGATTTTTACACTTATCGCTTCGATTGTGGCGGGAGTCCTTTTTGGCTTGGCGCCGGCGGTGAAGATCGCGCGCCCGAATTTGCAGGAAACGTTAAAAGAAAGCGGCCGCGGAGCCAGCGGAGCGCGGCACCGGGCGCAGGGCATATTCGTGGTTGTGGAGATGGCCATGGCGCTGGTACTGCTGATCGGCGCGGGGCTGATGATTCGCAGTTTGCTGGATCTTTGGAATGTGAATCCGGGTTTCAAGCCGCAGGGAGTCTTGACGTTCGCGGTATCGCTCTCGCCTTCTCTGGGCACGAATGCAACGGCCAGCCGAAACGCCATTCGAGACATGGATGAAAGACTAAAGAGCATTCCCGGAGTCGAGAGCGTTTCGTCCACCGGTGGCGCCTTGCCTATGAGCGGCGACAACGAATTTCCTTTTTGGCTCGGTGACGAGCCCAAGCCGGCGGATCAGAGTGGGATGAAGCAGTCACTTTTTTATTTGGCGGAACCCGGCTACTTGAGCGTGATGGGAACTCCGCTGCACCGCGGACGTTTTTTCACGCAGGACGACAACGAACATTCGCCGCCAGTGATCGTGGTTGATGAAAGTTTCGCCCACGAATATTTTCCGAATCAGGATCCCATCGGCAAGCGGATCAACATTGGCATCATCAACTCGGAGCCGGAGATCGTCGGCGTGGTAGGCCACGTGAAGCATTGGGGCCTGGATACAGATGGCGATGCAGAACATCCGATCGTCGCGCAAGCTTACATGCCCTACATGCAGATTCCCGACGAATTCTGGAGCGGGCCGCCGCAGGCCGCGGTGGTGGTGCGGACCAAAGGCTCTCCGGCTGGCATGGTGCCGGCGATTCGTGGCGCTATCGAAAAAATGAACGGCGAGAACGTAATGTACGAAACCAAACCGATGGAGGAGGTTGTGGCAGATTCGCTGGCGGCGCGGCGATTCTCGATGATTTTGTTGGGAGTTTTCGCTGCGCTGGCGCTGTTGCTTTCCAGCATCGGGATTTACGGCGTGATTTCGTATGTGGTGGGCCAGCGCACGCGCGAAATCGGCATCCGCATGGCGCTGGGCGCGCAACATAGCCACGTCTTGCGGCTCATGCTGGGAGAAGGAATGAAAATGGCGCTGGTGGGCGTCGCGATTGGGATGGCCGCGGCGCTCGGGCTGACGCAGTTAATGGCGAGCATGCTGTTCGGCGTCAGCGCCACGGATCCAACAACTTTTTGCGGCGTAGCGCTGGTACTGACGGGCGTCGCACTCGCGGCCTGTTACATTCCGGCGCGGCGCGCGATGCGTGTGGACCCGATGGTAGCGCTGAGATACGAGTGAGCAGCGACGAGCAGCAAGCGATGAGTAGCGAGCGCAAGGTCTGCCGTTTCTCATCACCCGCCACGTGTGACTCATCACTGTCGAGGGGGCTTTAGTGGGAGCATTACTCCAGGATCTTCGCTACGGCATTCGCACACTGGCGAAGAATCCGGGTTTCACGATTGTCGCGGTACTGACGCTGGCGCTGGGCATTGGCGCGAACACCGCCATCTTCAGCGTGGTGGACGCCGTGCTGCTGCGCCCGCTTCCTTTTCCTGAATCCGATCGCCTGTTCACGGTTTACGAAACACTGCCGCAAGATCCCGCGCAGAACACCGGTGTTTCCTATCCCAATTATCTCGACTGGACGCAGCAGAACGAAGTGTTCGAATCAATTGCGGCCGTTCGCGGCAATGTGCTGGCGCTGAGCGGGCAGGGCGAGCCAACTTACATTCAGACTGGCTCGGTGACGTCGAACTACTTCGAGGTGTTGCGCGTGAAGCCGCTGCTGGGGCGAACTCTGCAGTCGTCCGATGATGCGCTCGATGCGAATCCGGTAGTGGTGATGAGCGAAACATTGTGGCGCTCGCGTTTCGGAGCTGATCCCGCAATCGTGGGCACTACCATCACGCTCGACCAGCATCCTCTCAACGTTGTGGGAATCGTGCCCGCCTACTTCCGCCCATCCGTGCCGGATGCTGCAGCGCAGCTTTGGGTTCCGCTGCGGCAAGACGGCGTATTTTCCGATATGCGCGCGCGCCGCGCCGGGCATTACCTGTCGGCGCTGGGAAGATTGAAACCGGGCGTGACGGCCATGCAAGCGCAGAATGAAATGGCGGCGCTCGAGCAGCGGCTCGCCGGGCAATATCCCAACGAAAATAAAGGCTGGGGAGTTCGCAGCGTCTCCTTGCAGGCGGACATGGCTGGAAATGTGCGCACTGCGCTGCTGGTGCTTCTGGGCGCCGTTGGATTTGTGTTTCTGATTGCCTGCGCGAATGTTGCGAGCCTGCAGCTGGCGCGCGCCGCGTCGCGACGAAAAGAAATCGCGATTCGAGTGGCGCTGGGCGCTGGACGGCAGCGGCTGCTGCGGCAATTTCTGACCGAGTCCGTCCTGTTAAGCGTCATCGGCGGCGCAGTTGGATTGCTGCAGGCGTATGAAGCGTTGCAGGGATTGATTGCGTGGCTGCCGGCGGACCTGCCGCGCATCTCAGAAATTCATGTGGACGCGCGCGTCCTCGGGTTTGGTTCTGGGCTGTCCTTGCTTTCTGGAGTGATATTCGGATTGGCTCCCGCGTGGCACAGCACCGAATCGCGATTGGGGGAAGCGCTGGAGGGCGCGCGCGGAGCGGGAGAGGGGAGAACCAGTCATCGCGCGCGGAATGTGTTCGTGGTCGCGGAAACGGCGCTGGCAATCGTGCTATTGATCGGCGCGGGATTGCTGATTCGCAGCTTCGCTCGTCTGCAGCAAGTGAACGTGGGATTTAATCCCGCGCAATTGCTGACGGCGCAGATCGGACTGCCGCGCGCGCAGTACGCAAAGCCAGAGCAATGGATTTCGTTCTACAAGCAGACGCTCGAACGCATGAACGCGCTGCCGGGCGCGCAGGAGGCAGCCGTGGCGGTCCCTTTGCCGTTGAGCGATTCCTACATCAACCTGGCTTTTGCGATCGAAGGCCGTCCGCCGCGCACGAAAAGTGACGCGCCAACCGCGGATTTCGTGGCCATAAGTCCGAATTATTTCCACGTGATGCAAGTTCCGCTGCTCCGCGGGCGCGAATTCAGCGGCGCAGATTCGGAACTCGCACCGAAGGTGTGCGTCATCTCCGCGAGCTTGGCTCAGCAATTATTTCCCAACGAGAACGCGCTGGGCCAGCGAATCGTGATCGGCTATCCGGCGGATGTCGCGCGCGAGATCGTCGGCATTGTGGGAGACGTGAAGGATAGCGATCTTGCGGCGCGCGAGTCGGCGCAGATTTATGTGCCGTTCGTGCAGAATCCGTTCTGGGCCGCGGATATTGCGGTGCGCGCGCATGGAAATCCGGGCGCGCTCAACAGCGCGCTGCGTGAACAAATTCGCGCGATTGATTCGGCTCTCCCTGTCGCTGAGGTGCGGCCGATGGCGGAAGTCCTTGGCAGCACGATCGCGCAACCGAGATTTCGCACTACGCTGCTGAGCCTGTTCGGAGCCGCAGCCTTACTGCTGGCGGCCATCGGAATTTACGGCGTGCTGGCATACACCGTCGCGCAACAGACTCGCGAGATTGGCATTCGAATGGCACTGGGAGCGAATCCGGCGACAGTGCTGCGGCTGGTGCTGTCGTGCGGTTTGCGGCTCGCCGGAACGGGCACGGTGATCGGCGTACTTGCCGCATTGATGCTGACGCGCTTGCTAGACAGTTTGTTGTTCGGTGTCAGCGCAACCGACCCTGTCACTTTCGTTGCAGTGGCGGGCTTGCTGTTCGCCGTCGCGTTGCTCGCGTGCTATGTGCCGGCGCGCCGCGCGATGCGCGTGGACCCGATAGTGGCGCTTAGACACGAGTGATGAAAGAGCAGTGACAAGTGATGAGTGGCGAGCGAAAGTCTCGCCGTTTCTTATCGCTCGTCACTTATCACTTCCTCAGGAGCTTTAAATGGAAAACTTGCTGCAGGACATTCGCTTCGCGCTGCGAACGCTGGGGAAAAATCCGGGTTTCACGCTGGTCGCGATTCTGACGCTGGCGCTGGGCATCGGCGCGAATGCGGCAATCTTCTCGCTCACGGACCAGGTTTTGCTGCGCCTGCTTCCTGTCGAACGTCCGCGCGAGCTGGCGGTGCTCAGCTCACCGGGTAGAAGTTGGGGACGTACGTGGAGCGATGGCGATGGCTCGACATCATTTTCCTACCCGACGTACAAGGACATTCGAGATCGCAATGAAGTATTTACCGGCCTGCTGGCGCGCTTTCACGTGCAAGTAAGCGTGGCCGGGCAGGGAGAGTCCCGACTCGCCGAAGCGGAACTCGTCAGCGGAAATTATTTTCAAGTTCTGGGCGTGCGGCCTTTTCTCGGGCGCGTTCTCTCCCCGGAAGACGAAACCGCGCCCGGTGCGAATCCTGTGACGGTGTTGAGTTACGGCTACTGGACGAGGCATTTCGGCAGCGACCCAAACATTTTGAATAAGCAGTTAGCCGTGAATGGGAATTCCCTGACGGTTGTGGGCGTCGCGCGACCCGGCTTTACGGGCATACAGGTGGGTCAAATTCCTGAGCTTTTCATCCCCATCACAATGAAAGCGCAGATGACTCCGAATTGGGACGGCCTTGCAGATCGAGGCGACCACTGGGTGGCAATTATCGGCCGGTTAAGGCCTGGAATCTCCATAACCAGGGCCGATGCCGGACTCCTTCCGATGTATCGGGCAATCCTGGAAACCGACGCTATTCCTCAAAAGTTCTCGCACGGGAGTGCGCATGAAAAGGAATTCCTCGGTCGCAAGATTGTCCTGGGCACTGGGTCGCATGGTCGGCCGATCCTGCAGCACGATGCGAAGCAGCCTTTGCTGGTGCTGATGACGATGGTCGGATTGGTTCTGTTAATCGCGTGCGCGAATCTGGCCGGGCTGCTGATTGCGCGCGGTGAAGGACGACAGCGCGAGATCGCATTGCGCCTGGCGCTCGGAGCAGGTCGCGTGCGGCTCGTGCGACAACTCATGACGGAGAGCTTGATACTTGCCTTGGCGGGTGGCGCGGCCGGCCTGGCGCTTGCGTCGTGGATGCTCAGCGTGATCGTGAACTCGATTCCAGAGAATGAGGGTGCTGCGGGGCTCACGGCCCAGCTTGATTATCGCGTGCTTATTTTCGCCTGCGTAATTTCGTTGCTGACGGGTGTGTTGTTTGGACTGATTCCGGCGATTCGCGCAACCCACACCGATTTGCAGAGCGTATTGAAGGATCAAGGAGTCAATGTTTCGGGCGGGAAAGCCAACGTGCGCGTGCGCAAATCGTTGATGGTCTCGCAAATTGCGTTGACCGCGGTGCTGCTGACCGCAGCTGGTCTGTTCGCCCACAGTTTGCTGAACCTGAAGACGCAGGACCTTGGCGTTCGACCAGATCACGTGCTGGAATTTTCCATTTCGCCGGAGCTGAATCGTTACACGCCGCCGCAGACGATTGCGCTCGCGGACCGCATCCGCAAAAGCATAGGGGCGTTGCCGGGCGTGCGCGCGGTCAGTACTTCCGAAATACCGATGCTCGCGGATAGCAATTCGTCCGCCAACATTACCGTGCAGGGATACAACGCGCAGGAAGACGAAGACATGAACGTGGATCAGAATTGGGTGGGTCCGACCTTCCTGGCCACGATGGGGATTCCGCTGCTGAACGGGCGGGAATTCTCCGATGCCGATACCGGCACGTCGCCAAAAGTTGCGATTATCAACGAAGCGGTGGCGCGACTCTACTTCGCAGGACGCAATCCCGTTGGACTGCACTTTGGATTCGGCGGCGGCAAGGACGTGAAGCTCGACACCGAGATCGTCGGCATCGTGAAGGACAGCAAGAACACCGACGTAAAGAACGCGGCAACCCGGCCATTTATTTTCGTGCCGTACGCGCAGAGCGAACACGCCGGAAACGCGACATTTTATGTGCGCACGAATCAGGATCCCGTGGCGCTGACCAGCACGGTGCGCAACCTGATTGCAGGATTCGACGGCAATTTGCCCGTGTACGGCGTAAAAACTTTGACGGCGCAAGTGGACGAAATCATGTTCACCGACCGCCTGGTTACGGTTTTTTCACTTTGCCTCGGTTTGCTTGCGTCGCTGCTCGCAGCGGTGGGTTTGTACGGCGTGATGGCTTACGTGGTGGCGCGGCGCACGCGCGAAATCGGGATTCGCATGGCGCTGGGAGCCACGCAAACGAATGTGGCTTGGATGATCCTGCGCGAAATTTTGGGGATGTTGGCTGTAGGTTTGTGCGTCGGACTGGTCGCTGCATACGGAATCGGCAGAGTGGTCGAATCGCTGCTGTTTGGCGTGAAGGCGGGCGATCCAATCGTTTTCGTCATCGCTGCAGGATTGCTCGTGGCCGTCGCGCTGCTGGCGGGCTGGCTGCCGTCGCGCAAAGCTGCGAATGTAGATCCCATGGTCGCGCTGCGTTACGAATGAGCGCGTGGCTGGGAACTTACGCGGCTGCAATAACGTATCTGTTGGGGAAGGCCTGGCGATAAGAACAGCAATAAATTGCGTTGGACGGATCGGCGGAGGGTGATCGGCCAGCTTCCAGCGCCGCGCGCTACAAAACGCCAATCACTAATCACGACTCACGAGATACGGAGCAGAAAATGGAAACACTATTGCAGGATATTCGCTACGGCGCGCGCATGCTGATGAAAAACCCCGGCTTTCTGATTGTCGCCGTGATCACTCTGGCCCTTGGTATCGGCGCGAACACCGCCATCTTCAGCATGGTGGATTCCTTCTTGTTGCGGCCGCTGCCGGTGCAAGATCCCGCGCAAATCACCGTGCTCGCTTATCAGCTGAGACAGGGAAATTTCCAAACCCAATTCTCGATTGCTGATTTTCGGGATATTCAAAATCAAACAAAGGAAGTGTTTTCGGATGTTTTCGCTTACCAGTTTGGCTTAGACGGTCTGAGCGTGGACGGCAAAGCTGACCGCGTGATGACCAACTATGTCAGCGGAAATTATTTTTCCGCGCTGGGTATCAAGCCAGCGCTGGGCCGCTTCATCCTGCCCTCGGAAGGAGACGTGCCGGGCGCCGATCCGGTCATGGTTCTCGGCTATTCCTACTGGCAGACGCGCTTCGGCGGCGATCCGGGAATTATCGGGCGAAAAGTTTCCGTGGACGGCCATCCGATCACCATCGTGGGCGTAGCCCCAAAGGGGTTCGTCGGAGTCTATCCCATTCTGAGCGTGCAAGGATATTTGCCGCTGGGAATGGCCAGCATTGCGGGCAATGCCAACGACTTCATGACAAACCGCCAAATCCGCAACGATCCGATTCTCGCGCGGCTGCGTCCAGGGGTAAGCCTACAGCAGGTGCAGGCTGTATTGGCCGTGGTATCGCAGAGGCTGGCGCAGGAATATCCTGACGTGCACAAGTATTTCAGCGTGCAAGCGTTTCCGGAACTTCACGCGCGGCCCAATCCCGATCCCAACAACACGGTGATGGTAGTGGGCGGACTTTTTCTGGGTTTGGCCGTGATGGTGCTGTTGCTTGCATGCGTCAACGTGGCCAATATTTTGCTGGTGCGCTCGACGGTACGCGAGCGTGAAATGGCCATTCGCGCCGCGTTGGGCGCAGCGCGAGTTCGTATGATCCGGCAACTGCTGACGGAAAGCGTTCTGCTGGCGCTGTTGGGCGGGGTGGCGGGTGTTCTGCTTGGATATTGGGGCAGCTCGGCACTCGGCTCGATCAACGTTCAGACGGACCTTCCCGTGCATTTTGATTTTGGTTTTGACTGGCGCGTTTTTGGTTTCGCCACAGCGGCGGCATTGCTGACTGGAATCATCGTGGGGATCGTGCCGGCGGTGCGCGCCTCACGTGGAAATTTGAGCGCGATTCTGCATGAAGGCGGACGCGGCGTGGTCGGCGGGAAGAATCGTCTGCGCAGCACGCTAGTGGTGGTGCAGGTGGCGGGCTCGCTGATGCTGCTGATTATCGCCGGATTGTTCACGCGCAGCCTGGCGCAAGCGCAACGTACCGATCTCGGCTTCAAACCCGATCACGTCGTGAACCTGCTGATGGATCCAAACGAAATCGGCTACAGCCAGTCGCAAACGCGCGATTTCTACAAAAATCTTTTGCAGCGCGCGCGCACGCTGCCTGGAGTGGTATCCGCGTCCACGGCCAACGCTACACCGATGGGCTACTACAACAATTTCGATTCGCTGAGCGTCGAGGGGTACCAACCGCCTCCCGGCCAGCCCGGTCCGGCGTCCCTTTACAACACGATTTCCACGGATTACTTCCAGACCATGGGAATTCCCCTGCTTCATGGCCGCACGTTCACCGAAGCCGACGACGAGAATGCTCAATACGTCGCGATCGTCAGCGAAACGATGGCCAAGAATTGCTGGCCCGGCAAAGATCCCATCGGCCGGCAATTTCAAATGGCCACCGATTCTAAACACTCCCTGATCGTAGTCGGCGTGGCCGGAGACGTTCGCTACCAGGGCCTCACCGGTCCATTCAGCAACATGTTCTATGCACCGTTCCTGCAGCACCAGACCGGAAATTCGCTGCAAGCTTTGCAAGTGCGCGCGGCGGGCGCTCCGGAAACCATGATTCCGGAAGTCGAGCAAACCATCGAATCGCTCGCGCCGCAGCTGCCGGTTTTCGATGTGCAGACGATGGCCCAGGCGCTCAATACGCTGAATGGATTGCTGTTCTACAAAATCGGCGCGGTGCTGGCGGCGCTGCTCGGAATGTTGGGATTGGTTCTGGCGATCGTGGGAGTTTACGGCGTGGTTTCTTACGCAGCCACGCAGAAGACGCACGAGATCGGCGTGCGCATGGCGCTGGGAGCTCAGCCCGCGGACATTTTGAAAATGATTTTCCGCGAAGGTTTGCTGATCGTCGGAGTGGGGCTGCTGGTGGGTATCGCGGGCGCGCTGGCTGCCGGGAAAGTGGTTGGCAGCTTTCTGACGGTGAGCGCTCGCGATCCGGTCACGTACGCGATTGTGACCGCGATACTGCTGATCGTGGCGCTGAGCGCGTGTTTCATTCCCGCCAGGCGCGCGATGCGTGTGGATCCGATGGTGGCGCTGAGGTACGAGTAGGCAGTGACAGGTGACGAGCGATGAGTGATTAGTGGCGAGTGCTGAGGGGAACGCTCGCCGTTTCTTCTCACCCGTCACTTATCACTTCTGTAGGGGGCGCAATGGGAACATTACTCCAGGATCTACGCTACGGAATCCGAATGCTCGCGAAGAGTCCCGGGTTCACCGCGCTAGCCGTCATTACTCTGGCCCTGGGCATCGGCGCGAACACCGCGATTTTTTCCGTGATCAATTCCGTCGTGTTGCGGCCGCTGCCATTTCACGAGCCTGGCCGACTGGTGGCATTGTGGCAAACCGAAAGCGCGCCGGGAAATTTTCCGCTGACCGGACCCGATTATCTGGACTGGCAGGCGCAGAGCGGCACCCTCGAAGCTATGAGCCTGTATTCCTGGGAACGGACGGCGAACGCCAGCGGCACCGGTGAGCCTGAAGCGGGCTCTGCAATCAGCACGCAGGCAAATTTTTTCACTGTGCTCGGCGTGCAGCCGCAATTCGGGCGCGCCTTCGACTCCGGCGAGGACCAGGCTGGAAAAAATCATGTGGCCATCCTGAGCAACGCCTTCTGGCGCCGGAAATTCGGCGGCCGCTCCGATGTCTTGGGTAAGACCATCGAGCTGAACGACGAACCTTACACTGTTATCGGCGTCCTGCCCGCCTGGTTCAGTTTTCAGCGCGCCACTGAAATTTGGACGCCCATGGATATGACGCGGAAAGCACTCGGGCCGCGCGGCTCGCATTCCTATCGCGCCATTGCCAGACTTAGACCGAATCTCAGCGTGGGACAGGCCCAGGCGGAACTCAACAGCATCACGAAGCAGGTGGCAAAACAGAACGGGGATACCGATAAGTCCAACGGAGCTGTGGTCGTTTCTCTCACGGAGCAATTAACCGGAGACTCCCGGCAGAGTCTTTTCATTCTGCTCGGCGCTGTGGCGCTGGTGCTGCTGGTGGCTTGCGCCAATGTGGCAAACCTGATGCTCGCGCGCGCCAGCAATCGCCAACGTGAAATCGCCGTTCGCGCCGCGATGGGTGCCGGACGGTGGCGCTTGGCGCGGCAACTGCTCACCGAAAGTATTTTGCTTTCTCTACTTGGCGCCGCGCTCGGACTTTTAGGCGCGTTCTGGGCGGTATCGTATTTGCAGTCGGCCGAAACGCTGCCGATTCCGCGAGCCAATCCCATTCAAATCGATATTACGGTCTTACTGTTCACCATCGGTGTCAGTGTGCTGGTAGGTGCGCTGTTCGGCCTGGTGCCGGCGATGCAATCTTTGCGGCTGAATCTCAGCGAGGAACTCAAGTCCAGCGCGCAGGCGGTTGTCAGTCCTTCCGGAACGCGGCGGCTGCTGCGCGACGCGTTGGTCGTCGGCGAAATTGCTGCATCGCTGGCGTTACTGATCGGCGCTGGCCTGCTGCTGCGCAGTTTTTCGCGGCTGCGCAATTCCGGGATCGGCGTGCAGACGGAAAACGTGGTTACCATGGGCGTCAATCTGCCGGGAGCGAAATATAAGACGCTCCAGGAGCGCCGCCAGTTCTTTGACCAACTGCTTGATCGCATCCAGCGCGAACCGGGCGTCCAGGCGGCAGCGGTCTCCACGGAAATTCCGCTGGAAGGCGGCACCAACGGTTATATCACCGTGCCGGGCCAGGACAATCCGGCGCTCGCGACTCAACTCGTCGAATGGAACAATATTACTCCCGATTATTTTCGTGCCTATGGCGTGGCCGTTTTGCAGGGCCACGTTTTCACTCCCGAAGAAGTGGAACGCACAGCTGTTGTGAATCTGAAACTGGACGATCTCTATAAGAACGATCCGAACTTGAAGACGGTGCCGCCGGATCTCGGATTCGTCGCGGTCATCAATCGCAAGATGGCGGAATTATATTGGCCAAAACAAGACGCCGTCGGCAAAGTGTTTCAGGCTGGCGGCGTTCAAGTCACCGTCATCGGTGTGGTTGGCGACATAAAAGAATGGGACATACGCAAGGATGTGCCGCCCCAAGCGTATTTTCCGCTCACCGCAGCGCTCGACAATGAAGGGTATGGCATGCATCTCACGGTGAAGACCAACGTCGCTCCGCGCAGCGTTTTGGCTGCGATTCGCGGCGACCTCCGTGCGCTCGACGGCGGCCTGGCGGTTTTCCGTCCACGCACCATGGACGAAATGGTTGCCGACGCCATGCAGGACACCAGCGAGCAAACCATGCTCCTCGGAATATTTGCCTCGCTCGCTTTGTTGCTTGCGGCGGTGGGAATTTACGGAGTCATGGCTTACGTCGTGACGCAACGCACACACGAGATCGGCGTACGCATGGCGCTCGGCGCGCAGCAGTATGACGTACTGCGGCAGGTTCTGGGCGAAGGCTCCCGGCTCACGGCCATGGGCGTCGGACTCGGCCTCGCCGCGGCGTTTGCTCTCACGCGATTGCTGCACTCGCTGCTGTTCGGCGTCAGCGCCAGCGATCCATACACGTTCGCGGGAGTTTCCATTCTGCTCGCACTCGTCGCCATGGCGGCTTGCTACATTCCAGCCCGCCGCGCTTCGCGCGTGGATCCGATGGTCGCCCTGCGTTACGAGTAATGACGCGCCGAACATCGTCATTCTGAGCGAGCAACGCCACGAAAGCTCCGTTTTTAGAAAAAAGTTTCCTAGGAGTCCAAGAATGGAAACCTTGCTGCAAGATATTCGCTACGGCATTCGTATGTTGGCTAAGAATCCCGGCTTCACTGCCATCGCTGTGCTTACTCTGGCTTTGGGCATTGGTGCGAACACGGCAATTTTCTCAGTCGTAAATGCGGAGCTTCTGCGCCCTCTGCCTTTCCGCGATCCTGGCCAGCTGGTACGCGTCGCCTCCGCCAACGCGAGAATCCACACGGTTAGCGGTGCCGTTTCCTATCCTGATTTCGCGGACTGGCGCTCGCAGAATCACGTCTTCCAGGATATGGCTGCGTACATGGATTCCAGCTACGCGCTAACCGGCATTGAACAGCCCGCGCACCTGGCGGCCGCGAATGTTTCCGCCAGCATGTTCAATGTCCTAGGAGTCTCGCCTGAGTTAGGCCGCGACTTTCAGCCGGAGGACGATGAACCGCATCATCATGTAGCGATCCTCAGTCACCGGCTATGGAAAGAGCGCTTCGGCGGCGATCCGCAGATCATCGGCCGCGTGATCACGCTCGATAACACTGCTTACACCGTGGTAGGCGTGATGCCCGCGAGCTTCCAGTATCTGCTGCAGCGCGAGACGCCGGCGCTATGGTCCACGTTGGCGCCCATGCGGGAATCCGGCACGGATTCGTCTTCGATGGCCGACCACCGCGACGCGCATTTCTTAAGAGTGATTGCGCGGCTGAAGCCCGGCGTCACGCTGGCGGATGCGCAAGCCAACATGGACGTGATCGCCGCGTCGCTGGCTAAGCAGTATCCTGACAGCAATAAATATTTCAGCGCACGCGTGGTTTCCGAGCAGGAAGAATTAACGCATAGCATCCGTCCGGCGCTATTTGTGATGATGGTCGCGGTGGGATTTGTGCTGTTGATTGCCTGTGTGAACGTGGCGAATCTGCTGCTGGCGCGAGCCACCGGACGCACGCGCGAAATTGCGATTCGTTCCGCGCTGGGCGCTGGGCGCAATCGCGTGATTCGGCAGCTCCTCACTGAAAGTTTCTTGCTGGCGCTGATGGCCGGCGCGCTTGGCCTGCTGTTGGCAGTATGGGGGAGCGCAGCGCTGGTGCGCTTCAGCCCGGAAAATTTGCCGCGCATTGCTGAAATCCGGATGGATGGCTGGGTGCTAGCGTTCACGATGGGATTGTCGCTAGCCACCGGAATGCTTTTCGGGCTTGCGCCTGCTCTGCAGGTGTCCCACGCCAACATTGTGGATGCATTGAAGGAAGGCGCGCTCAGCAGCACTGCGGGGCGCGGACGTCATGCCTTGCGCAGCTCTCTGGTCGTTGTGCAAATGGCGCTGGCGCTCGTGCTGCTGGTCGGCAGCGGACTGCTGATCCACAGCCTGCTGCATTTGCAGAACGTGAATCCGGGATTCGATCCGCACAACGTGATGACCTCCAACGTGGATTTGCCGGACGCAAAATACACCGACGCGAAGAAGGCGCTATATTTCAAGGACCTGATGCCGCAGCTCAAGGCGCTGCCGGGAGTGCAATCCGCCGCGGGCATTTATCCGCTGCCGATGGGCGGCGACGAAATTCGCACCAGCTTTCAGGTTGATGGGCACCCCGTCGCCAAGAGCGAGGAGGCGCATACTTCTCTGCGAGACGTCACGCCGGATTATTTTGCGACGATGCGGATTCCCATTCTGCAGGGCCGCGATTTCGGCGCGCAGGATGAAGCCGCGTCCACGCCGGTCATCATCATCAACGAGGCGCTCGCGCGCCAGGTCTTTCCCGGGGAAAATCCGATCGGAAAACACATGATGCCGGAAGTTGCGCAGGGCGCAAGCGAGCCGGTAATGCGCGAAGTCGTGGGCGTGGTGGGAAATGTAAAATTTCACGATTTGAGCGATGAGTGGGCGCCCGAATCGTACGTTCCCTACGCGCAAATCTCCTTTGGGTCCTTGACTCTCGTCGTGCGCACCTCACAGGACGCTCACAGCCTTGCCAAGCCCATCGCCGAAACAGTCCGCTCGCTCGACAAAGACTTGCCGACTTACGCGCCGAAGACCGTCGAAGAATATCTGAACGGCACCGTCGCTCAGCCCCGCTTCAATACCTATCTGCTGGGAATTTTTGCTGCACTGGCCATGCTGCTCACGGCGGTCGGACTGTATGGTGTTATTTCGTACTCAGTCGCTCAGCGCACGCACGAACTCGGCATTCGCATGGCTCTGGGTGGGCAGCCTCGAGACATGCTGCGCCTGATCGTGGGCCAGGGATTGCGCCTCGCGATCTTCGGCGTCGGCATCGGCCTGGTCGCCGCGTTCTCGCTGACGCATTTTCTCTCCAGCATGCTCTTCGGAGTCAGCTCAGCCGACCCGATTTCCTACATCGCTGTCGTGGGCTTGCTGCTCGTGGTCGTGATAGTCGCCTGCTACGTGCCGGCGCGGCGGGCAATGCGCGTCGATCCGATGGTGGCGCTTCGCTACGAGTAGCTTTCACCAGTCGAGAATGAACCAAACGACGGACCGCTGACTGTACTCACCCAGGGATTGGTGGGAGGGACCACGCCTCATAAGACGATAAGTTCTGCCGAAATACGGGCACTGTCCGAAATCGCAACAAGCATTCCCGCAACTGGTCAGATGTAACCTCCCAGGGCGTCGACCTGATCCTTAAGTTGCTGTAAATGAACATCTTATATTGGTATTGGCCTGGAATCCCACCTGCCCATATTCGGGAGGCACCTAGCCAGAGAACTCTCCGCAACCAGCTCAGCGGGGCTCGAATGACGGACGTCATGACGCTCGAATCCACTACCGAAAGTCCCGCAACGCAGCCGCGAGTCCTCATCGCGGACGACCAGCCCGACATCCTGGAAGCTTTGCGGCTGTTGCTGAAAGGACACGGTTACGTCACCGAAGCCGTTACGTCGCCCGCAGCCCTGTTTACCGCGATTTCCCAAAATGGATTCGATCTGATTTTGATGGACCTAAATTACGCACGCGATACCACCTCCGGCCGCGAGGGAATAGATCTGCTGGCACGACTGAAAGCCACTGAAAATGCGCCTCCCATCGTGGTAATGACCGGTTGGGCCACTGTCGGCCTCGCGGTGGAAGCGATGCAACAGGGCGTGGGGGACTTCGTCGAGAAGCCTTGGGTGAATTCCCGCTTGCTGGAGATTCTGCAGAAGCAAGTGCAAATCGGCCGCGAGCGCCGCGAAGCCCGGCAAAAAGCCGTGGCTAACACCGTCGCGCAGACTGAAATCGCTTCGCAGCTTCACGCGCAGGACCGGGAGATTGCTGAGGCGCGCTCGATTCAGCAGGGTTTTCTGCCCAAAGAGATTCCGCAGCTGCACGGATTCGAAATTGCCGGCGCCTGGCAGCCGGCCCGCGTAGTGGGCGGCGACTATTACGACGTCCTTCCGTTTGGCCAAGAAACGCTGGGCATATGCATCGGCGACGTTGCCGGAAAAGGCATGCCCGCGGCGCTGCTGATGTCCAATCTGCAGGCGGCTTTTCGTGGCTTCGCTTCGCCGTCGCTTGCTCCAGAAAATCTCTGCAGCCGGCTGAATTCGCTGATCTGCCGCAATATCGCTACCGACCGCTTCATCACTTTCTTCTACGCGCAACTGGACGGCGCGGCGCGCCAACTGCGTTACACCAACGCCGGACACAACCCGCCAATCGTGTTTCATCGCGATGGCACGTATGACCGGCTGCTGGAAGGCGGCGGCATCCTCGGAGTGTTTCCGATCCAGGAGTTCTCGACGGGCAACTACGACCTGGCATCCGGAGACCGCGTGCTGCTTTTTACCGACGGTGTGACGGAAGCGCACGTCCCGGATGGCGAAGAGTTCGGCGAAGCGCGACTGCTGGAGCTGCTCGAACAGAATCGCGACGCACGCGCTGAAGATTTGCAGAGAAAAGTTTTGCAGGCCGCCGGCGAGTTTTGCCGCGGCCACTGGCATGATGATGCCACTTTAATCGTCATTGCCGTCGAATAGACCCGCGAACAAACGAGGGAGCGGAATGGGATCGCTGTCGCAAGACTTGAGTTTCGCCGTCCGCACGCTGCGGAAGAATCCCGGTTTCACCGCGGTCGCGGTGTTGACGCTGGCGCTGGGCATCGGCGGAAACGCTACCGTTTTCAGCTGGATTCGCGCCGTGCTGCTGAATCCGCTCCCTGGTGTCGAACACTCCGAGCAGATGGCCGCCGTCGAGACGATCATGCCCAGCGGCGAATATCACACCAGTTCTTACCCAGACTATAGAGACTTTCGCGATCAGAACCATGTGTTCTCCTCGCTAATCGGTTTTGAACTCTCTGGCGTGGACATGAGCCTGCGCAACGATGCGCCGCCGGAGCGCGTCTGGGGAATCATCGCCACGGAAAATTATTTCGATGCGCTGGGCGTGCACGCTGCCATCGGGCGCACATTTCGTGCCGAGCCGAATCAGGCGCTGAATTCCGATCCGTACATCGTTCTCAGTCAAAGTTTGTGGAAGCGGCTCTTCGCCTCCGATCCTAAGGTGGTGGGCCGCACCGTTCATATCAACGGGCACCCTTTTACGGTGATCGGCGTTGCGCCGCCACACTTTTTTGGAACGATCGTGGGTATAGATGCGCAGTATTTTGTGCCCATGATGATGCAGCCCGAAGTACTCCCTGGCGAGAACATCGAGGAGCGCGCGCCAACGTTCGTGCACATCGTGGGACGCTTGCGCCCGGGTGTGACGATCGCGCAGGCCCAATCGGAATTCTCAACAATCGCCGCACATCTCGCGCAGGAATATCCCAATCCTAATGTTGGGAACGGAGTCGGCGTTTATGTGGCGCCGGTATGGCAAGCCCATTACGGCGTTCAGGATTTTCTTCGCAGCGTACTGGGATTTCTGATGATCGTCGCGGTGCTGGTGCTGCTGATCGCTTGCGTCAACGTGGCGAATCTGTTGCTGGCGCGTGCTTCGGCGCGTGAAAAGGAAATGGCGATGCGCGCGGCGCTGGGTGCCAGCCGCGGACGCCTGATTCGCCAACTGCTCGTCGAAAGCCTGCTGCTGGCCGCTGTGGGAGGCGCCGGCGGAATCGTTCTGTCGTTGTGGGGCGCGAATCTTCTTGGTTTTTTCATGCCGCCGGCCCATTTGCCCATCGGTGTGGACGCGCAGGTGGACGCGCCTGTTTTGATTTTCACTCTAATTCTTTCGGTCGCTACCGGACTCGTGTTCGGGCTGGTTCCGGCGTGGCAAGCGTCGCGCACCAATTTGAATGAGTCGCTGAAATCTGCGACCGCGGCAACTGGCGCAAGCGCGTCCGGCCACCGTTTGCGCGATGTCCTGGTCGTATCGGAAATGGTGCTGGCCACGGTGCTTCTGGTAGCCGCGGGGCTTTTGTTGCGCAGCGTGCATAAGGCAGAGCAAGCTGGCGCAGGCTACAACACCAATCATCTGACTCTCGCGGCTTTCGATTTGCGAGGCAGCGGTTATTCCGACGATCGCGCCATCGATTATTACGATCGTTTGCTCGAACGCGTTCGCGCTTACCCAGGAGTTGAATCCGCCAGCCTCGAACGCTTCGTCCCGCTCTGGTTCACGGGCCGCAGCTACTCGACGACGCAGGTCGAAGGCTACACCGCGAAACCCAACGAGGACATGGGCATTGATCTGAACATTGTCGGTCCGGATTATTTCCGCACGGTCCAGATTTCGCTCGCTTCCGGTCGCGACTTTTCCGAACAGGATCGCTCCGGCGCGCCGAAAGTGGTTATCGTCAATCAAAGCATGGCGAATCGTTTCTGGCCCGGCCAGGACGCGACCGGGCACCGCGTGCACATCTGGAGCGATTGGCGCACCGTCGTGGGCGTGGTGCGCGACATCAAGTATCACCGTATGAACGAGCCGGCGGAATCATTCATCTATCTTCCGGAACTGCAAGCCGATGGAACGGACGCAAACGTTTTGGTGCGTTCGCAACTTCCGCCGGCGATAGTGATCGCAGACGTCCGAGCCGCGGCGCATTCGCTCGATTCCAAAGTGCAGCCGCTTGAGACGGACACGCTCGACGGATTGCTGAAGCAATCCATGTTTGCCAACCGCACCGCGGCCTCGCTCGCTTCCGTACTGGGAGTTCTTGGAACGCTGCTCGCGGCGCTGGGAATTTACGGCGTGCTCTCGTACAGCGTGAGTCAGCGGATTCGTGAAATCGGCATTCGCGTTGCCCTGGGCGCGCAACGAAGCCACGTGCTGCGACTGGTGGTCGGGCACGGACTGCGCCTCGCGGTTGTGGGCGCCGCGCTGGGAGTGGTTGCCGCGCTCGCGATCACGCGAGGAATGAACAGTCTGCTTTTCGGCGTAAGCGCGACGGATCCGTTGACTCTCGCGATCGTGTTGCTGCTCGTCACGGCTGTAGCGGTGCTGGCGGCGTATCTACCCGCACGCCGCGCGATGCGCGTAGACCCGATGGTCGCGCTGAGATACGAATGACCGCGCCGACGAACGCGATGGCGATGCTTACATCCGTAGCAATAGTGCCGCGATTCCATCGCGACGGTACGAGAAACATCAGAGACCGAAAATAACGTGAGAGCGCTACCACAAGACGTGCGTTACGGACTCCGAATGCTGATGAAGAATCCGGGCTTCACGGCCATCCCGGTGCTCACTCTGGCGCTCGGCATCGGCGTCAATGCCGCGATTTTCACAGTCGTGAACGCAGCATTGTTGCGCCCGTTGGCTTACGACCACCCGGAGCGAATTGTCGCCGGTTTCGAGACTCAACATGGAGCGGGTCGCATGAATCTCTCGCGCCTCGATTTTCAAGATTGGCGCGCGCAATCGAATACCATGCAGAACCTGGCTGCGTATGGCTGGTCGCCGGCCAATCTTGCCGGCGCGAGTGAGCCGGCGCGAGTGCTCGGCGCGGCGGTTTCTGAAGGCTTCTTCGGCCTCCTGGGTGTTCGGCCGGTGATTGGCCGCGCGTTCGGACCTCAAGAAGCGCAAGCGGGAATCTGGTCTGTCGCCGTAATCAGCGAATCATTGTGGAAAAGCCAGTTTGGCGCTCAGGCCGATGTAGTCGGGCACAAAATCACACTCGATGGCCAACCTTACACAATTATTGGCGTCCTTTCGTCCCACATGGATTTACCCGCCGGTGCACAGATATGGATCCCGCTCGATTTCGCGAAGGACGATAGCGATCGCTCCGCGCACAATTATCGCGTGTTCGGCAAACTCAAGCCGGGGATCACCCTCGCGCAATCCCAAGCCGAATTCACTACAATTGCGGCGCGTCTGGCGAACGAATATCCATCCTCGAATAAAAACGTAGAAGCCAAGCTCATCCCTTTGCAGGACGTGCTGACCACAGACGTTCGGCCCAGTCTTTTCCTACTCTCGGCGATGGCGATGCTGGTCTTGCTGATCGCCTGTGCCAACGTGGCCAATCTTCTGTTGGCGCGCGCCAGCGCGCGTCGCCGTGAAATCGCAGTTCGCGCGGCGCTGGGCGCAAGCCGCGGCCGGCTCGTGCGCCAATTACTGGTCGAAAGCCTGCTCCTCGCGCTGCTAGGCGGCTCGGCGGGCCTCTTGATTTCTGTGTGGGCCGATAATTTGCTCACCTCCATGCTTCCCGCGCATTTCTTGCCGGTGAATCAAGTTTCCGCGGATCCTCGGGTGCTGGGATTTGCGTGCGCCCTGGTCGTCCTCACGGTGTTTTTTTTCGGGCTCATTCCAGCCGTCTACGCGGCACGCACAAGTCTGGTGGAGGGGCTCAGCCGCTCGATCGGCTCCGCAGCGTCCGGCAGGAAATTGCGTGGTGCGCTCGTCGCTGCTGAAGTGGCTCTCGCGGTCTTCCTGGTGATTGGCGCCGGCCTGATGGCGCGCAGCCTCTTCGCCCTTGAAAAAGAAAGCCTCGGATTTGAACCATCACACCTGACTGTAGTGAATATTTCGCTGGCCCCGTCGCAAGGCGATAGCGCCAAGGCGATTCAATCCTTTTCGGACCTGCTGCAGCGAATGACGGCGTTGCCCGGCGTCGAAGCCGTCGGCGCCACCGATGGCGTCCCACTCTCCGACGGCGGCGCTGATGGCGGCTTCTCCATCGAAGGGCAGAATTCCCTGCAGCCTTACGCACAATGGCGGCTGGCCAGCGAAGACTATTTTCGAACGATGAAGATTCCGGTGATTCGCGGGCGCGAGTTCGAACCTGCGGACCACAATGGCCAAAAAGTTGTCGTTGTCAGCCAGTCTCTCGCGCAAAGATTTTTCCCGAATCAAGACGCCATTGGAAAGCGCATCACCGTTCCAGGCCTCGACAATGCTACCTATGCCGCATATCGCAAGAACACGAGCGACTGGTTTGAAATCGTCGGCGTTGTCGGCGACGTCCGATTGAGCGAGCCCGGCCTGCCGCCGGAGCCGACGCTGTATTTTCCATACTTCCAAACGGATCGGTCCAGTCAGGGGCTGAGCGTGGTGCTGCGCACTGCGTTACCGCTGGCGAGTTTGCGTGGCGCCATCACACGGGAAGTCCACAGCGTGCAATCCGACGCGCCGCTCGAAATGCTGAATTATCACGACGTATTTTTGAGTTCGGTGTTGATGCCGCGATTTCGCTTTTATTTGATCGGCATGTTTGCGGTTCTGGCGCTGGCTCTGGCGTTGGTGGGAATCTACGGCGTGGTGGCGTACGTCACAGCGCAGAGCACCTCAGAAATCGGAGTGCGCATGGCTCTTGGCGCGCAGCCGAAAAACATACTGGTACTGGTGCTTCGCCAGGGTGTGGCGATTGCGGTTTTGGGGTTGGCCTGTGGGCTCGCCGGAGCTGCGCTGCTGATGCAGTTCATCAGCCGTTTCTTGTATGGAGTCAAGCCGGGCGATCCTGTCACATTTTTCGTCGTGGCACTCATCGTCGCAGTTACAGCCCTCGTCGCCAGCTATATTCCAGCACGCAGGGCGATGCGCGTGGATCCGATTATCGCGCTGAGATACGAATGATGCTTGGGTTAAGAGATCAGGGAACGGCAGGCACGAATTTCTGGAATTGCATACGGCTTTTGCGCCCGGGAATCACGAAGGTGCGAGCTACACATCGCGCGATATAGGGAGATGAAAAGTGATCAAACTGATTGACGTCGAAAAATTCTACGAATCGGGCGCGGGCAAGACCTGGGTGCTGCGCCGCATCAACCTGGAAATCCGCGAAGGTGATTTCATCACTGTCATGGGCCCATCCGGCGCGGGCAAATCCACTTTGATGGGCATTATCGGCATGCTGGATGGCGCCTGGAAAGGCGAATACCATTTGCTCGATAATCCGGTGCACAAACTCGATAACCGCCGCCGCGTGGAGCTGCACAAGAAATATATCGGCTTCGTTTTTCAGCAGTATCACCTGCTCGACAATCTTACCGTCGCCGAAAATCTGGACCTGCCGCTTTCCTATCGCGACATCAAGAAAACCGAGCGCGAAGGAATGGTCGCGGACGCTCTGGATCGCTTCCAGATTGTCGGCAAGAAAGCGCTCTTCCCCAATCAGCTTTCCGGCGGGCAGCAGCAGTTGGTGGCCGTCGCGCGCGCGGTGATCGGCAAGCCCAAGTTGATCCTCGCCGACGAGCCCACGGGCAGCCTGCATTCCAGCCAGGGAAAAATGATCATGGATATGCTGAAGAAATTGAATGACGACGGCACTACCATCATTCAAGTGACGCACAACAACGAGTGGGCCGCCTACGGCAATCGCATCATTCAACTAGCCGACGGCTGGATCGTGGATGGCCAGCCCGTGGCGGGCGGAGCCGCAGCCAGCCGCTGAGCGTGCATCTCCCATTCTACGCGGCACGGTGAACAAGGAGCTCTCAAGGTGCGAAACAAGCAGTTCTTCGAAAATCTGCTGCAGGACATTCGGTACGCGGTTCGCATGCTGCGCCGCAGCCCCGGCTTCACGGCGACGGCCATTGCGGCGCTGGCGCTGGGCATTGGCGCAAACACCGCGATATTCACCGTCGTCAATACAGTTCTGCTGCAGCCGCTCGCCTATCCTCAGCCGGATCGCTTAGTACAGCTCGAACTAAGCAGCCCTGAAGGAAATGGGAACGTCACCTCAATTCCGAAGTACACGATATGGCGCGAACAGTCGCAGGTGCTGCAGGACGTGGCGGCCTACGATACGGGCGGCCCCGGCGTAAATCTCACCGGCGGCGATCGCCCGGAGCAACTCAAGGGCGTGCATGTCTCCGCCAGTTTTTTTCCTCTGTTCGGCGCGAGCATGGCTGCCGGCCGCGCGTATTCGGAGGACGAGGATCGTCCCGGCGGCGCTCGGCTGGTGGTGCTCAGCAACGGGTTGTGGCGCCGGCGATTCGCGGCGGATCCCAACATAGTCGGCAGGAACATCGAGCTCGGTGGCGAGCCTTACCTGGTGACGGGCGTGCTCGCCGCAACTTTCAGTTCCGATCCGCCCGCGGATATTTACATACCGCTGCAAGCGGATCCCAACAGCACCGACCAGGCGCATTACTTGCGCTCCGCCGCGCGAATGAAACCTGGCGTCACGCTGGCGCAAGCCCAGGCCGCGATGAAACTTGCAGCCGAACAATACAAGCGGAAGTTTCCCGGCAGCATGGGTCCACAGGATAGTTTCACAGCAGAGCCGCTGCGCGACACCGTGATTGGCGACGTTCGCAAGTCGCTGCTGATTTTGCTGGGCGCGGTCGGCATGGTGCTGTTGATTGCCTGCGCCAACGTGGCCAATTTGCTGCTGGTGCGCGCCACCATGCGCAAGCGCGAAATCGCAATTCGCGCCGCGATGGGCGCGGGACGCGGACGCATTATCCGCCAACTGCTCACGGAAAGCGTTTTGCTGTCGCTGGGTGGCGGCGTTTTCGGATTAATTCTTGGCTATTTCGGCGTCCACGCGCTGCTGACGATCAACCCCGGCAACATCCCTCGAATCGGTGAGCAAGGCGCAGCCATCACTCTCGATTGGCGCGTGCTGGCGTTTACGCTGCTCGTTTCTCTGGGCACCGGAATTTTGTTTGGCCTGATACCGGCATTCAGCGCATCGCACGCCGATCTGAGTCTCACATTGAAAGAGAGCGGCTCGCGTTCTGGTAGCGGCCTCAGTCAGAACAAGGCTCGCGCCACCCTGATCGTCACGGAAGTCGCGCTCGCTCTGGTATTGCTCGTTGGCGCGGCTTTGCTCATCCGCACATTTGCAGCGTTGCGCGGTGTGAATCCCGGCTTCTCCACAGACAAGATTCTCACCATGGAAATGTCCCTCAGCGGCAAGCGCTTTGAAACCACCGCCGCGATGAATCAGCTGGTCCGCGATTCGCAGCGCCGCGTGGAGGCACTACCCGGCGTTGTCGCGTTTGCTTCCACCTGCTGCCTCCCTCTCGAAGGCGGCTTCGGACTTCCGTTCATCATCGAGGGTCGCCCGCTCACCGACGGTCCAGCTCATGGCGGCGCCGGCTACCGCCCGCTCTCGCCGCGCTATTTTGATGTTTTCAAGATTCCGCTGCTGCGCGGCCGTATGTTTACGGACCACGACGACGGCGGCGCGGAACCGGTCGTCCTGATCAATGAGGGTATGGCCAAAAAATATTGGCAGGACGCGAATCCTGTTGGTCAGCGCATCACCATCGGCAAAGGAGTGGGCCCGGAATTCGAAGAGCCGGCGCGCGAAATTGTTGGAATTGTCGGCGACGTAAGAAACGGCGGCCTGGACAGCGATCCCGAGCCGATCATGTACATTCCCGTGGCGCAAATGCCCAATGGCGTGACCGCGCTTAATAACCGCATCATTCCAATCACCTGGATCGTACGCACCAAGGTCGAGCCATTTTCACTCAGCACGGAAATTCAAGAACAGCTTCGCACCGCGAGTGGCGGCTTGCCGGTCTCGCACATTCGCTCAATGGATCAAGTGCGTGCGGAATCCACGCAGCGCACCGATTTCAATATGACATTGCTGGTGATCTTCGCCGGCGTCGCGTTGCTGCTAGCCGCCATCGGCATCTATGGACTGATGGCGTATTCCGTGCAGTTGCGCACGCAGGAAATCGGCATTCGCATGGCTTTGGGAGCGGGTCCACAGGACGTGCGCAGCATGGTCGTAAAGCAGGGCATGCGCCTCGCGCTCATTGGAGTTTTCCTGGGTGTCGCGGCTGCGCTGGCGCTCACGCGATTGATGGCCAGCCTGCTGTATGGCGTAAAGCCGTGGGATCCCGCGGCAATTGTGTCTGTCGCGGTTCTGCTCAGCGCCGTGGCATTGCTCGCGACGTACTTTCCCGCGCGGCGGGCTTCGCGCGTGGATCCCATGATCGCGCTGCGCTACGAATGAGCTGTGCACGTGAAATGGACGACCGGACGGCGCCATGCCCGGCGAAACAAATGGATTGGCCTGAGAAGTGGACATCAAGTGACGAGGCAGTAAGATAGCCTGTCACTTGGGCGCTTCTTGGGGGCGAAAATTATGGACACACTTTGGCAGGATCTCCGTTACGGCGTGCGCATGCTGCGGCGAAACCCGGGTTTCGCGGCGGTCGCCATTTTGACTTTGGCGATTGGCATTGGCGCGAACATCGTAATTTTCAGCGTGGTCAACGGAATATTGCTGAAACCGCTGCCGTTCCCGGATTCCCGCCGGGTCGTCACCATTTGGGAGACGGACGCAAATCGCAACGTCACACGCGGCACAGCTTCAGCCGCGGAATTCCTGGATTGGCGCGACATGAACCACGTTTTCCAGGAGCTTTCCGCCTCGCGCGCGCTGTCCTTCGCGATTACGGGCAGCGGCGATCCCGAACGGGTCTGGGGCTCGCAAGTATCCGGGAATTTCTTCCGCATGTTGCGCGTCACCCCCATCATTGGGCGGGATTTCACGCCCGACGATGAACAGATCGGCCACGAGCAGGTCGTCCTCTTGAGTTATGGCTTGTGGCAGCGCCACTACGGCGGCGATGCCGGAATTCTCGGCAAGACGATTCTGCTGAATGAAGAACCATTCACTGTGATTGGGGTCTTGCCGCGAAGTTTTTCTCTCTACGGCACGCTTCCGGAATTCGAAGTCTGGAAGCCCTTTGCGTTCAATCGCACCCAGCTCGATCGCGAAGATCATGAACTGATAATTTTCGCGCGGCTCAAAGACGGCGTGCCTGTCTCCCAGGCCGGCGCGGAGATGGCGACCATTCAGGAACAGCTGAAGAAGCAGTACCCGGGTATTGACCAGAAGAACGGAATTCGCGTGGTCGGCTTCCACGATGAACTCGTCAGCACGCTCCGTCCCGGCCTGCTGCTCCTCCTTGCCGCGGTGGCTTTTGTTCTGCTGATTGCGTGCGCGAATGTTGCGAATCTGATGCTCGCGCGCGCCGCCGTCCGTGAACGCGAAATCGCGCTGCGCGTTTCTCTGGGCGCCGGCCGGCAGCGGATTTTCCGCCAGCTCTTGACGGAAAGCGCGCTGCTGTCGCTCATCGGCGCTGCCGTCGGCATCTTGTTCGCTTACGGCGGCATCCGTATCCTGCGTGATGCCGTCATCGCCGGACAAGGCTCGCGCATTCCTCACCCGGAATGGATCGCGATTGATGCCACGGTGCTCGGTTTCACGGTCTTGGTTGCGCTGGCCACCGGGATACTTTTTGGTTTTGCGCCGGCAATTCAGATTTCGCGCTCCGCGTTGTTCGAATCACTCAAGGAAGGAAGCCGCGGTTCCACGGCCGGCCGCCACAATCAGCTGGCGCGTTCCGTGCTGGTCGTCTCCGAAGTGGCTTTTTCGCTGATGCTTCTGGTGGGAGCAGGCCTGCTGGTGCGCAGCTTCGCATTGATGTTGGCCGAGCCGCTGGGATTCGACCCCGAAAACGTTTTGACCGCCCAGATCCTTCTGCCCGATGCGCATTATCCGGATGGTCCGCGCACTTCGAATTTCTATCAAGCCGTTGTCGAACGCGCGAATGCGATTCCCGGCGTGAACTCGGCCAGCGCCGCCAATTTTTTGCCTCTGACCCGCTGGACGCAGTTTTGCGATTTCGATATAGCCGGCCGCGCGATTCCGCCCTCGGGTGAGCACTTCACCGCCCAATACCGCGTCGTGGACTGGCGCTATTTATCCACGATGAGCGTCGCGGTAAAGGAAGGCCGCAATTTCACTTCGGGCGACGGGCCGGATTCGCAGGGCGTGGCGCTGGTCAACGAAGCCCTCGCGCGCCGCTATTGGCCCAACGCGGATCCCGTCGGCCAGCAGATTCGCCTGATCTTTAACGCGACCAGAACGCCTTGGGAGCCCATTCCGCGCGAGGGATGGCTCACCGTCGTAGGAGTCGTTGGCGACATCAGGGATTGGGCTTGGTCCGAGCCCAAATCCGGACAGCTCTATCTGCCGGATGCGCAAAATCCTTCGCGGCTCATGAGCCTGGTGGTGCGCTCGCGCGTGGATCGCGCGCAATTAACCGCCGCCGTACGTCACGCCGTCGAAACCGTTGATCCCAATCAACCCATCACGGATGTGAAGACCATGGAAGACTACCTCGCGGTGACCTTCTCGCAACGCCGCCTGAATATGTCGCTGCTGGCATTTTTCGCGGTGGTCGCCGCGCTGCTTGCCGCCATCGGGATTTATGGCGTGATGGGCTATGCCGTCACGCAGCGCTCGCACGAAATCGGCATCCGCATGGCTCTGGGCGCAGAGCCCGGCGACGTGTTGCGCATGATTGTCGGCGACGGTATGAAACTCGCGCTGCTGGGTTTGGCCATCGGGCTCACGGCGTCACTGCTATTAATGAAATATCTCGAAAGCCAGCTCTACGGCGTCAAGGCTCGCGATCCGCTCACCTTTATTGGTGTAGCCGTCGGCCTCTCGCTCGTCGCGCTGGCCGCCTGCTATTTTCCCGCGCGGCGCGCCACAAAAGTCGATCCACTGGTGGCGCTGCGCTATGAATGAGGAAACCACATGACCTATGCATCCGATGTTTCAACGAACGAGACCGGCGGTAAAATCCAGGGAGAAACTTTTCGCGCCATGATGCCAGCCAACGCACCACGAACCAGAATCCTCGTTGCCGACGATCAGCCGGACATTCGCGAGGCTTTGCGCCTGCTCTTGAAAGGCGAAAAATTTGAAACGGAGACGGTCGCTTCGCCCGCCGCGGTGATGTCTGCGCTGGAAGCGCGCGAGTTTGACGCGCTTCTGATGGACCTGAACTATGCGCGCGACACCACCTCAGGCCAGGAGGGCCTCGACCTGCTTTCGAATATTCGCGCGAAAGACAGCACACTACCGATTATCGTGATGACCGCCTGGGGCAGCTTGGAACTCGCCGTCGAAGCCATGCGCCGCGGCGCGAAGGATTTCGTGCAGAAGCCCTGGGAAAATGCGCGATTGCTGGCCATTTTGAAAACGCAGATCGAGCTTTCGCAAGCGTTGCGCAAAGGCCAGCGCCTCGAAGCGGAAAACCGCCTGCTACGCGCCGATGGCCGCCCGGTGATGATCGCCGAATCCGCGTCCATGCGTCCGGTGATGGACCTGATCGCGCGCGTGGGCCCGTCGGATGCCAACGTTCTGATCACGGGCGAGCACGGCAGCGGCAAGGAAGTGGTCGCGCGAACTCTTTACGCGCTTTCCTCGCGCTCGGGCCGGCCGCTGGTAACTGTGAACGCCGGCGGATTACCCGAAGGCGTTTTTGAAAGCGAGCTGTTCGGCCACGTAAAGGGCGCATTCACCGACGCGAAAGCCGATCGCGTGGGCCGCTTCGAGCTGGCCGACGGAGGCACTCTGTTCCTCGACGAAATTGCCAACGTCCCGATGAACTTGCAGGCCAAGTTGTTGCGCGCGTTGGAAACGGGCGAGCTGGAGCGCGTCGGTTCTTCCACCACGCGCCGTGTGGACGTGCGCATTATTTCGGCGACGAACGCGGACGTGCAAACCGAAGTGAGCGGCGGACGCTTCCGCGAGGATTTGCTGTTTCGCTTGAACACTATTGAAATCCATTTGCCGCCATTGCGCGAACGCAAGGAAGATATTCCGCTGCTGGCGCACCACTTCCTGCGGCAATCGGCGCAGCGCTATCGCAAACAGCTGGAAGGCTTCGAGCCGGTGGCGTTGCAGATTCTGCTCGATCATCCCTGGCCCGGAAATATTCGCGAGCTGGACCATTCCGTGGAGCGCGCCGTGCTCATGGCCGAAGGTTCAGCCGTCCGCGCCAGTGATTTGGGTTTGCGTCCCGCGCGAGAGGCTTCTCTGCGCCTGGATGAAATGAGTATCGAAGACGTGGAGCGCGTGCTGATCCAGAAGGCGCTCGCGCGTTTTGGCGGCAACGTCAGCCATGCCAGCAAGGCGCTGGGCTTAAGCCGCAGCGCGCTTTATCGCCGCTTGCAGAAATATAGCCTTTGACGCCTCTGCTCTATGAACGCCGAATCTTGCTGCTGGCCCTGGCCGCGGGGCTGGGCGGCACGCTTGTAGCTTTAATTCTCCTGTGGACGGGAAGTTTTTCCTCCAAGCTGCAGTGGACCCTCACGGTAGCAATGGTCATCGCCTGGCTCAGCTTTGCGTTTTCCGCGCAAAGCCGCGTCATGTTCCCCCTGCGCACGCTTTCGAACTTGCTCGCCGCCTTGCGTGAGGGAGATTTTTCCATCCGCGCGCGCGGCGCGAACCGTGAAGACGTGCTCGGCGAAGTTTTGTGGGAAGTAAACGCGCTGGGCGAAACGCTGCGCAAGCAACGGCTCGGCGCGCTGGAAGCCACAGCGCTGCTGCGCAAAGTGATGGAAGAAATTGACGTAGCGGTTTTTGCTTTCGATGGCTCCGGCTGCCTGCGCCTGGTGAATCGCGCTGGCGAACGCATTCTCAGCCAGGCGGAAGATCGCATACTGGGGCACACGGCGCTCGAATTGGGTCTTTCGGAATGCCTCGAGGGCGAAACGCCGCGCATCGCGCAAATCGCCTTTCCCGGTAAATCCGGGCGCTGGGAAATCCACCGCGGAAGCTTCCGCGAAGCAGGCCTGCCGCACCAGTTGTTGGTAATCACGGATCTAAGCCGCGCGCTGCGTGACGAAGAGCGCCAAGCCTGGCAGCGCCTGATCCGCGTCCTCGGCCATGAGCTGAATAATTCCCTCGCGCCGATCAAATCCGTAGCCGAAAATTTGGGCAGCATGCTCGGCCGCGAAGACCGCGCGCCCGATTGGCAGGAAGACATGCGCAGCGGCCTTAACGTGATTGCCGCGCGCACCGATGGACTGGCGCGTTTCATGAACGCCTACGCGCGGCTGGCCAAGTTGCCGCCGCCGGTTTTTCAGCCGATGAGTGTCGGCGTGTGGGTTCGCCGCGTGGTGGGCTTGGAGCCGCGCCTCCCCGTGCAATTGCAAGCTGGCCCCGACACAGAAATTCAAGCCGATCCCGACCAGCTCGAGCAACTATTGATCAATCTGCTGCACAACGCGGTGGACGCTGCTCTCGAAACCGGCGGCGGCGTGCGCGTCGGCTGGGAACGTCAGAACGGCAGCATCGAAGTGTGGGTGCAGGACGACGGCCCGGGAATCCCCAGCGCCGCGAATCTTTTTGTACCGTTTTTCACAACGAAGCAAGGAGGCTCGGGAATCGGTTTAGTCCTCAGCCGGCAGATCGCCGAAGCCCACGGCGGTTCGCTCACTTTGGAAAATTGCCCCACGCACCGCGGCTCCGAAGCCCGGCTGCGCCTTCCGCTCAATAATTAGAAGTTTCGTTCGCCGCTTGCCCGGATACCCGCGCGCACACGCACGCAAGCATCCAGAACTTCTCGGGGCAAAAAAAAACCGGCGGTTGGATGGCCTCCAACCGCCGGCGTTCAGAGGGAGAAAACTCGTTTACTGCTGCTGTTGTTGTTGCGGCGCTTGCGGATCTTTTTTCGCCAAATCCGCTTTCGTCGGGTCCGCCGAGATGCCCGTTCCAGGCTTCTGATATCGAGTGAGGAACGGCATGAACGGCGTGACTTCGAACGGCATCTTCTCACGCGCTGAAAGCAGCGGAATCGGTTTCGCCTTCACCAGTTCCACGTGATCGTTCCAGGGGTCGAGCTTGATGCGCGCGCCCACCGGAAGCGCGGAGATCTGATCAATCTTCGTGGGATCCAGCGTCGGAGCCGCGCTCAGCAGCGATGCGCTCAGCGACACGCGATTGCCCAGGTGCGGATTAATCAGCGCCGGCAAATTCTTCGATTGGGCGTCCAACTGTTTCAAGAAAAGTCCGGCGCTCGCCAGCTTGTCTTTGTAGGGAGAATTTTTCAGCAGTTCAAGAGCCTTGGCATTCGCCATCTGGATCTGCGCCGGGCTGTCTTTGAACGAAAAGTGCGCCAGCGCTTCCGTGGTGGTGACGTTGGTGGTGTCGTTAAATCCCCACTGGTCGGTGGAAGGCTTGGTCACAATGATGTCGGCCAATTCCTGCGCCAGCATGGTCGCCAGGCTGGCTTCGTCCGGCAGCACGTCCAGCAATCCGCGGCTCAGCACGATGGTGTGGCCGATGGAAAACATCTCCAGGGTCCCGGTCAGCAGCACCCGGCAGTGAACTTCCGGCTGCACGTCCAGATTGTTCGTCACTTCCAGGTTGTTCACGACCGTTTCCAGTACCTTATCAACTTCTCCTGGAGGCGCGAGCAAGCCGATGCGCTGCAGGCGATCCAGCACGTTGATTTCCGCCACATGCTGCCACTCGCGCTGTGCTTCGATCGGTGAGCGGTCCTGCGATTGCGCCGCCTGGTCCTGAATCGTCGGCGATTCGATGGTCATCTCGCTGAATTCTTCCTGTCGGCCCACGTTCTTCAGGTTGTAACCCCACAGACGCGTCTGTGCTTTGAAGCGAATGTCGCCGCCGAAGAAGTCGCGCAGGTCCGATTCCTGGCTGTAGATGTATGCCGGCAGCCAAAGTCCCGGCTGCACGTTCAAGCGCCAGCTATCGAAATGCAGGTTGAATGAATTGATACCCGCGATGGGCGTGTACACGCCGTTGAAGCGCACAATCGTGAAAGATTGATCGTCGGCCCACACGCGCCCCTTGAAGCGGCCCTTCCCGGATTTCGGCAGCGGAGTGATGTCGAACACCACGCAGCGCACTTCGCCCAGGAATTCGCGCCGCACATAATCAAATTGGTAGTGCTGGCGATCGAATCCTCCGGTATCAATGTAAATCATCTGTAGGAAGCCTTCCGGCACATACGAGGAAGTGAACAGTCCGCTCATGTGCGAAATAGGATTGAACGCATCGAACTTTCCTTTTCGCGCGCCGAGCATCGAATTGTCCACGATGCCTTTCGAAAGGTCAGCCTGTCCCAGAAAATAGTGGTCCTTCACCGGGATGGCGCCCATCTCCTTGTCCGTTTTCATGTCCTGGATGTAAGTTTCGATCAACGGGCTGAAACGCCGGATCGTCGCCACTTCATCGTGCTCGCGGGCGATCAGGTGATCGATCGCTTGATCCACGGTCACGACAGGCGCCGAACTGTTCGCCCCAACCTGCGGCTGGGTTTGATCAGCCGTTTGCGTGGTCTGTGCGGAAACCGTTCCAGCCAGGCAACTGGCCAGAATTATTCCCAAACCGAAGCTCTTGCACGTGCGCATCTCCGTTCCCCTTTCAAGACGCCAATTGGAATACGATGTGGACGATGGCGGTCGAGTCCACTGGTTGGCCATCCTGCTGTGCTGGTTTGAAACGAATCTGTCTCGCTGCGGATTGCGCAGACTCATCTAGACCGTAACCCAAACCCTGCACGACACGTAGGACCTTGACGTCCCCCGACGCCGTGAAAACTACCTGCAAAAGGACCTCGCCTTCGATGTTCTTAGTCTTGGCCTCGCTTGAATACGCCGGCTTCGGCTTAAACAGAATTTCAACCGGCGTCGTTTTCGCCGCTACATTCGCCGTCTGTCTGACTTTCGGCGCTGCCACCGCGACATTTTCGTCACCGAAACCGCCCTGTTGCACGGCCGCATGTGGTGGCCCGCCCTTGCCTCCTACTGCAAGCCCGTTACCAAACCCGGTGCTGGCGATTACGCCCTTGGCTCCATTCGCGCCGCCGGTCCCGTTCCCGGTGCCAGGCCCGGTGGGCATGTCATATGCGCCTTGAACGTTGATGTTTGCGGCTTTGTTCGTCTTACCGTTCGCCGGCACGCCGTTGGGATCGCCGAATCCGCCAGTCTGCACGGCTTCGCGAGGCTTTTTCAATGTGGGAATTGCCGAGCTGCCCATGGACATCAGCGGCGTCTGATCCGGGAACGCCTTCGCCACTTCGGTCATATCCGGCGGCGTATCCTTGCGCACAGCCGGCTTCTTGATAATTGGTGCCGTGGCCACCACCGGCGCGTAAACTCGCGGCTTCGGCAATTCCACTACGGGCTCCGGCTTTGGCTTGGGGATTTCCTTCACAACTTCGTGTTTCACCGGAACAGGTTTCGGTGCTGGCTGGGGCGGCTGCGGCTTCCAGGCCACGATCGGAGGCGCTTCGACCGGCGTCGTCCAATAACGCTGCACAATATCGAGCTTTTGCGGCAGCAGCAGGGGTATTACCACCAGCGCGGTTACCGCCGCGATCTGCAGCCCGAATCCAGCGCTGAACAGGTCCCAGCGAGGTTCCGCCTCGGGAAGCAGCGATGCGTTGAAGACAGCTCGATTTGTACTCCGTGCCATAACGATCACCAGAATCCTTGGATAAAGAAATTAAGATGCGTCGAGACAAAATTGCGGTTGACAGTTCATTAGTACTAGAACGAGGGGCTGGGGAGAATAGGACTCGAGTACCATTCTACCCCCAGTCGTGCTGAAAGCGACAACCCAAGCTCTGGGGGTTCCTAGAAGGTTAGCCCTTCGGCGGTTTCGTTGCGGAAACTCCACCCACATGGATGCTCCCATGTACTAATCTAACCCGGCTGGGCGGATCAGTTGCGGATTTTAATGGTTGATGTGACGTAAGTGCAGAGGCACGGCCGTGGCCGGCCATGCCCCCGCACTCACTGTTTCTTGACGGAACTTCTACAGCCCAATGCTACTGCTTAATGCGGCTGGACGACCGAATATCCGGTCACGCCGCCATGATTTACCAGCAACAACACTGGCTGACTGCCTGCACCCGCGATTGCCTGCCGGTAATCGCTCATGTTGCGGATCGGCTTGTGATTGATTTCCTGGATCACATCGCCGCGACCGATTGGAGGCTGCGCCGCAGCCGCCGGGCTGGAAGGATCCACGGACGTGACCACCACTCCATGAGCTCCCGCACCCAGGTTGAGTTGCTGCGCAATCTCCGGAGTCAACTCCTGGACTTCCACTCCCTCCAGGCCACCGCTGCTTTCCGGGCTGCTATTATCCTCAGCTTCTGTTTTTTCGGGTAGTTCACCCAGCGCTAAGGAATAGTCCTGCGTTTTTCCATCGCGCCACACGTCCAGCTTCACGGACGTGCCCGGCGCCAGTTGCGAAATTCGCAGCCGGAGGTCCACATAATCAGTAACCGCTTGGCCGTTGAGCTTCACGATTACATCGCCCTTCTGCAATCCGGCCTTCGATGCCGGCGTATTCGGAGTAACGTCGCCGATCAGAGCGCCGCCGCTCATGTTGTAGTTGAAAGCCTTGGCGATTTCCGGCGACAGATCCTGAATATGCACTCCCAGGTATCCGCGCACTACTTTGCCGTGCGCCAGAATTTGGTCCATCACCGGCTTGGCCATGCTCATCGGTATCGCAAATCCTACGCCTTCGTTGCCGCCGGAGCCGTGCGAAAGAATCGCGGTGTTGATGCCCACCAGGTTGCCGTGGATATCAATCATAGCCCCGCCGGAATTTCCTGGGTTAATCGCAGCGTCTGTCTGGATGAAATTCTCGTAATCCTCAATTCCCAGCTGGCCGCGGCCCGTGGCGCTGACAATTCCCATCGTGGCCGTCTCGCCGATTCCGAACGGATCGCCAATCGCGAAAATCAAATCTCCCACGTTGAGCTGTCCTGAATCGCCCAGCGGAAGAGTCGGCAAACCGCTCGCTTCGATCTTCAGCACCGCGATATCCGTCTTCGGATCCGCGCCCACCAGCTTGGCTTTGAATTCGCGCTTGTCGCTCAGTTGCACTTTGATGTCGGAAGCGCCGTCAATCACGTGATTGTTAGTCAGAATCGTTCCGTCCGTGGTGACGATTACGCCAGAACCCAGAGCCTGCTCGCGCTCCTGGTGCGGTTTGCCTCCACCGAACTGATCGCCGAAAAATTGGCGGAATGTCGGATCGTTGAAAAACGGCGACATCTGGTTTCCCTGCGACTTCACCATTTTTGATGTGCGAATGTTCACAACCGCGGGCAATGCCGGCTTGATCACTGCGGAAAATCCATTGGCGAAATTTCCCAGGCTTACCGGCAGCGCGTTTTGCGCGATGGCGATTGGCTCTCGTGGCGAGCCCAGAACGGTGTGACCCGCCCAGTCCCGGAATCCTTGCGAAAGGAGGGCTCCCCCCGCGAATGCCGCGATCACCACGACGGTGGCGACCCAGCGGCGAATACTGAAGCTACTGCGTTCCATGGCTATCTCTCCTTAATATCGTCCTGTGTTGGTTTTCGATTATATCGCGAGAAGCGCTACGTTGGCGCTACAGCGAATATGGTATTTGACGTACCATCCGGAAATAAGTGTTCCCACCATTCCCGGGGGAAGCGTGAATATCTTCCCGCTATATAGATGCAAAGAATGAGTTTGGGGTTCTCTGAGCGATTTTGTTCGTCGTTCGTCTAATGGGGCGGCTCTGGTATCCTTTATAGTTTGAGAGATCTTGGCGGGCCATCAAGGGGCTCCCAAGCCGAAGCGGCGATTCGCCGCCCCTGTTTTTTCTTCGCCGGGATTTTTCCGACATTTAGAAAGGAGCTTTTGCATGACTCGAAAATTCTTCGCGCTACTGTGCAGCGCGGCGTTCCTGTTGCTGGCGGCGCGGCCCGCAATTTCCTCCCCAGGTGAACGAAAGCAAACTCCCGCGGCCGCGGCGGACGACGGCACCATGAAAGCCCTCGTCGCCATTGCTGGTGCGGGAGATATGGAGGCGCACGCCTATCAGGATCTCGAAGAACTAAGTGACGATATCGGCGCGCGCGTTACCGGCTCGGCTGACGCAGCTCGCGCCATCGCCTGGGGCGTTGTAAAAATGAAAGCCATCGGCCTGGAGAACGTCCACACTGAGCCCTGGAAAATTTCACGCGGCTGGACGCGTATTTCCGCCGATGCTGAACTCGTCGCGCCCATTCATCGCAAATTGATGGTTGATTCGCTCGGATGGGTCGGGTCCACGCCGCCGGCGGGCGCCGAAGGTGACGTCGTTGCCGTCAACGCCTACCAGCTTCAGGACGAACTCAAGAATAATTCCGGCAACTGGCGCGGAAAAATTCTGCTGATGGTCCAGAAAGGTCCAGCGCCTAAAGATCGCATGGGCGCTTTCGTTCAGTTCGGCAGTTTTTTGATTGCCGCTCATAAGGCCGGCGCCATCGCTGTGATCGGCGGACAGGGCGGCCGCAAGAGTGTTGGAATGCACCTCACTCACACCGGGGCGCTCGGCTTCGACGCTTACTACGATATTCCCGTCGTCAGCATGGCCGCCGAAGATCAGGAGCAGCTGGAGCGCTACCTCGATCGTGGCGTGTTCGTGCGCCTGAAAATGAATGTGCAGAATCGCGCGACCGACGGTCCCGTGGATTCCGCGAATGTGGTTGGCGAAATTCGCGGCACCCAAAATCCTGAACAGATCATTGTTGTTGGCGGGCACTTGGATTCCTGGGATCTCGCGTCCGGCACCACGGACAACGGCTGCGGCACCGCAGTGACGCTGGGCGCGGCCGAAGCTATCATCAAATCCGGATTCAAGCCGCGCCGCACGATCCGCTTCGTCCTGTTCACCGGCGAAGAACAAGGACTGCTCGGCTCACTCGCCTACGTGAAGGCGCATCAGAGCGAAATGCCCAATTACGTCGCGGCTTTGATTCTCGATGCCGGGCAAGGCGCGGTGACCGGCTTCCAGCTCGGCGGCCGTGACGACCTGATTCCCACTTTCCAGAAATTTGCGGCGTCCTTGCAAGCGTTCGGCGATCTATTAGTGGATGATGAAGTGGAATTCGGCACCGACACTGGGCCGTTCACCCTCGCTGGCCTTCCTGCCATTAACCTTAATCAAGACACCGCTGATTACAAATACACGCACCATTCCGCTGTGGACACTTTCGATAAAGTAAAAGCGGATGTGCTGGATCGCAACGCCACGGTGATGGCACTCGCCGCGTTCTGGATCGCCGACCGCCCCGAGCGCCTCGCCAGTCCCTGGCCGCAGGAAAAAACCGCTCAGATGCTAGTGGACAAACACGAGGATGGCATCCTGAAAGCGTTCGGCCTCTGGCCATTCGGCAATCTGGGCACGCCGCCTGCAACTCAGTAGCGTCGGTCCACCAACTGCACTTCTCACGGGGGTACGGGCGCTGCTTGTGAATCGCCCTGCAGGGCGATTCATCCTGAGAACCGGCTGCGCCGGTTCGAAGGGCCCGCCCGCCGCAGGAGGGCAGCGCCCCAGTTTGCCCGGGCGTTCACTCTTTGGGGGGCCGTTCGCGATGCCAACGCTAACTGATCAATCGCGCGATCGCAAACGCCGCAGCCGCCGCCAACCCGCCCACCAAAACCGTCTGCATTCCACCGCGCAATGGTTTCACGCCCGTGAAATGCCCCTTGACCGCGCCAAATCCAAAAAGCGCGAGCAGCGTTACCGCCACGGAATAGATCAACGCCAGATGTAAGTTGTGGTGGATGATCATGTATGGCGCAAGCGGCACCAATCCACCAGCAATGTAAGACGCCGCAATCGTCGCCGCACTACGCGCCGCCCGCGCAGGGTCCGGAGGTTCCAACCCCAATTCAAACCGCATCATGAAATCCACCCACTGTTTCTGATTCGCGGTAATCGTGGAAACAATCGGCGCCATCTGCTCTTGCGTCAGCCCATAGTCGCGAAAAACCTTCGCCACTTCTTCCGTTTCAATTTCCGGCAATTCCACCGTCTCGCGATATTCCCGATCGAGTTCCGAAGCGTAATGTTCCGTGTCCGTCTTCGCCGCCAAGTACCCGCCCAATCCCATCGCAATCGAACCAGCTGCAATTTCCGCCAGCCCCGCCGTCACCACGATGCCAGTGGACGCCACTGCTCCAGTCAATCCTGCCGCCAGCGCAAACGGCACAGTCAACCCGTCCGACATTCCAATGACGATGTCGCGCACTGCGGCAGTCGCGGTGAAATGTTTTTCCACATGTTCGACGGATGGCATCCTCGACTCCCTTACCGCATCCAATATTTCCGGCTGCCCGTACCCCTCTTCCCCGGCAGGCGCGTATAATTATGGGGCAGGAACTGCAAATCAGGAGGTACATTATGACCGCAACTTCTACAGGACAAGGAGCCGCTCCTCAGATGACTTTCACACTGCCGCCTTTGCCGTATGCGTTCGACGCACTGGAACCCCACATTGACGCGAAAACCATGGAAATCCATCACGACAAACACCACGGCGCATACGTCACCAACCTTAATAAAGCGCTCGAAGGCCACGCCGACCTGCAAAAACTTTCCGTCGAAGAACTACTGGCGCAAATCAATAAAGTGCCGGATGCGATTCGCGCCGCCGTGCGCAACAATGGCGGCGGCCACATGAACCATTCCATGTTTTGGAAGATCATGAAGAAGGGCGGAGGCGGCGAACCCGGCGGCGAACTCGGCAAAGCTATCAGCTCTGCGTTCGGCAGCTTCGCGGACTTCAAAACGAAAATCAACGATGCAGGCGTCAAGCGCTTTGGCTCCGGCTGGGCCTGGCTTCTCTTCCGCGACGGAAAACTCGTCATCGAATCCACCGCGAACCAGGACAACCCCATCATGGACGGCGGCAAAGCCTTCTTCGGTGTGGACGTCTGGGAACATGCCTACTACTTGAAGTATCAAAACCGCCGCCCCGATTACCTCGAGGCCTGGTGGAACACCATCAACTGGGCGCAAGTGGAAGAAAATTTCGCCCACGCCAAAAAGTAATTTCCATCCTCAATCACATTTCCAAAAGCAGGGGCGGATCGCGCATCCGCCCCCGCAAATTTTCGATCGCGCGCGTGCGGTGCTTCGCTTCTGTAGCGGCCGCCTTCAGGCGGGCGCCGTTGCTTTTTCCCTCATCACACTCCCGGCAACAACCAATGCTCCATCGCCAGAATCGCAATCGCCGCCAGCGTCGTGATCAAAGTTACGATTAATCCCACCCGCGCGAACTCCCAGAACGTAATCTTCAACTTCTTTCCCGCCTGCTGCAGCACAATCAAATTCGCCACGGAACTGAACGGCGTAGCATTCCCGGCCAGCGTGCTGGTAGCGGCCACCGCCAGCCAGATGTAGTGCGTGTTCGGAAACGATGGCACGAGCGGGCGGAACAAGAGCACCGCCGGCAAATTGCTCACCAGGTTCGAGAGGATCAGCATCACACCGCTCACCGCGAATAATTGCGAAGTCATTCCGCCCTGAAGCCCGGCCTGAAAATATCCAATCAAGTGTTCCAGCGCGCCTGAAGCCTCGAATCCCTTGATCACAACGAACAAAGATGCAAAAAACAACAGCAGCTCCCAATCCAACCGCTGATAAATATTCTGCGCCTTCACCCGCCCGATGATCAGAATGAACGCGCCCACCGAAATGGCCACCAGTGGAAACGAATACCCCAGTATCCACAGCACGATCACGAGCGCTGCTGCGATGCAGCACTTGATCAGCAGGCCGCGCTCCAGTTTCACCGGCAGAGATGGAGGATGCGATTTCAACGGGTGACGAAAAATCTCGCGGTGAAAGAAAAGCGCCAGCACTGCCACATTGATCGCCATTCCCACAAATGCGACGGGCGCCAAATGTGCCAGAAATCCCAGAAACGAAAAATGCGCCGAAACGCCGATTACCGCGTTCTGCGGATTTCCCGTCACGGACATCACTGACCCGATATTCGCGGACGTCGCCACCGCGATCACATACGGAATCGGTGGCACCTCCAGCCGCTGCGTCACCACCAGCACGATCGGGGTGAAGATCAGGCAAATCGTATCATTCACGAAAAATGCCGCCAGAATTCCCGTCGCGAATACCAGCAGCACCAGCAGCTGGAAGCGTGTGCGGGCAATCGCCGCCACGTGCACCGCGATCCAGTCGAAAAATCCGGAAATCTGAAAATGCGCCACCAGAATCATGATGCCCAGCAGAAAAATCAGCGTGTTCCAGTCAATGGTCTGGTACGCCTCTGTCAGCGGCACCGCGCCCACCAGCACCATGGCCACTGCGCCGCAGAATGCCGCCGCCGTGCGGTCCAGATGGCTCCCGCGCCCGCTTTCCACGGCGATCAAAATGTAAGTAGCTAGAAAAATCGCGACGGGAATCCAGTGGCTTTGCGCGAGAGTGGCGGCGACGTGGTTCATTTTTCGAATGCTCGAGCCTCAGGCTCGAAGGTGGTGAGCTTAACGTGCCCCACGGAAGCTGAAAAGCGTTTCCTCATGTCTTACAGTGTTTTTCGGCGGCAGCGCGTGGAAATATCGCGCACCAGCACTATTCCGAACCAAGAAATGCGAAACGCAGCAGGAAAATCGCCGACAGCACCCAGATCAGCGGACTGATTTCCCGGTATTTTCCCGCGCCGATCTTCAGGCACGTGAAGGAAAGCAAGCCCAGGCTCAGCCCCGTCGCGATGCTGAACGTCAGCGGCGTCGCCACAAGCGTCAGGAACGCGGGAAACGCCTCGCTGAAATCATCCCAGCGAACTTTCGCAATCGAGCCGCACATCAGCGCGCCCACCAGAATCAGCGCAGGTGCCGTAGCGTACGTGGGAATCGCGGCCACCAGCGGTGCGCAGAACATCGCCACGAAAAATAGTCCCGCGATCACCAGATTTCCCAGCCCCGTGCGCGCGCCCGCTGCCACGCCCGCCGCGCTTTCGATATAGCTCGTCACCGTGGACGTCCCGGTCAGCGCGCCCACAATCGTTCCGAACGCATCCGCCAGCAACGCCCTGCTCGCGCGCGGCAATTTCCCATCGCGCAGAAATCCGCCCTGCTCGCACACGCCCACCAGAGTTCCGACGTTGTCGAACAAATCCACGAAGAAAAACACGAAGATCAATTCGCCCAGACCCAGCCGCGCTGCCGACCGCAAATCCAGTTTCAGAAATGTGCCCTCAGGATGCGGCCACGAAAATAATTGCGCGGGCAAGTGTGCCAGTCCCAGCGGAATCCCCGCCAGCGCAATAGCCACAATGCCCAGCAAAATTGCGCTGCCGACGCGCCGGATCATCAAAATCGCAATCAGAATCACGCCGGCCGCCGCCAGCAGCACTTGGGGATCGGAAGTCTTTCCAAACGCTACAAATGTCGCCGGATTCGCCACAATAATCTTCGCGTTCCGCATTCCCACGAACGCGATGAACAGCCCAATTCCCGCCGCCGTTCCGTGCTTCAAACAATCCGGAATGCCGTTCACGATATGTTCCCGCACGTTCGTCAGCGTCAACAGCAGGAACAGCAGCCCCGACAAAAACACCACGCCCAGCGCCGTCTGCCAAGGCACTCCGCGCCCGATCACGATCGAGTACGTGAAGTACGCATTCAACGACATGCCCGGAGCCAGCGCGATCGGATAATTCGCCCACAATCCCATCACCAGCGTCGCCAGCGCCGCCGAAATGCACGTCGCAAACAGCACGCCTTCCACCGGCATGCCGCCCTCCGCCAGAATCCGCGGATTCACCACGACCACGTACGCCATGGTCATGAACGTCGTCAGCCCAGCCAGCAGTTCGCGGCGTACGGTGGTTTGGTTTTCGGCGAGGTGGAATACGCGTTCGAGCAAAATGCTTCTCCCAGCCTAAAAGTGCGCAACTATAGGCCGCAGGCGCTCCGTCGTCAATGCCGTAAGATGTCTGGAAAGAATCCAGAAAGACACACCATTACGCCAGCGAATAAACTTACAACGCGACGCAATCAATGCGGAATCGTCGCTTCCCGCTCGCGCCAATGCTCCACCACGTCGCGCACCACTTTGTCGCCCACCACCTGCGCCGCATCCAGCGATTGCATGTACGCGGAATAATTTCCGGAAGCCATCTCCTGCAAGCTCTCCGCCTCGGAAACGCCCGGCGCCTCGCGATCGAAGTTGCTCACGGTGCGCAGCACCAGCACGCGCTGCAAGTCCACGCGCCCCGCCTGGCTCAAAAACGTCAGCGCCTGCATCGTGCCGGTATCTTCCATCCCCGCCGTCATGAAATTACCTTTGCCGTCCGTGTAATAGTGCGTCCACGCATTCGCCCATTCGTCGAATTTTGAGCCGTGCCAGAACGTGCTGGCCGAAAGCGTATCCCCTCGCGTGACGAAAGGCGGCCTCAGCGCGTTCGGAAATCCTGCAAAACGCGCGCGCGATTTGCGTAGCTGGTCCGAATCCGCCAGCGGCACATCCTGCGTCAGACGCACCGCCCAATTCACCAGCGCTTCATTCAGTGTGTACACTTCGCCGTAATCCACGCGCGGCGGCTGTTCGTACGGCGTGCCGCGGCGTAACGGCACATATCCCGTCGGCCAGCTTTCCGGAATTTGCCGCGCGTCAATTTCAAACGCCAAATCTCCATCCACCACGTGGTCCGCCCACACCGCCGAACCGAGCGAAACGTCCGCCGGATCGCCGCCGCCGATCCCCGCAACAATCCAATACGCCTTCGACAAATCAAATCGTGGATCCATTCCCAACGCCATCACCGACGCCGCCGCTTTCGCCGTTCCCACGCCAGTCAGCAACCCCAGCACGCCATCCTTATTCATGCGCAAGTGATGGTATCCGCTCGGCAGCGGAAGAACTTGATCCAGATGCTCGCGCTCCACCCACAGTTGAAATTCGCCGGGCACGTCGCCTGTATCCTCCCCGCGTTCGAACATGGTGATCACCACCACCTTCACGTGAATGGGGCCGATCTGCGCCGCGCTTTGTGCCTGCAAAGATTCCGCGTAAAAAACCAGCAGAAAGAGCAAACCAACAAAACGCGCCACGATTTTCAGCATGCGCCCTCCCAATCCGCTCAACCAGTTCGCCACGTGCGTACGCGAGACCGTGAATCTATATCACGACGAACCGCCGCTATGCCTTGGTGTCTCTTGCGCGCCCGCGAATCAGCCTGTATGGTACGCCATGCACGCGCCCGCAAATTCTGGCGAAACGCGGAATCAGCCATCCGCCGCATCTTCTTTGTCGCAAGAAAATGCTGAAGTCCCCGGATACGGCCTGCGTCGCGGGGCGCTCTCCCCACTCGAAACTCTGGCGCAATCCGTTTCAACCATCGCCCCAACCACCACTCCCGCCGCCACCATCCCTCTGGTATGCGCTCTCGCCGGCAACGGCACGTGGCTCGCGTACCTGCTGGCCACGATCGCCGTGCTCCTCGCCGCGCTATGCATCGCGCGCTTTGCAAAATATTCTGCCTCGCCCGGCTCGCTCTACACCTACGCGTCCATGATTCTTCCGCCGTGGCTCGGCGCCACCGCTGCCTGGAGCCTGTTGCTTGCCTACGTGGCGACCGGCTCCAGCGTCATCGGCGGCTTCTACCACTTCGCAAATCTGCTGCTGCGCGATGCCACCGGCCACGCAATATCCGCTGTGCTACTCGTCCTCGCCGGCGCAGGCGCGTGCGTCTGGATCGCCTGGCGCGATGTAAAAATCTCCGCGCGCATGATGTTGTGGATGGAAGCGGTTTCCGTCGCGGTGATCGTCATCGTAATCGCGCTGGTGCTGGTGCGCCACGGCCTGCATCTGGATTGGGAGGAACTCAAACTGCGCGGCATGACCGGCAGCGGCCTGCGCCTCGGTCTGGTGCTGGCGCTCTTCAGCTTCGTCGGCTTCGAAAGTGCCACCACCCTGGGCGCTGAAGCGCGCAATCCGCTGAAGACGATTCCGCGCGCCGTGATTCAATCGGCGATCATCGGTGGCGCGTTCTTCACCCTCTGCGCCTACACCGAAGTTCTCGGCTTCCGCACCGCCGGACAGGATTTGGGCTCGAGTCCCGCGCCGATGCATGTGGTCGCAGCTGTAGGCGGCGTTCCGCTGTTCGGATTGCTGATTGATATCGGCGCGCTGGTCAGCATGTTCGCCGGAACTCTCGCGTGCATTACTGCGGCGGCGCGAGTGCTCCTCTTGATGGCGCACAACGGCCTTGCGCACGGCTCGCTGCGAACCACTCATGCGCGCAATGAAACTCCCAGCTACGCAGTCGTCGTCACCGGAATCGCCGCGGCTTTGCCGGTGATCGTCCTGGCCGCGCGCGGCGCCAGCGGCCTAGACGTTTACGGCTGGCTCGGCTCGCTCGCCACCTACGGTTTCATCGTGGCCTACGCGCTGGTGTGCATTGCGCTGCCTCGCTATTTACGCAACCACGCCGCTTTCACTGTCGGCGCGCAAATTCTTTCTTGGTTCGCGGGCCTCGCCATGCTGCTCGCGCTCGTCGGCAACCTCTATCCCGTCCCCGAAGGCCCGTACGGCAAGCTTCCATACATCTATCTCGTGTATCTAGCTGCCGGACTGTTCTGGTTCCTCATCAGCATCCGCGGCAAGAACCCCGCCGCCAAAAATTCCTAAGGCTGCTCCTCCGCATCAGGCAGCGCCACCAGCAGCAACACAATCCCAATCACCGTGAACATGCGCACCGCCACTTCCTGACCATTCCACATTTTCGACTGCCACATCAGAAACCATTCCCCACCGGCGGTCAGAAAAGCCACCAGCCACATCAGTAGTGACAGCGTCAGTCCAACAATTGCAATGCGTTTCGCGTGACCAAACGCGACAGAATTTCCGTGCAGCGCTCGCGCCAGCCGCCATCCTCCCCACCAGCACAAAGTCATGGTCACGAATTCCCACGTGATGATCGAAATATAAAATGCGAGGTGCCATGCCGGCTGGTTCAGCGCGCGCCACATCCCTTGGTTTCCAGGAAATGTCGAGTCCATCATCAGCACGTGGCGCACAAATTGGTAATTGGAGTCGAAATCCGTGAGGTTGTTGAACACCAGCAGCGTGTAATACAGTGCCACGGCAAAAACCAGCGCCATTTTGGCTACGCGCAATGTCATCGCAGCTCCCGCGAGCACGGATGGTATCGCATCACCGGCCGGAAGGGCGCGCCAATCTCGCTATCTCCCGGCATGGAGCACGCAAGGTGCGCCGAAATCCGATGCTCCCAGTGGAAATCAGCTATAGAAATAATTGATACCTGCCATAGATTAAAAATACTTCGCTACCTGAGAAAAAAAGCGTACCTTCCCTCCATCTTCGGGGTGAAGTAAGCAATCTGGGCAACGTTTTTCATAAAACGCAAAAACTTACCGTGCGACTTTTCGGACGGAATTCCGTTTCCGAACTTTGTCCGCATCCACTGGGGGAACGCATGTTCACGAGAGTTGGGCTCTCGATTTTGTCGCTGGCGTTGTGCATTTGCGTAGCTCTGGCCTGCGCGCCGGGCGCGCGCTCGCAGCAAACTTTAGGCGGCATCACCGGCACGGTCACCGATACCAGCGGCGCGGTGTTGCCGGATACCTCGGTGACCCTCGTCGGCGATCAAACCACGCTGACGCGAACGCAAAAGACCAATACCAGCGGCTCCTACGAATTTGTGAACTTGCCGATCGGCACCTACACCCTGACTTTTTCTCACGACGGTTTCGAAACTCAAAAAATGCCCTCCATTCTCGTGCAAGCCGATCGCACCGTGAGCCTGAACCCCTCGCTGAAAGTCGGTCAGGTCGGAACAACCATCACCGTCGAGGAATCTCCGCTGCTCAACGCGGTGGACACCACCAACGGCTACGTCCTCGACAAAGCGCAACTCGAAGCCATCCCGCTGCCCACAGGCAGTTTCACGGGCCTTGCCATTCTTTCTCCCGGCGTGAGCGCCGAACTTCCTGCCGGCACGGGCGCCAACGCCGGCCTCGGCAATCAGCCCATCTGGGCCAACGGCCAACGCGACACCAGCAACACTTTTTTGTTGAATGGCGTGGACGCCAAGAGTTTGTTCAACGGGAAGAGCACCAGCCAGGTGGCCTCGGCGCGCATTGTGAACAATACTGGCGTAAGCGGCGCGGCCAGCGGCAACGGCGGCGTGATTCAGAGTACCGCGTCGCCCTATCTCGCGGTCGGCCAGTCACTGCCCACTCCCGCTCCGGAAACCATTGAGGAAGTTCGCGTCAATACCTCGATGTACGACGCGCAACAAGGATCCACCAGCGGCGCGCACATTGATATGAGCACCGCATCTGGCACCAACGCGATCCACGGCACCGCCTACCTGCATCGCGGAACAAACTGGCTCAACGCCGCGCCGTTCTTTTTTAATCAGGATCCAAACATTCCCGCCGACGAGAAAAATCCGGAGTTGCATCGCTACACTTTGGGCGGGGCCGTTGGCGCACCGATCATCAAGAACAAACTCTTTGGCTACATCGCCTATCAGCACGTGCACAGCTCCGATCAGGAGATCGGCATCGGGCGCGCCACGGTGCCGTTCGACTTCACGCCCAACGGAAATGCGAATCCCGCTGAATTCGTTCCACCCTGCGGAGCCGATCGAGCGACGGCAACGCTTGCTCCTTGTCTCGCCGCGATTTCCAACAACAATTTCTTCTCCACGTTGGACGGTACCGTTGGTACTGGCCCCAACCAGATCAGTCCGATTGCATTGGCCATGTTTCAGTACAAACTGCCCAACGGCCAATACCTGGTTCCGTGGAATGACGGTAACGTCCCAACGATCAACTTCCCAGAAAACGCTCTGATCCCTGGTACCGCGTATTTCATAGCCGATCAAGCGGTCAGCAATCTCGATTGGATCGTCAACTCCAAGGACACCCTCGCGCTGAAGTATTACTACCAGCACGATCCCAGCGCCGCGCCCTACGCTTATTCCACTGTGCCGGGATTCACGCAGCATCTGGATGCCGGCAGCCAGGTCGCTTCCATTACCAACACCCAAATGCTGACGCCCAACCTCAACATCGCCGAAGTATTCGGCTTCATCCGAGAGAAAATCTACAGCACCGTTGGGCAACCGTTCACTCCGGCGCAGTTTGCCAGCTTTGTTGAGTCGGCCACGGGCGCATCCCCCGCGCAATCCACCATCAATACTTTCGGCTCCAATTTCTTCCCCGGCATCACCATCGTCAACATGCTGGGGTACGGAACGAACAACGACGGTTGTGCACCCAGCGATAAGGCATGCATTCCGACCCCGGTCAACGAATCGCCGATGACGATCGGCCAGGGTGCGGCCTCTCAGGGCGCTAACACCGGGATCTTCCAGAATCGCTTCATGCCCTCGGCTGACGCCACCTGGAATCGTGGCAAGCACACGCTTTCTTTCGGAGGTACATATTCCTACACCCAATTGAACACGCTTGACCAACGGCCCGGCACTGGCATGCTCGGTGCCGCGGATCTTTCCCAGTTCCTACAGGGATTCGTCACGCCCTACACCACGGATGGCTACGTCACCACCAACGTTTTGCAGGGAAACGCGAATCGTTATCTGCGCGCCAATGAATGGGGCCTTTACGTTCAGGACAAGTTCCAGTTCCGACCCAATCTAAGCTTCACCGTTGGATTGCGCTTTGACGACGACGGCGGCATGTCTGAAAAATACGGGCGGCTCTACAATTTCGATCCGGCGGATTACAACTACGACCCTACCTCTGACACGCTGCTCTCAAACGGAATTATTGTTGCCGGCAATTATCCGCAATTCGCGAGCAAAGGTGTCAGCCCTTCCACTCTTACCGGCCGCCAGTGGGGCATTGCGCCACGCTTGGGTTTGGCTTGGAGTCCCGCCAGGTTTGGCAACAAGCTAGTCGTTCGCGCGGGCTGGGGCATGTACTACGACCGAGGTGAATTGTTCACCTATCTGTCGCCAGGTTTTGCGGCCGGTGTCGTCACCGGTGGACCTTTCGGCGTCAACCAAGCGCCGCCATTCGTCAGCGCGCAGGAATGCACCGCGTCCACTTTCTATCAAAACTACATCCCCACCTGCGATCCCGGCACATACGGCCTCACCAATCCCTGGGGAACAACCCTCGGCCCTCCACCAACAGGCAATCCCGCCTCTATTAATAGTTACCTGCCGAATACCGGAGTTCCGGGAGTCGGCATTGCTGCTGGCATTCTCGAAGGGCAACCGCTCTTCCCCTTCGGCGTTTACAACCGACAGAACAAGCTCCCTTACACCATGAACCAGACTCTGGACGTTCAATGGCAGCCGCGCAGAGACATCGCCGTAGACATCGGGTACGTTGGCAACCTCGGCCGGCACGAAGTGATTCCCGTGCCCTTCAATCAGGCGCAAATTGCCTCGCCGACGAACCCTGCGCACAAGGGCACGCCCTTCCAGCAGAACTACACTTACGGTTATACGGTGCAACAGCCTGGTTGCTCCGCAGGCCCCACGGCCTGCGCGATCTTTCTTCCCGACGGCACCCAGATGCTGAACAATTACGAGGGCGGCAATGCGGACCTTCGTGTTCCCTACATCGGATACTCCTCCGAGGCGCTTTCCTACAATGCCGCGGGCGTATCGGCGTACAACGCGTTGCAGGTCCATGTTGAAAAACGCATGAGTCACGGCTTGCAGCTGGGTTTTTCCTACACGTACTCTCACGCCTTGGATGAACAGAGCGCCATGGGATTGTTTTACAACGGAAATAATCCTCTGAACCTGCGCTCCGGTTACGGTAACTCGGATTTTGACCGCACCCACGTCATCAATTTCAGCTACCTCTATCAATTTCCCAACAAGTTCAGCGAATCTTCCTGGAAGGGCAAGGTTGCGAATGGCTGGGCAATCGAGGGCATCGGAGTATTCCAAAGCGGCCAGCCATACAGCATCATTGACTACACCGGCGCGGTCGGCAGCATCTTCTACGGTGTAAACGACGGCATCACCAATCCCATCGTGCCCCTGGCCGCGGGCTGCACGCCGAAGAGCGCGCTCACGGGTAAAACGGGCGCTTACGGTACTCCCGACAATCCGCAGTACGCGCTCAATTCCAACTGCTTCACACTGCCGCTGCTCGCGCCCGGCGACCTGAATGGCGCGATTCCGGCGGGCGACACATTCGAAACTAACTTCACGACGGGGCAGCGCAACATCTTCCGGCAAACATGGCAAAGGCGTACGGACCTCTCCATCGTGAAGAACACCAATATCAACGAGCGCGTCGTGCTGAAATACAGTTTCGATGTTTTCAACCTGACCAACACTGCCAGCTTCGACCTCCCGCTCGATGACGTATCGCAAAATCAGTATTACAACAACGCGCCCGTCCTGGGGACGCCTGCGCTGCCGACCGGATGCGGTACGGCTAACGAAACCTCAGGCTTTTACAATTGTCCGTTCGGCCTGGGGGTCGTGAACAAGACCATCGGCAGCCCGCGCCAGATTCAGATGTCGCTCAGCCTTCAGTTCTAATCCAGCCCTCCGGAGCAGGAGCGGTGGCCATCCCGGCTGCTGTTCCTGTTCACTTCTTTGCGCATCTGTTGCGGCGCGCGAAATTGCAGCGCTAGCTGTGCAACGGATGCGGTTAAAATGTCGTCCATGTCCCTGTTCCCCGCGCGCACTCCTCTGCAACAGCTCCGCGAGCAGCTCGCCCGCGAAGAACTCACACCACGCGCAGCAGGCGAAGAGGCGCTCGCGCGCGCCAACAGCAACGGAAGCCACAACGTGTACCTCGCGCTCGACCCCGAGAAAGTGCGCCAGGAAGCCGACGCGTTGCCGTCGCGATTTCCGCACCATGGCAAGCCGCCTCTCTATGGCGTGCCGGTCTCCATCAAGGATTGTTTCGACGTTGCCGGCTTCCCAACCACTCTGGGTTCGCGTTTCTACGCCGAACGCAACGGCGTCGCGCGCGAAGATTCCGCCGTGGCCGCGCGTTTGCGCTCGCAGGGCGCGCTCGTCATCGGCAAAACGCACATGCACACCCTGGCCTACGGCATCACCGGAGAGAATCCGGATTACGGCGATTGCGTCCAGCCCCGCGACGCGCGTCGGCTCACTGGCGGCTCCTCCAGCGGCGGCGCCGCCAGCGTGCAAGAGCAGTCAGCGCTGGCGGCGATCGGGACGGACACCGGCGGTTCGATACGGCTGCCAGCCGCGCTGTGCGGGCTTGCGGGATATCGCGCGTCGGTGGAGCTGGCCCACCAGAGCGGATTGTGGCGCGGCGGCGTGCACCTCGCGCCTACGTTCGATACGTTGGGATGGCTGTTCCAGGATCTGCGCGACGCGCCGCTCTTGGCCGAAGCGCTGTTTGGCATGCACGTAACAGAAGTCACCGAAACGCGCCTGCGCATCGGCTGCGTGCGCGACGAGTTTCTGCACGATTGCGATGCCCATGTCATCGCCGGTTTTGCGGAGTGGAAACGAAAGCTCGGCGCGAGCGGCGCGGCCATCATTCCGGCGGACACCGGATACTGGGACGAAGCGCTGGAAATTAACGCCGCGATCACCGCGCACGAAGCCGCCGCGATTCACAGCGCGAAAACCGGCGGCGATTTTTCGCACTTTCCCGCGCCGATCGCTCAACGCCTGGCGTGGGGCGCATCCCTATCATCGGACGAGATTGCCCTGTTCCGCTCGCGCCACCTGCGTTTCCGCGAGCGCGCAGAATCGCAACTGCGCCAATTCGATTTCTTCCTCGCGCCCTCCGCCGCGCTGCACCAACTCGCCGCCGGCGCCGATCACACCGCATCGCGCCCCGCGATCCTGCGCTACACCGCGCCCATGAGCCTGGTTGGCGCCCCCGTAGTGACGCTGCCCACCACCACCGGCGCCGGCGTGCAATTGATCGCGCCGCGCCATGCGGACGCTCGGCTACTGGCCTACGCGAAAGTGGTCGCCACGCAACTGAAGTAGCGTAGCGCATCGCTCATGCTATTCCTCCCCGATATCTTCATTCCATACCGCAGGATGCTCGCGAATATAATCCCCCAGCAGCGCCACGCATTCCGCCGAATCCAGATCAATCACGCCGATCCCCAGCGACCGCAGCCACTCTATCCCCCCTTGAAAGTTGCGGCTCTCACCGACGACCACCGTGCCAAACCCAAACTGCCGGACCAACCCGCTGCAATACCAGCAAGGCGCCAGCGTCGTCACCATAATCAGGTCGCGATAACTCCGCTGCCTCCCCGCCTTGCGGAACGCGTCCGTCTCCCCGTGCGCCGAAGGATCCCCCTGCTGCACCCGACGGTTGTGCCCCGCGCCCACCAGCTTTCCCGTGGCATCGAAAATAGCCGCGCCGATCGGGATGCCGCCCTCGGCCAGCCCCGCACGCGCTTCCTGCAGCGCGACCGCCAACATCGCCGCGTAATCCAGTGTAGTCGTCATGCACACCTTATACTCGCCGCAGCCCCGCCCTGAAAAGCGCGAATCCTGCCAGCTAGGTCGTCGGGCGCGAACCTGCGATGAGGATATCCACCAATCGTTTTGCGCTTTCCTGCCACTGAGGACTGGATGGCACGTGAGCCATGCCCACAAGAGCCCGTAGGAGATCCATGGGATCGATGTCCTTGCGTATCTCGCCGCTCTTGATCGCGCGCTTCACCAGCGCGTGAATTGCTTCCTGCATCAGAGCGTAGGAAGCTGCGAACACCTTCTTGGGATCACCCAGCAGAGTATTCAGCGCGGGCGCGATGAGCTGCTTTGCCGCAATGGCATCAACGAATAACAATAGCCAGGCTCGCAGTGCGTCCGCTGGAGCCATCGTCTGCGCGAATTTCTGTTCGGCGGTAGCCAGCTTTTCCAACTCCGTCCGATAAACAGCCTCTAGAAGTTGCTCGCGCGTCGGGAAGTGGCGATACAAAGTTCCAGGTCCAACGCCTACCTGCCTGGCGATCTCGTCCAGACTGGCGTTTGCGCCATGTCGGGCAAACGCTTCCTTCGCCACTTCGAGAATCCGTTCGCGATTGCGCTGGGCGTCCGCTCGGGGCTTTCGCAGCACGCGTTTTGGGTGTTTTTTGGGCATGATAAAAAATACTTGCATCCGGAGACAGTCTCCGGTTATCTTACGTGTTGCGGAGACACTCTCCGTTTTATTAGAACTGCGGCGGCTTGTCAACACCGATCTCCGGGGCCAATCCGGGCGAGCCGCCCGAAGGAGAAAGAATAAGAATATGAATATGAATACGAATACGGTGGATGTGTTTGGAGCGACTTCGACAACGGACGAGGTTCTATACGGCATGAATCTGCAGGGTAAACGAATCCTGGTGACCGGCGTTTCGGCGGGTCTGGGCAGTGAGACGGCCCGATCGCTGGCGGCGCATGGTGGGCATGTGGTGGGTGCCGCGCGCGATTTGAAAAAAGCCGAAGCGGCGACTGCACAGGTACGGAGAGATGCTGCGACGGCCGGCGGAAGTTTCGAACTGGTTGCGCTCGATCTCGCTAGCCTCAAAAGCGTGCGTGAATGTGCGGATGGGCTGCTGGCGAAGGGGCAGTTCTTCGACGTGGTTATCGCCAACGCGGGCGTGATGGCCACTCCCTTTGGCCACACGGCGGATGGGTTTGAGACGCAGTTTGGCACCAATCATCTGGGCCACTTCGTCTTCGTCAATCGGATTGCGCCGCTGCTGCGCAAAGGGAGCCGGCTGATCAACCTTTCTTCCGCAGGTCACCGATTTTCCAACGTAAACCTGGACGATCCGAACTTTCAGAAAACGCCCTACGATCCCTTCGTCGCGTATGGCCGGTCGAAAACCGCAAACATTCTCTTCGCCGTCGCTTTTGACCAGAGGCACCGGGAACGCGGGGTGCGCGCCGCGGCCGTGCATCCAGGAGTCATCCAGACGGAGCTCGGCCGGCACATGGACCCGAGCCGCCTCGACGGCATGATCAAACAGATGAACGATCAGCTCGCCGCGGAGGGGAAGGGGCCTTTCGCATGGAAGACGATTCCGCAGGGAGCGGCAACGTCCGTGTGGGCCGGTGTCGTCGCGCCGTCTGACGAGATCGGCGGCCGCTATTGCGAAAACTGCCACGTAGGGGAAATCGTGCCTGAGAGCGTGGCGATCAGCGGCGTAAGCGAAGGCGTGCGCGCATATGCACTCGATCCGCAAGAGGCCGAGGCCCTTTGGAAGAAAAGTGAAGAAATGGTCGGGGAGTCTTTTTCGCATTAGGAAGGAGAAAGTGCGAAAACGTTTCAAACGGGAGCAATGGGATTTAGCACTCGCAATCATGTCATCCGTAGGTGCCGGCTCGAAAGAAACAAACGAATAAGGAGATAACTATGCACAATAAACCTGTCGCCCTGGTCACTGGGGCTAATCAAGGAATCGGTCTTCAAATCGCGAAAGATCTGGTGGCGCACGGCTTCACTGTGCTGGTCGGATCGCGCAATCTGCAGCGCGGCGAGGCTGCGGCAAAGCAGATTGGGCCGGGCGCACGTGCGCTGCAGCTCGACGTAACAGATCAGGCTTCGATCACCGCCGCGGCGGAACGCATCCGCAAGGAATTTGGCCGCGTCGATGTACTCGTCAACAACGCGGCCATCTCGAATACTACCAAGCAGCCGGGTATGTCCGTCCAGGAGTACGCCAAGTTTACTCGCCCGAGCAACGTGTCCCTCGATGAAATGCGCGCGGTGTGGGACACCAACGTATTCGGCGTGCTCGCCGTTACCCAGGCGATGCTGCCGCTGCTGCGCGAGGCGCCGGCAGCGCGTATCGTCAACGTGTCGAGCGGCGTTGGCTCGCTGACGAGGAACGCGGACCCGGCATCCCCGTGGCGCTCAATCTTCGGTCCCGTATACCCTGCGTCCAAAACGGCGCTCAATGCAATCACGCTCGCCATGGCGATTGAGCTGGAGCCGACCAAAATTAAAGTCAATGCCGCCTGCCCGGGATATACCAAGACGAACCTGAACAACTACTCGGGCACGCGAACTGTCGAGGAAGGTGCCCGTGAGCCAGTGCGCCTTGCGCTGCTAGGTCCGGATGGTCCTACAGGCACCTTCTCAAATGAGGACGGGCCGCTTCCGTGGTGACGTAGTCTCGAACGCGTGAGTCGCCGCGTAACCGCGATTCATCGTGACAATCAATCTTGCAAGACGGGACCCATCGAATATCTAAAATTAGCAGGAGAAAAAAATGCGAATTTTCGTCACAGGTGCTACGGGTTTTATCGGTTCGGCTGTTGTTCGAGAGCTAATTACCGCAGGGCACACGGTGGTCGGGCTTGCTCGCTCAAATGCGGGAGCCAAATCTCTTGTCGCCGCTGGCGCCGAAGTCGTTCGTGGAGACTTGGAGGATCTCGGCAGTTTGCGCATCGGAGCGGCCCGGTCGGATGGTGTGATTCACACCGCGTTTATCCATGACTTCTCGAAGTTCAAGGAAGTTTGCGAGATCGACAAGCGCGCGATTGAGGCTCTCGGCTCCGCACTCGAAGGTTCTGACCGGCCGCTGCTCGTCACCTCCGGGCTGGCGCTCGTGGCGTCGGGCCGCGCGGCGACTGAGGAGGATCCTGCTGTTCCTGTCTCTGCGTCGTATCCCCGCGCATCGGAAGTGACAGCAATGTCGCTCGTGGCACGTGGGGTTCGAGCGTCGATCGTCCGCCTCCCGCAGGTGCACGACCGACTGAAACAAGGCCTCGTTAGCTATCTGATCAACATGGCTCGCGCGAAGGGCGTCTCGGCGTATGTCGGTGACGGGTTCAACCGCTGGGCCGCGATACATGTGCTCGATGCCGCCCGCCTGTATAGACTGGCGCTCGAGAAAGGCATTGTGGGAGCCAAGTATCACGCGGTGGCCGAAGAGGGCGTGCCCGTTAAAGAGATCGCTGAGGCGATCGGGCGGGGCCTGAAGCTACCGACGGTGTCCGTGTCTGCTGAGCGAGCAGGCGAGCAGTTTGGTCCGCTTGGGGGATTTGCTGGGCTCGACTTGGTCGCGTCCAGCGCGCTCACGCAGAAGTGGTTGGATTGGCGACCAACGCAAACTGGGCTCATGGACGATCTTGACCATGCTCGCGATTTCGAGCCTGAAAATGCCACGAGTAACGAGGGCCGCTATGCAGCATCGTCACAATGAAATTCGCTGATCCCAGCAAGAAACCATGATCCGCCCAATGACGCCGTTGACATGTGTTGCACATGCAAGTATGCTGGTCACATGCCCGTCATGGTTCAGATCCGCAATGTACCTTCTGACTTGCATCGCGAACTGAAGGCGCGCGCGGCGCTGGAAGGGCTGTCGCTCTCAGATTACCTGCTCCGCGAGCTGCGCCAAGCGCTCGACCGCCCTACTCTCGATGAAATGCGGAAACGGCTTTCGCGGCGCCAGCCTGTGCAACTGGATCCCGCGCCGGCAGCCGCTGTGCGCGCCGAGAGGAATGGACGCTGATCGTTGTAGACGCTTCCGCGCTTCTTGAGGTGCTCCTGCAAACGCCTGCGGCTCGCCGTGTGAACCGCGTTCTCTTTGCCGCCAGCCAGACTCTGCATGCTCCGCATCTGATTGACCTCGAAATCGCGCAGGTTTTGCGACGCTACGTGCGCATAGCCAACATCTCCGCTGACCGGGGTGCCGAAGCTCTCAGCGATTTTCTCGATCTTCCGATTACTCGCTACCCCCATTTCGTTCTGCTCGCCCGCGTGTGGCAAATGCGGCACAATCTGACGGCTTATGACGCCGCTTACCTGGCTCTTGCCGAAGCGTTGGACGCGCCCCTCATTACGCGAGACCGCGCACTGGCCCGACCGGGCGGCGGGGTGCGCGTCGAGCTGATATAAGCGGACAGCTAGCTTCGCGAATCGCAGTTCGGATGTGCGTTGCAGCTGCGGCCATTATGTTGCGGCTATTTTTGCTGCAGTATCGGACCGGACCTGCCTGTTGGTTTTTTGTTTCCAGCCGATGACCTTCCTACCGGAGGTGTGACTACCATGCTCAAGAAAATCGGCAAGAGGCAACGAACTGTGCGCATCGCCTTGCGTAAATGTGATCTGAATTGGATTCAAAAAGGAGAGTCGATTACGTATCGGGTCATCATCGGGCCGAAGAAATAACTCCTTCACTTCGGGAGCGCCCCGCAGCAGAAGTTTGAGATTACTTGTGGCCGTCCCTGTTGATCTTGGCGGCGGCGCGCAGGATCAGCCAGCGTTGTTTGCCATTCATGCGGGCAAATTGTTTGGCAAACAAACGCAGCTGGCGCGTGGTTTTTTTGTCGAGGCCCCAGATGGTGTCGGCCTGCTTCTTCGGGACGCGCAGCTGCTTTGCGGGAACTTCATCATCCGTGAAAAGCTGGTGCAGCGGGACGTCCAGAGCGCGTGCCAGTTTTTCCAGCGTCTCGATGGACGGAACAGTGCGGCCATTTTCCAGGCGCGAGAGGTAACAGCGGAACAGCCCACTGCGTTCCTGGATATCGCCTTGCGAGAGGTTTTGCGCTTCGCGCAGCCGCTTCAGCCTTTCGCTGATGACCATGGCAAGAGCTTACAATATTCTGCCGTGGCGACTCAATTATTGTTGAACTAAGACCAATCTGAAAGCTCGAGCCCGGCCACCCCTCGCTCAAGCCTGTTCCGCAGCGGCACATTTCCGAAGGCCAATTTGCTGTTTCCACTGGCGTGCGTGTTCTGGAAAATCTCCGCAATGTGACTCATATTGCACAGTTTTCCAAAAGCGCATAAGTCATTATCCGCAAGTCAAGCTATCCCGCCATCCGCGCAACCCGCAGCGACAAAGTGAGACCGGGCAATCGAAGGATGATCAGGAAAGGTATGAAAAAAATGCGTACGCTCCGCTCAATCCAATATTTTCTGCTCGCACTGGTAATTTTGGCGCTCCCCGCGACCTCTCGCGCGCAGTTCAGCGCGTCCATCACCATCGCGCCGCCGGCACTTGTCGTTTGCTCCCAACCGATCTGCCCGCAGGAAGGCTACATCTGGACGCCGGGCTACTGGGCCTACGGCGACGAAGGCTACTTCTGGGTGCCCGGCACATGGGTTGAACCACCCAGCGAAGGCTTGCTGTGGACTCCTGGATATTGGGGCTGGAACAACAACATGTACGCCTGGAATGGCGGGTATTGGGGCAACCAAGTCGGCTTCTACGGCGGCGTCAATTACGGATATGGCTACGGCGGCTCCGGGTATCAGGGCGGCTACTGGCGTAACAATCGGTTCAGCTACAACCGTTCGGTGAACAATTTCGGCGGCAGGAATTTCAGCAACACTTATGACAGGCGTGTGAGCGTCAGCACGTCAAGCCACGTCAGCTACAACGGTGGACACGGTGGAATCAACGCGCGGCCCACACGAGCACAAGATACATATGATCACTCGCGGCACACTCCGGCCACCGAAGCGCAATCAGGCCACCAACGCGCAGCCGGTGGAAACCGTGAAATGCTCGCGTCAGTGAATCACGGGCGCCCGGCAGTTGCGGCAACGTCCAAGCCGGGAGAATTTTCCGGCAACGGCGTGGTAGCGGCCCACGGGGCTACAGCGGCGAACCATGCGAACGAGACGAAGGCCAACGAGACGAAGCCCAACGAGAATAGAGCCGAAGCCAATAAGGCAGCCGAGACGAAGGCGACGGAAAACAAGGCCGCCGAAAACAAAGCCGCTGAGAATCGCACGGCTGAAAGTAGAGCGACTGCAAACAAGGCTGAATCGAATAAGGCAGCCGAGACGAAAGCGACGGAAAACAAGGCCGCTGAGACCAAGGCGACCGAGAACCGAGCCGCTGCGAGCAAGGCTAGCGAGAACAAGGCGGCGGAAAACAAAGCCACCGAAAACAACGCGGCTGCAAGTCGCGCAGCGGCGAACAAGACGAAAGAGAACAATGCCGCGGCTGCGCGGTCAAATGAGAACAAGGCGGCTGAGAACCGTGCTGCTGCAAAACCCGAACATGCTGCGGCGCCAGCGGCCACGCACAACGCGGCACGCCCTGCTCAGCCAGCTGCAAAATCAGAGACACCTCGCCTGGAGGTCAAACCCGTAGCTGCTGCGAAGCCAGCTCCGGCTGCAAAGCCAGAACGTCAGCCTGCTCCTGCACACAACGAAAGCGCGCCGAAACAGGCCGCTCCGCAGCAGCATCAAGCCGCTCCGCAACAACATCAAGCGCCTCCGCAACAGCATCAAGCGGCGCCACAGCAGCATCAGGCCGCACCCGCATCTGCGCCAAAGGCCCAAGCAGCGCATCCGAGCGAAGAGAAACCCAAGTAAGTCAACTCCCGCGAAGACGAAGAGGTCCCGCGGGACCAATTCCTGCACTCTTGGTGAGCGGTTCGTGCTGCAACACGAGCCGCTCATTTTTTTGCGCGCTCGAGTCCACATCATCCGAGCCAGCAGCTGCGCGGCTGCGCTAGCCCACGCGATTCATCAGCAGCGCCCTCGCAGCCAATCGGAAGCCTCAGCAATATTTACTGCGGGCGGGCGCGGTGTGCCGGGTCACTACGCAATCTCGTCGTTTGAGTTGCTGTGGCGCGAATAAAACGCAGAAATGCCGATGCCGGTGAGGACTGCGGCCAAAAACAAGTAGGGAAGATAACGCCACGGAGCGGCGGGAACTGGGAAAACGCTTAACGCGAGGACGATGGCGAGGATCAGCAGCGCAGCGACACTGACGGCGACGTCCAGGCCGCGCAGGATTTTGCGGCGGAGCAGGAAGAAGGGCATGGCCAGGCAAACCAGGAAGTACGAGGCGATGAATCCCAAGGAGGCGAGCTGAGTGATGTAGTTGATGCAGTCGGGCAGCAGAACTCTTGCAAACAGCAGGGCCACGGGACATGCGATGGCGATGACCGCGATTAGCGCGATGGCGCGGTGAGGAGTTTTATTTACGGGATGCGCCCACCCGAAGCTGGGCGCGAAGAGACGATTTTGCGCCAAGTAATAAAGGATGCGCGCGCCGGCGTTGAGCGAGCCTAGGGTGCAGGCAAAATAACTGAGCGCGATGCCGATGGAGCTGACGTAACCGAAGCTCGCGAGATTCATGGAGCGTGCGATGGAGTCAAAAGGCGCGTTGAGCTGGTCGAGCGCCAGGCCATTTTTCCGTGCGAGCGCGGTGAGGCAATAAATCATCACGAGGTACAGGATGCCGACGGGAATCAGGCAGCTGACGATCACTCGGGGAATAGTGCGGCGCGCGTGCGAGGTCTCCTCGCCCAGAGTAGTGACGCTTTCGAATCCGGCAAGCGTCATGAAGCCGAAAACCATGGCGAATTGAAAGCCGGATAATTTTGCGCCTTCCAGATGGAACTGAGGGCGATCGAGCCACGCGGAATTGTGGCGCATCGCCAGCGCGACGATGACGATGATGACGGCGACGGAGCTCAGCTCGATGGCCAGCATCACCTTGGTGGAGAGCTTGATGTCGCGGTGCGCGATGATCCACGCGGCGATTACTACGATCGCGGTGATCGCCGCGGCCCGCAAGAAAGATGCGGACGCGCCGGTGACCTGGCGGTAGAAAAGATCAGCGTAGTATGCGGAAGATGGTGCGGTGCCGGCCGCGCCGAACGCCATCGCGGCGACGTAAGCCCAGCCAGTGATCACGCAGGCCGTGCGGCCCAGACCCGCAGCCGCGAAATCGGACAGCGAACCGGCGGAAGCGCACTGTGCGGAAAAACGATGCACGCTGTACATGATCAGCGAAAAAGCGACGAGCGTGAGCAGGAAGATCAGCCAGGTGGTGTTGCCGCCCTTGGCGATCAGCAGCGGCAGCACGATGCCGCACGTGCCGGTGGGCGCCATTACGCCAAGGGTTAGCGCCGTATCCTCGATGAACGATAAATAATTGTGGCGTAGGGTAGTACGTACGCTCGGCGGAACATCTTTCGGCAAGGACTGTGGCGGGAGACTCACGTGAGCAACAGTAGCAGCACGCGTTTTTGGGCGCAATTCTCGTTGTGGGCCGAAAACTTCCGGATGATTCGCATGGGGCATTGCATATAATGCCGCCGTGCTCCCTGCGTTTTATTGATTGACTGGCTGGTGCAGACGCGCAAGTCTTCAATTTTGTCAGCTCTGGAGTAATTATGGACCGGCGCGATTTCATGAAAGCGGCCACTACGCTGCTCGCTACCGCAGCGCTGCATCGAACCGATTTTGCGCAAGTGGACGTGAGTATTCCGGGGCGTCTGATGCTGCCCATGAATCGCGGCTGGCGCTACAGCCCATCGTTCGTCGCAGGCGGGCACGATCTGAACTTTGACGACTCGAAATTCGCGCGCGTGGTGATTCCGCATACCAACGTTGCGCTGCCGTGGCACGGATTCGACGACCAGACCTATGAATTCGTTTCGCTGTATCGCCAGCGATTCAAGCTGCCGCCCGAAGCGCACGGGCAGCGTGTATTCGTGGATTTCGAAGGCGTGATGACGGCATCCACCGTCTGGATTAACGGTCAGCGGCTCGGCGAGTACAAAGGCGGCTACACGCCTTTTTCCTTCGAACTGACGCCGCATCTGAATTTCGAAGGAGAAAATCTTCTGGCGCTGGACGTGGATTCTTCGGAGCGCCCCGACATTCCGCCGTTCGGCAATCAGATTGACTACCTCACCTTCGGCGGAATCTATCGCGAAGTTTCGCTGCGCATCGTGCCGGCCATCTACATCGAGAATATTTTCGCGCAGCCCCAGAATGTTTTGAGTGAGCATCCATCATTGGATGTCCAGTGCTTCGTCCAGCGGCTCGAGCCTTCGCAACATGCGTTAACGCTGGAAGCCGTGCTGCTCGATGGCGCGAGCATAATTGCCAAGACCACACAGCTAGTTCCGCCGTCGGACGCCTCCAGCGAAACGGTGAGCTACAAATTGGCCTTCGCTCCGCTGTCCGGCATTCAGATTTGGGACATCGCGAATCCCCATCTTTACTCCGTGCGCGTGCGTTTGCTCGTTGGCGGACGCGTGCTGGATGAATCCACGCGGCGCATCGGCTTTCGCGACGCGCAGTTCACGGATCACGGTTTCGAGCTGAACGGAAAGGTGCTCAAGCTGCGCGGCCTGGACCGTCACCAGACGTTTCCTTTCGTCGGCCAAGCGATGCCGGCCCGCGTGCAGCGCCAGGACGCTTACATTCTGCGCAAACACTTGCATTGCAACATTGTGCGCACGTCGCACTATCCGCAATCGCGGCACTTTCTAGATGCTTGCGACGAATTCGGATTGTTGGTGCTGGAAGAAATTCCGGGCTGGCAATACATCGGCGATCAAGCGTGGCAAGACCTCTCGGTTGACAATGTGAACCGCATGATTCGCCGCGATTGGAATCATCCTTCCATCGTTCTGTGGGGCGTGCGCATCAATGAATCCAGAGACAACCACGAGTTCTACACACGCACGAATGCCGTGGCGCACAAACTGGACCCCACGCGCCAGACGGGAGGCATCCGCTATTTTCAGGAATCCGAGTTTCTCGAAGATGTCTTCACCATGAACGATTTTGGCTGGCCGCTGAAGCCGCCGAATCATCCGCGCTATCTGAATACTGAATTCGTAGGCCACACCTATCCGGTGAAGGCGATTGACGACAACGTACGCCACCGCGAACACACCATTCGCCACGCGCGCGTGCACGATCAGCTTGCCTCCAACGCACAATACGCGGGCGGCATCGGCTGGTGCGCGTTCGATTACAACACGCACTCCGATTTCGGTGCAGGCGATCGCATCTGCTACCACGGTGTGGTGGATATGTTTCGCGAGCCGAAACCCGCCGCGGGTTTCTACAAGTCGCAATGCGACCCGGAAGAAGAAATTGTGTTGGAACCGGCTTTCCATTGGGCGGCGGGCGATGAAGCGCTGCGCTTTACCATTGCGATGATTTCTTCGAACTGCGACCACCTGAAACTCTACGTGAAAGGCAAAAGCGATTGGGATTTGATCGCCGAAGCCGATCCCGATCGCGTGCAGTTCGCGCATTTGCGTTATGCGCCATTCAGCGTCGATTTGACCAAAGTGCAGCACGATTGGGGCGATCTGCGGATCGATGGCTATTTGAAGGGCCAGCAGGTCGTCTCGAAGAGGTACTCGGGCCGCGGAGTGGATCAGAAATTCTCAGTGCGTGCCGATGACGCGGAGCTGAGCGCCGATGGAGCCGACAGCACGCGCGTGGTGTTCCGTGTGACGGATGAATTCGGCGCGATTCGGCCTTATGCGAACGATCCCATCGCGCTGAGCCTTGAAGGCCCTGCGGAAATCATCGGGGACAATCCGTTCGCCTTGACTGGCGGAACCGGAGCGATTTGGGTTCGCGCACAGGAACAGGCTGGAACTGTGCGCCTCACAGCCAAACACCCCCGCCTGGGAACTCAGACGATCGTGCTCACGCTGCAGGAAGCGCCCCCCGAGCGCGTTTAGTCGCTGACTTCCATTCCAGACGCGCCCGGTCGTTCGCAGACGCAAACTCAGAAGTAAAATTTCAAAGCAAACTGGACCAGCCGCGGAGAGAGCGACGCAGTAGGAAATCCGAATTGCGAAGCCCCGCGCTCCGTCGAAAAGTTTTCATTGGTCGTTGTCGGATCGGCGAACTGCAGGTTCGGATGGTTCCAGATATTAAAAAACTCCGCGCGAAACTCAAAACGCATTTGTTCTTTGACTGGAAATTGCTTGATGAACGAAAGATCCCAGTTCTGCAGTCCGGGCCCGAGAATGATGTTTCGTCCCGCGTCTCCGAAAGTGCCCGCCACCGTGTTGGGGACAAAAGCGCAAGTGTTAAACAGCGTTCCCGGCAGGCAACGCGCCCCGTTCGGATTGCCCACTACGTTAGGCCGAGCGCAATTGAAAACCTCGCCCCCGCAATCGGAATTGGAGATGTTCACCAGATCGTCAGTCGGCGTGAACCAATTGCCGGTTTGCGCCGAGACGATTCCGGTGATCTGCCAGTTGCCCACAATCTGGTTGGCGATCCCGGTAAGATTCGAGCCAAAGTGCTGGCCGTTGCCGAAGGGCAAATTGTATACAAAATTGACGACGAACCTGTGGCGCACGTCGAAATCGGCGTTGCCATATTCCAGGTAGGGCTCCGTTTGCAGCCGGAAGTCTCCCTGATTCTGCGAGCCCAGGCTGGCCGAAGACGCGTCATCGAGCGCGTGGCTATAGGTGTAGGCCGCCTGAAATTGCAACCCGTTGGAAAAACGCTTTTCGAGGCGAAGTTGCAATCCGTTGTAGTTTGAAAATAAATTCGAGCGCAGCGTTTCAATCCCCCCATCAATATTGGGATCCGGGCGGCGCGGGGCGGTAGGAATCGTCGGATCCGCCGTAGGGACGGCCTGGTTTCCATTAAACATGCCGAATAGATCCGCGCCGTGCGAGCCAACGTAGGAAATCTGCGCCACCATGTTTGCCGGCAGCGCGTACTGGAAGCCGAGGAACCACTGCTGCATGAAAGGCGTGGTGATGTTCGGGCTGATGGAAAAAAGCAATGGAGTGTTCGGATCAACCAGAGAGTTTGCAGGGAATCCTTGCTGCAGCGAGTTGAATCCTGGAATCGAGCAGTCTATTTGTCCGGGATTGGGGTTTGCGGAATTCGTCAAACAGGGTTGGTTGAACCCCTGCGTCACGAAAAAGGGTGGATTGAAACCGGGGCTAGGATTGGAGTACGGTCCGTTTTCCTGGCCGCCATAAAAAATTCCGTAGGAAGCGCGCAACACGAGTTTCTCGTTGATTTTGTAGGCCAGGCCGATGCGCGGCGCGAAGTTGTGGTAATCGGGTGGAACCAGCCCGGTCGAGCCGTTCCGCTCGATGGTAATTTGCGTGGCCAACGTGGGAGTCAGCTCGGCGGTTTGCCCCGTGGGCACAATTAGGCAGCCGCACGTGAAATTAAAATTGGCTTGCTCATTGTCGGCGGCCTTGACCGGTGAATAATATTCGTAGCGCAAGCCAAGATTCAGCGTCAGATTCGCTGTCGCTTTGAAATCATCCTGAATAAATCCCGCATAGATTTGCCGGTGATAGTTCACGTTGTGAAGGTTCACGATGGAACCGCCGTCAGAGATGCCCAGAAGGAAGCTGGCAAAGCCGTAGCCACCGGATCCTGGCGCCGCGGGATTGTCCGTGAATGCCGCGCTGAAATCGGCAGTGCCGCGCGAAGCTGACGGCTGAAAGATCGTGAATTGTTCGAAGCGCAGCTCGGTGCCAACCTTGATTGAATGGCGCCCTTTCACCCAGGTGAAATTGTCGGTGATGACGTAGCTGTTCTGTTTTTCGATCGAGGGCAAGTAGCCCGAGCTGCCGAGTTGCGGCGCGGAGCCGTCGCTGAACGTCAGAGCGGGGAGCCCGCCGTTGAACGTGCCGGGCTCGTACGGAACGCCGGGATAATCAAGTTCGGCCGAGACATTCTCATTGTAGTTGTTCTGGTAGCGATGCGCGTTGATGCGGTTGTAACCAAACCGAAATTCGTTCACGTGAGTGGAATCGAAAACGTGAGTTTCGCTCAACGCGATGCTGCGATAGGAAAAATCCTCGATGCCGTCGAAGAATCCGCCGCCATCCAGTACGTTATCGAAAGGAGATGGAATAAAACTGGGCTGGTTTTCGTAGCTGAATCGTCCGAAGAGCGAATCCTTGCTCGAAATGTTGTGATCAATGCGCACGTCGAAGTTGTTGCGCGTTTCGCTGCGTACGGGCACGGCCTGGTAGTTGAACCCCGGGTTGGTTGAGTTCGGCGCGGGAATCAGCGCTGCCAGCCGGGATGCGAGCGGGTCGGTTGATCCCGTGGGAAACACATTGGTAGGAACGCCTCCTGCACCTACGCCGATCGGAACTCCGCACAATCCGGAGGGATTGGCGAGAGTCGTAGGAACAACCTGCGTTTGCCTGGCGTTGAAGATTTCCCCTACGAAAGTCTGATTACCGCTGCAATCCAGAGCCACTGCGCCCGTGGGATTGCCGGTGTTCGGGTCAATCGCCATCGCCGGAGTGTTGGTGAGCAGTTCTGAAAAGTCGCCGTTCACCATGCTCTGATCGGGGACGGTCGCTGTCTGCAGAAGTCCCTGGCGTAAACGGAATCCCTCGTAATCACCAAAGAAAAAGGTTTTATCCTTTTTGATCGGGCCGCCGAATGTGGCGCCGAACTGATTCTGATTGTATTCCGGCTTTTGCGGGATGGTTATGATGGCGGGAGAAGCGTCGAGCGCGGCGTTGCGAAAATATTCGAAGACGTCTCCATGATAGCCGTTGGTGCCGGATTTGATCACGGCGTTTAGGATCGCGCCATTGCCTCTGCCGAATTCCGCGCTGTAGTCGTTGGTTTGAACTTTGAATTCCTCAATGGCGTCAATCGGCGGCTGAATCACGTACGACGATTCATTCAGCACGTCGCCCAAATTCGAATTATTGTCAATCCCATCCAGCAGAAAATTGTTTTGCAGCGAACGCGCGCCATCCACGCTGAATCCATAATTTCCGCTCACGCGCGAGCCCGGCTCGCTGGGCACCACGCCCGCGCCGAGTTGCGCAAGCTGCGCAAAATTTCGTCCGTTCAGCGGCAGCGTTTCGATGCGCCCCTTATCCATCACTTCGCCCATCGTGCTCGTCTCGGTTTCCAGCAGAGGGTTCTGGACTGTTACTTCCACCTTCTGCGAAACCTGCCCGATCTCCAGCTTCACGTTGGCTTCGATGCGCCCCTGCACGTCCAGTTGCACGGGCCCTGCCACCGCAGTCTTAAAGCCGGCCTTCTCGACGTTGACGGTGTAGCGGCCAACCTTTAGCGGACCGGCGACATAATCTCCGTTTGTGTCTGTGGTGGTGTCGAACTCGGTTCCGCGGTCGACATCAATCACTTTGACTTTCGCGCCTACCACGATGGCGCCGGAAGCATCCTTTACAATTCCCGCGATCACCCCGGTGTCCTTCTGCGCCCAGGCGCTGCCACAGAAAAGAAATAACGCCAGGAGAAAACCGGCGCCGCGCAAGTTCGTGGTTATTCTGCCGTCAGAATGTTCGAGTCGCTTTGTCGGACTTGCCCAACCGGAAAGAAAAATGCGCACAAGTTTGTTCACCGATAACCCCCACGAAGTTGGGACCAAGTCTCTCGAATCTGGGCTATCTGCGGAGTACCCCACGCCGCAGGGAGACGAGAAATCGGCCTTTATCGCTCACGTAATTAGTCCTATTATGCACGTTTGTCAACTTTTTTTATCGATTCTGATGACATTTTGTATTATTGTGAACAATTCTAACCGGTTTGTGGCACAATCGGCTGCTTTTGGAATCTGTAACGGGACGGAGAAGTTTTGATGAGCCTGCTGGCCGAGGAACGGAGATTTCGTATCCGCGAGCTTCTTTCGCGCGAGCGAACCGTTACCGCCTCCGAATTGATTCGCACGCTGGGCGTCACCGCAGCCACCATCCGCCGCGACCTTGAGGCGCTGGAGAAGGAAGGAGTGCTGGTGCGCTCGCATGGCGGCGCAGTCTCGCGCACATCGGCCACGAATATTCGGCCTTCGTATGAAGCGCTGGGGCGCAGCAATCGCGCCGAAAAACAGGCGATCGCGCGCGAAGCGGAACGCCTGATTCTCGACGGCGAAACGGTTTTCCTGGAGGCCAGTACCTCAGTGTATGAACTCGCGCGGCGCCTGCTGCATCGCAATCGTCTCACGGTGATCACCAATTCTCCGCCGATCGTGGCGGAGTTTCAGCGCAGCCAGCACGTCTCCGTGATTTCGACGGGGGGCGAACTGCAGAAGGATCTGTTTTATCTTTCGGGAGTTTGGGCGCAGCGCGCTCTTTCGGAGATTCGCGTGGACAAAGCTGTACTGGGCGTCAGCGCAATTGATCCCGGCTACGGAATTTCCACTGCCAGCCAGGCGGAAGCCCAGATCAAGAAGATGATTCTGAAATCCGCGCGCGTCAGCATCGCGCTTGCGGACCACAGTAAATTTGGCAATCAGGGTTTTGCTTATGTGGGGCCCACCACCGACATTGACATTCTGGTGACGGATTCCGGCACGGATCCGCAGCATCTGCGGCCGCTGCGCGAAGCCGGCGTTGAATTAATAATCGCCGACGTGCGCGAGGCGTCTGTTGACGTTGACAAAAATGAATCTGCAAGAGGCCGCGCGCGTTCGGGAGGGGCCAAGCATTGATCGAGAATCTGCGCGCAAATCTTAAAAGAGTCCTCTTGCCGGTGTTGCTCGTAGCCGGTATGACCGCCGCTGGCTTCCAGATCGGCCGGAGCTTAGGGGCTCCGATATTTGCGGCTGCCGCGTCTGAACTATCGCCCGACTCTGATAGTGCCGCGCTCCAGGCGTTTGCCATGATGGATCCGATTGATACGCACGTGCACGCGTTCAGGACCGATCCTGCTTTCACGGATCTGATGAACCGGTTGCAATTGCACGTGCTGGAAATTTGCGTGGCTGACACCCACGGCATCTACAGCGATTTGGCCAGCGAACTCGCACGCGCCAAAGATTTCGTTGGGGCGAACTCCGGCCACGCCCGGTTATGCGTCACCTTCGATCCATTCACATTCCAGCAGAAAGATTTCGCACAAATCACCGTGAAGCAACTTCACCAGGAATTTGCCGAAGGGGCGATTGCGGTAAAAATCTGGAAAAATATTGGCATGGAGCTGAAGACTCCGGATGGCAAGTATGTCATGCCCGATGATCCGAAGTTCGCAACCATCTATCGAGAAATAGCGGCCGAAAATAAGACGCTCGTCGCGCATGTGGCCGAGCCTTCCTCCTGCTGGCAGCCGCCTGATCCAAACAGCCCTGATTACGATTACTACAAGGAAAATCCTGAGTGGTACATGTACCTTCATCCGGATCATCCGCGCAAGGAAACCATCTTGGCCGCGCGCGATCACTTGCTCGCGGAAAATCCGAACCTGCGCGTCGTGGGCGCACACTTGGGAAGCATGGAAACCGACGTGGATGAAATCGCAAAGCGCTTTGACCTCTATCCGAATTTCGCGGTGGATACGGCGGCGCGCATGGAATACCTAATGCTCGCGCCGCGAGAAAAAGTGCGCAATTTTCTGATCAAGTATCAGGACCGCGTGCTGTACGGAACAGATCTAGAATTCCTTAACGGCGAAGCCACGCCCGACGCTTTGAAGGATTGGCAAGAGACGTATGCGAGGGACTGGAAGTTTTTAGCCACGGATCAGAAGCTGCAGCTCAGAGGGCACGAAATCGAGGGGCTGAATTTGCCCGAGCCCGTCCTGCGCCGCATCTTTCACGATAACGCCGTCCGGTGGATTCCTGGGATCGCGGCCTCCCCGAAGTAACCGGGCCGCGAGTAAGCCCGGACGGCGTCACTTCTTCTAGAAATTTATTTGCTGGATTTCGATTTGCGGCAGCAGCGCACGCACCGTCGCAAGTTCGATCCTGCCGGGAGCGGGCGCCACGCAATTCGCTGCGCCGCAAGCTGCCGCCAGGCGCAACGCTTCTTCGCCGGCGATTCCGTGCGTGGCAGCGTACGCAAAGCCTCCCAGTGTCGCGTCGCCGCATCCGACTCCGGAAATTACGTCCATCCGCGGCGGCCCAGCTTTCCATGCTCGACCGTTTTTGCACTCGAGCCAGATCAAGCCTTCGCGTCCCAAGGTAATCGCGGCGCTGCCCACTCCGCGTTCCACAATCTGCGTGGCGGCATGTGCTATTTCCTGGATCGATGCGAGCGGCCGCCCCAGCAACACTTCCGCTTCGGCGCGATTCACTTTCACGAAATCCGGACGAGCATTGGCGCTGGCGCGCAAAGCCTCGCCACTGGAATCCACAAAAACTTTGGCGCCTGCAGCGCGCGCGGCCACAATCAAGGAAACGTAAAAACCAGGCCCAAGCCCCGCGGGCAAGCTGCCGGAAATCACCAGAACCGCGTCCTTCCACTCCTCTTGCAGCCCCTGCACGCACGCCCGCAGAAATTCGTCGCGCTCCTGCGCACCCGTTTCCGCGCCGGGTTCGAGAATTTCCGTCACGTGGCCCGCAGCATCAATAATCTCCAGATTCACGCGTGTGCTGGATTTCGTGGCAATCGCAACCACGCGAATGTCCAGCGTTTCCATCTGCCGCTTACAATCGTCGCCGATCGCTCCGCCCAGGAATCCCAGCCAGACGGGTTGAGCTCCCAGCGCGCGCGCAGCCATGGCGACGTGAGCAGCCTTGCCGCCAGCCAAACCCTGCGCGCTTTTTGCCCGATTGATTTCGCCGACCGCCAAGAACTCCATGAACAAGCGGCGATCCATGGCCGGATTGGCGCTCACGCAGACAATTGTGGGACTGGGCATAAATCCTTGCTCCTGGCTGGCATTTGTGCCAAGCTATCACCCTCCAGCACGAAATAGTAACAAAAAGTAAGAAATCGAAAGCAGGCTGTTAGCTATGCTCGCGGAAGAGCGGCGGCGAAAAATCCTGGAATTGACGCAGCGCGACGGCCGGGTCGTCGTGAAAGACCTGGCGCGCCGTTTTTCCACTTCGCTGATCACTATTCGCAAGGATCTGGAATCGCTCCACCAGATGGGCCGCTTGCAACGCGCGCATGGCGGCGCGCTGCCGTTGGATGCCTCGGCGCTGCGCGATCCCACCCTGCACGAAAAAGAACAATTGCACCGGCGCGAAAAACTGAAAATTGCCGCCGCGGCCGCGCGCCTGGTGCGTCCGGGTCACGTGGTGATTCTGGATTCGGGCACCACCACCACCGCCATCGCGCGCGCCATTCAACATGTTCGCGATCTCACCGTGATTACTAACGCGGTGAACATCGCCGCCGAACTGGCTGGCACGGACGTCGAAGTCATTCTAACGGGCGGAGTGCTGCGAAGGAATTCGTTTTCGCTGGTGGGGCCGCTCACCGAAGATTCCTTGCGGCATGTCACGGCCGATCTGCTGTTTCTCGCCGTGGACGGATTCGATGTGGCATACGGGCTCACCACGCCGAACTTGCTGGAAGCGCGCGCCAATCGCGTGATGATGGAGAACGCCAAGACCACGATCATCGTCTGCGATTCCAGCAAATTCGGCCGTCGCAGCCTTTCGTTTATCGCACCCACTTCGGCCGTCCATCACACCATCACAGACAGCAAAATATCCGCGCGGCACCTTCGCGGGCTGCGCGCGGCGCACATTAAAGTAATTGTGGTTTAAATTTTCATTTCTTAATGAATGCGGAGGAACAGTTGGTCGATTTGAAAGCAGCTGCGGGCGCCCACACCATAGCGGAAATTCTTTCGGAACCGGCGACGTGGGAATCGTGCCTGAAGGCGATGGAGCAGTCGGGCGAGCTGCAATTGCTGAATGAAAAGCTTCCAAGAAATATCGAGTGGGTATTCATCGGCTGCGGATCGAGTTTTTATCTGGCCCAGGCTGCGGCGGCCAGCTGGTCCATTTTGACGGGCGAGAAAGCCCGCGCGCTTCCCGCATCCGAAATTACGCTTTTTCCGCAATTGTTTTTAGCGGCGTGCCAGCCCGTGCTGATTACCCGCTCCGGCTACACTTCGGAAGCCCTGCAAGCCGCCGAATATCTGGAAACGAAACTGCATCTAAAAACGCTGGCGATCACCTGCGGCAGCGGCACTCCCATCGAAAAAATAGCGTCTCACTGCATCAAATTGACCGCTGCGGATGAAAAAAGCACGGTAATGACGCGCTCCTTCACCTCGATGCTGATCACGCTGCAGTCACTTGCCGCAATTCGCGGAAAGCGCGGCGAATTTCTGGCCGCGCTGGGCAAACTTCCCGATCAGGTGGCGGCGCGATTGAACACCGCGCACGGCACGATCAAATCGCTGGCGGAATCGCGAGCCTTCGCCGACTACGTGTTTCTCGGCCAAGGCCCATTTTTCGGCATCGCGCAGGAATCCATGCTGAAAGTGAAAGAGATGTCCTGTTCCTACGCACAGTGCTTTCACACGCTCGAGTTCCGGCACGGCCCGAAATCGATCGTCAGCCCCGAGACACTCATCACTTTCATCATCAGCGAAACGGGATTTGCGGCGGAAGTACAGGTGCTGGAAGAAATAAAAAAACTGGGCGGAACGACGCTCGCGATTTCCAACGTTTGTGATTCCACCATTCGCCGCTCAGCCGATTACTCCGTGGAATTGTCGCTCGACACGCCGGAAGCAGCGCGCGCAGCCGCCAGCGTGATTCCGGGCCAGCTGCTCGGCTATTATACCGGAATCAAAAAAGGTCTGAATCCAGACGAGCCTCGAAACCTGTCCCGCGTGGTAATGCTGGAAACCAAATAACAGGGGCCCCAGAATGTCGCTCGATGTTTGCGTAGTCGGCGAAATCAATCCGGACTTGATTCTTTACGGCGTGCCGGCGCAACTGAAGCCGGAAGAAGAATCTCTGATCAACGGATTCCGGCTGACGCTGGGAAGTTCTTCCGCCATTTTTGCGCACAATCTTGCCGTGCTGGGCACGCGTGTCGGCATGGTTTCAAAAATCGGCGCGGATTCCCTGGGCAAGATGGCTTTCTACTGGCTTGCGGACGCCGGCGTGGATCTGACGCGAGTGCGCGTGGCTTCCAGTGGCCCTGCGACCGGCCTGTCCGTGATTCTCGCGCAGCCATCGCACCGTTTCATCCTCACGTATCCCGGCACAATGTTTGAATTCAGGCACGCCGACCTGGATCGCGACTATATTTTTTCTTCGCGCCACCTGCATCTCTCTTCCTACTTTCTCCACAAAGCTCTTCGTCCCCACATTGCTGACTTATTTCGCGAAGCCAAGGCCAGGGGACTTTCCACTTCGCTGGATACCAACGATGACCCGGAAGGAAAGTGGGGAAACGACCTGCTGGACGTGCTGCCGTTCGTTGACATATTTTTTCCGAACGAGCGTGAAGCGAAAAAGGTCGCAGGTACCGATGATCTGCAGCAAGCGATCGAGAGGCTCGCGCAGCTGTGTCAATTCGTGGTCGTAAAGCTCGGTGTGCGCGGGGCTGTGGCGCGGAAAGGCGCCGAAGAATGGCGCCGCGCCGGCATGCGCGTCGCGTCGGTGGATCCAGTGGGCGCTGGAGACAGTTTCGACGCCGGTTTCATTCATCGTTTCCTGAAAGGCGGGACGCCGCAGGAATGCCTCGAATACGCCGACGTTGCTGGCGCGTTTTCAACCACGTGCGAAGGTGGGACCGAAGCTTTTAAGGACCTTCTTAAGGTCGAACAATTTTTTCGCGAGCACTTAACGCCGGGTCGAACATAATTCGGTTGCAACCCGCCGCAGCGCGTTATTCCTTCGAAACTTTAATAAGCAGGTGGTCCGTAAAGCTCGCGTTCAGTTTTGCGTCCGGCGCTGTGACTTCACCAAGATCCTTGCCGTTAACGTAATCCACCACGTGGTATTTTCCCGCGGCGAGCCCGCGCAATTCGATCTCTCCCGACCATGCTGCCTGCGCACCTTGAGCAGCGCCCGCTGCCGCCGCTGGCGCAAAGAACGCGTAGTACATCGCGCCATCTTTTTCGATCGCGTATCCCTCCGGCACATCGTAGCCGTACACGTAAAGATTACGGAACGTGCCGCGCGAGAGCATGTTGTCGGTATACAGACCGATCCACTTTTTCCAGTATTCCTCTTTTTGTGGAGTCAGATACACGTCCGACAGTTTCGGCCCGTAGTTCGGCCACGCGAATTTCGTGCCCACCACGCCACCCGTGCCAACAGTGGAAGCAAAATCCGATCCCAGATCCTTCTCATTACCGTTGGGGTTCGCGATACGCGTCAGCTCCACATGATCGCCGTACACTGCGGAGTTCGGACCCAGCAGCGCCTTGTACATCTTCACGCGCTGCCGCACCTGCACGGAGCCGACGGGATCCGCCGTCACCGCCTGGTCCAGATAACGCAGCCAAGCGATGCTCGGCGGCGTGCCGCACGGGCAGCTCTGTGTCACGCTATCGGGTTTCAACGCGCGCGTGGTCTCGAAAATCGTTTTGTAGATGTCGCCCATTGCATAGACCGAATCGTATGGCGATTTGTGATGGTGTTTCGGGTTGTAGCAGGCCGGCACGCTGTAAATGTTGTCGAGCTTGTGGCCGTCGAAATCCCAATCCTTTATGAATTTTTCGGTCAGTTGCTTGTAGTAAGCGCGAACTTCCGGCACGGCGGGACAGAGCGTCGCCAAATTCCGCGTCATGCGCGCCGGCTTGCCGTGTTTATCGAGCACCAACCAGTCCGGATGCTCTTTCACTACGTCGGAGACGCCGTAAGAATGTGATTCGTATCCCGGCCCGCCATCTTCCACGGCCAACGGCAGCCACCACAGTTGTACTTTCACGCCCTGCTGGTGAAACTGCTGAACCATTTTTTGAATTTCGCCGTCGGGAAATGTGTCGCTGCGCGGCTGCCAGTCTCCGTAGTTGTTGAACCAGCGATCGTCCAGAGTGGCCCAGTGAATTCCAAATTCTTTGAGTTTGGGAATTGTTCCCAGCATTTGCGCCGGAGTCACATCGGCCAGATAACCCCAGCCGCACCAGGCCACCGCGTAGTCTTCGCTGTTGTTCGCGGGCTTTTTCAGGCCTTCGCCGTCAATCACGTCGGAATAAATTCGCAGGGGCTCGTAGTAATCGCCTGCATACACCGCGATGAATGTCTCTGGCGTGGAATAAACTTCGCCCGGCTGCAACGCGCTTTCCGGCGCGATCTGAACGCTGGCGTCCACGTGGCCGTCAGATTCCGTTTTCACGGGAATCGCCAACACCAGCGGCAGCGTCTCGACGTGCCCGATCGCTTCACCCACGGTTTTGGTCCAGAACGCGACGACCGGTATTCCACCGCCCACTCGGCCCAGGTCTCCCTTCACTTCCACCATCGAGCCCATCTGATTTTGTTGCGAGAATTTCTTGGGAATTTGAAATACGTTGTCTTTGCCCCACTGAATGCTAGCTCCATGGAAGGACCACATATCGTTGGGCGCAACGGCGGGATCAGCGAGAGAGGCATTGAAACGATGGCGGTTTATATCCACCGCGTCCAATTTCAATTCACTCTTGCTGGAATTGCGAAGCGAAACGGAGACAAGAGCGACGCTCGGATATTCATCGTACACTTCTACCACCAGCGTCTCTTCCAGATCAGCCGCGGAATTCTTGCCAGTTAGCTCGATGCGTTTGCCTTTTGTTCCCAGCCGTCCGCGAGCGGCTGATATCTGGGGATGCCCGACGTCAAAGATAGCGGGCGGCAAGTCCTTCCCAGCCGTCGTCACCTGGATGCCGGAATCGTTCGCAGCGTCATCCAGAGAAAGTTTTCGCCCGCCGCTTAGCAGACTTGCAGCCACGTAACCGTTCGGGGCGATGGAGAATTCCGCCGCGGGAGTATCCACCAGCACCGCGTTCGCGGTCGCGTTCACTTGCACCTGCGATTCCTGCGCGGGCTTCGCGGGAGGAGCGCTCACCGTTGCCTGTTTTCCGCATCCGCCTGCGAAAAGCAACAGGCCAGTCATCGCGAGCGGCACGCTCGTGACTCGCAGGAAAAACCGCAGTTGGGCTCGTTTGCCGCCGAGCGTGAGAATCATGATCGTGCTCCCCCTCATTACAAAAAGAAGTAAAAAGCTATATTTCGTAACATAACGATACCTGCGCAATATCTCACATCAAGTACGCACAAGCTACTGAAAATCCGGCGGCGCGATGGAATATGCGCGCGTGCCACCGAATCTCGACAACGCGAGTATAGCGGCGACGGATCGTAAGAACGCGTCGGCCGGCGGGATGCGTCACGCCCGGCAGTTATCCAAACAATTAGGCCTGCCTTTCACCCGGACGCTTTTGTATCATCCAAGCTGCGTAGTACATCGCATCGAGGATATAAATCTTTGACGAATCGCGTCCGTGCCGGGAATGCCCACAATCTGGTCTTAGGCGTTGATATCGGCGGCACAAAAGTAGCCGTGGGCCTCGTGAACTCACGAGGCCAGATCCGCCACGCCGCACGCGCTCCGATGATCGCGCGGGGCAGCGCCGAAGAAGGTTTCCGCGCCGTGCTGAGCGCGATAGATGATGTGATGCCGCAAGCGCGCGTGGCAGGTGTACGAGCAATTGGTGTCTGCGCGCCAGGGTGGGTGGAAAGCGAAAAAGGAGTCCTTCTCAGCGCCACGAATTTGCCCTGCTGGCGCAATTTTCCGTTAGCGCGAAGGATCGAAAAACATTACGGGTTGCCCACGCGGCTCACCAACGACGCGAGTGCGGCGGCGCTCGCCGAAGTAAAATGGGGCAGCGGCGTAGGCCACGAAAGCATCTTCTACGTAAGTTTGGGCACCGGCATCGGCACCTCGATCATCCGAGACGGAGAGATTTACCACGGACGAGCGGGCGGCAGCTGCGAAGGCGGCCACGTGACCGTGAATTTCAGCGGGCCCCTGTGTGGCTGCGGCAAACGCGGATGCATCGAGATGTATGCCTCCGGCACCGCAATTTCCAGGCGAGCGCGCAACCTGCTCGACAGCGCTCGGAATAAACATTCGCGAATCCTGAAAATGGCCGCCGGAAAAGTTTCTAATGTTACTGCAGAAATCGTAAACCAAGCCGCGCGGGCCGGCGACAAACTGGCTACACAAGTTCTGCAAGAAGCCTCCGATCATCTGGCCATCTGGCTAGGCAATATCATTGACCTGCTGGAGCCGGAAGTAATCATCGTGGGAGGCGGAATTGGGCGCGTGATGACCTCTTTTCGCGGACGCATGCGGCGAACTTTAGAAACTTGGGCGATCAATCCGGGCGCGCTCCGGATCCCGATTTTGAATGCACGTTACGGCGCGCAATCGGCCCTGGCCGGCGCCGGCGCACTGTGGCTCGCACTGAAGCCCGCACCGGGGCGACGCTCGCTCTCGCGTTCTAATCTGGCGCATCGCTAGAAAAGCCCTAACTCGCTGACGCGCAACAAGTTTCATGGGCACGAACAATCGTCGGAAGTGACACCTGCGCCGCTTCCGCGAAACACTTTGAAACCAAACTCGCCGCTATCTCGTCGGAATATAATGCGTGTTAAATTCACGTCAGGTGGGTCCGCTTCTGGAGGCTGTCCACGCGTCTCTGAACTAACCGCTGGTTAAGAGCAGGCCTCCTTTCAGCCGATATCGTAAATGTAAGAAAACAAGCCGCGCGCAAGGTGGAATCATCGAATGAGGGAACAAAGTGCCGGATAATATCTCCAAAAACGGAAGCTCCGACAAAGATTCAACGACTACTACCGCCGCACCCTCGACCGGGTCCGCCGCGAAAGCGCATGCGCCCGCGCCTGAATACATACCTCAGCGCCGCAGCCATCTGTGGATCTGGATCGTGGTGATCCTGGTTCTGGGAATCGGCGGCCTGATTTATTACCGCAAGCAGCAAGCAGCGGAAGCCGCCGCAAAAACCAAAGCAGCCATGGCCAATCGCAGCGTCCCGATCACCACTGCGACGGTGACCACCGGTCCCATCGGCGTTTACATCAACGCGCTCGGCACCGTCACCTCCGTTTACACCGCCACCATCACCACGCGCGTGGATGGACAAATCATCAGCGTCAACTACACCGAAGGACAAATGGTCCACAAGGGAGAGGTGCTGGTGCAGATTGACCCGCGCCCCTACCAAGCGGCGTTGACCCAGGCCGAAGGAACACTGGCCCACGACGAAGCTTTGCTCGCCGAAGCGCGCATCGACCTGGACCGTTACCAACTGGCTTTCAATCGCAATGCCATCGCCAAGCAGCAACTCGACGATCAGACCCAGACCGTGAAGCAATATGAAGGCTCAGTAAAGAACGACCAGGGCACAGTCGCCAGCGCTGCCACCAATCTCGACTACGCCACGATCAAAGCGCCGATTGATGGCCGCGTCGGCTTGCGCCTGGTGGATCCCGGAAATATTGTCACAGCGGCTGGCAACACGCCTCTGGTGGTGATCACGCAGCTACAACCGATCACTGTGATTTTCAGCGTGGCCGAAGATTATCTGCCGCAAATTCAGAAGCAGCTGCACCAAGCTCACAAAATGACGGTGGATGCATTCGATCGCAACCAGCAAACCAAGCTGGCCTCGGGCACGCTGCTAACCTTGGACAATCAGATTGATACCACCACCGGCACCGTGAAGCTGAAAGCCATCTTCGCAAATACCGATGTCTCTCTTTTCCCCAATCAGTTTGTGAACGCGCGGCTGCTGGTGGATACGCAGCAGAACGCTACGCTCGTTCCCACAGCCGCAATTCAGCGCAATGCCCAGGGCGCGTTCGTTTATCTTGTGAAGTCCGATCAGACTGCAGCGATGCAGACCGTCACTATCGGCACTACCGACGGCGGCCTCGCTGCCGTGCAAGGTGTGAATCCCGGCGATGCGATTGCCATCACCGGATTCGACAAGCTTCAGGATGGCGCGAAAGTGTCCATCCAGAAATCGCCAGCCGACAACAATAGTCCCGCGAATGCCTCCTCCAACAACGCAACTGGCAAGAGCGCGGAAAACAATGGTTCCAGTGCGCCGGCGCCAGCCAGCGGGGGAAATCGTCCGTGAATCCGTCTCGCCCATTTATTATCCGGCCGGTCGCCACATCGCTGCTGATGGCGGCGATTCTTCTCGCCGGGTTCGTGGGCTTCACGCAGTTGCCTGTCTCCGCGTTGCCCGAAGTGGATTACCCCACGATTCAGGTGGTGACGTTCTACCCGGGCGCGAACCCTGACGTAGTGGCTTCCGCGGTGACGGCGCCGCTCGAGCGCCAGTTCGGCCAAGTTCCCGGCCTCAGCCAGATGACGTCCACCAGCTCCGACGGGAGCTCGGTGATCGTGCTGCAGTTTTCGCTGGAGCTCAATATTGACGTCGCCGAGCAGGAAGTTCAGGCGGCGATCAACGCCGCACAGACTTATCTGCCTGCGGATTTGCCCACTCCGCCGATTTACAGCAAAACCAATCCCGCGGACACGCCGATTTTGACGCTGGCGCTGACCTCCCAGACGATTCCGCTCTCGCAAGTAGAAGACCTCGCGGACACTCGCCTCGCACAGAAAATCGCGCAGCTGCCCGGTGTAGGTTTGGTGAGCATCAGCGGAGGCCAAAAGCCCGCGGTGCGCGTGCAAGTGAATCCCACCGCGCTCTCTTCTTACGGAATCAATCTGGAAGACGTCCGCACCGCGCTGCAATCCACCAGCTTGAACTCCGCTCTGGGAAATTTCGACGGCCCGCATCAGGATTATCAAATCAACGCCAACGATCAATTGTTGACGAGCAAGGAATTCGCGAACGTTGTCGTCGCCTACCATAACGGTTCACCGGTGCGGCTCTCCGACGTCGCGCACGTGGTGGACGACGTGGAAAACGTCAGGCAAGCCGCCTGGATGAATGAAACTCCGGCGGTGATCGTCAACATCCAGCGGCAACCCGGCGCCAACATTATTCAGGTCGTGGATCGCGTCAAGGCGCTGCTGCCGCTGCTGCAAAGCAATTTGCCTGCCGCCGTGCACGTCACCGTGCTGACGGACCGCACCATTACGATTCGCGCATCCGTGAAGGATGTTGAGTTTGAATTGCTCCTCACCGTGGCGCTCGTGGTCATGGTCATCTTTCTTTTTCTGCGCAACGTGCGCGCCACTATTATTCCCAGCGTCGCTGTTCCGCTTTCGCTGGTGGGCACTTTCGGCGTGATGTACCTCGCGGGCTATAGCTTGAACAACCTCACGCTCATGGCCTTGACGATTTCCACAGGTTTCGTCGTGGATGACGCCATCGTCATGATTGAGAACATCGTCCGCTACATCGAAGAGGGCGATGATCCGCTGCGCGCGTCCTTGCTCGGTTCCGAACAAATCGGATTCACCATCGTCTCCCTAACTATTTCCTTAATTGCCGTGTTGATTCCGCTGCTCTTCATGGGAGATATTGTCGGCCGCTTGTTCCGCGAATTTGCCATCACTCTCAGCGTGACGATTCTCGTCTCCGCCGTGGTTTCGCTCACCCTTACGCCGATGATGTGCTCGCGCCTGCTGAAGCATGACCCCGAAGCGCAAGACAAGCCTTTCTACAAAATGTCCGAGCGCGCCTTTCAAAGCATCATTGATTTTTACGGGCGCACGCTGAAGTGGGTTTTGAAACATCAGGTGGCCACGCTGGTCGTCGCGGTCGCCACGCTCGTTCTTACCATCGTCCTCTATATCTTCGTGCCCAAAGGTTTCTTCCCCGTACAGGATACCGGCATCATTCAGGGCATCTCCGAAGCCACCGAATCCATTTCGTTTCCGCTGATGGCTCAGAAGCAGCAGCAGCTCAGCGCCATCATCCTGAAAGATCCCGCCGTGGACAGTCTTTCATCCTTCATCGGGATTGATGGCACCAACACAACGCTCAATAGCGGACGCATTCTGATCAACCTGAAGCCGCTCGAAGAGCGCCACATTAATGCTTCCGAAGTGATCCGCCGCTTGCAGCCGGAACTGGAAAAAGTGGATGGCATCACGCTGTACATGCAGCCCGTGCAGGATTTGACGGTGGAAGACCGCGTGAGTCGCACGCAATATCAATACACCCTGGAAGATCCGGATTTGAACGAGCTGAATGATTGGACTGCGAAGCTCGTCGCGAAACTGAAGCAAATTCCCGAACTGCGCGACGTAGCCACCGACCAGCAGAACGGCGGCTTGGCAGCCGCGCTCGTAATTGATCGCGTGACGGCTTCGCGCATGGGCATCACGCCTTCCGCAATCGATCAAACGCTCTACGACGGATTTGGCCAGCGGCAGGTGACCACTCTTTACACGCAGCTAAATCAGTATCACGTGATTCTGGAAACCATGCCGGACTTCCAGAAAAATCCCTCTAAACTGCAGGATATCTACGTTCGGTCCGCGCTCGCTTCTAATTCATTGACCACCGGCTCGGCCACTCCCAGCACAGTAGTGACTGCCAGCACCGCTTCCGGCAATTCCAATTCATCTCCGAACCCCTCATCCACGAAGTCGGGAGCAAGTTCCGGCTCCGCAAATCCTTCGGCGGTTAGCAACGTGAACGGAGCAGCTGTCCCGCTCAGCGCGTTCACTCATTTCGAATCCAGAACCGCGCCGTTATCCGTAAATCACCAGGGGCAATTCCCGGTCGTCACCATCTCCTTCAATCTCGCCCCCAACGCTTCGCTCGGCGAAGCCACGAAGGCGATTGACAAAGTCCAGCAGGATATCGGAATGCCGCTCAGTATTCAGGCGGCCTTTCAGGGCACCGCCGCGTCGTTCCAGCTTTCGCTGAGCAACGAGCCAATCCTGATTCTGGCCGCGCTGGTCACCGTTTACATCGTGCTGGGCGTTCTCTATGAAAGTTATATCCATCCCATCACGATTCTATCCACGCTGCCCTCCGCCGGTGTGGGAGCAATCCTGGCTTTGCTCATCTGCGGCCAGGAACTCAGCGTCGTTGCGCTGATAGGAATTATCTTGCTCATCGGCATCGTCAAAAAGAACGGCATCATGATGATTGACTTCGCCCTCGAAGCCGAACGTAAACACGGCATGAGCTCCGAGGATGCCATCTACGAAGCCTGCCTGCTGCGTTTTCGTCCCATCATGATGACCACCATGGCCGCTCTCCTCGGTGGTCTGCCGCTCGCGCTGGGCACCGGCATCGGCTCAGAACTGCGCAAGCCTTTGGGCATCGCGATGGTCGGCGGCCTGCTGCTCAGCCAGGTCCTCACGCTTTACACCACGCCGGTGATTTACATTTTCTTCGATGACCTGTCCAAGAAATTTGCGGCATATCGCTCCGGCCACGGAAACACGGAGTCGGTTCCAGCGGATTAGCCATGAGTATCTCCTCGCCATTCATTCATCGGCCGGTCGCCACCACGCTCTTGACGGTGGCCATCGCGCTCGCCGGCGCCGTGGCTTTTCAGGTGCTTCCGGTGTCCGCGCTTCCTCAGATTGATTTCCCCACGATTTCTGTCGGAGCCAGCCTGCCGGGAGCCAGTCCCGAAATCATGGCTTCCTCGGTAGCGACGCCGCTCGAGCGCCAGTTTGGCCGCATCGCTGGCGTCACCGAAATGACGTCCTCCAGTTTCCTCGGCACCACCAGCATCACGCTGCAATTCGATCTGAATCGCAATATTGATGGCGCCGCGCGCGACGTGGAAGCCTCTATCAACGCCGCGCGAAGCTACCTGCCCGTGAATCTCCCCAGCAATCCCACCTATCGCAAAGTAAATCCCGCGGACGCGCCGATCATGATCCTGGGCCTGACCTCCAAAGTTTACGATCGTGGTCCTATGTACGACGCAGCTTCCACCATCGTGCAGCAACGGCTTTCGCAGATTCAGGGCGTGGGACAAGTAAGCGTGGGCGGAAGTTCGCTGCCCGCCGTGCGCGTGGAGCTGAACCCCACGCAGCTGAATAGCTACGGGCTGGGCCTGCAAGACGTTAATTCCATGCTCAGCTCGCAAAACGCCAACGTCGCAAAAGGCCAAATCACTGACGGTCAAACTACAGCCGATATCGTCGCTAACGATCAGCTGCTGAAGGCCGCTTATTACAAAGACCTCGTCGTCGGCTACCACAATGGCGCGGCCGTAAAACTATCGGACATCGCCGACGTCCATGACGAAGTGGAAAACATACGCGCCACTGGATTCCTGAATGGCAAGCCCTGCGTGCTGCTGATCGTCTTCCGCCAGCCCGGCGCCAATATCATTGACACAGTTGACCGCATACGCGATGCCATTCCGTCCTTGAAGGCTTCCGTCCCCGCGGCAATTGACTTCACCATTGTGCTGGATCGCACCACCACGATCCGCGCGTCGGTGAGCGATGTCGAACGCACGCTGGTCATCTCCATCGCCCTGGTGATTCTAGTCGTCTTCGTCTTTCTCCGGAATGTGCGCGCCACCCTGATCCCCAGCGTCGCCGTTCCTGTTTCACTGATCGGTACGTTCGGCGTCATGTACCTCTGCAAATACAGCATTGATAATCTCTCGTTGATGGCGCTGACCATCGCCACCGGTTTTGTGGTGGACGATGCCATCGTGGTGATCGAGAATATTTCGCGTTATCTCGAGCAGGGCATGAGCCCCATGGAATCCGCGCTGAAAGGAGCGCAGGAAATCGGATTCACGGTGCTCTCCATCAGCATCTCCCTGGTTGCCGTCTTCATTCCCATTTTGTTGATGGGTGGCATCGTCGGCCGCCTGTTCCGCGAGTTCGCCGTCACCTTGTCCGTCGCCATTCTTGTCTCGCTCGCTATTTCTTTGACCACCACGCCCATGATGTGTTCCCGACTTCTCAAGAATCCCCACGAAGAAAAGCACGGGCGACTCTTTCAGGCCAGCGAGAGGGTTTTTACCGGCATCCTGGGATTCTACGAACGCACGTTAAAATGGGTTCTGCAGCACTCCGCCATCACGCTGTTCGTGCTGTTCGTAACCATCGGCCTTAACATCTTTCTCTTCTGGATCGTGCCCAAAGGCTTCTTCCCGCAGCAGGATAACGGCACTGTCTTTGGCGGCATTCAAGCCGCCCAGGACATTTCCTTCCAGGCCATGCAAGGCTTAACGCTGCGCTTCGTGGACATTATTAAGTCCGACCCGGCCGTGCAAAACGTCGGAGCCTTCACCGGGGGCGGCGGCGCCGTCAACACCGGCTTTGTGTATCTTGCGCTAAAGCCTCTCAACGAACGCAAGATCAGCTCGAGCCAAGTAATTGACCGCCTGCGACCGAAGCTTATCTCCATTCCTGGCGCGACAGTGTTCCTCCAGGCCGGCCAGGACTTGCGCATCGGCGGCCGCCAGAGCAACGCGCAGTATCAATACACAATTCAAAGCGACAACATCGCTGATCTTGTGACCTGGGGTCCGCGTCTGCTCGCCGAGATGCGCAAACAGCGCATCCTCACCGACGTCAATACCGATCAACAGAACAGCGGTCTGCAGGCCTCCCTGGTTTATGATCGCGATACGGCTTCGCGTCTAGGCATCACTCCGCAGATGATTGACAACACTTTGTACGAGGCGTTCGGCCAGGCCCAGGTCTCCACCATGTACACGCCATTGAATCAGTATCACGTGGTAATGGAGGTTGCTCCGCAGTTCTGGCAGGATCCCGCATCGTTAAACGACATTTATATCCGCCCATCAATGGGTAAAGAAGTTCCGCTCAGTGCTGTCACTCATTATTCGCCGACGACAGCTCCTCTCTCCGTCAATCACCAGGGCCAGTTTCCCTCCGTCACGGTCTCTTTCAATCTCGCCCCTGGCGTGGCGCTCAGCGACGCAGCCACGGCCATCACCACGATGCAACAGCAGATGGGCGTGCCCAGCACCATCCATGGGATGTTCTCGGGAACGTTGCAAGCCTTTCAATCCTCGCTTTCCACCCAGCCGTTTCTGATCATCACCGCGCTGATGGCGGTGTACATCGTGCTCGGCATTCTGTATGAAAGCTTCATTCATCCCATAACGATCTTGTCCACGCTTCCCTCCGCCGGCGTCGGAGCTGTGCTGGCGCTTTTGCTCTTTCACGTGGACCTAAGCGTCATCGCGCTCATCGGTGTGATCCTGTTGATCGGCATCGTCAAGAAAAACGCCATCATGATGATTGACTTCGCCCTGGCCGCGGAACGCGAAGAGAACAAGACATCCGAGGAAGCCATCTACCAGGCTTGCCTGCTGCGTTTTCGGCCCATCCTAATGACCACTATGGCCGCGCTGTTCGGCGCGCTGCCGCTCGCGCTTGGCACCGGGACCGGCTCCGAACTCCGCCGGCCGCTGGGCATCACCATCATCGGCGGCTTGATCGTCAGCCAGATGCTCACTCTCTACACCACGCCCGTCGTTTATCTATATCTCGATCGCATGCGGGTCCGCTGGGATCGCAGACACCATCTCGCGCTTGGCGCTAGGGCAGAGGAGCCAGCAGACTGATGAAACGCCTTTCGCAACTATTAAGAGCTACCGGCAAATCGGTAGCACAATGCAATAATAAGATTTCGACGATGCCAAGAACTCGCTCCCAATCGCAAATTCTAATTGCTTCCGTCGTGCTCGCCGCGTTCGCGTTTGAAGGCTGCACCGTCGGCCCCAAATATCAGCGGCCATCCGCGCCGGCTCCCGCGGCTTATAAAGAACTCACTCCCGCCGATTTCAGCAAGACCGACGGATGGAAGGTAGCTCAACCGCAAGACAACGTCCTCCACGGCAAGTGGTGGACCATGTTCAACGACCCGCAACTGAACGCCTTGGAAGAGCAGGTGAATATTTCCAACCAGAACATTCAATCCGCCATGGCCAGCTACATGGCCGCGCGTGCCATCGTCAAGGAAGCCCGCTCCCAGTATTACCCCACGGTAACCGTGGGCCCGGCGATCACCGGGTCACGTCAAGGCGCTGCAGCCTCTCTCGCCGTCACCCCCGGAACCTCGATGTTTTACAGTATGCCTTTCGACGCCACGTGGGTTCCCGATCTCTGGGGCCGGGTTCGCAATCAGGTTCGCGCCAATACAGCTTCCGCGCAAGCCAGCGCTGCGGATCTCGAAAACGCGCGCTTGACCGCCCAAGCCGAAGTCGCCGTGGATTACTACTCCCTTCGCGGCCAGGACGACTTGAAGCAATTGCTCGATTCCACCGTGATCGCTTACCAGCAATCGCTCGATCTCACCAAAGTTCTCTACGAAACGGGCATTGACTCCGACGAGGCCGTCGCCCAAGCCGAAACGCAACTCGAAACCACCCAAGCGCAAGACACCAATCTCGGCATTCTACGTTCGCAATTCGAACATGCCATCGCCATGCTGGTCGGCCAGCCTGCGTCCTCGTTTTCGATTCCTGCCGAACCTCTCAAGTCCAACCCGCCCGCGATTCCATTCGGTGTGCCCTCGCAATTGCTCGAACGCCGCCCTGATATCGCCGCAAACGAACGGCTGATGGAGCAAGCCAACGCGCTGATTGGCGTACAATACGCCGCCTACTATCCCACGCTTACTCTTGGCTTAGACCTTGGCTTCGAATCAAAGTCGTTCACTTCATGGTTTACCTGGCCTAGCCGATTTTTTTCCGCGGGACCCAACCTGTCCGAAACGATTTACGACGGCGGGTTGCGCCACGCAACCGTCCTGCAATATCGCGCGCAGTATGACGCGACCGTCGCGAATTACCGCCAGACCGTCCTCACTGCCTTTCAACAGGTGGAAGATAATCTCGCCTCGCTGCGAATTCTCTCGGTCGAAATTCAGCAGCAGGACACAGCGGTGACTTCCGCGGAACGCAATTTGAGGATCGCCACCGACCGCTACAAATTGGGCATTGATCCGTACCTCAACGTCATCACCGCCCAGACCACGCTTCTCAGCAATAAACAGACCGATGTGGATCTGCGCATCCAACAAATGACTTCCAGCGTGCAACTCGTCGAGGCCTTGGGCGGCGGCTGGGATGCATCGCAAATTCCCACGTACAACCAGGTCTTGCACCAGGATTCGCCGCCCCCGCCGGCGCCTCCCCAGGGCACCAAGTAGGCGTTGACGCCGGGGACACCAATCTTTCGATTGTCTTCCTTCTGCGTAGGCGCCACGCTCCGTCTCGTGGCCCAGCCACTCCTGGCTGTGTGCCGTTGCCTTTCTCTGCGCTCTCCGCGCCTCTGCGGTAATTTTTTCGTCGTTGCCTTGTGATTTTGGTATCGTGCTAATAGCGCCTCAGCTGGCGCAGTGGCTCGCGGCTGCAACGCAGATGGCTCCGTGAAACTCCTGCAAAATTACATCAACGGTCATTTTGTGCGTGGCGCGCGCGAGTTCGCCGACGTGAATCCCGCCGATGGTTCCGTAATCGCTCAAGTATCCGAAGCCGGTCGCGGCGAAGTAGATGAAGCCGTAGCCGCAGCCCGCCAAGCCCTGCACGGAGATTGGGTTCGCATGCCCGTTCCAGCCCGCGCCGCCATGCTACACAAAATTGCGGACGGCATCGAAGCCCGCTTCCAGGATTTTCTGCACGCCGAAGTCGCGGATACCGGGAAACCCATCGCGCTCGCTGCGCGCATTGATATCCCCCGCGGCGCCGCCAATTTCCGCGCCTTCGCCGATGTGATCAAGGCGACTGGACTCGAATCCTTTCGCACGGAAACTCCCGGCGGCGTCGTAGCTCTCAATTACGCGGTCCGCAAACCGCTTGGCGTCGTCGGAATCATCACGCCGTGGAATCTGCCGCTCCTGCTGCTCACCTGGAAGGTCGCTCCCGCGCTGTCCTGCGGCAATTGCGTCGTCGTCAAACCCTCCGAGGAAACTCCCGCCACCGCCACTCTGCTCGCCGAAGTGATGCAAGCCGCGGAAGTCCCGGCCGGCGTCTTCAACGTGATTCACGGTTTCGGTCCCGATTCCGCCGGCGAATTTCTCACCGCGCATCCCGGAGTGGACGCAATCACTTTTACCGGCGAATCGCGCACCGGTTCGGCCATCATGCGCGCCGTCGCTCCCACCGTGAAGCCGGTTTCCTTCGAACTGGGCGGCAAAAATGCCGCCATCGTTTTCGCCGACTGCGATTTCGACGAAACAGTGAACGGCCTGACGGACGCTGTCTTTCTCAATACCGGCCAGGTCTGTCTCTGCACCGAACGCGTGTACGTCGAACGCAAAATCATGGATCGCTTCGTAGCGGCGCTGAAACAAAAAGCCGAGGATTTACAATTGGGATGGCCGATGGATCAATCCACCACAACCGGCCCACTGATTTCCAAAACTCATCGCGAAAAAGTTCTCGCTTACTTTCAACTGGCCCGCGAAGAAGGCGCCACAGTCATCACCGGCGGCGGCATTCCTAAATTTAACGACGCTCGCGACAATGGCTTTTACGTCGAGCCCACTATTTTCACCGGCCTGCACGAAACTGCACGCTGCGTGAAAGAAGAAATCTTCGGCCCCGTCTGCCACATCGCGCCGTTCGACACCGAAGACGAGGCGATTGACAACGCCAACGACACGCAGTTCGGCCTCGCAGCGTCTGTCTGGACCTCGAACCTCAAACGCGGTCACCGCGTCGCCGAAAAATTGCGCGCCGGAATTACCTGGGTCAATTGCTGGTTTCTCCGCGATCTGCGCACGCCGTTTGGCGGCATGGGCCTTTCCGGCATCGGCCGAGAAGGCGGAGTACATTCCTTGAACTTTTATTCCGAACTGAACAACATCTGCGTTAAGTTGAGTGATTGATGGTAATGGAAAGCAAAGTCGTGCCGGGCAAAGCGCAACCACGCGGCAATTTTCCGCACGTCAAACGTGCTGGCGATTATCTGTTCGTCTCCGGCACCAGTTCTCGCCGCGCGGACAATACGATTGCAGGTGCGGAAGCCGATGCTCTTGGTGCCACTCAACTCGATATTCGCGCGCAGACTCGCGCCGTGATCCACAATATCAGCGACATTCTCTCCAGCGTTGGCGCGAAACTAAGCGACGTCGTCGAAATTTCCACCTACCTCGTGAACATGAACGATTTCGCCGGCTACAACGAGGTTTACAACGAGTACTTCAACGAGAACGGTCCGGCGCGCACCACCGTCGCCGTCCATCAATTGCCTCACCCGCATCTGCTCATCGAAATCAAGGCGATCGCCTACAAGCCGCTCGCCGAAGACGAAAGGAAATAATAATGCCATCCATCAAAACCATGAAGGCCTTCAATTTTCAGGGCTGGATTGACGCCAATCGCGAGAAGCTGCAGCCGCCCGTAGGCAACGCCCAAGTGTGGGAAGACGGCGATATCATCGTTACGGTGGTGGGCGGCCCTAATTCGCGCCTGGATTATCACGACGATCCCACCGAGGAATTTTTCTACCAGCTGAAAGGCGACATTTTCATTCGCGTGATGGAACAGCCCGGCAAACCGCCCATCGAAATTCCCATCAAAGAGGGCGAGATTTTTCTACTGCCGAAACACATGCGCCATTCGCCTCAGCGCCTCACTCCCGGAACGATTGGCCTGGTCGTCGAAGTTCCCCGACCCGAAGGCTCGAAAGACGCCTTTGAATGGTATTGCGGGAAATGCCATCACTTGGTGTATCGCGCCGAAGTGCTCTTGCAAAGTATCGTCACCGACCTGCCGCCGCTGTTCGATAGGTTTTATCAAAACGAAAAATTGCGGGTGTGCCCCAACTGTGGCGAAATCCACCCCGGAAAGCCGGCAAAGAAATAACACGGAGTTCGCGAGCTAAAACAACAAATGACCGTCACCGACATTCACACTCACTTTTTCCCGGAATCGTGGCCGGATCTCGCGGCGCGCTTCGGCACGCCCGATTGGCCGCAGATCAAGCACACCGAGCCGGGCAAAGCCGCGATCACGATTGGCAATCGCGTGTTTCGCCAGATCACCTCGGCGTGCTGGGATGCGAATGTCCGCCTGGAGCAAATGGATCGCGACGGCGTAGATCATCAGATCATTTCCGCCACGCCGGTTCTTTTTGCGTACAACCGCGAACCGCAGCACGCGCTGGATTGCGCGCGCCTGTTTAATGATGCGGCGCTCGAGCTTTGCGCCCGCGGCAAAGGAAGATTGCGCGCGCTCTGCCAGGTGCCGCTGCAGGATATTGACGCCTCCTGCGCCGAACTCACCCGCTGCATGCGTGCGGGGCATCTCGGCGTGCAGATCGGCAATCACGTTGGTGACAAAAATCTCGACGACCCTGGAATTCTAACGTTCCTCGACCACTGCGCCGACCAAGGCGCCGCCGTGCTGGTTCATCCCTGGGACATGATGGCCGCGCAACGCATGCCGAAATACATGATGCCCTGGACCGTCGGCATGCCCGCTGAAACACAGCTCTCGCTGGTGACGCTGATCGTCAGCGGCGCGTTCGATCGCTTGCCAGCCAGCCTGCGCATTTGTTTCGCGCATGGCGGCGGCAGCTTTGCGTTTCTCCTGGGCCGCTTGCAGAATGCCTGGCAACACCAGGAACTCGCCCGCGGCGCCGCACAATTTCCTCCGAACCACTATCTTGGCAGATTCTATGTTGATTCCGCGGTGTTCGACGAACGTGCGCTGAAATTCCTGGTCGAAATCATGGGTGCGGATCGCGTCTTGCTCGGTTCCGACTATCCGTTCCCACTCGGCGAAGAGCGCATCGGCGCACTGATTCGCGGAAGCCAATTTCCAGCAGAGACAAAAACAAAGTTGCTCGGCGCAAATGCGCAAACCTGGCTCGGCCTACCCCAGGAAGCGCCCGCGCCAGCTACAAATACATCGGCGCAAACCAGCAGTTCCTTCGGCTGCCCAGCTCGCGGAGCGGCAGAAGGCGCGAACCCCACAAGCAAAAATGACGACGCGCGCTCCGGGAAGAAACTCACTTACAGCTCCTACCTTCAGGTCCCAGAGCTGCTGCAGCTCCAGCATCCCGAATCCTCCCCCGAACACCACGACGAATTGCTGTTCATCATCGTCCACCAGACGTACGAGCTGTGGTTCAAAGAATTGCTGCACGATCTCGACGCTGTCGTCGCGAACCTGCGCGCCACCTGCGAAAATCCCACCTCGCGCGATGGTGTGTACGAAGCCGCACGCCTGCTCCGCCGCTGCACCGAAATCATGCGCGTGCTCGTCGAGCAGTTCACGATTCTCGAAACGATGCTGCCGACGCACTTCCTCGCATTTCGCGAAAAACTCGCACCCGCAAGCGGTTTTCAGTCCGAACAATTCCGCGAGCTCGAATTCCTCTGCGGCCTGAAAGACGAAAAAATGCTCCGCTACCACGAGCTGACACCAGAAACCCACGCCATCCTCTTCCGCCGCCTGCGCGAAGATTCCTTGCGCGACGTATTCTTCAAAGCCCTGGAGGCGCTCGGCACGCTGCAGCCACCTCCCGCCGCGGCCACCGAAGAAGAAAAATTTCAAGCACGCGCGAAAGCGATTCACGCCCTCTACCGCGACGAGCGCAATCACCGCGACTGGATTGACGTCTGCGAACGCCTCACCGAATTTGACGAGCTGGTCGTCAGCTGGCGCCTGCGCCACATTCAAATGGTCGAGCGCACGATTGGCATCCGCATGGGCACGGGCGGCAGCTCAGGCTCGTCCTACCTGAAGCACACATTGGAAAAGAAATTCTTCCCGGAACTGTGGGAAGCGCGAACGTATCTGGAAGGGTGATCGCTTGAACCGCGATCCTGCCGCAAACCAGGAGCATTTTCATGGTATGCAAAATAGTTCCCACACCATAACGCTCATCGGCGCGGGTCTCACCGGTCCCTTGCTCGCGATTTCCCTGGCACAACGCGGATTCCCCGTGCAGATCTTCGAGCGTCGCCCGGACATGCGCCTCACTCGCGCCAGCGCCGGCCGCTCCATCAACCTCGCCGTATCCACGCGCGGCATCCACGCCTTGCGCGAAGCCGGCTTGTGGGAGCAGATGAGCCGCATCATCATCCCGATGAAAGGCCGCATGATGCATTCGCTCGCAGGCGAACTCACCTTCCAGCCCTACGGCAAAAACGATTTCGAAGTCATCAATTCCATTTCTCGCGCGGACCTGAACGTCGCGCTGATGAACGCCGCCGAAGCCCGGGGTGTCACGATTCATTTCAACGAACGCTGCACTGGAGTGGATTGGAGCACCGGCGGCGCGCGTTTCCACAACGAGCTCAACGGCCGCGAAACCACGGTAGACTCCGAAGTCGTGATCGGCACGGACGGCTCTGCTTCCGCTCTCCGTCTCGATATGCAAAAACGCGGCAGCTTGAATTTCGCGCAGGAACAGCTCGATTACGGTTACAAGGAATTGACCATCGCAGCCGGCCCAGGCGGAAAGCACGTTCTCGAACCTCACGCGCTGCACATCTGGCCCCGTGGCGCTTACATGCTCATCGCGTTGCCCAATGTTGACGGCACCTTCGCGTGCATTTTATTTCTGCCGTTCGAAGGCCGCGAAAGTTTTGCGATCCTCGACACGGCTGAGAAGGCGCTCCATTTTTTCGATCAGCGCTTTCCCGACGCCGTTCCGCTCATGCCGCAGCTCCAGGAAAATTACGCAGCCAATCCCACCGGCTCAATGGTCACGGTAAAATCCGCGCCCTGGCACGTAGATGGAAAAGTCCTGCTGCTTGGCGACGCCGCTCACGCCATCGTCCCCTTCTTTGGCCAAGGCATGAATTGCGCGTTTGAAGATTGCACCGTGTTTCTCGAGCTGCTGGATCGCCTCGGCCCCGACTGGCCGAAACTATTCCAGGAATTCGAGCAAGCACGAAAGGTCAATACGGACGCGATCGCGGACCTGGCCCTGGAAAACTTCGTCGAAATGCGTGATCGCGTTGCCGATCCCCGGTTTCTCTTCAGAAAGAAAGTCGAGCTAGCCCTCGAGGCCAAATATCCACACCATTTCGTGCCGAAATATGCGATGGTCACTTTTCATCGCGTGCCCTATTCCGTTGCGCTCTCGCGCGGCAAAATTCAGGATCGCCTGCTCGCGGAATTATGCGATCCGATCGCGCGCATCGAGGACCTCGACTGGAAAAAAGCGGACCACTTGATTCATCGCGACCTGATTCCCATGGAGATTCTCTAAGTGACGAGCGCCAAATTCGAATCCGGCCGTGATTTCGCATTGGCGCTAACCGCCGCCGACCCCCTCGCCGCCTATCGCGATCGCTTTCACATTCCCAAGACGTCCGCGGGTTCGGACTGCGTTTATCTCTGCGGCCATTCGCTCGGCCTCCAGCCGAAATCCGCCCGCGCCTATATCGAACAGGAATTGCAGGATTGGGCTCGCTTCGGAGTCGAAGGCCACTTTCACGCCCAAAATCCATGGATGCCGTATCACGAGATCCTGGCCGCGCCCACCGCACGGCTGGTAGGCGCATCGCCCAGCGAAGTAGTAGTGATGAACTCGCTCACCGTAAATCTGCATCTGATGATGGTCTCTTTTTACCGTCCCACGCCAACGCGCAACAAAATCGTCATCGAGGCCAACGCGTTTCCATCCGACCAGTACGCCGTGCAATCGCAAATCAGCTTCCACGGCTATGAACCGGCGAAATCACTCGTCGAAATTGCGCCGCGCCCCGGCGAAACCACCATTCGCACCGAGGATATCGAACACTTGCTCGCTGAAAAGGGCCGGGAAATCGCATTGATCCTGTTCGGCGGCGTGAATTACTACACCGGCCAGTCCTTCGACTGCCTCCGCATCACCAAAGCTGCGCACGCACACGGCTGCGTCGTGGGATTCGACATGGCACACGCCGCTGGAAATTTGCAGCTCCAACTTCACGATTGGCACGTGGATTTTGCAGTCTGGTGCAGCTACAAGTATCTCAACGGCGGCCCGGGTTCCATCGCCGGATGCTTCGTCCACGAACGCCACGCGCAAAATCAGAAACTCCCGCGATTCGCAGGCTGGTGGGGCCACGACAAGAGCAGTCGCTTTCAGATGCCGCCGCAATTTCAACCCATCGCGGGCGCAGAGGGCTGGCAGTTGAGCAATCCTGCCATCCTGTCCATGGCTGCGCTGCGCGCCTCGATGGAAATCTTCGACGAAGTTACAATGCCGCGCCTGCGCGCCAAGAGCGAATCGCTTACAGCTTACCTGGAATTTCTGCTCGCTCAGCGCCCGCGCGAAAACTTTTCCATCTTAACTCCGCCGGAGCCTTCGCAATGCGGCGCCCAGTTGTCATTGCAAATAAAAAAAGGCGGCCGCGCCCTCTGCGACCGCCTGACCCAACAAGGAGTGATCTGCGACTGGCGCGAGCCGGACATCCTGCGCGTCGCCCCGGTTCCACTCTACAATTCTTTCCTGGACGTTCACACTTTCGCGGATAAATTCCTTTCGGAAATGAAAACGTAAGGACTGCGCAACGAATCGCTCACACCCCGAAGAACTCGCGATTACGCATCCTTTTTCCTTGTCCCGTGAATCATTTCGAGCGTGGCATCGCCCAACACGCTCCCGCGATGCGCCAGCCCGAACACAATATCAAAGTGATTCGTTTCGGGAAGCTCAAACGCAGAAACCGGAAATCCAGATCTCACCAGCGCCGCAGCAAACGCGCGACTCTGTCGTTTGAATTCAGTGGTTTCATTGTCCCCCCACGCAACTATGGTCCTCACCGGTCGTCCCGGCTTCAACCGCAGCGGACTCAACACGGCCACATCTTCGCCCGTCAAATGCAGCGCCACATCAATATATGTGCCCATCAACGGCTCCAGATCGTAAACCCCACTGAGCAGCACGGCGCCTGCAATAACATCATCGGCAATACCGTACGCCGCCTGCCAGCCTTGCACCAACAACATCGCGGCGAGATGCGCGCCCGCGGAATTGCCCGAAACATAAATCCGCCCCCGATCGAATCCCAGCGTCGCAGCCTGCCGATGCAGCGAAGCAATCGCCCGCCGGCATTGCTCCACGATGAATCCAACGCTAACCTTCGGCGCCAGCGTGTAATCAATCGCCGCATACGCAATACCATTTCCGACGCAGTCCGGCGCCGCAAAAAGTGATTCGTCCTTCGAATGCTCCTGCCAGTAACCTCCGTGAATATAAACTAACAACGGCGCATCCGGGGACACCGCTGGGAAATAATCGAACTTTTCGTCCGGCCGCTCGCCCCACAGCAAATTCTTCTGGCAACGAAAACGCGTTTCAGCATCACGGCTGCGCGCGACGTATGCGTCCAGGAACGGTTCAATCGCCGCCACACAGCTGCTCGGCGAATACTCCCGCTCGCGCTCGGCGAGCGGCCATTTCCGCCAGTTCGAATGATCGTATGTCATGTGCGGGCCGGTCGCGTAATCGGTTCGACGGAAACAATACTACAGGTTTGCCGCGCCGCCGCGGAATCGCAAATCCATTGTCGAGGCATGCGCGAGTGGCATCCAGTTCGAGGATTCGAATCAGGCAGAATGATGTAGAAGGGTTGCCGGGAAGCTCCGCCGATCAAATGTACGCTTCGTGCCGCACAGCCTCCGACCGCAGCGACGCCGCGGAGAGATGAACGGCCTCCGCTTCCCACGTCTGCAACAACGCCAAAAAGTAATAATACCAGTAGATGTCCGGCACCGCGCGCTGGCACAACTTGGTGATTTCATCCGCAACGGTTCCGTCACCTTTCTTCATCGAATAGAACGGCGCAAAATCCACCGAATCAATTCGCGTTAGCGTCCCCACCAGCTGTTCCACTTCTTGCTTTCGCTCCGTCACCAGCGAACGCCACTTGTTCGCGGCCTCCTCATCCAACATTCCAAAAAAAGTTTTTCCGTCCCCCAGCAGCGCGGAATGTTTGCGCAGAAACGCCAGCTGATTCGCGCCGTATGCCGCCGCGCGCCGCATCAGATCCGGAATGGTAAACGGAAGATGCTGGTGGATCGCTTGCGCTTCCGGAACGTAAAGTACGGAAAAGCCGTTGCGGCTCAATCGCACTCCCAGATCGGAATCCTCCGCCACGCGAAAACGCGCGTCAAAAGAACCAGCCGCCAGCACCGCGTCCCGTTTGACGCTCAGATTGCACGTCACCACGTAGGTGTACTCCCAATACTCGCCGGCCCGCAGCGTCGCCTGCGGAAAGAAGAAAGAGCTCTGCGCCAGGAATCGCGTCAGCGCCCGCTGCTGCGCCGCCGGCGGAAGACGAAAATCTCCCAGCACGCATTGCCGCAGGTTCGAGCGAGCTTGCTGCATTTTCCAATGGTGGGCGAGCAAATCGGGCGCGGAAATCGTATCGTCATTGCAGAGCAGCAGATATTCGCCGCGCGCATGCTGTACTCCGCGCCGTCGCGCCGCGCCCGCCCCCGCATTTAATTCCCGCAAATACTGAAAAGAATAGTTGGGACGATAGCCCCGGCAGAATTGCTCCGTCTCATCCGTGGATCCATCATCCACCACGATCACTTCGAACATTTCCAGCCGCACAGTTTGCCGCGCCAGTGCCTCCAGACACTCCTTCAGCACCGCCTGGCGGTTGTAAGTCGGTATGATCACGGAAAATACCGGCACTTTAGCCGGAGCGTGCACTCTGCTCGCATTCTTCGAACCCGCAATTGGCCTCACGCCCAAATGTCCATATGAGAAAGCCCGCTCGATTCGCCGCGCATACCGCGACGCCTTTTCAACGTCGCCCAGTTCGCTGTAGCACCGCGACATCAACTCGACGGCTCGAAGAAACAGGCCGCTGGCCGGCACGCGCCCTCGCACATGGCTGAAAATGTGACGTAGTTGCTCCAACGCCCGCGCCGGCTCGAGCCGTTCCAGAAATTCCTCCGCCAGAGTCACGTATCGCGCCATCCGCAGCAGAAGCCGTTGCGCTGCAGGCTCGCCTTTCACCACTTCCGGGAACCGTTTTTCCACCAGCAGGTATGGCCACACGAAATCCGGTTCGTGCGTTTTCCGTTTCGTGTGCCGCGCGCGCTCGATCACAATTCGCACGGCCTCCTGCATCCGTTGTTCGCTGAAATCCTCCAGTATGTGTTCGCGTCCCTGGCGTGCGAGCCTCCACCACAGTTTTTCGTCGAGATAAACGCGCGCCGCGGCATCGGCGAATTCCTGCGGTGTATCGGCGATCAGCGCTGTTTCGTCATGTCGCAGCGCCATTCCATCTGCGCCGACCGTGGTCGTCACCAGTGGAACCCCATGCGCAAGAGCGGAAAGGTTTTTGGTTTTGATCCCCGTGCCAAATCGCACGGGCGAGAGCGCCACCCGGCATTTTGCGAAAACCGGATCCAGATCCGCAACGTACCCGACGCGCAGCACGCCTCTTTCCTTAACGCCCAGTTCGGCCGGCAGGTTGTTGCCCACCAGCGCCAGCTCAGCCGCGGGAATTTGCGCACGGATTCGCGGCCATATTTCTGCCAGCATCCAATCGCTGGCATCACGATTCGCAGGGTTATCGAAATTTGCAAGGAACAGCATTCCAGACCGCGCCGAAAAAGTCTCACCTTCGGGACCCACGGTCGCGATCATCGGCATTCGTCCCGTAACCAGCTCCGGTGCCACGCGCAAGAAAGCGTTCCGGTCGTCCTCCGAAATCGTCAAAACCAAATCCGCTCGCCGGTACACCTGAAACTCGCGGTCGCTGAAATCCTGAGCTCGTTCATGATCCGACCACTGCCCGGTCAATTCCGCCATCTGCTTTTCGCGCACCCCCTGCTGATCGTCCGTAAGCACCGCGATAAACGTCTCAGGCGAGCCACGCCGTATTTCCTCCATGTAATGTTCAGGAATCGAAATGCCATTCCAGAACCAATGAAACAGAATCGCCAGGTCGAACTGGTTCTCGCGCAGCAGTTGCTCAAAAGTCCACTCCACAGGAAAATCAAATCCCAAGAAGCGCATCCGCTCGGCGTCCGGCGCGTACACCGCTATCCCCAGCGCCTCCACGCCTGCGGCATAGCGCTCCCGATTCACTCCGCTGCGCGCGACGTGCACCACTTTGTGCCCCTGTGCACGCAACTCGCGCAACATCTGCATCCATTGCACGTCGGCCCCGTGACGATCCGGATGCGGCAACATTTCGTGTATCGCCAAAATGTTCAGCGGCCGCTCGGTTCTGACGTCGCCGCTGTCGCCATCGTTTCTTGTTGGGCGCCGTTCATCCATCGGGATTGCCATCGTTCGGTGCTCTCCGGAAGCGGTTTGCAGTCCCGCAACGCACACTTCTGCGCAGCAACGTGCACAAGCAATCAGGCAATCGCGCTGCCGATTGCGCACCCACCTCAGGAATAGCGAATTTCGCGGAACGTCGTCTTTGTGGGGTTTCAAGCGTGCGAAGAACTCGGAGTGTCGGCTACCAGAGGGAATCGTGCGGCTGCGAATTCCGCAGCTCTGCACAATCATTAGTATGGGTTAATGCAACCGCGCGCAAACTCCCATTTCATCCGCGCTGTTCCGCTTCGGTACGCCACTCCGCGCACTCGTCCTGCAATTCATTTCGACAACTCGTCAGCACTTACCGCGCAGGCTGCTGCTGCGTCAAACAATGCAGCGTGCCGAATCCCCACACCAGATCCACCGCGTGTATGCCAACAACAGCGCGCCCTGGAAATAATTCTCTCAGAATCCCCAGCGCCATGCGGTCATTCGGATCATTGAAAGTTGGAACCAGCACCGCCGCATTCGTAATATAAAAATTCGCGTAACTAGCCGGCAGCCTTACGCCTTCGAAATACAACGGCGCGGGCATCGGCAGCGCGACCGTTTCGACTTTGCTGCCATCCTCCAGCCGCGCACCGCGCAAGCGCTCCCAGTTCTCCTCCAGCGGCCGGTAATTCGCGTCGCGCCGGTTTTTCTCCCGCACCAGCACCACGGTGCGCGCATTCACGAACCGGCAAAGATCGTCCACGTGTCCGTGCGTGTCGTCGCCCGCGATGCCTTTGCCCAGCCACACTATGTTTCTCACGCCCAGGCTCGAACGCAACACAGTTTCGGTATCTGCGCGGCTGAATCCCGGATTGCGCACCTGCCGTTTTTGGTCCAGCAAACACTCTTCGGTTGTCAGCACGGTGCCGCGGCCGTTCACGTCAACGCTTCCGCCTTCCAGCACTACGTCGCGCCCGCGATAACGCATCGGCAAGATCCGATATTTCAAGCGCCGCGCCACTTGCCCCGGAATCGCATCGTCTTTCTGCCAGTCGGGATAGCGCGCCCAGGCATTGAACCGGAATCGCGCGATCGCCACTTCGCGCCGCGGCTTGACACGCCTCACAAAAAGCGGTCCGAAATCGCGCGTCCATCCACGATTGGTCGCAAACCTAAAAAACTGGACCCGTTGAGAATCTACTCCAACTCTTTTCAATATGCCGCGCACGTGTTTTTCATGCGCACCTGAATTCACCAGGATGCGAACGATTTCGCCCGGCGTAATCTTGCGCACAATTTCACCGTACACCCATTGAATGGGCTCAAGTTTTTCCGGCCAATCCGTGGGGTTATGCGGCCAGCCGATCCATGTGGCTTCGTGCTTCTCCCACTCTGCCGGCATGGAAAAACCCAGCGCAGCTGGAGTGGTCTTTTCATTCGCAGGATTCATGAGGTTCGTGGGGCGCGGCCGTTTCAAGATTTGTCGTCGAGGAATCGTTGCTCGATGCCCTGATAAGCGTCAATGCGCCGGTCGCGCAGGAACGGCCAATTGCGCCGTACGTCTTCCAGATGCGCCAGGTCCACCGTGCCGTACAAAATCTCTTCGCGGTCCGTGGAAGCTTCTGCGATCACCACTCCCTGCGGGTCGCACAGGAATGAGCCTCCCCAGAATTCCAAGCCGTCGCCGCCGGCCGCGGGAACTTCGTGGCCGACGCGATTCACTGCGGCTACATAAATTCCATTCGCGATGGCGTGTCCGCGTTGCACCGTGCGCCAGGAATCGCGTTGCGCCGCGCCATTCGATTCTTTTTCGCTGGGATGCCACCCAATCGCCGTCGGATAAAAAAGAATGCACGCTCCGTTCAACGCAGCCAGCCGCGCTCCCTCCGGATACCACTGATCCCAGCAAATCAGCGTCGCGATTTTTCCCGCCTGCGTCGTAAAAGCACGAAACCCCAGATCGCCCGGCGTGAAATAAAATTTCTCGTAATACGCCGGATCGTCGGGAATGTGCATCTTCCGGTAAACGCCGGCGACCTTGCCATCCGCATCAATAATTGCCGCAGTATTGTGATACACGCCCGCCGCGCGCCGTTCGAATAGCGGCGCTACTACCACGACCTTGGCCTTCTGCGCCACGCGGCCCAGCGCCTCCGTCGTCGGGCCGGGAACGGCTTCCGCCAAATCAAAATTGGCGGTATCTTCCCGCTGGCAGAAATATTGCGATTGAAATAGTTCCGGCAGACACACCACCTGCGCCCCATTGCGCCCCGCCTCTTCGATTTTCGCAATAGCGCGCGCCAGGTTGTCCTGCGGCTTGCGGCTCACGGCCATCTGCACCAGGCCGACACCAAATTTTATTTGTGTGGTCACGATTAGAAAATCTACACGAATATTCGATGCGGAGCCACATACAAAAGGTACAAATCCGCACGCGCTTCGCACGGGCGAAACTGAAGCGTAACAATCGCCGGGCTTCAAACGCACTCCCAGCGGCCCGCTCCCCCGCGCCGAACACTTGCGTATCTATAACCCCTCCACGAGTCCTGGGGTTCACAGCAGGCATCGAATCCGGTACCATTAGACTCTAAGTAAAAGGCGCGCAATTAGCCGTCTGTATCGGCGTTACTGAGGGAAAAGCGAGATGTCAGTTCCAGTTTCACAAATGTGGACGACGGCGTCCTACGTCATCAGCCAAAGGCTGAAGGGCCGCAAGCATTACCCATTCGTCCTGATGCTGGAGCCGCTGCTCCGCTGCAATCTGGCCTGCGCCGGGTGCGGCAAAATTCAATATCCCGCGCACGTTTTGAAAAAGCAGCTCAGCCCCGAGGAATGTTTCCGGGCTGTGGAAGAATGTGGCGCGCCGATGGTCAGCATCCCCGGCGGCGAGCCTCTGATGCATCCGCAAATCGCCGAAATCGTGGACGGCCTGGTCGCCCGCAAGAAATATATCTACCTCTGCACCAACGCGCTGCTGCTGAAAGAAAAGCTGCACCTCTTCACACCTAGCAAATATCTGTCCTTCTCCGTGCACATGGATGGCCAGCGCGAAGAACACGATTTCGCCGTCTGCCGCGAAGGCACCTACGACAAGGCCGTAGAAGCCATCCAGCTCGCCCTGCAGCGCGGCTTCCGCGTGACCACCAACACCACACTCTTCGACGGCGCCGACGCGCAAAGCGTTCGCCACTTCTTCGACGATATGATGGACCTGGGCGTCGAAGGCATGATGCTCTCGCCCGGCTACACCTACGATAAAGCGCCCGATCAGGAACACTTCCTCAGCCGGAAAAAGACGCGCGAACTATTCCGCCAGATTTTGAGCAACCGCAGCGAAAAATGGCGCTTCAACCTCAGCCCGCTCTTTATGGAATTTCTCATGGGCAAGCGCCATTACAAATGCACGCCCTGGGGCATGCCTACTTACAATATTTTCGGATGGCAGAAGCCTTGCTATCTGCTGCAAGACGGCTACGCCGACACCTTTGAGGAATTGATCCGCGAAACTGATTGGGACCGCTACGGCACGGAGAGCGGCAATCCCAAGTGCGCGAATTGCATGGTGCACAGCGGCTATGAAGCCAGCGCCGTGGACCATATGTTCGGCTCGCTCAGCGGATTCCTCGGCACTGTACGCGCCACCATTTTCAACAAGTACAAAGATCCCGACGCCATGGGCGGCGCCGCGAATGGCGCGGGCAAAAATTCCGGCCAGCTCGTGCAAATCGCCATGTCGCCGAAAGCCTAGCCGGTCGCATTCGTCATGTCCGATCCCCACGCATCCACGTCGCCCGAATCTGCCGCCGAAGAACGTCTCGGATTCGTCCACGAAAATCTCGAAGGATGGATTCCCGCGCTGGCATCCGTTTCGGAAATTCACGAAGCGCTCGAGAAGGCTTTCGATTATCGCGGGGATCTCACCATCACTCTGAAAAGTGGCCAGAAAATCGAAGGTTACATCTTCGACCGTAAAATCAAAGGCCCCGCGCTCTCCGACTGTTTCATCCGCGTGATGCCCAAGGATCAGCCGGGAAAACTCACCATCCCTTATAGCGACATCGCCGCCCTGGCCTTCACCGGACGCGACACTGCCGCCGGAAAAAGCTTTGCCGCCTGGGTGAAGAAGTACAACGAAAAGAAAGCCGCCGGAGAAAAGAACATTGGGATTGACGCGGAACCCCTCGACTAGTATCCCCAATTATTGCGTGGCGATTTTTTCAGTCCGCTTGGCCTTCTGCGCCTGATATTCCTGCCACGTTAAGTAAACGATCACCGCGTCAAAAATCGTCAGCGCGATCAGCGTCCATGAATGTGTGTGCGTGAAGCGATGCACCTGATACACCATGAACGCAGTAAAAACGACAATCGTCAGCGGATACGCCCAGAGCTTGTTGCACCACAGGCAAATCACCAGCGCTAATTTAACGATCCCGTGCGAGAGCAAATAATACGAAGCGAAAGTGGTGCCGTGATCGGCCATCTGCTGTGAAGCATTCAGCACGTGCGATGCAAACGGATGATGCGGCGCATCCACCAGCAGGTAGTCGGCCACACGGCGCACCCAGCCGTTCATCTGTGATGGGTTCACCACCCACAACAGCACGCCGCCGGCAATTTCGAGCAGCGCGCCCACGCCCTTCAGGGTGATGCCCACTTCAAATGATTCATGGAGAATCGTTTTGCGCTGCATGCTCAGGGACCTTCCATCACGACTGGCGCTCTAGCATCACCAGATGTTCGGCAAAATGCTCGCGCCAGTCGAGCGGTAGCGCTTCCAGCTCAATCACTCGCCGCATCAACGCAAGGTCCGATCCATCGGTGAAAAGCTTGTTGATGTCGCTTACCGCAATGCCGTTCTCGTCGTCCCGGATTCGCTCGATCTCGTCGCCCGCGGCCACCAGGCCCTCTTCGATCACTGAAAAGTAGAATCCCGAGCGTCCGCTCCGCAGAAAGCGCCCCAAAATATCATCTCGCTGAAATTTCGCCGCCAGCTTTAAACACGGCACCCGCGGCTGCGTCACTTGCACCGTGGCCTTACCGATCCGCAAAACGTCGCCAATGTGCGTGTCTCTCTCGTTCAATCCTTCGGTCGTCAGATTCTCGCCGAATTGTCCCCATGGCAATTCCATCTCCGGAAATTCCTTCTGCCAGAACTCATAGTGTTCCGAAGGATACGCATACACAGCCTTGTACGGCCCGCCGTGCACCGACAAATCCGCCTGCCGGTCACCATCAAAATCAAGCTTCCGCATCATCACCGGCCCGGCTACGGGTTTTTTGAATATGCCCGTGTTAAACGTCTGGCCTCTCCAGGCCACCAGCCGCGGCAGCGCCACATTTACTGATAACACCTTCATTTTTTCTACCTGTCGAATCTAGAGAGCGGCTGCAAGCTCGCCGCCGTGCGGCCTTCCTTCAATAGTCGCACAACTCTCAATCTTTCTGTGATGATTACAGCCGCATTCCACACTTGTGCGCTTTGGATGCTTTTCAGCCCGCTCTCGCTTCATCCCGACCGCAGATAAGCCTGAGCTTGCGCTCTCACCGGTTTTCGCTGTTCCGGCCTCGCAAGATTTCCTAAATGAACACTATGTACAATTCTTTTTTTTGCCCCCGGCGCATTCCTTGTATCTTGGACCTAGTTTCCTTCTCTCTTGGGGCGTGCCGGCCATGAAAAGGCTCAGGTTTCTGGTGTCGCTGATCACCGACGATAATGATTTCCAAGTCGAGCAAGCAAGAGCTGCGGAAGCGACGGCGCAACGGCTCGGCCTTGATGTCGAAATTATCTTCGCGGCCAACGACTCCATCAACCAGAGTCAGCAACTATTGAATGTTATTCAAGGCGACAGTTCAAAGCATCCCGACGCGATCATCTTCGAACCGGTCAGCGGCACCGCTCTGCCCCACGTCGGTCGCGCGGCTGCATCCGCGGAGATTGCCTGGGTAGTGCTCAATCGCCAAGCAGAATATCTCGCCGATCTTCGTCGCACCAGCAAAGCGCCGGCTTTTTGCGTCAGCTCCGATCATCTTGAAGTCGGGCGCATTCAGGGCCGTCAGCTCGCCGCTCTCATTCCGCAAGGTGGCGCCGCATTATTTATTCAGGGCCCGTCAGACACTGCCGCGGCCGTGCAGCGCAGAATTGGAATGCAGGAAACTATGCCGCGCAACATCAAACTCATCGCCATGAAGGGCCAGTGGACCCAGGAAAGCGCCTTCAACGCCGTCTGCTCCTGGCTGCGCTTGTCCACTTCCGATAAGTTGCCGATTGATGCCGTAGTCGCGCAGAACGACGCGATGGCGCTCGGCGCACGAAAAGCGCTTCAGGAACAATCAAACGTCGCGGTGCGCGATAAGGTCATGAGCTTGCCGTTTCTCGGCTGCGATGGGCTGACCAATACCGGCAAGAAACAAGTCGCGACCGGCGCTCTCGCCGGGACTGTAGTGATTCCACCCAACACAATTCTTGCTGTCGAAATGACGTTCAAAGCCTTGCAGGAAGGCGCGGCGCGCCCCTCCGAATTGGCTTTAACCCAGCCTGTGTCATTTCCCCCGCTCAATGAGCTGTCCAGCAAGCGCTACGAAAACAAAGGCGCGCTAACCACGTAACGATCTCCGCGGCAATTTCGCATAACCAGGCCGCACTAATACGCGCCAGCCGCAAAACCCGCGCACCAAGAAATCCACAGGCCCGAGAATTCCCACAGCTCGAGGCTCAAATTAATTTTGCATTACAGCTTGACACTTTGATACCTGTTCGGTAGTATCGGGGTTCGTCTGTAGTCCTTCCAGCTGGCCTGGATTGACCTGCTCTTTGACAATCGGATGATACATGCCAGAACCCGTTTGGTTACGGTTCGTGCGCCGGGTGTACCGGTGTACGTACCACATTTGAGATAACCGAGCGATTTAAACAGTTCGTTCCCATTCGTGGCATTTCGATGCGAATCGACAATGCACACGTCTGGAAACACCAGATTTCAAACGAGAGTTTGATCCTGGCTCAGAGCGAACGCTGGCGGCGTGCTTAACACATGCAAGTCGAACGCGCAGCATTCTGTAGCAATACAGGGTGTGGGCGCGTGGCGAACGGGTGCGTAACACGTGGATAACCTTCCTTCAGGTGGGGAATAACCCAGTGAAAATTGGGCTAATACCGCATAACATGACGATGCCACATGGTGTTGTCTTCAAAGCCGCAAGGCGCCAGAAGAGGGATCCGCGGCCGATTAGCTTGTTGGCGAGGTAATGGCTCACCAAGGCATTGATCGGTAGCCGGACTGAGAGGTTGGCCGGCCACACTGGAACTGAGACACGGTCCAGACTCCTACGGGAGGCAGCAGTGGGGAATCTTGCACAATGGACGAAAGTCTGATGCAGCAACGCCGCGTGGGGGATGAAGCTTTTCGGAGTGTAAACCCCTTTCGACCCGGAAGAATGCCCGCAAGGGCTTGACGGTACGGGTATAAGAAGCCCCGGCTAACTACGTGCCAGCAGCCGCGGTAATACGTAGGGGGCCAGCGTTGCTCGGAATTACTGGGCGTAAAGGGTCCGTAGGCGGTGTGGCAAGTCGGGAGTGAAATCTCTGGGCTTAACCCAGAGGCTGCTTCCGAAACTGCCATGCTAGAGTGTGAGAGAGGCGAGTGGAATTACGGGTGTAGCGGTGAAATGCGTAGATATCCGTAGGAACATCCGAGGCGAAGGCGGCTCGCTGGATCACAACTGACGCTGAGGGACGAAAGCTAGGGGAGCAAACAGGATTAGATACCCTGGTAGTCCTAGCCCTAAACCATCAGGACTTGGGGTGTGCCCTGTACGGGGCACGTCCCGTAGCTAACGCGTTAAGTCCTGCGCCTGGGGAGTACGGTCGCAAGGCTGAAACTCAAAGGAATTGACGGGGGCCCGCACAAGCGGTGGAACATGTGGTTCAATTCGACGCAACGCGAAGAACCTTACCTGGGCTTGAACCGCACAGGACGATCTTTGGAAACAGAGACTTCCCGCAAGGGACCTGTGTAGAGGTGCTGCATGGCTGTCGTCAGCTCGTGCCGTGAGGTGTTGGGTTAAGTCCCGCAACGAGCGCAACCCTTACTCATAGTTGCTACCCGCAAGGGAGAACTCTATGAGGACTGCTCCGGATAACGGAGAGGAAGGTGGGGATGAGGTCAAGTCAGCATGGCCTTTATGTCCAGGGCTACACACGTGTTACAATGCGCGCTACAGAGCGTTGCAAACCCGCGAGGGGGAGCTAATCGCACAAAAGCGCGCTCAGTTCGGATTGCAGTCTGCAACTCGACTGCATGAAGCCGGAATCGCTAGTAATGGCGCATCAGAACGGCGCCGTGAATACGTTCCCGGGCCTTGTACACACCGCCCGTCACATCACGAAAGTGGGCTGTACTAGAAATCGCCGAGCCAACCGCAAGGAGGCAGGCGCTCAAGGTATGACTCATGATTGGGGTGAAGTCGTAACAAGGTAGCCGTAGGAGAACCTGCGGCTGGATCACCTCCTTTCTAAAAGAAAAGAGAGTACGACCTGCTTCGGTAGCAGGTACGGCTCTCCACCGGTTCCTTCGTGAACCGGGTTCGGCTCTCAAAGCCCGACGGGTTCTGACAAGTACCATCCGATTCAGTCAAACGAGTTTGCTACAGACAAACGCAAGCCCCGGCTCGATGTGAATCGAGCCGGGGCTTTTTGTTTTTGCAGCGCATTTTTTCCTGTTGCCAAAAAGAGAAGCGGCGAGCAATCAAAATAGCTCGCCGCTCCGGTGTCGGGTTCTGAACTGTCCGTAGGCGACCGCGTTTATTCGCTACTCGATCCCGCCAGCGCTATTGAACAGGAACGGCAGCACGTGAATTTGTTCCTGCTTCACCGCTTCCAGTTCGTTGGGATCGATCCCGAGAGCCTTGATAATCGTCGGTGCGACCTGTTGATTGAGCACGGCGGTCTTCACCGTTTTTGGCGTGGCTCCGGGCAGCGAAACCAGCAGCGCAGCGTGAATATCGTCCTCGTTCAAGCCGCCATGCTCGGCGATCTTGCTGCCGCCCGTGAAGATCACGCCGGTATTCACCTTCAGAATGATGTCGGGCGTGCGTGGATCGCTGCCCGGATCATCCCATTTGTTCTTCAAGGACTGGCCCGCGAAAATCTCCTGAATCCCCAGCGTCTGCTGATTTTCGGGTTGGCTCAACATCGCCACCACGCTCGAAGTAAGTTCCTGGTCGGTCAACCAGATCAGTGAGCCGTCGTCGGAAATATCAAAAGCATCCGCCGCGCCCAGCAAAGTGGTCGGCTGTCCATTGCCAATTCCCACGCGCTTGCTGATGTCAATCGGAGACTGCCCGTGCTTCGCTCCGATAATGATGAGCGTGGAATCGTAGATCCCCTCTTTCTTCAGTTCGGCCACAATCCTTCCCAGAGATTGGTCCACGAAATCCAGTTCAAACGCCAAGCCCTCGTTCGGCGTGCCCAGAACGTCGTAGTAACTACCCAGCACGTTCGGGCCACCCGCGGCGATGGGACCTTGTTTCAACTTTTCCCCAACGCTGACGGCCTGGTAATTAAATCCAAAAAGCGTTGGCACGCCAACTTTCTTGGAGCGGTCGTGCGTGTACCCGTCAATCTGATTGATCAATGCCTGCACATGCAGCGAGTCGTAGCACTGGATGTTTCTGAAATCGGTCGTCCATCCGTCGTCGAACGTGTTGTCCACGAAGGGCACCGGACTGCATCCAGGAAACTGCGGGAGCGCGACTGGATTCGAATTAATTTCAGGGCCGTAGAAATCTTCCACGCCTTTGCCGCTCGGCCCGTTGGTCCATTCGTACGAAGGATGCTTGTCAATCCATGCCGTGGTGCCACCATTCGCTCTTACAACCTCAAAAATCGTGTTCACGCGCAAATATTCGTGCGGGAACACGGGTTTGCAGCCATCATTCGGATTGCGCGGCAAAAAATGCGGATTAATTCCGCCACCGCCGTTCAATTTCGTCAGATCAATATCAATCGATTCGTCGTATGCCATCGGCGTGCCGACAACATTCGGGCACAGATTCTGGCCGCCAGTAATCGGTAGCGAGGTGGTCGTCGCCGGCGGTGAAAGCGCGCGATTGTAAGTGACGTCATACCAAAGCCCCGCCGTGATCGGTGAGCCGCCCGTTACCAGCGCCGCGAGTCCCGGAAAAGAATCCGACGGCGTCGAGGTGGATGCGTTCGTGTAAGTAATCCCGCTGCGGCTTAGCTTTGCTAGTGTTGAGTTTTCGTGACTCTTCACATAATTCGCCAGATCCAGAGCATGAAGGCCGTCAACGCTTATGAGCAGCACATGTTTCACGGTTTGGGTGGAACTGCTGCTCCCATTTCCTTCTGCGCCTGCTTGCAGTGGGGATATGAGCATCGAAGCGGCCAAGACAAACGACATCACAGCCTTGGTAATGCGCATTTCGGATTCCTCCTGAGGTGGAACTGAGCAGCGAAGGTTACCCGAAGGCCTTCGCGGCCAGATGAATGCTGTTTGACGCAACGGTAAAAAACCGGAGACTTGGCGTTGCAAGCGGGTGCTTCATTACAGCGGTAAGACCGGGGCGATTTATAATGGCTTATTCGATGACGACGGAATACCTTGCTGTCTTTACCGGCTTGGCGTCCTTCTCAAAGGGACGCACGTATTCAAAATCGACCTCCACGTTTCCTGCAGCGACCGATTCCAACGTCCACACTTCCTCACCCGGCGCGCCCACCGCATCGGAAGTCGCCGCGTGATATTCGTCGCTGATTTGCCGTAGCAGCGCAAGGTCCAGCGGCCTCGCGAGCCGCCAACTATATCCGGTCGTGTGGTTCGCGTTCAGCGTGATCGAAAATTGCTTCCCCGCCAGCACGCGTATTTGTTCCACGCCTCCCGCCACGTCGAATCCAGTCGAACTAGTCGGAATTGCCTCAGCTCGCGGAGCAGAAGCTCCTGCTATTTTCGAAATTCTGGCGCCCTGGAAGTTTCCTTGTGTGTCGAAGTCGAACGCCAGCGTAGCAGTCCCAACTTCGGCGCATGCGTGGCACCCGTCGCGCAATACATACTGCACCAAGAATATTTGGGTTCCCCATCCCGTGGACGTCACCGTCGGCAACTTGCTGTCGAACCGGTCGCCGGGCCATACGCTTATGTGCGGATATTGCTCAGCCAGCGCCGCGTAAGCCGCGTTCTTCCGCATCTCCGCATCGAGCGTAAACCTCTCGTCATCCACGTCAATCGGCGAAGAATTTCCATTCACCAGCAGCAAGCCTTCCATCTCGTTCGCACGGAACGCATATTCGATATACGCGATGTCCACGCGTTCCACATGCCGAAACGCCCGCAGGTAAACCACTCCCAGCGACGTCGCCAAGTTTTCCGCAAACCCCTGCGCCTCGAGAGATGCTCCGGCCGCTTTCATTTCGTTCAAAAAACATTTCTCGATGTGCGTAGGATCCGCTTCGCCGCATTTCTGGCGAATCGCAGCGAGCGCGTCGGGCGCCGGGTTCCAAACCGCCGCCGCACTCACGCTCGAAGCCGGCGGCCGCGATGGCGCCGGCTTCGCCGGCTGCTGCGCCACGCACAAAGAAGTTGCGGCGCACAGCATCATCAGAAAAAGCCCGCTCCGGATCATTTCGCCCTCGCGCAGAAATACTTACCGCTTCGCATCACCTTACGCGCAATTCGTTCAAAAAGTGAAGAACGATTTTCAGCGATGCCGTACGGTGTCACGCCGCGAACCTGTGTCACTCGGCGCTCACGCGCCGCTCGATGTCGCCCCAAAAAAAATGGGGCGGGTTGCAGCCCCGCCCCACCAGATAGCCCATTGTTAAAATACCCGTGCCGCGCCCTCTACTGAGCAGCCCCCGGCACCCACACCTGGTCCGAGCTGGAAATATCAATATCCCGCAGCTCGGTCTTGATGCGGTATGATCGCAGCTCGCCCTTGCCCTTCGCAGGCCGCCCGCTGTTCCAGCTCAAGAAATATTGGTTTTTCAGGACGGTATCCAGCTGCTCCAGGAACGGCGCGAACGAAATCGGCGTCTGCAATCCCTGGAAAAAAGAATACCCGCCGGTCTTGTCCGTAATTTGCGCAAGGTTGCTCTGTCCGTAACTTACGCGGAACGAGTTATGACCTGCACGGCCAACTCCGGAGCAATACAGCGTATGAATAATCACGCCGGATTTCTCCGCCGCCTGGTACGTGCTCTGGATGTCCGGGCTGAACGGGTCGCCGCGGAACCGGTCAATTCCATCCGCGATCAAAAGTATTTCGCGCCGTACTCCCGAGGTCGCCGGCCATCCTTTGATCAAGCTCATGGTCGAAAGATAAATGCTGGAATAAGCGCCGAAATTCCCGAGCGGCAGGCGCAAAGTCTTGGCCGCCGCTTCGTGATCGGTGGTGAACTGCGAAACCGGCTGCACACCGCCATTGCTCGCATAAAACACGCCCACGGCCGTGGTTCTCGGCTGGCCGTTGATGAATGTCTTCAAGTCGCTTAGTTGATTGCCCAGGTCGGTCGAACAGGCCTCGTCAATCACAATGGCCAACTGCAATCCCGCCTTTTCGCCCTGTGCCGGAGTCCAGCCCGCCACCTCTTTCTTATCCTTCCCTTCATAAACGCCGATGTCATCCTTGCTGATCGCCGGCGGCGCCGTGAATTTCGGCCCCAGAACAGTGACCACAGTTGTCACCGTCGCAGTCGCCGGAGCTTGAGCCTGCGGCGCTGCCGCCAATGCCAAAAATGCGGCAATCACCAGAACACTTGGCACCAAATAGATCGATTTACGCATTGCCATCTCCTCAGCTGGCGGGTATCCGCCCGGCTTCGCACTTGCGTGGGAATTACAGGACGGCAGGAGTTCCACCAGATGCCGCAACTCTAGTGAGCCGGCCGCTCTCTGTCAAGCCCCGGCCGAAATGCCCCTCAACTACTCTCAATTATTGGGATGCTCAGTAAACCAGCGTGAGATGCTTGCGGCGCTCCAGCCACTCTTCGTTGTTGAATATCGTTGGAGTCAGCTCGATCAGCCGCGGCAACATATTAAATACCGCCACCGGACCCCACTCCGCGCCCTTGCGGGTGCGAAATCCCTTGCGGTTCAGCTCCTCGGCCACCTTCACCAGCGAAATATCCTGAATGATCAATTCCATCATCGAAAGCAGAAATTCCATCTCCGTGGGATTCTGCTCCAAATGTTCGCAGTCTCCCGCTACGCGCAACCCGAACGGCGCATCCACCAGGCTCGGCGGCGCCTCCACAGGTGCCACAGGAACCGCCGGCGCAGCCGCAGCGCGCTCCCACTCCACCGCCACCAGTTTCCACCCCGCCTGCTCGCGCTGCTTTACGTACGTCGCGTCCAGCGATCCCTGCAACGACTCTCGAATGTACTCGCTCTCAGCCATGGCGCCTCCTTAAGATTTGCACCGCAGTTCCCGTCGCATTAAGCTCCCCAATCCCAGGTCCGCCGGAATCCAAATCTCACTCGTAGCGCAATGCCTCGATCGGATCCACTTTCGTCGCGCGCAGTGCCGGTAAAATGCACGCGGCAACTGTCACCACCGCCAGCAGCGCGGAAACCGCTGCAAACGTCCAAAGATCGCCCGCGCGCACGCCATACAACAATCCAGCCATCACCCGCGTCAAAGAAAACGCAGCAATCCAGCCCAACAGCAGTCCCGCAATCAACAACTTCGCTCCGTGCGCCAGCACCATCCGCAACACGTCGCGTTGCTGCGCCCCCAGCGCCATGCGAATGCCGAATTCGTGTGTGCGCTGCGTCACCGAATACGCCATTACTCCAAATATCCCCACGCAAGCCAGCGCCAACGCCAGTGCCGCGAAGCATCCGATCAGCAGGAAAGTAAATCGCGTGCTGGAAACAGCGTGCGCGCCGATCTCTTCCATCGGTTTGATGTCCGTCACCGGCAGGTCTTTATCCAGCGCCGCAACTTCCGTCCGCACCGCCTGCACCAGGGGCGCCAGATTAGAATTGGAACGCAGTGCGATCACTCGCGAATCGCGAAACGTAACTTGCCAATCGTTTACATAGAACGCAGGCTTCGCCTCGGCCCCGTCCGGCGAATCTTTCACGTCGCCCACCACGCCGATAATCTTCACGCCCTTCGTGCCAAACAGGTCCAGCATCTTTCCCACCGCATCCTCGCCGGGAAAGTATCGCCGCGCCAGCGCCGCATTAATCAGCGCCACCTTTGGCGCCTTTTCATCGTCCGTCAGCTCAAAAGATCGGCCGCTCAACACGGGCGTGCCAATCGTTTCAAAATATCCCGGCGTTGCGAAGTGATACCGCGCCTCCGGCGAATCATTCGGACTCTCCGGCCGCCCTTCGACGTCAAAATTGGAATTCTCGTCGTACCCGGTCCACGGAATATCAGACGACACGCCCGCCGACTGCACGCCCGGCAGGGTCTTCAGCCGCTCGACCAGTGTCTTGTAGAAGCGAATGCTCGTAGCATCGTCCGGATAGCGTTTGCTCGGCAGGTCCGTGCGAAATGTCAGCACATGCTCCGGCTGAAATCCCGCGCTCACGTGCTGCAGATTAATAAACGTGCGCATCAGCAGCCCCGCGCCCGCCAGTAGCACCAGCGCAAGGCACGTTTCCGCGATCACCAAAGCATTCCGCAAACCACCGCGCCCCGATGCTGGCGTCGTTCCGCGATCTCCATCCTTCAACGTCTGGTTGACGTCCGTCCGCAGCGTTGCCAGCGCTGGCGCCAAACCAAAAATCACCGACGTTAGCACCGTGATCAGCGCCGCAAAACCCAGAACCCGCGCATCCATGTGCACCGCCTGCAATCGGGGCAATTGTTCCGGTCCCAGCGCGATCAGCGCATCCACGCCCCAAATCGCGAATACCAGGCCCAGCCCGCATCCCAAAAACGCCAGCAGCAAACTCTCCGTCAGTAGCTGCCGCAAAATCCTGAAGTTCCCCGCGCCCAGCATCGAACGCAGTGCGAATTCCCGTTGCCGCGTCGTCGCGCGCGCCAGCGAAAGATTCGCCACGTTCACGCACGCGATCAGCAGCAGAAAGCCCACCGCGCCGAGCAATACAAAAAGCATCAGCCGCGCCCGCCCTACTATCTCTTCCTTCAGCGGAACCACCGAAATCTGGTGCGCGTTGTCCGGATGCTCCTTCGCCAGCTGCGCCGAAACCGAATTCATCGCCGCCGCAGCTTGCGCCGCGCTGACGCCCGGAGCTAGCCGCGCTACCATATTCAAGTAGTGGCAGCCGCGGTCGCACCCCGCCGCATCGTGCGGGAGTAGCGCCAATGGCCACCACAAGTCCACCGTCTCGCCGTGCGCCGGCGTGTGAAAATCGCCGCCGACATGCTGAATCCCCGCCGGCATCACCCCAATCACCGTGAACGATTCGCCCGAAAGCACCACGCCTTTCCCCACGATCTGGGGGTCGCCATTGAATCGCGTCCGCCACAAGCGTTCGCTCAACACCACCACGTGATTGTTTTTCTTGTACTCTTCTTGCTCGTCGAAATCCCGCCCCAGAATCGGATGGAATTCCAGCACGCGGAAATATTCATGCGTCACGGCCATCCCTGAAAGATGTTCCGGCCGCTCGTTCGCCGTCAGGTCCAGGTCGCGTTCCGCATAAAGCGCCGAGCTGCCGAACACCTTGCTCCGCTCGCGATAATCATAGAAATCCGCGATCGCCATTGGAAAATGCGGCTGTGTGGGCAATACCGTGAAGACCCGCACCAACTCGCCAGGCTCGGGATACGGCAGCGGGCGCAGCAGCACTCCGCTCACCACGCTGAAAATCGCCGTGTTCGCGCCGATTCCCAGCGCCAGCGTCAGTACCGCAATTGCCGTGAACCCCGGGCTCCTGCGCAGCATTCGGAACGCGTATTCCATGTCCTGCCACAAAGTCGCCAGAAGACACCTCCCCGGGAAATGTTCTCAAGAATTCTGCAATTTTCGGGCCGCTATCGATCGGCAGGAAATTCATGCAATGCAATCACTTACAGCGCAACCGAACCCGCTGCGGCTCCGCGATTGCCCGCTTCTGGGATGTCCTTGTCGCTCAAGCGAACAGGAATCGCGTGGTTCGCGATTCTCGTGCAAAGGCTCTCCGGAAGGGCGGGGCTTCAGTCCCGCCGCCAAACCTGCCTATGAGAAGGGGCTCTAGCACCTGAAGTCGCGCTTTGCGTTCGCGGTTGAATTCTATCGTTGCGGCTTGCAACTGCAGGCGTGCCCATTCTGTGCCCCCCAAAACCTCGCCACAACTCCGCCACTCTGTCGTAAGATATGTCCGCCCAGTTCACCTGAAATTCCCGGTCAAATCCCAATCCTAATTCTTGTCGGGGGAAATCATGAAGTTAAAGCAATTTGCCACAGTTTTCGTCGGCGTTCTGGCTATGGCCACGGCGGCGCGCGCCGATACCGTCATGCTGAAAAACGGAGACCGCCTCACCGGCACGGTGGAAGTCTCCGACGGCAAGGACGTGACCCTGAAAACCGACTTCGCAGGTGAAATCAAAATCCAGTGGGCCGCCGTGCAGGAACTCAAGACCGACAAACCGATCTACGTCGTGACTCCAGACAAGAAAACCGTCAGCGGTACGGTCTCGACCGATGGTTCAAACCTGATCGTCCACACCGCCAACAACGGAGCAGTTCCGGTCCCGCTCGCGCAGGTAACCGTCGTCCGTTCCTCCGACATGGAAACTGCCTACGAGAAGAGTCTGCATCCCAGCCTGCTCGAAGCATGGAAAGGCGGCGCGAGCCTCGGCTTCGCCATCGCGCGCGGCAATAGCGAAACCACCAACCTCACCACCGGTTTCAACGCCGACCGCAAAACCTTGCACGACGAATTGACGTTCTATGAGGCCTCCCTCTACTCCGATAATAACCAGCCCGGCGGCTCCGTCCTCGCCAATTCCATTCTCGGCGGCGTGAAGTACGACCGCAACATCACCAAGCGCTTGTTCGTATTCGTTAGCGCCGATTACACGCACGATGCACTGCAAGATCTCAACCTCCGCCAAATTTACAGCGGCGGCCTGGGCGTGCACATCATCAACAATCCCAACACCACTTTCGATCTCCTCGCCGGCGCGAACTACACTCGTGAAACCTACGGCGGTGGCGCCACCTACGTAGCTCGCAACCTGGCTGGCATCACTCTCGGTGAAGACTTCATGCACAAGTTCGGAAAATCCACCACGTTCACCGAAGTCTTCTACTTCTACCCGGACCTAAGCAACACCGGCGAATACAGATTCGCCCTCGACGCGGCTTCCGTCACCAAGATCAACAAATGGCTCGGTTGGCAAACGGCGCTCACAGTCCGCTACGTCACCAATCCGCCGATCGCCGGCACAAAATCCAACGACATAATCTTCTCGACTGGCATCAACGTCAGCTTCACCCACTGATCGTGCCCAGCCTTCCCTGGCCCACGAAGTAGCTCTATCAGTTGTGCGGGCGATTCAAACCAAAAGAGCCGCTCCGGAAAAATCCGGGGCGGCTCTCTGTATTTCAAATTTGCGTAGCGAAATTTATCTCTGCAGCGTGAAACGCCTGCGCCGAAATCTATTCTTCAAGTAACGCCCGATAAACTCCTCCGCCCAGCGCTCCTCCAATCAATGGTGCCACCCAGAAGAGCCACAGCTGCTTCACCGCCCAGCCGCCCACGAAGAGTGCTGGTCCGGTGCTGCGCGCCGGATTCACTGAAAGATTCGTCACCGGTATTCCCACCAGATGGATCCCCGTCAAGCACAACCCAATGGCTATCGCCGCGAATCCCGCAAATGCCCGGTGATCCGTGGCTCCCATCACCACCAGCAAAAATACAAAAGTCAGCACAATCTCGGTAACCAGGCAAGCCAGCAGCGAGTAGCCGCCAGGTGAATGCTCCGCGTATCCATTCGAAGCGAATCCGCCCGCGAGCGAGAATCCCTCTTTCCCTGACGCAATCACGTAAAGCACTCCCGCTGCGGCGATCGCGCCCACCACTTGCGCCACAATGTACGGAATCAAATCCGAGGCTGGAAACCGCTTGCCCACCACCAGCCCCAACGAAATTGCCGGGTTCAGATGGGCCCCCGAAATATGGCCGAGCGCGTGAACCATCACTACCACCGTCAGACCGAACGCCAGCGCAACTCCCAGAAATCCGATACCCAGCCCCGGAAACGCCGCCGATATCACCGCGCTTCCGCATCCTCCCAGCACCAGCCAGAATGTTCCGAAGAGTTCTGCCGCAGCACGTTTTCCCAGTGGCACTGCCATTGCACACCTCCTCAACTGCAAATCCTGCGAGCCTGTTTGGCACAGGTTCGCGCGGACGACGCTTCCAGGTCCATTGGCAAAACTGACAGGAATAGGTGCTTCGTAGCGTGGATTTGGGTCCGATACCGCACACGAAGGCAGACGCCCCTGCTGTGTTCAATTACCCACGGCTTTCGGCAAATTCCAGTGCTGCCACACGCTCACCAGCCGCAGCAAAAAACAAAAAGCTCCGCCCAACACCGCCGCCTGCGTCGCCGAAAGCCGCAACTTTCTGCCGATGATCAGCAATACCGAACCCGCCAGTGCCGCCGTCGCGTACACTTCCGCGCGCAGCACCAGCGGCACTCGCGCCAGTAAAATATCGCGCAAGGTTCCTCCGCCCACCGCCGTCATTCCGCCCAGCAAAATCGCGATGAACGGATGGATATTGAAATCCAGCGCCTTCTCGGTTCCCGCCACCGCAAACAGCGCCAATGCCGCCGCATCCAGCACCACAAGCGCCATCCCAGGAATCGCCAACACGTAACGATGCAGAAAAAATACCATCGCACCACCCGTGAACGCCATCGCAGCATAGCGCCAGTCGCGCAACGATGCCGGAGGCGTCGCGCCGATCAGCAAATCGCGAATAATTCCACCGGCCAGCGCTGTCGCAAACGCCAGCACCATCACGCCCAGCAGATCCAGGTTGCCCGCGGTCGCGGCCGTCGCGCCTTCGATGGCAAACAGCAGCGTTCCGGCCATGTCCACCGCGAAAAGCAGCTTGTTGTCGCCTTTGTTCATCACTCTCTCGCGACCACCCGCACCCTCGAATTGCGCGGTCAAATTATCACGAATCCCACATCCCCGCAGCCTCCCGTCCCAGCGCCTCACACCCCTGAAACCGTGCCCCGCCGGCCCAGCGTGCACGCCATCGCAACCTTCTAACTTCCGTCAGGGCACGGCTTCAGCCGTGCCGCACCAGCCGTCGATTTACGGCGGCTTTAGCCGCTGCGGCCATGAATCTCGCGCTCTCGCCCGGACACTGACCCCTTTCGGGTCACCTCCTCGGGTTATCAGTTGCGAAGCATCATTTGCGGGCGCGCGTTGGCCGCAGGTGGGGGGCTATGCTATAAGTACGAGTCCGCTTATTCCGAGGAAATTGTGCCGTTTATAAATTTTCCCGCTCGCGAAATTAACTGCAAGCTTGTTTACTACGGCCCTGGCCTTGGCGGCAAGACCGCCAACTTGCAGTGGATCTACGAGCACACCGGAGCGAATCAAAAGGGAAAGATGGTTTCGCTCGCCACCGAAACCGATCGCACTCTTTTCTTCGATTTTCTTCCGCTCGATCTGGGCACGGTGCGCGGTTTTCGCACCCGCTTCCATCTCTATACGGTTCCCGGTCAGGTTTTCTACGAAGCCAGCCGCCGCCTGATTTTGAAAGGCGCAGATGGCGTAGTCTTCGTAGCCGATTCGCAGGAAGAACGTCTCGACGCCAATCTCGAAACGCTAGACAACTTGCGCGAGCACCTGAAAGATCACAACTTGGACTTCACGACGATCCCCTACGTCCTGCAACTTAACAAGCGCGACCTCCCCAACATTCTCCCCGTCGCCGATTTGCAGAAACATCTCCTCGTAAAATCCGAGCCCACTCTCGAAGCCGTAGCCGTAACAGGCCAAGGCGTCTTCGACACCCTCAAAGAAGTAGCCAAACTAGTCCTCGCCGAACTGAAGAAAAACGCCTAGCCGACGGTTCAAAACTTCGATTTCGTGAAGTGTGGGTTGCCTTACTTGGAATAAATATGAAACGTTACTTCGATAACTTGCCGGACTGCGGCCGGTTTTCCGTCCGGTCCTAACGCAGGGGAAAACTTCCAAGATTTCACCGCTGCGATCGCTGTTTCAGTCAGCCCATCGGGCAACGGTTTTTTCACAACGATGTCGTCAGCTCGCCCGTTCACGCCCACGACCACGGTTAGTAGTACCGTCCCCTTCACGCGATTTTTTACAGCCTCGGCAGTGTATGCGGCCTGCGGGCAATAATCGCACTTCGGGTACCTGTAACCATTTTTTCCTGGTGTCGGGATACCCGAATAGGAATCCGGAATTGGGTATTCGACGGTTTGGCTCATGAGCTTTCGCATCTCGTCCGAAATTGACCCAGCAGTCTTGGCGTTGTGGATCGATTTCCCGGACCTTACACTGTAGCAATCCATTTCAATGCCGAGACGATCGCCCATTACCGTCAGCGTCCCAAAAACAAACGACTCCACTCCGAGATCACCTGCAGCCCAGAGAGCAGTGTCAACGTCCTTGACGCTCAACGGACTCAAGCCTTTATTCGCCATGCTTTCCGTGATGCGCCCACGTTCTGTGACGATAACGCCACGGCTCGATTTAGCTAAATCCGCGCTGAATTTTTCCGTCAGGCTACGGCCCAATTCTGTAACGCTGTAACCAGGCCCGACGAGATCGAAAACGGCGACGGTCTTGTATTTGGCGATAGCTCCCGCCATGTTCGCAACGAGTGGTTGCATGTCCGGGAGTTGTGCGCGGGAACCGCTCGCAGACGCGAGCGCGATGCAAATGCAAATAATGTAGCGCGAATATCTCAATGGCTCGAGCTACGCGTGCGCCACGCCGCCGCGAAACGCCGCAACAGCTTTGCCTTCATCTGTAAATGTAGGAATGGACTGTATCAACCGCGTAAGTTCCAAAACCTCCCGCACATGTCCAGTCGGATTCAGCAGTTTCAATCCGCCGCCCTGCCGCTCCAGCGTCACAAACGAACGCACCAGCGTGCTGATCCCCGAGCTATCCATCTGCGAGACGGCCACCAAATTAACGATGACCTCCGACGGCCCCGCTTCCGCAAATTTGCGCAACTCACTGCTCAGCGTATCGTTGCTCGTGCCAATGATCAGCCGTCCCACCAAATCCAGAATCACCACGTTACCGGTTTTTCGCGTCGAAATTTGCAGGCCCATGTTCGCCTCCCAGGCCGCGCTCGCGACCCTGCTCATTTTCCAGCCTTCACCAGGCGGAAGGTCCGCCCGTCGTCAAGCGCCGGCTCTCAACAACGACGCCACCGAGGCGCCCGCGGCTAAGTGGCCGCATTATAACCCTTTCGCCACTCGCGAAAGCAAGCTCTGCGCGCAGTGTTAGACAAAAATACCCGTGTCGTAGCCGTACAAGCTCGGTACGTTGTAGCTCTGCAGTCCCTGCGAGAACCAACGAGCCGTCTGAGGTCATGACCTCAATCCACTCAGCTTTTGACCCGGTAGCCGCCACCCCGGCAGAGCGGGATGGCCACCGTTGACCTTGTACCCGCCGTTGCCGTTCGTAGCGCCGGCGTCCCGCCGGCTGTTTTGCAGTCGTTGTTGAATTTGTAGCGGCCGCCTGCTTTTGCTCTTTAGGCGGGCCGTTTTGACGTTGCCGTCGATTTTGCACCCGCACCGTACGAAGGTCGCCACCACCTCTCGTTCAGCCGTATCTCAGTGATTCCAGGCCTGTTGACAAGCGATGTCACAAATAAAAACGGGAGGCAGATGCCAGGTGGCATCCACCTCCCGGGGTGGGTGGGGTGTTGCTAGAGCGTCGCAGAACCGGCTTGCGTGTGGAGAGCCTGACGCCCAAGCAATCCAGCGTTTCCGCCGGAATCCACTGTTGTACGATTCCTTATCATGCCCGGAGAAACGGTGTCAACTCCAATTGCCGTCTCGCCGCAGCCCTTCCGTGATTCTAGCGATCAGCCCACGCCCATCGGTGGTTCTACAGACTCCACTGTCCACGCAAACATCACGCCTCGCTACCAGGCCGGTCTAGCCCGGGTGGACCTTAGCCGGCTGGCGATCCAGCGTCTCCCGCACTCGCCGCGCCAACTCCCTCGGCACATAAGGCTTCTGCAGCACAGTCAGCCCCAGCTCCTGCGCGCTATGCAGCAGTTCCATTTCAGGACTGTATCCCGTCGCAAAAATCACCGGCACATCCTGCTTTTCCGCGCAGATACGCGCGAAAGCCTCCGGCCCGTTCAACTTCGGCAGCACCACATCCAGCAACAGCAGGTCAATTCGGTCGCGGTTAGCCTGAAACAGACGCACCGCTTCTTCGCCGTCGCTCGCCAGCAGGATGTCGTAGCCCAGACTCGCCAGAGTCTCCCGCGCCAGCTCGCGCAGCCCTTCGTGATCTTCAGCGATCAGAATCGTTTCCGCTCCGCCGCGCACCGGCCGCGTATCCTCATCGTTCACGGGAGTTTTTTCCGCAGTCGGCGTTACCGGCAAATAAATCCGGAACGTGGTGCCGATGTTCACCTCGCTGTACACCTGCAGAAAACCGCCGTGCTGGCTCACGATTCCGTACACCGTGGCCAGACCCAGACCCGTCCCCTTGCCCGTTTCTTTCGTGGTGAAAAAAGGCTCGAAGATGCGGTCCAGCGTGGCCGCATCCATCCCCGTACCCGTATCCGTCACCGCCAGCAAGGTGTAATGGCCTGGTCGCGCGAATGTATGTAACGCGCAATATTTTTCATCGAACACCGCGTCGCCGGTTTCGATCGTCAAACATCCGCCCCCGGGCATTGCGTCCCGTGCATTGATGCACAGGTTCATAATCACCTGGTCCACCTGCGTCGGATCAGCCCGCACTAGCGTCAGATTCGCTGTCAGGTTTGTCCTAATCTCGATATTGCTTCCGATCACTTTTTCTAACAGGCTCAGTGTCTCCGTTACGTTCTGGTTCATATCCATGTTGCGCGGCTCCAGTATTTGCCGCCGCGCAAATGCTAGCAATTGCTTGGTCAAGGCCGCCGCGCGCACTGCCTGATGCCGGATCTTCTCGAAATGCCGGTGTAAACGCGTTTCCGCGCCCGTTTCGTCCAGCCCAATCTCTGCCCAGCCCAGAATTGCTCCGATCATGTTGTTGAAGTCGTGCGCGATTCCACCGGCCAGCTGCCCGATCGCTTCGAATTTCTGCCCTTGCCGCAGCTGTTTCTCCAGCGCGATCCGTTCGGTCACATCCTCGACAATCACCTCGACGGATTCTGTATTACGCCGCACATCGCGCGAGCGCCTGCCAATCAATCGCACGCTGATGGTCTTACCATTCTTCCGTTTCCATTCCACGGTCGTGTGGCCGCGGTCGTGATTGCGATAACGATTCGCCACCGCATCGCGCGCCGCCGGATCGCAGTACAGGCACAGCGTATTATTCAGATCCAGCAGCTCCTCAATGGACTCGTACCCCAGCATCTGCACCAGTGCGGGATTGGCATCCAGCAGGTCCCCGTCCAGCGTCACCCAGTAAATCCCATACGTCGCGTTATTCACCAGGCTGCGATAGCGCGCCTCGCTCTCCCGCAGCGCTTCTTCCGCGTGTTTGCGCTCCGTGATATTCAGAATACTTCCGCGGATCAGCTTCTGTGCCGGCGAAGGCAGCCGCACCACGTGCACCTCGCAGGGAATTTCTTCCCCCTGCGAATTTCGGTGCGTCCACCCGAAATAGGGTGTCGCCCCGGTCGCTCGGTCCGCCCATTCGCGCGCTGCCAGCGCTGAATGCCGCCCGTCCGGCTGAAATGGCGGGCTCAATTCCCCCGGTCCGCAACGCATCAGCTCTTCCCGCGTCAACCGAAACAGCCGCAGTGCATTCTCGTTGCAATCGCTGAACATTCCGCTATCCATATCCAGCACCACGATCGCGTCCGGCGCATTTTCCACCAGCAGCCGAAAGCGCGCTTCGCCCTCCCGCAGCGCCGCTGCCGCTTCCTTCTGCGCGTCACGCAGCAGTTTTCCTTCCTGCGCGCGCAAGATCGCCATCGGCAATCGCGCCAGTTGCTGCTTCAGGACGTAATCCGCCATCCCAATCTGTATGCATTCCACCGCCTTCAAATCCCCCAGCGTGCCGGTAACCAAAATCAGGGGAATGTCCTGTCCGGACTTCACAATTTCAGAAAACGCATCCATCCCCGTCCATCCCGGCATGCGATAGTCGGAGAGAACCATGTCCACCGCATGGCTGCGGAGTTTCTCGGCGAACGCCGGCCGCGTGGCCACCGTGTCAATTTCCACGTCCAGGCCTGACTTCCTCAATTCGAGAATGGTCAGTTCCAGATCGACCGGGTTGTCCTCGGCGATCAGAATCCTCAATGGCCTTGCCGCAGCCGTATCGTTTTTCGAAGGCGTCGCAGACATGAAATGTCTAACTCCTAAACGCTCTGGAACGCGGCCGAGGGCGGCTTGCTATTCACCAGCACCAGTACATTCCCAATTGCCGCACGACCTCCTGAAATTCCCCAAAGTTCACCGGTTTCTGGATGTAACTATTTACCCCCAGCTGATATCCGGTCGCCATGTCTGACTCTTCCTTGGACGAGGTCAGCAGAATCACTGGTATCGCTCTGGTCCGCGAATCGCTCTTGATTTGTTTCAACACTTGTAGCCCATCTACTTTGGGCAGCTTCAAGTCCAGCAACACGAGCACCGGGCGGTCCTCGTCTGTGCGCGCGGAATACTCACCCCGGCGAAACAGGAAATCCAGGGCTTCCGCGCCGTCGCGCACGTGCAGAATGTGATTCGCCACTTTGCATTTCTTCAGCGCGTGCAGCGCCAGCTCCGCGTCCGAAGGATTATCTTCCACCAGCAGAATTTCCACCGGTTCTGACTCAAGCATGTTTTATCTCCGTAGTCCGGGAATCCCCGGACGATTGCGACAACGGGCCGAGCGTGAAGAAAAATGTAGCTCCCGCATTGACCTGTGACTCCGCCCAGATTTCGCCCCCATGTCGGCGAATGATCCGTTGCACCGTGGCCAGTCCGATTCCGGTTCCCTCGAAATCCTCTTGGCGATGCAGGCGCTGGAACACTCCAAAGAGCTTATCGGCATACCGCGGGTCGAAGCCCACTCCGTTGTCCCGCACGAAAATCGTCGGCCGTCCATCGGTGATGCGGGAACCTACTTCGATCACCGCAATCGCCTGTTTGCGCGTAAATTTCACCGCATTCGATAACAGGTTAATAAAAACCAATTTCAGCAGCCCCGCGTCGCAATTCAATTCGGGCAACGGCTCGATCCGCCATTCGATGTTTCGTTCTTGCGCTTCGGCGGGCAGCTCGGCGATCGATTGCTTCACTACGCCGGCGATTTGTGCCCGCTCCCTCTTCAGTTCTCTCCGGCCGATCCGCGCCAGGTTCAGCAGGTCGTCTATCAGTTGCCCCATATGCGTGGCGGCTGCCAGGATGCGATCTAGGTAACGAATCGCCTCCCCAGGCATATCCGGCGAATACTCCTCTTTCAGTATTCGCGCGAACCCGTCCACATGCCGCAAAGGGGCGCGCAGGTCGTGTGATACGGAGTAACTGAACGATTCCAGTTCACGATTGACGGTGCCTAGCTCCTCTACTCGTCCCGTGAGTTCCGAATTCAGTTGTTGGATCTCCTCCTCGGCATCGCGCCGCGCTGTAATGTCCCTGTCGATTTTCACGTAACCGACCAAATCGCCGCTGCTGGAGCGAAGCGCGGTGGTGACGATCTCTGCCCAGAACCGGGAACCGTCCTTGCGCACCCGCCAACCTTCGTCTTCCACGTGCCCCTCGGCCGCCGCTCGCCGCAATTCCTCCGTCAACTTGCCACGCTCCATGTCTTCCTTCAAATAGAAACGGCCGACGTACTGGCCCATGATTTCTTCCGCTGAAAAACCTTTTAGTCGTTGCGCGCCGTCGTTCCAGCTCGTCACCAGGCCATTCGCATCCAGACTGATAATCGCGTAGTCCTTCACCGCATCAATCAACAACCGAAATCGCGTCTCATGTTCAAGGAATTCCGCTGCGAGCTTTTTCCGTTGCGTCACATCCCGTATCGCGCTCGATATCAGCGTCCCTTCCGCCGTCTCCAGCGGACTCAAACTGATTTCAACAGGGAATTCACTTCCATCCTTCCGCCGCCCGTACAGTTCCAGCCCCGCTCCCATCGAGCGCGGCCGCGGCGATTCCGCGTACGCTTCACGATGACCCGAGTGCTGGCTGTGAAAGCGTTCCGGTACCAGGTCTTCGACGGCTCTTCCGATCAGTTCCCCGCGCGCGTAGCCAAACAGCTTTTCTGTCTGCGCGTTAACAAGTTGAATTTTCCCGCTCTGGTTCACGATGACGATCGCGTCTGGCGCCGTTTCCAACAGGTTGCGGAATTTCTGTTCTTCCTTCTTGCTTTGCGTGATGTCCCGATTGCTTTCCAAAACCGCGCTGGGATTGCCGCGCACGTCTTTGCGCAACGCCCATCGCGTCGCGACGGTCACCGCTGAACCATTACGGCAATGCTGAATCAATTCCCCCTCCCAATAGCCCTTGGCAATCGTTTCCGCTTCGATCTCGGCCAAGCCCTTCGGATACTCCGTTCGCAGAAGCTCGTGCGTTGTCTGGCCGCGCGCTTCTTCTGCTCGCCACCCATACAGCCGCTCCGCCGAGCGATTCCAAAAAGTGATTTCGTTCTTGAGGTTCCGTACAAGTATCGCGTCAGAAGAAAGATCCAGAAGCTCGGCCTGTTCGCGGAACCGATTTTCACTAATGCGCAGGTCAATTTCCAATTCGCGGCGCTCGTGAACTTCCTGTTCCAGCGCCGCGTTTGCCCGCGCCCACTCGGTGATATTGGGAAGTTTCAGGGCCTTGGGCACCAGCCGCGCCAGCAAAATCGCGGTCCCCACAGACGCTACCGCCGTCACCGCCTTCAGCACTCCTGCCAGCCAGTATTGCGCGTGCCACAGATTCCACACTTCCATCACGTGCGTCGCGCCGCACGCCACGATGAACACTCCAAACAACCCGAACATCCAGCTGAACGGTAAATCGCGCCGCTTGCGCATAAACCACAGCAGCGTGATGGGAATCGTGAAATAAGCCAGCGCAATCAACGAGTCCGAAATCACGTGCAGCCAAACCAATCCCGGATTCCACATGTAGCAGTACCCGTGCGGCATGAATTCGCCTGCCCCGAACAGCTGTCGAAAAAAATCCATAACACCCTTTCCCCGCGTTCCCCGTCGCTTCGGCAAACGACTCGTGCGACGTCACACCAATCAGTGTGTTACCGAGCAAGCCGGCATCCGTCCGCGGGCACAAAACCGCAACTCGGAGTCCTACGAGGAAGTTATCGGAAGATTCGCAAAGAACTTGAGCCCTGCTCCAAAATGAAACACACCGCCGAGCCCGCTTGTCCTCGCACAACCACTCCTGGCTGTGCGCCAAGATTTCTGCGTAACTCGGATTGCCTCTGACGTTGATTTTGAATCTGTAGCGGCCGCCTTCAGTCGGACGCCTTTGCGGTTCTCTTCAATGCGAGATTGGCTACGGAGCAAGCCCTCCGTTTCAATAGGCTGGAAACTGAGTGCGAAGTCTATGACAGAGAGAGGAAATCTTTGTAGGTCGTGGCTTTAGTTCATCCCGAGAGCAGGTCTGTGACAGGCTCGAAGGGCGACGATATCAGCGCAGAAAAATCAGTGCAGCTTCAACCGTCGAAGTACGATCGCGCAGCGGTGACGCGAACGCGTCACCCCGCATCACTTCCCAGATTGCGTCTGTTGCGGCGGATGGCTGGCAAAAAACTGCGTGATCCCACCCGAAAGCTGCTGCAATCCAGCCGTCACATTCTTATCCATCGCCTCCACAATCGCCGGAACGGTCTTCGCTGCCACTGGTTCATCGTGGGTATAGATCTGGCTCCATACTGTAGTCCGCGTGTTCGGATCGTAAAGTTCCAGCTGCAGCGTAAAACGCGCCACCAGTTCCGGCTGGTCCACGCCGTACATCGCATACAAGTGGCCGCGCACCACATACTCCCCGCGCACGTTGCTGGTCACTCTCGATACCGCGCGGAATTGCCCCGAGGATCGCAGGATCGTCACCAGCATGTCCTGCACCATGTCCGCCGGAGCTTCCGCCCAGCGGTCGTATTCGTATGTCCCCAGCTGCACCGGACCAGACCCGTACACCAGCCGGTCGTCGTGGTACAGATGCGACGCCACGAGCCGCCCCACCAGCAGCGTCACCGGAATCTGCGCCGATGCTGAATTCACCGGAGCGGGATTCACATCCAGCACGTAATATTTCACCGGGCGCGCGGCTCCGCATCCGGCCATCAGAATCGCCAGCATCAGGAGTCCGCTTATTTGCATGCGACGGCTCAACACTCTTCGCTCCTTCTCGCGTTCCTTCTTCGCGTCGTTGCCTGGCTGTTTCCGCAAACGAATTCTCCCGCCGCCCGCGCCACGTTATTTCGGTGGCGCCGACCCCGGCTGATGCGGCTTCGGATCGGCCGCGCGTATAATCGAATAAGGCCGCGTCTTGATGGTCTCGGTAAACGAATTCAGGTTTTCCGTAACGTGCCGCAGGTTGTCAATAATCTCATCCAGATTTTCTTGATTGTTCGTCACCGTATCATTCAGTGACGCCACGATCGAATTCACGTTCACCAGCGCCTTGCGCAGATCAATGATCGCCTGCCGGATGTCCGCGCGATTTTCCGTCAGCATTCCGTCCAGATGCTGCAACGTCGCATCCGCCTCGTCCGAAGTCTTCTTGAAGCTCGCGATCACCGGCTTCAGGTCGGCCGTCGCGTCATTTATATGATTCAGGGTCGAGTGGACCAACGGACGGTCCTCTTCCAGCATCCCGCGCACGTTGCTCAAGCTCGCGGAAACATTGGCGCGGTTCTGGTCGTTCAGCAGGTCGTTCACGCGCGCCAGGGTCACTTTCAACTCCACCACTCGCGAATTCAGATTCGTGATCAATTCGCTCGCCTGCGGCGTCAGCTCGTTGATCTTGTCGGCGATGTCCGCAAAACTCACCGGCTCTTTCGATTTCAATATCGCATCGCGCTTCGCGAGCGGCGCCGCTGGTGTACCCGCCAGAATCTCCAGGAAATTTTCTCCCAGCGGACTGGTGCTGGTCACCACTACCGTGCTGTCCGTCTTCACCGGAATATTCGGCTTCGCCGTGAAATCCACTTTCATCCGCGCGGGATCGGTGGGATCAACCTGCACTTTACTGATGCGTCCCACCGGAGGTCCGTTCAGGTAACGCACTTCCGCGCCCGGCCCCAATCCGCCGGCGTTCTTGAAATACGCGTGGTACGGCGTGTCCGCTTTATCCAGCGTGCCGGAGAGCGCAAACACCGTGGCTATGAGCAAGGCCGCCACTACCAACACAAAAAGTCCGACGTATGCCTGCTCGCGCTTCGATTCCATCCGTGTCCTCGACTATTTCTGCGCCCTGAACCGCGCAGCTGCCCCTGGATTGCGGGGGAGTATATCACGGGGCCTTTACTTCGCCAGTCCCAGCCACCCGGTTCTGGCTCCGTTCTATTGTCGCTGCGGTGGAACGTCCCCCGTCAGCATTTGCAGGTAATCAATCTCACCCGTCAATTCCGGTTCCGGCACGCGATCCAGAAATTGCCGCACGCGCGGCTGCTGGCTCTTCTGCAATTCAGTGACCGTATCGTTCGCCACGATCACGCCCTTATCCAGCAAAATCATCCGGTCGGCGATCAAAAATGCGCTGGCCAGCTCGTGTGTCACCACCACGATCGTGATGCGAAACGCTTTCTTCAGTTTCAATATCAGCTCGTCAATCCCCGCCGCAATAATCGGGTCCAATCCCGCCGAAGGCTCGTCGAAAAACAAAATCTCCGGGTCCATCGCCAGCGCTCGCGCGATCGCCGCGCGCTTTTTCATCCCGCCGCTCAACTGCGCCGGCATGTAACTTTCAAATCCTGAAAGTCCTACTTGATCCAGCTTCAATCGCACCATAATCTCGATCGTGGATTCGTCCAGATTGGTATGTTCCTGCAAGGGAAGCGCCACATTTTCCCCCACCGTCATGGATCCAAACAGCGCGCCGCCCTGGAACGACATCCCCATCTTTTTCAATAATTCGTCCCGCTCGTTATCCGATATGGACGCGAAATCCTTATTCTGAATCCAAATCTCCCCGGAGCTAGGCGTCTCCAGCCCCACCAAAGTGCGCAGCAGCGTGCTCTTGCCTGAACCCGAGCCGCCCAGTATCACCAGCGTCTCTCCGGCCGGCACCTCAAAACTGATCCCGTGCAGAATTTCGCGCTCGCCGTATTTCACGCGCAAATTCCGCACCGATATCGCCGAAGGAGGCGCGTTGGGCTTAGGCGTGGGTGCTGGGCTCATCGCTATTTACCGTGGCGCTGTCACGTAGAAGAGTGTCGTGAAAATCAGGTCCACCATAATCACCATGAAAATAGACTTCACCACCGCCGAAGTCGTCGACCGCCCCACTTGTTCCGAACCCAGGCCCGTCGCGAATCCCTCCTGGCAGCCCACCGCTGTGATCACCAGCCCGAACATCGCGGCCTTGATCAGCCCGGTCATGATGTCGCGCTGCATCAGCGCGTCCAGCGTCGCTTGAATGTAAGTGCCCCATGTAAATCCCGCGTTGGTTACGCCAAACACGCCGCCGCCCAGCACTCCCATGAAATCCGCCCAGCACGTCAGGCACGGCACCATCAGCACCATCGCCAGAAATTTCGGCGCCACCAGAAATTGCACCGGCTCCAGCGCCATCGTCTCCATTGCATCAATCTCTTCGTTCACCTTCATCGTCCCGATTTCCGCGGCGAACGCCGACCCTGACCGCCCGATCACCACAATCGCCGTCATCAACGGCCCCAGTTCGCGCGTGATCGCAATCGCGACGCCGCTCGCCACAAAGTGCAGCGCGCCCAGTTTGCGCAACTCGTACGCCGCGTTCACCGCCAGAATCGTCCCCACAAAAAACGATATCAGCGACGCAATCGGCAGCGCTTCCACTCCGACGGACATCGCCTGGTGCACCGCCCTGCTCATGTGGAATTTCTTGCCCTGGAATGGAAGGATGAAGACGGCGCGTATAGCTCCGCCCAGCAGGCGTGCCAAGCCGCCTATATACGCCAGACTATCTATAGTGGCCGCGCCAATAGTTTCTGTGAGTGGCATCAGTGAGTCGAGACAGGTAAAACCCTGCAACCGATTCCGCGCAAAAACCGCCCGAATCCCTATCTGGCGGGAGCGACGTTGGTGCTGCCGCCGCGCAATGCTTCTTCTTCGTTGTTATATACCTCAAAAACCTTTATCAACCGAGTCAGTTCAAGCACTTCCCGTGCCGTCCGGCTCAACCCGAACAATGCGAACGTGCTCTTCAAATCCCGCGACAGCTTCAATCCTTCCACCAGCGACGCCACGCCGGCGCTGTCAATGTACCGCACTTTCTCTAGATTCACGATTACTCGCGGCGCTTTCTTATCCTTCAGCAACTCCAACAGCACTTTCCGCACCTGCGGCGAGTTATAAAGGGTGATGTCGCCAACTACATCCACAATCGTGGCTGTTCCAGATTGGCGCGTTGAAATGTCCATCAGGATTGGCCCCCCGGGGGCGATAGAGTGTTTTGCCAGAGATTCCCGTCAGATGCAATCACTTTTCCGCCGTCGGCTCCGGGGAGGAGTCGTCCGCAGAAAACACCACGCGGACCGAACTATACAGCAAATCCCTGCGCAACAACCGCCAATTTGTGCCAGTCGGAGTTTTACTGCTCCCAGATCACACATAACACCTGTCATCCCGCCTGCCCTGAGTGAGTTCTACGAAGGGAACGCAGTCTCGCGCTTTTTCTGACGATGCGGCGAGCATCGTCATCCTGCCTGCCCTGAGTGGTTTTGCGAAAGGAGGCCGGCGCCTCTGTTTCAAGCCGGCCGAGGGATCTCTCCGCGAAGCCTGGCGGGCGCGGGACGGAGAGACGGATCTGCTTTTCGCTGCACAGTCTGGTCCTGTAACGGGTCGGAGCTTTGGATATTAGGTGAGGACGCGACAGACTTCGGAGGTGTTTCCAGCCACTAGCCACTAATCACTTGCCACTGCCTTTGTCGCCGGACCCGCGTTACTTCCGATTATCCAGCGGCACATACCCGCGCAGATCCGCCCCCAGATAAACCTGCCGCGGCCGCGAAATCTTCTGCTCCGGGTCCAGCAACATCTCTTCCCACTGCGCGATCCACCCCGCCGTTCGCGGAATCGCAAACAGCACCGGAAACATCGTGGTCGGGAATCCCATCGACTGGTAAATCAACCCAGTATAGAAATCCACGTTCGGATACAGCTTGCGCTTCACAAAATATTCATCCTCGAGAGCAATGCGCTCGCATTCCAGCGCAATCTCGATCAGCGGATTCTTCCCCATCACATCAAACACTTCATACGCGATGTGTTTCACAATGCGCGCCCGCGGATCGTAATTCTTGTAAACGCGATGCCCGAAGCCCATCAACAGCTTTTCTCCGGCCTTCACGCTCTTGATGTATGCGGGAATATTATTGATGGACCCGATTTCCAGAAGCATCCGCAGCACCGCTTCGTTCGCTCCGCCGTGCAGCGGCCCATACAGCGCGGCTGTTGCCGCCGCCGTCGCCGAATAAGGATCCACGTGCGAGCTGCCTACCACGCGCATCGCCGTCGATGAACAATTCTGCTCGTGATCCGCGTGCAAAATAAACAAAATATCCAGCGCGCGCTCCAGCGTCGGATTCGGCCGGTATTTCAATTCCGTCGTGCGAAACAGCATGTTCAGAAAATTCCCGCAGTAACTCAAATCATTGTCCGGATACGCGAACGGCATCCCCAGCGTGTGCCGGTACGCAAACGCCGCCAGAGTCGGCATCTTCCCGATCAGCCGGTACGTCTGCTTACGCCGCGAATCAGGATTGAAAATATCTTTCGCATCCGGATAAAAAGTCGAAAGCGCCGCCACCGTCGAAATCAGCATACCCATCGGGTGCGCGTCATAATGAAAACCGTCAATGAATTTCTTGATGCTCTCGTGAATGAAGGTGTGATGCGTAATGTTATACGACCAATTCGCCAACTGCGATTTCGTGGGAAGCTCGCCGTACAGAATCAGGAAGGCCGTTTCGATAAACGTGCTTTTTTCCGCCAGCTCTTCGATCGAATAGCCGCGGTACCGCAGTATTCCCTTGTCACCATCAATATATGTGATCTTGCTCGTGCAGGAAGCCGTGTTCGTGAACGCCGGATCGTAACTCATCATCCCAAAATCGCCGTCGTGCACTCTCATCGGGCGCAGGTCCAGCGCCTTGATCGTTTCGTGCGTAATGGGAAGTTCGAACTGTCGGCCCGTACGGTTGTCGGTGACGCTCAGCGTCTCGCGCCGCGTCTCAGTCGCAGACTCGTTGCTGACAACCGATCCTGGTTTGGTCGGATTCATCACCGGACCCTTTCGAGGCGCAAATGTCTCTCGGCGCGGTTCGCCTGCACCTTAGAATGTACACCAAATTCCCCCACCCGCGGAATCGGTTTCACTCGACAAATACAAATAAGCAACGCCTCACGCAATACGCCACCGTATGGTGCCCCATACCACCAGCAAAGCTCATTCCCCCGCCGCTTTCTGTGCCTCTGCAGCACGCTCTCTGCCATAGATTCTCTCTGCGCTCTCTGCGTTAAAACTTTCCTCTGCTCATGCCTTCATCAATGCCGTCATCAGCGTTGATCGGTGTTCATCAGGGGCTCCTTTGACTCTCCCCTGCATGGCCTCCGCCGCAAGCCGATGCCGATATTCAAACACCCGCGCTAATTTCCGCCGCACCAACCACCCGCCCAGAAAACTTCCCAAAATCCCAAACGGCAACTCGTACTCAATCCGATCCTCCAACCTGCAAACCTCCGGCCCCTCAGGAATAAACAAATGTGTATGTTCCCAGCGGCGAAACGGCCCTGAAGTCTGCACATCGCGGAACTGCCGCCCTTCGACGTAACCGCTATGCTCAAACGTCCAACGCAAACGCAGCGGCCCCATGTAGACCCACATCGCCCCGCGATCGCCGTCGTGAATTCCCGCGGCGCGCTCGATCATTTCCACGCGCTCCCACGGCGGCGTCAGCCGTTCCAATGCGCCAGGTTCCGCGTGCCAGCGAAACAGCTCGAGCGCGGACGCCTCGATCCTGGAAGCCGCCACAAATAAACTCGCCCGCGCCATATTTTTTAGGCCGTCCTTCCCGCGCAGCCCACCCGCGGCTTATTTCCAAGCTGGACAGCGAATCGTGCCATAGGCAGGGAACACAACGCCACAGCGGAGCCTACACGCTGCGGGTCTGTTTCAAAGCCAGATGATCTTGCGAGGAATGTTTCGGCGCGCGACTTAACGCGTCGTCGTTTTCTGCTCCAACGGGTCCGGAGGCGTCGGATGCCGCACCGTCAAATCCGCCGGACTAGCCAGCTCCGTGCGGTTTCTCCCACGTTCTTTCGCGCGATACAAAGCCGCGTCCGCCAGCTGCAAAATCTCCTGCGCATCCAGCGGTGTTTTATCAATGCTCGAAGTCACCCCGAAACTCGCCGTCACCGCAATCGGAATCGAGTTCGTCATCATCGGCTTGCCTTCAATCGCCCGCCGGATTCTTTCCGCCAGCCCGAGTGTGCCCATCGCGTCCGAAGAAGGCACCACGATCAGAAATTCCTCGCCGCCATACCGGCCCACCGAATCGTACGGCCGCACGCACGCCATCATCCGCTGCGCCGTCTCGCGCAATACATCGTCGCCCGCCAGATGCCCGTATGTGTCGTTCACATATTTGAAATGGTCCAGGTCCATCAACACAACGCCGAACGATCCGCCTTCCCGTGCCTGCCGCGATCGTTCTCGCCGCAACGTATCCAGAATCACTCCGCGATTCACTACTCCTGTCAAGTTGTCGTGCGTCGCCCGGTACAGCAGTTCTTCCCCAGCCGCGATCAATTGGTCCTGCAAGTCCAGAATCCGTTGCCCTACGTGCAGTCGCGCCCGCAATTCCTGCGAATCAAAAGGCTTCGTCAAATAATCGTCCGCTCCCGATTCCAGGCCCTGCAGCAAATCTTCCTTTTGCGTCCGCGCCGTCAACAGCAGCACGTAAACGTACTTCCGGTCCGCCGTTTCGCGTAGCTTCTGGCAAACCTGCACGCCTTCCATCCCCGGCATCATCCAATCCAGTATTGCCAGTCGCGGCGCGTCCAGCCTCTCCAGCATCTGCAGCGCTTCCGTGCCGGTAGTGGCGATGGAAACTTCAAATCCCCACTTCACCAGAAATAATTCCAGCAGCCGCCGCGAAACCGGATCATCCTCGGCAATCAATATTCTCTTGCGAACGTTTTTCGTCTCGCTCATAGTGCGCCCTCGCGATTTTGGTCACGCATGGCCAGAGCCGATTCGTGCGGCACCAGCCCGAACGTCACCGTGAAATGAAATGTGCTGCCCTGGCCCCATTCGCTTTCGACCCACAGCGTTCCTTCCATCAGCGTCACTAGGCGTGTGGTAATGGCCAGTCCCAACCCCGTCCCGCCGTACTTGCGCGTCGTCGAGCTGTCCGCTTGCGTGAACGCCTCAAAGATCATCGATTGCTTGTCCTTCGGTATCCCGATGCCGCTGTCCTTCACTCGAAAATGCAGCACCACCCGCTCCTTGCTCTGCCCTTGCGTTTCCACCTGCACCACTACCTCGCCCTGCTCCGTGAACTTGATCGCATTCCCCACCAGGTTCACCAGCACCTGCCGCAGCCGCGTCGCATCTCCCAGCACTCGTTCTGGCACCTCCGGGCTGATGCGCCAGCGCAGCTCAATGCCTTTCTGCTGCGCGCGGAATCGCATCACTTGCAGCGTCTCCGCCAGGCTCTGCTCCAGCGCAAACTCGTGGTCCACCAGTTCTACTTTCCCGGCTTCCACTTTCGAAAAATCCAGAATGTCGCTCAGCAGCCGCAACAGCGAGTCCGCGGAACTTTTCACCATCTCCAGGTATTCGCGCTGCTCCGAATTGATGTCCGTATCCAGAATTAATTCCGTCATCCCCAGAATTCCATTCATCGGAGTGCGAAACTCGTGGCTGATATTGGCCAGAAATTCGCTCTTTGCCTGGCTCCCCGCCTCCGCCGATTCTTTGGCCCGTCGCAGTTCATCTTCATTCTCTTTCCGCGCGGTGATGTCGCGTGCCGTCATACACACCGTTTTCAAGGCGCCCTCGGGCGACTTGATCGGGCTCACCCGTCCCAAAAACCAGCGCACTTCCGATCCGAAGGGCAGCGAGTACTCGATGCTCTCGCCGCGTCCCGTGGCGATCACCCGGCGCAGTGTCTCAACAAACGGCCGGGCGATTTCCTCTCCGAATACCTGCACGATGCTCGCGCCCAGAATTTCGCTTCTTGGCCGCGCCAACGCCGCGTCATTCGTTGTCCACACGTTGCGAAACACTCCCGCGTTGTCGAATTCAAATACGATCTCGTCAATCGCGCCCACCACCGCCAGCAGCCGCGCTTCGCTCTGCCGCAGTCCTTGTTCGCTGTTCTCCCGTTCGGTGGTCAGCGCCCCCAGACACAACCCGGTCAACGAAACAATAAACATCAGGAATTGCAGCATCCCCAGGCGATGCAAATCTTCCGGAAAAATTCTCAGCATCACCATCGCGCCCAGATCCAAGCCCAGCACCACGCTCGTCGCCCCGGCCATCCCGTGCCGCACCGCCACCCAGATCGTGGGCAGAAACAGCAGGTAAAATAGTTCGTGGCTTTGTGCCAGGTTCGATGCAAAGACGATTACCAGCGCCAGAACCACGCTCCCGGCCTGCGCCAATGATTCCAGCACACCGCCTCGCCCTGTGACGCGCCTTGGCACCGGCCGCGTTTTCGCTGGGCCACCGCGTTCACCGCGCGCGTACCGATCTCCGCTCTCCCGCACCCACGGCATCACGTGAATCAGCAGAAATGGCGCGACGCACAACAGCGCCACCGAATCGCCGATAAACCAGTTCAAGCTTGCTTTTAAGTAGTCGCCCCGCTGGATCAAGCGAACAAATAAAAGCGAGAGCGCTCCCAGCGGCGCCACGCAAATTGCCACGCCCAACGCCACCGCCACGTACCGGAAGACGTCGCTCAAACGTTGGAACGGCGACTCCTCTCGCAGCACGCGACGCAGCACGTACGCCGCTCCGGAGTACGATCCGACCACGATGAAATTGATGATCCAGAAACTCCCGGCGTACGGTGATTGGTGGTAATTCAGGATGCCGGCGATCACCCCCGCGAGTAGCATTAGCGGCGCGTACGCCAGACCCATGCCCACCAGCATCCCTAACCCCAATCCTACGGGCGGATACCATGCGCTGATCCCAGACCACATCTGAAAAAAAACAGTCATGCGATCCAACAGCACATACGCCACGACAAACACAACCCCCGGCCCGATGCGCCAGGGATTCCATCGCGCAATACCGATCCTCAGAGATTCGTCGCGTCGCAATAATTTTCCCCAGGCGGTGCGCCCGCTTTGCAAAACCTTCTCGCGCGGCTTCGACCCCAGCCGCAAACTCATTTCCCCTGCGGACGCAAGACTTTGCCCGCCATTTCAAGCGCGGCGATGGCTTCTGCAATCCGCGTGGATTTCATCGCTCGGCTGATGTTCGCGCTACGTTCGATCAGGATCAGCACGCGCGCGGCTTGAAAGAATGAACAGTCTCGCGCCCATCCTTCTCAGCTTATCTCCACTACAATTCCACGTTTTGAATCCGGCATCACCAGCATGTCGCACAGGATTGCTTCTGAAGATTCGCCGCCAACCTCAACGAATCGGACGAACCGTGAATCTTTCTCCCAGCGCTCGTTCCGCAGGCATCGGCACCGAACGCGCATCGGAAATCGCGGCCGCCGCTTCGCACGGGCGCTCCACCACCGGAGCGGGCATCGGTATCTGCGCGCCTTCGGCCTCTTTCAGGAACGTCAAGCCCATTTCGCCGCCGTGCCAGTCAATCGAAATCACATCGCCCAACGACACCTGCTCGGTCGCCAGCAAGCTCGCCAATGGATAAACCACGTAACGCTCAATCGCGCGCTTCAAATGCCGCGCGCCATATTTCATGTCCGTGCCTTCCTTTAGTAAGAAATCCCGCGCCGGCTGCGTCACGCGAAACAAAAATCGTCCCTTCGCCGTCTCCAGCACGCGTTGTTGCACCAGCCCCAGCTCGATCTCCAGAATTTGTTCCAGTTGCGCCGCGCGCAAGGGACGGAACACCACCGTCTTGTCAATCCGGTTCATGAATTCCGGCGCGAACTTCCGCTTCGCAGCTTCCGAAGCCGTCTTCTCTACCTTCTCGTCCAGACCCATCTTCGATTCCGCGCGCTGCACCGGCGCAAATCCCAATCCGCCGGTCATCAACTCGGTTATTTCCACGCCTCCCAGATTCGACGTCATGAAAATCATCGTCTGCGACAAATCCACGCGCCGGTTATCTCCCAAGGTCAGCGTGGCCTTGTCCAAAATCCCCAACAGCAATTGCCACAATGCATCCGAAGCCTTCTCAATCTCGTCAAACAATAAAAAGCTGATCTTCAATTTCTCGGTGTGATACTGCGCCAAAGCTTCCTGCGTGATCAGTGGGTGCGTTTCGCGGTGCCCCAAATATCCCGGAGGCGAGCCAATCAATTTCGCAATTTCGTGTGAGTGCTGAAATTCCGCGCAGTCCACCTTGATCACCGCGCGCGGATCTCCAAACAGCACCTCCGCCGTAGCCTCAACCACCCTGGTCTTGCCCGCGCCCGTCGGCCCCAAAAACAACAAGTTCTCCACCGGCCGTCCCGGCGAATTCAATCCAGCGCGAAACACCTGGTACAAATCCACCACCGCCTGCACCGCTTCGTCCTGCCCCACAATCTTTCGTCGCAACCCTGGCTCAAAATCTCGCGACTCGATACTCCGGCGTGCCGGATCTAACTGGCGTTCCACAGAGGCGTTCATATTGCTGACCCTCCAGCCGGCCTTCCGGCACTGCCCCACGGCGGGTCCCAGAATTCGAACCGTGCCACCACTAGACAAGCAGAACTGTGGCCAAAGCTCTCGCTGCATATCCCAACCAAATCTCCTGTAATCAATCGAATGACTGCTTTGCATCCGGCGCCTTCCCAAGCCGAAAGCGGAATTAGTGTTTCAACCGGGACGCACCGTCCCGTTGTGACACGTTGTTAATGCTGTGTTAAAAAACCCACGCGCCTCCCTCTACTCCTTGCTTCCATGCCCCGCTTTCCCGTATCTTGTCTGCGTTAACCGAGAAATCACCCTGATGAAACGTATTCTGGTTATTGAAGACGACAAAGACATCGTAGAGTTGGTGCGCTACAACCTGGAAAAAGACGGCTATCAGGTCACCTCCAGCGGCGATGGTTCCACAGGCCTCGCGCAAATCCGCAAAGCCGCCCCCGATCTTCTCGTCCTCGATCTGATGTTGCCAAAACTTTCCGGCCTGGAAATCTGCAAGGAAGTCCGCAAAGAAGTCAGTCTGAACCGCATTCCAATTTTGATTCTTACCGCCAAAGGTGAGGAAGCCGATCGTGTGGTAGGCCTCGAACTCGGCGCCGACGATTACGTCACCAAACCCTTCAGCCCCCGCGAACTCGTCGCGCGCGTGAAAGCGCTACTCCGCCGCGCTGAGCCGGGAACTCCTTCGGAAAAGCCCGTGGAAATTGGCGCTCTCCGCATTGACCCCGCTGCGTACCGCGTCACTCGCACCGGCAAGCCAGTGCCCATGAGCACCCTCGAATTTCGTTTGCTCTATTTCCTCGCCGCTCGCCCCAATCGCGTCTTCACGCGCGATCAATTGCTCGATGCCGTCTGGGGCACCGAGCGTTTCGTGACTCCGCGCAGCGTGGATGTCTACGTCCGTCGCCTGCGTGAAAAAATCGAAACCGATCCGCAGCACCCCGTCTTCATGAAAACGATTCGTGGCGCTGGATACCTCTTCGAAACCCGTGCGAGCTAGACTTTTCTGGAAGCTCGGCCTCACCTATGGCGCACTGCTTCTCGTCGTCCTGTTCGCCGTGCAGCTTTATTCCGCACGCGTCATTCGTAGTCAGGCCATACGCTCTGCCAACGACGAACTCTCCTCCCTTCTCGGCCTCGCTCTCGCGAATCCTCCGCAATCGGACGACCCCGCCGAACTCCGCACCTGGACCAGCCGAGCCTCCCATAGTGGCGCGCGTGTAACCATCGTTGACCACACCGGCCGCGTCCTCGCCGATTCCGAAGCCGACGCGGAAAAAATGGAAAACCACGCCAATCGCCCCGAAATCCAGCAAGCCTTCGCGCGCGGCACAGGCCAGTCCGTGCGTCGCAGCGCCACCCTTGACCGCGAACTCGTTTACCGCGCCCAGCGTTACGAGCGCGCCGCCAACTCCCCCATCGTCATTCGCCTCGCCCTGCCTCTTTCGCAAATTGATCTCTCGCTCGTCGAGCTGCGCCAGCGCCAACTCATCGCCACCCTCGTTGTACTGCTCATCGGCGGCCTCGTCTCCTTCGCTTTCGCGCGCCTGTTCGCCGCGCGCGTGCAGCGATTGCAGCGCTTTTCGCAACGCATCGCCGAAGGTGATTTCCGTCCCTTGCTCCGCGAAGGCCCCCGCGACGAGCTTTCCGATCTCGCCGACACCCTCAACCTCACCGCCGCCCGCATGGACCGCGAAATCCGCCTCCTTAGCGGCGAACGCAATCGTTCCAGCGCCATCCTGCGCAGCATGGTCGAAGGCGTCGCCGTGATTGACGCCGAAGAGCGTCTCGTTTTCTACAATCGCGCGTTCTCAGAAATTTTGAATCTGGACTCCGCGGCAGCCGAAGGCCGCCCGCTCATCGAAGTAGTCCGCAATTCCGATCTCTTAAGCCTGATCCGTCGCGCCCTGCGCGGCGATGAAGGCCTGCAGAGCGACATCACCATCGGCATCACCCAAACTCAAAGTTTCTCCATCACCGCGGCGCCCGTAAAAGCTCTGGACGTTTCCGCCTCCGTTCCCGCGCCCAATGAAAAACCTTCCGGAGCCGTAGTCGTGCTTCACGACGTCACCGAACTCCGCCGCCTCGAGCGTGTCCGTCAGGATTTCGTCGCCAACGTCTCGCATGAATTCAAAACACCGCTCACCGCCATCCAGGGCTTTGCCGAAACGCTTCTCGCCGGCGCCCTCGACGATCCCGAAAACAATCGCCGCTTCCTGGAAATTATCCGCAATCACGCCATGCGTCTCGCCCGCTTGACCAACGATCTCCTCAAACTCGCGCGCATCGAAGCCGGAAAATTGGAACTGGAATTTTCCTCCGTCGGCCTGCTCGAACTCATCGAAGCCTGCACCGAAACCACTCTGCTTAAAGCCAACCGCAAAGAAATCACTCTGGAGATTTCAGTCCCGCCGCAATTGCCCGCCGTCCGCGGCGACGCCGCCCTGCTTCGCGACGTCCTGCAAAATCTCCTCGACAACGCCATCCAATACACTCCACCCCGCGGACACATCTCCGTCGTCGCCTCCGCCACGTCGCGCGAAACCGTCATCACCGTCGCCGACACTGGCATCGGCATCCCCCTCGCCGATTCCGAACGCATCTTCGAACGCTTCTATCGCGTGGACGCCGCCCGCTCCCGCGAAGCCGGCGGCACCGGCCTCGGCCTCTCCATCGCCAAACACATCGTCGAAGCCCACGGCGGCAAACTCTGGGTAGAAAGCACAGTAGGCCAAGGCTCCAAATTTTCCTTCTCGCTTCCCTTAGACGCCTAGCGGCCCGCGGATCGCCAATCTCCTGACGATCCGACGAGCATCCTCATCCGGAGGCCGGCGCCTTTGCCTCAATTCGGCCGAAGGATCTCTCCCGCCTTTCTCTGCGCACTCTGCTTCGCTACGGTAAACTCCCCTATCTTTCTCGGATGTTTCTCCGTAATTCCTTTGTGCCCTGTGCGTTAAACCCATTGCCTTGCTCTGCGCCCCATCGCCACTCTTCGAATATTCACCTTCGATTCACGCCCTTACAACCTCCGCCGTCCATCCTGTACACGCCGCAACTAAAGCAACTCAAAGCCCACAGGAGGCTCCCGAAGTGGCGTCCATCAAAACAAGTGCGGAAGGCATTTTTCAAAGCGTGTTAGTGAACTATCTAATCTCCCAGGCCCGCACGGTCGAGGCCTCGGTCAATCGCGCTCTTTGGGCCCTGCTCGAACGCAACGAACGTCTCGCCAGCGAGGTCTTCCTCACCGAGCCGCGCATCAACGAAATGGAAATCCTGATTGACGAGCACGCCATCCGCATGCTCCGCCAGGGCGAAATGCTCGATACTGACGTCCGCCTCATCGTCGCCACCCTGAAAATCAATAACGACCTCGAGCGCATGGGCGATCTCGCCGTCAACCTCGGCGAACGCGCCATCTCCCTCTCCCAGATGGGCGAAGTCCACATCCCGGCCGAGCTCGAGCCAATGATCACTGCCGTCCGCGCCATGGTTTCCAAATGTCTCGGCGCTCTTATCTACCAAAACGTGAATCTGGCCACCCAGGTGCTCGAAAGCGATGATGTCGTGGACCAATATCGTGACCAGGTTTTCGAAGCGTTGCTCGCGGGCATGACCGCGAATCCTGCGCTCGCCGCTCCCAATCTCCACTACGTCCTCGCCTCCCGCCATCTCGAACGCATCGCCGACCACGCCACCAACATCGCCGAAGATATCTTGTTCTGGGTTCGCGGCCTCGAAGTCCGCCATGGCCGCGCGAAGCAAATGGAACTCAACACCGACGGTGCTGGCGGTGCCGCCGCATCGGCAGGCGAGTAGTTGATATTTCACAGCCAGGTCATCTGCGGTTCAACTTTGCCACTTACGATGGCCACGTTTCGCAAGGCTTTTCGCGGCGCCGTCGCACCACTACTTCGCTCCTACCCCGAGCAAACGACGGACCCGCGTTCAGCGCTCACAAGTTCCTGCGCTTCTCCACCTGGCGCCGGAAGCAGCACACCTCGTCCCAACCACCCGCGAGGCGCGGCTCGACTACACCCCCGGGGCCGCGCCTCCTCTCTTCCGCAACACCCGCGCTTATTTCACCCCCAATTCGCGCCGATGTAACACGTCCGTAACATTGCAGTCAAAAAATGGTACTCAGGAGATTCCCTGAATATGAAAAAGTCCCTACTGGTTGTGTGGCTCATGATGCTCACGATGGCGGTCGCAATGGCAATCACCGCGCCCAGCGCCGCAGCGCAAGGCAGCACTGTACTTCTCAACGCCGCCGGCGCCACCTTTCCCTATCCCATCTACTCCAAGTGGTTCGACGTTTACCACCAAGCGCATCCTAATGTTCAAATCAATTACCAGTCCATCGGTTCCGGCGGCGGCATCCGCCAACTGCAAGCCGGCACTGTTGATTTCGGCGCCTCCGACGGTCCCATGGCCGACGACCAGCTCGCTCAATCCAAATTCAAGATCCTGCATTTTCCCACGGTACTCGGCGCCGTTGTACCCACCTACAACATCGCCGGCGTTACCGGCGAATTAAACTTCACCCAGAAAGCTCTTGCCGGAATTTTCCTCGGCACCATCACCAAGTGGAACGATCCCGAAATCGCGAAAGCTAATCCCGGCGTCAATCTTCCCGCCGCAGACATCGTTGTCGTGCATCGCTCCGACGGCAGCGGCACCAGCTACATCTGGACCGACTTCCTCGCCAAAGTCAGCGACGACTGGAAAAATAAAGTCGGCAAGGCCGCCACATCCGTGAATTGGCCCGTAGGCCTCGGTGGCAAGGGCAACGAAGGCGTCACCGGCCTCGTGAAGCAAACTCCGAACTCCATCGGCTACATCGAACTGATTTACGCCGTGCAGAACAGCATCCCCTACGGCAAGGTTCAGAACGCCTCCGGTAAATTCGTGAAAGCCGATCTAGCTGGCGTCACCGCTGCAGCCGCCGCCGATGCCAAAAGCATCCCCGACGATTTCCGCGTCTCGATTACCAACGCGCCCGGCCCCAAGGTCTATCCCATCTCCAGCTTCACCTGGCTGCTGATCCCCGCGCAGATTCAAGACGCCGCCAAACGCGAAGCCATCAAAGACTTCCTGAAGTGGATGCTCACCGAAGGGCAGAAGTACAACGAAGGTCTCTCCTACGCGCAGCTTCCCAAGGACGTCATCAGCAAGGAGCTCAAAGCAATTTCACTGATCCAGTAACCAAAATGTCCGCAGCTGCCACCACTATCGCGCACGAGGTTCCCCCACAGGCGGGACCTCGTGCGTTTCTTCATCGCCTCCGTCAAGGCGACGAAATCGCGCATCTCATCACCCTCACCTTCGCCGCCATCATCCTCCTGCTCACCTCGATGCTGGTGTACGAGCTTTGGATCAATTCGCATCTCTCGCGTACCGCATTCGGCTGGAATTTTTTCTGGACCAAAGTCTGGGACCCCAACTTCGATAATTTCGGCGCCGCCCCTTTTATCTACGGCACCCTGGTGACTTCCGCCGTCGCGCTGGTCCTCGCCGTCCCGCTCGGTCTGGCCAGCGCCATTTTTCTCTCCGAGCTTGCTCCACGAAATGTCAGCGACGTCATTTCATTCCTGATTGATCTTCTCGCCGCCGTCCCCAGCGTCATCTACGGCCTGCTCGGCATCTTCATCGTCGTCCCGCTGATGCGCACCACTCTCGGCCCGCTGCTTATCGCCACCGTCGGCAATGTTCCCTACATCGGCGTGCTCTTCCGCGGACCGAATTACGGCGTCGGCTTTCTCACCGCCGGAATTGTTCTCGCCATCATGGTCGTACCCTTCATCATTTCCGTCTCGCGCGAGGTTCTACTCACTGTCCCGCGCGAGCAACGCGAAGCCGCCATGGCCCTCGGCGCCACCCGCTGGGAATCTACCTGGCAAGTAGTCGTCCCCTGGGCGCGCACCGGCATCATGGGCTCCGTGTTCCTCGCTCTCGCGCGCGCTCTCGGCGAAACCATGGCCGTCACCATGGTGATCGGCAACGCCGCCGCCATTAAAGCCTCACTGCTTTCTCCCGGCGACACGATTGCCTCCACCATCGCCAATCAATTCACCGAAGCCACGGGCGATTTGTACCTCAGCTCGCTGATCGAACTAGGCCTCGTCCTCTTCCTGATCACTTTCATTCTCAATGGTCTCGCGCGTATTTTAATCGTCGCCACCGAGCGCGGCGGAGGTCGCCCCGCATGAGCGCCCTCCGCATAATCTGGCGCAAGTCGCTGAACTTCGTGATGCTCACCCTCACCGGCGTCGCCGCCTTCGCCGTCGTCTCCGTGCTATTTCTGATCCTCGGCTACCTGATTTGGAACGGCGGCACGTCGCTCAGTCTGAATTTCTTCACGCAGCTTCCCAAACCCGTCGGCGAATCCGGCGGCGGCATGGCCAATGCCATCGTCGGCAGCCTCAAACTATTATTCCTCGCCGCAATCATGGGCTTGCCCGTAGGGCTGCTAGCCGGCGTCTATCTCGCCGAATTCGGCGGCAAAACTTTTTCCTTCGTCGTCCGCTACACCACCGATTTGCTCAACGGCGTCCCCTCCATCGTCATCGGCATCTTCGCCTACTCGCTGGCAGTCCTTCCCGTAAAGCATTTTTCCGCGCTAGCCGGCGGCGTCGCCCTCGGCATCATGGTCATCCCCATCACCGTCCGCAGCACCGAAGAATTTCTGCGCGCCGTCCCCGGCAATATGCGCGAAGCCGCCATGGCCCTGGGCGCCAGCAAATGGAAAACTATCGCAACCGTTGTTTTACCAGCCGCCAGCGGCGGCATTCTCACCGGCATGTTGCTCGCCCTCGCGCGCGTCGCCGGCGAAACCGCCCCGTTGCTCTTCACCGCCTTCGGCAATCGCTTCTGGAGCCAGGGCTGGGGACAACCGATCGCATCATTGCCGGTTATGATTTACACCTACGCCGTCGCGCCGTACGATGATTGGCACAGGCAGGCGTGGGCCGCGGGCCTCGTTCTCTTAGGTTTGGTTTTGATTTCAAATCTAGGCGCCCGCTTCATCCTGGCGCGCAGCAAAGCCGTTTAGTAGCAGTGACGCAGTTTGCGGTGGCGATTGATTTTCGTCAGGGCACGGCTTCAGCCGTGCCGCAATTGCCGCAAGATCAAAGCGGCTTTAGCCGCTGAGGGCACGGTCTAGATCTTAAGTCGCAACCTGCAAGACGAAGGAAAACTTTGTGAGTGGAGCACCTCAACCCGCGCTTTCAGTCCAAGCCTTTAGAGATCCGGTGCCTATGGAAAAAACAACGTCACCAACGATCGAGCAAAAACTGCGCTTGACGATTTCGAATTTGAATTTCTACTATGGCCCCAAACAGGCCGTCTTCAACCTCAGCCTGAAAATTCCCACCAACCGCGTCACCGCGCTCATCGGTCCCTCCGGCTGCGGCAAATCCACATTCCTGCGCACCCTGAACCGCATGAACGAGACCATCCGCAACACCCGCGTCGAAGGCGAAGTCCTTCTCGACGGCCAGGACATTCACTCGCTCGATGTCGTAGGCCTGCGCCGCCGCGTCGGCATGGTTTTCCAACGCCCCAATCCATTTCCCAAATCAATTTATGACAACGTAGCCTACGGCCTGCGCATCAATGGCTACAAAGGCCGCCTCGACGATCTCGTCGAACACAGCCTGCGCCGCGCCGCCCTCTGGGACGAAGTGAAGGACTACCTGAAAAAATCCGCCTTCGCCCTCTCCGGCGGCCAACAGCAGCGCCTCTGCATCGCCCGCGCGCTAGCAGTAGATCCAGAAGTGCTCCTACTCGATGAACCGTGCTCCGCTCTCGATCCAGTCACCACCGCCAAAATCGAAGAGCTGATGTTCCAACTGAAAGACAGCTGCACCATGGCCATCGTCACCCACAACATGCAACAAGCCGCCCGTGCCAGCGACTTCACCGCCTTCATGCTCGATGGCCATCTGATCGAGCACAGCGAAACATCCAAACTTTTCACCACGCCGACGGATCCGCGCACAGAAGCGTACATCACCGGCCGGTTCGGCTAAGAAGCTCTGTGTTTCGAGGTAACCGACGCATTGCGTCAGGGCACGGCTTCAGCCGTGCCGTACCAGCAGTGGATTTACAGCGGCTTTAGCCGCTGAGGCCCGATGAAAAGAGAGGATTAGCACCGAGTCTAGTTTTGCCGTGCAGCGCAGCACACGAACTGAGGAACCATGGAACGACATTTCGATCACGATCTCGAAGAACTAAAACAACGCCTCCTCTGGATGGGCAGCCTGGCCGAGCGCGCCGTCCATCAGGCCGTCCACGCCGTCCTGGACGCCGAAGAACATCTCGCCGAAGTCGTCCTCTCCGAAGAAGACGCCATCAACGAAATGCAAATCGAAATTGACGAGCGCGTCCAGCGCCTCCTGGCCACTCAGCAACCGATGGCCGCGGACCTGCGCTTCCTCCTCGCCGTCTCGCGCATCAATGGCGACCTCGAACGCATCGGCGACCAGGCCGTCAACATCGCCCAATCCGCCACCCGCATCCTCCGCCACCCGCAGGTCAAACCCTACGTGGATCTTCCGCGCATGAGCGAACTAGCCGAAGCCATGGTCCGCGACAGCCTGAACGCATTAGTCCGCGGCGATCAAGACCTCGCGCAAAGCGTCCTCCGCCGCGACGATCAAGTTGACCGCCTCCGCGACCAACTCTTCCGCGAACTCCTGACCTACATGATGGAAGACAGCGCTCAAGTCTTCGCCGCCTTCGAGCTGATCCTCGTCGCCAAGAATCTCGAACGCATCGGCGACCACGCCACAAACATAGCCGAAGACGTAATCTATTTCGTAGCAGGCCGCGACGTCCGCCACCCGGCCCTCGACCGCCGGTAGCATAGGCAATCTTGCCTGTGCGCCCTGATGTCTGCGCCGCCTAGGCTGCGCCGGTAGCACATGCCTTTCCTGGGAACGCCAATCTCCTGATTGGCGCATTGTGGCTCAACCACATCCGGAAGAGATCTTTCTTTAGTTCGTCATCCTGAGCGCAGCGAAGGATCCCTCCCGCTTTCTCTGTGTTCTCCACCTTATCCCTGTACTCTGTGCGTTGTATTTCTTGCCTCTCTCTCCGTCGTCTGCGCCCTCGATGTTCGCCTCTAGCGCGCCGGCGCGCGCATCACGCTCCTCCAGTTAATCCTGAAGCGATAGCATACGAGAGCACACGCACTACGGCCACGTAGATTCCTGCGGGCTGGATTTCTTTCCAATCGGAGGGAATTACTTAAATGCGGGTCATTGCGGTCGCTTCATCTTCAGCCAAATCCAAAATCGAATCCAATCGCACCATCTTCAACAACATCATCACCCGCTTATTCGCGGCAAAATAAGTAGCCTTCCCACCAGCTCTCTTCAAAGTCGTGAACGCTCGAACCAAAGCGCCAATCCCCGAACTATCCAATTCCGTCACGCCCGCCAGATTCACGGCTATGTGCAGCGACCCCGCCTCAATCAGCTGCTGCACCTGATTCCGAAACGCTTCCTCGGCGTCACCCAATTTCAGCGCCCCGTCCAGGTCCAAAATCGTGGCGTGCCCTGCTTTGCGAATCCCAATATTCACAATGCCCCTCGTTCAGCCCAGCAAAGCTAACCGAATTGCGCCCGCCAATCAAGGGGCCTTCACAAACTCGCACGCATTTCCTGGGAACGCCAATCTCCCGATTGGCGTTTTGTCACGTCGCCCAGTCGCGATCCTCAATGCTCGGTCGGGGCGCTGCTTGTGAATCGCGCTGCCGCGCGATTTATCCTGAGAAACGGCAGTGCCGGTTCGAAGGGCTGCGCCCCAATTTGCCTGGGCGTCCGCATTTCGCGGCACCGATTGTCTCAGCGTCCTCGGCGTTGAAGCTTCTGGTTTTCTCGAACGCGTCCCCGTCACTCCGCTCGCAACGCCTCCACAGGATCCACACCAGCCGCCCTCCGCGACGGCAAATAACAAGCCAGATAAGCCGTAACCACCACGCCCAAGGTCACCGCCCCATAAGTAACCGGATCCACCGGGCTAACCTTAAACAACAGCGACGACATCAACCGCATCACCCCAAACGCCGTCACCAACCCGCACAAAACTCCCACGCCCGTCAGCCACAATCCCTGCCGCACAAACATCCCCACCAGCGTCTTCTTCTGCGCACCCAGCGCCATGCGTATCCCAATCTCCCGCGTCCGCTGCGACACCGAATAAGCAATCACTCCGTAAATCCCCACAATCCCCAGCAGCAGCGCCATCCCTCCCGCCACTCCCAGCATCACCAGCGTAAACGAAGTCCGCGCCATGAACTGCGTGTAGAAATATCCAAGCGTGTGCACGTTCGCGAGGGGAATATTCGGATCCGCCGACCACACCGTCTGCCGCACCTCGTTCAAGAACGCTTGCGACCCCGCCCGCGGGCTGCGTATCGCAAAAGCAATCCCGCGCCGCAGCTCCTCTTTTTGCCCTTCAAACCGGTCCATCATCACTGGCCAATAAACCGCGCTGCCCGCCGGCTGATCCACTCCGCGTTCGTACACGTCTCCCACCACGCCCACAATCTCGCGCCAGTCGTCCGTGCTCGCAACTCGTATTCGCTTTCCCAGCGCGTTCCGCGCGTCGTGCCAATTTTCCTTCGCGAAATTTTCAGAAATCATCGCCACTGGGATTCTCTGGTAGGTATCCTCCCAGGTGATGTCGCGTCCCGCGATCAGCGGCGTCCCCATCGTCGCCAGAAATCCCGGCGACACAAATTTAAACCTGCGGATCGGCGGCAGCTGTCCTTCCACATACGCGTGGTCCTCCGCAAATAAAATATCGTTCGACCCGCGCCCATCCATCGGAATATCACTGGAAAAACTCACCGACGTAACTCCCGGAATCGCCCCCAGCTTCCCCATCAACTCCTGCTCCATGCGCACCAGCCGCTCGCGGTCGGTATCCGGAATTTCCGTCTCCGGCACATAGAACCGAAATGTCTGCACCGCATCCGGCCCCGTAAATCCCGGCGGCACATGCTCCAAAGCGCGAAAGGTGCGAATCATCAACCCCGAACAAATCAGCAGCACCAACGCCAACCCCACCTGCACCACCACCAGCACATTCCGCGCCCGATGTTGTTGCCGGCTTTGGCTCAGCGCCCGTCCGCCTTCGCGCAGTCCCGTATTCAAATGCGCCCCCGCGTACTTGAAAATCGGAATAGACCCGAACAGCAAGCTGGAAAAAATCGCAATCGCAAACGTAAATCCAAGCACCGGCAAATCAATCCCAATCTCATGAATCCGCGGCAATCCGGTCGGCGCCATCGCCACCAGCACCTGCAACGCCCCATAAGCCAGCGCCAATCCCAGCAAACTCCCCAGCACTCCCAGTATTACGCTCTCGAACATCAATTCCATCGCGATCCGTCCCCATCCCGCTCCCATCGCCGCGCGTATCGCCAGCTCCTGCCTTCTCCCATCCACGCGCACCAGCAGCAAATTCGCCACGTTCGCGCAAGCGATCAGCAGCACCATTGCGATAGACCCCATCAAGACCCACAAAACCTTTCCAATATCCCCCACCACATCCTGTTTCAACGGCCGCAAGTTCGGTGCGATCCCCGCCTTCTCAAACAGTGCCACGCTGAATCCGTCCGGCGCCGGAAATGTACGGTTCGTGATCGGCAGCATTCGCGCCACGTCCGCGCTCGCTTGCGCCATCGTCACCCCCGGCTTCAAACGCGCCAACCCTTGGAAGCTGAAATTCCCCAGCTTCAGTTTGCTGCGGTCAAACTTGAACGGCACCACCAGCGAAGCATCTTCATAATCCAAAAAGTGAAATCCCTGCGGCAGCACTCCAATAATTTCCCGCGGCTTGCCATCCACCGTGATCGACCGTCCGATCACCGACGAAGCTCCACCAAACTTCTGCCGCCAATATCCGTACGAAAGCAGCACCGTATCCGGCGACCCCGGCGAATCGTCCTCTCGCGTGAACAATCTCCCGAGCGCCGGCCGCACTCCCAGAATCGGCAACGTTCCATCCGTCACATCCAGCCCCACCACCTGCTCCGGCTCTCCCGCGCCCGTCACGCTCAGCGAATCGCCGTCGTAAACCCCAACGTCCTGAAACGTAGTGTTCTGCTCGCGATCAATAAAATAATTGCTCGGCGACATGTTCAGATTCTGGATCCCTATTCCCGGCGCCGTGTGCCACACTCCAATCAATTCCTCCGGATGCGGATAAGGCAAAGGCTTCAGCAGCACTCCCTCCAGCACGCTGAAGATCACGGTGTTCGCCCCCACGCCCACCCCGAGCGTAATCAGCGTAACAATCGTAAACAGCGGCGCGCGCCTCAGCCGGCGGAATACCTGCCTAAGTTGATCGCTAAACATTCCCATGACCTAGCCTCCCCATCCGCGCACACCGTTCGCAATTGGGACGACACCGCACCCATCTCGAAGTCCCGCGCGTTAGCGCCGTGCACTACTTGGTACGACGCCAACCCACAAAATGTTTCCAATTTCGCTGCGCTTCTAGCCACTAGCCACTCATCACTAGCCACTGCCTTTATCCTCGGACCGCTCTGCCGTCGTCGTTGCCTTTCTCTGCTCGCTCCGCGTCTCTGCAGTGATCCTTAGCCGTTGACCTTGCGTGCTACTGATCACTCGTCACTGCTCCCCGCGTTTGCTTGACGTCCACCAACTCGATTTGCTAGGCTGCGCCCATTCACTTCGGTCGCTGGCGTGGGTGACGCCCGCCGCCCGCAAGTGAATGTCCCCCTTCCCCTGGGAGAATCATGGAAACATTTTCCGCGCTCTTTGAACTTGCGAGCGTGTCTCTGGCGTGCCGCGATCAGGATACCCTCCTGAAAACTTTCGCCGCCCGCGTCGGCGCCACTCTCGGCGCTCGCGCCGTTTTCGTATGGACCAACGGCGCCTCCTCCAAAGACGCCGAAGGCCTCGTATGCCGAACTCGCTGGAACGAAGCCGGTGAACGTTTCGCGCCGCTAGGCGACTCCGTCAGCGAAGGCCTGCTCGCCGAGGTTTACGAATCCGCCGAAACCCGTCGCGTCAGCAGCAAAGAAATCTCCGCCGAGGATTTCGAGCATCTCGATGAACCCAGCCGCGCCCGCGTCAAATCCGCCATTGTCGTCTCCCTTCCCGGCGCTCAACGCACCGAGGGAGTCGTCGAAGTCCTCAACAAACGCGCCGGCGAATTCACCCCCGAAGATGCTCACTTCCTCGAAGAAGCCAGCCGCCTCGCCGGCTCCGCCCTCACCAATCTCGAAGCCATCGAAAGCGAACGCCAAACTCAACTTTTCACTCTCGAACGCCTCACCGCTCTCTACGATCTCGGCCGCACATTCACCTCGACCCTCGAACTCGGCGTTCTCCTTCCCGTCGTAGCCGGTAAAATTCGCGACATCATGGGCGCCGCCGCCTGCCTCGTCTGGCTAGCCGACCCAGGCTCGCAGGATCTCTACCTCGCCAAAAAAATCGGCGAAGACCCCACCGTCGAAGACGACGCCCGCGTCTCCCTAACAGAAGGCCTCCTCGGCGAAATCGCCCAGTCCGCCAATCCGAAATTAGTCGAGAACCCCGCGGAAGAGCCCGGCCTCGCGGAACGCATCGAAGCTGCCCGCGAATTCGAATTCCAATCCTGGATGTGCGCCCCCCTCCGCAAAGAGAACGACATCCTCGGCCTCGTCGAGCTGGTCAACAAAGCCGACGGCACTCCCTTCAACGAAGACGACCTCTTCTTCCTCTCCTCCATCAGCGAACAAGCCGCCGTCGCCTTGCACAACGCCAATCTCCTCGACGCCGAGCGCAAAGTCCACGCCCTCGACGCCCTCCTGAAAATTTCCCAGGAGATCACTTCCACTCTCGACCTCGACCACGTTCTCGCTACGGTGGTGCAGCAGGCCGCGTCCGTAATTCCGTTTGATCGCTGCGTGATTGGTTTCTTCGATCGCGGCCGCTTCGTCCTCGGCGCTCTCTCCGGCGAAACAGAAGTCCCCAAAACGCGCGAGATGAGCGACTTGCGCACGCGCCTCGAATGGGTTGCCGACCAGGAAGGTGCAGTATCAGCAGATTTGTACGACGACGGCTGGCACGTCGAACCGCAAGAAGCCCACGCCCAAATCGTCTCCTTCCTCGAAGAGCACAAAGAAAACGGCTTTTACGCGCTCCCGCTCCGCGATGATCAAGGCACCCTCGGCGTTCTGGCCCTGCTCAGCAGCGATGCCGATTTCCTCACTGACAACAACAAAGAAACCGTCGCCATCCTCGCCAACCAGACCACCGTCGCCATTCGCAACGCGCAGCTCTACCAGCAAGTCCCGCTCGCCAATCTCCTCCAGCCGTTCTCGCAGAGAAAAAAGAAATTTCTCGCGGCGATGCCGCGCAGCCGCTGGGAGCTTTACCTGCGCCGCGCCGCAATCGTCATCGCACTCCTGATAATTGTGCCCTGGCCCTTGCGCGTTGGCACCGATGCCACCGTGGTCCCCGCCTCGCGCCAGATGGTCAGCGCCATTGACGGCGGCGTAGTCCAGCGCGTCTTCGTCCACGAAGGGGATCTCGTGCAGCCCGGACAAGTTCTCGCCCAGCTCGATGACGGCGACGATCGCGTCAAGCTTGCCGAAGCTGACGCCGACCTCGCGCAATCCCGCCGCGCACTCGCCGAAGCCGAATTCCACAACGATCCCTCCGCCGCCGGCCAAGCCAAACTCCGCGCCGATCTCTACCAAGCCGAAGTGCAACTCGAACAGCAGCGCGTCGCCGCTTCACAGTTGGTTGCGCCCATCGCCGGAATCGTCGTCACTCCCAAAATCGAAGAAAAAAAAGGCACCATGGTCAAGCCCGGCGATAGCTTCGCCGAAATTGTCGGGCAAGACCGAATCGCCGCAGAAATGTCCGTCGCAGAAACCGACCTCGAGCTAGTGCGTCCCGGCAATAGCGTCGCCCTGAAACTCAACGCTTTCCCCACCACCACTTTTCAGGGCTCCATCGAACGCATCGGCGCACAAACTCAAGCCGTAGCCGGCGATCAATACTTCGTCGTGCGTGCCATCTTCAATAATCCCCGCGGCCTCGCGCGCGACGGCATGGTCGGCCGCGCCAGAATTCACTCCATCGGCGGTTGGTTCCAGAGCGGATGGTATCCCGTCGGTTACACTCTGCTGCGCTCGCCCTTTCGCTGGCTTTGGGCGAAAGCATGGAGTTGGTTGCCATGATTTCAGCTCAAAGGTCGGATCTGGATTGCAGGATGCACGAAGGCCGATTGTCCAAAGGCCAAATATCCAAAGGAATGATCATGAGCAGAAGTGCAAATCTAATTTTCGCCGCGGCCTTGGCGCTCGCCGCCGCCGGTTGCGATAATTCTTCCGTCGCTTCCAGTCCCAATCCCGCGCCGCCGCCCGCCGTCACCGCACCCGCGAGCGTTCCGCCGAAATCTCCCAGCGCCGCCGACATCCTCAGCGTCCTAACCGTCGAACATCAAGTGGATATCACCTCCCAGCGCGACGGCCTGGTGATGTCTGTGAATCTGGATGAGGGCGCCACAGTAAAATCCGGCGACCTGCTAGCCCAACTCGACGACCGCACCCTGCAAATGGAAATCATCAAAGCCAACTCCGATCTTCAAGTCGAGGAAAACAACAAGAAATACAAAGAAGCCGAACTCAAAGCCAAAAGCGCCGCGTACCGCCGCCAGCAGCAGTTGCGCGCCAACGGCCTATCCAGCGACGCCGATCTCGAAGCCGCAGAATTTGAAGCCAAAGCTGCCGAATACGACCTGCACGGTTACGAAGCCTTGGTCGAAAGCGGCCACGCCGAAATCAATCGCCTCAAACTCGAAGAAGAACAAACCCGCATCCACGCTCCCTTCGCCGGCGTGGTAGTCCGCCGCTACCTTCGCGAAGGCCAGGCGATAGCCAAAGGCGACAAATGTTTTCGCGTCAGCCAGCTCTCCCCCCTGCAAGTCCAATTTCAAGTTCCCGAATCCTCAGGCCGCCGCCCCGCCCCAGGCACCCCTGTCGAACTTTCCCTGGTCGAAGATTCCAGCCGCAACTTAACCGCGCGCGTCATCAAAGTCAGCCCCACCATTGACGCCGCCAGCGACAGCTATGACGTAGTAGCCCAACTCAACACCTCAAACATTTCCGACCTCCGTCCCGGCATGGCCGTAAAAGTCCTCTGGCCCAACGCCCACGCGCCGCAAGCCACGCATCCAGCTCCGCCCTCAAATCTAAACGCGCCACCGCGGTAAACGAGCCCTCGATGCGCTTCGGCCCCACCAGCCTGCAAGTCTCCAGCGTCCTAGCCAAAGGTCTGCGCCGCCCCAAACTCCGCACCGACCTCCGCATCAGCGAACAAACCATCTCCGGCGAAACCAGCTACGTCGTCAAAAATTCCGAAACCAATTCCTACAATCGCTACGGTGCCACCGAATACGGCGTCCTCCAACTCTGTGACGGCACCCGCACCGCCCTGGAAATTTCCGACGCCCTCACCGAGCTCCATCCCGATTCCCCCCTCGGCGAAGCCGAAGTCCTCGACTTCCTCGATAGCATCGAGCCCGCCATGTGGGAACGCTCCGTCGGCGAAAAAAATCTCGCCGTTCTCGAACGCATTCGCGACGAGCGCAAAGGTCGCGTGGACCAATCCAGCGTCCTCTATATGTCGTTCAAAGCCTGGGACCCGGACAAAACCCTCGCCAAAATCGATCCCTATCTCAGCTGGATGTTCACCCCCGGCTTCGTCGTTTTCTCTATCGGCGTCTTCATCGCCGCCTGCTATCTGCTCGCCTCCGATTGGACCCGCGTCCAGCAAGACACCTCCGCCCTCTATAATTTCTCCGACAAAAGCGCCTACGACATCTGGATGTTCTGGATTCTCCTCATGGTCCTCGGCGCCATTCACGAATTCGGCCACGGCCTCACCTGCAAGCATTTCGGCGGCGACGTTCACCAGATGGGGTTCTTGCTCATCTATTTCACTCCCGCCTTTTACACCGACACCACGGACATCCTCCTCTTCAAACGCGGTTCCCAGCGCCAGTGGGTCATCTTCGCCGGCATCTGGATCGAGCTGGTTTTATGCGGACTCTCCGGGGTGCTCTGGTATTTCACCCGGGTCGGCTCCGTGCTCAACGATATCGCCTACAAAATGATGCTCCTCAGCGGCATTCAGGGCGCGCTCCTCAACCTCAATCCTTTAATCAAAGCAGACGGCTACTACGCTCTCTCCCAATTCCTCAATATTGATAATCTCCGTGAGGAATCCTTCGCATTCCTCCGCGCCTGGGCCCAGAAATATTTGCTCCGCCACGATATTGACTTGCCTCCCGCCAGCAAACGTCAGCGCCGCGTTTTCTTTCTCTTCGGCGTGTCCGCGATCGTTTACAGCGGCTCTTTGCTTGTCCTAATGATCGTCTTCGCGAAGAATATTTTGGTCAGCAAACTTGGTGACGAGTGGGGCTACCTCGGCACTCTCGTCGTCATCTATTTTTTCGCCCGGAAGGGAATTCAGCAGGCCCTGCCCGTCGTGCGCGCCTGGCTCCGCCAGAAGAAGGAGGATTACATGGCCTGGAAAATCACCCGCACCCAACAAGCCGGAGCGCTGGGCTTGATGCTCCTGCTGCTCATCCCGCCGGTATCCTCATCCGTCTCCACCGGCCTCGTCCTCGAGCCAGGAGCCTCCGCGCGCGTCCGCGCCGAAGTCCCCGGACAGATCCAGTCCGTTTACGTCAAGTCCGGTGATTCCGTAAAAGCCGGCCAGCTGCTGGCCGTCCTCCACAATCCGCTGCTCACTGCGGAAGCGGATTCGCTCCGCCAGCAACTGGCCCTCGCCAATAGCCAACTCCGCACCGGTCAGGACCGCTCCGATTTCGACTCCTCCGCAAACGCCGTCCGCGACCACACCCGCCTCCAGCAGGAACTGGCCGTCGCCGAGAAACGTGCCACCGCCTTGGAAATTCGCGCGCCCATTGATGGCGTTATCTCCACCACCGAACTCGACCAGACCCCCGGCTCGTTTCTCTCCGCAGGGGACGAATTCGCCCGTATCGTGGATCGCTCGACCATGAAGGCGCGCATCCTGGTCCGCGATTGGGATCTGCAAGATGTCCAACAAGGTGCGCCGGTCCGCGTCAAAGTCGTCCCGTTCCCCTATCGCACCTATTCCGGCAGAATCGGCCGTATCTATCCCGCCTCTGCTCTCGATCGCCCCGTAACCGAAACCGAAAACCTCGAGCGCCTCGGCCAAAAACTCACCAATTACTTCGCCGTGGATATGGAGTTCTCCAATCCGGATGGCTCTCTGCGAGAAGGTATGACGGGTACTGCAAAGGTCTCCGGCAAGCGCTCGTCCCTAGCCTGGCAAGCCTCCCGCGCGCTGTGGCGCTGGGCGCACAGCCAAGCCTGGTAGCGACCGAGACTCAGCCGGTTCAGTCGCTGCGCCCTCCTTTCGTGCCCCAGCCGCTCCTGGCCGTGGAAAAAAGTACCGAAACGCGTCATTCGCCGCGGTTCTTTGACGTTGTTTTTCAATTTGTAGCGGCCGCATGCTCTTGCATTCTAGGCGGGCGTCTTTGACGTAGCGGTCGGTTTTGACGTTGCTCGAAAACCTTTGGAGGTCGTGGCTTCAGCCTCGACATCATCACCGCAATCGACGAGCGGCTTTAGCCGCTGAAGTACCGATTTTGTACTCGCCACACTGATTCGTTGGGGGACACCACGGAAAAAAGAGAAAGGGCCGCCGTTCCTGGGACGGCGGCCCTTGGGGGTGTTGCTACGTCAATCTCCGATAAGGCTAGGGGCCCAACCGAAGAATCTCTGTGCTGATGCTAGAACCGGATCAGCGGCTTCACGGCTGGCAGATCCGCGCGCTTCATCAGCGGTTTCACCGGCGCTGTCTTCTTGCTCTTCACTGGCTTTGCTTTCTTCTCCATTACCAGTCTCCCTCTATGAATTAAACATTCCCGTCAGCCTTGCCCACCGCGCTTTGCCGCTCACCCGACTAAGTCTCGAAAAGGGCCGTTGCCTTCGCGGCAGCGGCCCGTTTGCCATTCGAGACTCTTCTCTCAGGCCGCGTCGTGCCTTTCGGCGCGCTCCTGACCATGAAAAACGGGCCTTAGCGCTTCGGGCCGAGATTCGCACTGACCATCAACGGCTTTGTCGCTTCGATCTTCTTCGACTTCTTCAAGGTTTTCTTGGCCATTTTGTTTCCCCCTCGTTTGATTTGCCCTTTTGGGCATCTGCCCCTGTATATGCAAAGCAATCGCCAAACTGCGCGGGCAATTTGCCAATCCGCAACCCGCTCAATTTACGCCACTTCGCGCCGCAGCCATCCGCTTCCATCCCGCCGCGCGCCCCCGCAGCGTTGAATTAATCAACGCCTGTTGATAATTCCAACACCCACGCGCGCAGATTCCTCAACTCAGGGCCGCCAAACCGGCAGAGGCAGGAACGCGGTAGATCCGCGGGGACCAAAACGTACCCTAAACAAGAATGGGCCGCTGCCGTTCGGGCAGCGGCCCACCTTGGCGCTAAAAATCGCTTTTGCCGTAACGCCTGCCGTTCCGCGGCGCGCTCCGGCCTCTAAAACTCGAACTTAGTGCTTGGCGATAGGAACCAACAACGGCTTGGTCGCTTGGATCTTCTTCGACTTCTTCAACTTCTTCTTAGCCATTTTGTTCTCCCTCACTTGATTTGCCCGGTGGGGCATCGCCGCCCTTATATGCAAAGCGCCCGCCAAACTCCATGCCCATTTTTGCGGCCCGCAAATCCTCATTTTCCAGCGCGCTCGCAGCCCGCGCAATCGTCAACTCAATACAATCCGCAGCGTCCCGCGGCACCCCCGCGCGCCACAACGGCACGCAATGCGCTGCACCTTAATCGGATAATGGTAATTCCAGGTAAGTTCTTCGCCCGCGCGTATCTTCCGCCGGCTGAAAAGCAGCAGGTGCCCGCGCACGCGCCGCGCTATCAGATTCGGTTTGCAAGAATGATTCATGAGCTCGGCGCCGCTGCCATCCCGCCTGCCGTCCACGAACCATCCGGGCTTAATCAACGCAATATAAGTGTCTTCGGGAGGTTTTATCTTGTTTAGCTGCTCGAGCGTTAGGCGTTTGCCGGTGTATTCGATCACGCGCCGGTCCGCTGGAATGTCCTCCAGCGCAAATACTCCATAACGATGCTTCGCCGAGCGCCCAATGCGCATCCGAAACCGCGCGTACTTCGCATCGATCCGCCGCTTCGGCGCTCTGGGCGCTCTCATCTTCCGTGCTCCGTCACAGATCGTATTTCCGGCACAAGTAATTCAGCCGGTTGCGATCCACTCCCAGCAGTTTCGCGGCGTCCGCTTTCACGTGCCTGGCCTGCTCGATGGCTTCCTGCACCCAGCGCCGCTCAAACGCCTCCATCTCTTTGTCGAGCTTGATCCCCGCGGCCGGCAGTTGGAACCGGTTGCGCGAATCGCGCCCCACCGGCTGCGCCATTTCCGCCGGCAGGTCCTTCGCCGTGATCGTATCGCCGTCCGTCATGATCACCAGCCGCTGAATCGCATTCTCCAGCTCGCGCACGTTTCCTGGCCACGCATAACGCTTCAACGCCGCGATAGCATCGTCCGCGATGCGCTTCGCCGGAAATCCGTTCGCCGCCGAATAAACGCTCACGAAATAATCCGCCAGCACCGGAATATCTTCCACGCGCTCGCGCAAGGCCGGAACGAAAATCGGGACCACATGAATCCGGTAATAAAGGTCCTCGCGAAACCTCCCCTGCCGCACCATGTCTTCCAAATCCTCATTCGTAGCGCTCACCAGCCGGAAATCCACGCGGATGCTTTTCTTCCCGCCCAGCCGGCTGATCGAACGATCCTCCAGCACGCGCAGCAATTTGCTCTGCAGCAAAGGCGTCAGCGTCGCAATCTCATCCAGAAACAAAGTCCCCTGATGCGCCAGCTCAATCCGCCCTTCCTTCGTTGCTACCGCTCCGGTAAACGCCCCGCGCTCGTACCCGAAAAGCTCCGCCTCCATCAATCCTTCCGGCAGTGCCGCGCAATTCACGCTCACAAATGCGCGATTTTTTCGCGGGCTTTGTTCGTGCAGCGCCTTGGCCACCAGTTCCTTGCCCACGCCGCTCTCGCCGCGAATAATCACGTTCGTCGTCGCCCGCGCCATGCGCTTGATCGAATCAAACACATGCCGCATCGCGTCCGTCGCGCCAATCAAATCTCCCAGCGCGTTCTTGCGGCTGATTTCCTCGCGCAGAATCCGGTTCTCGCGCTGAATGTGCAGCTTCTCGATGGACCGTTCCAGCAGCAAGCGCAGCACGTCCGTATCAATCGGCTGGATAAAATAATCGTGGCAACCCGCGTCAATCACCTTCAGCGCTGTCGCCTTGCTCTGGTCTGTGCTCAGCACGATCACGAGCGTATCAATGTCGCCCACCGCCAGCCGGCTCAGCAATTCCGTGCACTCCCGCAACCCTCCCGATTGCACCGGCAAAGCCAGCAACAAAACATCCAGCCCCGCTTCCTGTAAGAGCTTGTAAGCCGCCGCGTAATCCCCGCCCTCGACGACCTCAAACGTCGAACGCAAAGCCGCGACAAGACTCCCGCGCATCCGCGCGTCATCATCCACCACAGCTATTTTTGGTTTTAGGCCTGCAGGCGTGATGACCGGTCTCCGCAGGGAATGGCGCGGCGTAGCTCCGACTCCGCACCCACCACCATCCCAGTGGCCGCGATTCTAGGTGCCGCCCGCCCGCATGTCAACGCTGCCCCGCAAATCCAACCCATCGCGTAATTCATCACCCGCGATCCGTCCCCCGCGATCCGTGATGCCACAGGTAGCATAGGCAATCTTGCCTGTGCTCTTTCCTTTGACTTTCGTCGCGCCGGCGTGGCCTATTTCGCGCGACGCTTCCCGTCACAGACTCGCCGCTAACGAGCAACTCGATCGCTAGAAAATTATCTTCGCCACGAGCTGCATGTTGAACGGCTCGCCGGGACCGATGCCCGGGCCGCCGAAGAAGTCGCCGATCGTGTCGGTGACGAATCCGCTGCTCCCGACCGAACCGCCTCCGGTCGCGAGGTTAATCCGGTTGAAGACGTTGAACATTTCGCCGCGCAATTGAATCGTGAAGCGTTCCGTCACCGGGAGGTTCTTCAAGACGGAAAGATCCACGTCGGCGAAATTGGGGCCGTAATATTTATTCCGCGAGAGATTGCCGTTGGGATTGTCGGGTAGGCAGGTCGGCGAAGGCACGCAGAACGCGGTTGGATTCACCCATTGCACGCCCGTACCAGGAATGAAGGCGTGCGAGACGCCCGCGAACGGATTGCTGATTACGTTCAACCCAGGACGCTGGCTACCAGAAGCGCCAGTACCCGGAAAGTTAAACGGTTGTCCTGAGTGGAGCGAAACGAGCCCGCTCACTTGCCAGCCGTGAGTCACTATTTTGGGTCCATGTGAAGAGCCGGGTATTTGATACGTGGCGAGTCCGGTGAAATTGTGGCGCGTGTCGAAATCGCTGCTCGCGTATTCCTGATGCAGATTGAAGCTGTCGAGCGGAATGACTCCGCGGAATTCCGTGGCATCGTCAAGAGAATGCGACCAAGTGTAAGCGAATTGGGCATTCAATCCGCGCCAGGAACGGACGCGGAAGACTGCCTGCAGGGCGTTGTAGTTTGAATCCACGTCGCTATTGAACTCATTGATCGAGCCGACGTTCGGATACTGCGCCTCAAACGCGCCGTTTTGATTGATGTTTTGCGTTATCGTCAGCTTCCGCGCCTCCCCTCCGACGTAGCCTACCTGCAGCATAGCGACTCTGCCGATGGCCTGCTCCACCTGCAGGTCGTAGTTGAAATAATAGGGCGTGCGAAAATTCTGGCCGACAGCGAATACGTTATAAATGTTGGCTCCAGTCACCGGATTCGGAACGCCGCAGCCCGCCTCCACGGTGTAATTCAGGCTGACGCATGTGACCACTCCCGGAAAAATGGATTGGCCGCCCTGCTGCACCGCCTGCCAGTTGTAAGCATTGCGACTGTAGTTATCTACCGCGGCGGGACCCGCTGGGTTATCTTCCAGGCCATTCGCCGCAGCGTTCGGCGGACGATTATCGAGGAATGGGCTTATCGGGGTTTGTTCGTAGTAAATGCCGATGCCGCCACGCACCACCAGATTCCCGCTCGTCGTTGGCTGATAGGCAAAGCCAAATCGCGGCGCGAAGTTGTTTCGGTCCGGCGGGTAGATGGATGCAATACCAGCTCCCTGAATCAGCAAACCTTTTCCCGGAACGAAAACCGGCAGATCCTGATTGCCATCATGCAGCGGCGAGCTGTATTCGTAGCGCAGTCCAAAATTCAGAGTGAGCCTGCGCGTGGCTTGCCACGAACCCTGCCCGAACAATGCGAACGAATTGACCAAAACGTGCCGTTCCGCATTTCCGACAGCGATCGAAGACGCGCTCACATCGCCAGCCAGAAAGTCAGCCAAGGCTAGCGTGTCGGCGCACGCCACATTGGCTGCGGGACACGTCCCGGCCCACGGTCCTTGCGTGCCGTCGAAGGTGAAGCTGCCCAGCGAGCGGCGAAAATACCATTCGTCCACCCACCCCCTTCGCACTTCACCCCCAAACCGTAGTTCATGTTTTCCCGTAACGTAAGAAACAATGTCAGTGAGGTGTCCGGTAACGTCGTTGCGCCCCTCCGGCGGAGTGATCCCAACTTGGTCGAAGCCCGAAATCATGATGTTTGGAGCGCCGAGAATCGGTTGCCCGCCTCTCAGCGCGTCAGGGCTTAGGTATAGCCCCAGCGCTTTGGTGTTGAAGCTGTTGTTAGCGTCGTGAAATGTCTGATCGAAATAACTGACTCCAAACAGCAGCTGATTGCTCACCGTCGGCCTGAACTGCGAATTTAAAACCGCCGAATAATTCTCCACGCGGATAGGCGCCGCTTCGAAATAGTAGCCAAGGTTGGAACTCGCCTCCACCAGCACCAACGCAGCACCCGACGGCTGGATTTGGTCGCCCTGGCCAAGGAACCCATGTACTGACAAGCGGTGCTTGCTGTTGAAATTGTGGTCGAACTTCACGACGCCGTTGTAGCTGTGTCCCGTCGCCGGAACGTTTGCGAAGAAATTGCTCACCGTGCCAGGGAGGCTGCTGATCGAACTCGGCCACAGATTCGAATACAAGTTAGAGCTGAGTGTGCTTTGCGGCACGCCGTATTGTGTGAGCAGAGCTTGCGCATTCTGTATCCACCCGGACGATGGCTCCGTGGCTAAACCCGTCAGACCGAAAATGTAATTCTGCGTCTCGAATCCAAAAAAGAAAAATGTCCTGTTCTTGATAATCGGCCCGCCCACCGTAAATCCGTAATTCTCATTGCGCAGTCGCGGCGCTTTGTGGAACTCGGGGCTCGGCACAAAAAATGGAGAATGCGCCGCATAGGCCTCGTTGCGATTGTAATAATAAGCCGTGCCGTGCAGTTGATTGCTGCCCGACACCAGAACCACATTCACCGTTCCCCCCGCATCGCGCCCGTTTTCCGCGTTCGCTTCGGTTTGCGTGGAGAACTCATCAATGGCGTCTATGGGTATGACGACGCCGGCAATTCCTGAGACGCCGCCTTGGTTGATTGCAGGAATGTCGTACCAGAAATCATTGTTATCGGTGCCGTCAACTTGCCAGTCCACGCCATTGTTGCGCGCCCCATTAATCGTCCCGCCGCCGTTTATCGAGTAGCCCCCGTATCCCGGCGCGATGGCGATTAATTGCGTGAAATCTCGCCCGTTTAGCGGCATGTTCTGCACCGCTTCTTCAGGAATTGAATCGCTCTGTGTCGAACTGCTGGTGTCAACCGTCAGCGCGGCGGCGGAGACCTCCAGCGACCCGCTTTCCTGCGCGAGCGAAAGTTTGATGGCCAGTGTATAGATCGAGCCGGCCGCTATGGAGACCCCAGCTGCGGTGTAAACCGCAAAACCGGGAGCGGTGACGGCGATCCTATACGTTCTCAGCGGAAGGTCTTGCATTGAGAATTCGCCGTCGCCGGTAGTGACGGTGTTGCGACTCACGCTCGTGCCGATCTCGGTGGCTTGCACCTGGGCACTCGGCACAGCTGCGCCGGATGGGTCCAGCACGATGCCATTGATGGCGCCACGAAAGGTTTGCGCGATGAGTGACGCACAGCCGAAGAACAGAAAAACAAAAGTCCCGAGAACGAGCCTGCTCGATTTGCTCTGAATCATCCGGGTGCAGATCAGCCCTTGTTTAATTTGTTTTCGGGAGGAAGAGTACCAAGGAAGCGGAAAGTGCCGTTAGAAAAAACACTAGTGCTGGAGCAGGACTGCTGGTAATACTTACCGGGCGATTGCCACACCCGCTCACACGCTGAACCTCATCATTGCTGATCCCTGTTGCACTGCGTTGAACTGCGCCGGGCGGTAGAATCTATCGTGCCCTGACCGGCACTCGGGAATGACGATCGGGGGGAATCGCAGCCGCACCGCGGGCAGAATCGCGACTCTGGGAGCACCAATGCTTGGCGAGCTTTATTCTCCTGAATTCAGATTCCGGGTTAAATCCTGGCCCACGCTCGTGTTCGCCCTGCTGCTAACCCAGGTAATTCTCTCACTCACTTTGAAGCAAGGAGCTCGCCTGGTTGGTTTCTGCGAAACCACCTATCTCGTCCTGCTTCTCGTCGCCAGTGGCGTCGCTGCGCTCAATGCGGTTCGCAGCCGGCAAGCTGTCCGGCTATTCTGGTCGCTGCTCGCGGTAGCGTTCGCGTTGTGGGCTGTGGTCCCGTGCGTTTCTCTCTACTACGCTTTGTTGTCTGGCAGAATTCCACCCTTCATATTCGATACTCCTCCGCTGTTTTTGCACATCGTGTTTGTGATCGGGGCGGTGGCCGCCCGCCCTCATCTGCGGCTGCCGGCTCACCGCCCTTATCGCACCACGTTGAATTTTCTGATGCTGCTGCTCTTCCTGATTTTTGCCTACGCCTACTTCTCTGTTTCCTTACACCTATACCGACCGCCCGTCGCTGATGATTCTGCATTTTGAGACCATTTATTTCGCCGAAAACATGTTGCTGCTCGTGATTCTAGCCACGCTGATTCGCCGCGCGCAACCTCCCTGGAAGTCCATCTATGCGCATCTATTCGCGGCGTCCGCGCTCTACGCACTCGGCTCGATGGTCGCAAACGTCGTCTGGGCGTTGAAAGATCCGTCGGGCGATTTGTTAGGAACGGATTTCCCGTCGCTCCGGGGATTGCTCGGACTGGCTTTCACGGCCTCCATCGCCTGGTTCGCCTGGATTGGCTTGCAAGGCCGGAAACACGCCGGGGCGCTGGCCAAGACCGTGCAGGTAGATACCAGCGATCCGCGCCCCAGTTCTGTTTTAGCAATGGTGGCGGTGGTCGCAATTCCGTTGACGGGGCTGCTCGAGTTGTTCCTTTCGGGCGACCCCTATGCCGCGCGGGACATTCGCCTGTTAATCGTGTTAATCGCTATGTTGTTCTTATCCGCCACCAGTTTCATCCGCGATCATCTTTCAAACCGCGAGCTAGCCTCGGACGTCGGTTTAGCAAACGACCGCCTTCGTTTGGCCATGGAATCGGGGAAATCAGTCGGATGGGATTGGGACATCAAGAGCGGGCACGAATCATGGTTTGGCGACCTGCAGACCATGTTCGGAATCCCCTCTGCGACGTATGCCGGTCACGTTGAAGATTTCCTGAGTTACGTTCACCCCGACGATCGCGAGCTCGTGGCCATTGCCCAAAAGGTTTCAATGGAAGGCCATACGCCATACGCCAGTGAGTTTCGCATCGTCTGGCCCGATGGAACCTTGCGTTACGTCGCCGCTACCGGCAAGTGCTATTTCTCGCCGGAGGGTGAGCCAGAGCGCATGGTGGGTGTGGCTCTGGACGTCACGGACCGTAAGCGCGCAGAGCAGACCCTGCGCGAAAGCGAAGAGCGTTTTCGCCTCGTGGCGAATACTGCTCCGGTGCTCATCTGGATGTCCGGAACGGACAAACTCTGCACTTTCTTCAACAAGGGCTGGCTGGACTTCAGGGGCCAGTCTATGGAACACGAATTGGGAGAGGGTTGGGCCGAGGGAGTGCACCCTGATGACCTGAATCGCTGCCTGGAAATCTACTCGGCTGCGTTTGACGCCCGCGTGGACTTCGAGATGGAGTACCGTCTGCGCCGCTTCGACGGAAAATATCGCTGGGTGGTTGATTATGGTGTCCCTCGATTTGAATTCGACGGCACCTTCTGCGGCTACATCGGCTCCTGCGTTGACATTACCGACCGCAAAGCCACAGAAGAATCCCTCGAGGAGTTGAGCGGTCGCCTGATCAACGCGCAAGAGGCAGAACGGGCACGCATCGCCCGCGAACTTCACGACGATTTCAGCCAACGTTTGGCTCTGCAAGGAATTGGCCTCGGACAGCTGCTGGCGAAATTTCCTGACTCAGTGCCCGAGGGCCGGGATAAATTGAAGGAGTTACTGAGGTCAAATTTAGATTTGTCCCGTGATATCCATACACTCTCCCATCAGCTCCACTCCAGCACACTGGAGCACGTCGGTCTCGCCTCGGCTCTGAAGGGACTTTGTGACCAAGTGAGCAGGACGCACAGGATCCGAGTAGAGTTTACCGGCCGCGACGTTCCTGCCGAGATCCCCAAAGACGTGGCGCTTTGTCTTTTCCGAGTCGCCCAGGAAGCTCTCAGTAATGTTGTGAAGCACAGTCGAGCAGAGCAAGCACGAGCCGAGCTCTTCGGTGGGAACAATCAAATACGTTTGCGAATTTTCGATGCTGGCTTGGGTTTTGAACCCAGGCCGGGGAACACCCACTCCGGAATAGGACTTGTTGGCATGCGCGAGCGCTTGCGGCTGGTCGGTGGAGTGCTTGCGGTCGAATCTTCGCCAAAGCACGGCACTGAAATCCTCGGCATCGTGCCGCTTTCCCCATCCGCGAATTAGCCGCCGGGTCGTTCACCATCCGGAGCAGGAGTTGCAGTAAGCGTTCCACCGCCGCCATGCCATGAACGGTTCATCAAAGCTGCCCGGCGGGTTTCGCGCCTCGTGATACAATCAAATCGTGAACGTGATCGTCAAAAATCCCGACATTCTCGGCGGAACCCCTGTTTTTCGCGGGACCCGGGTGCCCATCCAAACCCTTTTCGATTGCCTGGAGGGCGGAGAAACTCTCGAAGATTTCCTCCAAGGTTTTCCCACAGTCACGCGTGAATCAGCCGTCGCCGCCCTCGAAGAAGCGAAGCACCTCCTGCTCGCCCGCTCCTAAATGCGAGTTTTGCTCGATGAATGTGTTGATGAGCGATTCCGGAATTATTTCCCTGACCACGATTGCCAATCCGCGCGTCACGCTGGACTCGCAGGTCTCAAGAACGGCGAACTTCTTACGGCAGCGGAAGCCGCCAAATTTGACGTTTTCCTCACCGTGGACTAGGGCATCGAATACCAGCAGAACCTGACTGGACGAAGCATCGGAATCATAGTTTTTCGCACGAAATCGAACCGGCTGAAAGACCTGTTGCCGCACGTACCTGCTTGCCTCGCGCAAATCGAATCCATTCAACCGGGTGAGATCGCAAGAATTCAAGGGTCGGCCAACCCCAGTAAAACCTGATGCAGGCCGCACTGAAGCGAGACAAAGGTAACCTTGTGCCTGAATCAACCTCCGCGAAAGACCTTGTTAACGTGCCGAGCCCTTTTGCTCGTTCGACCGGCGCAGCACAGGACGAAGTTCCTCGGGGTGGTTCTGAAGATAGGCCAGCAGGCGCCGCCTTTTTTCCTTGCCGCGTTTGCCGTCGGCGCCGGATTCGCTATCGCCCGTGATCAATTCCGGGGCGTGCTCGGCCACGCGATCGTAAATGGAGAGCCACATCTTTTTTACCGTGGGCAACGACACTCCCAGTTCCTTCGCGAGTACCGCATTGGTTTCAGTCCGGTCAGAGATGCTGTGGATCAGCAAGCGCTGCTCGCTCGCGCTGAACCAAAAACGCGGCGGCTGGTAGTCAAATAACGAGCCGACCCAAAACCCGGGACGGCCGAATTCCAATTCCCGCGTGATGCCGACAATATGCGGATCGCGCGCAATTTTCTCCACGCCCTTTGTGAGCGTTTTCACATAGCGCGCCGCCTTGGGATCCCAGTACAGTCCGCCCGCATCAATGGCCCACTGCAGCCGCTGCGCGCTCTCGGCTTGCGAAGTGATCATCTCCTTCAGGCGAAATCCGCGATGTATCTCGATGTACGCTCCTCCCATCAGGTGATAAAGCTCCGTTCTTCCCGCAAAGTGCAGCCGCGGCAGCGTTTCCCAAACCAGTTCGTTCAGCCCTTCGCCGGAATTTCCTTCGCGAACTTCTTTGTCCGATAGCACCGGCGAATTTCCATTCAACACGCGTTTCGCCAGCTCCGGCCCGAACCAGATTTGTCGCCTCCCCTTCAACTCGCGCACGAATTCGTCGCGCACAAACACCCCCACACCCACGCCCGCAAGATTAGCGCGTCCCTTTTCTACTTCTTCAAACACCGCCGTCGTCATTGCCTCGGACTCCAGCAGCTGCATCCAGGCGCGCCCCAGATCTTTCACTACCGCGCCATAGCGTGGACCGATCACCGGATGCGATCCGATAATTTCGACGCATCCCGCCACGTCTTTGGGTTTCATCGGCCGCCAGCGTAAAGACATGGACGCACCTCAATCAGGCATTGCCAAACGGGATATGGTCCTTTTAGGTCACTTGTACTTAGCACAGCGGCTGCTAGGATTCCACCCCTCACCGAAACGGAGGAACCATGATTCCAGTTCCTGCACCTTACGCAGCTCCCAGTAACGCACTCGTAAATAATCGCGCTTTCGCCCTTGGGTTCATCCGCCCACTTGTCATTGCGGTCGTACTGATCGGTTTGTGGCCCGTCGCCGCCCACGCGCAAAATACCTGGCTGGGAACCGCCGGGACCACTGGCAACTGGAACGACCCCACCAAGTGGAGTTCTGGAACTGTCCCGAACGGCTCGACAGATATTTCGATCCCAAACGGCACGGTACTCGACAATTTAAGCGTCAACAGTCAAAACTCGTTTCTGTTGACCGTCGGCGCACCGGGAGCCCTGAACATTCTTTCGACCACTGACCTGAATGCTCCGTTCGAGCAGATCAACAATTCCGGCCTTTTCGCCAACAGCGTCGTCGTCAATAACGGCATTTTTGAAAACCAAGCCGGCGCTACCCTGAACAACTCTGGCGGAATGGCCAATTTTGCTCTCGGAAACGCTGTGGGCGGCACTGTGAACAATTCCGGAACGCTTCTGGAACCTCAAAAAGAGTTCGTCAATGAGGGAGTGTTTAACAATTCCGGCGGCTTTGTGGCAGCTGGACTCTTCAACGTAGGGTCAACCAACAATACAGGCGAGATCGTTTTCAAGGAAAATGCGCCCGGCTTCTTTTCTGAGGTCGAAAACGCCGGCACATTCACGAATCAAGCCGCGGGAACAATAATCAATACTGGAAATTTCCAGAATGACGTCGGCGCGACTCTCACCAATTTGGGAACGATTACAGACTCCTTTGGTATTTCAAATCAGGGCACTTTCAACAACAGCGGAACGTTCACGGCCACTGGACCAGATTCACAGTTTGACAATTTGGGTTCGCTCAACAACACCGGCCGGATCGAGGTCACTGCTACAGGATCCGTTTTGGATTTTGGCAGCGTCACCAATGCCGCGGGAGCGCAAATCACCAACGACGGACATTTCGATTCCGCTAAAGAACAGACCTTCGCGAACGCCGGCACCCTCACGAATAATGCAACGTGGCGTAACGGCTCGGTTTTTGTCAATTCCGGCGTGGTGAATAATCTGGGGACTTTTCAAAACGACGAATCCAGCGTCCAGATTGTAAGCGGCGGGGTCTTCAATAATAGCCTTTCGGGCTCCATCGGCAACACAGGAGGCGCAGGATTTGCCGTGTTGAATGGCGGGACGCTGAACAACTCTGGCACCTTCTCGGTTGACTCCCAATCAAGCTTGACCATCGCGGCGGGCGGCACCGTCATCAACAACGCGACGGGTCAGATGAATCTCACAACGAATGGATTGCAGGTCGTCGTGGCCGGCAATTTGCTAAATAACGGTTCCATCTCGATGGTGGCAGCTCCGATTACGGGTAGTGGCGGACTCATCCCACCCCCGCCGACACTGGTGATCGCATCAACCGGGACGCTCGCCGGCACCGGGTTTATAACCGGGTCCGTCTCTAACTTCGGCACCGTTCAGCCTGGCGATGTGACTGGAACGCTCACGATCTTCGGCCTCTACCAGCAGATGACTGGTTCGACGCTGGACATTTTGCTGGGTGGCGCAAACGCCGGGCAGTTCGGCCAGCTGGACGTTAACGGCGACGCCGTTTTGGGTGGCACGCTGGATGTTGAACTTTATGCCGGTTTCGATCCCGAGTCGGGCGAAATTTTTGAAATCCTCAGCGGAAAAATCAGTGGTGCCTTTGCAAACGTTCTCTTGCCCACGCTCGGCGATGGCCTTTTCTTCAAACTCGACCAGGAAGCGAACGGAGTCTTCTTGGATGTGGACGGCAGCACCAGCGGCGGCGGTGGAGGCGGCTCAACAAACGCGCCCGAACCCTCGGAATGGATGCTGCTACTGGCAGGGCTGTTCGTCCTGCTCGCGTTCAGAACTTTCGCGCGACGTAATCAACCGCGCGGCACCGAATGTGCCTAGCGCTACGCATACATGTGCGCCGGACCAAAATCACGTTCGATCTGCTCACGCTCGCGCCTGGTTTTCAATGGCTCACGCTGAATGAAAACGAATGACGCAGTCGTGCTCGAAATCGAGCGAATGGAAACGTCTCGCGGCGGCGCTGGAGGCGGCGGCAGTCGAGGCGGCTCGACAACCCCGCCCGAATCCCTCGAGTGGCTGTTGCTGCTGTCCTGGCTGTTCGGCCCTCGCGCATTCAGCGGTCGCGCGCCACTTGATCGGTCGGACCGCGCCGAAGGCGCGCCGCGAAACGCACAAACATGCGCCGGACCGCCTGAATTTCTGAACGAGGAGGGAACAAATGACGACACCCACCACTAAACATTCGCGCGGATTCGCAATTCTCCAGATCGTCTGGGTGCTGGCCGGCCTGCTCGTCGCTTCCGCCGCCGCGTGGCATGTGTTTCGCGATGCGCGCGACCCCCAAATCAATTTCGCCACTCCGTATCAAGCCGTATTGCTGGCCAATGGCTCAGTGTACTTCGGCAAGCTCGAAGGATACGGCACCGGGCGTCCCGTCCTCACGCAGGTATTCTACATCGTCACCCAGACCAATCCCGAAACCAAGCAAACCGCCAACGTCCTGGTCAAACGCGGCAAAGAAATGCACGAACCCGACCGCATGTATCTGAACTCCCAGCAGATCGTGTTCGTTGAGCCCGTAAACCCCAACTCGAAAGTTGCTCAGCTAATCGCGGAAGCACCACAAAAGTAACCGCCCACTCCTGTCTTGCGCGGGGCGCGTTGCACACCCGCCGCTTTCCTAACACTTTGTTCTAGACTTCTTCAGCTGGCGATGGGATTTTTCGGCGCGGAAAGCCCCACACGCCGCAAGAGGTTTTGGAAGCGTGGATTTTCTCGCAAGTCGTCCATGCTCGGATCTAAGTGAAGATAGATGAGCCAGTGGGAGTGTTCTTCGTAGGCTTTCTCCAGGCAGTCAATTGCGCGATCGTTTTCTCCCAGCCCAATGTGGATTCCAGCGAAGAAGTACGGTGCCACATATTTTTGGGTTGCTAATTTTGTCAATTCTTCCAGCATCTCAGCTGCTTCTTTTGTCCTGCCGGCCGCGCCGCAAGTGTGCGCCAGGGCTGCGCGCATCAAAGGACTGCCGCCCGACAATTTCACCCCCTTCTCACCCTCGGTGATGGCCTGTTCGTCGTTACCCGTTCGCCTGAGCACCAGGCCCAGAATCCAGTAGGTGACCGGGTAGTTCGGGTCCAGCTCAATAGTCCTCCGCAGTTGTTCGATGGCTTCATCGTATTGGCGTCCATGGTAGAAGGCCCATCCGACCGCGACGTTGATAATTAGCGACAGCGGATCAAGTTCCTGGCTCTTCTGTATCCGAGCAATAACTTCCGCGTGTCTCCCCATGGTCATCACAAACTCGGCATACCAGTGGTTGGCAGTTGGGTAGGTGGGACCTATTTCGAGGCTGCGCTTGAATTCCGTCTCAGCTTCTTCCCACTTCCAGTCGTGTAACCACAATAACGCCGCCAGAGCCGTATGGCCTTCCACAAGGTCCGGGTCGAGTCGCAGCGCGGCCAGCGCCGCCGCTTTGCCTTTCGGAAACACTTCCTTTGGCGGCAGATAGCTGTTCCATCCCAGCAGCACGTAGGAATCCGCCAAGCCTGCATAGGCTAGGGCGTAGCTGGGGTCTTTCTCGAGTGCCTGCTGAAAGTACTCAATCGCCTTGTAAAACCCTTCTTCGGTCCACCGATTCCAGTGATGACGCCCCTTCAGGTAAAGCCGGTACGCCTCGGCATCCTCCGTGTGGTGTTTTGTCAGGCGCTTCTTTTCGGCGCGGGTCAACTGCAGCCGCAAGGTTCCCGATATCTCGTTGGAAATTTCGTCTTGCACTACGAAGATGTCATCAGGCTTGCGATTGTATTGCGCGCCCCACAGTTGGGATCCTGTACCTACATCCACTAATTCAGTTCCGATGCGCATGGAGCTGCCGACGTGCAGTATTCTTCCCGTTAGCACCGCGCGCACATTCAACTCGCGACCGATAGCTTGCGGATCAATTTCCCGCCCCTTGTATCGAAACACCGTGCTCCGCGCCATCACGCGCAGTTTCGGTACCGTCGCCAGACTATTGATAAGGCTCCCGGTGATCCCGTCACTCAGATACTCGTCCTCGTGCACGCCACTGGTATTTTCGAATGGTAATACCGCCAGCGAGTCAATGATTCGCGCCACTCGCTTAGGCTGGAGAGCAGCTGTTTGCGCAGATGAAGTCCGTGCCCTCCTCTTGCCGCTGGAGGAAGAAAGACTCGCGGGAGTTGTCGCCACCGGTTCCGTTTCTTCTTTCCCAGTCTTCCAACCCGAGTCGGAATCTCGCCTTAGCCGTTGCAGCTCAACCCCCAGATCGGCCGCGTTCTGATATCGCAGGTTGCGGTCCTTCTCCAGCGCTCGGCGGATCACCTCTTGGAGAGCCGGCGTGACGTTTGGATTCAGTTGTACTGGAGCCACGGGATTGCGATTGAGGATCGCTTCCGTCAAGACGCCCGAACTGGCTCCTTGAAACGGTAGCCTCCCCGTCGCCATCTCGTACAGAACGACACCGAAAGAGAACAAGTCCGTGCGGCCGTCCAACTCCTCAGCCCGCACCTGCTCTGGAGACATGTAGGCCACCGTTCCCATGGCCGTCCCCGGACTGGTGAGATGTTCTTCGGCGACGTAGCACAGCGATTGTGTCTGCTGCGCCGCGATCTGGTTTGCGAGGCCTTCTGGACGCATGCTTTTGGCCAGTCCAAAGTCGAGAATTTTGACGCGACCCCGCCTTGTGACGAAAATGTTGGCAGGCTTGATGTCACGATGAATGATGCCCTCGCTGTGAGCGGCATCGAGCGCGTCGGAGACCTCGATGGCGATCGAGATAATACGCTCCGTATCTAAGGTGCCCGCGGCTATCCAGTATTTCAGAGTTACGCCATCCAGATACTCCATGGCGATGAACGGATGGCCCTCGTGAATCCCAATTTCGTAGATCGTGCAGATATTAGGGTGATTGAGCGCGGATGCGCGTCGTGCTTCGCGCCGAAATCGTTCCAGGGCCAGCGGATCTTGGGCTGCGTTCTCGGGCAGGAACTTTAAGGCGACGAACCGGCCTAGCTCGTTGTCCTCGGCTTTGTACACTACACCCATACCACCGCTTCCCAGTTCCTCCAGGACGCGGAAGCGCGAGATGGTTTGCCCGGTAGCAGAGTGAGTTTGGGCCACGCTAGAGGCTCCTACAGCGTCACTCCAATGGATATTGGCAATAATGCCAGTAAGGCCGGAGACGTCAAGCTAAGGTCCAATTATTTCAACGCCGGGCGAGGAGCACGCCAGCGACGAGCCAGCGGGGGAAAGATCATGCCGCCGACATTGGCGAGATTGGCGTCGGGGAACGGCGCGCGCTCGGCCCGCGGGTTCAGCGATCGCAGCAGGGTCTTCAGGAATCGCCCAAGCGCGTCAAGTTTTTCCCCGAAACTGAATTCGAGGGAGCAGCCATTCGCGCGCACCACGAGAAGGGTGACATCGTCCGCCGCCAGATTTTGCGGGTATCGTTCGCCGATTTCCTGTAGCAGCGCTGGAATAAGCCTTTCCCCAGGCACGTTTCCCAGCAAATTAACGATCCGCAGCAGCCCTTCTTCGCCGAGCATTTCCCCATCGGCATCGCACGATTCCATCAGCGCGTCGGTGTAACTGACCAGGCAGTCGCCGGGATCGAGTTCCACATCCATCTGCTCGTAATCGGCGATTTGAAACATGCCCAGTGGAATGTTGCTCAACCCCTTCTTCTCCGGTTGGTCGTGGCCATGGCCGAGAAGCGACCAGCGGCCTTCGCTCGCGCGAAACAGAAGCGGGCGTGGATGGCCCGCATTGCAAAGTGAGAGCCGCCGAGTGGGTGCGAAAAACGTTGTCAGAACCGCTGTGGCAAAGCTGCCGTGGCGCGAAAGCGCAGTGAACTGCTCGTTCAGCAGCCGCACGACTTTTTTCTGATCCAGGCGATTGACAAAACGCCGCATCAGCGTGCGCAGGTCCGCAGCCGTGGAAGCGACGGATTGGCCATGCCCGGAGACGTCGGCGAGAAGCAAACGGCTGATGCGCCCAGAAGCACAACTGGAAACGTAGTACACGTCACCGCCACGCTGCGCCTCGCCGAATGGCTTGCTGTAAACCCACACATCCAGCCCCCCCAGTTCCACGCCGCTGGAGGTAAGCTGGCTGCCGCCCCAGACCTCCATGCACTGCATGTGCTGCGCAGGGGAATCCGTCATGGAAACATTATAACGGTGGAGCGGAAATTGACCCGATTCAATGTTTTCGTCAGAATTCACACGCCCGGGAATTTGAAATAAAGTGCCTGGCACGGCCGCAGGCCATGGCCATGCAGAATGTCAATTCTGACAATAGGCGTGGCTTGGGCCCGGCACTATCCTCCCGACTTTGCAGCTTCTATTTCAGGAGGGAGAGCATGAAATCTCTTGTCGGAAGGCTCGTTGTATTTGCGCTTGGAATTGTGACGATAGGGGTGATGGTGGTCAGCGCCCAGATCGTCACTGAACTCGACTTCAAGATGACGCAGCCGTTTACGGTCGGGAATACCACTCTACCGGCCGGCAGTTATGTAATTAGGCCCGTCACCGGGACCGATCAATCGGTCATCGAGATATCCGCTGCCAGCGGTAAGCCCACTGTCATGGTGGAGGCTGAATTGGTTCAGCCCGCCGGGGCCCAAGGTGGCTCTCAACTCATTTTCAACAAGTACAATAAGGTACTGGCCTTGTCGCAAGTCTTTCCCGGCGGCGGCAGCTCTGGATACCAATTGACTCAAGGCCATCCTGAGAAGCTCGCTGCCAAGACCGAAAAGCCAACGAAACAAACCGTCACAGGCACTACTAAGTAAGCGCAAAACGGCGGCACAACCAGCATAACGCTTCGTTAGGGAGAAGCCCGCTCACGCTCCTGGGTCCTACAAAACCATAAGTGTGCGTTACGGCAAGCGGGCATTGCTCTACTTCTTGACCGTGACCTCCAGCTCTCCGGAATCTTCTTTCACCTTCGCCGTGCCGCAGCTCGTCGGCTTTCCGCTCGCGTCGAAACGGCACCCGAAAAGACCCGCCTTTTTTTCCCCGCATTGCCCTGCCTTCACGGACACCACGAACCATCCCGATCCTGACGGGCTGCCCGCCGTATTTCCCTGCGTGTAAATTCCCATCAGCACGTTCCCATTTTGCGAGCTCCCGTTCGCACACTGATAATTGTCCCATTTGTACGTGTACAGGATTCCGCGTTGCTTATCGAACAGAAATTGCGTGTCCTCTTCCGTTCCATCGCCGTCCAGGTCCACCATGTCCGTCCAATACGCCGAAGGCCCGGAAGCCAGCACCGACGCTGGCCCCACTCCTAACTGCGTTCTTTGCCCCTGATTTTTTGCCGCAGCGCTTGGAACAGGATTCGCAGCCTGCGCCGCCGCTTGCGGCCCCACTTGTACCGTGGGTACGGGCATCGGCCCCGGCGGCAACCCCTGCCCCGACGCGACAGCCCCCATTCCCGCGGCCGCAACTGCCATCCCCACCCACATCCAGATTTTCTTCATCATAGTCCTCCCGTGCGCTCCACTCTACACCGCCACATTCGGAGCCAATGAGTATTCATCATTGTCGAAAAATATAAAGACATTGTCGCCCCGCAAGCGCCCTCTGCCGGAGGGATCCCTTCACCGCCAGAGCCAGCGAAAGCGTCATCCTTTATATCCGCGTGGAGTGAAGGTCAAATCGTTGTCTGTCCGGTCGGCACCGAAAGGCCCCCCGACCAACCAGCCGGAGTTACCAGCACTCTCCACCAATAATTTCGTCGCGCGCGTCGCCGCTCGTGCTCAACTCAATTTGCCCGGGCGCCACAAGCCTCCGCGCGCCCCAGCAGCAACTGCCGCTCCCGCGCATTGCGAGTCAACGCCGCCGCGCGTTCAAACTCCGCGCGCGCTTCCTCCAGCCGCCCCAGCTTCTGCAGCAAGTCCCCGCGCACGCTGGGCAACAAATGATAATTCTCCAGCGAGCCTTCGGCGGCCAGCGCGTCCGCCACTTCCAACCCCGCCGCCGCGCCAAACGCCATCGAAACCGCCACCGCACGATTCAAATCGATCACAGGAGAAGGCGCGATCTCACCAAGCTTTTCGTACAGCGTCACAATCCGCGCCCATTCCGTTTCTTCCGCCGTTCGCGCCCTCGCATGGCACGCCGCAATCTCCGCCTGCAGCACGTACGTCCCTTGCGCAGCGGCGCTCAGCTCCAAAGCCTTCGCCAGCGCCGCAAGCCCGCGACGAATCAACAGCTGATCCCACTCCGCCCGTTTCTGTTGCAGCAATAAAATCGGCGCGCCCGCAGCATCCACGCGCGCCCCAGCACGAGAAGCCTGAATCTCCATCAACGCCACGAGCCCATGCACCTCCGGCTCGAGCGGCGCGAGTTCCGCAAGCACACGTCCCAACCGCAACGCATCTTCACACAACGCAGGCCGCAGCCAATCATCACCAGCCGTCGCCGCGTAACCCTCATTGAAAATCAGATAAATTACCGCAAGCACCGAAGAAAGCCGCGCCGCCAGCTCCTCCCCTCGCGGCACCTCAAACGGCACGCGCTTTTCTGCAAGCGTGCGCTTCGCCCGCACAATGCGCTGCGCCACAGTCGGCTCCGGCACCAAAAACGCCCGCGCAATTTCCTCGGTCGTTAGCCCGCCGAGCAAGCGCAACGTCAGCGCCACACGCCCCTCGCTTGGAAGCACCGGATGGCAGGAGATAAAAACCAGTCGCAGCAGATCGTCGCCCACATTATCATCCAGAGCCGCTGCAAAATCCGGCACGGCCATCTCTTTCTCTTCCATCTCGCGGCCCAGCTCTTCGTGCTTCCGCTCTAGCCGCGCGCTACGACGGAAATAATCAATCGCCCGATGCTTCGCAGCCGCCATCAGCCAAGCCCCCGGATTATCCGGCACGCCCGACTTCGGCCACTGCTCCAGCGCCGCCACCAGCGCATCCTGCGCCAGATCCTCCGCAACGCCCACATCGCGCACCATCCGCGCAAGCCCCGCAATGATCCGCGGCGATTCGATCCGCCAAACAGCGTCAATCGCCCGATTTATATCGGTAGCCGTCACAGCTACCCATCACATCATCTTCATTCCGCTGTTGCAAGGTTGCCCGAGGTTGCCCGCACCGCGCCTAAGCACCAGCCGCGCTGCTGCCGCACGTTACCTCTCCAACCTCGTACAATTGCCGCAGCTCGCACTCGCCGTCACCAGCCACCGGAAGGAATTGCTTGGCCAGTTCGATTGCTTCCTCCTTCGAGTTGGTCCGCAGGATGGCAAACCCGCCCACCAGCTCCTTCGCTTCGGTGAAAGGGCCGTCGGTAACTGAAAACTTGCCGCTCGAAAATCGTACGCGCGCGCCCTGTGTACTCGGCAGGCAGCCTTCGGTCGCCACCAGCCAGCCGGCGTTCTTCCCTCTCTCGATCAGCTTGCCCATCGCCGTGATTTCCGCCTCCGTAGGAGGAACGCCTCGCTCGGCCGTCCTATAGATACTCAGGAATTTCATCGTGATTTCTCCTTAAAAGTTTTGCTTTGATCCGGTTTCACGCAGAATCCGCTGGCCGCGAATTCGCGGCCAGCGGCGCGAGCGAGCACTCTTACGCTTTGGCTTCGAAGGCTTCCGGCCCTAACACCTGGCGGACTTCCGTCTCGCCCTCCCAACCCGGCCAATATTTTTTGTGCAGTTCCATAAACTGCTGGGCCCCTTCGATCGCCTCTTCCTTCGATTTCAGTTCAAATATCGCGAACCCGCCGACAACTTCCTTGGCTTCGGTGTAAGGCCCGTCAACCGCGCTGACCTGGCCTCGAGAAAGCCGCACGCGTGTGCTCTTCGCAATGGGAACCAACCCCCCGCTCGCGATCATCGTGCCCGATTTGGCCGCGTCTTCGCCAAGCTTCGCCATCGCGTCCAGGAACGCCTTGGGCGGAGGACCCGGGTTTTCGCCGTGCTTCACCAGCATCAAGAATTGCATGGTTATTTCTCCTTATTGGTTTCGGATTCCGGGCCATTGTCCCGGCCAGCTTCCGCCGGCCGAATCTGGCCTGTACCTATGCGTCGAACGAAGCCTCGTGAAATCGACAACTCGAAATAACTTTTTTACCGCCGGGGCTTGCCGCGGATCCTAGTCGTTCGGGCAAGCGCGTCGGGCATGCGCCCAACCTTAGTGCCGAGCAAAATCCGCCGCTTCAAACACCGGACGAATTTCCACCTCAGTCTCCCGGTCAAACGGCGCGCGCTTCAGCCATTCCACCCCCTCTTCCATGGACTTCACCTGCCAGATCCAGTAACCGGCTACCAGTTCCTTCGTCTCAGTGAACGGCCCATCAATCACCGTCCGCTGCTGTCCTGAAAACTTCACCCGCTTGCCCTTAGAGCTAGCATGCAACCCATCACCCGCCAGCATCACTCCCGCCTGAATCAATTCTTGATTGAATTTCCCCATCTCAGCCAGCAGCTTCGCGCTGGGCATCACTCCCGTCTCGGAGGCCTTGCTCGCTTTCACTAACACCATAACTCTCATAGCATTTTCTCCTTTGTTTGCATCGCAGCTGGATCCCGGCCCCCGTGCTGGCTCGCTGGCTCCTGGCTCTACTGACGCGTCGAACGAAGAGTTGTTAGATCGACAGGTCCAGCATTTTTATTTTGAATATTCTTTGGCGTCATCCGCGAGCCCATCCCTGTCAGAACCGTCCCAACAATCACCATTACCAGCGGCCAGAATGATAGCAATATCCGGCAGACGTCCAGCACAAGCTCCCGGCGATCAAATAGATAAGACCGCCAGACCTGCGACGCCCCCAAACCCACTGCGAGCAGTTCGCCAAAAGTCTGAACCGCCCCAGCGCCAACACCCACAAGCCGGCTCAGTCGCGCGGCGACGTCACTCAAGTTCCCACCCAACATGAGAACCCCAAATCCGATAAGCGCAATTCCCGCAATCGATTTTGAATTCCGAAAGAGCCCGTACTTCCCACTCATAACCCCCTCCGGAGGCCCGCTGTCCGTGCCTCTACGTATATGTCGAAGCAGGGCCCACGAATTCGACACCTCCAGGTGGATTAATTGCGAAAAATCTCCACTGTGATCGCCAAGGGCGTAGGTGCGCCCATCTACAGGCAGGATGCCGGCTCGACCGGACCGGCAAAGCTTAGAGTGATTGACCCAGCAAGCGAATGCCCTCGCGAATTTGCTGCTCGTTCATCCGAGAATAACCAAGCATCAACCCAACCCGCGCCGCCTGCCCCAAAAAGTACCCAGCAATTCCATACACACCCACGCCCCGCGCCGCCGCACTCTGAATCACCGCTTCTTCCGCGATACGTTTGTCCGCAGGCCACAACACCACGTGCGTCCCCGCGCCGTCGCCACCCACCTCCACCCGCCCACCCAAATGTTCGCGAATCGCATCCAGCAATGCCGCGCGATGCGCCGTGTTCCTCCGCCGAATCCGCCGCAAATGCCGCTCGTACATCCCGCTAGAAATAAATTCCGCCAGTGTTTCCTGCTCCAGCGTCGCAGTGTGCCGGTCGCACAGCCACTTCGCTGCAGTAAACGCCGCCACCAGCGACTTCGGCGCGATCAAATATCCAATCCGCAGCGCCGAAAATATCGTCCGCGAAAATGTCCCCACATAAATCACGCGCCCTTCGCTGTCTAGACCCTGTAAAGATTCCAGCGGCTGCCCCTCGTAACGAAACTCGCCGTCATAATCATCCTCCACCACCACCGCATCTTTCCGCCGCGCCCAATCGAGCAACCCCACTCGCCGCGCCAACGGCAATATCGCGCCAGTGGGGAACTGGTGCGAAGGCGTCACAAATGCCACCCGCGCATGCTGCGGCAACGCATCTGGACGCAACCCCTCCCGATCCACCGGCACGGCCAGCAGCCGCGCCCCCGCCGCACGCAACACTTCCCGCGTCCCCTGATACTGCGGATCCTCCACCGCAACCGCATCACCACGCTCGATCAACACCCGCGCAATCAAATCCAAAGCCTGCTGCGACCCATTCACCACGATCACCTGCGACGCATCGCAAATCACCGCGCGCGACCGCCGCAAATGTACCGAAATCGCCTCGCGCAACGCCAAGCTTCCGGCAGCCACACCGTAATCCAGCTGGCGAATCGGCGCCTTCCGCGCGTGCCGCAGCAAAATCCGCCGCCACATCTGAAATGGAAAATTGTCCACGTCGCCACGCCCACCATAAGCAAAATCGTAACGCAGCGGAACCGACCGCCGGCCGGGAAAATCCACACTTGAGCCGAGGGCATCTGCCGTGGATCCGTAGCGCGAAAGCTGCAGCTTCGCCGCGCGTTCCAATTTTTTCGGCCGGCGAACTCCAACGGCAACGCTGCCGCTCAATCCCGCCGATACAAAAGTCCCCGAGCCGCCTCGCCCCGCCGCAAATCCCTCCGCGACCAATTGTTCGTAAGCCAGCAACACCACGGTGCGCGAAATTCCCAGCTCGTCGGCCATCTCGCGCGTCGAAGGCAGCTTGTCCGCAGCACGAAAAGTGCCCGCAAGGATAGCCTGACGCAATCCGCGGTACACCTGCCGGCTCAGCGGCTCCCCCCGTCTCGAAAGTGGTATCACAAATTGCATAAAAAGTGGCTCTATCAAAATACCACAGCCCGCGTCAATACTCATATCGGCACGGCGCGCACTCCGCAACAAGAGCCGACGTCGCCGCGACGCACGCAAGCAAGCCGCCGCTACACGATCAATTATCGGAAAAGAGAAAATGAAACTGCTCTGGAGTATCGGAAGTTATTTCGCGCTCTGCGCGCTTGGCTGCCTGCTACAAACGCTGCCAACAATTATGAAAGCCGCGCCCATCCCGGCAAAATCGCGGCAGCAGCCACCGCACCAGGAAGTCCAGCATGACGGCCAGCACGATTTCGATTTCAACCTCGGCACCTGGCACACGCACATCAAGCGCCTCGAGCATCCGCTAACCGGCTCGACCACTTGGGTCGAAATGCAAGGCACGGTAGTGGTCCGCAAAGTTTGGGGCGGCCGCGCCGAACTCGAAGAAATCGAAGCCGATGGCCCCTCCAGCCACTTCGAAGGCCTCACTCTGTTTCTCTACAGTCCCGAAGCCCATCTGTGGAGCCAAATTTTTTCGAACAGCAAGGACGGAACCGTCGCCCAGCCCTCCATCGGCGAATTCAAAAATGGCCGCGGCGAATTCTACGATCAGGAAACCTACAACGGAAGAACCATCCTGGTGCGCTTCGTCTGGTCAGACATCGCCGCGGACTCGCACCACGTCGAACAATCCTTCTCCGACGACGGCGGCAAAACCTGGGAGCCCAACTTCGTCGCTACCCTGACCCGAGCCAAGCCGTGACCAAAAGCAAAATTCTCGTCAGAGACGTCCAGCAAAGTGATTTCGCCGAATGGATACCGTTGTGGGATGGATATAACGCCTTCTACGGCCGCAAAGACGCCACCGCTCTGCCCGACGAAATCACCAGTCTCACCTGGTCCCGCTTCTTCGACGGCTACGAGCACATCCACGCGCTCGTAGCCGAACACGATGGAAAATTGCTCGGCCTGGTGCACTATATTTTTCATCGCAGCAGCACCAGCCCGCGCACCAATTGCTATCTTCAAGATCTCTTCACCGTCGAATCAGCCAGAGGCCACGGCATCGGCCGCGCGCTGATCGAAGAAGTCTATCGCCGTGCAGCCTAGGCCGGTTCCGCCAAGGTGTACTGGCAAACGCATGAAACCAACACGCACGCGATGCAGCTCTACGATAAAGTCGCGGAAAAATCCGGCTTCATCATCTACAGCAAAAAACTTTGAAGTGAAAGAAAAGTGGAGGAAATAATGCTCGCATTACGCCGTAGCGCAATTTATTTTCTGCCGTGCATGCTCTGCGCGCTGGCAATCCTGCTGCAATCGCGCCCAGTTTTCGCGCAGGCAGCTCCATCCTCCGTCGCGCCCGGGGCGCTGCAAGCCGCAACGCCGCGCGACGGCCAACACGATTTCGACTTCGAGATCGGCACCTGGAAACTCCACCTGAAGAAACTGCAGCATCCTTTGACGGGTTCCACCACCTGGGTGGAATTTGACGGCACCGTTGCAGCCCGTGCCGTCTGGGATGGCCGCGCGAATTTCGATGAATTCGAAGCCGACAGCCCCTCCGGCCACATCGAAGGCCTCACCCTGCGCCTCTACAATCCGCAAGCCCGCCAGTGGAGCCTCTATTGGGCCAACCCTAAGGACGGCATCTTCGCCGGCCCGCCCCAGGTCGGCGAATTCAAAAACGGGGTCGGCGAGTTCTACTGCCAGGACACCTTCAACGGCCGCATGATCCTGATTCGCTACGCCTGGTCCGGCATCACGCCGAATTCCGCGCACTTTGAGCAGTCCTTCTCCACCGACGGCGGCAAAACCTGGGAAGTGAACTGGATCACCGACCAGACCCGCACCAGCGCTGAATCCGCCAAAGCCTACTCGGCACCTGCTTGCCCAAACGGATTCTGCAGCCTCGCAAGCGACCACCGCCGACCAGGATGGACAACACGGTTTTGACGGGCTCTTCGGCTCGTGGAATTATCGCGTGAAGCGCCTCATGCATCCGCTAACGGGCTCCACCACCTGGCACGAATTTCCAGCCACCGGCGCCTGCTACAGAATTTGGGGCGGTCGCGCCCAACTGGACACGTTCGAGGCCGATGATCCCACCGGCCACATCGAAGGCCTCGTCGTGCGTCTCTACAATCCCCAAAATAATCAGTGGAGCCTGAATTGGGCCACGAGCAAGACCGGCACTCCCGACCCGCCCCAAATCGGCAAATTCAAGAATGGGCACGGCGATTTTTACACCCAGGACACGATCAACGGCAAAACCATCTTCGTTCGATATGATTGGACGAAAATCAACACCGACACGCCCCACTTCGAACAATCCTTCTCCGACGACGGCGGCCAAACATGGGAAGTAAACTGGATCACCGACCAAACGCGCGCGCCCGACGCTGCGAATAAAGGGAGTTGAACAAACTGCAACGCGCCCAGATATCCGCCGCGCGCCGCGGCAGTTCGTAGCGCCGGCGTCCCGCCGGCTCTTGACTCTTGAATTTGATGTTGAGTTTGTAGCGGCCGCCTTCAGGCGGGCGCCGTTGAATTTGTTTTTGCACTCGCCGCACTCAGCCCAGTATTCGTGGCACAGCCACTCCTGGCTGTGCGGCGCGACTCTCACCACGGGAGCTTTGCCGTCGTAGCGGCGGTCTTCAGACCGCCAGCCGTTGCTTTTGCGCGCAAGAACCCACTAGCGCCCTTGGTCGAGCTCAGCTAGTCTCTCGGAAATAAAGAGGATGGATGAACACACCAAGAAATATTCGGGCTCTTTTCCTGTTATGCGCCGCTGCGCTAATCTTTCAGCCTCCGCAAACCCTCGCACAACAAAACCCCAACGCCCCACAATCAACCGCACAACAATCCGCCACCCCCCACGACCCCCAACACGACTTCGACTTCGAAATCGGCACCTGGCACACCCACCTGAAACGCCTGCAACATCCCCTAACCGGTTCCACCACCTGGCTCGAATACGATGGTACCTCAGCAATCAATAACATTTGGAACGGCCGCGCCAACCTCGTAGAACTTGAAGTGGACGGACCCAGCGGCCACATCGAAGGCCTCTCCCTCCGCCTCTACAATCCACAATCCCATCAGTGGAGCCTGAATTTCGCCAACAGCTCCCAAGGCACCATGAGCATCCCCACCGTCGGCGAATTCAAAAATAACCGCGGCGAATTTTACGATCAGGAAACCTTCAACAATCGCACTATCCTAGTCCGCAATGTTTTTGAAGACATCACCGCAACCTCCTACCGCTTCGAGCAATCCTTCTCTGACGACGGCGGCAAAACCTGGGAACCGAACTGGATCGCAGTGGACACGCGCATACCCGGCGCAGCAAACAGCCAACAAAAAGAAAAAGACAAATCCGCAGCCTTCACGAAGGAAGCGTGGGGCATTCACAGATTTGACGCTGCTTCATCGGCCGCCAAAGCGAGCTACAGCTCACAGATTTATTTGGACAGGTAGTACTAGTTCTGTACCAGTTCTGTTCGACCGTACAGCTGTGCTTTCGACTCCGGCGTGTTAGCGTGGTGCGGGACTGAAAAAATGAATAATTTTCACAATTTGCGCGACGGCGGCGACGGAACCACACCGGCGTCGCCAACAATAACTCTGCCCAGCACCCTCCGCAGCTGCGGCGAAACGCTCCCAGCCTCGCTCTTAGCCGCGCGTCAAAACCCACCACAACGCCTCCGCGTCCAGCCGCCGCACCGTAAAAATACGCATGAATTTCTAATCAACGGGCCAGCGATTAGAAATCACCGTAAACCTCTGAAAACAAACAACCGCGGCCTTTTCTAATCACACTAATAAGCCAAAAATGGGAGCCAGAAGCATCAGCGCACAACGGATTTCACGCGCTGCCTACGTAGTTCTACGATTCAACGTTTTGCTATCCGCCCACCGCTGATGTTAGAAATATGTGGCACAAGCTCAAGCACACAAAGTCGCAGCGGAGGAAGCATGGCGAAGTCGCGCAGGGAATTCTTGGTTGATGCGTCAGCGGGATTGTTCAGTGTCGCAGTCGCAGCGCACGCGCGAAATCAAAAACCAACGACGTCGAAATCCGCAGCGCCGCAGTCCGCAACATCATCACAGGGTGAGCAGCCAGGCACGCCCTCCGCGTTCGGCACTTCTCCAGCAGTCGGGCCCGAAGTATCACCCGAAACTTTCGCCGAAGCCGAAAAGCTAGTGCGCGTCGAACTCACCGAAGCAGAACGCGCGCAAGCCGCAGGCAACTGGCGCCGTGCGATGGCCGCCCTTTACGAACGCCGCACCGGCCCGAAAAAAGTCGCGCTCGAATCAACGCTTTCCCCTGCGTCGCGCTGGGATCCCGTGTTACCGGGAATGCAAGCAGGCCCGGAAAAAAACCAATTCATCCGCAGCAAGAATGATCCAGGCCCGCTGCCCAAGCGCGACGAAGACATCGCCTTCGCCTCAGTAACGCAACTCTCGCGCTGGATCGAATCCAAGAAGATTACTTCCGAGCGCCTCACCCGCATTTATCTCGAGCGCATCGAACGCTTCAATCCCAAGCTGCGCTGCGTCATCACCGTGACCCGCGACCTCGCCATAACCCAAGCCAAACAAGCCGACATCGAAATCGCCAGCGGAAAATATCGCGGCCCCCTGCACGGCATCCCCTGGGGCGGCAAAGATCTCCTCGACACCGCCGGCATCGCCACCACCTACGGCGCCGAGCCATTTCGCAATCGCATCCCCACCAGAAATTCCGCAGTAGTGCAGCGTCTCGACGAAGCCGGCGCAGTGCTCATCGCGAAACTCAGTCTCGGCGCGCTAGCGCTCAACGATGTATGGTTCGGCGGCCAAACCATGAATCCCTGGCTCCTCGAAGAAGGCGCATCTGGCTCCAGCGCAGGTCCCGGCGCCGCGACCGCCGCGGGGCTGGTAGGTTTTTCTGTCGGCAGCGAAACCGGCGGCAGCATCGTCAGCCCCAGCATGCGCTGCGGCGTCACAGGATTGCGCCCCACCTACGGCCGCGTGGCCCGCACCGGTGCCATGACGCTCTGCTGGTCGCTCGATAAACTAGGCCCCATGACGCGTAGCGTGGAAGACGCGATGCTGGTCCTGCAAACAATCACCGGACCCGACCCAGGAGACCTCGACAGCGTTCCCAGCAAGCTTGATTTCGATGCAGGCGCCAGCGCGCAAGGCCTGCGCGTCGGCTATTTCCCCGCGTGGATGAACGGCCGCGGCGCAACCGACGTGGATCGCGCCGCGCTCGACACCGCAAAGAAGTTAGGCATGGTTCCGGTGGAAGTTTCCATCCCCGATTGGCCCTACGATTCGCTGGAATTAATACTGTTCGCCGAAGCCGGCGCCGCGTTCGAAGAAATCACACTCAATCACGAATTGGATCAGCTGAAAATGCAGGTAGCCGACGCGTGGCCCAACTCTTTCCGCCAGTCGCGCTTTCTTTCTGCCGTGGATTTCGTGCAAGCCGACCGCTTGCGCCGCAAAGTGGCCATGGAAATGGCTCGCGTTTTCAGCGAAGTGGATTTGCTGCTGGTCCCATCGTTGCGCGATGAGATGCTCACGATCACCAATTTCACCGGCCATCCTTCACTGACTCTCCGCGCCGGATTCGTCCAGGTTTCGCAGGCCCGCAGCGACTGGGCGCCCGATCCGCAGCATCCGCTCCCCAAATTTTCGCCGCCGCGCCGCGTACCACACGGCGTCACCCTGATAGGACGCCTCTTCGAAGAAGGCACAGTAGCCCAAGCAGGCCTCGCCCTGGAGCGCAGTTTCAACGTAATCGGCGAGCGCCCACCGGGATTCTGATCCGCGTCGCGCCGCCACCCACAAAGGTCTCTGGAGTCGCGGCCTGCCCCTACCTGTCCGCCCGACCAGTAGTTTTTATCGTTGGTTTTCTCTAACCTAGATGTGACTGCCAGCCGATTAAGAGGCTGTGATCGTAGCCTCCCGGCCCCTCCAGCCGACCGGGAATTCAGGGAGGTGCAAGAATGAAAGAAAGTGACGCGCTGATCCAGTTCAAAGACGGAGTCGAACTGCTGAAGAATGGTTACCCGAAGGATGCTCTCCCCCACCTGCGCAATGCCGTCGAGATCGAAAGCCAAAATCCGTACTATCTTTCGTTTTTCGGCCTGGCAGTGGCGCGCGCGGAAAAAAAGTGGAATGAAGCCACACATCTCTGCGAGACCGCCCTGCAACTGAAGGGCAAAGAGCCGCAATTCCACCTGAATCTCGCGGAGGTTTACGTCGCTGCCGGACGGCGCGCCAGCGCGATCGCCACACTCGAACGCGCCATCGAAAATTTCGGACCCACTGCGCGCCTCACCAAAGCTCGCAGCAGAATCGAAAAGCGCCAGACGCCGGTGCTGCCGTTCCTGAAGCGCGACCACGTGCTGAACAAAAGCCTGGGCAGGCTGCGCCACCGCGCAGCGAAGCGCAGCGCGTAATCAATTGATGCATTCGCAAAGAACGTTCAGGGCAGAATCGGCTTGAACTTGGGGTCTGTGATTCCCAGAATCACGCACACTTCTTTCATCGTGCGAACCACGTGCAGATTGGGCCGCGTATCCTGTCCGGCCAATTCGAACATGCGCGCCATCCCGAAGATCCCAGGCGCCGCCGCAACGATGAAGCGCGGAAGCTCCGGGTCGAGAATTGCCGGTGGCAAACTTGCCAAATCCCGAATCGTTTGCGGAGACACGTCTAACGAAGTCGCGGCGGAAAAGTCCGTAATTCCCGAACGCGAGCCAGTTCGCTCGAAATAGACTCCGGAGAGGCGATAGAATTCCTTAAGTAGTTCGTCGGTGACTACGCCGTCGAAGCGACCGCGCAGTATTCGATTTTCCGGGTCGAACTCGAAGTAATAGGGCATCGCAAGGACCTCTGGAGCCACAAAGTAGATGCGCCGATAATCGCACTGGTTCCCGCAAATCGCAATCGAGTCGAGGAAGCTCCGCGATGGCAAATCCGGTAAGACATGTCCGGCCATGAAAGGGGCGCTCGCGCCTCGCTCCGTCTAGCTATTTATTGTTCCCAGAAACACGATTTACATGGTCTCTACCAATTTTCACAGGTCTATCCCGCATTGACGTGCCTGCGCGACTTTGCTATGTTCCCTATAGTTTTTCGCGGAGAGTGACCGTGAAACGTCGCACGATCCGGGCTACCCAAGCCTCCCACAACAGCCACAAACTACTGAAAAAAAAGACAATAAAGGGCAGCGGGAGAGCCAAAGCCCCCGTGCTTCCTCCCGACCCCGACGCACCCGCGAAGCAGGCACAGCTGAAATTCTACGAAGAGGCCCTTAAGTACTTTCAGCAGCAGAAGTTCCAGCGCGCCAAGCAGTCGCTCGAACGCGTCCTGGAAGGCCCCAGCAAGGAACTAGGTGATCGTGCCCAGATGCACATAAAGATCTGCGAGCAGCGCATTTCGCGCCCTCCCGCTCCGGCACTGAAGTCCGCCGAAGAGCATTACACCCAGGGCGTGGCCCTGATGAACCTGGGCCGCTGGGACGAAGCCCGCGAGCATCTGGACCGCGCGCGCAAATCTGCGCCGAAAGCGGATCACATTGTTTACGCCATGGCCGCTCTCGACTGCCTGACCGGCGAAGCGGAATCGGCGATGCAAAATCTGAAAGTGGCCATCCAACTCCGCCCGGAAAATCGCTATCACGCGCGCAACGACGAAGATTTCGCGTTTCTGCAGGAAGACCCGCGCTTCACTGAATTGCTCTACCCGGAGCGAGACGGTTCGGCGGGCTGAGTTGCGCGTGTGGGGCCGGAAATTAGCCAGCAAGTTCACCCAGAACTTCGTCTGGGAATTCGCGTCGTGAAGTTTTCCGTTGTAAATCTTCGCGAAAATAATCTTGCGCCCGTTGCGCGCGAAAATCGCCTGGTGAAAATCGTTCCGTGAAAAGCAAAACGCAACCGCGTACTCAACCCGTGCGCATTGTGGCGCTGGGCGGCGGTACCGGACTTTCCACGGTGCTGCGCGGGCTGAAGGAATATGTTGCCAGGCGCAAGAAAGAACGCGTGCCGCTGCCCATCTCTGATCTCGCCGCCGTTGTGACGGTTACAGATGATGGCGGCAGTTCCGGCCGCCTGCGCCGCGAATATCGCGTGCTGCCTCCCGGTGACATACGCAATTGCATGGTGGCGCTTTCCAAGGACGAACACCTGCTGGGAAAGTTGTTTCAGTATCGCTTTCCCGCGGGACGTGGCCTCGCGGGCCACAGCTTCGGCAATCTATTTCTAACCGCGCTTACCAATGTGACGGGCGATTTTCCCCGCGCCGTGCGCGTTTCATCGCAAGTGCTGGCGATTCGCGGCAGAATTTTTCCTTCCACTGCGCAGAACGTGACTCTTGAGGCCGAACTCGAGGACGGAACTATCGTGCGCGGCGAAACCAACATTTCGCGTTCGCGCAAACGAATTCGCCGCGTGCATCTGGTGCCGCGCCGCGTAAAGCCGCTGCCTGAAGTGCTGGAGGCGATTCGCGAAGCTGACCTCGTGTTGGTGGGGCCCGGCTCGCTGTACACCAGCATTATTCCCAACCTGTTAGTGGAGCAAGTGAGTGAGACCATCGTTCATTCGCGCGCGGTATGCGTGTACATCGCGAACCTGATGACGCAACCCGGCGAAACCCAGCACTATTCAGTGGCGGATCATGTGCGCGCCATCTACGAGCACAGCCGCAAAGGCCTGTTCGATTACGTCGTGGTGAATCGCATGCCGGTGCCGTCGCCACAGTTGGAGCGTTACCGAGCGCAAGGCGCCGAACCGGTGCAGCAATCGCTTAGGGAGCTGCGGCGCATGGGCCTGCGTTACATCACTGGCGATCTGCTGCATCACAACAAAGTGGTGCGGCACGACCAGGCCCGCCTTACGCGCCTGCTGCTGGAGGAATTCGTCAAGCGCCAGATGCGCAAGTGAAGCGCCTAGAATGTCGCGGATCCGCGAACAATTCGCACACACCACCAGCCCTTGATTCGGGGCGTTCTGCAAAGTTAACCTCCTGTCTTACGCCTTGTGGCAAAGTCCCATTGGTGAAACTGCTTTGCGCGGGGAGGATCAACTCGATGTTTGCAATCACTGGAATTACCGGGAACGTCGGCGGGGAAGTGGCGCGCAACCTTTTGGCCGCGAAGCATCCTGTGCGAGGCGTCGCGCGCGACGTCGGAAAATGCGCGCCATGGACGCGGCAAGGTTGCGAAATCGTCGCAGCGGACATTAATGATGCGGCGTCGCTCACGGCGGCGTTCATAGGCGCCGAAGGCGTTTTCGTGCTGGTGCCGCCGAACTTCGATCCGTCACCGGATTTTCGCGAAGCGCGGGCGATTGCTGCCACATTGCGAAAGGCGCTGGAGGCGGCGCGTCCGCGCAAGGTGGTTTACCTCTCGACGATCGGCGCGCAGGCCACCCAACCGAATCTGCTGACGCAGCACACCATCATCGAGCGCGGGCTGGGCGACTTGCCCGTGCCGATTACTTTTCTGCGGCCGGCGTGGTTCATGGAAAACTCCAGCTGGGACGTGGCGCCGGCGACCACTAGCGGCGTGATTCCGAGCTTTTTGCAGCCGCTCGATAGGCCCGTGCCGATGGTTGCGACCGCTGATATCGGGCGCGTGGCTGCAGAGCTGCTGCCCGAAGCGTGGAGCGGGCATAGAGTTGTCGAACTCGAGGGGCCGCAGCGTGCAACTCCCAACGAGATTGCCGCGACATTTGCTCGCTTGCTCGGCCGTTCGGTGAAAATGGAAGCGGTGGCCCGCGAGACTTGGGAGTCGCTCTTCCTATCGCAGGGGATGAAAAATCCCACGCCGCGGATTCAGATGCTCGATGGCTTCAATGCGGGTTGGATTGAGTTCGAAAGCGGCGAGGCCGGTTCGCGAAAGGGAAAAGTGGCGCTCGAAACCGTGCTGCGGAGTCTGATCGAAGTCGCCGGCAAGTCGCCCAAGTGAAGCCGGCCGCGCCCGCGATTTTTCATTTTTGGGGATTGGTCTAATCAGAACGGGCCATTACGTTTTGGGTATGAAGCGGGCAAAGATTTTCCAATACGAAACCGGCGCCAGGCGCTCGAGGAGCGCCAGAAACTTTGCGTCATTCCCGACCAATACGCGCGCGGAGCGGCGTTCGATGCCTTGCACGATAATTTCGCCGGCGGTTGCGGGCGGCATGCGCAGTGCTTTTTTCGCGAGGGCTCTGCGCCGGGCGACTTCTGCTGGAGGCATTTCCTTCGGCACTCGCGCATTATCTGCAATCGAAGTTGCGACGCCGCCCGGATGAACGACCGTAACACCAACGTTCGAATTCGCGAGTTCGTGTCGTAGTGAGTGCGAAAATCCGCGCACGGCGAATTTGCTGGCCGAGTAAGCGGTTTCGGCGGGCGGCGAGATGATTCCGTATATGCTGGAAAGGTTTACGACGCGTGCGTCATCGCTTTTTCGCAACAGAGGCAGAAACGCCCGGGTCATGCGCACCACGCCCCAGAAGTTAATTTCGAACAACCATTCGAAATCTTCCTCGCTGACTGCTTCGAACGTGCCGCCGATGGCCACGCCAGCGTTGTTAACGAGAATGTCCACCCCCGGATGCGCGGAAATCACAGCTGCTGGAAACGCTGCCACGGCACTTCTATCAGCAACATCAAGATGATGTTGGCTGATGCGCAGCACACTCCGCGAAGAGGTGCGGTTTGTCATTTCCGTGTGAGCCAGTTGCGCTATACGCGCCGTTTCTGCTAGGCCCACATCATTCACATCCGCGAGCGCGAGGTTGCAGCCACGGCGAGCGAGCGATACGGCAATGGCACGGCCAATGCCGCTTGCAGCGCCGGTGACGACTGCCGTGCGGTTCTGAAGATTCATTGTGCTAATCATAATCTCGAATCAGTTGGTCGCTCTGGAGTGAACGTCGCTTACGCGGCTGACATTATCAGCCTCCGGCGTGCGAAGGAAACTCATGGTCCCGTCATTTACCGAACCAAACGTAAAGGCGGCGAGATCTTTCACATAATTCTGGGGTACTCTCCACGGCGCTCGCTGTCCCTGCTTGGGCAGCACGCCGTCTGCGCGGCAAACGTAGCCCGAACTAAAATCGAGCCAAGGCTCGGGGTTGACAGATGAATCCGGAAGATTCGGCATACATACCGAAAATCCCTTGCGATCCATGTATTTAAGTAAACGGCAGACAAAACGCGCCGTGAGATCACATCGCAGCGTCCACGAGTTATTGGTATACCCGAAGGCGAGCGCCAGATTCGGGATGCCGCTGAACATCGCGCCCTTGTAAACCAGCTTCTCGCTAAGCTTTGCCCGCACACCATCGACGAGAATTTCAGCCCCGCCCATCAGCTTCACCACAAGGCCTGTCGCTGAAACGATGATATCCGCCGGCAGAGTAGCGCCGGAGCTTAAACGGATGCCGGACTCCTCAACTTCCGCTATGGTGTCGGTGACGACCTGGACTCGGCCGGAGCGGATCGCGGCGAACAGATCGCCGTCGGGCACCAGACATATGCGCTGATCCCAAGGGTTATAGCGCGGCGTAAAGTGCCGCTCGAAGTCGTAATCGACAGGAAGCTGCTGCTTGACGCCCTTGAGGATCAAGCCTTTCAGCATTGCTGGTTTGGTGCGCGCGAGGTGAAACATGGTGATGCTGTACAGCACGTTTTTCCATTTTGTGAGTTTCGCGGCCAGCTTTTTCGGCAAATGCCGAAACATCCAGTTGGCCTTTGCGTCCTTGCTTGGACGGGTAACGACATAACTGGGAGAGCGCTGCAGCATCGTCACATGGGCGGCATTTTTGGCTAGCGCCGGAACCAGCGTCACCGCCGTCGCGCCGCTTCCAATGACAATGATTCGCTTGCCGGCGTAATCGAGAGACTCGGGCCACTCCTGTGGGTGCACGAACTGCCCGTGAAACCGATTCATGCCCGGAAACTCCGGACGGAAGCCATTCTCGTAGCTATAGTAACCACTGCACATATAAAGGAAGCGACAGACGAGCCGTGCCAACCGACCGTCTTTGGTCTGCGCTTCGACCGTCCAGCGCGCGTCGGCTGAAGACCAGGAAGCGCGAATCATCCGATGTCCTAGCCTGATGTGGCGGTCAATGCCATAGTGTGCCGCGGTCTCGCGGATGTAATTCCAGATGGCAGGGCCACCTGCGATCGCTTCGTCCGCCTGCCACGGCCGAAAAGGAAATCCCAGAGTGTGCATATCAGAATCGGAGCGGATGCCCGGATAGCGGAAGAGATCCCAGGTCCCACCGATGGCGTCGCGGGCTTCCAGAATCGCGTAGGTCTTCTTGGGTAAGGCGGTCTGCAAATGGTAAGCAGCATCAACGCCGGATATTCCGGCGCCAACGATGACTACGTTAAAGTGTTCTGGTGATTGCATGGGCAAGTCTGTGTCGTTCTCACGTCCCGCGCGTCGTTGTAGCATGAAGCGGCGCCGGTCCCGAGTCAATTTAGTACGTCTCCAGCAGCGAGGAAACTATTCGAGCAGATTAGGTTCGTCCTGGATGATACGCGCGAGCAGCGGCTGAAACTGAAACCATCCCGCGAGGTGGCTTCCCACCTGCTCCCTGGTTGTAATCGCCGCGGCATGATCGATCTTTACCGGCACGCCGGCCGCCTCTGCCAGCAACTGCGCATGGCAACTGCGGTCCATTGTGATGAACCACCACGCGGCTTCCTCGACGCAGTGGCCCACGGTGATCAATCCGTGATTGCGCAGAATCGCAGCTTTGTATTGTCCTAGAGCCTGCGCAATTCGCTCGCCTTCTGACGTTTCATAGACCACGCCGGTGAAGTCCGCAAAGAGTCCGTGGTCCTCGTAAAACGCGCAGGCATCCTGCGTGATTGGGTCGAGCAGCCGTCCGAGTGACGCCCACGATTTTCCGTGCATTGAATGCGCATGGGCCGCCGCGATCACGTCCGGACGGGCGGCGTGTACCTGCGAGTGGATGGCAAAGGCCGCTCCATTCACTGGATATTTACCTTCTACCACTTCGCCGCGATGATTCACCAGAATCAAGTCCGACGCGCGAATTTGGCCGAAGTGCATGCCGAATGGGTTCACCCAGAAGTGATCGAGTTGCTCCGGATCGCGCGCGGTGATATGTCCCGCCACGCCTTCATCGAATCCGAAACGCGAAAAAAGACGGAATGCAGCAGCCAGCATGCGTTTACGGTGCAGGCGCTCTTCGCCCGCGGTGGCAAACACAGGCGGCCGCGGAATGTTTAGTACGTTTGCGGGTGCTCCGGCCATTTGGACCTCCCAGCCACGTGAATCCCGTGACTTGGCACAGTGGCGGCGATTATATACAATGCCCGTCGCGTTAGTCACCGTCATCTGTAAGCGACTATCAGCAGTCGGATCGCTTGCAGCTCTGCCCCAATCTTCAGCACCAAAGGGATCACCATGAGCGAACTGAATCACAAATTCGAACTAGCTGCGCGGCCCGTCGGTATGCCCAAACGAAGCGATTGGACATACAAGGAGGAGCCGGTTCGCGAACCCGGCGAAGGTGAGTTGCTCATAAAGATTCTGTACATTTCGCTCGATCCGGCTATGCGCGGCTGGATGAACGAAGGGAAATCGTACATCGCTCCGGTAGAAATCGGTGCTGTGATGCGGGCTGGCGGGCTGGGGCGCGTGACAGCGTCGAAAAATCCCAAGTTTGCCGTGGGCGATTATGTTTATGGCGCTTTCGGCGTTCAGGAATTTGCAATTTCGAACGGCAACGGCATTGCGAAGATAAATGCGGGCGCGATTCCGTTGCCCGTTTTTCTGGGGACGCTTGGTATGCCGGGGATGACTGCGTATTTCGGCTTGCTGGATATCGGCCGGCCAAAGCCCGGCCAGACCGTCGTGGTCTCTGGCGCGGCTGGGGCGGTGGGTACGGTCGTCGGACAGATCGCCAAGATAAAGGGCTGCAACGTAGTAGGCATCGCCGGCGGGGCGGAGAAGTGCAACTACATTGTGAAAGAGCTCGGCTTCGACGCCGCAATTGACTACAAGTCGGAGGACGTCCGCAAATCTCTACGGCAGCATTGCCCAAAGGGCATTGACGTTTATTTCGACAACGTGGGCGGCGACATCCTTGACGCTGCGCTTGCACATCTGGCGCGCGGGGCACGAGTGGTCATCTGCGGCGCAATTTCGCAGTACTGCAACACCACGCCAATCAAAGGACCCTCGAACTATCTTTCGCTTCTGGTGAATCGCGCCAGCATGACGGGTATGGTCGTATTTGATTACGCTGATCGTTATTCTGAAGCCGGACGGGAGATGGCGGCATGGATGGCGGCCGGCAAACTCAAATCGCGCGAGCACATTGTAGAGGGCCTCGAAACATTTCCCGAAACGCTGCTTAAACTCTTCACGGGCGAAAATACTGGAAAACTAATTCTCAAAGTAGCTGGCGCGTAAAGATGGGCGTTGACGTCCCAGACTGACAGGTACCAGCACTGGGAAGTGCCATATTTGGAGCTAATCGACTCCGGTGTTTCACGCACCATCCGCAGACTAAGCGGCAGCTTTTAAAATGCTTTTGTTGCGCGGGTGGCGGCAGGTTCGTATACTGGCCGACGCTGTCTGGACGGTTAAGCTGCAGGGGATTGTGCTGCTGGGCGCTGCGTTGCGACAGGCGCGGGTCTTAGTCGTCCGTCATATATAAGTCATTTAGTTCGCTGGCCGTTTGGCGGACTGCGCTCGTCGCGTGGCGAGTTGCGCTAGGGGCTTGGCGAATTGTTGCGCAATTTTTGGAGGTTTTCATGTCTGCGGTAACGTCTGATGAATTGAATGTTTACAAATCGGCGGAAGCGCGGTTTGAGATTGCCGCGAAGAAGCTGAACCTGGAAGAGGGAATTTACAGTTACCTGAAATATCCCAGCAAGGAAATCACGGTTTATATTCCGGTGGCGCGCGACACCGGGAAAATCGAAGTTTTCACCGGGTACCGGGTGCTGCACTCTTCGATTCGCGGCCCCGGCAAGGGTGGGATTCGGTTTGCGCCGGACGTTTCGTTGGACGAAGTGCGCGCGCTGGCTGCATGGATGACGTGGAAATGCGCGCTGGTGAATATTCCGTTCGGCGGGGCAAAGGGCGGCGTGATTTGCGATCCCAGCAAGCTTTCCAAGACGGAGCTGGAACGCATCACGCGGCGCTATACGGCGGAATTGAGCGAATGGTTTGGTCCGGAGCGCGATGTGCCGGCGCCGGACATCGGCACGAACGAGCAGACCATGGCGTGGGTGATGGACACGTACTCGATGCACGTGCGGCAGGCGACTACGGCGGTGGTGACGGGCAAGCCGCTGGAGCTGGGCGGGTCGCAAGGCCGTAAGGAAGCTACCGGTCGAGGCTTAATGATGTGCTGCAACAACGCGCTGCGGAAGCTAGGCATGAAGCGCGAAGGCTGCCGGGTAATCATTCAGGGTTTTGGGAATGTCGGGTCGCAGGCGGCGATTCTGATGCACGAGGCGGGCTACAAAATTATCGGCGTCGCGGATATTCACGGCGGCCTTTACAACGATAAAGGGTTCGACGTACCGAAACTGGTCGACTGGGTTTATGGGCAGCGCAAGCCGTTACCGGAATTTCCGGGGGGCGGCGACAAGCAGACCGCGCAAGAAGTGCTGTTCCATCCTACAGACATCCTGGTCCCGGCGGCCACCGAGAATCAGATCACTTCTGGAAATGCCAGCCGGGTGGAATGCAAGATCCTGTGCGAGGGGGCGAATGGTCCGACGACTTCACACGCGGATAAGATAATTGAAGATAAGGGTATTTTCATTATTCCTGACATACTAGGGAATGCCGGGGGGGTGACGGTCAGCTATTTTGAGTGGGTTCAGGACCGGCAGGGGTTCTTCTGGCGGGAAAACGAAGTGAACGAAAGATTGCAAGATGTGATGGACCAAAGCTTCGAACAGGTGGTAAGGTACGCCGAAACACATGGCGTGAACAACCGGATCGCGGCCTATATCGTCGCGATTGACCGGGTGGCCAGGGCGTTGAAACTACGCGGTATTTACGCCTAGGCAGGTTACCAGGCTCGGCGGTTGGCGGCCCGGAGTTCGTCGAGGAGGAAACGTGTTTCCTGAATCGATTTTGCCCGGAGCACTGAAGAGTGAAGACGAGCACCGGCGCGATATGTGCGCGGTGGGGCGGTGGATCTATGACCGCGGATATGTGGCGTCCATGGACGGGAATTTGTCCGTGCGTCTCGACACGCAGCACATTCTGACCTCGCCGACGGGAATTTGTAAGGGCATGATGGCGCCGGAAGATATGGTGATCACCGACATGGAAGGGAAGAAAGTGTCGGGGCGGCGCAATCCCTCCTCTGAACTGCCGATGCATTTGATGATTTATCAACATCGCACGGACGTGAACGCGGTGTGCCACGCGCATCCTCCGGCGGCGACTGGTTATGCGGCGGCGGGAGTGCCGCTGAATAAGGCGCTGCTGTGCGAATTGATCCTTTCGCTGGGCTGCGTTCCGGTGGCGCCTTATGGCACGCCGGGGACTCCGGAATTGGCGGACAGTATTGCGCCGTTTGTGGATGGTTACGACGCGATCCTGTTGGCGAATCACGGAGTGGTGAGTTACGGACAAGATTTGATGACGGCGTTCTTCCGCATGGAGACTACCGAGCATTTCGCGCGCGTGGCGCTAGTGACGGAGATGCTCGGCAAGCAAGTGCTGCTTTCCAGCAACGACGTGCAGAAGTTGGTGGCGGCGCGGGCGCGCTATGGATTGCAAACGGCGCCGAATGCGGGGCCGGAATTTCCGGTTACCTCGGAGACGGCGGCAACTACTGAGCGGATTACGTTGACGCGGCGGGAGCTTGAGGCGTTGGTGGAAGAGGCTGTGAAGAACGACCGCGCGCGCCAGTAAAGGCCGTCGCGCGGGTCGTCGTTTATCTATTGCACGCGCTCGTGGGAGTAGCCTGCGGCGTCCAGGGCCGCTTTCAGTTCTGCAATGTGTTCCGGGCCGCGCGTCTCCATGGTGATGTCAATCGCAGTATCCCCTAAGACCACTCCGTAGTAGCTACGATTGAAGCTCGTCTCAACGATGTTCACTTTGTGTTCGGCGATTACCGTGGAGAGGCGAACCAGCGCGCCGGGATGATCCGGAAGATGAATGCGCAGCCGGACCAAGCGGCCGTCTTTCACCAGACCGCGCTCGATGATGCGAGCTAGCAGGGTGACGTCAATATTTCCCGCGGAGATCAGCACGCCGACTTTTTTGCCAGTTAACGCGGTTTTGCGGTTGAGAACGGCTGCGGCGGCGACGGCTCCGGCGCCTTCGGTGAGCGTCTTTTCCTTTTCGAGCAGCAGCAGGATGGCGTTGGCGATTTCTTCCTCGTCCACCGTGACGATTTCGTCCACGTATTTGCGGACCAGCGGCAGGGTGTGCACACCGGCGGCGCGCACGGCGATACCGTCGGCGATCGTCTTTTCGGCGGGCAGGGTGACGATGGCGTTTTGCTCGACAGCTGCTTTCATGGACGGCAGCTTCGAAGTTTGCACGCCGATTACTTTTATCTTGGGATTCATTTCCTTCACGGCGCAGGCGATTCCGGCGATCAGTCCGCCGCCGCCGATGGGAATCACCACCGCGTGCAGGTCCGGCACCTGCTCGAGCATTTCGAGGCCGAGCGTGCCCTGGCCGGAAATTACTGCGTCATCGTCGAAAGGATGAATGAAGGTGAGGGATTGTTCGGCGCAGCGGCGCAAGGCTTCCTGGCAAGCTTCGTCGTAATTCGCGCCAAAGAGAATCACTTCGGCGCCGTGGCCGCGTGTGGCGGAAACTTTTACCAGTGGAGTGGTGAGCGGCATCACGATTTGCGAGGCGATGCCGCGTTTCGTTGCGTGATAGGCGACAGCCTGCGCGTGATTGCCTGCTGAAGCGGCGATCACACCACGGCGACGTTCGTCTGGAGTGAGCAGCAGAATTTTATTCAGTGCGCCGCGCTCTTTGAACGAGCCGGTCATCTGCAAATTTTCCAGTTTCAGGAAAAGCGAGTTTCCGGTGAGCTGCGAAAAAGTTTCGGAGCGCATGAAGGGTGAGAGGTAGATCGAATTGCCGACACGTTTGGCGGCTTGCTGGATGGATTTCAGCGTAACGGTCGAGGCGGCGCCAGTGACTAGCCCCTCGGCTCGTCCATTGGCTTGGCCGTTTGCTGTCTTGGCGCTGGACTTCATTTTATTGCCCCCTAAAAAACGAAAGGCCGTTGCCCTTTCCGGGTAACGGCCGATGGCGCTTGCAACCAGAAGCTGGGCGCCGGCCGTTAACCGCTGCTAATAATAGAAATAATTCGCGGAATGCCTGCGGCGGGCACGTAAGACGCGTGGCTGCGATGAATCGCAGGACGCGCAAGCGACGACGGCGACGCGAGTGAGCAGGTGCTGCGCTGTTTGCGATGGTAAGCGGGCCGTTGTCGTTGCGACAAGTTCATTGCAGAACAACGGATATCATGCCGGCGGCGAGCGTGGCAAACAAAAAGTTGAGAGGCCGTTTCAATGCGGCATCAATGGCGGGATCGGTTGAGCAAAAAACGGCAGGCGACGATCCCGCATCGCGGGACCGCCGTCCGCCGGGTCTGCAGTGTTAATCGTTACTCTGCGATGGTCACGAATTTGGATTTGCCTCCGAAGTGAATTTCGGTGATTTTGTTGTTTTGACTGACGAACGCGGAGTACTTCGCCTTGCTGGTTTCATCTTTCCACTGCACCGGCGCTTCAGCGACGACTTTCCCGTTCATGGAGATCTGCACGTGGGTGTCATCCGCCGACACTGCGTAATCTCCCGGCTTGAGTTCGTGGCCCGCAAAGGTCGCGGGAGCCAGCAGGCTCATGGTGGTGCTGACGCCGGCTTTGGTGTCTTTTGCTGGAGCGGTTTGCGCGGCGATGGCTACTAGCAGAACCAGCGCAGCGAACACGGTCATTGCCCGATTCGTCGAACGATTAATTGAAATGCGCGACATATCTTTTTCCTCCCGGAAATGTGTTTGCCCCTCGCACGTGCTTAGACGCGGAGGTGAGCGCAGCGAAAGCAAAATGCAAAATGTTTTTGGAAAAAAACACGCGAGAGTAACATTGCGAAGGAAAAATCCGGAAGCGAACACTGTTCGTGCGAAAGCGGACACTGTGCGCGGGGCGCGCATGAGCGGAAAAATCCCCGCATCCGAATATTGGTACGCAAGCGCGTGTCAAAATGTTTCACCGTGTTTCGCCACGTTTCACCGAATAGCCCGGACAATTTGGTCGCTGCCGCGTTGACACACTTGCGGCCCTAATCAATAATCGCTGGACATGATTGGATCGCTCCGCGGCAAGCTGATTGATAAACGCCCCAACCTGGTGCTGCTCGACGTCGGCGGAGTGGGCTACCAGGTGATCATTCCGCTTTCCACATTCACCAGCCTGGGCGCCATGCACGCGGAAACAACGCTGCTGATTCACACGCATGTGCGTGAAGACCAGTTGGCCTTGTACGGTTTTTACACGGCGCGCGAAAAACAGTGCTTCGAGCTGCTGATTTCCGCTTCAGGCGTGGGGCCTTCGCTCGCGTTGAAAATTCTTTCGGGGATGAGCCTGGACGAACTGGTTCCCGCGATTCGCAAGGGCGACCTGGCGCAATTGGTGCGCATTCCCGGCGTGGGACGCAAGACGGCGGAGCGCATGGTGGTGGAATTGCGCGATAAACTTGCGGCGGTGGACGTACCGGAAGCAGGGAAGCCCGCGACGCGTTCGCAGCTGGAATCGGATGTGTCGTCGGCGCTGGAGAATCTCGGGTACGATGAGAGAGCGGTGGAAAAGGCGATCGCGCAATCGCGAGCTACGGTGGGAAATGATTTTGAGACTTTGCTGCGCGCTTCGTTGCAAGTGCTGGGCGGCGCGGTGATGAAGAAATCGCAGCGCGCTGGTGGTGAATGATGAAGAACGAGCGTGACGGTGCAGGCGCGGCTGCTGCTGCGGCGCGCGGCGGTGGAGAAAATAAGGTGGCGGGGAAGATGACGGACGGCCGGGAACGAATTATTTCGGGGAAAGCGTTCGATGAGGACGCGCGCGTGGAGGCCAGCATCCGCCCGAAGCAGCTTTCAGATTACATCGGGCAGAATCGCGTAAAGGAAAATCTGCAGATTGCGGTGGAAGCCGCGCGCACGCGCGGTGAGGCGCTGGATCACGTGCTGTTGTACGGGCCGCCGGGGCTGGGCAAGACGACGCTAGCGCAGATTTTGGCGAACGAAATGGGCTCGGCGATCAAAGTAAGCTCCGGGCCGCTGCTGGAGAAAAAAGGCGATTTGACGGCGGTGCTTACATCGCTGGAGGCGCAAGATTTTTTCTTTCTGGATGAAATTCACCGCTTGCAGCCGTCGCTGGAGGAAATTTTGTATCCGGCGATGGAGGATTTTCGCGTGGACTTGATTATCGGGCAGGGGCCTGGGGCGCGAGTCCATCCCTATCAACTGAATAAGTTCACGCTAATTGGCGCGACGACGCGCGCGGGGCTGATCATGGCGCCGCTGCGTTCGCGTTTTGGCATCGTGCACCGGCTGGAATTTTATTCGCCGGAGGATTTGCTGCTGATCGTGCAGCGGTCGGCGCGGATTTTGGGGATTACGATGGACGAGCAGGGTGCGGCAGAGATCGCGCGGCGTAGCCGCGGCACTCCGCGCGTGGCGAACCGCCTGTTGCGCCGTGTGCGCGATTTTGCCGAGGTGCGCGCGAAGGGGCACATTAATATTGGCGTGGCGCGCGATGCGTTGGCGATGCTCGGCGTGGACGATCACGGCCTTGACGAAGTGGACCGCAATTTGCTGCTGACGATTATTCAGAAATATTCGGGCGGGCCGGTGGGATTGAGCACGATCGCCGCATCGTTGAGCGAGGAAGAAGACGCGATCGAGGAAATCTACGAGCCTTACCTGATGCAGCTCGGCTTGCTGGATCGCACGCAGCGCGGCCGCGTCGCCACGGCACTGGCCTACAAACATTTTGGATTGGAAGAACCCAAGCGCCAGCCTGGGCTGTTTAGCTGAGAATCAATTCAACAGATAAGCTTCGAAATCGCGTGCGAAGTACCTTTCTCTGCGAACTCTGCGACTCTGCGGTAAACACTGCTCGCTTCGGGCTAGAATACTTTCACGAACATGACGGGAATCTATTTATCGTTGGGATCGAATATTGGGGAGCGCGCGGAGAATATTGCGCGGGCGATTGCGGCATTGGCGGCTTTCTGTGTGCGCGTGGTGAAGCAATCCGCTTTGTACGAGACGGAGCCGGTGGAATTCCTGGAGCAGGATTGGTTTTTGAATTGTGTGGTGGAGGTGGAGACGGAGTTGGCGCCTGGCGAGTTAATGCGGGCGTTGCTGGAGATCGAGCGGGGGATGGGGCGGGAGCGTGTGTTGCCTAAGGGGCCGCGGATCATTGATATGGATATTTTGCTTTATGGTTCGCGCGTGGTCCGCGGGGCGGATCTGGAGATTCCGCATCCGCGGATGGCAGCGCGGAGATTTGTGCTGGTGCCTTTGGCGGAGATTGCGGCTCGGGTGGTGCATCCGGTGCTGAAGAAGGCGATCGCGGACTTGCTCGTGGAAACTTCCGATCGCAGCGAGGTACGCCCGTGGCGAAGTTGAAATAAAAAACCTCGCCACGAGCTTTTCCGCGCAGCGCTCCTAGTTTGTGCGCAGAACCTTGAGCCAGTGGAGCGTTAGTGGAGGCTTGGTCTCCAGCGCTGTGAGTTGGATTTCGGTTTCGCGGCCTTGGCTGCGTTCCTGCCAGCGATAGACGCCTGGCTCGGCTTCTTCGCGGACGTGGCCGGTGGCGGGGCGCAGGAAATCGCGCGCGTCCTCGAAGGAAACTTTTTCGCGGGTGGCGGGACGCGTGAGTGCTTCCACAGCGTAACTGCGGAGAAGCTTCGGCCAGTAGGCATCGAAAAGTTGCGAGGAGGCGAAAATATCGCTCCACGCGACTTCACCGCCGAACGCGATGATGACGCCGACGACGTGCTCGCCTTTCAGGCCGGACGTCGCGCGATTGAAACGCCATTCGACTTCCAGCGCGAAATTTTCGACGGATGGCCCCACCGCGGCGGATTGATAAATGCTGCGGTAACCCTCGGTGGGCGCGGCGGAAGCCATCACGTGCGAAAGTTCCTGCGGGGAAATCGCCGGCGCGGTGACTTCGAGGCTGGAGGACATCTGCGACCGCTCCCGCGCTGCCGCTCCTGCCGCTGGCGCTCTTCCTGCTACTCCGCCTGCTGAAGTCGCCATACCTGCTCCCGATCCTGATCCGACGGCATCGCCGCGAACCGCGGCCCAGACTTTGCCTTGGTCCTGATCCACGGCGGCTTGTTCGCGCACCGTGGGATGGACCATGGTTTTCGCGGCGGCGAAGGTGTCACCGCCGCTGGTCCAGCGACTATGTTCGACGCAAAAGACATCGAGAGGCAGCGGCTGCGCGCCGATGGGAATAATGCGGTCTTTGCCGATGATGCGATCCTGCTTGCCGCCGGAAACGACTTCGCCAGCAAGAAGGAGCAATGGTTTTTTGCCGCGATTCACGAGGACGAGCTGGTTCACCTGCGCGCCGCCGCCCGAACTCAACACAGCAGGTGCAACGCCATTGCGGGAACGGCGCATGTATTCGCCTTGTTCGGCGACGATGGCTTCGCCTGATGCTAGCGCTGCGTCGAGGGTTTCGAAGTCCGCGGTGTAGGCCTCTTGCGAGGAAAGCACAGGAAAGACTGTGAGCGTTTCGTAGGTGATGGGTTCGCCGATGCGCCAGCTGCTGGATGAATCGGGCCCCGATGCGAGCTCAGGTTTGGCGTAGACGCGTGACGAGGTGCTAAAAGTCCAGACGATCACGGCGACCAGTGCCGTGAGAATGATTACACCGGGAATCCAGATGCTTTTCTGGCTGGGATGCATGACGTTCTCCTTGCGTGCTCGCGCGAATGACGCTGTGCGCGCGGGCCATCAAACTGAGAACGGAGACGCTGCGATTCCTTGCAGGTTTTTGTGAGGTTGCGCCAGGATCCGGCGGCGGCGGTACGTATTGTTACAGTGGCCTTTCGCAGCTGCTGGCGGCAGACGCGAAAACTACAGGTGTTTGCGGTCTTCGAGTTCCTTTTCGCGCTTCTTGCGTTCTTCTTCTTCCGTGCGTTCCCATTCTAGGAGCTCTTCTTCGGACATTTGGTAATCGTCGCGGGAGGCGAACATGGAACTGCGCTTGCCGCGTTGTGCGGAGCGGAGGCCACGGCGCTTTCTATTGGTAGGGGAGAAATCGCCCATGCTGCGGATGGGGTCGGCTAGGACGCCGGCTTCGACGAGGAGCTCGCCGACTTTTTCGAGGAAGTCATGCAGATGGTAAGGCTTGAGAAGGTAGGGAAGGCCTTCCTTCTCGAGGATTGGCTGGGCATCGCGAGCTGCCAGCAGAGGGACGAGGAAGAGAACCCGTATGCGTTTGGGGCGGGCGGCATCCACTTCAGCGCCTTCGAGCGCGTCGGCATCGCCTTGCGCCAGGTCTTTGAGGATATTGAAGAGCGGCCCGCGCACGTCGGTCATCGCGACGTTGACGATCACCAGGCTCCACTCGCCGCTCGCAAGCTCCAGCATCGCCGCCGAGACGAGCGGGACGATACGCACGCGCCAGCCCTCTGAATCGAGAACGTTTTTCAGCGCGCGCTGGCTGACGATATCGTCGTCAATGATCAGAATGCCGACTTCTGCCAATGCAGTTCCCGCCAGGAGGTGTCTTCACGAGTATATCGGCCGGGGGAGGCGGAGGCATCTGGCCGAAAGGTGGGTTTCCAGGGCTGGGCTGGCTGGAAGGACAGGCGAAAATAAAGCGAAGAATAGTGCTTGACAAAGCGAACAAAAGGCGAATATATTGTCGGGCGTGCGGCGAGGCAATCAATGGCCACTTTTCCCATTCTTCGTGCGACACCAGCGACGCTCCAACGTCCTCGGAAGCGTGCGAAGCAGACCAGTCTCACCCTTTTCCCCACAGCCGCTCGCCACGGCACATGTGAGTCACCGTGCGAAGCTTCCGCGCCCCCTCTGGCGCCAAGCCAGAGAACGAAGCCCGCTACGGAACTGGTCGGCATTGCACGCCTCGCCGCTTCCTCCCCCCGCGCAGATGCCAAGCGTGGGACGGAGTACTTCCTGCTGCCCGTCAAATCGATACTGAATTTTTGCAATTCGGAGCGGGTTCCCTTTCGCTGGACTGTTAACCCTTATCGCGGATGTGAATTCGGCTGCCACTACTGCTACGCGCGTTATACCCATGAATATATGGAGCTGAATGGCAACGAGTTCGAGTCGAAGATTTACGTGAAGCAGGATGCGGGGCCTTTGGCTGGTCGCGATTTGGCGAACGAGAAAATCTGGGGCGAGCATATTGCCATCGGAACCGCTACTGATCCTTATCAGCCGGCGGAGCGTGAGTATGGAGCGACGCGGGCGGTCTTGGAGCGGATGGCGGAGCGCGACGGGTTGAGCGTTTCGATCACTACAAAATCGAACCAGGTGCTGCGGGATCTTGATTTGCTGAAGCGGATCGCGGAGCGTTCGAGGCTCTCCGTAAACCTGAGCATTACGACGCTGCGTACGCGACTGGCGCGGCTGCTGGAACCGCGCGCGCCTCGGCCGGATTTGCGTTTGGAAGCTGTGCGGGCTTTGCGCGAGGCGGGAATTGCGGCGGGAGTATTAGCGATGCCGATCGTGCCGGGAATTACGGATCGCCTGGAAGATTTGGATGCTTTGGCGCGGGGGGCGCGGGATGCTCAGGCGCAGTGGTTCGCGGGGAATGTACTGTTTTTGATGCCGGCTTCACTCAAACATTTCTTGCCATTTCTGGATGCGAAATTTCCGAAGCTTTCGCGGCAGTATCGCGAGTGGTATGGGCGGCACGGGAATGCGCCGGACGGTTATCGCAAGGAAATTACGGCGCGGGTGGAGCATTTGCGGCAGAAACATGGGCTGGGCTCGCGTCCGGACCGCGGTGAGAATCGCACGTGGAAATCGCCGCAGATGCAGCTGGGGTTGGGAATTAATCAGGGAGGAGAATCATGTCACGCACGAGATCCATGGTAAGGCCGGCGAGTCGACGACGCAGGAATTCTGGGGCGCGGTTGGCTGAGGGTGTGGCCGTAGCCGCTGCAGTTGCGCCTGATGAGCCGAGACCGGTGCGCGGCGTGAAGTTGAAGCACGTTTCTACGATTACTATGGTTGTGGCTTTCGTGTGTTTATTTGCATACTTGGCTGGGCGGGTGGACGTCTCGGCCGCGACATCGGTGCCCGGACATATGCAGGGCGCTGCGAAGGAGCACGCAATGTTCTTGGGATTACGAACGGTGAAGTATGAAGTAGCGGACATGGCGAAGGCGAAGGAGTGGTACAGCAAGGCGCTGGGAATCCAGCCTTACTTTGATGAGCCGGCATTTTACGTCGGATACAACGTTGGCGGATACGACCTGGGACTGGTGCCGACTGCGAAAGCGGAAACGAAGCGAGCCGCCGCTGGCGTGGCGTATTGGGGAGTGGAGGACGCGCACGCTGCTTACCAGCGGTTGATTGAGCTGGGCGCGACGCCTGTGGAAGCGGTGCAGGACGTCGGCGGCGGGATGCTGGTCGGTGAGGTACGCGATCCGTTCGGGAACGTTCTGGGCATTATCTATAATCCGCTATTCAAGCCCAGCGAAGCCAAGTAGTCCGGTCTGCAGGGATTCACGGGGCTGGTGAACTCGCGCTGCACGGATCATCGGGCATGGTGACTTTGCGGCGCGCAGCGAGATTAATGTGCGGGGGCAGTTTGGCGCAGCAGGACGACGTCGCTGTCGAAGTGGGTTCGTAGCAGGCCGAGCGTTTTATTGTCGGCGGACCAGTGAAAGTCCGCGATGTGATCGGGCTCGAATTCGGTGACGCGATGGCCGGGGGAACCGTCCACGGGGGAAACCCACAGGGCGTATAGACCGTTTTCGCGGATGGGGTAGCCGATGGTTTTGCCGTCCATGGTATAGCGGATCTCGCCGCCGGCGCGCGGATCGCGTTCGATTACTTTCACCGGCTGCAGCGTTTCAAAATCCAGAATTTTTATGATGATGGCGCCGCCGGTGGTGGGCTGGGTCTGGAACGCGATGTTTTTTCCATCGGGTGAGATGTTGACGCAGCCGCAAGTGAGCAACGCCTCGGAAAGCTTCGTGGACGGGCCGCCATCTACCGAAACTTTCTTCGCCAGGAACTTTCCAGCATCGAAGCCGGCATAAACGAGCCATTTACCATCGGGCGAGCACATGGCGGGCGTGTCGTCCGTTCCGGTGGTGATCTGTTTCAGATTGCCGCCCGTCGAATCAGCGCGCCAGACATTCATGGAATTGCCGCCGCCGCGAGACGCGGAAGCAAAGATGACGTAGCGTCCGTGATCGCAGGAGATGGGCCCGAAGGATGGGAAATCGTCACGAAGAAACGGGACGCGATTGCTGCCATCAGCGTTCATCTGAAAGATTCCGTTTTCCTGTTCGGCGAGCAGCTTGCCATCGGGCGTCCAACTAAAAGAAGTCGTGGGTGGACGGCTGCTGATGGCGACCGGCTTTCCCGCGCCAGCGGCTTCGTAGGGTGCGGTTTGCAGCGTTCCGACATATTGCGATTGCACGGTAGCGATGGTCTTGCCGTCGGCGGAGAGGCTGATTCCGGGGTAGTCATTCGTATCGCTGGTGACGGGGCGGTACACGCCGTCGGGGTAGGAAATGACTCCCATTTGACTGCGATTGAAATTTGATTCGCGGCCACTGGCCGTCACCAAGATGCCACTTTGGTCAGGCAGCCAGACGGGAGAGCCGATAAACATGTCCGTTTTCTTGAATATTTGTTTCTCGCCCGTGGATGCGTCGAAAAGATCCAGCGCAGACAAGCCGGCTTGATCAGCAATAAATTCTGTCGCGGCGATCAACTTTCCGTCGGGCGACCAGGCCGGCGAGCGCAGCCGAGTATCCTGCTTGGACAGGAGGTTCTCGTTCGAGCCATCGGCATTGGCGATGATCAAGTCGCCCTCGCCTTCGTTGCGCTTGAAGCGGATGAACACGATGTGGGAGCGATCTGGCGAAAAGCTGATGCCGCTCCCGATATCGTGGACGATGCGTTCCGGGTTTCCGCCGAGCACCGGCGCGCGGTACAGGCTGTAGACGTTCTTTTCGGCTTTTTCGTCCTTGGTGAAATAGATCGAATTGCCGTCGGGCGAAAAGCTCAGGCTGCGGTATTGGTCATCGGATGGGGAAACGATCTGCGTGTTGCACTTGGTGGGAACGTTGCGCAGCCAGAGACTCTGTTGGCCGGCTTCGCGCTGCACGTTGAGGATGTAGTTGGCGTCGGGAGAGAGCGCCGCAAGTGAAGCTTTGCCGGTTTCGGTGACGGGTGAAACGGTGAAGTGTTCGAACGCCGCAGCTTTTTTGCGCAACATGAAGGAATAAACGCCGAACGCCGCAGCGGCAACAAGAGCCAGCAAGATGAGCGCGGTGAGAACGGTGCCCATTTTGTGCTGGCCGGCGACTTGCAGCACGGCAGAGCTGGATTTGGTGGAGACGGACGGCGTAGAAGCTGATGAGGGAAGCGTCGGCGCGGCGGCAGAGCCCGAAAGCGGTACGGCCGTGCTGCCGGACACTTGTGAACTACCGCTGGTAGCGAGGCGTCCGGAAGAATCGGCTTCGCGGCGGAGGCGCTTCAAGTCGGCGCGAATTTCGGCGGCGACTTGATAGCGCATCTCGCGATCTTTCTCGAGCAGTTTCTGCAGGATTTCTTCGAGCTTCGGAGGGATATCGGGATTGAGGCGCAGGGCCGGAGGCGGAACGCGATTCAGGATGGCCTCGAAGATCACGCCGGTGGTTTCGCTGCGGAAAGGCAGGACGCCGGTGGTCATTTCATAGAGCACGGTGCCGAAAGAGAAGAGATCGCTGCGAGCGTCTAGTTCCTTGCCGCGAACTTGTTCGGGCGACATGTAGGCGACGGTGCCGACGGCGGTTCCGGGACTGGTAAACATTTCGCCGGAGTCGAGCGTGGCGTGGCTCATGGCAGGGCTGGTGGCGCCCATGGTTTCGCCGACGCGCGCGGTGCCGCTGTGCGCCGGAATTAATTTCGCAAGGCCGAAATCGAGAATTTTTGCGTGGCCGCGGCGGGTGACGAAAAGATTCGCGGGTTTGATGTCGCGATGAATGATGCCCTGGGCGTGCGCGGCGTCGAGCGCATCGGCGATTTCGATGGCGATGTCGAGCAGGCGATCGAGTTCGAGGGGCCGGCCGTTGATGAGGTGCTTTAGTGTGGAGCCGTCCAGAAATTCCATGGCGATGAAGGCTTTGCCATTCTCTTCGCCGATATCGTGGATGGTGCAAATGTTGGGATGATTCAGCGCGGAGGCTGCCTGCGCTTCGCGCTCGAAGCGGCCGAGGGCCTGCTGGTCGCGGGCAACTTCGTCGGGAAGAAATTTCAGCGCGACGAAACGCTTCAGCCGCGTGTCTTCGGCTTTGTAAACGACACCCATGCCGCCGCCGCCGAGATTTTCGACGATGCGGTAATGGGAAATGGTGAGGCCAATCAGAGAAGGGCTGTCGGGCATGCGTCCGCGATTTTAGATTGCGCGTGAGTGCAAGTCAACGATGTGGGAAGGCGTAGTGCTCCATTACGCGGCTGCGCAGACAAACCGCCGCCTCTGCGGTGCTATTTGGCTGCGTGCAACGTTGCGTCGAGTGGTTGAGCTAGCAGCGTTAACCAAGCGTGGATTACCTCCGGACGCCCATCATTTAGAACCGGAATCACTCATGCAGCTCTTTTGACGTCCACCGCCAAGGCACATCTCAAACGAGATTAGCGGTGCGCGGAATACTGGTTGGGTGTGCGCGGCGAATGTTGTGGCGGCCGGAATTCAATGGTGACGTCCTGTTGAGCTAGGACAGGCTTTTGGTTTACGAGAGTGGGTTTGTAACGCCACTGGCGAATGGCGCTGATTGCAGCCGGAAGAAGAGATACAGAACCGCTCACGCGTTTTACATCCAGCACTTGGCCGAGTTCTCCGATGGTGGTGCGGACCTTTACGGTTTCCGGCCTAGGATGGTGATCCCCCTGCTTTGAATAGCGCGGCCAAACGAAGGAGACCAGCTCACCGGCTTGCAGTCGAGCGGGCTCACCAGGGGCGGCACGTCCGCGCTCCGGAGGGACAAGAACTGAAAGTTGGGAGGAAATTGCGAATGTGGAGGAAGCGGCGATCGGCTTTTCCGGGAGAGTCAGCCTGAACGGTTTACTGCCGTCGCCTGGACCGGTGAAAAGGATTGCGGGAGGCGATGACAAGTGGGGCGCCCGAAGCGTCGCAGGCGTTGCCCTGCGCGGAGCGGGGATCGCCGTCGCGCCGCTCGGTGGGGCGACAACACTGGGCGAATGCGCGGGCTGCGAATGCGCGGGAGGCGGCGCATTTCTCGCGATTAGCCCGGCCGAATCCTTTCGGTCAGGGCTGGCTTCGGAATTATCGGAATCAGGCAACGGTGGGGCCGTTGTTGCTTCAGATGGTCCGACGGGCGCCACGTTGGCAGCTGGATCTTCTGCTGGCACATTGAGGGATTGGGTGGCTGAGGTTTCTGAGGGCGATTCTGCTGTCACTGGGGCGGGCGGATTCATGGCAGTTGCAGCGGAGGTATCTGGCACCGGCGGAGCGGAAGTTCGCGAAGTCTTTTCGCGAAGCTGATCAAGCAGTGCCTGCGATGTGTGATCAGTAGCCGGTGATGACTTCTGCGTTTCCGGGAGCTGCGGGCTGACCGAGCTACGTCCCGCTGTGAGCCACACGGCTAGACTGATCGCCGCGAACAACAATACGGCCGCGGCGACGTGCAGTACGGATATTTCATGAATATACGAGCGTGAAGGAGAGAGCTCGAAGCGATTCGGCGACGGATCGGCTTTAGCGGTTCGAATGTGTGGTCCAAAACCAGTGGCGGAATCTTTGCGGCCTGCACTTAGCGGGAGGTCTTCGCGGAAAGGCGGCGAGTTGGCATCGCCAATCTCAGGCGTCACGAGCTCCGGTAGTCCAGACACGGCGCGCGCAATCAGCTCAGGCGCGAAGTGTTGGTCTTGCTCGGGGACAACACGCCACATCGGTTCTTCTGGGACGCTCTCAAGGGTTGCAGCGATGAGGCTCTCAACAGGCCGCGGCGGTAGATCTGCAGATTCCGGGGATGGCGTTTCCGAAGCGATCCAATTTGCAATTTGATTGCGAGCCTCGGTGGTGAGATCCACGAATCGGAGGCCTACTTCCTTTTTCGATTCCGCGAGCCACACAACCTGGGCGGAGACCTTTATCCTCTGCTCTACGTTGGGCAATCGAAAGCGAATGTGCGGGAGGTAGTCAGCCACTACAAGTGCGTCGGCTGCGCCAACAGCGATGCCTGTCTCGCTTATGTTGAGGACCGTGCCGCCATTGCTGTCGTCGAGCGCGATGTATGCATCGGAGGCAGGAGTTGCGCGCATCTGAAGGCGCCGCTCGCACGTGGGATGAGTGGCCTCAATCGGGACGTGGTATTTCGCGTTGGGCGCGGCGGCTTCTGCTTTTGTTAGTACGTCCGCTGCCCTTTCCGCTTTATTCCGCTGCGCGGCTTCCACCAGTGTTGCCAACTTGCCGCCAGCCTTCAAGAGTGCGTCAAAAACGTCGGCAACATTCTTCGGGTTGTACTGAAGTTGCCGAGCGGTAAGAGTCAGCCGGATGCTGTCGTCGATCTCAACCTGCTGGCGTTTGGAAAGATCGTCCTGCAGGCCGGAATAAAATGCGCCGTTCTCGTAATTCTCTTTCCACTCTAGAATGGCTTGGAGACGACGACTGGCGTCTTTCTCCAATTCTTGTTCTTGCTGTTCTACTGCGTCACATTCGGCGGCGACCTCTGTTTGACGGTGCGGCAATGCCGTGATTATTTCTGTCAATCCACCACGAAGTTCCTTAACCTTGTTGGAGGGTAACGATGTTTTGCGACAGACCCACTCTCCGCGCGTCTTGTCGAATTCGATCGAAGCGCGATACTCATCCGTTTCATATTTGAAGACCGGCAACGGCTTGAGCGGCGGCCAGCGGCCGGCGAGAAGTAAGCTCATCTCGGCCTGTTGCACGGGAGACGTGAGACCGGCAATGTTGGGCCTAGGCGAGGGCAGGTCCATCTTGTCACCTCTGGCAGCCCCACTTCAGTGAGGGTGGAAACTTTTCTGATCAGCTTTCCTTGTCGGCTTTCGTTACGGGCCTGAGTGCAATCGTTTCTCAACCCGGACCGGCAGGATTAGTTGCGTCCGTTCGACGAGATTGCATGCTGGCGATTTTCTGGGGCCGGACCGGGCATGGCGGCTGGAGCAGATTTCCGGGTAGAGGTTGTATCGTAGCCACGCTATTGTGCGGATTGTAAAGGACATCGGCTGGGTTGTGTCATGCATGGGTCGCGTCATCGGACATGTGGGTACTGGAACCGACTGGGTCCACCCGCGTCCCCAGACAAGCATTCATTGATGCTAGGGGCGGGCGCGGGGAACGGGCAATGGTCTGAGACTTACTAGGCAGTGATGCTGCGCAGGACTTGATGCTTCTCGAGGGCATCCATGTTCTGAAGGATGGATTCGATTACGAACTCGTCGCCGAATTTTGAGTTGATCATTATGTTGTAGAGGGGGCGGTGGGGCCATTGCTTGCCAAAATAGTGACGGATGAAATCGGCGCGATCGCGATCTACTTCGGCGACTAACTGTTGCGCTTCTTTTTCTGTTTTGCCGATGGATTTGATGCGGCGGATTTTTTCTTCGTCGGAAGCGTAGATGAAAACGTGGAAAGCGTCGGGACGATCGCGCAGGAAGTAGGGTGCGCCGCGGCCGACGATCACGCAATTGCCGCGCGAGGCTACGTCTTCAATTACTTTTTGCAGCATTTCGACCATGCAATCGGTGTCGAAGACGCGCGAGCCGCCGAGGCCCAACGTTCTTTCGTAGCTGCCGCGCGCGTAGACTTTGAAGAGACGATAGAGGAAGGGATCCACGCGTTCGTCGCAGCGCTGGGCTTCGCGATGATCCACATTGGCGGCGCGGGCGATTTCGGCGGTAATTTCCTGGTCCCAGAGTTTCCAGCCGAGGCGTTCGGCGAGCGATTGGGCGATGAGCGTGCCGCCGCTGCCGTATTCCCGTTCGAGGGTGATGATTTTCACGGACATTGCAGCCCCGAGTGCGAGCCTACAACTCAACTCGGAAGTATGCAAGCAACCGAAAAATGGCTTCAGGGGCTAATAAAGCCCTTTTCCTTGCCGGGCCTGACGGCGTGGCTGAAGCCCCGCCCTTCCGGGTCTCCCGCTCACGTGACGATGGCTAGTGTACCGCCATCGGGCCGCCGGGTTTTACTTTCTTCATGAGGAAAACGAAGGGGATCATGGCGGCGACGCAGACGCCGAGGATCCAGAAATTATCAACGTAGGCGAGCATGGTGGCCTGGCGGTTCAAGTTGAAGGCGATGATGCCGTAGGCCTGGCGAGCGGCTTCGGCGGGGCTGGAGCCGCGCGCGATGAGAGCGTGTGTGGTGTTGGCGATCATGGCCTGAAATTGTCCATTTCCAGAATTGAGGCGAGCGGTGAGATTGGATTGATGCACTTGGGCGCGGCGGGCGAGCATGGTGGTGACGAAGGAAATGCCGACGCTACCGCCGATATTGCGCGCGAGATTGATGAGGCCGGAGGCGGCGTTATTTTTTCCGGGCGGGATGAAGGCGTAGGCGGCGGTATTGATGGGCACGAAAAGGAAGGCGAGGCCCATGGCCTGGAATACGCGCGCGGTCGCGAGGGTGCGGAAGTCTATCGAGGTGTCGAAATTGGTCATGTGGATCAGCGAAAACGAAACCATGGTGAGGCCGAACAGCAGCAGGCGGCGCGCATCGGTGTGGCCGAGCAGATAGCCAACCAGGGGCATGCATAAAATAATTGCGATGCCTCCTGGCATCAAGGCGAGGCCCGCCCTTTGCGCGGTGTAGCCTAATAATTCCTGGGCAAACTGCGGGAGAAGTACGGTGCTGGAGAGCAGCGCGAAACCGACCATGAACATGAGCATGTTGCCGATGCCGAAAGAGCGGATTTTGAACAGATGTAAATCAATGATGGGATCTTTGTGATGCCACTCCCAGATTACGACGGCGATAAGCGAGACGACGCAGATGGCGGTCATGATGATGATGAAATTTGAGCCGAACCAATCATCGCGCTGGCCCTTATCAAGGACGACTTGCATGGCGCCGAGACCGAGCGCGAGCAGGCCGAGGCCGATGTAATCAACGCGGAATCCGGTGCGTTTTTGCTGCTTCATGTAAGGGGGATCGCTGATGAGCATGTTAGTGAGCAGCAGCGAAATGATGCCGACGGGAATGTTGATGAAGAAAATCCAGCGCCAGTTGAAATTGTCGGTGATCCATCCGCCGAGGGTGGGACCGATGGCCGGAGCGAGCACGACCGCCATGCCGTAAACAGCGAAGGCCATGCCGCGTTTTCGCGGTTCGAAAGTGTCGGCGAGGATTGCCTGCTCGCTGGGCTGCAGGCCGCCGCCGCCGATTCCTTGCAGCACGCGAAAAATAATCAGCATGCTGAGATTGGGAGCGAGGCCGCAGAGGAACGAGCTGATGGTGAAGAGCGCGACGCAGGACATGTAAAAACGTTTGCGTCCGATGAGTTGAGAAAACCAGCCGCTCATCGGAAGAATGATGGCGTTCGAAACCAGGTAGGAAGTGAGCACCCAGGTGCTTTCGTCCTGGCCGGCGGAAAGGCTGCCGGCGATGTGCGGCAGGGCGACGTTGGCGACGCTGGTGTCGAGTACTTCCATGAAAGTCGCGAGAGTTACGGTAAGCGCGATAATCCACGGATTGATGACCGGGCGCGGACGCCAGGCAGAATCCATCGGGATGGCGGCAGCGCCCAATTTATTTCACTTTGACTTTGGGTTCGACGGACATTCCCAGGCGCAGTTGGTGATCGCTGTTCTCACCTTTTTCGAGAACAATTTTTACAGGTATGCGCTGCACAACTTTGACGTAGTTGCCCGTGGCGTTTTCGGGAGGCAGCAGGCTGGTGCGGGCGCCGCTGGAGCCGGCGATGCTGTCCACGTGGGCCTTGTAGGTGCGGCCGTTGGCGTCGGCTTTAATTTCCGCGGGCTGCCCTGGACGCATGTACTTCAGCTGAGTTTCTTTATAGTTGGCGGTGACCCAAACTTCGTCGAGTGGAACGATGGAGAATAGTTGCTGGCCGATTTGCACGTTCATGCCAACTTCGGCGTTTTTGCTAATTACGCCGCTCACCGGGGCGACGATTTTGGTGTACTGAAGATTTAGTTGGGCCTGCTCGACGGCTGCTTGCTTTTGTTGCACGGTGGCGTCGGCGGAAAGCGCGCGAGCGCGGGTGGAAGCTACCTGACGCGGGCCAGTTTGCGCGTTGCGATAATTCGCATCGGCTTGCGCGAGGCGGCTACGTGCTTGGGTTACTTGCTGCTCGGCGGCAGTGGCGGAGGCGTGGGCGGATGCGACTGCGGCGCTGCTGGCTTTGGCCGACGCGACGGCCTGGTCGTACTGCTGCTGCGAAATTTCCTGCTTCTCCACGAGCTGTTTGTAGCGCAGCAGATCGTTTTGCGCTTTGACGTCGTTGGCTTGGGCCTGATCGAGCTGCGCTTTCGCGGCGGAGAACTGATCCTGGGCAACGGAGATGCCAGCGCGGGCATTTTCGACATCCGCTTCCGAAGAAGAAACATTGCTGTCGGAATTCACGGAGGCGATGGGGACGTTGATGTTGAGAGCTTGGGCTGTGGCTTGTGCATCGGCGAGCGAGGCGTTTGCCTGATCGAGCGCGACCTGATAATCACGCGGATCAATTTCGGCGAGCACAGTTCCGGCTTCCACGAACTGATTGTCGTCCACGTTGACTTTTATGACGTAGCCGGTGATGCGCGCGCTGAGCGGCATCAGGTGGCCATCCACTTCAGCGTCGTCGGTGGATTCGTACATCGAAAAATAGCGAAACGTGAAGTAGCCGCCGACCAGCAGCACCAGTGCAACGATCACCAGAATCATGGGCGCGCGCGGATGCAATTTGAAATAGCTTTCGGCGGGCGCGGGTGGCGGCGAGGCCGAGTGAGTTTCGGCAGGAGGCTGCTTTTCCGCAGGAGGATTTGCCGTGGTTTCTGTTTGCTGGGGCATCGCTTATTTTCCTTTGAAATATTCTTTTACGCTTGCTTCCGCCTGGCCCAGCGCGCGTGCCAGGGAGATTTTCGCGTAGTTGTAACTGTAGAGGCTGGAAATATAACTGTCGTTCGCGGTGGCCACTTGCTCCTGCGCCTGCACCACTTCCACCGTGTCGGCGACGCCGGCGGCGAAGCGGTCGCGCGACTGGTCCAGAGTTTGCTGCGCGAGGTCAATGTTGCTTTTGGCGACTTCCACCTGTTCGGCGGAGGACTGCAGATTCAGGAAGGCGGTGCGCACGTCCGCATCAATCTGCCCGCGAAGATTTTCCAAGTTCTGGCGCGCCTGTTCGAGCTGCGCGTCGGCCTGCAATTCGTCACCGTGCACTTTGCCGCCTTGAAAAATGGGAAAGCTAAGCGTGCCACGGACGTCGAAGACGCCGTGGGTGGCGAGAGTTGAAGCGGTGCCGGCGATACCGTAATCCCCGCTGAAATTAAACGTGGGAAAGTATTCGGCGTGCGCCGCTTTTTTCGAATACTCCGATGCGCGGACGGTGGCGCTGGCGGCCATAAAATCGGAGCGCGAGGCGTAGGCGCGCTGCAGCGCTTCGTCGAGGGTCATCGCGCTGAAGGGCTCGTAGGGTGATTTATCGGTGAGTTCGTATTGTTGGCTCGGGGCGAGGCCGATAACGCGCGCGAGCGTGAGTTTCTGAATCGCGAAATCGTTTTTAGCTTGTATCAGCTGTTGCTGGCGCGTTTTCAATTCCACTTGAGCGCGCAGGCCGTCAATCGCGGGTGAAGTGCCTGCCGTTACTTGATCGGAGGCTTGCTTGTAGAGAGCCTGAGCCGTATTGACCTGCGCGGCGACGGATTCGATGCGCGATGCGTCGGCGATGGCTTGCAAATAATTGTAGCCGACGGCGAGGACCACCAAATCTCGAGCGTCTTTGGCGGAGTACTGCGCGGCTTTCAAATTTTGCGTGGCCGCGTGGGTGTTATTGATGGCATTGAAATCGAGCAGCGACTGCGTGAGGTACACGCGCGAATCGTAATAGCCGAAGGGGCCGATGATGCTGGGGATGGTCACGCCGGGAATGGAGTTAAATCCGAATTCCGCGAGATCCACTTGCGAACCGTCCGCGTAGCTGGTGGTGGTGATGTTCGGGAGCAGCGAGCTTAATTTTTGCCAGCGCTGGCCGCGCGCCGAACCGATGTTCTGATCCGAAAGCAGCAATCCCAGATTGGTTTTGAGCCCGCGGTCGATTGCGTCTTGCAGAGAGAGCTGGAGCACGCCTGGTTCCAATTTTCCCGGCACGCTGCCTTGATACGTGCTTTGCGATTGCGGAGCGGCGGGAGCGCTGCCCGCCGCGTTGTTGCTGGAAGGGGACGAAGGTCTCGCGGGCACCGGACCGGCAACGGCTTGCGCCTGTGTTTGCGCCGCCCCCAGCGAGAGCAGGATTATAAGAATTAAAAATTGCAGCGGTCGAGCTATCACGGATTCCTCCTGCCCGGAATATTGCAAATTGGATGAAGATGAGCGATTGCAAGACTCAGCGAAGTTGCCGTCAGACGCCTTGAATAGGGACTGGCCGATCATGCGTGGGACCTCCGCGGCCGCTTGCGCATGATGCGCGTATCGCCCGGCACCAGACTCGACTGGATCAGGTCCCAAATTTCCTCGGAAGTTTTGCGCAGCGTGGATTCTGGCTTGATGGCCCAGCTCATGGTCACGCCCATGAAGATTCGCTGGGTCATGCGCGCGAGGTCTATCGCCGGAACGTCGCGCCGGATTTCGCCGCGTTCCTGCGCGAGCAGGATAATCTGCGCAAGGATGCGGCGGGCCAGGTGCATGCGTTTGACGAGTTCCTCGCGGACGGAAGTGCAGGAAGCGTGGGCCGCAAAAATCGCCCGAAGCAGCGCGGCACTTTTATCGGCTTGCCCAACCGCGTCTCCCACCATTTTCCGCAGTACATCCAACACTGGACCTTTCGTCTCGCGGGCGTCTTGCAGGGCGCGTTCCACCGCGGCGGTGCGCTGGCCGCCGAATTCGGCCAGAATATGCTCTTTGGTGGGGAAATAATTAAAAAAGGTCCCTTTACCTACATCGGCCGCTTCGGTGATGTCCTCCACGGTGGTTTCCAGGAAGCCGCGTTCGGCGAAGAGGGCCAGGGCGGCGCGGTAGAGGCGGTCGCGAGTTTCAGTGCGATGGCGTTCGCGGCGGCCGGCGCGCGGGGCGGTTTGGACGGGCCGGACAGGCGAAGATCGAGGGGCATTCTTCACGAGGACACCATAATCGACTATAGGGCAATTCCGACCATTAGTCAATATTGGACTTTGGTCACATTGAGGTTACGACCTGGTTGCGTGCCGGGCTGCAGGGGCGGGCGGAACTAGAGTGCAGGCAGCGCAGAAAGAAAAACGCGCCGAAGGCAACGGCCTCCGGCGCGAGTTGGATGTCGAAGCGGGGCCGCTTACTTCGACAAGTTCTTGGGGCTGTGCGCGCGCAACACTTCCAGCATGAGTTTCGCGTCGGGAGTGGGACGGACCGCGCCGTGCAGCACGATGTCGCGCGCGGAGACTGGCTTGCCGTAAATACGTGTGTTGGCGTCGTTATCCGGGCGCACTGTGGAACCGGCGAGGGAAATTCCGGCGAAGAGGCCGCGGGCGCGCGAGTAGGTAAGCATTTCGGCGCGCAGAGTTACGTCGGTATCCGCAGCGGCATTGCGACCGACGGGACCGGCTGCGACCGAGGCGTCGCCGCCCAGCTTGACCTTGCTGGCGAGAATGGCGTTGGCGCCGGCGGTATTCATTACGAGAATGACGAAGTCCGTGGCCTGACCGCCGGCTTGAAGTCCGAAGCTGGCGCCTTCGAGTGCCATCATGGACGGGGCGCTCCAAGGTCCGTGGAAAGTTGGGCCGCTGCGGCAGGTCATCACGCCACGTCCGTAGCTGACGCCGACGACAAATGCGGCTTTGAGGACGGTGGGATAAACGATGACGCAGTCTGCTTTGTCAATCAGGCTCTGGGGAATGTTGTCCGGGATATCCATGATTTCTTTCAGAACTGTGCCGGCGGTGCGAATCCGGTCTTGATCGGTGGTGGTATCGTCCGCGTGCGACGACGTGGGGATGAATAGGGTGGGAAGGCCAATCAACGCGGCGATCAACAGGGCCGAGACGACTTTACTTTTCATGCGATGTACCCTCCTGTGGGTGGAGGACAATCATATGGATATTGCGGGGGAATCGCAACGATTCTCCTGCGTGGGCCGCGCGGCTGCGAAGGATGTCATATAATTTGGGCGCTTTTTGAGATTGCGAGCGGTGACGAGGCTGGATTTGAAAATTCGATGGAATGTTTTCAGGCGTGCGCATTGCTGGCGTTTTTCGGCGGCGGTGGGGTGGGGGATTCCGTTGTGGATTTTTGGCGCATTGGCTGTCGCCGCTGGCGGACAGCAGGCACCGGCATCCGCGCCCGCGCCTGCGAAAAAGGGATCGGGCGCTGCAGGCGGTGCGAAAGCGCGGGCTGATGTCGTGCGATTTCGCGTGCGGGTCGATGCGGCGCTGGGCGAAGCGCATGCACAGAAAGCGTTGTGGGGCGTGCTGGTGACGGATCGCGACACTGGCGAAATTTTGTATGAGCTCAATGCAGATCGATTTTTCACGCCGGCGTCGAACGCGAAGATTGTCACGACTTCACTGGCACTGGCGACGCTTGGGCCGACGTATCAATTTCGCACTACTTTGGAATCCTCCGGGAAGTTCGGAGAGGATGGGCGCTTGTCAGGCGATTTGGTTTTTATGGGGCGCGGCGATCCGGACCTTTCCAATCGGAAATTTCCTTATGCTGGAAAAGTGGAGCACGACGGGCGGGCGGAAAAAGTTTTGGCGCAGATGGCTGATGACGCGATCGCCAAGGGATTGAAGGAGATTGACGGCGATATCATTGCGGACGACAGCTACTATCCTTACGATCCTTATCCGCCGGGATGGAGCGTGGGGGATTTGTACTTCACGTTTGGGGCGCCGGTGAGCGCCATCGCGTTCAACGATAATTCCATCACGGTGGAAGTTAGTCCTGGATTGCGCGTGGGCGATCCCGCGGTTGTCGCGGTTGAGCCGGCGGCGGCGATCGGTACGTTTGGGCACGAACTTACCACTGGTGCAGATGACGGCAAGGCGGAATTCGGCGTGGTGCGGCAGGCGGAGCCGGAATTTTTGCTGTTGCGTGGTTCGATACCACTCGGGCACGCGCCGATGAAGCTGGATCTGGCGATGCCGGAGCCGGCGGAGACAGCGGCGCTGGCGTTGAAGCAAATTCTCGAAGCGCGCGGCGTGCGAGTTACAGGAACAATTCGCGTGAAGCATGCACCGCCAGCGGAAATTTATCCGGACGCGCCGGTGGTGTTGGGACCTGCGCCGGTGCCACGTGCGCCGGACACGATCGTTTTCGCGGTGCATATTTCGCCGCCGCTTTCGGAGATTGTGCGCGTGACGAATAAGGTGAGCCAGAATTTGCACGCGGAATTATTGTTGCGGGCGGTGGCGCACGAGAAAAAGGGATTTGGAGTTACGGATGCGGGGATTTGGGCGGAGCAGGATTTTCTGAAGGCGGTAGGCGTGGCGGATGGCGACGTGGTTTTCACGGATGGTTCGGGGCTGTCGCGCGACGATCTGGTGACGCCGCGAGCGGTGGTGCAGCTCTTGCGGTGGGACGCTGCGCAGCCGTGGGGCGCAGATTATATTTCCACGTTTCCGATCGCGGGGCAGGATGGGACGTTGGAAACGCGGCTGAAGGATACCGTGGCGTCCGGGCGGATCGAGGCGAAGACGGGGGCGCTGGACCACGTGCGGGCGATTTCGGGTTTCGCGACTACGTTGCGCGGCGAGCGATTGATATTTGCGATTTTCGGCAACAATAATCCGCAGCGCGGGCGGGATGCTACTGCTGCGGCGGATGCGATTGCTGTGGCGATGGTTGAGGTGCTGGGAGAGCCTGCGCCGGCGCAGCGTAAGAAAAAGAAATAAAGATGCGCATGAGGCCGTGGGCAACAGTAAGTGTCCGATTTCACGTCGCGACTGCGAAATCGGAGCTTCAGCGGCTAAAGCCGCTCCGATTGTGTGCGGATTATGTCGTGGCTAAAGCCACGACCCACAAAGATTCCCGAGTCCTCACTTTCTGAAGCCTCGACCTACAAGAATTCCTGGAATTCGGCGCGGAATCCGACGCGCTGATTCCCACAGGCAACGGGGCTACAATAACTTGAACAACTTAGTGTTGTTAATTTTGCGTCGAGGGACTCGTGTCGCGTTCGGCTGCGCAGGTTCTGGAATTTGACCAATTGAAAGAGATTGTCGGTGGATACACCACTTGTGTGCCGGGGCGCCGGGCTATCGAGGCTTTGGCTCCGCAGCAGGATGTGGCGGCGCTCGACGCGGAATTTGTGTTGGTGGGCGAGGCGGCCGGTTATTTACGCGCTGGATCCGAGCTTGGGTTCGGCTCGTTCGCGGATCCTGAGCAATGGCTCGCTCGGCTTGTAGTGCCTGCTTCGGTGCTCTCCGTTGCGGAGTTTCTCGATGCGAGTTCGCTGCTGGAAATTTCGAGTTCGTTGCGGCAAGTGTTCAAGGCTGACTCTGCAAAACATCCGCAGCTTGCGGGGCGGGCGGCGGCGCTCGGAGATTTTCGGCATCTGGCGACGGCTATTCGCCGCGCGATTTTGCCGAATGGTGAAATCAGCGACGACGCTTCGCAGCAGTTGCGGCGCATTCGCACGGGGATTGCGCAAGGGCGCGCGACGATTCGGCGTTCGCTGGAGAGTATTTTGCGGGCGCGCGGCGAGACTGGCGGTGTGGCGGGCGGCGAGGATTACGTCACGCTGCGGAATGATCGCTTCGTGATTCCGGTGCGGGCATCGGATCGGCGCGGCGTGCCCGGGGTGGTACACGGCGCGAGCGCGACGGGGCAGACGGTTTTTGTCGAGCCGCTGGAAGCGATTGATCTGAACAACCGACTGGTGCAGCTATCAGAAGAAGAGCTGGTGGAAATTGCGCGGATTCTCGCGGAGCTGACGGAGCGATTGCGCGCTGATCGCGGCGCGCTGGCTGCGGCGGCCGCGCAAATTGCTCACTTGGATTCGGTTTTTGCGCGCGCGCGATTTGCTCGAGAGATTGATTGCGTGATGCCCGTATTTCAACCTGGAAATTCGTTGCGGCTGGATTCCGCGCGGAATCCGGTGCTGGAAGCGAAGCTTCGTCCGCTGGGGCGGAGGGCTGTGCCGCTTTCGCTGGAGCTGGGCGGCGACGAGACGGTGATGGTGATCAGCGGGCCGAACACAGGCGGCAAGACGGTGGCGCTGAAATCGGTGGGGCTGGCCGCGCTTTCGGCGCAGTCGGGGATTCCGGTGGCCGCGGAAGTGGCGGAGATGCCGATTTTCGATCACGTGCTGGCGGATATTGGGGACGAGCAGTCCATCGCGGCCGATCTTTCTACTTTTTCGGCGCATATTGTGAATTTGAAAGCGATGCTGGACGTGGCGACGGAGCGGTCGCTGATTCTGGTGGATGAGATGGGTACGGGCACGGCTCCGGAAGAAGGCGCGGCGCTGGCTGTTGCGCTGCTGGAGGAATTTCGGGCGCGACATTCGCTGACGATTGCTACTACGCATCACGACCGGCTGAAATCTTACGCTTCGACTACACCGAGTATCGTGAATGGGGCGATGGAATTCGACGAAGAGAATCTGCGGCCGACGTACCGGTTGCTGGTGGGAGTGCCGGGGACGTCGAGCGGGATCGAGATTGCGCGAAGGTTGGGTTTGCCGGAACGGGTGGTGCAGCACGCGCGAGCGAGTCTGACTCCTGAGTCGCGAGAGGCGCGCGACCTGATTGCGTATTTGCATCGCAGCCGTGACGAGATGGAGCAGATCAAGCGGCAGTCGCGCGAGGAATTGGCGCAACTGGAGGGCGAGCGGCGATTGCTGCAGACGGAGTGGGTGGAGCGGCAGAAGAAGCGTATCGCGGAGCTGGAACGAAATTTTCAGGAGACGCAGAAGAAATTGGAATTGGAAGTGGCGCGGGTGACGGCGGATATTCAGGATCGCAGTTTGCGCGCGCAGATCGAAAAACAGTCCGGCAAGCGGTTGGGAAAAATTGGAGCGGATGCGCGGGCGGATACGAACGCGGCGGTTGTGGAAACTTTAGCTGGGTCGCAGGCGGACCTGGGCGCCTCGGCTCCGGTTGCGGGAAAACCTGTAGCGCCGGAGTTGCTTTCTTCCGGGCAGCGCGTGGTAGTGAAAAATTTCAAGCAGCCGGTGGTTTTCCGGCGTCACGATGGGCGGAATGCGGAGATCGAAGCGGGGCCGCTGCGGATGCGCATTCCGCTGAGCGATGTGCTGGCAATTGCGGACGAGGCGCAGGCGGCGAAGTCCACTGCGGCCGGTGCGGGGCGATCTGCTGGCGTCACGGTGCATGCAGAACCTAGCGATGAACCTGCGGGCGACGAGATTAATGTGATTGGCTGCACCGTCGATGAGGCCACAAACCGCGTGGACAAATTCATCGATGAGGCCGCGCTGGCGGGCAAACCGTCGGTGCGGATCATTCACGGACACGGCATGGGCGCTTTGCGTCGCGGGCTCGCGAAATTTTTGACCGACCATCCCCTGGTCGAAAGCATCCATCACGAGGCTGCCGATCGCGGAGGGGAGGCGATCACGATCGCAGACCTAAAGGAGTAAGTCCTTGACATTCAATACTATCACTACTAGAATCTAGTAGTATCTACTAGAATCTACTGGAGTAAAATATGGCTAAGATGATCACCATTGAACAGCGTGCCGTTGGCGTTTTTAACTGGGACGCAGACGAGCAGGCTCGGATCGAGAGAAACGTCTTCGCGCAGGACGGAGAGATCCGTGAGGCGCTGCGTTTCTGCAAGAATCGAAACGGCCGACACAATCGCGTACATCTGGTCATCGAGGAAAAGGACTTTGTCGATCTATTTCGCAGCGCCGTGCAGAATGGGGTATTTCAAGAAGAGACCGTTCAGAAATTACGCGGAATCCTGAACCCGGGACGCGATCCCTTACTGGAGGTGATCGCCACTTTCACCGACGGTGACGGTAAGCTTGCGGAAAACATCGATGATGAATTGTACGGAGAAAATCCGGCTTGAGACTTTTCGTGGATACGTGGGGGTGGATGACCCTTGCCGACCCGCTGACTAGCAGGCATGCGGCGGCGCTAGAGTGTTATGAGGAATACAGCGGGTCGGGCCGAGTCTTCACCTCCAATTATGTCCTCGACGAGTCATTGACTCTACTATTCCGGCGGCTTCGGTTCGACGCGGCTTATCGCTTCTCTAAGGCAGTGCTGGAATCGTCGTTCGTTGCCGTGGAGACCGTCACGGAAGGGCGGTTTCGAGCGGCGTTCGAACTGCGCCGACGATTTTCGGATAAGCCAAATATTTCGTTCACCGACCTCACTACCATCGTGATCATGACAGAGCTGAAAATGGCGGACATATTGACTGCTGACGCGCACTTTGCACACGTGGGACTGGGATTTCAGTTGCTGCCCAACTAAGGGAGCCGTTCGATATTGGCGGAAGCGGGATCATTTGCGGATCGGGTGAAACAGCAGGCGGACATTGTTCGCGTGATTGGCGAATATGTGCGTTTGAAGAAGAGCGGGCAGAATTTCAGCGGGCTGTGTCCTTTTCATCAGGAGAAGACGCCGTCGTTCAGCGTTAGCGCGGTGAAGCAGATGTATTACTGCTTTGGCTGTGGCAAGGGCGGAGACGTTTTTCAATTTGTGATGGAGTTGGAGAAGGCGCCGTTTCCGGAGGCAGTGCGCACCGTCGCGGAAAAGTGCGGGATCGCGATTCCGAAGCCGCGGGAGCGTTCGCCGGAGGAGCGAAAGGAAAATCAGCAGCGTTCGGCGCTGGTGGATATGCATCGAGAGGCGGCGGCGTTCTTTGCGCGGCATCTGCTGCAGACTCCCGAAGGTAAAGTCGCGTACGCGTACCTGGAAGACCGTGGGCTGAATAAGGAAGCGGTGACGCGTTTTGGTTTGGGATTTGCGCCTTCGGCGGGCGATGCTTTGTGCCGGTTTCTGAAACAGAAATATCCGGAAAACATTTTGGAAGTCTGCGGTTTGGTCGGGCGCGATCAGAGCGGACGTTTCTACGATCGGTTTCGGCGGCGAATCATGTTCCCGATTTCGAATGAGGCGGGAAAGGTGATCGCCTTCGGCGGGCGCGCGATGGGCGACGACATGCCGAAGTACATGAACTCGCCGGAGACGCCGATTTATTCCAAGAGCGGCGTGTTGTATCACCTGGACCGCGCGAAAGAGGCGCTGCGGCAGAGTGATTTCGCGGTTTTGGTGGAAGGATATATGGATGCGATTGCCGTGGCGCGCGCGGGCGTCGGAAATGTGGTGGCGAGTTGCGGCACGAGCCTGGCGGAGCCGCAGACGAAACTGCTTGCGCGGTTCACGCGGCGCATCGTGGTGAACTACGATCCGGATACGGCGGGGCAGGCTGCGACGGAGCGTTCGCTGGTGCTGCTGCTCGAAAAAGAATTCGATGTGCGCGTGCTGGCACTGCCGGGCGGCGCTGATCCGGACAAATTCATCAAGGAACAGGGTGTGGAGGCTTACAAGAAATTGCTGACGCAGGCGCCGCCGTATCTGGATTATCTAATCGGGCGCGCGAGGCTGATGGATCGGACGACCGCGGCGGGAAAAGTGGCCGCACTGAATTTTCTGATGCCGTATGTGCAGCGACTGCCGAACCGTCTGTTGCGTTCGGAGTGGGCTACCAGGATTGCTTCGGAATTGCGCGTAGACGAGCCGGTGTTGCGCGCGGCTTTGCGTCGCGCGGCGGACGAACGGCGCAGCGAAGTGAAGCCCAAGGCCGAGCTGCTGACGCCGGCGGTGAAGCGCGCGGAGCGGCAGCTGATTCGGATGCTGTTTGAAGCGGCGGAATTTCGCGAGAAGCTGGCGCACGAGATTGCTTCCGGTGATTTGCATCGGGGACTCGAGACGCGAAACATTTTCGAGGCGTTGATCGTGGCGATAGAGTCTGGCGAAAGGTTGGACGCGGCGGGCGTGGCGACGACGCTTGATGACAAAGACCGCCGGCTGTTCTTCGAAATCCTATTTGAAACGCTGCCGGAAGGAGCCTGGGAAGATGCGGAAAGCTGCCTGGGATTTTTGCGGCACCGGCCCGTTGCGCAGGAACTGACTGATCTGCAGAGGCAGATCGAAGCGAACCCCGCGGCGGAAGAATTGAAAAGATTGGTGATTCGACGGATGGAACTGCTCCGACTGCTGTCGCGCGAGCGGGAGCCGGAACCGGGGAAAATCCTTCCCGAGCAGTAGGTTACGGGGCATCGTTGACGCCAGCCGGGGCACTACTGTATATTCGTAGGGTTTTGGAGGAAACGGGCGGCACGTTTCGCGCATCATATAGGTGTGCAAGGGCAGGCGCGGGCGTGGCGGCACGGGCGCGGAATCGGCGACGGGTTCGAAAGTTCGTATTAAAAAACCGTTTAAATGCAGCTAATTTGCAGTGCGCCGGGGTGTCTCACCACGGCGGCTTTGCATTTTGCGGATCCGTTTGCGCGCATCGCCTGACCTCTGCGAGGGAGGAAGTGTGACGGTAGCTCTAGAGGAAAAATACGATCAGGTACGGCAACTCATCGCCATGGGCAAGGAACGTGGTTACTTGCTCTACGATGAGGTGAACGATATTTTGCCGCCCGAGGTGCACTCCTCGGAAGAGATTGACGATTTGCTCTCGACGTTTGAGCGCTATGGGATTGATGTGTACGAAGACCTGGCGAGCGCGAAAGTGGCGCTGGCCGCGGCGGATGCCAGCGATTCGCCTGAGCCGGCGAAAGACACGGAAGCGGTTGCTTCGGAAGATGGCGAGCTGGATCTGACTCCGGGATCACTGGAGAAGACGAACGATCCGGTGCGCATGTATTTGCGCGAGATGGGCACGGTGCCGCTGCTGACGCGCGAAGGCGAAGTGGCGATTGCCAAGCGCATCGAACGCGGACAGCTGCTGGTGTTGAAGACGATCACGCGGGCGCCTTTGATTTTGAAAGAACTGCTGCAGGTGGGCGAGGATCTGCGCAATGGGTCGCGGTCCATCAAAGAGATCGTTCAATTCGACGACGAAGAACTTACCGAAGAGAAGATCGAGGCCAAGACCAAGCAAACGCTGAAGCAGATTGACAGCGTGGCGAAGCTTTATCTGCTGGCGTTGAAGCAGGCATCGAAACTCGGCAACATGGCGAAGTCCAAGAAGCGTCCTTACCTGAAGGCGCGCTATGCATTGGCTCGCACGCGCGTTGAGATGTCCAATCGCATGCGCGAATTGGAATTCAACCCGCTTGAGAAAAAGCGGCTGATCGAAAAAATCCGCCAGACCGTGGAGCGCGTGCATTTCCTGGAGCGCGAGATTGTGAAGCTCGAGCGGCGCGTGGATGCTTCGAAGGCGGACGTGCAGGCTGAGGCGCGCAAGGACTTGCGGGCGCGCAAGCAGGAGCTGGCGGAAATTGAATTGGCCAGCGAAGTAAGCCCGACGGAATTGAAGCGCGGCTTACAGGTGATTCTTCGCGGCGAAGCGGAAGCGGAGCAGGCAAAGAAGGAATTAATCGAAGCGAACTTGCGCTTGGTGGTTTCGATCGCGAAGAAATATACCAACCGCGGATTGCAGTTCCTCGACCTGATTCAGGAAGGCAACATCGGGTTGATGAAGGCCGTGGATAAGTTCGAATGGCGGCGCGGTTATAAGTTTTCCACGTACGCGACCTGGTGGATTCGCCAGGCGATTACGCGCGCTATTGCCGACCAGGCCCGGACGATCCGTATTCCGGTGCACATGATCGAAACGATCAACAAGCTGGTGCGCACGCAGCGGCAATTGGTGCAGGAACTGGGCCGCGAGCCGACTTCAGAAGAAATCGCCAAACGCATGGACATTCCTGTGGCGAAAGTGCGCAAGATTCTGAAAATCGCGCAGGAGCCGATTTCGCTGGAGACTCCGATCGGCGAGGAAGAGGATTCGCATCTGGGGGACTTCATCGAGGACAAGGCGGTGGTTTCGCCTTCGGACGCGGTGATCAACCTGAGCTTGAAGGAACAGACTTCTTCGGTACTGAAGACTTTGACGCCGCGCGAAGAGAAAGTGATCAAGATGCGGTTTGGTCTGGATGACGGCAGCGAGCACACGTCTGGAAGAAGTGGGGCAATCGTTTGCTGTGACGCGCGAACGTATTCGGCAGATTGAGGCGAAGGCGTTGCGGAAGTTGCGGCATCCTTCGCGTTCGCGGAAGTTGCGGGCGTTCCTGGAAGGATCTGCGAACGATTACTAGTCGTCGAGGGCTACGGCAGGCGCGCGATCAGCTCTTCTTTTGGAATGTTGTTCCACAAACTGACGCGCGCCAGAATGTCATTGAGTGTACCTTTTGCGAGTGCTTTGTGGTCAGGCACCGTGATGTTGTGTTCACCCACCAAGGTAATTTTCCGTGGCCGGACGTGACTTCCTTTTTGGCGGAGAGTTTCGTAGCCCAGCGAATGCAGCAGGTGGATGAGGTCGCGCCCGCTAACTTGTGGTAGCAGCGGCATCGGAGAGTTTTAGTTCCGAGACAACGAGAATATCTATTTCGGGTATTTGCGCACCGTTCTCAAAATGGAGCGCAACAGCTTCTTTGATGTTGCGAAACAATTCGTCCGCAGTTTCGGCTTGCGTAAAGATATCTTCGCCGATTCCTCTTGCGCACCAAGTATCGCCGTCTTGATAGACTTCCATTTTCACTAGCGTTTTGCGCTCTCTTGATAGCTATCGTACTCCGATTGCTACGAATTTGACATAACAGTCCTGCCAGCGCGGGGCTACTTTTCCGGCACTTGCCGCAGAAACGAGCGATCCTCGATTAAAACGCATCCTGACTTCTCCATCCTCCGGACATTCTCCAGCGCATCGGCATCGGACAGCAGATTGGCGCGGTATGTTTCGTAGGCGGCGAGGCTGGGAAAATCGATCAACGCGAGAGCGAAGTTCGTCGGTCCGGCGATTTTAGTCGGCAGGTAGTAGCCAATGAGATTTCCACCGCAGCGCTTGATCGGCTCTGTGAATCGACGCGCGTAGTCCTCGAAATCGGCCAGTTTGCTGATGTCCAGCGTATACCGAATGCACAGAGTTATCATTCGAGTCTCCTTGTTGCTATTTATGCGACGCTCGTTCGGCGTGGATCGCGTCGGCCGCTTAGCGCTCTATCGTTTCCTGCAGGCGGTTTAGCGCTTCGAACCAGTAGGTTTTCATTTTCGCGCATTCTTTCGAGCTTGGCAGTTTCATGTGGTCCACCGCTACCTGGCACTTTCCGGCGCCTTTGGGGTAGAAATTCACGCTGAGGCGGCTTGTGCCGGCGTTCCATTTTGCGCGCAGGGATTTATTTTTTGTTGCGGTGGTGATTTCGATTTTTGCGCCGGGTAGCCAGCGCTGGCGGAGTTTTTCGTCGGTCCAGGCGTCGTAGGATTTACTGATGGCGACGCTCGAGAGTGCGGCTGCCGGAGGCGGCGAATTCGCCGTCGCATTTCTGAAATTTTTCGCGCAGGCCGCGTTCGTGTTCGTAGGGGACGGCGATCATCTGCGACCACCACTGACCGACCTTGTGCTCCTTGCTCAGGTAGGCGGAGATGTCCTGGTGGCGCATTTTCTTAGCGCCGGCTTTGTCCAGGATTTTGAACCACTCCGGCCACGTTTTTCCGGTTCTTTCCTTCACGGCTGCATCGCTCATGCGTTTTGACTCGCGTGGTTTTTTCATTTCCGCTACTCCTGAAATTAATTCTGCTGCTGGGCGGTGGACCAATTCACCGCTGAGCCGTATTGATAGACGAGTTGCGCGCCGCGGTCGGTGCCGATGGTGAGGAGGATGCCGAGCACGACCAGGCCGAGCAGCAGGACCTTGCGCAGATGCAGCGGGAAATCCTTGCGCATGAAAAATGCGAAGCTGCAGAGTGCGATCGCAAGGCTGGTGGCGATGAGCATCAGCGTTTCATGAATGCCGACGGCGCGTTGCGCTTCACCGGGCGGAACGGAATTTTGCGCGGCGAGGCCGGTGAGCACGGTGATGATTGCCGCGAGGGTGCCGAGATAGAGCAGGCGCGAAGCGGTGCGCTGCAATTCGTCGCTGGCGCGCCAGACGGCGAAGATTTCGAACAGCAGCGCGGCGAGCCAGAGCACGATGGGGAAGTGGACGAACATTGGGTGATTATTCAGCGCCGCTTTTAGTCCGGGGAGCATGGCAGCGTGCCTCCTTGCGTGGGTCGCGCACAGTAGCAGCGCATTATGTGACAAAGGTTGGCCGGGGTAAATGGAAGTATAATGCGCGCGTTTGGAGGCGGGGATTTGCGAAATCTGAAAGCACGGCGAGAGGAAGAATTGTGATGCGCGGGATCCGGGCTGTGATTTTTGTGATCGTCGCGCTGCTGGTGTTGATCGTGTTGGCGGTAGTCACGATCGGGGCGTTCCTGCCGCAGCAGCACATTTCCACTCGCGCGGCGCGTTTTCACCAATCGCCAGACGCGATTTGGCAGGTGATTACGGATTACGAGAAATTTCCGGCGTGGCGCAAAGACGTATTGCGCGTGGAAGCGCTGCCGGATGTGAACGGCAAGCCGGTGTGGCGCGAATTTGATCGTCATGGGGGATCGATTCCGTTCCAAGTGATGGTAATAGTGCCGCCGAGGGTCTTGGTGACGCGCATTGCCGATCCCAAGCTGCCGTTTGGCGGAACGTGGACTTATGAAATTTCGTCGCAGGCGGACGGTAGCTCGCTGTTGCGCATTACCGAGGATGGCGAGATTTACAATCCGATATTTCGTTTTGCGGCGCGGTTCGTGCTTGGTTATACGCGGACGCAGGAAGAATATTTGCAGGCGCTGGGTGCGAAATTCGGGCAGAGCGTGACAATTGAGAAGTGATAGACGCGAAAAGTGACGATGCGAAAAAAGACTGTGATGCGAAAAGCGGCGGTAACACGAAAAAAGTCAGCGAAGGTGCGCGAGCCGGAGCGTGATTATTCGCATCGCTTGCTGATTGATAAATTGGGAGTGAAGCCGGAGCAGAAAATCGTGGTGCTGGGGGTGGAGAGCGCGGAATTTCTGACGGACGCTTGCGATGCGCGTGGCGGACTATTCGCGGGGGAAGCGCGATGGATGGGGCCGACCTGGTTTTCTTTTCCGCGGAGGCGGTGGCGGACCTGGGGCAGTTAAGTTCGCTTGCGCGTTTGATTCAGAAAAACGGCGCGATTTGGGTGGTGTATCCCAAGGGACAGAAGCACATCCGCGAGATTGACGTGATTGACGCGGGGAAATCTGCCGGGCTCACAGACAATAAAGTGTGCAGCTTTTCCGCGACGCATACGGCTTTGCGGTTTTGCATTCCTGTGGCGAAGCGCTGAGTTTTCGCGTGGTGGCGAGGAGCGCGAGTATCAGGTGACGACTTCGTGGATCGTGGCTGCAGGCGGCAATTTGGCGCTTGGGATTATCGCGGTCGTAGAAGACGGCGACGGGCATGCCTTCGAAGAGTTTTTCCGTGTAGTCGAAGCCCATCCCCTTGCGGGGTTCACCTTGAAAGTCTTTGAATTCGTATTCGACGGACGGTGAGCCTTTATCGCCTTTCCACTGCCTGACGACTGTCGCCAGAGCTACTTCGCCATTCTCCAATAGATCGCATTCGCGGACTTGCGAGCGCCACATCGCGTAAGGAAGCAGCAGCATAAACGCGACGATGGCAGCGATTACCCAATCCCCGGGCGTGAAGGCGGCGACGGAAAGCTTGCGCTGCCAAATCGTGTAGAGATGCACGCCGAAGATTGCGGCAAAACCCATAACCCCCACAAACGCCACCGACAAACTAAAGCGTCCGCGCGTTGACATGCGGATTTCGCGCGGGCGGGAAGTCCGGAGCAGAGCTTGTTGTTGCGCGCTCGGTTCGATCGTTGCGGCTGATGACGTTCCGGCGAACGAGGTCGACGGAGCGAAAAAATTGTTCGGTACGGTGGCGGCGCGCATCGTTGGCGCGGGAACCGACTGCAACCTCGCGAGGCTTCGCCGCGAGACGACGTAGTTGATGAGAATTGCGATGGCCGGGAAAACGGTGAAGATCCCGATTTGGTACAGATTGCGGAAATGCCAGAAACGGATCATGAAAAAAGCGAAGCCGGCCATCAGGAACAGGCCGAACGGCAGCATTACCAGAGTGCCGCGGACGTCGGCGAGGGCCGCGTCGCGATTCCAGCCGCAATTGGGGCAATAGGGCTTATTGCCGCCGATTCGAGTGGCACCATGGCAGAGAGGACAGGGCGGCGCAACCATATAAAATGGTAGCGTAATTTTTCGCCGCGGCAAGCGCGTGCGGCTATCATGTTTCCATGGCGACAAGCCTTGAGGTGCGCGGACTGACAGTGGAGCTGCCGACTCCGGGGGGTGGGTGCGTCCGGTGAATGATGTTTCGTTCACGCTGGGGGAAGGCGAGACGCTGGGGATTGTGGGGGAATCGGGATCGGGTAAGACGATGCTTTCGCTGGCGTTGATGGGGCTGGAGCCGCATGGGGCGCGGCACGCGGGCGAGGCTTGGTTGAATTTGCGCGGTGCGGGCACTGGCAACGGTAGATGGCGGCGCGACGCACGGGGCGCAAACTGGAGCGCAAGGCGGCGCGCGAGCGGGGCGCGAAAATTTGCTGGGGATTTCGCAGAATGAAATGCGCGAGTTGCGCGGGCGCGAAATCGCGATGATTTTCCAGGAGCCGATGACGGCGCTGAACCCGGTGTTGCGCATTGGCGCGCAAATCGAAGAAGCGATTCGCGTGCATGAGCCGCGGGCGGCCGAAGGTGAAATCCATCGGCGTGGGCTCGAAGCGCTAGAGCGCGCGGCGCTGAACGATCCTGGGCGGCGGGCGCGGCAGTATCCGCACCAGCTTTCGGGAGGACTGCGGCAGCGGGTGATGATCGCGATGGCGCTCGCGGCAGGTCCCGGCGTGTTGATTGCGGATGAACCGACCACTGCGCTGGACGTCACGGTGCAGAAACAAATTCTGGAGCTGCTCGCGAAATTGCGGCGCGAGTTGCGGCTTTCGATGCTTTTCATCACGCACGATCTGGGAGTGGTGGCGCAGGTGGCGGGTCGGGTCGCGGTGATGTACGCGGGACGGATTGTGGAGGAAGGGCCGGTGGAGGAAGTGTTGCGCGCGCCGCGGCATCCTTATACGGAGGGATTGCTGCGGGCGGCGCCGCGATTGGCGCGGGAGAAATTGGTGCCGATTCCGGGGACGGTGCCGTCGCTGGACGCGTTGCCGCCGGGGTGCGCGTTCGCGCCGCGATGTCCGCATCGCGTGGCGCAGTGCGATGCGGCGATGCCGGAATTACGCGCGGTGAACGCAGATCACAAGGCGAGGTGTATTCTCGTTTCATGAGCGGAGCGAACGAATCACGGAATGGGTCGCCGGACGAATCGCAGAAGGGGCCGGCGAATCACGCGAGCGTCAGCGATCACGAACTGAAAGCGCTGGTACGCGAACGGTTCACGAAGACTGCCGAAGTTTTCGGAGATTATGCCGTGGCGGAGCGTGTCGCCGAGGCGGAGTCGCTGGCGCGCTTGGTTGCGGCCGGTCCTGCGGACGTGGCAGTGGATCTGGCGTGCGGGCCCGGAACGCTGGCTTTGCGATTTGCGAAACACGTGCGCTGGATGTGCGCTTACGATTTGACGCCGGCGATTCTGCTACGCGCGCGGCAGAGCGCCGCGCAGCATGGCGTGCTCGAGAAGCTTGGTTTTGCGATTGGGGACGCGCAGACTCTGCCGTTTGCGGATGGCGCGCTGGATCTGGCGGTGACGAGTTACAGCTTGCATCATATTTCGGATCCGGCGCGCGTGATCCGCGAAATGGCGCGGGTGGTGAAGCGCGGCGGGCGCGTGGGATTGATTGACATCGTGGTGCCGGAAGATCCGAAAGTGCGCGCGTTGAATCATCGGATTGAATGGATTCGCGATCATTCGCACTGCCGTTCGCTGACGCTTGGGGAATTCCAAGCGATGATGAACGACGCAGGCCTACGGATCACCGCGACGGAAACCAGAGAGCATCCGCGGACTTTCGAGCACTGGATGCACGTGGCGGGATGGAAGCCGAGCGATCCGGAATATGTCGAGGCGCATGAGCTGATGGTTTCTTCGATTGCAGACGATGGATCGAATTTTCATCCGCGCATGGAGCCGGCGGACGTGTGCCGACCGGGCGCGCAGCCGTGCCTGTATATGGTCAATACCGGAATCCAAATCGCGGCCGAGAAATCGTAGCGATGGCGAGCGAGATTCTTGTGGAAGCGCGCGCGCTGAGCAAATCGTATTCTGTTTCAACGGGCGCGTTCACGCAATCGGCGCGGCGGGCGCTGGCGGTGGACGGCGTGAGTTTCAAATTGGAGCGCGGCGAGACCTTGGGGATCGTTGGTGAATCGGGCTGCGGCAAGACGACTTTAGCGCGCATGCTGATGCGGTTGATCGAGCCTGATTCGGGTGAAATTATTTTTCGCGGAGAGGATTGGCTGGGGGCGCGCGGCGCGGAATTGCGCGGGTTGCGGCGGCGGATGCAGATGGTGTTTCAGGATCCCATCGCATCGCTGAATCCGCGGATGCGAGTGGGCAACATTGTGGGTGAGCCGCTGGCGATACACGAGCCGCGGCTTTCTGCGGAAGAGCGCGGGGCGCGGACGGCTGAGATTCTGGAGGCCGTCGGTCTGAGCGGCGATGCTATGACGCGTTATCCGCACGAATTTTCCGGTGGACAGCGGCAGCGGATCGGGATCGCGCGGGCTTTGATTTTGCGGCCGGAACTGGTGATTGCGGACGAGCCGGTTTCGGCGCTGGATGTTTCGGTGGGTGCGCAGATATTGGAATTGCTGGCGCGTTTGCAGCGGGAATTTTCGCTTACGTTGATGCTGATTTCGCATAGTTTGCCGGTGGTGGCGCAGCTGGCTTCGCGCGTGGCCGTGATGCAGACGGGACGGATTGTGGAGATTGGCGCGGCGGAGCAGGTGCTGCAGGCGCCCCAGCATGCTTATACGCAGGCTTTGCTCGCGGCTGTGCCGGAGATTCCTGAGTGAACTCGGCAAATAGTTTGGATTGCGCCTAGTTTACGCGAGGCAAGCCTCGCTCACGAAAAGGCGGGAGCAAGCTCCCGCACTCCAAGATGCGGCTCGATGTGCTCGCAGGCTCGCTTGAAATCTCGTCTCGTTGGTGTGCCTTCGGTTGGTTCCTTTTGATGACAATCTTCTTTGGGATGTGTTAAACACTGGCTCGAGACTGAAACATTCGTCTACGCCGGGCGTAGTTAGAAGCAGGACCAGCGCCACCGAGCATTTCGATTGAGCCAGGAGGAAACCAGTATGGCCAGCGCAGAAACCCCCACTCCCTCGACCTCTTCCGCGCCTTCTTCCGGAGCTGGGGGCTCCGATAGCTCGTTTGGGCGAATTTTCGGCGTGCTGTTCAGTCCGAAGCCGACCTTTGAATCCATCGTGAAGCGGCCCACTTGGATTTTGCCGCTGATCTTAATCGTCGTGGTTTCCGTTGGAGTCATCTTCACTTTCAGCCAGCGCGTGGGCTGGCGCACTTTCATGATCCGGCAGGATCAGCAAAATTCGCGGACTCAGAAGCAGATGGAATCCATGACGGAAGAGCAGCGCGAGAAACTGATTGATACGCAGACGAAGGTGGCGCCGATTTTCGCTTATGTAGCGGTAGTCGTGGGACCATTCATCGCCGCGGTAGTGGTTGGGGCGGTGCTGATGCTGGCGTTCAACCTGATTCACGGGACAAAAATCGGATTCGTGCCGTCTATGGCAATCGTGTCGTATTCCTGGGTACCGGGAATCATCGGCGCGCTGCTGGGCATTCTGATTATCTTCCTGCAAGACCCGTCCAGTGTGGATCTGGATCATCTGGTGGCGTCGAACGGCGGAGCATTTGTGGCGGATGATGCGCCGAAATGGATGCTAACGCTGTTTACAGCGTTCGACCTTTTTGCATTCTGGAACATGATTCTGATGGCGTTTGGATTCAGCGCGGCGGACCCTAAGAAAATTTCGTTTGGCAAAGCGCTGGGCACGGTGGTGGGAGTGTGGCTGATTTATGTGATCGTGAAGGTGGGGCTGGTCGCAGCTTTCTCCTGATACACTCGTTCGGATGGAGACGCAGCACGAAGGATTCAAGTTTGAGGTGCTGGCGACGGATTCTACCGGCGCACGGCTGGGACGGCTGACTACTCCGCACGGAGTGATTGATACGCCGGCGTTCATGCCTGTGGGCACGGCGGCGACGGTGAAGGGGCAGACGCAGCGGGACCTGGAAGACCTCGGCGTACAAATTCTGCTTTCGAATACCTACCATCTTTACTTGCGTCCAGGACATGAATTGATCCGCCAGATGGGCGGGCTGCACGAATTCATGGGATGGCCGCGGGCGATTCTGACGGATTCCGGCGGGTTCCAGGTTTTCAGTCTAAGCGAACTGCGCAAGGTGACGGACGAAGGCGTGACATTTCGTTCGCATCTGGATGGCTCCGAACATTTCCTTTCGCCGGAAAAAGCGCTGGAGATTGAGATTGCGCTGGGCGCGGACATCGTGATGGTGCTCGATGAATGTATTGAGGCGCCGGCGCCGGAACAGCGAGCGCGCGATGCAGCGAAGCGGACGCTGGATTGGGCGCGGCGCTCACGTGATTATTTTGCACAGCATGGAGACGCGGCGCGGCAGATGTTATTTGGAATTGTGCAGGGCGGGACGCATGCGGGGCTGCGCCGTGAGAGCGCGGACGCGCTGGTGGCGCTGGACTTTCCGGGATATGCGATCGGAGGATTGGCTGTGGGCGAACCGCACGCGAGCACTTGTGAAATGGCGGGTGTTGCGGCGTCGCGCTTGCCTGCGGAGCGGCCGCGTTACTTGATGGGCGTGGGCAAACCGGAGCAAATTCCGGATTATGTGGCGCTGGGAATTGACATGATGGATTGCGTGCTGCCTACGCGGAGCGCGCGGCATGGATGCCTTTACACTTCGCAGGGGCGAATGCTTATCAAAAATGCGAAGTATGCGAACGATCCGAGGCCGATCGACGAAACGTGCGAATGTGCGGTGTGCCGGCGGTATTCGCGTGCGTATCTGCGGCACTTAGCGACGAGCGGAGAATTTCTCGCGATCATTTTGAACACCCACCACAACATCCACTTTTACCTTGACATAATGCGCAAAATTCGCGAGGCTATCCGTTTTGGGAAGCTCGAAAAGTTCCGCTCTGACCTTCAGGCTCGTCTGAAATAAGACAAACCCAAGTGGTTGGTGGGCGCGGTCGCAGGGCGGAGCAGCGTCTTCGGCGAACGAGTTTCCCGGCTTGCCGTCCCCGGCAAGTTGTCCGTCCTGGCGGAATTGCCCTGCTGAGCCGGTGGTGAGGCGCGCGAGGGATTGCCCTCGGCGGCCGGAGTGCCGGCGTAAGAGGGAGAGGCATAATGATCGTGACCATTTCTATTTTGGCATCAGCGAACCTGGCTCTGGGCCTGCTGGCGCAGGCGCAGCCGGGCGGGATCGCGCTATTCCTGCCGCTGATCCTGATTATGGTAATTTTTTATTTTTTGATGATTTTGCCGGCGCAGCGGCGGCAGAAGAAAGTGAACGAAATGCTGGGTGCTTTGAAGAACGGAGATAAAGTCATCACCAACGGCGGAATCTATGGCACGATTGTCGGCCTTGAAGGCGACACGGTGCAGCTGCGGATCGCCGAGCAAGTGAAGATGAAAGTGGCCCGCAACGCGATCGCGGGAATGCAAGCAGAACCGCCGAAGGAGAGTTAGGCAGCCCGCATGAATCCCCAGATCAGATGGAAGTTCATTCTCATACTCATCGTCATCCTTATTTGTATTTTCGGGCTCGTAGGATTTCCCACATCGTTTGCGGGGGCAAAGCAAAACATAGCGGACCGCATAAAATTGGGCCTGGATCTGAGGGGCGGCAGCCACCTGGTCTTGCAAGTGCAGGTGGATGAAGCGATCGGCCAGCGCTGCGATCAGGCCGTAGATTTTCTAACCAAACAAGTTCGCGAAAAACATGTGATTGTGGGCGACATTCGCCGCGTGGACGACACGCACATCGAGGTGGACAATGTCGATCCCACGACGTCCGGCGCGTTCCACGATCTGGTTTCCACGCAATTTCCCGACTGGACGCTTTCGCCCGCTGCCGGCGTAGTGAATGGATATTTGTTGGAAATGAAGCCGACGGTAATCGCTACCATTCGCCGCGATACGATGGATCAAGCGCTGGAGACGATTACGCAGCGCATCAACGCCTTGGGTCTGACGGAGCCTACCGTTGCGTTCACCGGGCGCGGCGATAATGAAATTCTCGTTCAGCTTCCCGGAGTCGGCGATCCTGCCCGCGCTAGAGCCGTGATTCAGGCAGCCGGGCAGCTGTCGCTGAATCGTGTCGCTGATGACCAGCCTTATCCTTCAGAGATTGCCGCTCTGGCTGCAAAGGGCGGCGTTCTGCCGCCAGGCACGATGATTCTGCCGGGGAAGTCCGACATTCCAGGTGGCCAATCATCACAGCAGGTTTATTACATTCTTGATCGCGCACCGATTGTTACGGGCCAGGATCTGCGCGACGTAGGCACCTCTCCGAGCGCGAATGATCCAGGCCAGTTCGTGGTTAATTTTCATCTGTCAACGGCCGCGGCAGCTCGTTTTGGTCCGTTCACCGAAGCGCAGTCTCAATTGACGCCCCAAGGGCGAATGGCGATCGTCCTTGATCACAAGGTGAATTCAGCGCCTTCGATCAAGAGCCGCATTGACGACTCCGGGCTAATCGAAGGAGGCTTCAGCGAGGAGACCGCGCATGATCTGATGCTGGTCCTGCGCGCCGGCGCGCTTCCTGCCAGTGTCAAGTATCTGGAAGAACGCACGGTCGGCCCATCGCTCGGAGCAGACTCGATACGCTCGGGCGTGCGCGCCTCGATCGGCAGCCTGATCGTGGTGATGATATTTTTGGTGATCTATTACCGGCTGAGCGGTGTCAATGCAGTTGTGGCTCTGATTCTCAACTTAATCATCTTGATCGCATTCATGGCGATGGTTGGCGCGGTGCTTACTTTGCCGGGTATTGCCGGCGTAGTGCTGACGATCGGCATGGGTGTTGATTCCAACGTCCTGGTATTTGAACGAATTCGGGAAGAATTGCGCAACGGCAAGGCGCCGGCAACGGCTGTGGATCTCGGATTCAGCAATGCGTTTCGGACGATCATTGACACGCACGTCACGACGTTGGTGTCCGCAGCGTTCCTGCTGGTGTTCGGCACCGGACCGGTAAAGGGTTTCGCGATTACATTGATTATCGGATTGCTTGCGAACGTTTTTACCTCGATCTTTGTGTCGCGGGCGATTTTCGATTGGCACGTTTCACGGATGGGACGCCAGGAAGAACTCAGCATTTGATGCGGACTTGATCCGCGCTTTAGTGGCGCGGCGTTCGTTGCAGGGATGGGACTTAAGCCAGCATCGCCATTACGAGATTAGAGATATCGGCGGCCGGGAACTAACCTGAACGGCCCGGTGTCAAACAAAGGTGGATAGGTATCGGAATGGAATTATTCAAGGGCGTGAACGTTGACTGGATGGGGAAGGCGAAGTACTTCGTCGCCCTGTCGCTGATTTTGCTCGTGGTGGGCTGGGCTTCGATTTTGAAGAACGGCGGCATGCGGTACGGGATTGATTTCCGCGGTGGCACGCTGGTGTATGTGCGGTTCGCAGGCCCGGCGCCGCTGGACCAGATTCGCAAGGGGCTTTCTTCGGCGGGGCTGAACGACAGTACGATTCAGACGATCAGCGACAACGTGCTGAGCGGCGGTTCGCAGAACGACGTAGTGATCGGCCTGGAGCAAAAAGGGCAGAGCGATGAGACGTCGCTGGATGCCGGCCGGGAAGCAATCGTGAACGTGCTGCACAGGACATTCGGCACGGCGGATACTGGCGGCAAGCTGGATTTCAATTCCAGCACCAAGGAAGCGGTGGCCGCGGTGCTGACGGAAAAAGATCCACTGACGCTCGGAGCGGCCGCAGGGGATCGTTACACCCAGCTGGCACAGCGTTTGCTGGCCGCGCGCGACGCGGATCACAGCGGGATCGTCACAAACTTCAGCCAGCTGCAGAACGTGGATGGGGTGACGCCGACGGTGCTGAGCGCTTTGAACAATAATTTCGTGCTGGGCAATTTTACAATTCGCGACGTGGAAATCGTGGGACCGAAGGTGGGCGCGGAACTTCGGCTGCAGGCGATTCGGGCAACTTTATATGCGCTGGCCGGGATGTTGATATATATTGCGTTCAGGTTTGAGTGGGTTTACGGAGCTGCGGCGGTGATCGCGGTGTTTCACGACGTGCTGATCACGCTGGGTTTCTTCTCGCTGTTCCATTACGAGATTTCGCTGACGGTAATCGCGGCGCTGCTTACGCTGGTGGGCTATTCGATGAACGACACGATCGTGATTTTCGATCGGGTGCGCGAGGACCAGCGGTTAATGCGGCGCGAACCGTTTCCGGACATCGTGAATAAGGCCATCAATCAGACGCTTTCACGGACGATATTGACTAGCGGATTAACGTTCCTAACCGTCCTCGTACTTTTCCTCATGGGCGGCGAGGTGCTGCGCGCTTTCTCTTTTGCCATGGTGGTAGGAGTTGTGGTAGGAACATACTCCAGTTTCGGTATTGCCGCTCCAATCGTGGTGGTTTGGAACAAGTATCGCGGTCAGGGAACTGCCGTACGCGCCGGATCCGCAGCCGACAAGCGCGTGGCGGCAGCTGCTAGGAGGTAGGTGCCATGTTTGACGATCTAGTTGTCTCCAGTGCCAATCCGAAACGGACGAACAATTCCTGGACCGTGGCTCTTTCGGCCATCATTCAGGCTTGTTTGCTGGGCATCTTGATTTTGATTCCGCTCATCTATACGGAAGCTCTGCCGAAACAGCTGCTGACGACTTTCCTGGTGCCTCCGCCGCCGCCTCCGCCGCCTCCACCGCCCGCCGCGGCGATACAAAGAATCGTGAAGCCGGTAGTGCGCCTGATTCACAACGGGCAGATGATGGCGCCGACCGTGGTTCCGAAGAAAGTGGAAATGATTAAGGAAGAAGAAATGCCGCCGGATGTTGGAGCAGTAGGCGTGGTCGGCGGCGTTCCGGGGGGTGTGCCGGGCGGACAGGCCGGCGGCGTGCTGGGCGGAATCATCGGTGGATCGGGCGGCGGCATGCCACCCCCGCCGAAAGCGACTCCTTCGCGCATCCGGGTAGGCGGCAACGTGGCGGCGGCCAAGCTGGTTCGCCAGGTCACGCCGTTGTACCCGCCGATTGCCAAGACGGCGCATATTTCCGGCACGGTAATTCTGCATGCCGTAATCGCCAAGGATGGCACGATCCAGGAATTGACGTATGTTTCCGGTCCTCCACTGCTGATGAAGAATGCAATGGATGCGGTGCGTCAATGGCGCTACAGCCCCACCTTGCTGAACGGTGAACCGGTGGAAGTGGACACAACAATTTCGGTCGTCTTTACTTTGGGCGGTTAAAGCAAGGCTTGCTACTAGTCCTTCGCGGGGCTGGGGTGGAGCGGAAATAAAATCCGACCGGCAGAAATTTGCTGCTCAGGTCGTTTCACAGGAACGGAGGATCAGATAATGCTTGCGAATTTACTTTTTGCCGGTGTGGTGATGTTTCAGCAGCCAACGGGTGAAGTGGGCTGGGACCTGGTTAGCATGTGGCACAACATGGGCATCCCTGCCAAATCCGTCGTAGCCATTCTATTCATTATGTCCGCCTGGTCGATCGGCATCATGATTGACCGCGCGTTGATGTACAGCGCCGCACGCAAGCAATCGCGGATATTCGTGCAGCAAGTGGCGGGCGCGCTGAAAGACAACAAGCTCGACGAAGCGATCTCCATCGCTGAGCGCAACAAGAAGAGCCACATCGCCAAGGTAGTGGCCACGGGCTTGTCTGAATTCCAGGCAGCTTCGGCGCAGGTGGGCGATGAAGAAGTGATCGAAGCGGCGAACCGCGGTCTGGAACGCTCGGTGGCGATCGTGCACGCCGAAATGAAGCGCGGCCTTTCCGGTCTCGCGACGATCGGTTCGACGGCCCCGTTCGTAGGACTGTTCGGCACGGTGATGGGCATCATCAACGCGTTCAAAGGAATTTCGGCATCGAAGGCCACCGGATTGTCGGCGGTTGCCGGCGGTATTGCTGAAGCGTTGGTGACCACGGCGCTGGGCTTGGTCGTCGCGGTTCCCGCGGTATGGGCGTTCAATTACTTCACGAACAAAGTGGAAGCCTTCGACGTCGAAATGGACAACTCTTCGATGGAGCTGATCAACTACTTCATCACACGTCGCGGCGGGAAGAAGTAAGCCATGGCCTACAAGCCCAAAGCACCGCCGGTGATGGCCGCGCCCAATGTGATTCCAATGGCGGACATCATGCTGGTGTTGCTGATTATTTTCATGGTGGTCACGCCAATGTTGCAGAAGGGCGTCTCCGTGGATATGGCGAAGGTGAATAACGCGCGGGACCTGCAGGACGCCGATAAGGATGACGCCATCATTCTGGCGGTTACCCGCAGCGGCGATATGTACCTGGGGAGCACCAAGGTCTCGCTCGACGACATCACCACGAAGATCAAGGACCTGATCGCCAACCGCCTGGACAAGACCGTGTTCGTGCGTTCGGATTCGCGCGCGAAATACGGCGACGTGGTCAAGGCCGTTGACGAGGTCCGCGCAGCCGGCGTGGATCATCTGGGATTGCTCACGGAAAAGATCAAAGCCAAGGGAGCAGCGGCTCCGCCAGCACCCCCGCCGGGCAGTTAGTATTCGGCGGGAGGTTTAGCAGCAGAGTTTAAGGAGTTTTCCCATGGGAATGGCAGTTGGTGGAAGCAAAGGTTCGATGTCCGAACCGAACATTGTGCCTCTAATTGACGTGCTGTTGGTGCTGATCATTATTTTCATGGTGATCACGCCGACGGTTCCGCAGGGGCTGGATGCCCTGGTACCGCAGCCGACTCCTCCGAACCAGAAGCAGGATGACGCGCTGCTGGCGAAGACCATCGTCGTGCAAGTGACCTCGAACGGAAAAGTCATGATCAACCAGGACGACACCACCTGGGACGCACTGGGGCCGCGGCTGGAAGACATCTTCAAGCAGCGCGCGGAGAAAGTGGCTTTCGTGAAGGGCGACGACGCGGTGGAATTCGCGCAGGTGGCTCGCGCCATTGATATCATGCGCGGCGCGGGGATTGACAACGTCGGCCTGATTACCGCGAAGATCGAAGCAGGGCAATAACGCCGATTTGGCAGTTGTGTGTGCCGAAAGCTTCGCGGACTCGCGGGTTGTCTCGTTTTCGGCGCAGCGTTTATCAAGGAGAGCAAGGGATGCAGCGGAAGCCTCACACAGTTATTCTTCTTGCCGTGGTAGTGGCGTCATTGGGCGCAGGCGCTGGTTGCGACAAACTGCGCGCGCGCGACAAGCTCAACAAGGGCGTACAAGCGTACAAGGCCGGACAAACCGATCTGGCTATTGAAGATTTCAAGACGGCCAAAGACCTGGACCCGGGCCTGACCAACGCGCGGCTTTATCTGGCGACGGCCTATTCCGCGCAGTACATTCCGGGCGCTCCTTCTCCTGAAAATGTGCGCAACGGCCAGCAGGCCGCGCAGGAATTTCAGGAGATTTTGCAGAACGATCCCAACAACCTTAACGCCATCGACGGAATCGGCTCGACTCTTTACAATATGGCCGGCGGGCCGCCGTTCGATCCCAAGATGATGGAGGAATCGAAGAGTTACCACCAGAAGCACATCGCGCTGAAGCCCGATGATCCGGAGCCGTACTACTGGGTGGGCGTGATTGACTGGTCGCTGGCGTTCCGCGGCAACCGCGAGATGCGCGAGGAGTACAACAAGACCGCGAAGAAATCGATTTCAGATACGGATCCGATGCCACCCGCGCTGGCGACGCAATTCCAGACGAAATACGGCACGGTGGTGGATCAGGGCATCACCAGCCTGCAGAAAGCCATTCAGTTGCGCGAGGATTATGACGACGCGATGGCGTACCTGAACCTGCTGTATCGCCAGAAGGCGGACATGGAAACAACCCCTGCGGCGCATGATGCCGATATCAAGTCGGCCGAAGACCTGGTGGACAAGGTGAAGGCGATCAAGCAGAAGAAGATGGAAGCGCCGCAGCCGGCGTCTTAGTCGCGGCGGGTTTTCGCGGTTGCAGGATTTAAAGCCGGCGGGTTTTTTGCCCGCCGGCTTTTCTTTTTTGTAGCGCGCGTTTTGTCATGCTCACCGGCGCAGTTGCTGGACAACGATTGGGGAGAGCGTTACAGATGAAAATAAATGGCGGTATCGGGGCGGCGTTGCTCTGCGTTCTTTTCGTGGGCTTCTTGGTGGTGGCGAATTCTCGCGCGATGCGCATTGCGGAGCCGCCCCACGCTGACGATGCCGACGATCCGTGGTCCAGCTCGCAGACGGTGCAGCCGGCGGATCTTGCTAAGGAACTTGCCGCGCCGGTTCATCCGGACGAGCCTGCCGTGGTGTGCGTCGGGTTTCGTCCCTTGTATCAGGGTGCGCACATTCCTCATGCTGTGTTTCACGGAGCTGCTTCCACTGACGCGGGACTGGCCGAGCTGAAGAGCTGGGCACAGAAGATTCCCAAGGCGACGAACGTGGTGTTGTATTGCGGCTGCTGCCCGCTGGCGCATTGTCCGAATCTGCGGCCAGCGTTTGTCACGATGCGCGATATGGGTTTTACGAATCTGCGCGTGCTGATTCTGCCGAACGATTTCAATACGGATTGGATTCAGAAGGGCTACCCCGTCGAGAAGGGGAAATGACCCGAGCGATGCCCGCAGCTGAAGCGGGTTCCGTTGCTCCAAGCGTTTAGAGTCTGTGTGAAAACCCGAAATTTATGACTCAGCGGCTGAAGCCGCTTTGATTTTGTGGCTATTACGGCACGGCTGAAGCCGTGCCCTGACGAAAATCTTGGTTCTCTCATTCGCTCGTCTGGTGCGGCGACTACGGTTTGTCGTCAGCCGGTTTTTGCGGCTGGAGCGCCATGCCCAGCAGGCCGGCGATCAGCACGGCAGGGTAGAGCTGGCCGATGAGCGCTTCGCAAACCGCCAGGGTGCGAGCGATGGGATGCAAGGGGACGATGTCGCCATATCCCAACGTGGTCAGCGTGGTGAAACTGAAATACACGTAGCGCGCCATGGGCGACACCATTTCCTGAGTCAATGCCGTCGGATGAATTGAGCCGGGAATGATCATGTCCGCGAGGAAGTAAGCGTAGGACCACATCAGGCCGATCAGCAGGTAGGCCGCAATGGCTCCGAGCACGCGATGCAGGGTGATCGCGCCGGGACTGAATACCTGGATGAGAGTGATCACGGCGAACGCCAGCAGGCAAGTGAGCAACAGAACGGGTTCCAGCACGGGATGACTGAACTTCGGAACGTAAACCCCGGTCCAGTGGACCACCAGGCCCAGGATCGTCAGTAAAACCACCAGAACCGTGAGAGTGCGGCTGCGGTTGGTGGCGACAGCACCCGAGAGCAGCAGAATCGAGAGCACCAGATCCACGATGAATTTCCCCAGCCAGCCCAGGCCGGCCAGCGGGAAGACCACGAAGATTATGAGGATCAGGACGGCCAGAAAAAATGTGAGGCTTTGGTCGAGCAGGCGGACGCGCGCGAAGATTCCTTGCGGTTGCGGCGTCGTATCAATTTTGAATTCTGGCGGATTCAATTTTCCGGCTCCGCATTCCCGCAGTCACGGTACTTCCGCGGCGGCTGGGTGTCAATGTTGTGGCAGCAAGGCGGGCCGGCAAGATCGCGGACGAGAGCGATGGAAAATTTTAAGTTGGAACTCGCGAGCGATGCATGCACAACAGGTTCTGACTAAGCCTACTCGACGGGGTTCCAACTGCTATCGGGGTCAAATGCGTCTGTGGCCTTAGCGGTATTGGCGGTGTCTGCGCCCAGATCCTTTTGCAGCACCAGTCCTGCCTGATCGATCATGAAGGTCATCACGCCGGAATTGCGATAATCGGCCGGATAGGCAAGGATGGCAAAGCCTCCCGTCATGTTTCCGTTGACGATATAGCTTTTAGCTCCGCCTAGGGCGTGGCTGCCTTGCTTGGTGAGCATCCGATAGAAATATCCATGGAAAGGCTGCGGCCCTGGTTGCGAACTGCCGCCATAGCCGTCGGCGCTGGCGTTCGCTGCGAGCGGCCCTAATGGGCTTTCCGGTTGATCGTCCGCGGCCTTCCAGTACAGACCATTTCGTTTGCCTTCGGCACTCACGAACTTCTGCGCGTATTGATGGATACTGCTGCCGTCGTATGTGTCGCTGAAGTATTCCGCCTGGGCGTCCGCCATTGCATTGAGGGTGTCAATGGTCGCCAGCTCGTTGCCGCCGATACGGCGAACCAGAATCTCGTCTTTTGCTTCGGTGCTGTCGAAATACCACTGCCCCGCCGAATTTCTGACAAGCGGGAAAGGGAAGGGATAGTTGTCCGCACCGACGTTGAGGACCATGCCGCCGCTAGTCAGCTTTCCCCAGCGATGCATCTGATCGTAGCTGGACGCGAAGTATTCGCGGGCTGCTTTGTCCTGGACTGGGTCACCGGAGCTGATCAGGTCCGTTGCGCCTGGGCCGAAGATTGCCAACAAAGCGTTTCCGTTTTCGGCTTTTGCGGCGTCATAGACTGCGTTAGCGGCAGCTTCGGGAGAAGCGAAGGTCTTCGGTCCGCTGGGAGCTTGCTCGGATTTTTGGCATCCGCCGGAGAGCGCAACGGCTGCGGCGAACGCAAGAAGTGCGATGCAGCGCCGATTGCGCCTCATAGCGGTAAAAGTCAGGCCTGTCATGCCAACTCCTCCATCGCGCCAAGTGCTTGCTGCCAAATATTTGTTTTCTGCGCTCATAGGAATTCGCGGGGTCGTTCGCTACTTACGAGACCCGCCTCCCCGACTGCCTCCGCCACCTACGCTTTGACTCCCGCGTGCACTTTGCGCGCGCCCTCCGCCTGAACCAGACATCGCGTTGGGCCGTGCCGGCTGAGTAGAAGGCGCATTCGATGTCTGCGGGCGTTGATAGCCGCGAGCCTCGTTCGAGCTGGGGCGCGTGGACGGAGTTTGGCCCGGCCGGTTTCCGGGGTTGACCGGCTGAGTCGAAGGAACTCCGCCGCCACCGGGCCGCGTGCCGGGATTATTGCCCGGCCGGTTTCCTGGATTGACCGGCAGGGTCGAAGGAGCTCCGCCACCACCGGGCCGCGTGCCCGGATTATTGCCCGGCCGGCTTCCGGGATTCGCCGGCAGAGTAGAAGGCCTGCCACTTCCACCGCCGGGGCGATTGCCCGGGTTCGTAGGCGCGGGAAGAGTGGTGGCCGGGGGGCGTCCGTAACCGGGATAGCCTCCCGGTGGACGATACCCTGGATAGCCGGGCCGATAACCAGGGTAGCCGGGAGGGCGATAGCCGGGATAGCCAGGCGGCCGGTAACCCGGGTAGCCGCCGTAGTAGCCACCACGCCAGTATGGGTTGCCGACGTATATGTTCCGGTTGTAAATAATCGTGTGGCTGTGCCAGCTTGTTCCCCAGTACCCCCATCCCCACCCGCAGCAACCACCGTAGACCGCCGCGCCGACCGCGATGCCAACGCCAAACGAAATAATTGCCGCGGCGGCCACGTCAGCGGAGCTGTAGCCCGGGACCACCACGGGCGCGCCATAAATCACAGTCGGGTTGTAGGTCGGCACGTAAACGATCTGAGGATTCGCCGGTTGAATGACGATTGTCTGCGGGCTTTCCTGCATCACTTTGATCTCTGGGCTCGATTTCAGGTTCCCTGCGGCCTGAGCCTTAGCGCGCATTCTTTGTATGGCAGCCATTACGTCCTGCTGCTGCGTGGCCGAAGCCTCGCCAAGGGAAGAGGTCCAAGCCAGATTCTTCGCCAGATTGTCGAGTACCGTGGGGAACTGCGTGAGGGCTTTCACCGCGGGATCCCAGGACTGCTGGTCCACGGCTTTCGCAAGCGCCTCGCCGGTGAAAGAAGCGTTTTGCTTTAGCCAGACCACTGCATCCACGATCTCGTACGGAAAAGTAGCGGCGCCCAGCACCTGCGCGACCAGGGCATCGGGATACAGAGCGATGGGGGCGACAAGGCCGTCGAGTTCGTCGGCGGTGAGCAGCGCATATTCATCCGGCTGGGATGCGGGGGGAGACGCGTTCTGCTGAGTGGCCTGTGCGGTTGCGTCAACCGGAATCGTCGTAAAGACCAGAAGGAAACTCATCAACACAGCCAGTGATTTATATAGAAGAGTCATGGTGTCCCAAGTTCTAGCGATCATCTCGAATCAAGCGCGCCGTAGCGCGGGACGCCCGCAGGCTCCCACAGGGAACTGTCACCGGCAGAATATAGGTGGCGAGTGGCGTCGTGAAACATTGTCAAAAGTGACAGTGGGATGCGGGCGAAGTTTCTTTCGGGTAGCGGAATCGCGTCAATCTTAAATTCCGGTGGATTCAATTTTCTGCCCCGTGATGCCGGCAGTTACGGTACTTCTGCGGCGGCTGGGTGTCAATGTGGCGGCTACAGGAAGGGCTCGCGGTGGGGCGGCGCTCCGAATATAATAGTTTATGGACCCGGCTGGTAAACCCGCCATATCGCAGGCTGCGCGGCGGACTGTGGATTTGCGCTTTGTCGAATTGACGGACAAGGTGCGCCGCAATCGTCCCGGCGACGATCTCGATCTGTTGCGCCGAGCTTACGATTTTGCGGCGGAGCAGCACAAGACGCAGACGCGCCTTTCCGGCGAGCCTTTTCTTTCCCACCCTGTAGAAGTGGCACACATTCTCGCGGACATGAAGCTGGATGTGACTTCTCTTTGCGCCGCGCTGCTGCATGACGTCGTCGAAGATACAAAAATTCCGCAAGAAACAATTTCCGAACATTTTGGCGTGGACGTGGCGCGGCTGGTGGAAGGCGCGACGAAGATCAGCCGGCTGGATCTGCTGGCGCCGGAAGCGCGCCAGGCGGAAAACGTTCGCAAGATGCTGCTGGCGATGGTGAACGACGTGCGCGTGGTGGTGATCAAGCTCGCCGACCGTCTGCACAATATGCGCACGCTGGAATATCTGGACTCGGAGAAGCAGCAGCGCATCGCGCGCGAGACGATTGATATTTACGCGCCGGTCGCGAACCGGCTAGGCATGGGCCTGATTCGCGGAGAGCTGGAAGACCTTTCGTTTCGTTACCTGGAGCCTGAAGCATTTTTTGAATTGCAGAAGAAAATCGCCACGAAGCAGAAAGTCTTCGATAAGTTTCTGCTGGAAGTGCAGGATTCGATTCGCGACAAAATGGTGGAGACCGGTATCCCTGCCGAAGTGCAGGCGCGGGTGAAGCGTATCTACTCGCTGCATCTGAAAAGCCAGAAGCAGCAGCGTACCTTGGATCAGGTGTATGACTTGCTGGCGATCCGGGTGATCACCGACACCGTGAAGAATTGTTATGCGACGCTTGGCGTGATTCACCAGATTTGGCCGCCGGTGCCGGGGCGCTTCAAGGATTACATCGCGATGCCGCGGCCCAACCTCTATCAATCGCTGCACACCACGGTAATTCACGGCGGGCAGGCGTTCGAAGTGCAAATCCGCACGCAGGACATGCACCGCATCGCCGAACAAGGCGTGGCTGCACACTGGAAATATAAAGACGGGCGCACGGAAACTTCCAGCGCGGATGACCAGCGCATCGTGTGGATGCGACAGCTGATTGAGTGGGTGCAGGAAATGCAGGAGCCGAGCGAATTTCTATCGACTTTGCGCGTGGACCTTTATCCCGAAGAGGTTTACACGTTCACTCCGATGGGGCGCGTGGTGGTGTTGCCGCGCGGTGCGACGCTGATTGATTTCGCCTATGCCGTGCACACCGAAGTGGGGCATCAGTGTACGGGCGCGAAGGTGAACGGCGCGATTGTGCCGCTGCGGCATTCGGTGGCGAACGGAGATGTGATCGAAATCATCACGCAGAAGGGGCATGAGCCTTCGCGCGATTGGCTATCTTTTGTGCACACTTCGCGCGCGCGCAGCAAAATCCGGCAGTGGATCAATTTGCACGAGCGCGAGCAGGCTAAGGACGTTGGCAAGCGGCTGCTGGAGAAGGAAGCGCGGCAGGCGGACATCGTCCTGAAGAAAATTCCGGCGGAAACGTGGCAGCGCGTGGCCTCCGAATACGGTTGTGGGCGAATTGACGATCTTTATGCCGACCTCGGTTATGGAAAATGGTCGGCGCGGCAAGTGCTGGCGAAAGCCAGCGGGCAGCCGTTGACCGATCCCGCTGAAGAAAAGCAGCCGAAGATCGTGGACACGGTCAAACGTATGCTGGGCATGAACGACGGCGCGATTCTGGTGCGCGGGCATGACGATTTGATGGTGTATCGCTCGAAATGCTGCAACCCGATTCCAGGGGACGACGTGATCGGGTACGTCACGCGCGGGCGGGGCATCGCGGTGCATGGGAAAAATTGTCCGAACGTGCAGAATTTGCTTTACGACGCTGAGCGAAGAATCGCGGTGGAGTGGGCGGGGCAGACGCAGGCGACGTTTCCGGTGCGTTTGCGGATTCTCACTGAGGATCGTCCTGGGATGCTGGCCAGCATTACCACGGTGATCAGCGATAATGGCGCGAATATTCGCACGTTTGAAAGCGGTGGGCAGGATTTGCGCGCGCGGATTGAAGTTGCGCTCGATGTGCAGGACCGCAAGCAGCTGGAGCGCATTCTCTCCGGAGTGAAGCGCATTCCTGGCGTTTTCGATATCGAACGCGTTTACAACGTCTGACTTGCGCCTCACGAATCCACTTGGCCGCGTGTTCGTCGCATTCCCGCAAACCCTATCATCGAAAACGGGTAATCATTCCGCGTCATGGCGTCACGCGGGGCCATTCACTCTGTACAATAAGAGCAATGGGGACGGTCCAGGCAACCGGTTCCACCCGCGGATTGGGCCGCGCTGTGCGCAGCCGGAGCTCGTTCACAGCCATTTTCGTATGCGCAGTACTCATGCTTCAGATGGCGTGCGAAAGTTTGACTCCGCTCGACACCAAACCGCTCGATAGCGCCGGGTTCGGCTACAGCACGATCAAGGAATTGAAGGCGCAACACATCACTGCCGCCGAAATCGGTGAGATTGCCAAGGTCCGGCAGTCCGGGCTTTCCGATGAGGATTGCGTCACGCTGCTGCAGATTTTTCACGGCCGCAACGAAACGTTCGCGGCTGGTGACGCCATCGCGTCTTTGCATCAGTCGGGAATGAGCGAAGGCACAGTGCTGGCGCTTGCCGGAATGGACCAGGTGGGGCTGGGTTACGGCGAGCTACAAGCGATGCATCTTGCGGGGCTTTCTGATGCGATCGTTCTGGAAGTGGCGCGCCATCACGCGGTGGGAAAGCCTGAGCTTTCGGGCGCGTCATTGGGCACGCTACGAAATCTGCGGATGGACAACGCCACTTTGCTGGAATTGGTGCGGCGCGGGATCCCTGATTCCGAGGCGCCGGAAATCATCGCGGCGCGCCGGCACGGTTCCACCGATGCGGAAATCTTGCGCCATTTCACGGCTTCTTAGGCGCGTCTTCGAGCTTTGTGGCAATCGTGGGGAGGCTGCATCCCGAATCAGCGGCAGCGAGTGCAGGATCTGCTTTTCGTGCGCGCGATTCTCCGGGGCGTTCCCATTTTCCCTTTTCCATTTTCTGCTCTGACGGCTAGAATCCTTGCATCTTGACTCGCCTCGCGCCGCGTTCGCTTTATGCCTTGCTCCTGGCTGTGGTCCTCTTGCTTTGCGCTACCAGCTGCACCGTCCCGCTGGCCCCCGGCTACCAGATCGTGAAGGAATCGCGCGACGTCCGCTTCAGTCCGGGGCCGCCGCCGGAATTACGGATCCGCACGAATTACACGCTGCGAAATTCCGGACTCAGCGATCTGGCGTCTATTGACGTTATTTTCCCGGACGAAAAAATCTACGGACGGACCAACCTGCACGTGGAATGGAACGGGCATGAAGTGACCCCTGAGAAACTTCCCGCGGAATATGAAGCCGAAAATCCGGACACTTTGCGTCTGCCGTGCAATCCGCCGTGGGCGCGCCGGGAACAGCGCAGCCTGCAGATTGATTATAGTTTTGTGGCGCCGGCCGTGCAGGGCGCGAGCATCACTCTGGGCGCGGCTAATTTCCACCTGAGCTCGCGTGGATGGGCTCCTTTGCCACAGCCGCCGAACCGTGTGCTGGCCCCATATCCGGAACGGCCGCCGAAGACTTATTACACCGTGCGCGTGCCGGAGAATTTTGTGGTTCTTGGGGGCGGTACGGCGGCGGGGCGGAAAAAAGACGAAGGAGGAACCGAATACCGTTTTGAATTGCGCAAGGGCGATCTGCCGGCATACGTCGTGGCAGGCCGTTATGTCGATTCCTCGTCTCGGGTGAAGTCGGCGGACAAAACCGATGTGGTCTTCTGGACGTTGCAGCCCCTGCAGCAGGATCCGTCAGCCGCGGCGCAGCGGATCGCCGCGGCGTGGTCGGCTTTGCAAAAAGATTTCGGGCCGCTCGATAAAAACTATCTCCGAGCCCCATGTTGTGGAATCGCCGGAATTGCGCGCGCGGTCTGGAGAAGAAGGGCAGGCCGCGGCAGCTTCGTTTCCTGGCGGCGCGTTGGTGAATTCGAGCGCGCTGGCGCTGGGATTTCAGAACGACGAACTGGTGCAGGATATTAACCAGGCGATGGCGCACAGCTGGTTCGGAGTGGAGATGTATCCCGAGCCGGACGCGGCCGTAGGAATCGGCGAAGGGCTGCCCAATTACGCAACGATCGTGGTGGACGAATCCAGTGGCGGTGAAGCCGCACGCCGCCGCCGCATTCGGCAATTTCTGGAAACGTATGAAACAGCGGTGCAGCAAACCGCCGGAACGCCGAACGCCGAGAAATCGATCATCACCACGATGCTTTACGATCCCTTGGTGCAGCGTCGTATGGCCGCGGCCAAGGCTGCGCTATTTTTCATTTCGCTGGAAGACGGGTATGGCGAGGCACCTGTGCGCAGCGGGCTGGCGCAGGTGGTTGCGTTGCTGCGCGGCAAGGAAGTGGGCTTCAATGACTTGCGCGCGGCGCTGGAGCAAACTACCGGCAAAAATCTGGCTGAGCCGTTTCGCGTGTGGCTGTATCACACGCGAATGCCGCAGGATTTTCGCGAGCGATATGCAGCCGAGAAATAGAAAAGAGAAAATGGAAAAACGGCAATGGAGCGGCCGGCAAGCGCGCGCCGGTGAGCTACGGCGGCAGAATTTATTTTTCTATTTTCACTTTTCCATTTTCTATTTTCAACCTTGAGGAGGAATCGTGAGGGAAGTGATTTTTACCGAAAAAGGACCAAAGGCCATCGGCCCGTATTCGCAAGCCATCAAGGCCAACGGTTTCATATTTGTTTCCGGGCAGACGGCGTTTGACCCTACGACCGGTAACGCGCTGACCGGCGACGCGGCGCAGCAAGCGGAATGCATCATGGAGAATTTGAAGGCCATCGTGCAGGCGGCCGGTTCCTCGCTGGATCGCGCGGTGCGCCTGGGCGTATTCCTGAAGGACATGAATGATTTCGCTGCGGTGAACGAAGTGTATGCGCGCTATTTTCCGAAGGATCCACCAGCACGTACCACGGTGGAAGTGGCGCGCCTGCCGCGCGATTTTCGTGTGGAGATTGACCTGATTGCACTAGCATAGCGCGCAGCAAGAAATGTCGTGACCCAAAAGGCGCTGGCAGCGGAGGCTGGCAATGAACAAAATTACTTACGGGCTGATATTAGGCGGCATTCTGGGAATTTTCGACGGGCTGACATCGTGGTTCACGCCCGCGGTGCGGCCGCAGCTGATGGGCATCGTGCTCGGCTCGACGTTTAAGGGACTGCTGGCGGGCCTGTTGATCGGGTTATTCGCACGCAAAGTACATTCGCTGGCGCTGGGGACGCTATTTGGGCTCGCTGTGGGATTGTTGTTCGCATTTTTCATTGCGTACATGCAGCGGAATTATTACGTCCAGATTATGGTGCCCGGCGGATTGGTGGGGCTGATTGTTGGTTATGCGACGCAAAAATATGGAGATTCCTCGACTGCCTCGTCGTCGCGAACTTGAGCGGCGAGTTCATCCTACGACCCTGCTCTGTGCCGCGTATGTACCTCTTGGTCCACGCCACATGGCGCACGACGCTATTTTTCAGTATGCTAGTCCCGTTCATATTTCTGTAAAGATTCAGCGGCAAAATCACAGTGGTGCGCACTTCGGTCCCCTCCGTGCGATTGAAGCTGGAACTTTGCTCAGCGTCCTGCATACGCAGCCAATACGCCTGTCATCAAGCCGCGATCATGATGCTGCGCACGATTCTATTTTCAGGATTGTTCGGCAATAATTACCGGTGAGCGAATGCCTGAGACCAATTTTGACCTGATCGTGATCGGCAGCGGCCCGGCGGGCCAGAAGGGCGCGATTTGCGCCGCGAAGCTCCGCAAGCGCGTCGCAGTGGTGGATCGCACGCTGATGATTGGCGGCGTTTGCGTGCATACCGGCACGATTCCCAGCAAGAGCGTGCGCGAAGCGATTTTTCAGCTAACCGGTAACGCCGTAAAGGCCTTTTACGGCGATAATTACCGCGGCAAGAATGATATTTCCGTACAAGACCTTTCCTTCCGCGTGCGCTCCATCATTTCGCGCGAAACCGAAGTGATTCGGGCGCAGCTGAAGCGCAACGGCGTGCAGATTTTTCAGGGCACCGCGCAGTTTACCGACCCGCATACCATCGAAATTCAGGGCGACACCGAACGGAGCGTCATCCACGGCGAACATATTCTGATTGCCTGCGGCACTCGTCCGGCGCGCAACCCGGAAATTCCTTTTGATGATAAACGCATCGTGGATACTGACCGGCTCACGGTGCTGGAAGGATTGCCGCGTGAGTTGATCGTGGTTGGGGCGGGAGTCGTCGGGCTGGAATACGCTTCGTTTCTTGCCGCGCTGGGTACGGAAGTTACTTTGATTGATCAACGGCCCACTTTGCTGGATTTTGTGGACCGCGAGATTATCGAGTCGCTGGCATATCATCTGCGGCAGATGGGCACGACGTTTCGGCTCGGTGAGAAAGTCACGCGCGTGGGGATTGATCCGCAGCGCGATCGCGTTTTTGCGGAACTGGAAAGCGGGAAGAAAGTTCAGGCGGATGCGTTGCTGTACGCCGTGGGCAGGCAGGCGAACGGCGATCAGCTGCGGATAGAAGCGGCGGGGCTGGACTCCGGCGAGCGCGGCAAGATTAAAGTGAATGAGCACTACCAGACGAATGTGCCGCACATTTACGCGGCGGGCGACATCATCGGATTCCCGGCGCTCGCAAGCACCTCCATGGAGCAGGGGCGCCTGGCGAGTTGCCACATGTTTGGCGCGCCTTCCGAGCACATGCCGGAGCTTTTTCCTTACGGCATTTACACCATCCCGGAAATCTCGATGGTGGGGCAGACGGAAGAAACGCTTACGAAGAACAAAGTCCCCTACGAAGTGGGAATCGCGAAATACAACGAGCTGGCGAAGAGTATGATGCTTGGCGATGAAAGCGGGATGTTGAAATTGTTATTCGATCGCAATACGCGCAAGCTGCTGGGCGTGCATGTGATCGGCCAGCGCTCCACTGAAATTATTCACATCGGGCAAGCCGTGCTGTATTACGGCGGCTCGATTGAATATTTCCGCGACACGGTGTTCAATTATCCGACCCTTGCGGAAGCATACAAAGTCGCGGCGCTCGACGGGCTGAACAAGCTTTAGCGGACGGGTATTTCTTGTTCAGCTGAAGCGTGCGCGGGCTTCCAGACATCCAAACCCTCACATAATGTTTTGCATGAAAGGAGGCGCTCCTTGATCTCATTCACCGTCAATGGCAAACCTGTCACCGTGGAGGATTCTCCGTCCACTCCTTTGCTGTGGGTAATCCGCGATTCCCTGAATCTTACGGGAACGAAATTTGGGTGCGGCATGGCGTTGTGCGGTGCCTGCACCGTTCATATTGACGGCCAAGCGGTGCGATCCTGCGTTGCGCCGGTTTCACGCGCCGAAGGGAAGAAAGTCACGACCATCGAAGGAATTTCACCTGACCTGACGCATCCCCTGCAACAGGCCTGGATCGAAATTGACGTGCCGCAATGCGGTTATTGCCAGTCGGGGCAGATTATGAGCGCCGCGGTGCTGCTGGCCGAAAATTCCGCGCCCAGCGATGAGGATATTGACGAAGCCATGTCTGGCAACATCTGCCGCTGCGGCACTTACCCGCGCATTCGCCGAGCCATTCATCGTGCCGCGGAGATTCAGGCGCAGCGAGGTGGCAAGTGAGCGCCGCGACCGAAATAAAACGCCGCGAATTTCTGAAAGCCGGCGCAGCACTGGGCGGCGGCCTGCTGATCAGCCTCTACGTTCCAGAGTTTGTCTCTGCTGCGCGTGCGGCTGATCCCGCCGCGAAGCCCGTGGCGCTGAATGCTTTCGTGCGCATAGGGACGGATGAAACCGTGACGGTGATTTCGAATCACTCGGAAATGGGCCAGGGAATTTACACCTCGCTCCCGATGCTTTTGAACGAAGAACTGGAAGCGGATTGGGCGCGGGTACGGGTGGAGTCTTCACCGGTGGACGCCGTTTACAACCACACTGTGTTCGGGATCATGATGACCGGCGGCAGCACGACTACGAATTCCGAATACGATCGCTTCCGCAAAATGGGCGCGATGGCGCGCATCATGCTGATTGCCGCCGCGGCGCAATCCTGGAACGTGGATCCACAAGCTTGCCGCGCTGAAAAAGGCTTCGTGATTCATGCGGCCAGCGGACGGCGCGCTTCGTATGGCAGCCTTGCTGAAGCGGCGTCAGCGATCGCGCCGCCGAAAGAGATTCCGCTGAAGGATCCGAAGGATTTCACGCTGGTCGGCAAGCCGATGCATCGCCTGGATACTCCTTCGAAGACGAATGGCACGGCGCAATTCGGGCTGGACGTCTACATTCCCGGGATGCTGACGGCGGTGGTGGCACGCGCACCGGTCTTTGGCGGAAAAGTTGTGAGCTTTAATGCCGATAAGGCCAAGGCGATTCGCGGCGTGGTGAATGTTGTGCAGGTTCCTTCGGGCGTTGCGGTGATCGCCAAGGGATTTTGGCCTGCGAAGCTTGGCCGCGAAAAATTGGAAATTACATGGGACGACGGGCCGGGCGCTGCGATTTCCACCGTTGAAATGCGCAAAAAGTACTCCGCGATGTCAAAAACTCCTGGTGCCGTCGCGCGAAAAGTGGGCGACCCTGCTGCCGCGTTGGCGGGCGCTGCGAAGACGATCACCGCGGAGTACGAAGTTCCTTACCTTGCGCACTGCATGATGGAGCCGCTGAACACGGTGGTGGATTTGCACGAAGATCGCTGCGAGATTTGGACTGGCTCGCAGTTTCAGACCGGCGATCGCGCGGCTGCTGCAAGAGTGGCGGGGTTGAAGCCCGAGCAAGTGACGCTGCACACGACACTTCTGGGCGGAGGATTTGGCCGGCGCGCGAATCCGGCGAGCGATTTCGTCACCGAAGCCACGGAAGTCGCCAAGGCTGCAAAAGTTCCGGTGAAAGTTGTATGGACGCGCGAAGACGATCTTCACGGCGGATGGTATCGCCCGATGTGGTACGACCATTTCGCTGCGGGGCTGGACGCGAGCGGCAATCCCGTCGCGTGGACGCACACCATCGTCGGGCAATCTATTCTGACGGGCACCATGTTCGAATCCTTCGGCGTCCAGAAGGGAATCGACTCGTCATCCGTCGAGGGCGCTGCCGACATTCTTTACGGAATTCCGAACCTGCAGGTGGACTTGCACAGTCCTGAGAATGAAGTTCCGGTGCAGTGGTGGCGGTCGGTGGGGCACTCGCACACCGGATTTTCCGTTGAGGCGTTTTTGGATGAAGTGGCGCACGCCGGAGGCAAAGATCCCTACGAATTACGCCGCACCTTGCTCGCGGGACAGCCGCGCATGCTGGCGGTGCTGGAGCTTGTTGCGCAAAAAGCGAATTGGGGCAGCGCTTTACCCGCTGGTCACGCGCGCGGAATCGCCACGCACTTTTCGTTCGACAGTTATGTGGCGCAAGTTGCGGAAGTCTCGGTGGAAAAAGACGGGACTGTGCACGTGCATCGCGTGGTCGCCGCCGTGGATTGCGGCCGCACGGTGAATCCGGACACGGTGAAGGCCCAGCTGGAAGGTGGGATCATTTTCGGGCTCACGGCTGCTTTGAAAACTGAAATCACGCTGGAAAATGGGCGCGTGCAGCAGCGCAATTTTAACGATTACCCTATGGTGCGGATGTTTGAATCGCCGGCGATGGAGGTGTACATCGTGCCCAGCACCGAGCATCCCACCGGTGTCGGCGAACCGGGCGTGCCGCCTGTGGCGCCAGCGGTGGCCAACGCGATTTTTGCGGCGACGGGCAAGCGCGTGCGTCGGTTGCCGATCAAACCTGAAGATTTGCGTTCTGCGTGAGTGTCCAGGGCGAGGGTGCGAACATGAGTAAATTTGCGAAGAGAAAATGGCCGATCTTAGCCGACTGATGCTCTTGCTGATTCTGGCGGCGTGCCTGCCGACGCTCGCGCAACAGCAGGCCGCGCTCGCCACCTCGTCGAATTCAGTGCATTTGGTTTTGGCCGCGTCCGCTGCAAGCGGCAGCGCCTATAAATCGGATGCTGCCGCAGCGCAGGCTGCTTTCAATCGCGCGTGGACTGTTTTTGATTCTCCGCGCTGCCGCAATTGCCATCCGTCCGGCGACGCGCCGCTGCAGGGCGACGATGGGCACGTACACATTCAGGACGTAAAACGCGGGCCAGACGGCATAGGCGTTTACGGAATGAAATGCAGCGCGTGCCATCAAGCGGCGAATCTACCCGGCGTCAATATGCCGCCGGGGAATCCGAAATGGTCGCTGCCGCCAGCGAATATGAAGATGGTGATCCAGGGCGAAACGGCCGGGCAATTCTGCCGCCAGCTGAAAGATCCTGCAAAAAACGGCCATCGCACTCTGGCGCAGATTATCGAGCATGTTTCATCGGACGATCTCGTCGGCTGGGGTTGGAATCCGGGCGATGGACGCACGCTGCCGCCACTTAGCCGTCCCGAATTTGTGGCTGCGATAAAGGCTTGGGTGGATAACGGCGCGGCCTGCCCGCAGTAGGCTCAGTTTGTCGCTGCGAACCCGGCGCGTTGACCTCTATGCTCTCTGCATTGAGTCTTTTGGATTAGCTTCGCTGCCACCTGCCGGTGTCCTCTGTGGTAAATCTTTTGGCGCTTCGCCTGCCCACCGCAATTCGGCCCAAGTGGAGTATGATACCCCCGCGACGTCCTCGCATCCCCGGCCGGAAGGGGCCTTTCATGAGTCACCGGTTCACGATTGGTGTCGAAGAAGAATTCCAGATTGTCGATCCCACCTCCGGAGAACTACGTTCGCACGTCAGCGAATTGATGGAAGCTTCCTCGCCGGGCCTGGGCGAGCAAGTAAAGCGCGAGATGCATCAATCCATCATCGAAATCGGCACGAAAATTTGCGCGGACGTGCACGAGCTGGACGCCGACATGCGCCGCACGCGTGGTGAACTGGTGCGCGCAGCCGAAAGCCGCGGATTGCAAGTGGCCGCGGCGGGTACGCATCCGTTTTCTTCGTGGATTGACCAGGTGATTTCTCCGGGCGAGCGTTACCAGAATATCGTCGAGGAAATGGGGCAGCTGGCGCGCTCGCTGCTGATTTTCGGTATGCACGTGCACGTGGCGGTGCCGGATCGCACCACGATGATTGATTTGATGAACATGGCGCGTTACTTTCTGCCGCACTTGCTGGCGCTTTCCACCAGCTCGCCATTTTGGATGGGCCGCGACACTGGTCTGAAATCGTTCCGCACTACTGTGTTTCGCAGGTTTCCGCGCACCGGGATTCCGGATCATTTGAATTCGTGGAACCAGTATGAGGATTATGTAGAGCTGCTGGTGCGGCTGCATTGCATAGACAACGCAAAAAAGATCTGGTGGGACGTGCGGCCACATCCGACGTTTGGCACGCTGGAATTTCGGATTTTCGATGTGGTGACGCGCGTGGACGAAGCGATCGCAATTGCCGCGCTGACGCAGGCCATCGTGGTGAAGCTGCATCGGCTGTACACGCGCAACATGGGATTCCGCATGTATCACCGGGCTCTGATTGAAGAAAATAAGTGGCGTGCGGCGCGCTGGGGGATTGAAGGCAAGCTGATTGATTTCGGCAAGCAGGCGGAAGTGCCGATGGCGGTGCTGATCGAAGAATTATTCGAATTCGTGGACGACGTGCTGGATGATTTGGGCAGCCGCGCGGCGCTCGAGCCTATCCGCGGAATCTTCCGCAATGGCACTGGAGCCGAGCGGCAATTGCGGGTGTACAAAGAGACCGGCGACTTGCAGGCCGTGGTGCGCCACATCGTTGCGGAAACGCGCGAGGGGGTTGCGTTGCCGGCCAGCTCTGCTGCCGGTGGGCCACGCGCATCCTGAATCGCCCCGCAGGGCGATTCACCCTGAGATCCCGCTGTGGGCGATTGAAGGGTCGCGCCCGGATTGAATTGGAATTTGTAGTTGCTGTACATCCATGCGAAAGGAATCGTAAATCATGAAGATCGGAATACTTTGCGGCCGTGAATTCAGTTTCCCGCCGGCGTTCATTGATAAAGTGAACGAGCTGGGCAAGAAAGACGGCATCACCGCGGAATTCGTGAAGCTGGGCGGTACGGTGATGGGCGAGTTGGCGCAATACAAAGTGATCGTGGACCGGATTTCGCACGAAGTGGAATATTACCGCGCGTATTTGAAGCACGCTGTGCTGCAGGGCACATATGTGATCAACAACCCTTTCTGGTGGACTGCGGACGATAAATTTTTCAACTATGCCGTCGCCGCGAAACTGGGCCTGGCCATTCCGAAGACGGTGGTGCTGCCGCAGAAATCCTATCCGCCGACCGTGGACATCAATTCCGAATCGCTGCGCAATTTGATTTATCCGATTGATTGGGACGCGCTGCTGGATCACGTGGGCCGGCCGGCGTTTCTGAAGCCTTATTCCGGCGGTGGATGGAAGCAAGTGTACAAGGTGCACAATCGCGAAGAACTGATCGCGGCTTACGACGGCACCGGTTCCACTTGCATGACGCTGCAGGAAAATATTGATTTCAGCCAGTACGTGCGCTGCTTCACGTTCGGCAAAATGGACATTCTGCCGGTGGTGTACGATCCCGGCGAGCGCCGCTATTTGGTGGAGCACAATTATCTTTCGGCGGAGCTGGGCGCGCGGGTGGTGCGGGACGCGCAAACCATCAATCAGGCACTGGGCTACGAAATGAACACGATTGAGTTCGCGATCAAGGACGGCGTTCCGTACGCGATTGATTTTCTGAATCCGGCGCCGGATTTCGAGCGCGACCGCATCACTGATTTTTATTTCACGCATGTGGTGGACCGCATGGCGCGGCTGGTGATTGACCGCGCGCTGCGTGGCGATCCCACGTATCCATGGCCGCGTTGGGAAGAAATGCTGGGAATTGGCGCGGGGGCGGCGGGATTTATCGGCACGCCGGGGAAAAAAACCGCGGGAGCGAAGACTGCATGAGCGGTTTGGCGTCTGCTTCCCATGGGCAGCCTGGTTCCTCGGAAGCGGCTGCGGAGCTTTGGCACCGGTTGCTGCGGCCTGATATTGAGCTGGCGCCGGCTTTTCTCGCGGAGCTCAATGCGCGCATGCGGGCCGAGCGGCTCACTTTCGGCGAGCGCATTCACTGCCCGTTCCTGCGCCCATTTTTTCTTACTGCTGAAGACGAGCAGCGCGTTCGTGCGGTAGCCGAAGCCGTCGCTGCGCTGGGCGAGCGCGTGGTGAAGCAATCGCTCGCGGACCCGCGGCTCCTTGCGCAGTCGGCGTTGAACCCCGAGGAAGAGCGGCTGGCGCGCATCAATCCGCGTTACGGCACTTCCAGCACGGCCTCGCGTCTGGATGCTTTTCTGCTGCCCGATTCGCTGCAATTTGCGGAATACAATGCGGAATCGCCCGCAGGCCTGGGCTATGCGGAAACTCTGGCGAATGTTTTTCTCACGCTTCCGGTAATGCAGCGATTCGAGGAACATTACGCTGTTCGCAAATTTCCGTTGATGAAGTTGATGCTGGCCGCGCTGCTGGAGAGTTATCGCGAATGGGGTGGGACGGCCGCGCCGCCCGTGATTGCCATCGTGGATTGGCGCGAAGTTCCCACGTGGACCGAATTTGAGATTATTCAGGCGTACTTTCAGAAAGAAGGCGTCGCTACTGTATTGGCTGATCCCCGCGATTTGGTTTTCGCGGAAGGCCGGCTCACGGTGCAAGGCAAGCGTATTGATCTGGTGTATCGCCGCGTCTTGATTAACGACATTGTCGCGCGCAGCGCCGAGTGCGCGGCCCTCGTGAACGCTTACAGTTCCGGGGCAGTTTGCGTGGCCAATGCGTTTACCTGCAAGATTCCGCACAAGAAGGCATTTTTCGCCGTGCTTACTGACGAGCGAAATGCCGCGCTCTTCAGCGCTTCCGAACGCGAACTGATCCACCGCCACATTCCCTGGACGCGCCTGCTCGCGGACAGCAAGACCACGCGCGATGGCGAAGCTTGCGGGTTGCTGGAATACGTGCGCCGCCGTCGCGAGAATTTCGTGCTGAAGCCTAACGATGAATACGGCGGCACTGGGGTGCAACTCGGCTGGGAAAATGACGAGCGGCAGTGGGACGCAGCGCTCGATCACGCGTTGGCCGACCACGAGAGCGCCTGGGTGGTGCAGGAACGCATCGCCATCCGCCGCGAAGTTTTCCCAATGCAAACGGAAGCCGGCGTGCAGATGCGCAACATGCTGGTGGACTTCGCCCCTTACATCTTCCGCGGCAAAATGGCCGGCTGCTTGACGCGGCTTAGCTCCACAGGCCTAGCCAATGTAACGTCCGGCGGCGGCCAGGTTCCTAGCTTCGTGGTCGAGCCGCGGACACGTCATTAAACCAGCTCAATCCAATAGCAAAACTCGCTGACACTATTTACAATGTCTGGATGGATTTCGGACCCGCACAACCAGAACTGCTCCCAGGGGCGCGTAACGCCGTCGAAACCTGCCTCGCGATTCGGCCTGGCGAACGCGTCGCGCTGATTGCCGATCTTCCGAGCAAGGCAGTGGCGGCTAGCCTCGCGGCGGCGCTGAAAGAACGCGACGCTGTCTGCGAGGGCTTTCTACTTGAGGATCTCGCGCCGCGGCCGCTGAAACGTGCGCCGCAACAAGTGTTGGATGCGCTGGGGCGCGCCGATGCTGGAATTCTGTGCATGCAACCGATGACCGGGGAGCTGGGCGCGCGCAAGGACATCGTGGGAGTCGTGGAGCGGCGGCACATTCGCTACGCGCACATGATTGGCGTGACGCCGGAAATTATGCAGCAGGGGATGCGCGCGGATTACAACATGGTCGATCGGCTGAGCGAAAAACTTCTGCAGCGCATGCATTCCGCGCGCTCGCTCACGGTGCGCACGGAGGCGGGCACTTCGCTTGTGGCTACTTTTGACGCGACGCTGGACTGGGTGAAGACCAGCGGGCTGATCAGCCGGCGTTACTGGTCGAATCTGCCCGCTGGGGAAGTTTTCACAACGCCGGCGAAGGTAGACGGCACTTTTGTGTGCGACGGAACCGCCGGCGACCATTTTTGCGGAAAATATGGCGACCTGCAGCGCACGCCGCTAGTGCTGGAAATTCACGCGGGGCGCTTGCAGAAAGCCACCTGCGAGCGCAAGGATTTGGAAGAGGAATTCTGGAGCTATTGCCACACGGATGAAAATAGCGATCGCGTCGGCGAGCTGGCTTTCGGAACGAACCTCAGTCTTTCAGATATGATCGGCGTGTTGCTGCAGGACGAAAAGCTCCCCGGCGTGCATTTGGCGTTTGGCGATCCGTATGGCAGCCAAACCCATGCTGCGTGGAGTTCGCGCACACATGTGGATGTGCTGGCGCGGCGTTGCGATGTGTGGATTGACGAAGAGCAAGTGATTGAAAAAGGGCGCTACATGCTGGCGCGGCTGGGGTTGGCGTAATCGTCCAAAAGCTGTTTCGTAGATAAGTTGCCACAATCAAAAGGCGCGGCTTCAGGGGCTAAAGCCCTCTCACTTCCGCAGTTTCACGGCGGGTCTGAAGCCCCGCCCTTCCGGTGCAGCTTCCTGCGTAAGCCACGCGGGCGAACTCAGAACAGTCTTGTGATGTATTCCCACATCTGATGTTTCCAGAACGGCCAGTCGTGCCCACCTTGCGGCCCCCAATCGTCGAG
>CAVQBU010000007.1:0-20855 GCA_963710845.1 uncultured Acidobacteriota bacterium | reverse complement strand
GAACCCGCCAGTGGCGGGTTCGAAGGGTTTCCTACCCGCCGGATGCCGGTTCTCTTATTAATCAGCCGCGACTTCTTTGCACGGCTCCAACCCTTCAACTCAATCTCTCTGCGTCGCGCGGCGAAAATGTCCGGAAAACTCTGACTCCAAATCAACTCCACAGGTCGCCGCGCCTTCGTAGACTTGGGCCCAAACCCGCGATTGTGTTCTTCCACGCGCCCTACAACGTCATTGCTAATTCCCACATAAAACGCGCCATCCGAACACTTAACCATGTAACAAAACCAAAGCCCGTCAACTTCTTCGGCCACAAAAACCTCGCCGAATCCAGGAAACTATTTTACTTCCTTATGTCCGGTGTGTTTTCTGCAAGTATTGCAGAACTTGGAAGTCTCCAGCCGCTCCGTATGCTTCCGCCGGTTCTTGGTAGTCGTGTAGTTCCGGTTTTTACAATCGTTGCACTGCAAAGTGATGATTTCTCTCATAGTCGTTTACTCGATGATCTCGGCAACCGCTCCGGCGCCCACGGTGTGCCCGCCTTCGCGAATCGCGAAGCGCAAGCCCTTCTCCAGGGCTACCGGTGTTATCAGCGTAATCTCACACGATATGTTGTCGCCCGGCATCACCATCTCTACTCCCGCCGGCAACTTCACATCCCCCGTCACGTCCGTCGTGCGGAAATAAAACTGCGGCCGGTACCCCGTGAAGAACGGCGTGTGCCGCCCGCCTTCTTCCTTCGTCAAAACGTACGCCTCAGCCTTGAACTTCGTGTGCGGCGTGATCGATCCCGGCTTCGCCAACACCTGCCCGCGCTCCACTTCATCCTTCTCCGTGCCGCGCAGCAGCAGGCCCGACGTTGTCGCCCGCCATACCCTCGTCCAGCAGCTTGCGGAACATTTCAATGCCCGTCACCGTCTTCTTCATCGTCGGACGGAAGCCCACAATCTCAACTTCCTCGCCAACCTTCACCTTGCCGCGTTCGATTCTTCCCGTCACCACCGTGCCGCGGCCGGAAATCGAGAAAATATCTTCAATCGGCATCGCAAAAGGCTTATCAATGTCCCGCACCGGCTGCGGAATGCTCTTGTCCACAGCTTCCATCAATTCCAGAATGGACTTTTCCCACTTCGCATCGCCTTCCAGAGCCTTCAAAGCCGAGCCGCGAATCACTGGCAGCGTGTCGCCAGGATATTGATAGCTCTTCAGCAGCTCGCGCACTTCCAACTCAACCAACTCCAGCAATTCCGGATCGTCCACCATGTCGCACTTGTTCAAAAACACCACGATGTACGGCACGCCGACCTGCCGCGCCAGCAGAATGTGCTCGCGCGTTTGCGGCATCGGACCGTCCGTCGCCGCCACCACCAGAATCGCGCCGTCCATCTGCGCCGCGCCCGTGATCATGTTCTTCACATAATCCGCGTGGCCCGGGCAATCAATGTGCGCGTAGTGCCGGTTCGCCGTCTCATACTCCACGTGCGAAACCGCAATCGTGATGCCGCGCTCGCGCTCTTCCGGCGCGTTGTCAATCGAATCAAACGCGCGGAATGCCACCTTCGGATTGTTCTTCGACAGCACCTTGGTAATCGCCGCCGTCGAAGTCGTCTTGCCATGGTCAATGTGACCAATCGTCCCAATATTCACATGCGGCTTATTCCGTTCGAATTTCTCTTTCGCCATGCTGGTATCACCCTCGTATTAGAGCTTCGCGGCGAGAGGCGCGCGATAAGATTTCACTGCGGTGCTAGCTACTGCAAAACTCCCAGAAAATTCTCAGGTCCTTCGCAATCGGCCGCGCCATGGAGCGGGGGACGGGACTCGAACCCGCGACCATCTGCTTGGAAGGCAGAGACTCTACCACTGAGTTACCCCCGCTCATGCCCTGCAAACTTTTCGCGAGCGCCATGCGAAGCCGTGATTCTGATTCCCCCACAAGCCGCGCTGCGCTCTGCTGACTGCGATCTGGAGCCTGGGACCGGGATTGAACCGGTGACCTCGTCCTTACCAAGGACGCGCTCTACCAACTGAGCTACCCAGGCTCGTACCGGTCGCCCCACTTCCCTGCGCGCTGCCTTCAGAATTGCCGCTGGGGCTGCCGCGCTTCTGAATCTCCACAACCCTGAAATAAACTTCCGTCAGACTGACCCACCATTTGCTTCGCTAACGTAATGCGGGTTACTGGTGGACGGGGAAGGATTCGAACCTTCGTAGCCCGCAAGGAGCGGCAGATTTACAGTCTGCTGGTTTTAGCCACTCACCCACCCGTCCCGCAAAAACTTTCGAAACGCTCACCGCGCGTTCCGTGAAACCCTCCGGGACACAACTGCATCCCGCATCTCTCACGCAACCTGATTGAACAGCAACGTTGTACGGGGCACTCCGCAATGCAGAAAGGGCTCGTGTCCAAAGACACCAGCCCTAGCGCTTTTGTCGCGAGGAGTTTCGTCCGCAACCCTTGCCAAAATATTCCCGGTACCGCAATCTCAGCTGGCGGAGGGAGTTGAACCCCCGACCCTCTGATTACAAATCAGATGCTCTACCAACTGAGCTACGCCAGCACTGGCAAACCGAGCAAAATTATCACACAGGCAATCAAATTGCAAGCAACTTTCTGTCCGCCGGCAAAACCATTGCCAGATCGCCACTTACCATCACCTTCCGAGTACTAGCCGTGCCCTATTATATAGCTAATCCCATTTTTCGTCGATTGCAGTTTCCTTACTCAGGCTGCTTCTCCGTAGGCGCCGCAGGCGTGTCAGCGGGCGGTTCCGCAGCCGGCATCGCGAATTGCGCGACCGTCAGTTGCAGGTTGTGCTGCACCTCAGTGAAGTGAATCACAAACGCGGAGCCTCCGCCCGATTGCCGCACCGTAAACGGCAGTTTCACGCCATCCAGCGCAGTGTAGTCATCCACGTCCGCCTGAAATTCCGTCAAACCATCCGGCGTGTAGCGTTGGTTCACGCTGCGCACCAGTAATCCGCTCTGCACGTCGAAATACATTCTGTCCGGCGCGCCTTTCTCCCGCACGCCTACCACCACGTAGGTATCGTGCTCGTTCACCCTCTCAATACCGCTGACAGTCAGCTTGGTGTAGTTCTTCTGCAGCTCCAGCGGATGATAAAAACTTGCTTCGCGTCGCGCATCCTCCAGCTCCCCGCCGGTGAGAACGCGCAAGCCGTCGCGCGGATTATCGGACCACGCGACAGTTCCGTCGAAGCCCTGCCGGAAAACGCCCCCGCCCAGATTGATCACCGCCAGCATGCAGTTCGGCGCCTTTTCGTGAATTTCTAAAGTCCCGCTGAGATTTTCCATCGCCGGAATCTCGATCGTGCCTTTGGAAACGCGCGAAGTAAGCTTCATCCACGCCGCGCGCCCGCCTATGGCCTGCACGTAATGATCGAGCACCTGATCCGCGCTGGGCACCGCAGCGGCGGTTTGCGTTGCGCTGGCTGCTTCCGTCGCGGACGCCGGCGCCGCTGCAGGCTTCGCCGAATCCTGCGCGCGCGCCATAAATCCGCACAGCAACCCCACGATGCAAACGCTCAGCGCTTTCTTCCCCGTGGATTTCATCTTGCATATCTCGTAGCGCGAAAAACTTTCATCCGGTTCCACCCGGAAAACCAGTCGCGCCGTGTGCTAACTGCTCTCGCGGAGCGGGAGCGATTCATCCCCAGAAACGGCAGCCCTGGCTCGATGGACCGCACACCAGCGGCGCTGAATATTCTACGCAGCCGGGAACAAAAACATTACACTAAGTCGGTAGCGCCGAGCATTCATTTAAAGTCCATCTTAACGTGCCGCTCTCTTCCGCCAAACGCGCCTGGATCGTAATCGCCGTCGTCCTGCTGTGCCTCATCGCCGCGGGCGTCGCATACTATTTCTGGCAAGCTGGTCCGCTGCCGCCCATCGTTTCCACTCTGCCCGGGGTTCCCGCCGCAGGTCCGCCGCCCGATATCCTCAGCCAGCTGCCGGCCGATGCGCCAGTCGTCGCGTATATAGACGCTGGAAATCTGCGCACGTTACAAAATTCTCCGCTCGCCGCCGCGCTTGGCCTGGCCTCGCCGGGCCCGCAAGCCGATCGCGATTACGCCAATTTCGTCAGCGGTACCGGTTTCGATTACACGCGCGACCTGGACCACGCCGCCGTCGCCCTCTGGCCTGCCAGCTTCGGCACGCCCGACAACGTCCTCGGCGAAGATCGCGTGCTGGCGATCGCCGACGGCCGCTTCGACCAACAGAAAATCAAAGCCTACGCACTGCGTACCGGAAAAGAGATCGCAGCTGGACCGCAGCCCGTTTACGACGTCCCCGGAAATCCACCGGTCACCTTCACGTTTCTGTCACCAACGCGCATCGCCCTCGCTAGCGGCCGTAACTCGACCGAACTGCTCGCGCGCGTCAGCCCCAACGCATCATCCGCCGCGTCGCGCGGCCCCGCCATGCAATCTCGCATTCAACGCGTGGCAGGCGCGCCGATGTTTGCAGTAGCCCGCAGCGATCGGCTCCCACAGAGCATCTACGCGCCGCTCCACAACTCCCCCCAGCTTGAACAGATTGCCCGCAGCGTTCAAGCCATCACGCTTGCCGGCCAGCCCGACCGCGATAATCTGAAAGTCACGCTCGACGCCGAATGCGACTCCATGAAAAACGCCGTGCAGCTAGCCTTCCTGCTGGAAACCGGAAAAATGGCCGGCTCCATGGCACTCTCCGATCCACGCACGCGCCAACAGATGACCCGAGATCAGTATGTGTTCCTTCAAGCGCTCATCAACCACGCCGCGATCAACCACCAGAATAAAATAGTGCGCATCACGCTGCAGATCACGCCAGACATGCTGGCTGCGGCTCCGCCACCGAAGTCCGCCGCATCGCGCGCTCCAGCTCCGGCCACTCCGCCCGCAGCCGTGCCACCACCCGCAGCATATCCACACACTTCTCAATAACGCAGGTTCACAACAGCTCGAAGAAAATCAGGAACTACCAGAAGAAAAACGAGGAACGACTGCGGCCAATTTCAAAAGAGAAGTACTAATCCGCTGCGGAAGCCGCCGTAGCGGCACTGCTGAGGTAACGCCAGGGATTCACAGGCGTATTGTAAATCCTTACTTCGTAATGCAGGTGCGGCCCCGTCGAACGCCCGCTCTGGCCTTCCAACCCAATAATATCTCCGCGCTTGATATGCGTGCCCACATGCGTGCTGAAAGCCGAAAGGTGTCCGTACCAGGTGCTCACGCCAAATCCATGGTCAATCACCACCAGCTTGCCGTATCCCGCGCGCTGCTCCACCACCGCGACGATCCCGTCCGCCGTCGCATGCACCGAATCCCCGTAATGCGAAGCAATGTCCATCCCGGCATGGAACGCGCCCTCGCCACTGAACGGATCCAGCCGCTCGCCAAAATGCCCGGTAATTTCACCCACCACCGGCCAAAGCGTCGGCACAATCCCCAAACTGCTCAGCTGCGAAGCCGGCAGCAGCCGCAAACCGCCATCGGACGTAGTCACCGCAGACGCGTTCCTCTGCAGGTAGCTGAATTCGTCCACCGATTCCTGATACTCGACGTCCTGTCCGCTAGCATCGTCGCCAAACGCGAAAGGAGTCTGCTTGAAGCGCGTAATCCCGTAAGCGATCGCCACTTCGCTAGCCAGCGATTGCAGCGAATCCAGACGCTGGTTGGTGTCCTTCACTTCCGTCTGCAGCACCTTATACTGCTGCTTCAGAGTGTCCTGCTCGCGCCGCAGCGAGTTGTAACTGGTCGCCTTCCACAGCATGCGCGAATACGACCCCATCCCAGCCAGCACGGTTATTCCGCCCACCGCCGCCAGAATCGCAAGCGCGTGCAGCACGTAGAACGGCACACGAACGCGCCGCATCCCGCCGGAAGCGCTCGAAGCAATAAAGAACGTGTAGTACTTGCCCTTCATAATTTTAATTTTTTCCGCTGTTAGTTTGAATCAGTTGATCGGAAACCGCGATTCCCCAATCGCGGTGCGAAGGCCCGTGACTAAGTCCAATCCGGCAAGACGGATACAAAACCCGGTGAATTGTAGCCAGCGCATCCATCGTGGTCAACCTCAAACTTAAGTTTTCCACAGCGTCCCCATCTATGCAAAGGACTTATCGGCGCATCCCAAATTTATGATTAGGGATTCCCGTCTAGAAACCTTACCTTATTCTGGATTCGCGATACAACTGTACCAAAGTTCAGGATGGAGCGCGAAAGCCAACTCGTCGAAAAAATCTCCCGGGCGCTCGCTCCGGATCGATCCGCATCCTCGCGTCTCAAGATGGGAATCGGCGATGACGCCGCGATCATTTCTCCCGCCGCTCGCACCCAATGGGTACTCAGCTGCGATACATTTCTGGAAGATGTCCATTTCCGGCTGAAGACGCATCCGCCAGACTCGGTCGGCTACAAAGCCCTCGCCCGCGCCACCAGCGACCTCGCCGCCATGGGCGCGACGCCGCGCTTTTTCCTCTTGACGCTGGCGCTCCCTTCGTTACGCACAGGCGCCTGGCTCGATGCGTTCCTCCGCGGCACGGTCCGAGCCGCCCGCGAACTCGGCATTACCATCATCGGCGGCGACACCACACAGAGCCTCACCGTGTTCATCAGCATCACCGTGCTCGGCGAAATCGCCCCCGGCCGCGCGCTTACCCGTTCCGGCGCTCGCCCCGGCGATATCATCTACGTAGGCGGCAAACTCGGCCGCGCGCAACTAGGCCTCGAGCTAGTCCTGCGCGGCCACGCCCGCAACCGCCAACTGCGGGCCCTAGTCAATCCGCACCTCTATCCCAAAATCCACGTCGCACTCGGTTCCTGGCTTGCCAGACACCACATCGCGACATCCGCAATGGATCTTTCCGACGGCCTCTCCACCGACCTCGCCCGCCTCTGCTCCGCCAGCAAAGTCGGCGCGAAAATCTACGCCAGCAAAATTCCCACGGTTGTGAACTCGCCGGCAGCCGCGAGCAAACTCACCAACCGCAAGTCAGATCCGCTGCTGCGCGCTCTGCACGGCGGCGATGATTACGAGCTCCTCTTCACAATCCCACCGCGCCAAGCAAAAAAACTCAACCGCGCCCCCGGCGCCACAGCCCTAACCGCGATCGGCGAGATTACGCGGAGCCGCGAACTAACCCTCGTCGCGCGCGATGGAAACACTGCGCCGCTGAAGTCTCAAGGCTGGGATCCTTTCCGGTAAACGGCGAGCTTCAAGCAAGTGCGCGCGATTGAATTTCGTACCGCCGGCTCGTCCTGAGAGCCTGCCAGCGGCTGGCTCGAAGGGCGTCTCGCCGGCTAATTGCGGTTCCAATCGAGGATCTAGTTCTGACTCAAAAGATAAATATCCGCATGCCCGCCAGCACGCGCATAAACAACGGTCGAAAGATCACTCGAAAAATCGTAAGCATTCCCGCCGCTGACTAACGGAAACGCGAACGGCAGCTTGAGCGCCACCTGCGGCTTGCCAACCGCTTTCCCATCCTCCCAGCCCTGCCGGTAAATCGTGACATCCTGCTGCGAAGGAATCGCATACATAAACGACTTCCCATCCTTCCCATTCACCACGCCGAACGTCACCGCCCCCGGCACAAGAACCGTACATTTCTTGTCCGCGAGCGCAAGCTGGTAGATCCCGACCCTGCCAGCACCACCCAGCAGAGTAAACAGGTACTTCCCGCCCCGAGCCACTTGAAAAGCGAACCCGCAAGTGTCGGTGAGCATCTCCGGCCTGGAACCATCCACGCTCTCTTGCGAGATAACGGTCGAGTTGGCGCTTTTCTCCAGGCTATTCAGATACACGGTTTTCTGGTCGGGACTCATCAGCACATTCTGCACGGTGCCGCCGGACCAGGCGAACGTCTGCTGACCGCTTCCATCCACGCCGACAAAATAAGGTTTGTCTGGCACCCCGGCTTTTTCCGAGACAAAACCAAAGCGAGCACTGTCCGCGGACCACATACCGGTGGCCAGCGATTCGCCCGTTGCAATCTTTGTTTTGTTGCCGCCGTCAATGTCCGACACCCACACCTCGTTGTGGTCGCGCGACGGAACAGTGATGTAGATCACCTTCTTGCCATCGGGAGAAACTGCCGGCTGCGTGGCATTTTCCGAAGCAATGTCAGTCGCTTGCTTGGTGCGCGTACTGTACGCCGTCAAAAATCCGGAAGACTTGCCGTTCACGAAATATAAGCCCTTGCCGCCGGGATCAGGCATCGGCCAGGTGTCCGGCCCAGTTCCCATCGTGACCTGTTCCAATTTCTTGTCCGCCAGTCCGTACTTCCAGATGTTGGTCAGGCCGTTGACGGTGCGGCTGAAAAGGATGCTGTTTCCTTGATCCGCCCACACCACTCCGTCGGCAATTCCCGGGATCTCGTCCAAATCAGTCGCTGTCTTTTTGGCGATGTCAATTTCATGCGCGCGGAAGCCCTCGCGCGAAGAAACCGGATCTGCCGTGACCACCAGCAAACGATTGCCGTCCGGGTACGGCAAGATGCGGGTGACTGGAAGCGTGGCCGCGCCAAACGTATATATTTTTTCCTCATCCAGCCCGGATTTTCCCGCGCGCAAAATCTCTCTCTGATCATTGTTCGTGTAGAAAAGGTACGCGCCATCCGGTGAAGGAGCCAAATGCACGCCAGAAACCACTCGGCTCGGTTTTCCGCCCAGCGTCGCCACTGACCACGCCTCGTCTCGCTCTTCGGATTTGCCGTAGTAGATCTCGGCGCCATCCGGCGAAAAGCTACTCACGATCTTCGCGCCATTGTCGCTCGTCAATTGCAATGGCTGGCCGCCCGAAGCCAGCATCACGAACACCTGATCAACGCCGTTTATCGGAGAGCTGAACGCAAACGTGTGCCCGTCCGGTGAAAGCCTGGCAAATTCAATAGGCTTGTCCCACTGGCTGATTTGCGCGATTTTCGCGGGCCCGCTGGGTGCGCGCGAACCTCCCCAGAAGTGATACGCCGCAAATCCAGCCGCAGCGAGCAGCAGCACGATGCATGCGGCCGCGATTCCGTATTTCTTGCTCGCACTGGCTGCCGCGGGTTGCGTCGCGACCGCGGCGGACGAACTGCCGCTCGTAGTCTGCGGCGCCATTTCTTCGGTCGCGCGCCCGCTCGGCGAAGAGATGCGCCCCGAGTCCGTATCACGTCGCAGCCGCTTCAAATCAGTGCGAATATCCGACGCCGCCTGATAGCGCAGGTCTCGATCTTTTTCCAGCGCCTTGTTAATGATGTCTTCGAGCTTTACAGGCAGCTCCGGATTCAATCGCACCGGAGCCACAGGCGCGCGATTCAAAATCGCCTCAGTGATCACTCCGGAAGTTTCGCCGCGAAACGGCACAGAACCAGTGGCCATTTCATAGAGCACCACGCCAAACGAAAAAAGATCAGTCCGCGCATCGAGCTCCTTGCCGCGCACCTGCTCTGGCGACATGTACGCGACCGTGCCCACTGCCACGCCCGGGCTGGTGAGATCTACCGGGCGGACGCCAGTCGTCATCTGTGCCGCTTGAGTCGCGTCCTGCGTCATCGCGTGGACCGTGGCGCGCTGAATCTGTTTGGCCAACCCGAAGTCCAAAATCTTCGCGTGGCCGCGCTCCGTCACAAAAATGTTCGCAGGCTTGATGTCGCGATGCACGATTCCCTTGCCGTGCGCCGCGTCCAGCGCGTCCGCGATCTCGATGCTCAAGTCCAGCAGCAGTTCCAAATCCAGCGGGCGCCCAGAAATCGAATGTTTCAGCGTTTTCCCGTCCAGGCATTCCATCGCAAGAAAAGTGTGCCCGCCTTCCTCGCCAATCTCATGAATCGTGCAGATATTCGGATGATTCAAAGCCGAAGCAGCCCGCGCCTCCCGCCGAAATCGTTCCAGAGCCTGCGGGTCCGCCGCAAATTCCTCCGGCAAAAATTTCAGCGCGACAAACCGCCCGAGATTCGTATCCTCTGCCTTGTACACCACGCCCATTCCGCCACCGCCCAGCCGTTCCACGACGCGGTAATGCGAGAAAGTTTTGCCTATGAGCGAATCGGTAGGTTCCATGTGCCGCACATATTAAGTTGCATACCAGGGCAAGTCAACGAACGGGACCGACGAGGATTCTTTAACGACGGGAAGGACCTACGGGCGGCTTCAGCTGTGTAGATGATGGCGCCGCTTGCGGCGCAGCCGGCGCACTCGGTTTCGCCGCCGGCGCAGGTTTCACTACCGCAGGCCCTCCCTTCGGCGCTGCAGTCTCCGTCAACCCCTGCTCCGCGGCATCCGCCGGCGGCGCCGTATCCGGCACGTCCACCTGCACCGGCCTGGTAGGCGCAATCTTCTCCAGCGGCACTACGTTCGGGAAACTATCCACCGGCATGCCCTGTGTCCCCTGCTGCATAAACTCCAACCAAATCGGCAAAGCCGCCCGCGCCCCAGTTTCCTTCTTCCCCAGCGAAATCCGCTTATCGTCGTTCCCCACCCAAACTCCCGCGGTAATCTGCGGCGTAAATCCGATATACCAGGCATCCGTAAAATCGTTCGTCGTCCCAGTCTTCCCCGCCGAAGGCCGCGCCAATTCTTTCGCGCGCACGCCGGTGCCGAACTGCACCACTTCCTCCAGCATCGCCACCATGGTCCGCGCCACGTCCGGAGGAATCACATCGTTCACCTTCGGACGAGGCTCCTCCAGCACTGCCCCATCATAAGAAGTCACGCGCTTGATGTAATGCGGCTCAATATGAATGCCATCATCGGGAAACACAGTGAAAGCCGAAGTGTGCTCCATCAACGTCAAATCCGCTGCTCCGAGCGCCAGTGGCAGATACGGCGGCAGCAGGCTGGTAATCCCGAATTTCCGCGCCAGCTCGATCACATTCTGCACGCCCACGTGATCCAGCAAACGCACCGCCGGAACGTTCCGCGAATCCGCCAGCGCGCGCCGCAGCGTGATGCGCCCTTCGAATTTTTCGTCATAATTCTTCGGCGAATAATTTTGCCCGCCGCTGCGGAACGTCACCGGCTCGTCCACGACCGTATCGAACGGGTTCATGCCCATTTGTAGCGCGTCCGCATACACGTAGACCTTGAACGAGCTGCCCGTCTGCCGCAGCGCCTGCGTCGAACGATTGAATTTCGACTCCTCGAAATCGTAACCGCCCACCATCGCCTTGATTTCACCGGTGGCGTTGTCAATCGCGAGCAGCGCGGCCTGCGCCGCCGGCACTTGCTCCAGCTGTGCGCGCACCGTGAGCCCCGAAACTTCCTTCACCGACACGCAAACCAGATCGCCCACCGTCAAAATCTGCTTAGGCGACTTAATTCCCGTCCACGCAAAATCCGCCGGCGTCAGCATCGCGTGATACGTCCCAATCTTCAGAGTCGCGAACGTAGGCTCCACAGCCGTCACCAATCCGTTGACATAGTCGCCCTTGCGCGGCGTATTCCTCCAATCCTCATCCTGATATTTTTCCAGCGGCCCCAGGTTCTGCTCCAAAATGTTCGGCAGCTTGCCGCGCCACCCATGCCGCCGGTCGTAAGCGTGCAACCCGTCGCGGACTGCCTGGTCCGCCGCCTTCTGCATCGTCACATTCAGCGAGGTGTACACGCGCAAACCTTGCTCGTGTACCGCCGCAGTGCCGTAAGTGTGCTCCAGATACTGCCGCACTTCTTCCACGAAATACGGCGCCAGATCATTGCGCAACGATTCCACGTGCAGCCCTAGCGGCTCTTTCATCGCGGCTTCCGCTTGCGCTTCGCTGATTTTGCGATCGTGCGCCATCAATTGCAGCACCAGATTGCGCCGCGCCAGCGCCCGGTCCGGATGATTGATCGGCGCATAAATCGGCCCGCGAATAATCGCCGCCAGCGTGGCCGCTTCCGCCACCGTCAGTTGCCCCACTGGTTTGCTGAAATAATATTCCGACGCCGCCTCAAACCCGTAATTCCCCGAGCCCAGATAAATCTGATTGCAGTACATCGTAAATATTTGTTCTTTCGTGTAGTGCCGCTCGATCTGAATCGCCAGAATCGTCTCCTCAATCTTCCGCCGCGCGCTGCGATCCGAACGATTCAGGAAAAGTCCTCCGGCCAGTTGCATCGTCAAAGTGCTGGCGCCCTCCGCCAGCCGATGTTTCGCGATATCGTGCCAAGCCGCCTGCAAAACGCGCGGAATGTCCACGCCCCAGTGCTCTTCGAAGTGTTGGTCTTCGGTGGTGAGAATGGCGTCCTTCAAAACTTTCGGGATCTGGGGATAAGTGAGGAGAATGCGCCGCTGCAGCGCAAATGTCCCAATGGATTGCCCGTCATCCGCGTACAGCTCCGTCACCACATTCGGCCGGTAATCCTGCAACGCATGAATTTCCGGCAAATCGCTCGAATAAACAAACAGCAATCCCACCGCCGCGCCAAACCCAATCGCGCAAAGCACCAGAAATGTAAACGCCAGCCGGCCAAACACCGTGTCGCCGGTAATCTTCATCGTAGCGCGGTAGAAGCGTTCCATCGCCCCAATATTCTATCGCATACTCAAGCCGCAAGCCGGAGCCGACCGCGTACAATGTTCCCAATTTGCCGCCGCGCACGCGGTGCGGCGCTACTTGGTTGGGGCGCTGCTTGTGAATCGCGCTGCAGCGCGATTCATCCTGAGATCCCACAGTGCGGGACCGAAGGGCTGCGCCCCTGCTTGCCACGCTTTTTTGCGTTGCCACCCAGCACCCCACCAAGTAAATTGTTTCCGCCGAGCCACACCACGAGGCCCCCCATGGAAGCCAGTCCAGTTCTCTTCCGCGATCTTACTTTCATTTTTCTCGCCGCCGTCGTAGGCGGCCTGCTCGCCCGCAGCATGAAGCTTCCGCTCATCCTCGGATTCGTCTTCGGCGGCATCCTCATCAGCCCCTTCACTCCCGGCTTGAAGATCTCAGACCTGCACGCCTTCGAAGTCTTCGCCGAAGTCGGCGTAGTCCTGCTGATGTTTTCCATCGGCGTCGAATTTTCCATTCCCGACCTGCTCCGCGTGAAATGGATTGCCCTGGGCGGCGGCACGCTCGGCATTCTGCTGTCGATGGGCTTCGCGCTCGGCACCGCGTGGCTCGCCGGATGGCCCATCACTCAAGGTTTCGTTATCGGCGCCACGATTTCGGTGGCCAGTACCATGGTCCTCGCGCGCCTGCTCGCCGACCGCAACGCTCTAGGCACCAAGTATGGTCGCGTGATGATCGGCATCACCCTCGTCGAAGACATCGCCGTCGTCTTCATGACCATCATCATCCCCATCTTCAGCGGTCCCGCCGAAGGCCGCTTCACCAAAGCCGCCTGGACCTTCGGCAAAGCCGCGCTCCTGCTCATTCCCCTCGCATTTCTCGCCATGACCGTCGTCCCGCGCGTGCTCCGTCGCGTCGCGCGCATCAACGATTCCGAAATTTTCTTGCTGGTCGCCGTCGCCATTTGCCTGGTTTCCGCTGCCACCGCCCAAGCCGTGGGTTTTTCCGTTGCTCTCGGCGCGTTTCTCGCCGGCCTCTCGATCAGCGGCGCGGAGGATTTGCACGCGGCCCACACCACGCTCATCCCCCTGCGCGACGCCTTTGTCGCGCTGTTCTTCGTCTCCCTCGGCACGCTGGTTGTGCCCTCGGTCATTCTCCACAATCTCCCGCTGCTGGGCGTGATGCTCTTGCTGATCGTTGTCGGAAAATTCATCATCTGGCTGGCGGTAATGAAGCTGTTCCGCTACTCCCTCTGGACCTCCCTCGCCGTCGCCGCAGGCCTCACCCAAATCGGCGAACTATCCTTCGTGCTCGTCGAAGTGGCGAAATCGTCCGGCTTGGTGGGCCAGGAAATTTTCACCGCCACTTTGGCTGCATCGCTCATCTCCATTTTTCTGAACGTCTTCATCGTCCGCGCAGTCTTCCACTGGATCCAGCCAGAACTCGACGCCCAGGAAGTCGCCGCAAAGGCGTAGCCAACATCCAATCAGCGGATTTTCAACGGCGATGGGAGAAGGAAGGCAACTAAACCGAGAAAACCAACGCACACGATGCGCGCTTTTCTATTTTCACTTTTCCGATTTCAATCGTCGACCGCTACCCCAGCGCCTCTTCCGCTTCCTGCACCGTGCCATAAGACTTGATCAGCGTCCCCACATGCGTCATATCAATTAACGCCTTCACCTGCGTATTCATTCCCGCCACAGCCAATTTCCGCTGCGTGCGCTGCGCCGCGACGTAAGCCCCCACCAGCGCCCCCAACCCCGCCGAATCCACGTAAGGCACGCCGCTGAAATCCACGATCAGCTTTGGCGCAGTCTCCTCGCGCGTCGCCTTTTGAAAATCAAAAATCGTCTGAATGTTCAACGAGCCCTTGAGCGTCAAAATCTTCTGCCCCTCGCGGCTGCCCGCCGATGTAACAATCTGCAAAGTGTCCCTGGCCATAGCTCGCGATTCTAGCGAATCGCCCCGCCTCCCATTGTGAATATTTTGTTACATCCGTCGCACCGGATCAGCCGCATCGTCCAAGGCTCTGCCCCGTCAGACGCTAGCACGCTGCAGTCGCGACGGCTCACTCCACAACCGCCTCTGCCTCGATCTCCACCAGCATCTCCGGCGAAATAAACCCGCTAACCTGAATCATCGAAGTCGCCGGCAAAATCTTTCCGAAGAACTCTCCATGCGCCCGTCCCACCTTCTCCGAATCCGCCGCGCTGATAATGTACATCCGCGTCCGCACCACGTCCGCCAACCCCGCTCCCGCCTTTTGCAGCGCACGCTCAATATTCTTCAGAGTCTGCACCGCCTGCGCGTAAGCGTCTCCCACGCCGACAATTTTCCCCTGCGCGTCCGTCGCCGTCGTGCCAGACACCCACACGTTCGCCCCCACGCGCACCGCCCGCGAATACCCGATCACCGGCTCCCAAGGCGTTCCGCTAGAAATATTTGTTCGCGCCATCAAGTTCCTCCCCGTCGAATTTCGCTCCAACCAATTTCATTGCTCAAGCTTTCCCATTTTCTATTTCACTGTTACATTTTCCATTTGCCGCCACTCTACGGATCAAACCTCGCCCGCAACTCCGTCGGCACAATCGGACACAAATCGTCGCGCTTCCCAAACACGCGGTACCGAATCCGCGCCACAAAGTCGTAAACCAAATCGCGCAACCCCCGCGGCACAACGCTCAAAACCGTAGCCAAAACTCCCCACCCTCCGCCCAATCGCCGAAAAATATGCAAGAACGCCGCGGACCGTACCAGCAACTCTCCATCGCGCGTCAAAACTACCACGCTATCCGGCAACCCAACCCGCCGCTCCGCCGTCACCCGTGTCAAAAAAGTCTCACCCTGCAGCGGCGCAAACCGAAACGCCCTCCCGGTTGTATCTTCCGCCAGAATAAACCGCACCGCGCGCTGGCATAACCCGCAATACCCATCGTAGAACAACTCCTCAGTGCGGCCTGCGCCAACGACAGGCACCCACGATGGATTAAAAGTGAAGAGATGAAGAATGATCATCCCCGCGGTCAAGTCCGGGAAACTGACCAGCGCGAATAGTCCCAGGTGCAACGAGACCATCGCGCACCATATCCACGGTCGAACGCGACGGAGCAGCGCCAGTGGGGCAAATAGCAACTCCAAAGCCAGCGCGACCCACGTAAAGCCGCGCAAGCTCGCCGGCGGAAATGCTAGCAGGCACATTCGCAGAAATCCCGGCCGGGCCAATGGGTTTTCCAACACGCGCGCCAATGCGCTGCCATCAACCCACGACGGGCTGCTCAGTTTCATGAAGCCGCTGTAGGTGTACCCCAGCGCCATGAGTATCCATGCGCTTAGATAGATGGACTGGGCCATGGCCCAGCTGCCGCGCGGATCGGTTCGCCGCCGCGCGGCCCACGAGCCGTACGGCGCCGGCGGCAGGAACGCATGCGCCAGCAGCAACCATCCGACGTATGGGAGCGCGGGATTGGCAATCAGCGGGTTGCGTCCGACAAAGCACGTCCCCAAATACCACAGCCCCACTGCGGCGGCTCGATCGTAAAAACCGATCGCAAACGCGATGCTCAAGACCGCCGCAAGGGCGACGAGGAAAAATACGAACGCCGGCGCATCGAATGCCGCGAGTATATTCGGAAACACATGCACGAGGGGACTATCCGTAGCCGCCGGCAGCACGCCTTGCGAAGAAAAAAGCTCGCGACTCCACGGTAGCAAACCAAGAAAATGGAAAAACAGGTAAGCTCCGAAAATCGCCCGGTACAAACTGTACTGTCCGCCCGTCCAGCCGTTCTTCATTGGCACGGAGACGATATCAACAGCGGCAGATTTTCGGTGTTCGTGCCCGTACGCGGCTGTAAGCGAATCACAAATCTCCCACGCACGTTCGCAGGGTCAATCCCCAGGTCGCGAAGCAAGGGCGCACCGTTGCAGAGCCCGTAACTGGCCACGGAATGGAACAGCGCGCGAGTCAGCGGGTCGGACTGCAGCACCGGCCCGTATGCCAGCAAAGCCCCATAAACATTTCGCCTATTATACGGGCCTCGCAGTCTGGCGTAGAGCTCAGGCGTGATTTCCAACGAGTGAAAGTTGCCACCGCTATCAGTCCATTCGATAAAAAAGCGAGTGGAGAACGTTTCGAGCCCACGCGCCGACGAAAATACCTTCGGTGCGGGCGACGCTCCGGTCGCGGCTCCTATTCCCTTTAACACAGGCAAGTGAAGCACATCTCCGGCCATCTGCAGGAATCCCAAGGCAAGAAGGAAAATGCCAGCGCGACTCACTTTGCCTCGCCCGCCGGACGCGTTTTGTGGATGTCCACGCCGATCAGCATTTCGGGCAGTCGAGTCTCTGCTTGCTCGCCAAAACCACACCGCGCATCCCATTCGCGCGGATTGCGCAACGTGCCGAAAAGCATGTCCCACAACGGCAGGTCAGAATAATTGAAAGAATGGACCCCTTCCTGGTGATGAACGCAGTGACTTTCTGGCCTCTGAAAGATATATCCGAGCCAGTGTGGCGTGCGCACGTTCCAATGGTAAACGAGCTCCGCGAGGCCGCTCAACAAAACCGCCAGCGACGCGGCCTGCGAATTTAGCCCTACTCCAAAATACAGTATGGCGCTCGACAGAATGCTGTTTATCAGAATTTCAAACGGATGCTTATAGAAACTGGTAATGACCTCAATGCGCTGCGGGCTGTGGTGCACCTGATGAATCCAGCGCCACAGAAAACCCGATTCGTGCCGCCAGCGGTGCCACCAGTAATAAATGAAGGTAATCGCAAAGTAGCCCAGCAGCCCCCCGCCCAGAACGCCCAGGTGGTCCGCCGACCACGGCCTGTGCCTGACCATCCAGCCATTCCAGCCAACACCCGCAAGCCAGACGGCGCCGACTTGTACCGCATTGAGGAGAATTGCCCGCCACCACCAACCCTTTACCCGAGGCCAATTCCTACCCGTCACAACGTTCTCGATCACAATCATGACCGCTGCAAAACAGAGGACGACAAGGAATATTGTCATCGTCTCCTCGGGAGATGCGATCGCACGGCCGAGCGCTTTCCAAATCCGTCAAGCGCACTGCACGTCGCGCATGTTATTCGCAAAGTCTATAGTATCGCTAGAGTCCGTCGCAATAGCCCCGCATTCACTGATTTAATACTTGAGAACTAAAAGTTATGGCCTCAATATCTCTGCGCTTGTCCACGGAGGACATTCCATGAAATGTCTATTGTGCGTCGCGCTGGCAACCGCTTCATTCGTTTTCTTCCCGGCAGCGGCCTTCACCCAAGCTTCCAAAGCCCCGGAAGATTTGCAAACCACCAAGAACGAAATCCTCGCCCTGGATCAGCAAGTCAACGCTGCGGCGGTCAACGGTGACTTGCAAACACTCGGGAAAATCATGTCCGACGACTACGTCGGTGTGGCGCCCGACGGAATGATTCTCCGCAAAGCAATGATCGCCGCGCACTACCAGGCTGGCACACTTCACTACTCGTCGGTTGTGAATTCAGACGTTGAAATTCACGTTCACGACGATTGCGCCATATTAACCGCGATCGCGATAGTGAAGGGCCGCGACGGAGATACAGATCTTAGCGGCACCTACCGCATCATGCGTGTTTTCCTCCGGCGGGCCGGCGCATGGCAAATCGTGGCCTTTCAAGCCACCGCAATGCGACCACCGGCGCAGAAGTGACGCGCGAAAAAGAACATTGCGCATCCTTGCCGCTGGACAGAAAATCAGTAAGTCTCTACTCTTACATGGTCTGAAAATCGTAATCCCCGCAGGAGCTGATCCTCGCACATGAAGTGCAACAACATTCTCGAAGCCATCGGCCAAACGCCGATTATCCGCCTCAATCGCCTGGCGAAAGATTTGCCCGCAGAAGTCTGGGTCAAGGCCGACTACATGAATCCCGGCGGCTCCGTAAAAGACCGCATCGGCCTCGCCATGATTGACGAAGCCGAGCGTACCGGCAAACTGAAACCCGGTGGCACGATAATCGAAGGCACTTCAGGCAACACCGGCATGGGCCTCGCTCTCGTCGCCTGCGTGCGCGGCTACAAAGTCGTGTTCACCATCACCGACAAGCAATCGCGCGAAAAGATAGATCTCCTGAAAGCGTTCGGCGCCGAAGTGATCGTCTGCCCTACCGCCGTCGAGCCCGAAGATCCGCGCAGCTACTATTCCGTCGCCGCCAAACTCGCGCGCGAAATTCCCAATTCCTTCTATCCCAATCAATACGAAAATCCCATGAATCCCGACGCGCACTATCGCACCACCGGCCCCGAAATCTGGAAAGACACCGAAGGAAAAATCACCCACTTCGTCTGCGGCGTAGGCACCGGCGGCACCATTTCGGGCGTAGGCCGCTACCTGAAGGAAAAAAATCCCGAAGTCAAAATTATCGGCGTGGACCCCATCGGCTCGCTCTACTACGAAAAAGTGAAAACCGGAAAGACCGGCAAAGCCCTAACCTACGTAGTCGAAGGTATCGGCGAAGACTTCTTTCCCGGCACCATGAACCTGAAAATTCTCGACGACATCCACCAAGTCAGCGACGAAGAATGTTTCGTCTGGGCCCGCCGCCTGGCAAAACAGGAAGCTATCTTCACCGGAGGCTCCGGCGGCGGCTGCATCTCCGCCGCGCTAAAAATTGCCCGCAACGCGAAACCGGGCGACATGATCGTCGCCTTCATGCCCGATTCCGGCTCCCGTTACATGTCTAAAGTTTTCAACGATGGCTGGATGCGCGAACACGGCTACGTGGACGCAGAAGTCGCCCTCTCCGCCGCCGACGTAATCCGCGTCAAACGCCAAGCCGGAAAAACCCGCGACATGATCGTCGCCGGCCCCTACCAAACCGTCTTCCACGCACTCCAAACCATGCAGCAGCAGGATATTTCCCAACTCCCCATCTTTGAAGAAGGAAAATCCATCGGCACAGTTTTCGAAGACCAAATCCTGAATCTCGCGCTGCAAGGAAAAGATCTCCGCAAGCTCGTAATCCGCGAAGTGATGGGCGCCCCCCTGCCGCAAGTCCCCTCGAGCGCCCCCATCGAACGCGTAACCCACATCCTCAGCCACGACAGCCCCGCCGTCTTCGTAGAAATGCCCGGCGCCAAGCTAGAAGTCCTCACAAAGTTCGACCTGATGGACACCATCGCCGGCCTCGTCGGCCAAAAACGCTGACCATCTACGGCCGTAAGATTTTCGTCCGTCATCCTGAGGAGCGCAGCGACGAAGGATCTCTCTTCGTGTGGTCACAGCGCGGCCTTCAAACAACCATAACCGTCGTGGACACACAGTCCCAATCCCTTCTTGTACTTACTCGCATCCGTATTTCTACGAATATAAATCCCCTCCAGTATCTGTTAGCGTGAGACGGGGCACTATTGAGGCCCCCAACGAATGCCAAAGGACGAAATATGAACAAGCTTACCCGCGCTCAGAAGGCCGCCATCACCCAATGCGCAGCCGACATGGCCGAAATCCAGGCACAAAACCTCGAACGCCACCGGCGCCTCTGCGAAGTCTGCAAACACCCCGCCTGCTTCCTGATCCAGGAAGCCTTTATCCAGTGGACCAGCCCCGAAGTCATCATGAAGAAATACGGCCTAAAGTCCCGCGTCACCATCTACAACCACGCTCACGCCTTAACGCTCTTCGCGCAGCGCGACCGCACCCTTCGCTTCGCCTTGGGCCACATCATCGAACAAGCCGATCGCGTCAACGTAACCGCTCGCGACGTCATCCAGGCTGCCTACACCTACTCCCACATCAACGACGATGGCCTATGGGTGCAGCCCGCCACTAAATCTGAAATTGTGGTTTCCAAAAGCGAGGCCGCCGCCTCCCCGCTGGACTCATTCTCAGGCTCGCCTTCCCCATTGGCGCGCTGCGCCTCCAAACCCACCTCCGGCAGGCGCCACCCTAAATACACTCCGCCCGCTCGGGAGCTCGCTAAGTCGCCGCAAGAGCTCGATGCGGAAGCTGAAGCGGCATATCTCCAGGCTGCGGCTCCCGACCCGCTCGTCCCCTCTCGCTCGGCAGCGGAAGCTGCCCCGCGATCGGTCGTTCTTGTACATAACGTTCCAAGACCCAATAGAAATCCCAACGATCCCTACGGCACAGGTCTAATCAGTACAAATGAAGCCTCTGGAATCAACACAAAATGACGCAACTCATTGAAAACAAAGGAAACTCTCCATTTCTATTCAATACTTTTGGCGGGCCGCGCGCACCAGCTCTTCCGCAGGCTCATTTCCTCGCGCGCCCCAGCTACCGGATAACGCATGTCTCACGGCGGCGCGCTGGGCTTTGCGGTCCCTGGCTCCGCGAATGGTATAATGACGAACTTTTTGCCCGCCGTCGGAACACGCAGAAACGGCGCT
>CAVQBU010000006.1:0-710988 GCA_963710845.1 uncultured Acidobacteriota bacterium | reverse complement strand
GAATTAGCGGAGCGGCACATGTCCGGTAAGCGCGGTAGTCAGGACCTGCAGTAAATGACTGCGTCCCGGATGCGGTAAACGCAAATCTTCTGGACCCTGGCTTGTGATGTAGACTCTCCACCATTCGCCGCAGCTTAGAAACTTGGTGCCGCTCAGTGTTCGCTCATCGTAAGGATGGACAGTGTATGTCCCAGATAGTGGGAGGATCGGTTATGAACGCGAGAATTTTCGCATTGTTGGTTGCCTTGTTTCTTGCCGCACCATTATTTGCGCGCGATAAAAGCGATGTGATCATGATGAGGAACGGCGACCGCGTCACCTGCGAGATCAAAGGCCTCGACGCGGATACGCTTTTCATCAGTGTTGACTACATCCTGAATACTCTCTCGGTTGATTGGTCGAAGGTTGACCACGTCGAGAGCAAGCAACTGTTCATCGTCAAGACTCAAGATGGCTTGGTTTACACCGGTGCGCTCTTCACTCCGACTACGCCCGGCGCACGCCCCGTAAAGATTCAAATCTTGGAGGTTTCTGACACCAAGGTCGATCTCGAAAAAACTCAGATCATCAAAATGGACCAAACGTCCAGCAATTTCTGGGAGCGCTTCAACGGGAACATCGGTACGGGGATCAGCTACAATAGAGGCAACCAGTCCACCCAATACAATTTGAGCTCAGCAGTCAACTACCCGCGCGAGCGCTGGGTGGCCAGCGCCAGCTATGATTCGATCCTCTCCTCGAATACGGGCGCCACAGTCTCGACGCGAAATGAGCTCAGCTTGCAATTGCAACGCTTACTTTGTTGGAACAATTGGTACTATGCGGGTCTGGCCGATTTCTTACAGAGTTCCGTACAGGGCATTCAGCTTCAGTCCAGCCTGGGGGGAGTCGTCGGCCGTTACTTGAGGAATAACGATCATGTCGTGATCTCAGTGTTTCGCGGGCTGGCATGGCAGCGCATAAATTACCAGGAGAAAACCTTGCCCTCGCCGACTCAGGATGTGGCTTCGGGCCTAATAGGCAGTGAAGTCAAGCTCCTTTATTTCAACAAAAGCAACCTTTCGATTAATACCACTCTACTACCAGCTGTCTCGGAACCCGGTCGCGTACATTTCAACCTCAACACGACGTACTACCTGAAATTGTGGATCAAGCTGACTCTGGAACATCTCTTTCTACTGGAAACTGGGACAATCGACCGCCACCAGGCTTCGTCGGCAGCGATTACGGCACCAGTTCCGGATTCACGTGGAAGTTCGGGAATCAATGAGGGTAACTCCTGATAAGTCGCGTAACCGGACAATGAGAGTCAGTTTCCGGTAAGTGCGTTTACCAGGACTCATCGGGAGTTAGCTAATAAACCAAAGCGGTTGGGGGAGTTTGAACGGGATAACGTCCGTCTTACGGTTCAAACTTTGCGTCTCCCTTCCCCCAAAGTCTGCACGACAATCTGCCCGGCTCGCTATTGACTTCGCCGACGCAAGAGCGTACTTAAAAAGTGAGGGGGAGGCGTAGCGCCCAGCTACACGCCCCTGAGCACATTCGGTAAGCACGGTTAACCTAGGTTTAACTGCATCACCGGACCCTCCCCAGCTCACAAGACTTTCCCCAGCCGAAACCTGAAAAGCCTCGGTCGAACTATGGAAGCAATGAAGAAACCATAGTGATCGGCGGCAGTTGACTCATCGGATCACGGGTCGCGACCAAGTTGCGCGAGAACGAAAACAACAAGGAGAAACGAACATGTATTTAGTCATGGGCATTACTGGACAAGTTGGGGGCGCGACCGCGCGGCATCTGCTGAAGCAAGGCAAACAGGTGCGAGCATCGGCGCAATCGCGAGAAAGCGGCGAAGTGGGCAGACCAAGGCGTGGAGTTGGTGGTTGGAGATTGGAACGATGCGACAGCCATAGCGACGGCGCTCAAAGGTGTTGAGGGCGCGTTTGTTATGTTGCCGTCTGTGTGGACTCCCTCGCCTGATTACAAAGAAGCAATGGGCGTGATTGCGAACTATGTCGAGGCGCTGACCAAGACAGTCCCGCCGCGCGCGGTAGCGCTCTCGTCGATGGGCGCGAATAGAACAAGCGGGATGGGGATGGTCACAGCCTTATCGCTTTTGGAGCAAGGTTTTCGCAGCCTGCCATCTCCGGTCGCATTTGTGCGCGCAGGCGGCTTTTTCGAAAACTTTCTTTTCGGCTTACAGGCCGCCCAAGGCGGAACACTACCGGTGTTCTACAATCCTACAAACCGGAAATCAACAATGGTCGCGACAAACGACATCGGTACAGAGATAGCAAAGCTTCTGACCGGTCCGGCGTGGTCAGGGCCTCGCGTTATCGAGCTCGGTTCGATGGTAAGCGCGGATGAAGTGGCGAAACAACTGGGTGAAGTCCTAAAACGCGACGTAAAAGCCTTCGCCGTCCCGCGTGCCGGCTGGGCGGAAGCGTTCGAGCAGCTCGGCGTTCCGAAGGGCCACACCGGACCTGCCGAAGAAATGTTTGACAGCGTGAACGCGGGAGCGATGGACCTCGGAGTCACGGGCACGGAGCACGTAGCGGGTACGACGTCCGCACGCGATGTATTCGCAACTGCTCAGCAGGCCGTCAAGGCAAGAGGCCGTTCAGTTTGAACGGCTGCGACGCCGTCGTCCGCTCGTTGGGCATAAACTATCCGGCCAAACCACCTGAAAATGACTGGTTTTATTGAAGATTCGCAGGGCTATGCGCAATTACAGTTACTTGCCCGGCGATCCGCTCCGCGATGCGGTATCACGCGAACAAAATCGAGGAGGGCATAAACTGACATGAAAAAGGCGGGCAAAATCCTGGGCTCGACATTTCTGATCTTGATTCTGCTCTTGGCCATGGGCATCACCTTCACCATCGGCTGGAGGCCATTCGTCGGACCGCGAGCGCGTCCGCTAACCGACGTCAAATTTCAGAGCACCCCGGAGCGCCTAGCCCGCGGCGAATACCTCGTCCACATCACCGCCTGCATGGAATGCCATGCGCCTCATCAATGGACCGCCCACGACGCACCCATCCCGCCGAACATGGTCGCCGCCGGTCAGGACATGACCGCGTGGAAGGGCCTGCCTGGCCGGGTCTTTGCGCCCAACATCTCGCCGGATCCGGAAACCGGCGCCGGCAATTGGACCGACGACCAGCTGGCGCGCGCCATTCGCGAAGGCATCGGCCATGACGGCCGCGCGCTGTTTCCGATCATGCCCTTCCAGGACCTTCGTGCGATGTCGGACGAAGATCTTGCCTCCGTCATCGTCTACCTGCGCTCGCTGCCCCCAGTGCGTCAGCAGCAGCCCCAGACCGAAATAATGTTCCCCGTAAATTATCTGATTCGAACCGTGCCGCAGCAGCTCACCATGGCGGTCCCCGCGCCCGACGTCTCGACGCCCGAAAAACGCGGCAAATATCTTGTCACCGTTACCGGATGCACGGAGTGCCACACCCCGCAGGACGGTCAAGGTCAGCCGCTCCCCGGAATCGACTTCGCCGGCGGCTTCATTATGGAGGGCCCGTGGGGCCGCGTTGCCAGCTCCAACATTGCTCCCGACCCTTCCGGGATTCCCTATTACGACCTCGCGTTGTTCACCCAGGTCTTTCGCACAGGCTACGTCAAAGCCCGCCCCATCAACCAAATCATGCCCTGGACCTCTTTTCGTGAAATGACCGACGAAGATATCGCCGCCATCTTTAGCTACATCAAAACCCTGAAGCCGGTAGTGCATCGCGTAGACAACACGGAGCCGCCTACCTACTGCAAAATCGACAAACGGATGCATGGCGGCGGCAACCAAAACTAATCGGTGTCCGCGCTTGGATCAGGGAAAACGCGACTTTGAAATCGAAATTCGGCTACTTCCGGCCTCAGAATCTTCGGCTCTTACGCCCGACGGGTCTTTTCGTCACACTGCCGATAAATAAGCACTCAGGGCTGAACTGATACGGTGTGGAAAGAACAGGCTGGGCCACGTCCCGAGAACTAACCGGAAATTATTCCGAGTCAGACGGCTCGTTGGGACATTCTGGCTTGCTAAGTCCTGGTTTGTCGCGTTACCGGACATCTGCCGTACTAGAACTTCACCTCTCCGGCTCCAGAATTGAATAAGCCAAGGGCTAAGTGAGGAGAGTTCCGGCTGATCGTCGGAGGCTGATCCGGCGGAGGCGCCAAGGTTGGCAGCCCTGCGAAAGATTTGCCTGCACTGCTCACCATGCCGATGCACCCGCGTCTGACCGCACAAGTACTCCGGCTATGGTGTGTCTTAGGTGTAGGAGATCGTGAATGATCAACTTCAAGGCTTTTTCCTGGTGGCTCGCACCACTTGGACTTCTGTTGTTCAGCATTCCTGCCGCCGGGCAAATACCGGACAAATTCACGAATTTGCAGGTGTTGCCCCGACATTTCTAAACAAGAACTGCAGTCAACGATGCGCGGGTTCGCGTTCTCTTTGAATGTGCGCTGCAATTATTGTCACGCGCAGAAGAAGGAGAGCGAGAAACCTGGGCTGGACTACGCTTCTGACGAGAAGGATACGAAGAAGACCGCACGCGCAATGCTGCAGATGGGGGCGGCAATTAATCGCGATTACATCAGTAAGGTGCCGCAGACGCAGCCCAGCCCGCAGATACAAGTGCAGTGCGTCACCTGCCATCACGGCCTGGAGCAACCACGGACGCTGAACAGCGTGCTGGCCGAAGCGATTGATCAGAAGGGCATCGACGCCGGGATCGCATTGTACGGCGAGCTGCGAAAGAAATATTACGGTGGGGCACAGTATGATTTTGGCGAAACGCCGTTGAACCAGCTGAGCGAAGCATTGCTGGCACAGAATAAAAACCGAGAGGCGCTGGCGATCATGGAGATGAATTTCGCCGAGAATCATCCTGATTCGGTGTGGTCCTTCCACATGCTGGCGATGGCGCACGAAGCTAACGGTCGAATTCCGGCTGCCATCGCCGACTACCGCAAGGTGCTCGAGTTACATCCAGACGACGACTGGGCCAAGCAGCAAATCGAAACACTTTCCAAAGCGAATTGAAAACGGACGCTAAGATCTGAGGGCGGCCGCCGTGGAGGTTCGATGCGCAAATTCTTGCTGGGATTTTTGGCTGGGGTGCTGGCAGTTCCTTTGGCGGCGGTGATAGTCGCGCGGATGGGATTCTTGCCGATTCACTCCAATGCTACACCGTCGCGCCTCGAGAGCGCGTTTGCACATATGGCTCTGGATGCTTCGGCCGCGCGGCAGGCTCCGCACATCCCGAATCCGATTGCGCCTACGGAAGAGAATCTCATGGCGGGCGTGAAACTGTTTAAGGGCGATTGCGCGGGTTGCCATGGCACGCCGAATTCGGCTCACGAGAACGAGACGAACGTCATTTTGTATCCCAACGCGCCGCAGTTCGTGTTACACCCACCAATTAAGCCGGACTATCAACTCTTTTGGATCATCAGCGGCGGCGTGCGGTATTCCGGGATGTTTTCGTGGGGCGGGCAATTTGCACCAGATGCGAACGGCAAAGATGTTTCGGACGAGAAAATCTGGACTGCGGTCACGTTTCTAACGCATCTGAATTCGCTGCCGCCTTCCGTGGATGCGGAGTGGCGCAAGAAATCCGGGAACTAAATTCGGGGGAACCTCAATTTCACTTGATTGCATAACAATGTCGGCCCCCCTCGACTCGAGTGGGCTTTTGTTGATAGGCTCGGGAAGACGGAGCTGGAATTCGGTTCGCACGCGGGACAGCTCGGTACCGGAGATGGCGTGAACTAGAACGCCGCGCACTTGAATGGGCATCCCGCTCCCTCGCGAGAGGGAGTTCGAATAACTAATCATGGTCTGAAGTTTACGATCGAAGAGATGTATGGGTCGGACTGAAGCCGACCGCTAGATTACGAACGAGCCGAAGTCGTCAAGGCTGACAAGTAAGACCATCCAGGAAGGGAAACGAAAAACTCTTTTAAGTGATTGGAGAGGTCTGCTCAAAAAGTGTTTGACAGGGCCGACATTGTTAGAGATCTCCGGTAACGGCGTTTATCAGCCATTGAGTTGGAAGACTTATTTGGCAAGGATGGAGTAGTGAGAAGCGATGATCTGCCATCGACCGTCAGCCATTAACATCCACACATCCGTGAGCCGATCATGGTATTCGTACGCCTTACCGCCAGAAGTACCTTTTTCGTGGTAGGCCCCGGTGACGATCGCCGTATTGCCATGCATTCGGATTTTGAGCTCAGACATCTCGGAGATAAGGACGCGATTGTCGGAATCCGCACCGTGAGCTAGGTAGCCCGCCTTGCTGAAGGTGGTGCCGTCTTCGACGGTGATCACAAAATCGTCGGCCAGCAGGGAATTCATCGTGGTGATATCCCCTTGCTTGTAGGCGTCATTCCATCTGTTTTCAAGTGTAAGGATTTTGGTCGCAGACTCGGATTTTTGTTGAGGGGCAGAGGGGGTCGCCACTGCAGTCAGCGCAAGCAGGACAGCCGCGAGCAAGAAGTTCGCTTTCATACTTGTCCTCGCCGCGTGAATTCTCTCGCTTCACAGGAGAGTTTTCAAGGGACGGAGTCTCCCCTGGACGGGGATAGTTACGCTATTTGCTGCAAGGTTATATCCAGTGCGTTCTACTTCCTGATCGCTGCCAAGACGGAACAAACAAAGCTGACAGAGTTCTACGTGAAATTGTACTCGCAAACCTTGCTAATGTCTGGTACGTCCCGTAGCCGGTAACTTGGGTACCGGGACCCACTTCTCCGGTAAGGGCGTTATCTCTAACGACGCCGACCGTCGCGTAACCGGACATATTACTTTCTCAGGCCACCAAGTCGGAGACTCGTAGACATCTCGCTGCAATATTAGGCTAACAGGGAATTCCATTCCCTGTTCCTTCCCTGATCGTTCCCTGTTCCGATTGGGCTCGAAACTCGACTTTTTCAGTAAAACATTCCGAAGTGGGGAGTTATCGCCAAATGGCTTCGGCTTAAGATGCAACATTCCCTGTATTTTTCCCTGTTAGCAGGGAATTGGGCCGGAGAAAAGTTCGCATGTGACTGCGTCCTCCGCCAGCCAATTTTCTTCTTTTTGCATCTTCTCGTTTTCGCTGAAACGCACCCAATATTCGCGCAGCGCATTCGCTGCGAGCTTCAATTCCGGTGACGGCGCCTCAGCATCGGGGTTTTAGCGCACATCCGGTGTACCGGAAAAATCCCTGCGCGTTTACAGCGTTCGACGTATGGCTCGATTCGCGAGTCTCGCCTAGTCTCTACGTGCGCATTCAACTTCAGGATTTTGGTGAACACACAAGGAGTATGCGCAGGCGCTGCTGTTCGAGGGCGCGAGGAGAAAGAAATGTTGTATTACGCACTGATTTTCCTGGTTGTGGCGCTCGTAGCCGGATTTCTGGGATTTGGAGGCATCGCCTTCGCCGCAGCGGGCATTGCCAAGATTTTCTTTTTTGTATTCCTGGTTGTATTCCTCGTCACGCTGCTGATGCATCTCTTGCGCGGCAATACCACCGGGAATTAGTGTCGGGTTTTCGACCGGAATGTGCGGCCGGTGTTTCCGCACAATTTCATTCGGCTTAGGAGCGCGAAATGAAGAAGATAATGTTTGCCTGCGCGATGAGCGCACTAATGTTGCTGGCGGTGAGCGGTTGGGCAGACGATACGGAAAAGGATCAGGATCGCCTGCAGACTTCCGGCACGGTGTTGCATGAGATTCTGAATATTCCAGACGATATACCGCAAGACCTGCTGGATAAGGCCGATTGCGTGGTGGTTTTTCCTTCCGTGCTGAAGGCTGCGTTCGTGGTCGGCGCCAGTTATGGCCGCGGCGCAATGACGTGCCGGCGGGGCGAAAACTTCAACGGCTCGTGGGGCGCGCCTTCGATGATGGCTCTGGAAGGCGGGAGCGTGGGCTTTCAGATCGGCGGGCAAGCGACAGACTTCGTCCTGCTGGTGATGAATGACCGCGGCGCCAACGGAATCTTGAGCAGCAAAGTGAAACTGGGCGGTGATGCATCGGTGGCGGCTGGACCGGTGGGCCGGGACGCATCGGCGGAAACCGACGTTTCGCTGCGCGCTGAAATATTGAGCTATTCCCGCGCACGCGGAATATTCGCCGGCGTCTCGCTGGAGGGTTCGACCATCCGGCCGGACAACGATGCCAACGTGAGAATTTACGGTGAGAAAATCCCTGCGAAGGACATCGTGCTGGCTCATGATACCGCGGTGCCGCCGTCAGCTCAGCGGATGGTTGCGACGCTGAACGCGCGGACACCGAAGCATGTCGTACAGAGGGGCCAGTAAGCAACGTTCCAGTAAGTTCAATTTGATTCCTTCCGAGCGTGGCTACGCGCTCGGAAGGAATTTTTGGCCGTTCGATGATCGGAATCCGTGTTAGTTCTGATCGCGCGTTTTTTTGACCTGATGGCGTTAGTGATTGCAGTTACGCGCAGGGAAACGTCCCGCTGACTTTATCGGTTCTACTCTGCTTTCCGTGCGTCCGCCCGGAGCTTTCTACCGTCTATTGAATGGGCTGGCCGAGGTCGCTGAGGTGTGCGATTGCGGATTCGATTGTGCCGATCAAGTCCCAGGCCTTCGCTTTGGACACCACGGCATAAATTCCCGCGCTCCGGGCAGCTTCGTACAGGTCATTCACTTCGGAAATGGTGAAGAGAATCAGCGGTACCAGTGGATCGATATTCGACAAGCGGGCTGCGACTTCAATACCGCTGAGGTCCGGCATGGTGAGATCTAGAATTACGACGTCGGGCCGGAGTTTTCGAAATTGCCTGATGGCAGCTTGGCCGTTTTTAGCTTCACCGCAAATCTTCCACTCACGCGTTTCCAGGATTGCCCGGATGATGCGCCGCGTCGTTTCTGAATCCTCGACAACCAGAATTCGGAGATCCATGGGCGTCCCCCAAGATAACTTTATAGCCGCGAATGGGCGGTGCGGGAATACACGCATCCTTGTAAATCCAGACTCTTGCTGCGTTAGCTGGCGCCGAAGTTCGCGAACCGGCGGCGGCGGATTCACGCAAGTCGTTCCCGGTCATAATTTACCGGTGAAGGCTGTTCTTTCGCCTATGTTTACCGACCTGCCGCGCTTGGCCCCATATACATTGTTTACTGTAGATGGCGGCTGGGGACTTTATGGTATGAGTTTCTGCTCGAAGAAAATGACGCTAAATCCGTCTGTATGGCGATGTTGCGCGCGCATTTTCCAAGTTCATCAGCTTTGCGTGTTCAAGTGAGATTTCGGCCAGTTGAGTCAGGAACCGCGAATTTGGCGGTGCCCGCCGGCCTGCACCGTGGAGAGAAGAATGAAGCGAACCGAGCCCGGTAAAACCACCACAACAGCAATTCCCAACCCAAGACCGAGCGCGAAGAGTAACGGCCGCACCGCGACGGCGGTGGAAGCGGAGCCGGTGTCCGCTGACCTGAGCGTAATCCTGGCAAGCCTGCAGACCATGCGCGACGGCGATTTCTCCGTGCGGTTGCCCGGGAACTGGACTGGCCTCGCCGGAAAAATCGCGGACACGTTCAACGACATCGTCACGGCGAATCAGCAGATGGCGAAGGAATTAAAACGCGTTGGACAAGTAGTGGGAAAAGAAGGCCGCACGCGTGAACGCATGCGTTTTCATCTGCCCAAGGCGGCTTGGGGTGAGATGGAAGTTTCGGTCAATACGCTGGTGGATGATTTGCTGCGGCCGACGACCGAAGTTACGCGTGCGATTGCCGCGGTGGCGAAAGGAAACTTGACGCAGACAGTGCAGCTAGACGTTGACGGCCGGCCGCTCGAAGGCGAATTCCTGCGTTCGGCCACGATCGTCAACACCATGATTCAGCAGCTCGGGGTTTTCACCGCAGAGGTGACGCGCGTCGCGCGCGAAGTGGGGACGGACGGAAAATTGGGCGGCCAGGCGCAAGTGCCCGGCGTCGCCGGAACCTGGAAGGACCTCACCGATTCGGTCAACTCGATGGCCAGCAACCTGACGGGCCAGGTGCGCAACATCGCCGAAGTGGCCACGGCGGTGGCCAGCGGCGACCTATCGCGCAAAATCACGGTCGATGTGCGCGGCGAAATTCTGCAGCTGAAGGAAGCCATCAACACGATGGTGGATCAGTTGCGCTCGTTTGCATCCGAAGTGACGCGCGTGGCACGCGAAGTGGGCACTGACGGCAAACTCGGTGGACAAGCGATCGTGCCCGGCGTCGCAGGCACCTGGAAGGACCTTACGGACTCGGTGAACGCGATGGCCGGGAACCTCACCGCGCAGGTGCGCAACATCGCGGAAGTGACGACGGCCGTGGCGCGCGGCGACTTGTCGCGCAAGATCACGGTGGACGTGAAGGGCGAAATTTTGGAACTAAAAGACACCATCAACACGATGGTGGACCAACTGAACGCGTTCGCGGGCGAAGTGACGCGCGTGGCGCGCGAAGTAGGAACGGAAGGGAAGTTGGGCGGTCAAGCGCAAGTGCCTGGTGTCGGCGGCACGTGGAAGGACTTGACCGACAACGTGAATTTCATGGCCAGCAACTTGACGGGCCAGGTGCGCAACATCGCGGAAGTGGCGACGGCGATCGCGAGCGGCGATTTGTCACGCAAAATCACAGTGGACGTGCGCGGAGAAATTCTGCAGCTGAAAGAAACGCTGAACACCATGGTCGACCAGTTGAACCGGTTCGCCGGTGAAGTGACGCGCGTTGCGCGCGAAGTCGGCAGCGAAGGAAGGTTGGGTGGCCAGGCGAACGTGCCAGGGGTCGCCGGAACGTGGAAGGACTTGACAGACTCGGTGAATTCGATGGCCGGAAACCTGACGGCGCAGGTGCGCAACATCGCCGAAGTCACGACCGCCGTAGCGCGCGGCGACTTGTCGCGCAAGATTACCGTGGACGTGAAGGGCGAAATCCTCGAGCTGAAGAATACGATCAATACGATGGTTGACCAACTGAACGCATTCGCGGGCGAAGTGACGCGCGTGGCTCGCGAAGTCGGAACCGAAGGCAAATTGGGCGGCCAGGCTCAGGTGCCCGGCGCGGGAACGTGGAAGGACCTGACGGACAACGTGAACTTCATGGCCAGCAACTTGACCGGCCAGGTTCGCAACATCGCTGAAGTGGCCACTGCCGTGGCGCGAGGCGACTTGTCGCGCAAGATCACCGTGGATGTGAAGGGCGAAATCCTCGAGCTCAAAGACACCCTTAACACGATGGTGGACCAGTTGCGCGCTTTCGCTTCGGAAGTCACGCGCGTGGCCCGCGAAGTCGGCACGGACGGAAAACTCGGCGGCCAGGCGCAGGTGCCCGGAGTCGCCGGCACGTGGAAGGACCTCACCGACTCGGTGAACTCGATGGCCAGCAACTTGACCGGCCAAGTACGCAACATCGCGGAAGTGGCGACGGCGATTGCCAGCGGCGACCTCTCAAAGAAAATCACTGTGAACGTCAGCGGCGAAATCCTGCTGCTGAAAGAGACGATCAACACGATGGTGGACCAGCTGAACGCGTTTGCGGGCGAAGTTACGCGCGTGGCGCGCGAAGTGGGCAGCGAAGGGCGGCTGGGCGGCCAGGCGAACGTGCCCGGTGTGGCAGGAACGTGGAAGGACCTTACGGACTCGGTGAACTCGATGGCTGGGAACCTGACTGGTCAAGTCCGCAACATCGCCGAGGTAACGACGGCCGTGGCGCGCGGCGACTTGTCGCGCAAGATCACCGTGGACGTGAAAGGCGAAATCCTCGAGCTGAAGAACACAATCAACACGATGGTGGACCAGCTGAACGCGTTCGCCGGCGAAGTGACGCGCGTGGCGCGCGAGGTCGGCACCGAGGGAAAGTTGGGCGGCCAGGCCGAAGTGCCCGGTGTAGGCGGCACGTGGAAGGACCTGACGGACAACGTGAACTTCATGGCCAGCAACCTGACGGGTCAGGTGCGCAACATCGCCGAAGTAGCGACGGCGATCGCGAGTGGTGACTTGTCGCGCAAGATCACGGTGGATGTGCGCGGAGAAATTCTGCAGCTCAAGGAAACGCTGAACACGATGGTCGAGCAGCTGCGTTCGTTCGCCGCCGAAGTAACGCGCGTCGCCCGCGAAGTGGGCAGCGAAGGACGACTGGGCGGCCAGGCGAACGTCACCGGCGTCGCGGGAACGTGGAAGGACCTCACTGACTCGGTGAACGCCATGGCCGGAAACTTGACCGGCCAGGTGCGCAACATCGCCGAAGTGACGACCGCCGTAGCGCGCGGCGACCTCTCGCGCAAAATCACGGTGGACGTGAAGGGCGAAATTCTCGAGCTGAAGAACACGATCAACACCATGGTGGACCAGCTCAACGCGTTCGCCGCGGAAGTGACGCGCGTGGCGCGCGAAGTGGGCACGGACGGCAAACTGGGCGGCCAGGCGCAAGTGCCGGGCGTCGCCGGCACGTGGAAAGATTTGACGGACAACGTAAACGTGATGGCCGCGAACCTCACAGAGCAAGTGCGCGGAATCGTGAAAGTGGTGACCGCCGTCGCGAACGGTGAATTGACGAAAAAACTCACAGTGAACGCGAAAGGTGAAGTCGCCGCGCTGGCCGACACCATCAACAACATGACCGACACGCTCGCCACGTTTGCGGATCAGGTGACCACCGTGGCGCGCGAAGTGGGAGTGGAAGGCCGGCTCGGCGGCCAGGCGAACGTGCCCGGAGCCGCCGGCACGTGGAAGGACTTGACCGGAAACGTGAACCTGCTGGCAGACAACCTGACGAACCAAGTCCGCGCCATCGCAGAAGTTACGACCGCAGTGACGAAAGGCGACCTGACTCGCTCGATTCAAGTGGAAGCCAGCGGCGAGGTCGCCGAGTTGAAAGATTACATCAACACAATGATCAACAACCTGCGGCTCACGACCGACCGCAACAACGAGCAGGACTGGCTGAAGACGAACCTCGCGCGATTCACGGGGATGTTGCAGGGGCAGCGCGATTTGACGACCGTGGGACGCAGCCTGTTGTCCGAGCTGGCTCCGCTGGTCAGCGCGCAGCAAGGCGTGATTTATCAAATGGAGTCGGAAGAATCCGGGACGATGGTATTGCTCTCGGCGTTTGCTGATAGCGATCAGGATGGGCATCCAAGCCGTCTGCACGTGGGCACTGGCCTGGTGGGGCAGTGCGCATCGGAAAAGCAGCGCATGCTGATCACCGATGTGCCGGCCAATGCCGTGCCGATCCGCTCTGGATTATTCCAGGCCGTGCCGCGCAGCGTGATCGTGTTGCCGATTCTTTTTGAAGACCGCGTAAAAGCAGTGATCGAGCTGGCGTCGCTCAGCGTTTTCACCGCATCGCACCTGGCGTTCTTGGATCAACTGACTTCCAGCATCGGCATCGTGCTGAATAGCATCGAGGCCACCATGCAAACGGAAGGGCTGCTGAAGCAATCACAACAATTGGCCACCGAACTGCAAACGCAGCAGACCGAATTGCAGCAGACCAACGAGCAACTGGCGCAAAAGGCGCAACAACTGGCCGAGCAGAACGTGGAAGTGGAGCGTAAAAATCAGGAAATTGAGCAAGCGCGACGCGCCGTGGAAGAAAAAGCCAAAGAGCTGGCGCTCACCTCGAAGTACAAGTCGGAGTTCTTGGCCAATATGTCTCACGAGTTGCGCACGCCGCTGAATAGCATCCTGGTTCTGGGGCAGCAGCTCGCCGACAATCCCGACCTGAATTTGACGAACAAGCAGGTGGAATTTGCGCGCACCATTCACGGCGCCGGCACGGACCTCCTGAACCTGATCACCGATATTCTGGATCTTTCGAAAATTGAATCCGGCACGGTTTCGGTGCAGGCGGAGGAAGTGTTCTTCGCCAGCCTGCTGGATATGATCGCTCGTCCGTTCCGCCACGAAGCAGAGAACCGGCACCTCAATTTTGAAGTGCAGTCCGATCCTAATTTGACGCGCAGCCTGGTCACCGATTCCAAGCGATTGCAGCAAGTACTCAAAAATTTGCTTTCAAATGCCTTCAAATTTACGGAAAAGGGCGGCGTGCGCATGTCCGTCTTCGTCGCCGAGAGCGGTTGGACCGAAGGCCACCCGGTTTTGGGCAGGTCCGCCTCGGTGGTTGCATTCGAAGTCACCGACACGGGCATCGGAATTCCGCCTGAAAAGCAGCGCATCATTTTCGAAGCCTTCCAACAAGCCGACGCCGGTACGAGCCGCAAATACGGCGGCACCGGACTTGGTTTGGCGATCAGCCGCGAACTCGCTGGCCTGCTGGGCGGCGAAATTCAACTACGCAGTACCCCTGACGAAGGCAGCACGTTCACGCTGTATCTTCCGCAAACGTATGTGGGTCCTTCCACGGGCGTCGCCGGGACCGAAGCGAAATCTTCGGCGATGCCCGCGCCAGGTCAGATAGCGGTCGGAGCGGCGTCCAAGCGGGCGATCGAGCAAATCACCATCGCCGACGATCGCGAAACCTTGCAGCCGGACGATGCCATTCTGCTGATTGTGGAAGACGATCCGTACTTCGCCACCATGCTCTGCGACCTGGCGCATGACAACGGATTCAAAGTCCTCGTTGCCACGCGCGGATCGGAAGCGCTGGCGCTCGCACATGAATTCCAGCCGACAGCCATTTCGCTGGATGTTTTCTTGCCAGACATGTTGGGCTGGACGGTTCTGAACCACTTCAAACAGGATCCACGCACGCGCCACATTCCCGTTCAGATGTTGACCCTGGATGAAGACCGGCAACACGGCCTGGCGCGCGGGGCGTTCTCTTACTTGGTCAAGCCGGCGACGTCCGAACAGTTGAAGACCGCGTTTGCGCGCATGAAGCAATACACCGCGCCGCGGCGCAAGCGGCTATTGGTAGTGGAAGATAATCCCGCCGAGCAGCTCAGCATCCGCGAATTACTTGGCTATGAAGATATTGACGTCGAGATCGCCGCCACCGGCGAACAGGCGCTCGCGGCGATTGGCGAGCAACCGTTCGATTGCGTGGTGCTCGACTTGCGCCTGCCGGACATGTCTGGATTCGAGATATTGGAACGTTTCCGCGACACTCCCGCGCTGAGCGATTTGCCGGTCGTGGTGTTTACCGGCAAAGACTTGTCGCCGGAAGAAGATGCCCGTCTGCATTTGCTGGCGCGCAGCGTGGTGGTGAAGGGCGTGGAATCGCCGGAGCGGCTGCTGGACGAGACGGCGCTGTTCGTGCATAGGGTGGTCACCGATCTGCCGCCGGAAAAGCAGAGGATGCTCGACCTGCTCCATCATTCCGACGAAGCGCTGGTGGGAAAGAAAGTGCTGGTGGTGGATGATGACGTGCGAAATATCTTCGCGCTCAGCAGCGTGCTGGAACGCCGCGGGATGAGCGTATTAACCGCGGGCACGGGCCGCGAAGCCATCAATACGCTGGAATCAACTCCGGACGTGGCCATCGTGTTGATGGACATCATGATGCCGGACATGGATGGATACGAAACGATGCAGATTATTCGCCGCAATCCTTCTTTCCGGCGCTTGCCGATCATCGCTTTGACCGCCAAAGCCATGAAAGGGGACCGCGAAAAATGCCTGGAAGCCGGCGCTTCCGAGTATTTGGCGAAGCCGGTAAACACGGAGCAGCTGCTCTCGGCGTTGCGGATGTGGTTCCACCGGTAAAAAGATTGGCGGCTCGTGGCGATTCGGTTTCCATCGCAGCGGTCAGCGCAATAGCTGATGCCGTAAGAGGTTTGAAGCATGAGGGAGAAAATGCGCGAGCAGGAAAAAGTAAATATTCTGATGGTGGATGACCAGCCCGGCAAGCTGGTCACCTACGAAGCTATTCTCGGCGAGCTGAATGAAAACCTGATCAAAGCCCGCTCCGGAAAAGAGGCGCTGGATCATTTACTGAAGACTGACATCGCCGTGGTGCTGATGGACGTGAGCATGCCCGAACTCGATGGTTTCGAGCTGGCGGACATGATCCGGCAACATCCGCGCTTCCAGAAGGTCGCGATCATTTTCATCTCCGCCGTGCACTTGACGGATATTGACCGGCTCAACGCCTACCAGCGCGGCGCCGTGGATTATATTGCCGTGCCCATCGTTCCGGAATTGTTGCGCGCGAAGGTACGCGTCTTCGCGGACCTGCATCGCAAGACGCGGCAGCTGGAAATGCTGAATCGTGACCTGCGTTCACTTTCCGCGCGCTTGCTGGCGATGCAGGATGAGGAACGCCGGCACATCGCCCGCGATTTGCACGATGGCATCGGGCCTTTGATCGCGGCGCTTTCCATGAATAACGGAATGTTGGCGCAGCAGACGAAATCGCTTGGCCCTGACGTTGCTGAAGTCTTGCACCAGAATAATCAGCTGGTGGAACAGCTTTCGAAAGAAACGCGCACGATTTCGCACCTGCTGCATCCGCCGCTACTGGATGAAATCGGCCTGCTGCCCGCAATTAAAATGTTCGCCGAAGGTTTTGCGGAGCGCAGCAGCGTGAAAGTCACGGTGGAATTGTCGCCGGATATCGGCCGGCTGCCGCCCAACGTAGAGATTTCGATTTTTCGTATCGTGCAGGAGTGCCTGACAAACGTGTATCGCCATTCTGGAAGCAAGACAGCGAAAATTAAAATATCGCACACCCCAGAAAAACTGCTCAGCGTGCAAGTTTGCGACGAAGGCAAGGGTATGTCCGGCGGCAATGGCGCGTCCGCATCCGCGGGATCAAGCCATGGCGTGGGGTTGAGCGGGATGCGCGAGCGTCTGCGCGAGCTTGGCGGCACGCTCGAAATTCAGTCCAGCGAGAATGGCACCACAGTCATCGCGGCGGTACCCGTAAATAAAACGACGATGAAAAGCGTATGATATGTGCGGCCGCTAGCATGCGAGCAGAAATTTTCGCGCCTGTGCAAGTCCGCGCGCGAGCCAGCGGCGTCAAAGAGGTCTGATGCGCACTCGATTCCTAATTGTGGACGATAGTGAGCTCGTGCGGAAATCCTTGCGCACTGTCTTGCAGGCAAATCCAGATTGGGAGATTTGCGGCGAGGCGCCTGACGGCGAAACCGCCATCCAGCTTTTCAAGGAACTGCATCCCAACATCGTGATCCTTGATTTTCAGATGCCGGGCATCAACGGAATCGAAACCGCGCGGCGCATGTCCGAGATCGCTCCCGCCGTGCCGATCGTCCTATTTACGCAGCACGCTAGCTCCGACCTGGAAAACCACGCCCGGGAAGCCGGCATTCGGTCCGTGGTGTCCAAAACGAATGCATTTCCGATGGTGGGAATGATTGAGGCGTTGCTAGGGCCCACGGATTCCGAGCTGGCCGCCGCGGATGCAGGCAATTCTGAAAAAGGTGAACCACAATAGCCGACCGGCCGGAAGGGCTGCCCCGTCCTCCTAAAGTCCGCACTTAGCAAAAATACGATGGTTACTGTATGGAGAGGCTGCGCGAGGAAGTTTATAGTGCGCTCAGGTTCCTCAGGCAACACTCCTTGACCACCCCGGGAGGATGTTCCCCCATCCTCCCTCCTTCCTTCCTTTTGACGAGAGCCGCGACCGAGCCAGAGCGTGCAGCTCATAGGTGACAGGATTTCAAGCTCGGGCGCAATTAGGAAATTGCGGATTTTCGGCTTACTCGCGTTTCAGGCGCTCGAGAAGCGGGGGTGGCAGTTCGTGCAGCAATTCCAGGAAGACGCCGTTGGTCCAGCCGAACCCAATCACATTCTGACTGTAGCCCTTCACGATGCGCGTAATGGAAGTGCGTTTGACGACGTTGTACTTCTCCCGAATAAATTTGTCGGTCACAAAATCTTCGATCACCATGCTCAGGAAATTGTAGGCGACGCGGTCGGCGTCCGCGTTGAAACTGTAACGGCGCATGCCGTCCACCGCCAGCAATTGAATGGGTGCCCAGCCGTACGGATAATCCCACTGCGCCTGCGATTCCACGCGGCTCATCGCCAGGCCGCCGGGCTGTTCGAAGAGGCGAAGGTTATTCACCACCGCTTGTGCCTGCTCGGGCGTGGCCAACCCCGCCCACAGCGGATAGAAAGTGGTGGCGTACTCATAGGTGGAACGTGTATTGGTCACGAAGTTGTAATCGAAGTAGAGACCTTGCTTCGCGTCCCAGAGATATTTCTGTATCAGCTTTTGGCGCTCGCTCGCGCGGCCGTTCCAGCGCGTGGATTCTTCCGGCCGACTCAGAAGGGAACTCATGCGCGCGAGATCTTTTTCAGTTTTGTACAGCAGGCTATTCAGGCAGACTGGCGCGTAATGGTGAGTCTCCCCGCTGAACGCGCCAAAGCGAAACGAAACATCAAATCCCGACTCGCGCATACTGCGGTCACCTTTATAGAAGTCTGCGGAGAGCGTGACCTGCTCGACGGGTGAGTCCGCCGATGTCTGATTCTCGATCGAGTTTTGGCCCGCATGTTCATCGCGAGTGAAAACCGGGAAAAGCGGCCCAACCAGGGACTCGACCGGATGATCTTTGTCCACCAACACCAGGTGAGGATCTTTGGTTCCGTTCTGTAGCAGGAAGTATTGCGCCGCGCCGCGATAGTAATCGCTCGGATCGCCGATGATTTCCGGAACTGGGCCTTCGCCATGATCGTAGTAACGCGACAAGCCGGTATCGCCTGCCAAATGCGGCGGGTGGGTCCATTGCTCGTAGTCGATCACCGCGAAATCGTAAGCTTGCCGCAGCCAGGCAGTATCTTTCTGTTGCGCAGAAGGGTCCTCCGCGTCATACACGGCCAGAATCATGGAAGTCAGAAACGGGGGCTGCGAGCGCGTTAGATAGTAGGTGCGGTTCGCATTCAGAATCGAGCCGTAATGCTGAATTTCGTAAAAGAAATTTTCCACCATCCCCTTGGCAAGTTCCAGGCGATGCGCCTGCAGCAGGCCGAGGATGGTGAAGTAGCTATCCCATCCGTACATCTCATTGAATTGGCCGCCCGGCACGACGTAAGCGTGGGGCAGGTAGAGCAGCCCGGCATGGGAAATTTTGTTCAGGTGGACATCGTCGGGGCTGCTGATGATTTCCGGCAAGCGCTCGACGCGCACCTTGCAATCTTTCACCAGTTCCTGAAAGGCCGGCAAGCTCTGGAAGTCCGCCGGAAAATACAAATACTGCTCGTCGCCGATTTTCTGGTCCTCGTACGTTTTGCATTTGTCCAGAGAGCGGGTGAGGTGGTCCCAGCTTACTGAGATGTAATGCTGCACCTCGTCGAAGTGTTGAAATTCATTGCTCATCGGTCGCTTTTGAAACGTAGATTCAGTATACGACGCATCGACCCATGCCAGCGGGAACAGGAAAAGAATGAGTGCCAGGACGGGGCGCACCCAGTTTGAAATTCGGTCAGCGACCGCAAGCACACGACGCGAGTTCAGCACGCGAGGCATCGAATCCTTCACTTGCACATATCTGCGTGAGTCGCCGTGCGGTGCAAGTTTATTACGGCGCAGACTGAAAAAAAATCAGGTGAACACTGGATTCAGTTTACGCACCTCCCATGTGATTATGAACTGCTTTGCAGGAGAATCTACCGGGTGCGCGGCGAATCTCCACAGCGTGATTTACGATGGTCGGTGTAAGTGTTCTATTTTGAACAACCAAACTCCTGGCGGACTGGCAACATTCGTGCTGCCTTTGCGATAGCGAGGCTTGCCTGGACATCTCTATATCCAGCTAGAGGTTAACGTGAAGCTGAGCTTACGCCTGATTTTATTCCTGGCTGCGGCCGTCACCATCGTCACTTTTGTTGTCTCCAAAAATGAAGTGCGCGCGGAGAAGCGTGGCCTGCGCACCGACCTGGTGCATCGCGCCGAAATTCTCTCCGAGAGCTTGCAGGAGATTGTGGAACCGGCCCTGGGCAAAGGCTCGCGCGAACAGTTGCGCCGCATCGTCGAGCGCTTTGGGAATCGCGAGCAGCTCGCGGGCGTTGCGGTTTACGATAATCATGGAGAACTGCTCGCGGAAAGTTCCAATCTGCAGAACCGCTTTGTTCCTCCGCCTGTTCCCCTGGCCCAGGTGGTTTCGAGCAACACCGGCCTGAGCCAATTCATAAATGTCGGCACCGAGCCGATGCACGTGTACTACATGCCGCTGCACGACAAAACTTCCGTCGTCGGCGTGCTGGCCATTTTTCACGATGTGGGCTACATCGAAACGCAGAGCGCGCGCATGTGGCGCGCGACTTTTTGGCACGTGATTCTGGAGGTGCTGCTGATCGTCCTAATCACCGTGCTGATCATCCGCTGGACCATCGTGCTGCCGATTTCGCGCACCGCGCAATGGATGAAGGATATTCGGCGCGGCCGCGTGATGCCCAGTCCGCCGGGCCCGAAGGAAAGTTTTCTCGCTCCCTTCACGAATGAGGTGATGAATCTCACGCGCAGTTTGGCGGACGCGCGCTCGGCCGCCGAAGAAGAGGCGCGCCTGCGGGAATCCGGCGAGTCAGTGTGGACCGCCGAGCGACTGCGCGTCAGCATTCAGGGAAAGGCTTCGCAGGGCTCGCTCGTCGTTGTGTCCAACCGCGAGCCGTATATGCACGTGCACAAAGGAAAGGCCATCGAGCTGCTAGTCCCCGCGAGCGGCCTCGTCACTGCATTGGAACCAATTTTGCGCGCCTGCGACGGAATCTGGATCGCATCTGGTTCCGGCGACGCCGATCGCGAAACAGTGGACGATCATGATCACCTTCGCGTTCCGCCCGACAAGCCGGACTACACGCTGCGCCGCGTGTGGCTCTCGAAAGAAGTGGAAAAAGGGCATTACTACGGCTTTTCGAACGAAGGATTATGGCCGCTGTGCCATATCGCGCATACTCGGCCGATTTTCCGCGCTTCAGACTGGCAAAATTATCAGGCAGCGAATCGCAAATTCGCCGAAGCGGTGCTGCAGGAGATTGAAGGCGTCGAACATCCGCTGGTGCTCGTGCAGGATTACCATTTTGCGTTGCTTCCGCGCATGGTGAAGGAAGCGCGTCCCGATGCGCGCGTGGCGATTTTCTGGCACATTCCCTGGCCCAATCCGGAAGCGTTCGGCATCTGTCCGTGGCAACGCGAATTGGTCAGCGGCCTGCTGGGCGCGGACCTGATCGGATTCCAGATTCAGGCGCATTGCGACAATTTTCTGGAGACTGTGGACGCCGCGATGGAATCTCAAATCGAATGGGAACGATTTGCAGTGAAACGCGGCGGACACATTACCTTCGTCAAGCCGTTTCCCATCAGCGTGGATTTTCGCGAAGCGCAGCGAGGCCAGGATCCGACGGTGTCGCCCTACGTGCTGCGCAGCGAGCTGCTGGGCAAGCTGGGCATCAAGGCGAACTTCATCGGAGTGGGTGTTGACCGTGTGGACTACACCAAGGGTTTGCTGGAACGCCTGCGCGGCGTCGAAAGGTTCCTCGAGAAGTGGCCGGCGTATCGCGAGAAATTCACGTTTGTGCAGATCGGCGCGCCCAGCCGCACGGAAATCGAGCGCTATCACGATTTCCTGCAGGAGCTGGTAACGGAAGCGGAGCGAATCAACGCGCGCTGGCAGACGCCCAATTGGAAGCCCATAGCGCTGCTCACGCGCCACCATAGCCACGAGGAAATTCTGCCGTATTACCGCGCCGCTGATTTCTGCATGGTCACGTCTCTGCATGACGGTATGAACTTGGTGGCCAAGGAATTCATAGCTTCGCGCGACGACCAGGAAGGCGCGCTCATTCTGAGCCAGTTCACCGGAGCCGCCCGCGAATTGCGCGACGCGATCATCGTGAATCCCTACGATGTGGAACAGCTAGCCGAAGCGATTCGCGTGGCGCTGGAGATGGACACGGAGGAACGTCAAACACGCATGAAACTGATGCGCAGCACCGTGATGCGTCATAATGTATTTGCATGGGCGGGAAGTCTGATCACGGAGCTTTCCGAAATCCGTATCGAGGAACCGCAGCCAGAAGTCGGCCACACGCGATGAACGAACCGCACCCCGCAACCAAACACACCTTGCAAATCAGGCGAAAAAAGAAACGCGCGATTGATCATTCGCACGCCCCAGGCGTTGTGGTTGCGGCGAAAGGCAATCCCGCCGTTCCGTCGCCGAGATATTTGTTTCGCGCCTGGAGCGAAATCGCCGGCCGGATTCGCGACGCGAAGACTTGCGCGCTGCTGCTGGATTTCGATGGCACGCTGGTGAGATTGCAGCGCAGGCCGTGGGAGGTTCGCGTGCCGCAGCGGACCAAGCGGTTGCTGGAACGCCTGGCGCGGCATCCGACGCTGTTCGTCGCGATCGTGAGCGGAAGGCGCTGCCAGGACCTGCAAACACGCATTGGCGTCGAGGCCCTCCATTTCATCGGCCTCCACGGCGCGGAACGCGAGAGCAAAACCACGAAAATCACCAAAGCTGCGGCCAGGATTCTGGCGCGCGCGCAACACGGAGCGCGCCTGCGGATGTCCGCAATGCGCGGCATGCGCATCGAAGATAAAGGCATGAGCTTCGCGGTTCACTATCGCGAAGCCAGCCCGCCGATCGCGCGCGCCGCGAAATCCTGCTTGTTGGACGTCGTCGAGCCGCTACAAGAAACGCTGAGAGTGCTCGACGGCGCAATGGTGTGGGAAGTTCTACCCAATGAGATCCGCGGAAAAGGCGGCGCGGTGCTGGACCTGCTCAGCGAATTCCCACCAGGCACCCCGGCGATTTATATCGGCGACGACGGCACGGACGAAACCGCGTTTTGCGCGCTGGGCGATCAAATCACCATACGCGTTGGAAAGCCGCAGGGAAGTGCCGCGAAATACTACGTGCGGGATCCGAGCGAAGTGATTCGCTTTCTGTTGCGGCTCGAAGCGGAACTCTCATAGACGCAACGCCCGCGATGCCCTCGCACTCGGCCAGCGCCCTTAGAAAGGCTGGTGACTCATGCGTGTTCGCGAATTCATCTCACGCTGACTTGCACACGGTATTTTGCGGCAACACGCGTCCGGCCTGTTGCGCAAATGTGATCTGCCGGCTTCGAGCGTGTTCGTCGCGCAGCGCCTGCAAGATCATCCATTCCACGTCGGTCGGACGGCACGGAGCCGAGATGACGTCGAAAGCGCCCAGCCGCATCGCCTCCAGGTACTCGTCCCAATCTGTAATACGCGCGGTGAGAACAATTCGGGTTCTGCGTGTGCCGGTGCGCGCGGCAATCAGCAAGTCACGGTAATTGCCATCCGACAGTGATCGGGCACAGAAGATCAGTCCCACGTCCTCCTGGGCCATGCTCGCCCGACATTCGCCGACGCTGGACGCAATAATCGGGTCGAATCCTTGTTTGGCTAGAATATTTACCATTGCCCGGCGGTCTTCCAGGTCGGCCGAAGCAACCACAAGCTGCCAGGGGACGTTCATCCGTACCTCCATTCCGTTGACGTACTTCATCAGGCCCATCATCCCAACCCACGCGCCACTCGAATTATCTGCGTGATGCGGCCCAATGGCTGAACAGCAGAATCAGGGAATTCAGAACTAGAAGCGCGTCCATCACTGTGTCGCGAACCTCATATTTCTTGCGTGCGGGGCGCATGGGCGTGATGGACTACGCAGCGCGCCGCCGCTGGCGCGTGCGAGCCGCCTTACGCGCCGCGTCGCGCAGGCCGGACGTTCCTTTCGTATGCACTGCTTTCTCTGCGGCATTGCGCCGGGCGGTTGCGCCCCGGCGACGAGCACTGCTGCGAGCCTGTTGCGAAAGCGCGCGCGGCGATACCGAATCGGTACTTTCCTGCTGCAAAGCTCGCAACGTGGCCTGCGATCGCCTGCGCGATACTTTGCGCCGTGGCGATTTGCCTTTGCGCGAATCGCGCAGCGCCTGCGCCCGAATTTTCGCCGAACCCTTCGCGGGTGGCGGTAGTTTTACGCCTGCGCGACGCGCTTTCGACAATCCAATCGCAATCGCCTGCCTCACGTTTGCCGCGCCGTGCTTGCCTTCGCGCACATGATCAATCTCCTCGCGCACGAATTCGCCCGCCTGCGTGGAGGGCGATTTCCCTTCCCGCGCATCTTCCCGCGCGCGTTCCAGCGCTTCTTGATCATCCGTGGTCGGCATTACGTTTTCTCCTTTTGCGAAAGCGCGACAGGCGTACTAAGAATTCGGCAAGGGGAAGTGGAAGCCAGCCCAGCCCTCATGCCTTGCTTTAGCAAGGCACCCGACTCCCATTCTTCCCCTGCGCCGGCCATTCTGCCGGGGAATCCGATACCGCGGAATACGGGCTAATTCTTAAGGCGCAACGGAAATTGCTGTACGCGCGAAAATTACCACCCAGCGCAGATGGATATGCGAGTGAACTAGATTCAGCGGCTGCCGCTGAGATGCAGGGAGGAGGGGCTGCCGATTCTCCGCGACAACCCCCTTCTTTGGGGGAGTCTGAGAGGGAAAAACTTTCAGAAGCTTGGTGACCGACTCACGCTGTCTTGGCGAGCGGCTGCAGCGAGTCCTGAATTTCGATTGTGCGCCCGGATACAGCTAGCGGCGCGCCGCTTTCCGTCACGTAATAGCGTTCCGGCGCAAATGCCGATTCGCAAAATGGACATCTCTGATACCGGGGACGTGCCCGCACCGGGCGATGCAGCAGATACATGGACTCCGCCCATTCTTCCAACACAATACGCGCGGCGCATTTTGTGCAGCGGCAGCAAAGATACGTGTACATCGCAAACCTCCCAAGGCATCCGGCAACAAACGGCGGTAACGCTCGAATCGGCGCGAACAAAACGACAAGATCGCAGCAATCGCCCACCAACGCATCCGCGCCTCCCCCACTTTACGTTTTTAGCGATTTCGTTCAATACAGTGGAAACCCTAAGGAGGGACGCGCGATCTCGTACCCCCTGAAACCAGACCGAGCCGGATTGGGAGGAGCACCGACCCGCAAGTCTCGGGCCTGCAACAAAATCCGTCTGGAGGGGTTGAACAATTTGGGGCTACGAGCTACTCGGCGTGGTTTTACAGGCAAGTCCGTATTGGCGGAAATCACGGGCAGGACTACATTTACAGCCAGTACGAGATGCTAGGCGTCTCACATCGGCCCGTTATTCAATATTCGTTGCTCACTGAACACACCCGACCGGGGAACGCGCCATCGCGCCACCGGCGGAAAACAGTCAAGAGGAGATGATCTCTAATGCGTAGCCGATTCATTCGTCCGTTATTACTGGCAATCGCTATGTTATTTCTTTCTTCCGCATCATTCGCGCAAATCGGTGTAGCGATCACCATCGCGCCCCCCGAGCTGCCAGTTTACGAGCAGCCGGTGTGCCCCGGCGATGGCTATATCTGGACGCCCGGCTATTGGGCCTGGGGCGACGACGGTTATTTCTGGGTTCCTGGCACCTGGGTGGAAGCGCCCCAAGTGGGTTTCTTCTGGACCCCAGGCTACTGGGGCTGGGGCGGCAGCAGCTTTGTTTGGTACGACGGCTACTGGGGCCCGACTGTAGGTTTCTACGGCGGCATCAACTACGGCTTCGGCTACTTCGGCCACGGATTTGAAGGCGGCCGCTGGGACGGCGGGCATTTTTTTTACAATCGCGCCGTGACCAACGTCAACGTCACCGTGATTCACAACGTGTATGAAACGAGAGTGGACGTGAGAAACGATGTCCACGTCAGCTACAACGGCCATGGCGGGATCAACGCTCGTCCCACGTCCCAGGAAGAAGCTGCCGCGCATGAGCGGCATATTCCTCCCGTCGCCGCGCAAACGCAGCATATAAACGCTGCGCGCGAGAACCCAGAGCTGCGGGCCTCGGCCAACCACGGCAAGCCGCCGGTCGCCGCTACCTCCAGACCGGGAGAGTTCAATAATCGCGGCGCGGAAAATGCCTCCGCTCGCGGGAACTCGGCTGTGCACCCGAAAGAGCTTCCGCCTGCCGAGCGAGCCGCTCCTCCTAACACGGGCAACGCAAAGCTGGACCAGAAATACCAACAGCAGCAGACCAAGCTTGCCGCGCAACAGGACAAAGAACGGCAAAAACTGCAGCAGCAGCAAGACAAGGACCACCAGCAACTCACGAAGCAAAAGGCCAACGACCAGAGGACGCAGCAGATCGAGCAGAAGCACCAGCAGCAGACCCAGCAATTAGTTCAAAAACACACGCAGCAGCAACAACAGCTGCAGCAACGGCAAGCGCCGCCTGCCCACGGGGCTCCGGCTCCAGCGGCAAAGCCTAAGTAGGCGCTAATGAGTTGATGCATTGCTGACAACCGGACGGCGGGGGCCTGCACCACTCGGTGAATGCCCTCGCCGTTTTTTTTCGCCACGCGGTCCGAGCTATCCTTCCGTCAGCCCTCTTCCGAAAACATTTGCAGATCGGATTTCCCGGAGTGTCACTGCAGCGGCTTGAATGGTTCGATCGCCGGAGAGAATCGCCGGCCACCAAGGCCGCGGAAAATACGGCCTTGATGGCGGGCGACAATTTGCAGGTTCGTGCAAAAAATTGCGTTAAGACTTTTTCCGTGGAACCTTTGCGCCTTTCTTGCGCGCCTCGGAAAGTCCAATCGCAATCGCTTGCGCGCGGCTGGTCACTTTGCCGCCCTTTCCGCCTTTACCTGAACGAAGCGTGCCGCGCTTTTCGCGATGCATCGCGCTCTTGACACTCTTACCGGCTGCCTTTCCGTATCTTGCCATTGCGAACCTCCTCTTTTTCGATTCGCGAAATCACGAAGACGAGCCGCTTACGCTTTGGCTTTCTTCGCGGTGTTTTGCACCACGACATCCGTCTTGTAAGCGCGCGTGAATTCATCCACCTGTTTCTGTGCCACCTCCTTGGCGATACCGTAGCGCTCCTGAATCTTTCCGATCAGCTGGTCCCGTTGGCCGTTGATGGCCGTGAGATCGTCGTCAGTCAGTTTCCCCCACTTCTCCTTCACTTTTCCCATTGACTGTTTCCACTTGCCTTCGATTTGATCCCAGTTCATTTGGTGCCTCCTGATTTGAATGTCCGACTGCTCAGCCATAGTGGAGACAAAGTCGCCAGCTCGGAATACAGCGCTATACCTAACTGCACGGGACAAATCGCCTTACGATTCAGCATCAGGCGCGCGGCGGAACATCGGAGCCTTCTGGGATTTCTTGCTGACGCCCTGCCTACCGGAACCCGGAAGGAAGCCTACAGCGATTGCTTGATGGCTAAGCCCGTGGCGGAAGCCTAGTCTGACGATGCAATCGCGAAAAACCGGTCGGTGACACGACCACATCAGAACCAGGGGGAAGTTAATGAGTCACAACAATTTGAAGGGTCTTTACGTGGACGAATTGCGAGATCTCTACAGCTCCGAGCAGCAATTGATCAAGGCGCTGCCCAAAATGGCGAAAGCTGCAAATTCGGATGAACTGCGCAAGGGATTCGAGGGGCACCTGGAACAGACACGCCAGCACGCCACGCGTCTGGAGCAAATCCTCAGCGCACTGGGCGAGCCGGTGAAGGGCAAGAAATGCAAGGGCATGGCCGGCATCGTGTCGGAAGGCGGCGAAATGATGGCCGAGGATTTCGAGGGTGCGCTGATGGATGTGGCTCTGATCTCCGCGGCGCAACGCGTGGAACATTACGAAATCGCGGCTTACGGCGCAGTGCACGCTTACGCCGAATTGATGGGCGAAAGTGAAGCCGCTTCCTTATTGCAACAGACTCTCGACGAAGAGAAGGAAACCGATCAGAAGCTCACGGAGCTCTCGGAAGAAATCAATTCCGAAGCATTCAATAGTGGCGCGGAAGCGGAAGCAGCGGAAACCAAGCCGCGCCACAAGACGGCCAAAGCTGGCAGCGCGAATTAATTTTGCAACCCTCGCTCCGAGGGGGCGCGGTCCATCACCGCGCCCTTTCGGAGAAATTAAAAGGAGAACCACATGCTGCTGCTCATTCTGACAATCGTTCTGATTCTCGCGCTCTTCGGCAGTCTGCCGACATGGCCGCACAGCAGGGAATGGGGATATTACCCAAGTGGCGGGATCGGCTTGGTGCTGGTGATCCTGCTAATACTATTTCTGATGGGCCGCCTGTAGCAGCCCTCATCTAGTATTGATGCGAACGGCCGGCGAGCATCACCGGCGCCGGCATCTGCGCCGATTTAAAAGCAGAGGAAATCACCTTGGCGGCAAATGGATCGTAGATGAAGTAATTTCCAGGACGCGTCGCAAGCAATTCCGTGACGCGAGCCTTTGCATTCTCTAAACCTTGAACAGCCTCAATCCAAATCGGCCCAGTTTCCGCAAGTTCACGGAAGATATCGTAGCTCTCGCTCATATTTCCCCCTTACAGGCTGAAGGCAAACCGCTCCACAGGGCGTTGATGTCTACGTATGAAAAGCAATTCAGCTACCAATGGCACCGCGCTGGTACTGCGTAAGAGATTCTAAACAAGGAGGTTACGACCTTATTCTTGCGGCAGTCGGGCAACTCTCCGCTGGATATGTAAATAGGGATGAACTTCGGTACATATTTCGCAATCGGCCGCTAGGGCCACCGATTGATTTGCTGGTTGGCTGCTGGGTTGCACGCAATAGCGGAAGGTCTGGATTGCCACCAATCGATGGCGTGAAAGCTGATTGCGGTTTCGCGGTCGTTCGATAAAATATGCGAGGCACAGGCTTAGTGACCCTGCGAATCTTGATCGTGGATGACGAAAAAGCGGTGCGCACAGCCTTGGGAAGGCTGCTCGCTACTCGCAAGGAGTGGCTAGTTGTCGGCGAGGCCGCAGATGGCGCCGAAGCCATTGGCAAGGTGCGAGAGCTGCAGCCTGATATCGTGATCATGGACATCACCATGCCGGAGCTGAACGGCCTGGAAGCTACGCCAGAGATCAAGAAAGCGCTGCCCACTACCGAAGTGCTGATCTTCACCCAGCACGATTCGAAGCAGATGGTTCGCCAGGCCCAAAATGTCGGCGCGAGTGGCTATCTGTTGAAGTCGCAGGCCAATTGGCTGGTGGCGGCTGTGGAATCGATGAGCCAGCACAAACCATTCTTTGAAGGCAAGAATCTCTCGCAACGCGAGTAGATTTTGCGATGCGCTCGTTCTTTCTGCTGTACGTAGCGAGGTATTCCCACCGGCAATTCTCCAGCGAACCGGTGAGAGCACCTGTCGACGGACCAAGACCGAGCGATTTCCGTAACTATTCCCGCCCGGCACAAGGTAGTCTGACGTATGCCCGCTAAACGCGCTGCGAAGAAAAGCGCAAAGAAAACTCGCGCATCGCGCGCCGCCAGCGGAAAGCTGCAATCCGAGCTACTGCAGCTCGCGCACGATGCCATCATCGTCCGTGATGTGGACAGCGTGATCCTGTTCTGGAATGGCGGCGCGCAGAAAACCTACGGCTGGACCCCCGCGGAAGCCTGCGGAAACCAGACCCATCAATTCCTCAAAACAGTGTTTCCCGAACCGCTCGATCAAGTATATGAAAAGCTCTATAAGGTCGGTTCGTGGGAAGGCGAGCTGGTCCACTCGACCCGCGATGGAAAACGCATCGTGGTGGCGAGCCGCCAGGTGCTGCAGCGGGATTCGCACGGCCGCGTGATTGGCATTCTGGAAATCAATCGCGACGTCACCCCTCGTAAAGACGCCGAAGAAGCCCTGCGGAATCTTTCCGCGCGATTACTGCAATTGCAGGATGAAGAGCGCCGCCGCATCGCGCGGGAACTGCACGACAGCACCGGGCAAAGCCTTGCCGCATTAGTGATTCACCTGTCGGCCGTCAGTGCGAAAATCTCCGAGGTGGATCCCGGCTCCGCCGACTTGCTGCGCGAAGCCATCCTTCTGTCGCAGAAAGCCTCCGACGAAACGCGCACGCTCTCCTACCTTCTGTATCCTCCCACTTTAGACTACGCCGGATTGCGTTCCGCGCTGGAATGGTACATCGAGGGATTCACGCAGCGCAGCAAGGTGAAAGTGGACTTGAATGTTTCGCTCGGTGCCGATCGCCTTCCCGAAATCGTGGAAAGAACGCTGTTCCGGATTGTGCAGGAAAGCTTGACCAACATTTTTCGCCACTCTGGCAGCGAGACCGCTAGCGTGCAGATTGAAGCGCGCTCCGAAATCGTGCGACTGGAAGTGGTGGACAACGGTACAGGGATTCCCGACGAGATCCTGACAACCTTGAATAGCAGCGGAGGGCAACTCGGCGTCGGCATCCGCGGTATGCGCGAACGCGTGCGGCAACTCGGCGGATGGCTGCAGATCAAGTCTGCGGAAACCGGAACTAAAATCATCGTGACTCTCTCGGTAAAGCAATCGGCCGGTGACGACAGCCGATCGCGGGCATCAAGTTTCAGCTAAAGAAGCGAAGGCGTAGGGTAAATTCGCCTGCAAACTACACTCACTTCCGTATCGTCTTAAGGAAATCGCCGCTCTACTGTGATACTACGATGTTTCTGCTCGCATCTTTCTTTGCCCGTGATCGAAATATCGTCGACGGCGTCCCACACATGCCCGGAAATCTCATGAAACGCGGCAAGTTGTTTGCGGCCAGAGCGACGGCCATGTGCATTATCGCTCTGCTGCTCGCGCCGCCTCCCTCCAGCGCCTATTCCGTTCTGGCTCACGAAGCGATCGTGGACGCCGCGTGGGATGAAGCGATCAAGCCGCTGCTGCTCGAGCGGTTTCCACGGGCGAGTCCCGAGGAATTGAAGATCGCACACGGATATGCCTACGGCGGCTGCGTGATTCAGGACATGGGCTATTACCCGTTCGGCAATAAATTCTTCAGCGACCTGGTGCACTACGTTCGCAGCGGAGATTTCGTCGCCGCGCTGCTGCGCGATTCGCAAGACTTGAACGAATATGCGTTCGCGCTCGGTGCCCTGGCGCATTACTCGGCGGACAACGAAGGGCATCGCACCGGCACAAATCTCGCCGTGCCACTGCTCTATCCCAAACTCCGCCGCAAGTATGGCCACGTCGTCACCTACGATGAAGATCCTCTCGCGCATCTCAAAACTGAATTCGGATTCGATGTGCTGCAGGTTGCCAAAGGACGATACGCCTCAGATGCTTATCGCGACCGCATTGGTTTTCAAGTTTCCAAGGAGCTTCTCTCGCGCGCATTTCAGGAAACATACGCGCTCGACCTGGATTCAGTCCTCTCCAATTACGACCTCGCGATTGCTTCCTACCGCCGAGGCGTCAGTCAGTTGATTCCGGAAGCTACGAAAATTGCCTGGCAGACCAAAAAGGACGAAATTCAGCGCGCCTCTCCCGGGATCACGCGCACCGCATTCCTCTATCGCGTTTCCCGCTCCACTTACGAAAAACAGTGGCCCGGCAAATATGAAAAGCCCGGCTTCGGCACCCGGCTGCTCGGTTTCCTGCTCGAGCTGGTTCCCAAGGTCGGGCCGTTTCGGGATCTGGCGTTCAAGATCCCCACTCCCGACGCCGAGAAATTGTTCGTCGCCAGCTTCAGCAATGCACTGCAGAATTATGAGCAACTGGCGAAACAGCAACGGGGTTCAGGCCATGCAATTTTGACGGACGAAAATTTTGACACCGGCACGATCACCGGTCCAGGCCAGTATCCTCTCGCGGACAAGACCTATGCCGATCTACTGACCCGGTTGGAGAAGGACAATTTTGCCGCGGTTTCGCCCGAGTTAAGAACGGCGCTGCTGGCCTACTACGCGGATCTGAACGCGCCATTTGCCACCAAGAAGGACAAGAAGGAATGGGTCAAAGTCGTACGGGATGTCAATCAATTGAAAGCATCGCCAGCCACCCAGCCGCCAGCTGTCGAATCCGGCGCCCTAAGGTAAAGTACCTAGCTCCAAATTTGCTAAGTCACTCTGATTGTTACACTTCGCACAGAGCGACTACAGGAATACACCTACGCATACTACAGGATGACTCCGATAGACGAATCCGCACAGATACTTTAATTTGTCCGCGACTGATCGCAGTCCAGGCCCTGAAGTATTTATTTCATAATCGAATTCATCGGCTGGTTGCTCCGGCTCGAGGCGTGCGGGCTCCCGGAACGCATCCTGTTTCGTAACCGGGGCGGAGCAACGCTGCAACTGCCAGCCTAATCACAAAGAACGAAAGGAATGGCGTCATTCATGACGAAACGGATTGACGGTCGGCCCCGTCCCATTATGGGAAAGATGCTCTCGGCGGTATCTTGTTCTATCGCGACACCAACCCCTTCTTGCGGGAGTGAAAAATGAAAACGCTTCGTATCCTGATTGCCGACGATCACGATCTTATGCGCCGTGGCATTAAAGGGATGTTGACATCGCACGCGGGATGGGAAATCTGTGGAGAGGCGCACACCGGCCGCGAAGCGGTCTCGAAAGCCCAGGAACTGAAGCCGGACATCGCCATCCTGGATATCAGCATGCCAGACCTCAATGGCGTGGACGCTGCGCGCCGCATTCGCAAGGAATCTCCCAACACCGAGATCCTCATTCTCTCCGTGCATTATTCCGATCAACTGATTCGCGACATACTGGAAGCCGGCGTGCGTGGCTACATCGTGAAATCCGATTCGGATCGCGACTTGATCGTCGCTGTCGAGACTCTCGCAAATCACAAGCCCTTTCTCACGCCCCGGGCCACAGAGGTGATGCTTTCCAGCTTCAAGGAAGGCCGGATGCGCACCGAGCTTCCTACGGCGCTGCGTGACCGGCTCACCTCTCGCGAGCGGGAAATTGTGCAATTGCTCGCAGAAGGCAAGAGCAGCAAGGAAGTCGCCTCGTCGCTCAACATCAGCGTCAAGACCGCCGAAACCCATCGCGCCAACATCATGCGCAAGCTGCAGCTTCACACCGTCAGCGAACTGGTTCGTTACGCCGTGCGCAATCAAATCGTCGAGGCATAGCCGCCACGAGCTTGTTGCGATCCCGCCGCGGAGCTGATTGGCGTCCGCGCCAAACTGCTTACCCGTCTGCTCGCGCTTGATCCCGTACTGCCTACAGCAAATTCCCGGAGCTCGTAACGAATTGCCCGTATTGTTGGATTGGCGGCTCGGAGCGATTATGCCGCTGCGGAGGAGAACGAAAAGCTGTAAATTTCGCGCCAGATCTTGAGGGCTGGCCGGCCCTTTGTTCTCCTTGCGCGCCAAACCAGAAAGGAATCCAGCCATGGACCAGGCAGCGGCACTCAGCAAGAATCCCGCCACCCTTTTGCATCGCGAATCGGCCCCACAATTTCAGCCATCGACTGTGCAACCGGTTGTGTTGGTCGCGACGACAAACCCGGTCATCAGCTATAGCATAGGCGCTCTGCTGGAGAGGTACCCGCTGCGCACGCTTTGGGCCAGGGGCGTCGGCGAAGTGCGTGCGCTACTCGCGAAAGAAAATGTCTCTGCATGCTTCTGCGGCTTTTGGCTGCTGGATGGCACCTACCGCGACGTGGTGCGCTTGCTGAAGCGCCAGCCGGTGGAAGTCCCCGCGATCATCGTCTGCGAGCCGGCGTGCTCCAACGAATATAGAGATTACCTGGCCGCGCTGAATATCCGCGCGTTTGATTTCATCTGCCATCCCTACCGCAAGACCGACCTGGAGCGGATCCTGCAAGCCACTCTTTCCGAGCGTGCTCATGCGGCGCGCCTTCGCGGTTCAATGGTTGATACGATGAACGTACTCGAAGCGCGAGCGGGCGCGCGGTAGGCGGGGGATCACGAACAGCGAAATACTCGGAACAAGCTGGCCCGGAATGCGATCATCTCCGAGCCAGTCCCACGAATCCTTAAACCACTAAGCTTCCTTGCTGCCCGCCGCAACCAGTACGATCCCGCCGATCAGCGCCAGACCGCCCACAATCGGAGGCAGTGGCACCGTGTTATGTTCTGTTTTGGTAGCCTGAATGGGTCCAACGTCCAGCACCTTCTTGTGCGTGGTGTAGGTAATACCTTGATAGGCGAGCGCAAGCACGCCCAGAACGATGAGCACGAACCCTAACAAAGTTGCAGTCTTCATGAACTCTCCTCAATCCACCTGATTCAGCAGGAATAATGAACGATCACGCTCGCCGCAACAAACCGCCCACCAGCGACACCAAAAAGAGCACCAGAAAAACAAAAAACAGAATCTTGGCAATGGACACCGCAGCGGCGGCAATGCCCAGAAATCCAAACACCGCTGCAATCAGCGCCACCACGAAGAACACCGCAGCCCAACGCAACATAAGTCCTCCTCTGGACGAACCTGCCACATGAATTGGCCCGGTCAATCTGCCTGATGCGCCCCGCTAAAAATCAGCATGCGCTCGGCCGTGCCATCCCTTTTACGATTATTGGCCCTAAGAGACCATACACTCATTCAACTAGAGTCGTGCTGAGTTTACTGTAGGCGCGCGGCCGCTGGTATGCATCGCCATATGCCATATCCAGCTCTGCGGCTTTAGCGGCCGAAACGCTTTCGACGCTCGTCCGTCCCTTCGTCGCTCCTTGCGTTCCTGCGCTGTACCGCAAGCTCCACACAAATCTACGCGCTTCGCGGTATAGCCCCACCACTCGAACCAAACTAGTCTGGGCGCATCAGAGTCGCAGAATATTTGTCGCGCTCCCGAAAGGCGCAGCAAACCGGCGCTGAAAGCGAATCGAAAAAGGAGATCGAAAAATGCATCGTCCATCGAAAACCGGCAAATGTTTGTCGCTCCTGGGCGCAACTCTGTTCTTGAGTGCTTCCTTGGTCGCGGGCGCTCCGCAACAAGATCAGCAACCGGCCCCCGACAATTCCAAAACCAATCAAGGCGACGCGAGCAAGGGTGCGACGACCGCCCAACAGCAGAAGATGGATCCGGCGGACCGCAATCTTACCAAGCAGATCCGCAGCTCCATCATGAGTGACAAGTCACTCTCCACCTATGCGCACAACATCAAGATCATCACCCAGGACGGCAAAGTGACGCTGAAAGGCCCGGTGCGGACCGCGGATGACAAGGCCAGTATCGAAGCAAAGGCCGTTGCGATCGCCGGCGCCGACAACGTCACCAACCAGCTCACAGTAGCACCAGCAAATCAGTAGCAGCACGCTCGCGTCGGGAATTCATACGCTAGTTCATTAAAAGGAGAATCAAACATGTCCGGCAAAAAAACCGCAGTTTTCGGAATTTACTCCACCCTGTCGAGTGCGGATCACGCTACCGATACGCTGGTTCGATCAGGATTTTCCCCCAGCGATATTTCCGCGCTGCTCCCGGAAAATCTCGGCTCGCGGCAAATTGGCACCGAAAAAGCCACCAAAGCACCGGAAGGCGCGGCCACCGGAGCAGGCTCTGGTGCGGTCCTCGGCGGCGCGCTCGGCTTGCTCGCCGGAATTGGCGCGTTGGCCATTCCGGGCGTAGGCCCGCTCATCGCTGCTGGACCGATCATGGCGGCACTCGCCGGCCTCGGTGTCGGCGGCGCAGTCGGTGGATTCACGGGCGCGCTGATCGGCCTCGGCATCCCTGAGTACGAAGCGAAACGTTACGAAGGTCGCGTGCAGAAGGGCGGCATCCTGCTCTCCGTGCATTGCGATTCTTCCGAAGCGGTCAAACGCGCCAAGGAAATCATGAAGATTACCAGCGCCGAGGATATTTCCTCCACTGGCGAATCTTCCGCGGACGTCAAAGCGGACGATCAGCGCGCGCGCCACACCACTTCCGGCAGCGGCGTGTAAATTCCCGGGGGAGGAAGCGCTTAGGCCGCCGCTTCTTCCCATTTTTCTGTCTCAGAATTAAAGAACGTGCTCAGAAAGCCGAATCAAAAACAACAGAGCTCGACAAAAAACGGAGGACATCATGACCACGAAACACAACTGGACGGAATCAATCTCGGCTTTCGCAGTAGGCATCGGCGTAGGAGCCGCGTTGGGCGTGCTGTTCGCTCCCCGCGCGGGCAGCGACACGCGCGAATATCTGGTGGAGAGCGCGCAAGAACAATTGGACGGTGCCATCGCTGCCGGCCACAAACTCGCACAGCGCGCGCAAGAAAATATCGATCAAGTAAAAAGCCAGGTGCGCCAGGCCGCCGATGTTGGCGAACGCGCGTACCGCGACGCCGCCAAGAACACGCCAGCATGAGGTGCCCCGGCTGTAGCGCGCGTCCAAATTTCATCCACCTCAAGACCAGACTCGTCTCCGCCCAGTCACGCGTTGACGCTGAAAACTCACACAGGAGACCACGATGAAGGCAGAACCAGCGTCACAAACAGTTACCGCCAAAGTCACCCGCAACGAACTGATCGAGCTATTGAACGAGGATCTGGCCCGCGAGTATCAGGCCATTATTTCCTACGTCGTGTATTCGCAGGTGCTGAAAGGCGCGGAGTACATGAATATCGCCGACGAATTGGCAAAGCACGCGGCCGAAGATCTCAACCATGCCTTGATGATTTCCAATCAGATTGATTATCTCGGCGGAATGCCCGCGGTCCAGCCGAAGCCCGTTCGTACTTCGGAAAAGGCGCGCGAAATGTTGCGCTTCGATCTCATCAACGAGGGCGAGACCATCCGCAACTATCGCGAGAGAGTTCGTCAATGCGAGCAACTCAGCGAATTCGCCATGGCCGAACACATTCGCGAGATCCTTATGGCGAACAAGACCACCAGATCGCTCTGGCAACTGCTCTGGGCGAAGACGTGCCCGTGGTGAAGGATTCTCCGAACGCTGCGACGAAAAAAGCATAAGAAGGTTTATCCAGTCATTCGAATCGCTACACAAATTTCCAAATCAGTCAGCCAGGAGAAGAAATGAAAATCATTGAACGCAAGACCACATCAAAGGGCGACGATTTTCTCACCACCGTGGCTCGCTCGATCGGCTCCACGCTCGGTGCGGTAGCCGCAAAGGTAAATGCAACCACGCACCCGTCGCGTCGTCGCCCCTCCGGACGTGCACGCACTCGCAAGCATGCTTCGGTTTCACGCACGAGCCGCCGCGCCTCCGCCACAGTTTCGAAGCGGATCCATAAAGCAACGCGTCTCACCAAAAACAATCGCAGGAAATCGGCAAAGTAGCGCAATTCAATTCATCTCAAAGGAGAATTCACATGCGACAGTTCATACCTTCCATTTCGTTGCTCACGTTGCTTGCCGTCGGCACTCTGGCAGGCTGTTCGTCCGAGCCCACGAAATCCCCGGACGTAACTGACAACATCCGGAAGTCGCTCGACCAAGCCGGCTTCAAAGACGTGAAAGTAAACCAAGACCGGACCAAAGGCGTTGTAACGCTGGACGGCCAAGTGCCATCCGACATGGACAAGTCCCAAGCGGAGACCATCGCAAAGTCCATCGCCGTCGGGCAAGTGGTGGCGGACCAAATCGCCGTCGTTCCCCCAGCCGCAGAGAGCGATGCCAAAGCGGTGAACTCGGATTTGGATAAGGGAATCGAAAAGAATCTGGACGCCGCCCTGATTCAGAACCAGCTTAACAAGCATGTGAAGTACGACGTAAAAAGCGGCGTTGTCACCCTCACCGGCGAAGTGAACTCCCAGTCCAAACGCGCCTACGCCGAAAAAGTGGCAGCCGCTGTTCCGAACGTTCAGCAGGTGGTAAACGAGCTGCAGATCAAAGACCAGAAGACCAGCTCTACAAACTAGCACTCGAAATAGCTTATGTCGCCCGCGAGAACCGCAACGCCAGTTCTCGCGGGGCAGGGAATCCGCTATTCCAAAACCGACGGTGGGCCGAAGTGCTGCAAATCTGCCGCGTTCCTAGTCGTGCAGCACTTTCGCCAGCGTCTTGTACACTTCCAGCCGGCCATTCTTGTCGTAGTGAATGTACCCAAGCTTGCGGAATTTATTCATGAAGAAATTCACGCGCGGGCGCGTCGTTCCCACCATCTCCCCCAGCGTGTCCTGGTTAATTCTGGACATGATGGTCACGTCCGCATTTCCCGCGTCGTAATCAGCCAGCAGCAACAGCGTGCGCGCCAGCCGCTTCTCGCTGGAATTGAACAGGTGATCAATCAGATCCTCTTCGATCCGGTGATTCCGCGCCAGCAGGTAATTGATGAAGCGCGAACACACCGCAGGCTCCTCGTTGATAATCCTCACCATCTTTTTCCGGTTAATCACCATGATTGACCCAGGCACCAGCGCCACCGCCGACGTGGAATAAAATGCCTGTCCATTCAAACAGTTCTCGCCAAAGAAATCGCCGCGCCCAAGGAATCCCAATATTCCGCCGCGGCCGCGTTTCGAAACCAGCGTCAGCTTCACCACCCCTTCTTCGATATAGCGAACATCCGTGCACTCATCGCCTTGCGAGAAAATCGTCTCGCCCGCGTCGTAGTGCACGGGCTTCGATACCGGTAGCCCCGCCGGAAACAGATTTTGGGCCTCGTCCGCACGCTGCGTCGGTGTCATTTCGTCCTTTTCGTCGTACGCCGCTCGATTTAATGAGGCTGATTCCGTGATTCTGGGTATGATGCCGCCGCTTGCTTTCCCGTATTGCGCAGCCGCTATCTCCAATTACAAGACAAGGTTGGCGCTGTCTAAGGTTGAACATACAACTTCTGCGCGGCCCTGTACATTGTCCCTTGGTGAGTCGTGCATCCAGCCCCTTGCCGCAGATGGAGCGAAGTCCTGCTTCAACATCACAGGCCAGAGGTGCACATGAATTTAGGTTTCGATATCTTCCGGACGCTGGACGACGGCACTCCGCTATGGATCAAGCAAGTCGCTACGCTCGATGATGGCAAAAAACATCTCGACGCGTTGGCAAGCACTACGCCCGCCGAGTATTTCATCCGCGACGCCTCCACGGGCGAAATCGTCTTCAGGTCGGGCGCGAATTCGCGCGTGTGATCCGAACCTCTCACTTGCGCCACGTCCGCGACACCCGCACAGCCCCTGGCATCGAGCGCATACAGTGTTCAGGGTATTCTTTGCTCCCCCGTCCCTTGAAATAATAGTGTATGCCATCTTCCGCCTCCCGCTGTGAGGCGACTGCCATTGGCCACCGCTGCGACCTGCGACGGGACTGTCCTCAAGGAGCGTCGAGATGAGCACGGCGAACGCCTTCAATTCCGACCCACCGCTTCCCGCGCCAGTTAGGAATTCTCGTCACCACGAATCTTGCGGCCATACCGTTCAGTTCTACGCGGAAGATCAAGCCCTGATCAACGCTGTGACCAATCTGGTCGCGGACGCCCTCCGTAGCGGAAGCGCCGCCATCGTGATCGCGACCAGACCTCACCGCGAAGCGCTGAACCTGGAATTGCAGGCTCGCGGTTTGGATACGATGGCGACTGCGTGGCACGGCCACTTCATTCTCCTAGATGCCGCCGAAACCTTGGCGAAGTTCTCCGTGGATGGCTGGCCGGACGCCGCGCTCTTCACCGAATTAATGGGCGGTTACGTGGCGCAAGCGAAGGCGGCAGCGCCGGGCGGGAATTCGCGCGTCGTCGCATTCGGAGAAATGGTCAGCTTGCTCTGGACCCAGGGAAAGTCCGACGCTGCCCTCCGCCTGGAACAACTCTGGAACGATTTGGCCAAGATTCACAGCTTTGATCTGCGCTGCGGGTATCCCATCGCCAGTTTCGCCCGCGAAGAAGATGGCGAGCCGTTCCTGAAAATTTGCGCGGAGCACTCCGCTGTGATTCCCAGCGAGAGCTATACAGAACTCACCACCGAAGCAGAACGCCTACGCAACATTTCACAACTCCAGCAAAAAGCGCGCGCGCTGGAAACCGAAAAAGCGCAGCGCAAGAATGTCCAGAAGTCCCTCCAGCTCCGCGAATCCGAACTGGCCGATATTCTCGAGAACGCCGTCGAAGGCGTGCAGCAAGTCGGTCCGGATCAAATCATCTTGTGGACCAACAAAGCCTTGTTGAAGCTTTTGGGGTACACCGCCGCGGAATACATCGGCCATCCGCTCGGCGCCTTCCACGTCCACCAGCACGTCTTCGGTGAATTCTGGGCGAAGCTGATGCGGCGAGAGGACATCTACGATTTTCCGGCGGAGCTGCGCTGCAAAGACGGTTCGGTCAAGCAGGTCGTCATCCACTCCAACGGCCTTTGGGAAAATGGGAAGTTTGTTCACACTCGTTGCTTCGTTCGCGACGTTACCGAACAAAAGCGCTTGGAACAGATTCTGCGCACCGCCGAGAAACAAGCCGCGATGGGCCGCGTGGCCGCGGGCATCGCCCATGAAATCAATAATCCCCTGGAGACCGTGACCAACGTTTTTTATCTTCTCCGCGACCATCCGTCGCTGGACGAAGACGCCCGCGAACTGGCGCGTATCGCCAATGCTGAAATGGAACGTGTGCGCCATATCGCCAGGCAGACTCTGGCGTTTTGCCGTGATTCCGAGAGCCCTGTTTCCGTTTCCTTGCGCCTCGTCCTGGACGACGTGCTCGAAGCCTTCCGCCGGCAGATACAATCGAGTGGCATCACCATCGAGCGCAAAATCGCTAGCGATGGCCTGGTCGTCGCATTTCCGGTGGAGCTCCGCCAAATTTTCATTAATCTGATCGCGAACGCCCTGCAAGCCATGCCGGAGGGCGGCACGCTCCGCATCAGCCTGCGCCGCTGCTCGCAATCGGCCGCCGGCGCTTCGCCACGCACGGGCATCCGCGTCAGCATCACCGATACCGGCGTCGGCATTCCGCTGAAGCATCGCCACAACATTTTCGAGCCATTTTTCACCACCAAGGCTGAAAAGGGAACGGGACTCGGTCTGTGGGTTAGTCGCGGAATCGTTCAGAAACTCGACGGCACCATACGCTTTCGGTGCACTAAATGGCGCGGCCGCTCCCTCACTTCTTTTGCCGTTTTTATTCCGACGGACGGCATGGGCTTTGTCGTTTCATAGTCCAACGGCGCCAGCCCGAACATGCACGTCATAGCGATGATTGTGGCAAAAAATGGCAATTATTCTGTGCATTGACGATGAATCGGCCGCGCTCAGCGTTCGCAAGCGCGTCTTGGAAACCGCAGGTCATCACGTGCTGACCGCGCGTTCCGGTGAACAGGGCATTCAACTCTTTCGGTCGCAGCCTCTGGATTTGGTGCTTCTGGATTATTGGATGCCCGGCATGAACGGAATCGTCACCGCCCGGGAACTCCGCCGCATGAGACCCAAAGTTCCCATGATCATCTTGTCCGGCCTCGCACAATTACCGGACGAAACGATTGGCGTCGTCGACCGTTGGATTCTGAAGGATGAAGGCCCCGAATTTCTGTTGGATACTATTAAGTCCCTGCTCAAATCCGCCCGTTGACCACCGCTTTCGGAAATAAACTCGCGTAACCATCTCACGTAGTCATGCGGCGGGCGCCCCCGTCGTTCAACAAAATCTCCGCCCGCGTTTTAGCCGGCCTAAGACTTGTGCGAGTTCCACACGTACAAAAAGCTTTCGTCGGTCGCAGTTGCCACGTTCCGGTTGCTCTTGCGCGTCGCGCGATTCAGCGCCGAACGCACATTCTCTTTCGAGTCTCCCAGATTCGCCAGCGGCACTTTGATGGCCGCGCCTGCTTTGAGCTGATCCAGGTCACGCAGGATCATCGTGACAATTTCCTTGTGCTTCCCGTTACGCGAGTTCGGCACATCCAACTGTGCCACCGTTTTGAAATGAGCTATTGGTCGAGCTACTGCCATACGCGCCTCCTTCTAAAGCTAACGTATAACTAACGCATCGCTATCCTAGGCAAACGCAGCCCTACGTGTCAAGAGAGATTTTGTAAGGTATGCCAGCGTGCAAATAAACACCTCGTAAGGTACGGTAGCGTACAATTATCCCCCCGTTGTCTGGCCTCCCAACACTCGCACTATTCGCCGTCCCCATCGCGCTAAACGACGCGTCAATCGCGCTAAGTGACGTACTCCCCTCATCTGAGAAAGCCAAAAGATTCTCCCCGTATGCTTGCTGCGCTGCTACGGTGGGTGCGGGAAAGGAGGTGGGATCATGAGAGCAGTCGGAACGTATTTCGAACAAGTTCCCAAAGCGGTTATCGAAAAAATTCTCGCGCAACAAGTACCGCCCGCAGAAAACGAAATGGGCAGCGATAAAGTTGTCACCAAGCGCGCCGCACGCAACGCCCAAAACCCTGCAAAGTCTCGCAACCCCAAACCTTGACTGGCCGCAGCAATTTATCCGGCCGCTATCGCGCGGCAGCATTCACGCAGGAAAAAGGAGCCTGCTATGCACATGTCAACATCCGCAAAAGATCAAAGCGATCGATCGCTGTCGAACGCCACTTGGGAGAGAAGCATGGACGCATCAATTCAGAACATCCTGGAAATCCTCGAAGAAAACGTCAATTGGTGGGAGCAAGCGGCTGTCACCTGCGAACATACCGCCGCTCGTCTAGCCACCGGTGAAAAGGAAAGCTGGCAGCTCATGGGCGCCGTCTATCGCGAGCGTGCTCAGAAGCATTGTCGTCTCGTCGCGCAATTGCGTCGCGAGAACAACCCGGCACACGGCTAAGCTGGCCTCAAAACAATCGTCGGATTCCGCTCCCAATAAAAGCCCGCGACGCCGGGGATTAATCCCGGACCGAGCCGAAGATGATAATGGATGTGCTTCGTGAGGAAACCCGGACGCCGCGCTGCCGTTTCCGTTCTTCCCGGTGATTTCGCCGCTCAATTCTCCGAAAATCGCGACAATAGCGGCTCGCCAGGACTCGCTGGCCAGCGCTTTTCGCTTCCTTCGTTCGAGCAGCCAACGATCCCAGAGCGGCGTGGCGCTCTACCGCCCAACGTGTCGTACGCCAGTCGCGAGCCCCACAAGATTAATGATTCCCGGTATATTCGGCTGCGGTGACCCGCGAACAAGAAAATCCACCACCACCGCGAACGGATCTTTGCTCCTGACCGTTGGTACAGGCCCATCTGACCTTGGTGCCAGCAGCCCACCTCGTGGCGCAAACGTTATGCTTTCGTATGGATTTTGGAAGTTGCCCGCCGAATCCGCCGTCCCTGCGATAAAATTTATTCTGGTGCCCCTTCGATGAAGCTTTCTCGTTCGCTGCTGATCTCCTGTGCTTGGGTGTTTTTCGTCGGCGGGTACGCGGCCGTCACCCTGCTGGCCTCTCGTGACTCGACCTTGGCAGGATTTGGTTATTTCTTTGCCTGCATGGTTCCGTTGTTCGCCAATAGCTGCCTGCTGTGGAATGCCGCGTCTCCTTACCGCCGCCAAAATGGATTCTGGATGCTCCTAGCGTTAGGCTGCACGTTTTGGCTCGCGGGAATTCTGGTGATGGTTTACACCGAGTTCAGCCTGCACCAGGAAGCACAGGTGCCGTTCATCGCCGACCTGCTCTTCTTCCTGCACACCGTTCCGTTCATGGCCTCGCTGGTGCTGATGCCTCACGCGCGAAAAATGCGCGAGACTCTGCGCTACGGCCTGATTGACTTTCTTCTTCTTTCCTTCCTTTGGCTCTACGTTTATATTTTTGCTGCGATGCCCTGGAAAGTGATCTCGCCCAATCCTGAATTATTCCACTCGCGCGACTTCGTGAGTTATCTGATCGAAAATTTGGTCGTTGCGGTTGGTTTTGGACTCCTGTTTCTGCGCACCCGCGGCTCATGGCGCACCGTGTACGGCCATCTTTTCGGCGCGACCTCTTTATATGTCACGGGAATGACGTTGTCGGTGATGGCCATCCACCACATGCTGCCGTACGCCGGCGGCCTGATCCGGGTGCCCATGCTGGCTTCATTTGTTTGGCTCGGTTCCGTGGGAATTATCGCTCGTGATTTAACATTCGAGCCGGAACCGCAGCAGCCGTCCATGCAGCGCGACACGCAATGGCCGGCGCGTCTGGCGATGTGGGGCGTGCTGGCCGCGCCCGTGCTGGCCGCTTGGGACGTGCTGGCCAGCACCGCGCCGGATTCCGTGAAGAGTTTCCGCCTTATCGTTACTCTGGTGGCGATTTTCGCCGGCGCCGCTCTCGTTTTCTTCCGTCAGTATCTCGTGTATCAGGAGCGCACCGGCCTGGTTCACGAATTGTGGGAATCGCTGGAAAACGTCAAGCGCCTGCAGACCCATTTCGTGCAATCCGAGAAATTGGCCTCGCTCGGCCAGCTCGCCGCAGGCGCCGCGCATGAAATCAATAATCCGCTCACCGCGATTCTGGGTTATGCCGACGTGCTCACCATCGAAAACGCCACGAACACGCGCGCGCATTCCCTGGGAGACAAAATCCGCGAGCAGGCCCGCCGCACCAAGGACCTGGTCAACAATTTACTCAGCTTTGCGCGGCAGAATCCCGCCGAAAAACAATTGCTGGACCTGAATAGCGTCCTTACCGGCGCGGTGCAGCTGCGCAATCTTGATTTGCGCGGGAAAAATATACGCATCGAACTGGAAAACCGCAGCATCCTCCCGGCCGTGCGCGGCGACCCGAATCAATTGCTGCAGGTTTTCTACCACTTGATCAGCAACGCGGTGGACGCCATGGAAGCCGCCGGCGGCGGCGTGTTGCTCATTCGCACTTTGCGCGAACGCGGCAACGTGGTCATCGAATTCTCAGACACCGGACCGGGCATGAAGGAGCCGGAAAAAGTTTTCGACCCGTTCTACACCACCAAGGAAGTCGGCAAAGGCACGGGCCTCGGCCTCAGCATCTGCTACGGAGTCATGGAAGAGCACGGCGGCCGGATCAGCGGATTCAACCGCCCCGAGGGCGGCTGCACCTTTCGCCTCGAGTTGCCGGCGATTCTCGCCGTGTTTCCGCAGACTTCCACGCTGCCCGCGTCGCCCGTCAACACGCGCTAGCCTTCTACTCCCAACTCAGCGCCGTTTTACCCTGAGACCCTGCCTGTGTCAGGGTCGAGCAGGGGAGTGCGACACAGCTTTGGCGGGCGCCGCGACGCGTTTGTGCTAAAGTCTGAAATTCCATGAGCACTTCCGCCACAATCGCGGCCCCCGCGATTTCCACCGAACATCTCACCCGCCGCTTCGGCGACCTCTTGGCAGTGCAAGACGTAAACCTGCGCGTCGCTCCCGGCCAGTTCTTTGGATTCCTCGGCCCCAACGGCGCTGGAAAATCCACCACCATCAAAATGCTCACCGGCCTCCTGGCGCCTTCGTCCGGCCGCATGCAAATTCTCGGCATTGATCTGACGCAAGATTCCGTGGAAGTGAAACGCCAGATCGGCGTCGTGCCCGAAGGCATGGCGCTCTTCGGCCGCCTCACCGGTTCCGAATATCTGAATTTCGTCGGCCGCATGTACGGTCTCGACCGCGCGACAGCCGCGAAGCGCACCGCGGAACTTCTCGACTTCATGCAGCTGGTGGACCAGCCTAAAGCGCTCGTGACCGACTATTCCCACGGCATGCAGAAAAAACTCGCGCTCGCCGCCGCCGTAATCCACGGCCCGAAAATCCTTTTTCTCGACGAGCCGTTCGAAGGCGTGGACGCCATCGCTTCCAACACACTGAAATCCATGCTGCAGAATATGATCGCTCGCGGCGCCACCATTTTTCTTACGTCGCATGTGCTGGAAATTGTCGAACGCCTCTGCAGCCACGTGGCTATAATTCACCGCGGCCAGCTCGTCGCGCAGGGCTCTCTGGAAGAACTGCGCGCCGGCGTCGAAGCCCAAGCAGCAGCCGCGCTCACCGCCGCCGGTGCGCCCCATGAGATTGCCGCGCCCGCTCCCGCACCCGGCGAAAAACTCACCCTCGAACAGATTTTCCTGCGCATCGTCGGCGGCACGCGCCGCGCCGATCAGGAACTCTCGTGGCTGGGCTGACCTTCTCTCCCGATATGCGTGGCCAATTCGCCGCGATCGCCCGCGTCCGCTGGCAACTCTTCGTAAATTCTCTGCGCACCGTTCGCGGCCGCATGGAAGTCGTCGCGCGCGGATTCATGTTCCTGGGGTTCGGGATGGCCGCTATCATCGGGTCCGTGAGCCTCGGCGTCACGGCGTGGTATTTCGTCTCCAGCGGAAAAGTGGATTGGCTCCCCGTGCTCCTCTGGCCCGTCTTCCTTTTCTGGCAGCTTTTTCCCGTGATGGCCAGCGCTTTCACCGAAAATGTGGATTCATCGAACTTGCTTCGCTTTCCTCTCTCGTTTCCTTCCTATTTTCTCATTCGCATCGCTTACGGATCGCTCGACCCTTCCACCGTGATGGGCAGCCTGTGGCTCCTCGGTATGTCCATCGGAATCGCCTGGGCCTCGCCGGTTCTTTTCTTATTCGCCGCTCCGGTGCTGCTGCTTTTCGCCATCTTTAATATTTTGCTGGCCCGCGCGCTTTTCACTTGGGTGGAGCGGTGGCTCGCAGAGCGAAGAACTCGCGAAATCATGGCCGTTTTCGTTCTGTTCGTGATCATCGGCTTTCAATTCATCGGCCCACTCGTCCGCCATTTCGGCAACCGCTCGCAGCCCGCCGTCTCGCGGGTCGCCGTGCAGGCTCTGCCCATCGAGCGGCTGCTGCCTCCGGGCCTCGCGGGTCGGGCGATCGCGCACTCTCTGCGCGGAGAAAGTGCGCTGGCTTTCGGATCGTTCGCATTGTTCTGCGGATACACGCTGGCGATTCTGTGGCTGTTGAATGTGCGTCTGCGCGCGCAATATCTCGGCGAAAATTTAAGTGAAGGCGTCGCGCGCACCGTCGCCCCGGCGGTCAAGCAGCGAATTCGCCTCGGCTGGAATATCCCGGGCGTCCCCAACGCAATTTCCGCTGTGGTCGAGAAGGAAATACACTATCTTTCACGCAGCGGCCCCATGCTCTTTACGCTCGTGATGCCTCTCGTCATTCTCTTGATTTTCCGCTTTACCCCCGGCAAGTCGGACAGCTCCGCGGGCATGTTCGGCCACTCCGCGGATCTGGCTTTTCCGGTGGGCGCCGCGTATGCCGTGCTGATCTTGACGAACCTGGTCTTCAACAGCTTCGGCGCCGATGCCGGCGGAATTCAGTTCTATTTTGTCTCGCCAGTCCGCTTCCGCGAAATCCTGATGGGCAAAAATCTCACGCACTCTCTCCTGCTAGCCCTCGAAATGGTCCTGATCTGCGCCGGAGCGAGCCTGATGTACCGTCCACCGCCCTGGGACATCCTGCTCGCCACTGTCACCGGCGTCTTCTTCGCGCTCGTAGTGAATTTGACGGTCGGCAATTTGCTCTCCGTTTACTCGCCCAAAAAAATTGATCTCAGTGCCCTGGGTCGCCAGCGCGCCTCGCAAGTCACCGCCTTGGCCAGCCTGGGAATCCAAGCCGTAGTGCTCGGCCTCTGCGCCCTCGCGCTCCTGGTCGCGCGCGCGTATCAACATATATGGCTAGCAGCCATCATCTTTGTAACGCTAGCCGCCATCGCCACCGTGTCTTACTCGCTCGTCCTGAATCGCATAGACGCCATCGCCCTCCGCCGCCGCGAAGCAATGATCACCGAACTTTGCCGCGCATAGTTCCACCCGGGTGATTTCCCGGTGGTACCCTGAAATCATGCTTACGCTGACGATAACGGAGCTCCGTCGCAGATTCTCCGAGCTGATAAGGCGCGCCAGTGGCGGCGAGCGCATTGCCATCACACGGAGAGGCAAGCTAGTCGCGTTTCTGGAGCCGCCACAACTTGGACATTCCTTGAAGGAGGCCTTCGCGGAAATCGAAAAGATCCGAAAGAGATCTCGCTTCCCGAAGGGCGTCACGATAAAAAGCCTGATCGAGGAAGGCAGGAGATAAGCCGTCGTGTTCGCGATTGCACTGTTTAGGACGCCGCGGTAGATTCGCACCGTAATGAAATCATTTCCCCGAGGTCCTATGAAGCGTAGTGCCTTTCTCGCTTTCTGCTGCATCTTTTCCGCAATTCTTCTGCATACTGCTCGTGTCGCCGGGCAATCGCAAATACCCGTCGGCACTTACGGATCGCTCCAGAACGAGATGGAGGGTCTCGTCGAAACGCCCGCTGTCTCGGGCTACGAAAACCAAGTAGCGGATAAAATTCGCGCGGACCTGAAAGACTTGCACCCGGTAACAGACAGTCTCGGCGATGTGATCGTTACCATCGGCAGCGGCGCGCCGCATCGCCTGATCGTAACCCCGATCGACGAGCCCGGCTTCGTCGTCAGCGACATCACACCTGACGGTTACTTGCGCGTGCAGCGACTGCCACAAAGCGGCCTGCCTGCGATCTTCAACGAAATGTATGCCGCGCAACCAGTGCGAATCGAAACCGCCACCGGCAAATGGATTGACGGCGTTGTCGCAGGCCTCTCCGTGCATCTGCAACCCGGCCGCACCAATCCGCCGAAGGCCAGCGACGTCGAAAACATCTACGTGGATATCGGCGCAACTTCCTCAGCCGAAGCTCGCAAAGCGGGGGTGGATATCCTCGACCCGGTCGCTCTCAATCGCAGATTAATGGACTTGGCGTCTGCGGAACTGGCCGGCGCCTCAGTCGGCGATCGTTTCGGCGCAGCTGCGCTCGTGGAGTTACTCAGTCACATTGATCCAACAAAAATTAAAGGCACCCTAACCGTCGCCTTCGTCGTGCAACAACGCACCGGCGCACGTGGCCTGCAGCGCGTGCTCACCCAAACGCAAGCCGATGAAATGATTTACGTCGGACGCCTCCTTCCTGGTGGCCCCATCCCGGAAATGGAGACGCTCCATCGCGCGCCGCGCCGCGAATCAGGCGGCGGCGTGCTGGTCGGCGTGCCCCAAACCGACGGCTCGCTCCCCGCATTTGCCACAGAGCTAAAGCAGCTCGCCGACGCCAACAAGATTCCTTTCGCATCCGATTATTCCGCGAGCATGCTTCCCAGGAGCTATCTGCCCATGCCGCAATTCCCCGCGAAATGGGCGCACATCGGCATTGCTACTTCACTTCCAGACACGCCCGCCGAAACGATCGACTTGAGCGATTTGCTGAATCTAACGAGGCTCCTTGATCGCTACATGGAAGGTTCACCAACCGGCGGCTCAGTTGCAGGCAGGACGCGAGACTTAGGCGGTTCTGGCCGACACGAGCGCCTTCCAAACGCGGAGATCCTTCGTCAACTGGTCGAAGCCTACGGCGTCAGCTATCACGAAGCGCCCGTGCGCGAATGCGTCCAGCGCCTTCTTCCCCCTTGGGCGAAACCCGAAACTGACGACGCCGGCAACCTGATCCTTCATCTCGGCACTGCCGCGGCAAACTCAAAGACGCCGCGCATCCTCGTCGTCGCCCACATGGACGAAATCGGTTTCACCGTGAAATCCATCTCGAAAGACGGCCGCCTCGAAGTCGAATGGCGCGGCGGCGGCGACCTCAGTTTCTTCGCTGGTCATCCCGCGCTCGTGCACACCGCAAAGGGCGACCTCGACGCCATCGTCGAACTCCCCAACGGTTGGGACATCGCAAATTTCAAATGGCCAACCGACGCGGGAGAGCCAGACTCGAAAAACCCCGTTCGTGTTGATGTCGGCGCGCGCACTCCCGCAGAAGTCGCGAAGCTCGGCATCAATCTCGGCGACACCGTCACAATTCCCAAAGCCTACCGCCCGTTGCTCGGCACGCGCGCCAATGGACGCAGCTTCGACGATCGCGTCGGCGATACCGCGCTGGTTTCCGCCGTGTGGGCGCTCGGCGCTCCGCTGAAGGATCGCGAAGTCACCTTCGTCTGGTCCACCGGCGAAGAAGAAGGCCTCGTGGGTGCCGCGAAGGTTGCCGCTCGCCTGGCCGCTGAAGGTCACGTGCCCGATTTCGTTTTCGCCGTGGACACGTTCGTCAGCTCAGACTCGCCCATCGAGTCACAGCGCTTCGCCGATGCGGAAATCGGCAAAGGCTTCGTGATTCGCGCCGTGGACAATTCCAATATCGTCCCCACAGCTCTGGTCGAGCGGCTGATCAAGCTCGCACGCACCAATCAGATTCCCATTCAGTACGGCGTCACCGGCGGCGGCAATGACGGCTCCGCCTTTGTCCGCTACGGTTCGGTGGACATCGCGCTCGGCTGGCCCCTGCGCTATTCACACTCGCCAGCAGAAGTGATCGACACCCGCGACGTGGATTCCCTCGCGCATATCATCACGGCGATCGCCAAGAGCTGGTAGGGACGACGCGCGGCCATCTGCAACGTACATCCGTGGGTCGCGCCCACACTTTGCTATAATCTCGCGCCGTGAGCGACCCAGCTTTCAAACCGCCGCGCCACATCGTCATTGAAGGACCCATCCGCGTCGGAAAATCCACGCTGGCCAAAGCCCTGGCCGAACAGCTGCACGCCCGCCGCATTTTCGACGCCGACGACAATCCCTTCCTCAGCGATTTCTACGACGAAAAACCCGGCTCCGCCTTCCGCGCCCAAATGTATTTTCTCTACGAACGTTATCGTCGCCTTCTCGACACTGGTCCGGAAACCAATCCCGCGCCCATTGTCAGCGATTTCCTTTTCGAGAAAGACAAGATTTTCGCCTACCTGAATCTCGACAACGAAGAACTCAAACTCTACGAACGCTATTTCGAAATGCTCGCACCCTCAGTCCCTGCCCCAGATCTGGTCATCTACCTCCAAGCCAAGCCCGAAGTCCTGCGCAAACGCGTCTCAAAAAAGGCCGATCCCGCCGAGACGCAAATCTCTCCGGAATACGTCGAAGCCGTAGCCAACGCCTACGAACATTTCTTCTTCCGCTATTCAGGCGCAAATCTGCTCGTAGTGGATACTTCGGAGATTGATTTTGTGGAACGCAACCAGGACCTGCAGGAACTGCTCCGCCGACTTCGCCAACCCGTGAAGGGCACGCAATATTTCCTACCTCTCGGCCAAGGCTAACAATCGGACGTAGAAACTTGAAGGGGGACGGGACGGGCGGCCCCGCCAGGCTACCCGCCCCGCACTGCGCACAGGAGGAACTCAAATCCAAGGTCTAAGCACCCAGTACCAGCCGCACAGCTCGCCAACAACGATCAGCGGAAGCTAAGCAGCCTTGTGCGTGCCTGTCAGCCGGTGACGCAATCTTCCCAGCGTGCGATTCACCGGATGGCTGCGATGGAGGAACGTCAGCACCGGCATCCGTCGCACACCGATTTTCTCCAACGCTCGCCGGATGCGGAAATCCCTTCCTGCCGATACCAACCCCTTTTCCAGAGTGGTGATCGCCTCCGACGTGCGTCCCGCCTGGTAATAAACTTCCGCCAGATTCAGATACAGCTGGGCGTGGTTGTGCTTCATCCCTAGCGCCTCTCGGCAAAGCGATTCCCCGTCGCCGAATCGCTTCTCAGCCAGCGCGGCCAGCAGGCCGGTGTAGGAAAGATAAAATGGGTTTTTCGGAGCGATGCCAAGCGCGCGCCGGGCGTGTTGCAGCGCTTCTTCCGACTGCCCGTCTCGGAGGTTCTTCAGACACTCTTTAAAATCGTTCATTCCAGCATCTGAGGGGGATGTAGTTCCGATCCAGTGGGACATAGGCTCCTTCCTTAACCCCGCGGGCACCAGCAGGGTAACTGAAGCCACAGTACCCGCGCGCTCCGCACGTGCAAATAGAACGGACGTACAGCTTTTGGGCTACTCCCTTTTACTGGCCCAAATGACAGGCAAACATTTTTGCAAGGCCAGGTCGCTCGTTCGGCCCTGCAGCGTGGCCTCGATGGCCGCTAAAAGCCCCTGTTTTATTGGGTTTTGTGTGAACCGGCCCTGCTCTGCGGTGGTCGCTCGGGCTTGATAGCGGCGCTGCGTGGTGCGTCGCAGCTTGCCACAATCTCAACCTTGTCGAGGGGGTAAACCACACCCGTCCCGGCCCGTCCCTTGCGAGCAAGCCTCCGGACGGTTATGCTGCGACGTGATTTTCGAGGAGTGATATGCAATTAATCCGCACACTACGAATTAGAACCCTCGCCGTCGCGCTATTCGGATTCTTCCTCGTGCTGACAGTCGCCACGCCGCCTCAGCTGACCGTTTTCGCGCAGTCCAGCGCTACCGTTGAACAAGGAAAATTCATCCTGCACAAATTCGAGCAGCCCATCGGCGAAGAAACCTACCAGATCACCCGCGACGGCGATTCCCTGAACGTAAAAGTTGATTTCAAGTTCACCGATCGCAGCTCCCCCGTGCCGCTCACCGCCGCATTTCGCTCCGCAAGCGATCTGACGCCCGTCGCGTTCGAAATCAAAGGCAAGAATTCTCGCTCGACGGATATTGACGAAGCCGTCGAAGTGCAATCCGAAAAAGTCCGCCTGCGCGACCGCGACAAATGGACCGAAACCGCGAAGCCCTCGCAGTTTTTCACCATCGCAGGCTACGCGCCCACCACCATGCAGATGCTCATGGTCCGCTACTGGGCCGCGCATGGTTCTCCCGCGCAGCTTGCCACCTTGCCCAGAGGCCAGGTAAAAATCGAACCGCGCGGTACGGACACCGTAAGCATTGACGGCAAGCCTCAGAAGTTCGATCGCTTCACGATCGAAGGCTTGATCTGGGGCCGCGAAACGCTGTGGTTCGACGCGAATCGCAATCTCATCGCCGCCGTCACCACCGACGCCGAGTTCGATCACTTCGAAGCGATTCGCGAAGGTTACGAAAGCGGCTTGGGAACATTTGTCGGCCTCGCCGGCTCAGACGGCATGGCCGCGCTCGCGGAAATCTCTAAAGGTATCTCCGGCAGCCGCGCCGAAAAGATCGCGCTGGTTGGCGGGACGCTGATTGACGGCACCGGCCGCGACCCGGTTCTCGATTCCGTCGTCGTCATCGAAAAAGGCCGCGTCGTGGACGCCGGACCGAAGTCGCGCGTGAAAATCCCCAGCGGCGCGCAAAAAGTGGATGCCCGCGGAAAGACCATTCTCCCCGGCCTTTGGGATATGCACGCGCATTTCGAACAGGTCGAGTGGGGCCCGATTTATTTGGCCGCCGGAGCCACCACCGTGCGTGATTGCGGCAACGAATTCGAATTCATCACCGCCGTGCGCGACGCCGTCGCCAATGGCCGCGGCCTCGGCCCGCGCCTCCTGCTCGCAGGAATTGTGGATGGCACAGGACCCAGCGCCATCGGCGTAGAACGCGTGGACACGCCCGAGCAAGCGAAAATGTGGACAGACAAATACCACGACGCCGGGTTTCAACAGATGAAGATTTACAGCTCCGTGAAGCTCGAAGAAGTTAAAGATGTCGCCGACGAAGCGCATCGCCTCGGCATGACGGTCACCGGTCATGTCCCAATCGGCTTGAACGCGTACCAAACCATTGAGGTAGGTCAAGACCAGATCAATCACATCCCGTATATCTTGGACATCATGGTTCCAACGCTTCCTGCGGATGCCAGCCGTCTCGATCAAGCCCAAGCGAGAGCGAATTTGGATCTGAATTCGCCCGCCGCGCAGAAAGCAATCGCCTTTCTCGTGCAGCACGGCACGGTAGTGGATCCCACCATCGCGCTTTTCGAGTTTTTCTCCGCCAGCACCGCCAAGCCCGCGGCCAGCATCGAGCCGGGCGTCACGAAAGTCGCGCCGGAACTGCAGGCCATTTTGGCGGACGTCGGCCCGCCGTCGCCTAATGCGGAGATCAGTGAAAAAGTTTTCGCGAAAGAACTTGCAGTCATTGGCGCGCTGCATAAAGCAGGCGTCCCGATTGTCGCTGGAACCGACCAGACGGTCCCTGGGCACAGTCTCCATCGCGAGATGGAGTTGTACGTCCAGGCCGGGTTCACTCCGATGGAGGCGATTCAGGCCGCAACGATTGTGCCAGCGCGCGTGATGGGGCTCGATAAGGAGCTCGGCACCGTGGAACTCGGCAAGCGCGCCGATGTGATTATTCTCGACGGCAATCCGCTCGAATCCATTCACAACATTCGCAAAGTCGAATTCGTCATCACTAACGGCATTATGTACAACTGTGCGGAACTATGGCGCAGCGTAGGTTTCCAGCCGTAGGGTGCATCGAGAGGCTCATCAATGAACAACTGGACTCGTAGAAGGTTCTTCTTAGCCACGCTCACAGGCGGCATTGCGGCCAGCACACGGCGGCTTTTTGGCGCCGCGGATCCGGCACGCAAATCCGTCGCCATTTCTGAAGATTTCGCCGACTCTGCAGCGTCGCAAGGCGTTCGCCCGCTGATTCTTTCATCAGCCAACGGCCTCCAGCATCTCGACGACGGAATGGAACTGCTCAAATCCGGCGGCGACACGCTGGACGCCGCGCTAGCTGTCGTTACCAAAGTGGAAGACGACCCCAACGACGACTCCGTAGGCTACGGCGGCCTACCCAATGAAGACGGCGTCGTTGAATTAGACGCGAGCGTAATGCACGGACCATCGCGCCGCGCCGGAGCCGTAGGTTCCATTCAGAAAATCAAGAATCCTTCACTCGTTGCAAAAACGGTGATGGAAAAGACCAATCACATTTTCATAGTCGGCTCCGGTGCGCAGCACTTTGCGGAAGATGAAGGATTTGCCCCGATGAACCTTCTCACAGAGCGATCGCGAATCGCCTGGCTGTCCTGGAAAGCTTCCATTTCCGAAAATTGGCGCCCCGGGCTCGACAGTCCGGAATGGAAAGAGAAACTTGCGCAGCTTCTGGACACGCCGGAAAAGCTGGCCTGGCGCGCTCACATTGAAGACGTCGTGAAGTATCCGCCCACAGGCACCATCAATTGCCTGGCAGTGAACGCGAAAGGAGATGTTTCCGGCACGACCACTACATCGGGACTAGCCTGGAAAATTGCGGGCCGCGTTGGCGATTCACCGATCATCGGCGCGGGGCTTTTTGTGGACAACGAAGTTGGCGCCGCCGGTTCCACAGGCCGCGGCGAAGAAAATATCAAGATCGCCGGCGGCCACACCATCGTGGAAATGATGCGCAGAGGTTCGTCTCCTACCGACGCCTGCATGGAAGCCCTGCATCGCGTAGTGCGCAACTACAAACAGTTTCCAGATCGCCTGAAGAGATTCCACATTCAATTCTACGCGGTGAACAAAAACGGCGAATACGGCGCGGGCAGCCTCTGGGGCAAACATAATGACGGCAAGCTGATGCAGTATGCGGTGCACGATGGCACAAAAGCTCGGCTGCTGCGCACCACGCCGATGTTCGACGAAATCGGTGGAGACTACTAGAGTTCGCGGCAGCTAGCGTACGTTCATCACGCGCATTCAGATCGAACCGCGCTCCGCACGCACTTCCCCGCATTAGTGCACAAGTTCGGACGCAAAAACCAAACGGATGCCGCGGGCTTCCAGTGGCGGGACGCCTTCGGCGAGCGCCGCGATGGTGGCCGGACGCGGGTGTCCGATGGCGATGGTGAATCCGTCGCGCTGCGCATCGCGAGCGGCGAGGTCAAGCTGCTTCAGGATCGCACTGCGCGATGCCACGTCATCGAGGAACACCTTGCGTGACGCCGCCGGAACACCGGCGCGTTCGGCCATGTTGTATGCGACAGTCTTCGCATCGGTACGACTATCCACGAAGAAGAGTCCGCGCTGGCGCAGCGCAGGCATCAGCGCCTGCATCAACGCAGGATCGGCAGTGGCGCGCGAACCCTGATGATTATTCACGCCCGCGGCATAGGGAACGGTGTCGAGCATTCCCCCTAAAGCCGCATCCACTTGCGCGGCGCTCATTCCCACACGCAACTCGATGTCTTCAGCCTTCGCGCCGTCCGCTTCGGATTCCATCGGCAGATGCAACATCACCTGATCGCCGCGGCGCTGCGCTTCTTCGGCGAGCTCGCTCGAAAGCGGAAGATGCGGCAACACTGAAACGGTGAGCGGAAATCCCAGCGCGAGCACCGCATCGGCAGCCGAGCGGTCGTATCCCAGATCGTCAATGATGATTGCAAGCCGCGGATTTCCGGGGCTGGCGGAGTGCCGCGCAGAGGCGGCCGCTGATGCTGATGCATGCGTAGCCGCTCCTCGTGCTGCGAGCGGCGTTACGACATGAACAGTGTGCGTGCGCGCGCCGTGGAAAGCGCAATCGAAGCGAATCACGCTGCTGGAAGCAGTTTCGGTGACGGAAAGATCGTGTTTGCGCGCGATGGCGTTCAGAGCTTGCGCGAACGCAGCGGTCTGCGAGGGATCGCTCAGAGAGATGTAGATATTGTCAGCGGCGACCGCGCTGGACGAACTGCGTCTCGCGGGCTGCAGCTCCGGACGAATGGCGATCTCAGATTTGTGGCCGTTGATTTTCTGCGCAGCGCTGACTATTTCGCCGGTAATCGCGCGCAACTCGGACTTCGAAAGGTTCTTCTTGGCGCAACCGGTGAGAAACAGAAGGACGAAAGCGGCGCACGCCGCGAAAATCCGCCCAGCGCCGTGTGAATTCAAATCTAAGTGGCCAGCTGCTGCCAGCCGTACACCAGCTTCGCGGCTTTCTTCTCCACCGCAGCGCCAACCTGCAACAGTTCCAGCGCCTTCTTCACAACGGGATCATCCGGCGAAGCGCTAGGAGCGGCGGCAGGCTGCGTGAGATCCGCCTGTGCAAGTAGGTCGTCAATCGAAGGATGCACTTCCGTGGTAGGCGGCACGCCCTCGGTGGGAATGTCCTTGTTGCCGGGAGTAAAATAAGTCGCGACGGTGAGGATCAGCGCGGAGCCATCATCCATTTCGATAAGTTTCTGCTGCGACGCGGTGCCGTAGGTGCGTTCACCCACAGTGCTGCCGCGCTTGTTGTCCGCGATGGCCGCGGCCAGAATTTCAGCAGGCCCTGAGGTGCCGTTGCCAATTAGCACCGCGACGGGTTCGGTCCAGACAACTTTCGTCGGATCGGCAGAAGACACCACCGGAGTGACCGTTTGTCCTTTCAGCGTCGCGATCGTGCCCGAAGTTAGGAAAAGCTGCGCGGTCTGAATTCCTTCCTGGTCATCGCCGAGGGAGGAATCGCGCAAATCAAGCAGCAACTTCTTCGCGCCGGCTTTCTGGAATTGCACCAGCTTTTCGCGGATCTGCTTGGAAACTCCCGGCGTGAATTCCGATATACGAAGATAAGCGACATCGCCATTCAACCGGTCTTCCACCAGCTTCGGCGCGACGAGCTTCGCAAGAGTGATGTTCATTTCCTGCGGTTCGGCTTTGCCGCGACGAATCACCGAAAGCTGCACGGTGGTTCCCGGATTACCCTTCAGCAGCAGTTGCGCCTGGTCGATGGCCATCTGGCCAGTGGTGAACCCGGCGATTTTTTCGAGGATGTCGCCAATGCGCAGGCCGATTTTCGCGCCCGGGCTATCGGGCAGCACGCCGATCACGCCGATGTAACCGAAGCGTCGCGTAAGTGCGAGCCCGGTTTCCGCCGGGGGATTGCTGGCGCTCTTGTCCTTGAAGTCTTTGTACTCAAGCGGGCTCAGATAGGCCGATTGCGGGTCCAGCGAATCCAGCAGGCCGTGCAGCGAGCCGTTGGTGACGGCGTGCATGTTGGGATCGTCCACGTAGTCGCGCTGGATGTGTTCCAGGACTTCGCTATATACGGTGAGCGCACGGAACGCTTTGTCGTCCGGTGAGCGGCCGAGCATGTATCCGGTGGCGGCGTAGGCAACCACCAGAACTGAGATCCCCAACACAATTTTTTTGCCGAGCGGGCTCATGCGTTGTCCTTTGTAGTGCCGAATATTAGTGCCGCAATATCACACAACATTTAGATGACCGCAGGCCGAAGCCGGTTTCGTGCCGCGCCGGTTGCCTGTGGCCGGCCGCGCATCCGGGCTTAGGATTAGACTGCCCCGCCGCGCGTAGGAAAGCACGATTATACCGTGAGTCGGGGCCGATGAGGCGGGCGATTCGTGAGCAGTGGCTCGGGATGCGCGAGATGCGGTCTGCGACCGGGGACGCAACAATCTGTGACGAGTACCCGCGATTGTTGAAGCACGGAAGAAACGCCATGAGATGCTTTTTGGGACCGATTAAAAAGTGCTTTCGCATTGACAGCATTGGAGTTACGGCCGCTTTTAATCGCGGCGCAGCCAGTTAGAAATGGCGCAAGTAGCGCGGAGCTACGATCGGAATTCGATGGACCAGAAATGCGGGGCCGGGCGCAGGAATTCGAATCCGACCAAGACCGTGCCGGCTTGGGTTTTTATTACCCGGGCGATGCGGCAGCGCAGCTCTTCGTCGGTCTGCGTGTTGGCGATCAATAACTCCTGTGACGGCACGACGTCGCGCGAAAGCGAGAGCAAACCTCCGCTGGCGCTGACGTTTAACGTGACGGCGACTTCGACGAACGGTTCATCGTGCGAGTGGGCGTAGATAAATACCGGAAGAAAGGCCGAGACGCGATGATCGCGGCGCCTGTTCGCTTTCGGTGCGGTGGGTTCGGCAGCCGGTTCGTGGCGGGAGCGAACTTTTTGCGGCTGAAACAATTTGCGCCAGCCCATGAATTTCCTCTTTGCGAAACCGCAGTGCGGATATCGGCATCCGCGCGGAATTCTTCACTGGGCCTTCCTGTAGTTTACACCCGAGAACCTGAGAAAGTTTGCGGACCGTTCGCGTGCGGGCCAGCTTGCGCGCGCGTTTGCAGATGACGAGCAACGCCAAGCTGGTTCGGGTAAGCTAACGTAATGGTGATGCGGTGTGGTGTGGCGCGCGTGGAGCGGCGACGATGACGGCGGCAGATTTTCGTCGCATGGCGCTGCGCTTTCCGGAAGCGACGGAGGGCGCGCACATGAACCATCCGGATTTTCGCGTAGGTGGAAAGATTTTCGCGACGCTGGGATATCCGGAAATGGGCGTGGCGATGGTGAAACTTTTCCCGGACCAGCAACAGGAATTTGTTCGCACCGAACCAAAAGTGTTCGCGCCGGTGAACGGCTTGTGGGGGCGGCGCGGGGCGACGTACGTGCGCCTGAAAGCCGCTAAGAAGGGCAGCGTGCAACGTGCGCTAGCTGCGGCGTGGCGCAATACGGCGCCGCGGAAGCTTGTCGCGCAACATGACGGCGGCGATTCGAGTGCTGGCGTGCGGCGGAGCTGATTTCGCTCGCGCGCAGGATTGTGGTTTTGTTGGTTCACTGCTTCACGCGTTGATTCCACACACAGTTTCTTGCGGAAATCGTTGAAATGAGCGCTCGCCCATTTTCCCCCACACAACTCGGCCTGGCGTTGGCGGCGGGGCTGACGCTGCGTTTGTTCTTCATCTGGCATTTTCCGTTTTATTCCGGAGACACGAAATTCTACGAAGAACTGGCGCGGAATTGGCTGGACCACGGCGTGTACGGGCTGTACGTGCGTGGCACGCTGACCTCGGTGGACATGCGTTTGCCCGGGTATCCGGCGTTTCTCGCGGCGATTTATTTTGCGATCGCGCGCAGCGCGCGCGTGGTGATGGTGGCGCAGGCGTTTGTGGATCTTGCTACCTGCGTGCTGGCAGCGCTGATTGCGGCGCGGCTGGCGCCGGTTTCCCGGCGTGAGGCGGCTGGCACTGCGGCGTTGTGGATGGTTGTGCTGTGCCCGTTCACCGCGGACTACACGGCGGTAGTCCAGACGGAGACGCTGGCTATTTTTTTTACGACGGCTGCGGTTCTGGTGTTTGTTTACATTATCACCGCGCTTGTCCCGGATTCACCGCCGAACACGGCGAGTGATTTATCGGCGCAGGGGAAAGCACTTTCGTTCGCGGGTTGGTTCTTGCTGTTGGGATTTATCGCGGGTCTGGGAACTTTGGTGCGTCCGGAAACGCCACTGGTTTTAGCCGCAGCCGGCGTGACGTTGTGCATTCGCTGGTGGCGGCCGACGAATTGGCCGAGGCTGATTCTGGCAACGTGCTGGATGTGCGCCGGATTGCTGCTGCCGCTGACGCCGTGGGCAGCACGCAATGCCCGGACATTCGGCCGCGTGGAATTTCTTGGGCCGCGTTACGCGCAGACCTATGGAGACTTCATTCCACGAGGTTATTTCGCGTGGACCCAGACGTGGATGACGCGATTCGGCGAAGTGTATCTAGTGAACTGGAGCCTGGGAAATCAGCCTATTGAGATTGCAAACATGCCGGGGTCGGCGTTCGATTCCGCCGCCGAGCGCGCGTGTGTGGCGAACTTGCTGGGTCGATACAACAGCGATTTAAAGATGTCGCCAATGTTGGATCGCGAATTTGCGAATCTGGCGGCCGAACGGACGGCGCGAAATCCCCTGCGCACCTATATTTTTGTGCCGGCGGGGCGAATTGCGGCCATGTGGTTTACGCCCCGCATCGAGTTGCTGCCATATTCGGGGAAATTATGGCCGCCTGTTGAACGGTGGCGCGGGAATCCGGCGGATTTCGGCGTCACTCTTGGATTGGGAATTTTGGGCGTCGTGTATCTGGCGTTGGCGGCTGTTGGGTGGTGGCGATATCGCGCGCATCTAGCCGCGACGTTCTTATTTTGGTTTGTGGTGATCCGGACGATCGCAATGACGCAGCTGCAAACTGTCGAGCCGCGCTACGTGATCGAGTGTTTTCCGGTGATTGTTGCGCTCGCGGCGCTGGCATGGGCGAACCCAGAGCGGCAGAGCGCGGCGCGCGCGGCGTCGGAATCGGCGAACGAGTAGTTGTGGTGGAAAGCGAAGAGAGATCTTCGCTGCGCCTAGGACGACGACGAAAAGCAAAAGACTCGGTGAGAAGCCGGCGCTAGTTCAGGATTTGTCGCGGGCGCCGACTGTCGCAGGTTCCTGTGGATGGACAAAATTAGCAGCCGGTGACGCGGCAGTCGAGACTGGTGGCGCGGCGGCGGTAGCACCGGTTGCGCTTTCGGCCGTTGCGGGCGCTTCAACCTCCCAATCGCAGCCTTCCTTGATGCACGACCGGAAATTTCCCTGCTTGGTGCGTTTTTCCACGATGAACGGCGCGGCGCATTTCGGGCACGGCTCGTTGATCGGCTCGTGTGGCGTGGTGAAATCGCAATCGGGATAGCGGCTGCAGCCGTAGAAGATGCGGCCGGCACCGCGTCCGCGCGAAATGCCTCGGCGCACAAATTCGCCTTCGTTGCATTTCGGGCATTTGATGCCGAGCGTAATGGGGCGCGTGTACTTGCACTTCGGATAGTTCGTACAGCCGATGAAATCGCCGAAGCGGCCCTGACGGCGCAGCAGCTGTGCGTCGTCGAGCGGGCATTTTTCATCGAGTGGAACGTCGGGCTGGCGCGCGATGCGCGTACCGCTCACCAGGCGTCGCGTGGTTTTGCAATCCGGATAACCCTTGCACGCGAGAAATACGCCGAATCGCCCGCGCTTGATGACCATTTCCTTACCGCAGTTATCGCAATACTCGATCTTGGCGACACCGTCCGCTTCCGCAGGTAGCTCGGGCGAAAGATCCTTGATGTAATCGCAATCCGGATAGCGATTGCAGCCCAGGAAAAATCCGTGGCGCGAAATGCGCTCGAGCAATTCTCCCTCACCGCATTTTTCGCACTTCAGCCCGGTGGGAATACCGGCCTTGTAGGACAGCATCTGCTCGTCGGCCTTATCGAGATCCACCACAAACGGATCCCAGAATTCTTTCACCGCCTGCCGCCAGGGAAGTTTGCCCTCTTCGATTTCGTCGAGCTCTTCTTCCAGCCGCGCGGTAAAGCCCACGTCGAAAATATCCTCGAAGCTTTTCACCAGGAGCACGCTGACGCGCTCGCCAAGCATGGTGGGTGAGAATCGGCCCTGATCCTTGGTGACATACTCCCGCTCGACGATTGTGGAAATGATCGCGGCGTAAGTGGAAGGCCGGCCAATGCCTTTTTCTTCGAGTTCCTTCACCAACGTCGCGTCGTTGTAACGCGGCGGCGGCTCGGTGAAATGCTGGTCCGGGCGAATCTGATCGAGGCGCAACGATTGACCTTCGCGCACCTGCGGCAGCGAGCGGCCTTCGCCTTCATCGTCCTTCTCATCGTCTTCGCGATCGGCGCCCGCCACCGGGGTCTGGTAAACGCGCAGGTAGCCGTCGAATTTCTGCACCGAGCCGGTGGCGCGGAAGGTGTAATCGCCGGCGGAAATATCAATCGTGGTCTGATCGAAAATCGCGGGCAGCATCTGCGACGCGACGAAACGCTGCCAGATCAGCTGGTAAAGCTTGAAGAGATCGTCTTCCAGAAACGGGCGAACGTCTTCGGGCGCGCGCAGCACGTCAGTGGGGCGCACGGCTTCGTGAGCTTCCTGCGCGTCCTTCTTCGATTTGTAAAAATTGGGTTTTTCCGGCAGGTAACTCGCGCCAAAGCGCTCTGGAATCATGGCGCGAACCTGGTCGAGCGCATCGTTCGAAACGCGCACGGAATCCGTGCGCATGTAAGTGATCAGCGCGACCGAGCCTTCGTTGCCGAGCTCGATGCCTTCATAGAGCTTTTGCGCCAGCGACATGGTGCGCTTGGCGGTAAAACGCAGGCGATTGTAAGCAGCCTGCTGCAGCTTGGAAGTGGTGAACGGCGGAGGGGCGTTGCGCCGCTTTTCTTTCTGTGCGACGGAAGCGACTTGCCACTTGGCCTTCTGCACCGCGGCGACGACCTTGTCCGCGGCCTCCTGATTTGCAACCTCGATGTCTTCACCCTTGAACTTGTTGAGCTTGGCTTCAAAGAGCGGCGGCGTGCCGGCGTCGAGAAGCGCATGGATGGTCCAGTATTCCTTGGGGATGAAGGCGCGGATTTCCTGCTCGCGTTCGACGATCAGGCGCAACGCGACGGTCTGCACGCGTCCAGCGGAAAGGCCGCGGCGCACTTTGTTCCACAGCAGCGGCGAAACTTTGTAACCGACGATGCGATCGAGCACGCGCCGCGCCTGCTGCGCGTCCACCAGATTTTCATTCACCTCGGAGGGATGCTCGAACGCGGCCTTGATGGCTTTCTGGGTGATTTCGTTGAACATCACCCGATAAATCTTCGGCGGCGCGCCATTGCCATTCGTCTTGGGCGGCTCTTTCTTGGTGGCCGACTTAGGCGGCGCCTTCTCCTCGCCTTCTTTTTCTTCGTGTACCACCAGATCCGCATATTTCTTGGGATTGCCCAGTATTTCAGCCAGGTGCGCGCAAATCGCTTCACCTTCGCGGTCCGGGTCGCCCGCCAGGTAGATGGCGTCCGCTCCACGGGCTGCCTTCTGCAGATCGTGGATTACCTTGATCTTGCCGGGGATTACTTCGTAGGTCGGCTCAAAGATATTCTGAGCCGTGACGGGCACCGGCTTGACCACCTTCTTTTCGGGCGTGCCAGCCTTGGCCTTGCGCTTTTTCTTCTTTTTGCCGTTTTCTTGCCCGGGCAGCAGAATACCGATCGTTTTCTTGGGCAGGTCCATCACGTGGCCATAGGAGGCCTTGACCAGGTAATTCCGGCCCAGATACTTGTTGATGGTTTTCGCCTTGGCAGGCGACTCTACGATTACCAGTGATCTTGCCATGCTGTCGTTTGTTCCCTCATGCCTACGTTGGATGCTTCAGGCTATCTTGCGGACTTCTTAACATTATATACAAGGATTTTCTTGCACCGTGGTTCTGGGGTGCGCGGCGAGGTTCCATCTTAGCTGCACTTGTCCCGGCTGGTTACAACAGGACTTTGAGGAATTGCTTCCCTGGCAACTGGCGTATCACGCCCTTCAGCTCCAGGTCAAATAGCGCTGCAAGCACCTCAGAAGACGTTAGCCCCGAAAGCTCCACCAGGTCGTCCACGTGCCGGGATTCGTCTACGCCGAGCAGGTGGTACAGAGTGCCTTCGGCCGGAGCCAAATCCTTCTCCACCAGCAGCGCTCTTTCCTCGCTCGTGGCCGTCTCCACCGGCAAAAGCTCGGCGCGGATCGGCGTCGGCAGCTCTTCGATCACGTCTTCCCAGCTGGTAACCAGCTTAGCACCTTGTTTGATGAGCTGGTTCGGGCCAAAGCTGGTCGGCTGGGTGGCGTTTCCTGGTACCCCGTAAACTTCGCGCCCGAATTCCATCGCCAGACGCGCGGTAATTAGAGAGCCGGAGTACTGCGCGCCTTCCACAACTACGACTCCGACGGACATTCCCGAAATGATGCGGTTCCGAATCGGGAAGTTTTGCGGTCCGGGGAACGTGCCCATTGCGAATTCGGAGATGATGGCACCCCGCTGTTCCATCTCCCCGAAGATTTTTTTGTTCTCCTTGGGATAAACCACATCAATCCCGCAGCCCAGCACGCCAATCGTCGCGCCGGTCGGCGAACTCAGCGCCCCTTTATGCGCGCAGGAATCAATGCCGCGCGCCAGCCCGCTGACGATTACCAACCCTCTGTCAGCTAAATCCCGGGCCAACTTCTCCGCCATTTGATTCCCGTAGGAAGTAGGACGACGCGAGCCGACGATGGAAATCAAGTGCCGGTTCAGAAGTTCAATGTTTCCGCGAACATACAGGAGGGGCGGCGGATCGTAAATCTCGCGCAGGCGCTGGGGGTACTGCGGCTCGTCCCATGTGAGCAAGCGGATTCCGGCTGCCTGCGCCTGCGCTAGTTCCTTGGCGGCGGCGCTCATGGGCTGGCGGGTATGGATTATCTGTGCGACGGCTGCAGGCAGGCGGTGCGATTCCAGCTCGGTGAGCGAGGCGTTGAAAATCCTCTCGGGGCTACCCATAGCCCGAAGCAGCTTCCCGGCCATGCGCGCGCCCAATCCCGGCGTCAAGGCAAGTGCCAGCCATCCCAGGTATTGGTCGGGGGCCATCAAGGTCGCGGCCAGCGTACGCGGGTGATGCAGAATGTGTCAAGGTAACTGTATGCTCATAGGCATCGAAATGTCGCGATTTATACGGATTGTTCCCCGAGTATGATTCGCAGCCTGCGTTGCCGTGCGCTGCCCTGTATGAAAATGCCGCAGCGTGGGAGCTGCGCAGTTGTTGCGGTGGGGAATGGCCAAATCTTGTAGACTCGGCGCTGCAGGAATTACCTACAAGGTGCCCGGGGGCGCGATTTGAAGACCACAATTTCCGTATTGGCGACTAGCCTGGCAATTTTCGCAGCGGCAGTAGCATTTCCGTGCACAGCTCAAACGATTCAAGTGGACATCACGCCAGCGCACGCGACGAATCACTTCGCGCCCAATCAAGCTCTGGGCGCGGGTGTGGACCGTATCGCGCAGGAAGCTATAGATAAGGATCTGGTGCAGCCGGCGCTCGATCGCGCGCTGAGTTCGGGCTGGCAACCGGTGAGCTACCGCCAGAATACGGAACTCGCAGTGGAAGCATGGCACTGGAATCCGCAGGGAACCTGGAGCGACGCCAGCGGCAAAGGCTATTTTACCGGCTCGGCAAACCCCACGGAATTTTTACGATATTCCTACGGCTACGCACTGCCGCATCGCGGATTCACGCGCAATGATGGAACGGACAACTCCGGATTTTCGCGTCTGACCGACGGTGACACCGCGAGCTACTGGAAGAGCAATCCATATCTGACGCAGAAATTTACGGGTGAAAGCGATTCGGCGCATCCGCAATGGATCGTGGTGGACCTGGCGCAGCTGCAGCAAATTACCAGCATTCAGATCCAATGGGCCGAGCCGTACGCGGTGCGCTACATTGTTCAATATTGGACAGGCGATGATCCCATCAAAGCTGTGACGCGCGGCGTGTGGCAAACTTTTCCAGGCGGCGTGATCACGGATGGCCGCGGCGGTTCCGCTACCTTGCAGCTCAGTTCGACTCCATTGCCCGTTCGCTTCCTGCGCATCCTGATGACGGAATCTTCCAATACGTGCGATTCGCACGGCTCAAGCGATCCCCGAAATTGCGTGGGCTACGCCATTTACGAGCTGTACATCGGCACCACCACGCCGGATGGAAAATTTCACGATGTAGTGCGGCACACCGCGGACCAGGAGCAAACCACGACGTACTGTTCTTCCGTGGATCCTTGGCACGAGCCTTCGGATTTGCGTTCCACTAAGCAAGCGCAGGTGGGATTCGATTTATTTTTCACGAGCGGCGTGACGCGCGGACTGCCGGCGATGATTCCGGTCGCGCTGCTCTACGACACGCCGGACAATGCGGCCGCCGAGATGGCGTACCTGCAGAAACGCGGTTATCCGGTGTCATATGTGGAGATGGGCGAAGAAGCAGACGGCCAATACATGTTGCCGGAAGATTACGCCGCGCTCTATGTTCAGTGGGCGACGGCGCTGCATCGCGTGAATCCGGCGCTGAAGCTTGGCGGCCCTTCATTCCAGGGTGTGAATAAGGACATCGAGGTTTGGCCGGATGCCAACGGAAATGTTTCCTGGACCGCGCGCTTCGTGGACTATTTGAAGCAGCACCAGCGCCTGAACGAACTCGCGTTTTTTTCTTTTGAACACTATCCGTACGACCCGTGCCGAATTCCCTGGGGCAGCCTGTATGACGAGCCAGACCTCGTGAACCACATCATGCAGGTGTGGCGCGAAGATGGCGTGCCCGCAAATATTCCGATGTTCATCACCGAAGGAAATCTTTCTTCGGCCGCCAGCGAGACGTACATGGACCTCTTCTCGGGGCTGTGGCTGGCCGATTATGTCGGGTCGTTCCTGAATGCGGGCGGCAGCGGCATGTATTACTTCCACTATTTGCCGCTGCAGATGGAGCACGGCTGCAATGATTCTCCCGGAACGTTTGGAATGTTCACCGTGGATGCGGATTACAAAATCGAGCAGCCGCTGGCGCAATTTTTCGTAGCGCAGCTGCTTAATTTGGAATGGGTGCAGCCCGGAAGCGCGGAACATCGCGCGTTTGCGGCGAAGGGCGATGTGGATGACGGCGCCGGCCACGCACTGGTGACGGCTTATGCGCTCGAGCGGCCGGACGGACAGTGGTCGCTGCTGATCGTGAACCGCGACCAGCAAAATTCGCATCAGGTGCGCATTGTTTTTCAAGATCAGGCGGCGCACCGCGCGGCTTCGTTCGTCGGCCCCGTGCAAATTTCCACTTTCGGCCGCGAAGAATATCATTGGCAGCCGGCCGAGACGCGTTTCATGGCGCATGACGAGCACGCTGCGGAGCGTCCAGTAGTGGTCAACACGAAGGGCTTCGCCGACCCTGATGGGCCAATCAAGCACTCCGACGAAAACGCACAGAAGGACACCTCGTTCGATCTGCCCGCTGCGTCCGTGACCGTAATTCGCGGAAAGATCGCCGCGAATTAAAACGCGCAACGGATCGCGCGCGAAATCGAGGGTGCGTGCCGCAAGATGCCTGGGTTCAGTTTCCGGAATATTGCTAGAATGCGCGACATGCGCCGCGTTCTGATGCCGTTCCTCGCTTGTCTCTGTATCCTTCCGGCTGCGATGATTTTTGCTCGTGCTGCCAATAAAGATCGTCCGTGGTGGACCGTGCAGACCAGCGGCGTTGATACGAATTTGCGTGGCGTGAGCGCGGCAGTGTTTACGGATTCCCACAATGTTGCGACGCCCGTGGTGTGGGCTTCCGGATCGAATGGCGCAATTCTGCAATCGAAGGACGCGGGCAAGACTTGGAAGCGCCTGCACGTGAAGGGCGGCGAGACGCTGGATTTTCGCAGCATTCAGGCGTTTGATGACCAGAAAGCCTACGTGATGTCCATTGGAGACTCCGGAAATTCGCGGATTTACAAGACTACGGACGGCGGAGCCGCCTGGAAATTGCAGTACACGGATCCGCGCAAGGAATTTTTTCTGGATGCGCTGGTGTGCACCTCGCAGATCGAATGCCGCGCGGTCGGCGACCCCATTGATGGAAAGTTCGTGATCCTGCGCACCCAGGATGGCGAAAAATGGGAGCAACTTCCTACCGACCAGATGGCCGCCGCTCTTCCCAGTGAAGGCGCATTCGCCGCCAGTGGAACGTGTCTCGCGATTTATAGCTATGAGGACGTGTATTTCGTCACGGGAGGGCCCGCGGCGCGTTTATTTCATTCGAGCGATGCGGGTTATAGCTGGGTGGTCGGTGGCACGCCGATCGTCAGCGGCAATGCGTCGTCAGGAATTTTTTCGATCAACGCGTGGGCTAAGGTTTTGGTCGTTGTGGGCGGCGACTATAAGGATGTCGGCAACGCGCACGCCGTGGCGGCTTATTCGGCGGATCAGGGCAAAACGTGGAAATTGGCGGAGAAACAGCCGGCAGGGTTCCGTTCCGCGGTCGCGCGCCTTAGCGAGACCTACTTGGTCGCTGTCGGACCGAATGGAGAAGATATCAGCGATGACGGCGGGGCGCACTGGAGAAATACCGATTCGCTGAACCTCAACGCGCTGGCGGTGCTACCACCCGAAGACGCCTGGGCGGTGGGGCCAAACGGCACGATCGCGCGGATGAAATCGTCGCCCATCTACAGACTTCACTAGCGGCAAGTTTGCGCTCGATCCGAGAGTGCACTTCGAAAGCATGCGAGCAGTTCTATTACGGATTGAAGGAAGCACATGAAAATCGCAACGAAATTGTTTTTGCTGGCAATTACGGCGCTCGTTTTTTTGTTCTGCAGCAGCGACTCCACGGCGCAAACCGCGGACTCGGACAACGGGATTGAAGGCGTGTGGGCCGGAGTGCTGGGCGGCCAGCTGCATCTGGTGGTGACAATCACCAAGTCCGGCAGCGGCGAGCTCAGCGGCACGATGAACAGCGTGGATCAGCACGCGGTGTTGGATCTGAATAACATCGCCTTTCACGGCGATGCGCTGCGATTCGAAGTGCCGCGCGTGGGCGGCCTGTACGAAGGCAAGCTCAAGAAAAATGGCCGCGACATTTCTGGCAGTTGGACGCAGACGGGCGTGCCAGCGCAGGCGCTCGATTTCACGCGTCGCGCGGAGTCCAATGAGACGGGCGGCGGAACTGCGGCGCAAGCGGCGGTGCCGAAGCCCGAGCACACCCCGAAACCTTTGCTTCCGGGTTTCGATACCGTAATTCCGATTGCGCCGACGGCGTTCAAGGCCGATGGAAAGTGGCATCTGGTGTATGAGCTGCACATTTCGAATATGGACAAGTGGGATTATGCATTTACCCGCATCGAAGTGGTTTCCGCGGATGACGCACAGAAAACGCTCGCAACTTTTTCCGGCGCGGCCCTCGCCGGAATGTTTTCGCATCCTGGTGTGCCCGCTGCGGAAAAAGTTTCCAAGCTCGCGCCAGGAGAATTCGGCGCGGTGTTCCTGTGGCTCACCTTCGACAAGCTAGAGGACATTCCGGCGGCGATCGCCGAGCGAATCAGCGTGAAGATCGGCGATTTCCCGGAAGCGCTCTCCATCGTCACGCCGCCGACCAGCGTGAACAAAAAACCCGTGGTCGTGATTTCTTCGCCGCTGGCGGGGCAGGATTGGGTAGCCGCCAACGGCCCATCGAACACTTCGCCGCATCGCCGCGCGCTGATTCCCGTCAACGGGCATGCTTATATTTCGCAGCGTTTCGCGATTGATTGGGTGCAGGTGTATCCGGACGGCAAAACGTACAAGGGCGATCCCGCCGACAACAAGAATTATCGCGCGTACGGCACCGAAATTCATGCGGTGGCGGACGGAGTGGTGACGCAGGTAGGCGATGGCATTCCGCAGAATACGCCGGGGGCGAAATCACTGGCGGTCCCGATTACTCTCGAAACGATCGGGGGAAATCACGTGATCATGGAAATCGGCAACGGTCTGTTCGCGTTCTACGCGCATATGCAGCCCGGCTCGCTGCGCGTGAAAGTGGGAGACAAAGTCACGCGCGGACAAGTGCTGGGGCTGCTCGGCAACACCGGAAATTCCTCGGAGCCGCATCTGCATTTCCAAATCTGCAGCGCCAATTCGGAATTGGGAGCGGAGGGCTTGCCCTACGCGTTTGCATCATTCGAGATGCAAGGAAAAGCCGGCGAAGACAAGTTGTCCATGTTCCCGGGCGGTCCGGTAAAGCATGAAATGGAAATCCCCACCGAAGACGAAATCGTGAGCTTTCAGGGCGCCGGAAAATAGAAAAGTGAAAAGAGAAAACCGGAAACGAGCTGTTCGGCGCAGCGCTTTGCCGCGCGGTAGTGCACCGCAGGACCGCACGGGCGTTTATGCTATATTGACCATTCGTATGTCGCGAGCCGCAGAATGAGCAAACTTCGCATTTCGATTGTCGAATACCTGAACACGGCGCCGCTAGTCTGGGGATTCACCGACGGGCCGCTGGCGTGGAAGTACGATTTGTCGTTTACCTGGCCGTCACAGTGCGCGGATGCGTTGCGCACTGGCGCCGCCGACGTGGCAATCATCCCTTCGATCGAATACCAACGCATCGAAAACGTGGTGGCGCTGCCGGGAATGGCAGTGGCGGCGAAAGGCGAAGTGCGCAGCATCCTGGTCGTCTCGAAAAAACCGATCCAGCGTGCCAAACGGATCGCGCTCGACGCCAGCTCGCGCAGTTCACAAGCCCTGGTGCGAATTCTGGCCGCGGAACACTGGAACATCCAGCCGGAATTTGTGGAAACTGCTCCGGACGCTTCCGAAATGCTGAAAAATGCCGATGCCGCGCTGGTGATCGGCGATCCCGCGCTGCGCATCGCGCTGAAGATGGAAGCGCTCTCCGTGAAAGTCGCCAGTGGCGGCGATTGCTGCAAAGGCGATCCGGAAGATATGCCCGTGCCGGGCTTCGAAACAATTTTCGTTTATGACGTGGCGTTTCAGTGGCGCGAATTGACCGGCAAGCCCTGTGTGCTGGCGATTTGGGCTGGCCGCCGGGAAGCGATTTCGCCGGATGTGGTGGCGGATTTTCGGGCGTCGAAAGCGTACGGACTCGATCGCCTGCGCGAAATTTCCGAAGCCGCGGCCATCAAGCTGGACATGCCACCGCGCCAGCTCGAACGCTACCTCGCCGACAACATTCATTACGGCCTCGAGCCGGAATATCTCGCCGGCCTGAATCTCTATTATGAAAAAGCGGTGACTGCGGGACTGATTCCCCGCCTGCGTCCGTTGGAATTCGCGGCTTCGCACTCCGCTTCTGCCTCTTCATCTGCGGCCCGCCACGGAGCGTGATGGCGTGGAGCGCGTCGGAACTCTTTCGACCCTGCGGCGCTATCCGGTAAAGGGCATGACCGGTGAAGATGTCGCCGCCGCGCGCGTCACATTCGCGGGCATTGTGGGCGATCGCGTCTATGCCTTTGTTGATGAGCGAGACCAATCGAGTTTTCCCTGGATGACCGCGCGCAAGGCGCACGGATGGTTGTTGCTGCGTCCGCGATTTCTGGATCCGCCACCTCTCGAAGAAAAAATTCCCGCCGCCGCGCGTTACGCCGCTGAAGTGGTCACTCCGGAAGGCGAGAAATTCACGGTCGGCGATGCGATTTTCACGCAATTTCTGGAACAGCGATTTGGCCATTCGCTGCGGCTGCGCTTTTCCGAGCGTTCCATGATGGATGCGGCGCCCGTTTCGCTTTTCGGTCTGGCCACGGTGCGCGGGCTATCGCAGGATACCGGCCTGGAGCTTGATCCGCGGCGCTTCCGCGCGAATTTCTACGTGCGCTGGGTATGTGACGAGCCTTTTTACGAAAATCAATTGGTGGGACGCGCGCTGCGCATTGGTGAGGACGTGACGGTTCAGGTCGTAAAGAAGGATGGTCGTTGCGTGATCATCACGCTCGATTCAGAGACGGCCGAGCGTGAGCCTGTGGTGCTCGAGAAAGTAGCGCGGGAGCACGAGGGGTGTGCGGGGGTCTATGCCGCGGTGTTGCGCGAGGGCGTCGTTCGGGCCGACGATCCTGTATACTTGGTTTGAGGTAAGTCAAGGGCAACTGCGCCCGCCTGAAGGCGGCCGCTACAAATGCAAGGCAACAGCGGGCACGCCATGCCGTGCCCTACGGAAGACATGGGGATAACACAACAAGAAGCGCTGGAACTTTTCAATTCCGATGACCTGATCGGCATCGGCATGGCCGCCAACGAAGTGCGTCGCGCTAAGACAGACCCGCGCGTGGCCACCTATCAGATTGATCGCAACATCAATTACACCAACTTTTGCACCGAATATTGCTCGTTCTGCGCCTTCTACCGCCCGCTGGGCGCGAAAGACGGCTACATCCTGCCGCTGGAATCCATTTACGAAAAAATCGAAGAGATGATCGAACTGGGCGGCACCGGCGTGCTAATGCAGGGCGGCCTGCATCCGGATCTGCGCATCGAGTTTTACGAAAACATGCTGCGCTCCATCAAGCAGAAATTTCCGCAAATACATTTGCACTGCTTTTCCGCGCCGGAAATCGGCTGTATCGCGGAAGTTTCCGGATTGTCAGTGCGCGACACGATTGCGCGCCTGCGCGATGCGGGCCTGGATTCGATTCCCGGTGGCGGGGCCGAAATTCTGGACGATGAAATTCGCTCCAAGATTTCGAGGCTGAAGTGCCGCTCCGACGAATGGGTCAGCATGCATCGCGACGCGCATTCGCTCGGTATGCGCACGACGGCGACGATGATGTTCGGCTGCGGCGAGGAATATCGGCATCGCGTGAATCACCTGGAAACCATCCGGCAGCTTCAGGAAGCTACTGGAGGGTTCACCGCTTTCATTCCCTGGATTTTCGCGCCGGAAAATACGCCGCTGGGAAAAAGGATCCCCGAAGCGACGGCGTTCGATTATCTGAAGACGCTCGCGATCAGCCGCCTGTACCTCGACAATATTGATCACATCCAGTCCAGCTGGCTCACGCCCGGAATCAAAATCTGCCAGGTCGGCTTGCAGTTCGGCGCGGACGACGTCGGCAGCATCCTCATCGAAGAAAATGTGGTATACGCCGCCGGCGTCCGCAACCGCACCAACGAAGCAGAGCTGCGCCGCATTATTTCCGACGCCGGCTACATCCCCGCGCAGCGCGACACCCTCTACCGTTCATACTCACTGAAACCACAAGTTGTCGCCGCTTAGGCGCCAGCGGCCAATGGTGACCGAGGCGTTCGGATTTCTGCGAACGATTACGCGGAAAGGATCACGGCAGGCTCGACGACGGTGGCAGGGAACTCCAAGCTGATGCTGGCGCCGAAGGGCTGCTTGTTGTTCAGCACGATTTCGCCGCCGGCTTCCTGAATAATTCCGTAGCAAATGCTGAGCCCTAGGCCGGTGCCTTTACCAACGGGCTTAGTGGTAAAGAACGGATCGAACGCGCGGTTCAGGTCGCTGAAACCGGGGCCGGAATCGTCGAAGCGGATGAAAACGCGGTCGCCTTGGCGCGTGGCGGATATGAAAATAGACCGTTGCGCACTCTCTTCCACCGCATCAATCGCATTATTCAGAATATTCAGCAGCACCTGCTTCAATTCGTCCTCGCCGATAGAAATCCGCGGCAGATCCGGCGCCACGTGCACGTCCATCTTAATGCCAAGCTTGCGAATGTGGAATTCGCGCAGCTGGATTACGTCGTGCAGCGCGGTTTCGAAATCCGCGGCGCGCGCCGCGGGATTATTCTGGCGCGCAAAACGCAGCAGCCCGTCCACGATACGCTTCATGCGGCGCGCTTCGGCGCCGAGCTTCTCCACGCGCTTCGCGGCTTTCTGGCCTTCCACTTCCTCGCTCAATAAATCCGCATAGCCCATGATGCCCGTGAGAGGATTATTCAATTCGTGGGCCACGCCCGCCACCAGCTGTCCGAGCGCCGCCAATTTTTCCGAGCGCACCAACTGGTGATGCAGTCGCGAATTTTCGATGGTCACTGCGAGGTCGGAAGCCAGCACTTCGAGTTTCATAATTTCGGCGGTTTCGTTGACTGCAGTTTCTTCCGTCGTCGGTGCGGCGCCTAGGCACAAGCAGCCGAGGTGCGAGCCGCGCCAGGAAACCAGCGGAACGAGCACTTCATGCTCCGTAGCGGTGACGCCCTCGCCCGTCGCGTGGGCACCTGCGTCATCTCCGGTCGAGCGGATCAGGAAGGAATTATTGCCCAGCTGCGTGCCTTGCTTGCACAGGTCCTTCACTTTCTCGATGGTCCACGCTTTGCTGCGCTCTTCGAACCGCAATTTTTCTGCCGCTGAAAATCCGGTGCATCCGCCCAGGCGCAAGGAACGATCGTCGCGAGCCAGGAACAGCGCCGCGCGCGGAAAGCTCGTCGCGCCGGTGACGGCAGCAGTAATCTCACCGCACAGGTCCGCGGGATCGCTGCCGGCCAGCAATCGCGAAGTGATCTGCGAAAGTTGCAGCAAGAGTCTGTTCGCGGAGCGTTCTCGTTCGTTCGAGCGCTCGATTACGCCGGATTTATCTTCGATCAGAGCAAGAATCATCCCAAACGCCACGAAAAATTTCGGCACGTTCCACAGTTCCGGATTTACCTGCAGCTTGGGCGCATATTGGGCGAGCAGCGCACCGGCCGGGAACACCGCACCCCAGGCCACAAATCCTCCGGTAACAGTGATGACGCCCGGGGAACGGCGCGGGAAACGCTTCCAATATAGAACGCCGCAGAGGGCGAAACTGAGCGTCAGGATCGCGTTGATGCCCAGATCGGCGCTACCGTGCAGCTGGTCGTGCATCGCCCAGATTCCGGTGATCGCCAGAATCACAGCGATGCCGACGGCGTAAGGTTTGGTGTGCGGAAAGGTGCGCAGCGCGAAAGCCGCGCCCCCGAAGAAAATCATTCCCAGTACGAGCGCCATCAATCCATAAAAGTGCCAGTCGAAAACCGCGGCGACGGCATGGAAGGCAGTGGGCACAGCGAGAACGGCCAGCATGATCAACCGTTTCCTGCGGTCTTCCACGGCCAGCGTCATTGAAACCGCGAATACCACGCCGGAAAGTTCCAGCGAGCCGATGTCAATTGACTCCAGAATGTTTTCCAGCGTGCCGGTGTGCGTCTCAAACGCCTGAATAAAAAAGTGCAGAAAAATCAGCGCCCAGGCGTACGTCCACAGGCGGATTCGCGCGGAAGGCGCATGCTTGCGCAGCGATAGAAAAATCCCAACCAGAACGAAAAGGACGAGAATCGTGGGAAGTTTATCGAGCAATGAATTCACTAGTTGCCTCTTGCTGGGAGTACTAAGGCTACGGGTTGCTGGGAGGACAAACAATGGAACGTCGGTACCAAGAGCTGGGGCAGTCCCGATTTGGGAACGCAGACGCCCCGAGTGGCAAGTCCTATTGTTTCAATGGTATACGGAGATCCAGGGTGACTTCCGTACCTTCCGGCAGGTCCACTGGATCGGTTGGCACGAACGCGCCTCGGACGAATCGCGCGCGGAGGGTGCGCGAGGGATTAAAGCGCGCCGGCGGCTGCGGCGTGGTCGCTGCGTGCGTCAGCGTTGGCCGGATGGCTGCTGGCGTGCGATTTTCAAGCGCGGGGGCTTGTGCGCTGCCGCCTGCGAGCCGGGATTTCCGATCTTCGAATTTCGGGACGCCCGCGGAATCCAGCGCCACGTTCGCCAGCGCGTCGGCGTCGGTATTCAGCTCGCGGCGCACGTGCTCGATCGCGAAATATTGCAGCTGGCGGGTAATTTTTGTGGCGCGCTCGTGCAGCGGCTTCAAGTCCGGGCTCTTCACTTTGTAGCGGCCTTGCATCTGGCGTACCAGCAACTCGGAATCGCTGCGCACGCGCAACGCGGCGATATTGTGCGTGGCGGCGTAATCCAGCGCGGCGAGCAGTGCGAAATATTCAGCGACGTTGTTGGTTTCGCGCCCGATATTCTTCGCAAGTTCCAGCGCAATTTTTCCTTCCGGATCGCGCAGCACTACGGCGTAAGAAGCCGGACCCGGATTGCCCCGCGATGCGCCATCAATATTTGCGACGTACACACCGGCGGGCGGCGCCGGCGCGTGCGAATCCGCAAAAAGGCGCGCGCTTCCCGGCGGGGGAATTTTTCTGGTGGGACTCATAGGGCCGCCACACTGACAGGGAACTGTACCACCGGCACGCAGCGCGTGGCTCGCCGGATCATCAATAATTTCGTCCTAATTTTCACTGTGGGAAGGTGCGGAGCCAGAGGGGTCGCCGGCAGGCCCGGCCGCAGCCGCCGAAGCAGCCGGTTCGAGGTAATAGAGAATGCGCGTGCACGTCTCGCAGTGAAACATTTCGTGGCTGGTCGAGCGGCGCATTTCCTGAAACACGTGCGGGCGGATGCGCATGCCGCAGGCGCTGCATTTTTCGTCGCGCACTTCGGCCAGCGCCACGTTGTCGTGTTTCTTCATGATGCGATCGTAGTGGTCCATCATGTCTTCGGGAATTTCGGCTGCGGCGCGCGCGCGTTCGGTATTGCCTTCGCCAAGTTCTTTTTCCGCCGCGGCTTTTTCCTTTTCGATTTCGGCGCGTTCGCCACGGGCCACTTCTTCCACTTCTTTCAGAGATTTTTCCGCGGCCTTGATCTTGCGGTCATATTCTTCGCCAGCCACCATCTGCTCCAGCAGACGGTCCTCAGCCTTGGCGATTTCGTCCTCAGCGTTCTGCACCTCGTGCTGCAGCGCTTTGTACGCCTCGTTGGTCTTTACCTGGGAAGTTTGGTCTTTGTACTTGCGCACGCGGTCTTTCCACTGCTCCACGTCCAGCTCGTATTTCTTGCGGTCTTTTACGGTGGCCAGCTGCGCGGCCTTGCTCTTATCGAGCTCCGCTCTCGCGGCAGCGACGTGGCCGTCAACTTCCGCGGTTTTTTTGGGCAGGGCCGCCAGGCGCGCACGGACAATTTGCAGGCGCGTGTCCACGCTCTGCAGGTCGAGCAGACTCTGTAGGACCTTCAGCACTATGCCGCTATTTTAGCACACTGTTGATTCTCACCTGGAAATTGGCCCGCACGATGGGCGCGGGAGCCCGCGACGCCAGCGCGGCTACAGATTCCCGCGCAGGAATGCGATGGCGCGATGCCACGCAAGTGTTTGCGCTTCAGCGTCGGCCTCGGGTGTGCCACCGAATGAAAATCTCGCGCCGCGGAGATGCTTATTCCGCGAATCGCGGGCGGTGACCGGCAGGTAGGGATAGCGCAGCATGTGCCCGGCGCGTGCGAAGTGCAGATGCTCGGCGGCATGAGCACTATGGTTACGCTTCAGGCGCGCGACGATCGCTTCGCTCATTTCCGCCGCTGGCCACAGGTGATCATCTCCGCCGGAAATCAGCAAAATCGGCCCGCGAATTTTTTCCACAGGGATTGCCGCGCGCTCAAGCGCTTCGCGGTTGCGCAACCCGGCGCGAAACAAATTGCGAAACATCACCGGCCGCTTCAGCGCCACCACCGGAAACGCCGAGCGCCACATAAATCCGCGCAAGGGCAGCGGCGCAAACGGCACAGGTTTCCCGCGCCACGTCCAACAGGGAATTATTTCGCCGCCAGTCTTGTCACCGGTGTTGTCGCGGCCGCCCGCGGCCCAAGCCACGCTGCTGGGCGCGTACGCCACAATCGCGCGAATCTGCGGAAACGTCGAGCCCAGCAGCAGCGCCAGTTCCGCGCCGCGCGAAACCGCCAGAATCCCAATCCGTCCTGAATCAATTTCCGGATGCGCGCACAACCACGTCAGCGCCGCCTCGAAATATTCCAGTGGGATGCGATGCAGCCATGTGGGCAGCCGCGCGACGCCAAAATATGCCAGCGCCAGCGCGGCAAAACCGTGGCGCGCGAGCACCGCGGCCTTGTCCAGATCAAATCCGCCGCCGGAGCCGCTCAGAACAATCACCACAGGATGCGGCCCGCGCCCCGGCGGAATGAATAATCGCCCAACGGTCGTCTCGCGAGCGCCCGAGCCTGCCTCGGATCCCGCCCCCGCTCCGGCGCCTAAACCCTCCGCCTCGCTCGGGATTTTCAAATCGTGCGTCACAGTTCCCGGCGCCAAAAAATTCCGCGCCAGACTGGCGCGAGCGATTACGCGCCCATCAAGCAGCGCCTCGAAATCCACACGATCCGGCGAACTATCATTCTTCGCGAAACTCGAATTTCCGTCCGCGCTCGCCGCAGCAGATTCCATGGACCACAAAAGTCCCATCGGCGCGACGCCGCGATAGCTGCCGCCCAAAGATTCGTCCAGCGAAGCGTCAATCACGCCACCCGAGTCCGCGCGAAAGCGCGCCAGCGAAATCCAGCGCCGTCCCTGGTCATCTTCCGCCGCACCCTGAATCGAAATCTGCGCGGAAACAGCTAGCCCGCGCACGCAAACGCGTACGTCTTCATCCACAAACGCGGGATTCGGTGCAATTTTGAACTGGACGCCACCACCGGCCGAAGCAGCACTCAACGCGCTGGAAGCCCTCTGTAAGCGGTCATAAGTAATTTATAGCACAAGGCTTGCCGGGCCCCCGCGCAGCTGAGTCTTTTCCGCCCGCTCATCCGTAGTATGAATATGACGGCCGCAACAGCACTTTACGATGCGATGATACGCGGCGCAGTGGGAGCGGGCCGCGACGGCGCAGCAGCAACGTACTGGGAGGGGCGTGTGGCTCTGGATAGCGACGTAGCGCAACTTCGGCGCGGCGACCTGGATGCGCTATCCACGCTTCTCACGCGCTATCAGAATCGCCTCTATCGCTATCTGCTGCGCATGGTGCGCCAACCGGCTGAGGCTGAAGACCTGTTCCAGCAAACCTGGCTGCGCGTCGCCGAAAAAATTCAGCACTATGATCCGCGACGCAGTTTTGAAGCGTGGCTGTTCACGCTGGCGCGCAATCTGGCGATCGATCATCTGCGCCGCATGCGCCCCGAAAGCCTGGACGAGCCAATCGGCGACGCGGCGCAAGGAGAAACCGCGGCGACTCGCTTGCAGTCGCACGAGCGGCCGCCGATCGAAGGAATTCTGCAGCGCGAACGCACGCAGCGTCTGGGCGTGGTGCTGGAAATGCTCCCGGTGGTGCAGCGCGAAGTCCTGACCCTGCGCTTCGAGGAAGAAATGAAGATCGAAGAAATCGCCGGCGTGCTGGGCGCGCCGCTCTCCACGGTGAAGACTCGTTTGCGCCGCGCCCTCGAACGCTTGCGCGTGATCATGGAAACCAGCTATCCCGGAGAAAACTGGCAATGAACGAACACGACAAAATCCGGGCGTTGCTGTCGCTGGCCGCGGCAGACGTGCTCGATCCCGGCGAAGAAAAACTGCTAATGGATCATCTGCGCAGCTGCGATTCCTGCGGAGCGGAGCTGGAAAAGTGGAAGCTGTTGGCAGGCGGCCTGCGCCGGCTGCCGACTCCGCAACCGCGCTCGATCGTGGTGGAGCGCGCGCGCGCCCAGGCGCAGATTCGCTTGACCGAAGAAATCGAGCATCGCTGGAATCGCACCGTAATCATCGGCCTGCTGGTGTTCGCGTGGATTTTGACGCTGCTCAGCTGGCCGCTGGTGCGCCTGTTCACGGGCGGCTTGCTCGGAATGCTGGACCCAAGATTCAATCACGCCTGGATCGTGTTTGGCGTGTTTACGACAACGGTATGGCTGGCGGGAGGCGCGGCGGCAGTGCTGCTCTCGTTGCAGCAGCGGCGCGAAAGGAGATTGGCATGAGCCGATTCAATCAGGAATTGAAGGTGATCCCAGGCACGGCGCGTTTAATTGCGGTACTCGCTTACATCGCGGTGACGACGACTATCACACTGTTCGTGCTGTTCTCGCACGATCAGGGCCTCGCGAACACGCCGCAGGTGGGCAAGCTTCTGCTGATCTTGTGCGCGGGAATCGTGCCGGCAGTGTGGGTGCTCCTCATCGGCTACGTGTATGCAGATGCCAAGCGCCGCGGCATGCGTTACGTGATGTGGACCTTGCTGGCGATTTTCATTCCGGACGCGATCGGGATCATCATCTATTTCATCCTGCGCGATCCGCTGATGAAGCCTTGCCCCGGATGCTCACAGGTTCTGAAATCCGGATACACGTTCTGCCCGCACTGCGGCACCTCGCTGCTGCCTACCTGCCCGAATTGCGGCCGTGGCGTGGAACTGGGCTGGGCGAACTGCCCAACATGCGGAACGAAGCTGCCGTCGCCAACCCCGCGCGCGGTGTAGCGACCGCACTCGCCTTTGTAGCGGTGGCCTTCAGACCGCCATCGATCGGCAACGCAACACCGATGGCCCACTGAAGTGCGCCGCTACGAACCTCGCAGTTTTTCCTTCCCACGATATCCCGGTAGAATGTCTGCGAACTGTGAGGAGGCTTTCGATGCCGTACGTGCAAGTGACGTGGGTCGCCGGGCGCACACCCGAGCAGAAACGCAAACTAGCCGAGCGCATCACGCAGGCGCTGATCGAAGACGGCCGCGCCAAACGTGAAAATATTCAAGTCACGTTCGTGGATCTGCCGCCGACGGATTACGCCGAGGCGGGCGTGACGGTCGCGGACCAAAAGCGCACGCCTTAACGCCAGGTAGGGCTCGTTGACGTCCGCTGGCGTGCGTTCACGTGCATTGACGTGAATTGATGCGCGTTGGCGTGCGCCGTTGCAGCGTTGGCGCACGTCCCCCCAAATCGTCCCGCCCTGCCTCGACCGCGCAATCCCGCGGCGCTTACGCCGAAGGATGCATGTCGCGGCGTACCAGCACCGCATCGAGGAAGTACCCAAGCCCAACGAAAATGGGGATCACGCCAAACACCGCCGCTTGCATGGCGTCCGATTCGTATCGCGCCAGCAACATGAACGTAATCACATATCCCAGCCCGCCCGCGGTGAGCAGGATCGCAGCCTTGCGCGAACGCGCGTGCGCCGGCAATTCATCGGCCATGGGCACGGCCACTCCCTTGCTGATGGCGGCCAACCGCTCTTCCGTGCGCAATTTACGCACCCGGTACCACGCATAAATCGCGGCCAGTGGAACCGAGAACGCCAAAATCACCGCGACCAAACCAATAGGCTCCATGTTATTTCTCCTCTCTCGAATGCAGTGTTGTGAATACTGCGCGGCCCAGAATCGAATTCAGCTTCGGTTGAAGATACGCATGGCGGCTCAAAGATGTTCCGCGCGCAGGCATCTGCTGTAATCGTAAGGGCGGGCCTCAGACCTGCACCTACAGGCCAGCGGAGCGGGTCCGAACTGTCGGGGAGCGAAGATTGTTTTACTGCGTGGCTTGTACTTCCATGGATTGATCCACGGCATAATTGCTGCAACCCGGGAAAGTCGCAGTAGGGCAGTGCGCGATGGCGCGAAATGTCTGGTCCGAAGTTTCCACCGAATAAGTGTAGCCGTTGCGGCTGGTTTGCTTCATGGTCAGCTCACCGCTGGAAATCAATTCATCCAGCGTAGTGTAAGAACCGTGCTCGGCCAAGTGCGCGCGCTCTGCCTGCGCGATGCCCAGCAAATCATTTTTCACTCCGACGATGTCAATCGTCTGCGCCGGCGTACCGGTTCCCGCAGATTGCAGGCTCGAAAAATAATATTTATAAACCAGCGCCGCCAGCAGCGCGACGATCAGCAACCCGGCCAGACTTTTCATGCGGCACCTCGATTTCCCACCCTGAAATTCAGCTTACCTCCACGCAAGGGCCTCCGCAACCGCGTGTAATCCTTTTGCTACGGCGTGCGTCTAACCGGGGTGCGTGAAGAAGTGCGGGTGTCAGTGCCTGAAGAAGTGCGAGCGGAAGCCTCTGGATTCCCCAGGTTTTTGCACCGCCTGAATCAAAGCAAATGGAAATCGAAGCAACGCGAAATTGCCGGGCCCCAGGTTTGACTCGCATGCGCAGGGTCATTGATACTAACCCTCGCTGCCAACCGGCCAGGCTTCGCGCGGTAAATTCCCTCGACGGGAGCAATTGAGAATGACGATACGCCGTGGTTTCCGTGTGGGCGTGCGGGCGCTCGCAGCTCTGGCAATCTGCGCCGCGCTGGCCGGGACGATCTGCAACCTGCCGCTCCTTGCGCAGGAAAATTCAGCACAGGAAAATAGCGCGCAAGTCCGCCCGCCCAAGCTCAACTTCACTACGCATACTCTTCCCGACGGCCTGCAAGTAATTCTGCTCGAAGACCACGAAGTGCCCATCATCAACCTGCAGGTCTGGTATCACGTCGGCGGGAAAGACGAACGCCCCGGGCGCACCGGCTTCGCGCACCTGTTCGAGCACTTGATGTTCAAAGGCTCAGCGCACGTTCCCGCCGAGGAACATTCGCGCATCATCGAAGCCGTCGGCGGATTCGACAACGCCGAAACCACCGACGACACCACCAATTTCTTCGAAACCTTTCCCAGCAATTATCTAGAACGCGTGCTGTGGCTCGAAGCCGACCGCATGGGGAGCCTCAACGTCAGCGAGGAAAACTTTAAATCCGAGCGCGAAGTCGTGAAGGAAGAGCGTCGCGTGCGCATCGAGAACCAGCCCTATGGCTACCTGCAGGAAGACTTGCGCGCCGCCGCCTTCACCGTGCACGGCTACCATCACACGCCCATCGGCAGCATGGCCGATCTGGACAACGCCACCATTCAGGACGTGCGCGATTTTTTCAACACATTCTACAAGCCGAATAACGCGACGCTGGTGATCGTCGGCGATTTCGATTCCGCGCAGGCCCTGGCGTGGACCAATAAATATTTCGACGGCATTCCGGCCTCCGCGAAACCAATCCCGCGCCTGAACAATCCCGAGCCGCCGCAGACCGCAGAGCGCGTCGCCAAAAAATCGTATTCCAATACGCCGCTGCCCGCCGTGGTGATCGGCTACAAAATTCCGGCGCGCTACGCCCCAGATTCTTATCCGCTGGACCTCGCTTCGAATATCTTGGCGGGAGGCGAGAGCAGCCGTTTGTATCAGACCCTGGTTTACAAGGAACAGATCGCCGTGCAGGCCGCCGGCTTCGGCGCATTCTCCGAGGACCCCAATCTTTTCTGGGCCTACGCGATCATGAATCAGGGCCACACCGCGGAAGAAGGCCAAAAATCTCTGGTGGGCGTGCTGGACGGCTTAAAAGCTGCGCCGCCGGAAGCGCGCGAACTGGAGAAAGCCAAGAACCAGGAGATCGCCGGATTCGTGCTGGGCCGCGACACGGATGAGGAAAAGGCGGTGGCGCTCGCGTCCGCCGCCGTAATCGGAAAAGACCCCGGCCTGGCGAATACTGAACTGGATCATTACCTCACCGCTGCTCCCGCGGACATCCAGCGCGTCGCCAAAGATTATTTTCAATCCACGCGCTCCACCGTGCTGATCGTCACGCCGGCAGCGCCGGGAGCGCCCGCGCAACAATGATCCCGACGGAGCGATGCGAAAAACATTTTCAGGAGCAACGATGAAGCGGGCTAAGAGCCGGTCAAATTTTCCGATTGCAGCAATTATCTTTGCGGCGGCGGCCGCCACCGCAGCATTCGCGCCAGTGGCAATCGCGCGGCCGCAGGCATCAGCGCCCGTGTCGCGCAGCGAATCGGAGCCCTCCACATCACAGGGACCCCAGAAGGCCTCCGGAATCGTTCCCCCGGGCGTGAAGCTCACGCCGGAAATGCCCGCGGCAGGCGCGCCCAGGCCATTTGAATTTCCCAAAGCCGATACCAAAACTCTGCCTAACGGCCTGCGCGTTTTCGTTGTCACCGACCACCGCGAACCCGCCGTCGCCGCGCGCCTTGTAATTCTCTCAGCCGGCAGCATCCAGGATCCCGCGGGGATGCCCGGCGTCGCGGGAATGACGGCCGGCCTGCTGACGCAAGGAACCGCGAAGCGCTCCGCCAAGGAAATCGCCGAAACAATTGACTTCGTCGGCGGCACCCTGGATGCGAAAGCGGGACGCGACGCCACCACGGTAACGCTCGACGTAGTGAAAAAAGATTTGGGCGTAGGAATGGATCTGCTCTCTGACGTCGTGCTTCATCCAGCATTTAAAACCGAAGAACTCGACCGCCAGCGCCAGCAACTTCTCTCCGACCTGGAAGTGCAGTACTCCGACCCGAATTATCTGGCAACCCTGGCGTTTGCGCGCACACTCTACGGTGATTCGCCCTACGGCCTGCCCGAACAAGGCACGCCAGCCACGGTGAAAAAACTGCAGCGCGAAGATTTCGTGAAATTTCACGACGCCAACTACGCGCCGAGTCAATCATTGCTTGGTTTTGCCGGAGACATCACACCCGAAGAAGCCTTTGCGATCGCCGAAAAATATTTCGGCGGCTGGCCGAAGCCGACGCTCGATGTCGCCTCCGCCGCGCCGCAAGTGCCTGCGAGTGCGACCGCCACCCACGTCTGGCTGATTGACAAGCCCGACGCCGTGCAAACCCAGATTCGCATCGGCAGAATCGCCATTCGCCGCGCCGATCCCGATTTTTTGCCGCTGGACGTGACCAATCACATCTTCGGCGGCAGCTATAATAGCCGCCTGAATACGGAAGTGCGCATCAAGAAGGGTCTCACCTACGGCGCGTCGTCCGCCTTCACTCCGCATCGCTACACCGGTTCTCTTTCAGTAGAAACCTACACGCGCACCGAAGCCACCGTGGACGCCACCAAGCTGGTGATGGATCTGCTGACCGGAATGTCCCAAGGAAAAATTTCGCAGAAGGAACTGGATTTCGCGCGCGATTATCTCGCAGGCGTCTATCCCATCGAAATAGAGACCGCCGAGCAAGTTGCCGACCGCGTGCTTACCGTCGCCGCCTTCGATCTGCCCGCGGATTACAATCAAACCTACACGAACAAAGTACGCGCCACTTCACTGGAACAAGTGCAAGCCACCGCACGCAAGTATTTCACCACCGGCGATCTGGATATCGTGCTGGTCGGAAACGTCAGCGCATTCCGCGACGCGCTGAAGAAGCAATTTGCCGGCGCGGAAATCACCGAGATCCCGTTCGGCAAAGTGGACGTTCTTTCGCCATCGTTGCGCGCGTCCAGGCAAGCCGCTTCCGCACCCACTTCCACCGCCGCTGCGCTCGCAACGCCCCCGACGCCCGAATCGCTCGAACAGGGCAAGCAAATCCTGCTGGCCGCTGCGCAAGCGGCCGGAGGCGCGGCGCTGCAGTCCGTGGCGACCCTGGGATTCAGCGAAAATGGGATCCTGCACCGGCCGAAAGGCGATCAGCAGCTTGTTGTGACCTGGCAGGTTTCCTACCCGGAGCGTTCGTATGGCGAGGTAAACCTGGGTCCCGCGACGATCGTGCAAGTCTGTGACGGAAGTTCATCCTGGCTGAAATTTCCAGACGGGGTCCACGACACCACGAACATGATTGACGAATTCAAGCGCGGCATCACGCTCTTCGGCGGCGGCTGGGGACTCTACCAGAAAGCGCTAGCCGGAAAAATTACCGGCCAAGCTATCGGCGAAGAAGAAATAGCCGGGAAGAAAACTCTCGGCGTCGCAGTAAGCGGTTCGTTTGGCGCGGTGAAGCTGTATTTCGATCCCACCACCCATTTACTCGCGGCGGCACGCTATCAGTCCGCGACGGACCACGGCCTAAGCGACAACGAGCAGCATTGGAGCGACTATCGCAAGGTAGAAGGCCGCCAATTCGCATTCGCCACGGACACCTATCGCGACGGCGCGAAATTATTCGAATCCAGCGTGCAGTCCGTGCACATAAATCCTAAATTGGACGAAGCCTTATTCGTCAAGCCCGCAGTAACCGCACCAGAAGCCGCCCCGCCAGCTCCGGGTCCAGCTCCGGGTCCAGCTCCCGCTCCTGCACCGGCTCCCGCGCCGAAATGATCAGGCGCGGCTCACTTCAACGTCAAGATCACCTTGCCGATATTCTTCCGCGCATGGATATACTTGTGCGCAGACGCCGCATCAGCCAGAGGAAACGTCTTACCGATCACCGGCTTCACCTTCCCGGCAGTGTACATCCTGAAAATTTCGTCGAGCTCGCTGCGCAACAGCGCCCCCCGCGCCGGCATGCGTCCCAGATTCACGCCAATAATCGAAATATTCCGCGCCATCAGCTTCAACGGATGAAATCGCGGCGTCTGCAGCAACGCTTTCGCCCCACGAATTGCGTTTTTCTTCCCATCGGCACCGGCCGCGGCCGAAAAGCCGTACACCACCAATCGTCCGGTAGGACCCAGGCATTTGTAACTATCGGCAAAAGATTTCCCGCCGATCGCGTCCATCACCATTTCAATTCCGTCCGGCGCGAATTTCTGCACCACATCCACAAAATTGTTTTTCTCGTAGTCAATCGCGTGGTCCACGCCGATCTTGCGCAAATATTCCTGCTTCGTCGGCCCAGCCGTTCCATAAATCTCCAGGCCGCGCGCCTTCGCCATCTGCACCGCGGCGATTCCCACGCCGCCAGCCGCGCCATGAATCAGTATCCGGTCGCCGGCTTGCAAATTGCCCATCGCGAACATCGAATGGTATGCAGTAAGGTAGTTCACTGGAATTGCCGCAGCGTCGTCGAACGGCATGCCCGCCGGCAAACGAAAAACGCGCCCCGCCGGAGTCGCCACCCACTCCGCGTACGCATTGAACTGCGTAAGCGCCGCCACTGCATCGCCGATGCGCAAAGGCTCGCCGTCGCTGGCCTTGCCTCCCTCGGCAATTTTCTCCACCACTCCGGAAACTTCGAATCCCGGCACGAAAGGCGGCTTCGGCGTGCCCGGATAAATTCCCATGCGCTGCAGCAGGTCGGCAAAATTCACGCCCACGGCCTTCACCCGTATCACCACTTCGCCGGGCTTCGGCTGCGGGTCCGGGATTTCGCGCACCTCAAATACGTCTGGAGGCCCGTACCTCTTTACCACCATCGCACGCATCTAACTCCCCCTCTGCCGAATGTAGCTCAACCGCTGATGAACCTATCACACTCTCACTTTTCGATGCTGCACCGCTGTCCCAGGCTCCATCCGCTCCAGGCTTTTAACTTTGGATTCAAAGGCATCCTATCTTAAACTGTTAGATTCTGTGCAACGATGAAAACCACACATAGACCACGAGTTCTGTTTACCAGCATCACGATTTTAGCGGCAGCCTTTGCCACACTGGCAGCCGCGAAGCCCACGCAGGCGCCCACGCCCTCGGTGCTCACGGCCATGCAGGACGAGCTCGACCGCTCCATGGCCGCCATGTCCAAGGGCGACCCCGCGGACTACTTCATCAGCTATACCGTCGCGGACCGCGAATATTCCGAAGTCTCCGGCTCCAATGGCGCCCTGCTCACCAGCGGTGAGACTCGCGCCCGCTGGCTCGAAGTCCAGACGCGCGTCGGCACCTACCAGCTGGACAACACGCACAAGCTCGCCGACCGCCAGCCCAGCTGGACCAGCCCGGGCGGGTCCGTCACCGTGGATGAAGACATCCCCGTGCTGCGCCGCGAAATCTGGCGTGAGACCGACCGCCAATACCGCGCCGCCACGCAAGCGCTCATCAAGGTTAAGACCAGCCAGGAAGTCCAGGTGCAAACCGCCGAAGGCAGCGCGCCGGATTTTTCGCGCGAAGCCCCGCACGTCTCCGTCGGCCCGCGCGTGGAAATCAAAGTAGACCGCAAACCCTGGGAAGAGCGCGTCCGCAAATACACCGCTCAGTTCAGCAAGTCGCCCGAAGTCTTGAATTCCATCGCCACTTTCACCGCGCTGGGCATGAATCAGTATCAAGTGAACACCGAAGGCACCAAGCTTGCTTTCGGCCAGGTCCATTACCGCCTCGAGCTCTACGTGCAAAGCAAAGCGCCCGACGGTATGGACATCAACCGCTACGCCAATTTCGATTGGCTCGATCCCAAGGACGCGCCCACCGACAAAATCGTCTTCGATCGCATCCAAGTAATGATCCAGGAGACCGAAGCGCTCGATAAAGCTCCGCTCGTGGATCCTTATGCCGGTCCGGCGCTGCTTACCGGACGCGCCGCCGCCGTTTTCTTCCACGAAGTTTTCGGCCATCGCGCCGAAGGTTTCCGCCAGAAGGACATTAACGAGGGCCAAACTTTCACCAGCAAGGTCGGCGAACAGATTTTGCCTTCGTTCATTTCCATCAAGGACGATCCCACCGAAGCAGCTTTCGGCGGTCAAATGCTGCTGGGAAATTACGCGTTCGACGACGAAGGCGTTCCCGCCGTGGACGTGCAACTCGTAGCGAACGGCGTGCTGAAAACTTTCCTGATGTCGCGCTCGCCGCTCGTCACCATCCCGCAGTCGAATGGACACGGCCGTCGCCAACTGGGTTTCGTTCCGGTGGCGCGCCAAGGAAACCTGATCGTTTCCAGCTCGCACACCGTCACCAACGACGAACTTCGCCAGCAACTCATCGCCCTCGTGAAGCAGCAAAATAAGCCCTTCGGCTTGCTGATTGACGACATCGCCGGCGGCTTCACCTTCACCGGCCGCCAACAACCTCAGGCATTCCAAGTTCTGCCTCTGGTCGTTTACAAAGTGTTTCCCGATGGCCGCCCCGACGAGCTGGTCCGCGGTGTGGATATCGTCGGCACCCCGCTCGTCTCGCTGACCAAAATCGTAGCGACGGGCGACACGCCGGATATCTTCAACGGCTACTGCGGCGCGGAATCCGGCTCCGTCCCGGTTTCCGCCGTCGCGCCCGCGATTTTGATTTCTGAAATGGAAGTGCAGAAGAAACAAACTTCTACTGACAAGCCGCCGATTCTGCCACCGCCGGCACATGATCCGCAAGCAAAGGGGCAAGCCCAGTGAAGATCTTCGCAACGTTTGGACTGCTCGCAGCGTGCGCGTGCGCGCTTCCGCTTTCCGCCGCCACCACTACCACGCATCCGAAAAATACCGTGCCCGTCGTGCCCGCGTCAGTCGCACTCTCGCAAGCAGCCGTCCCGGAATCCGAAAGCGACAAAACCCTGCATGCCATGCACGACGAAATGGAGCGCGCCCGCACCCGCCTGCAGCTTCCCGGCGTCGAAAAGCCGTTCTACCTCGAATACCGCCTGATGGATCTGGACGTCCGCGCCGTCACCTCGTCTTTCGGCGCGCTGATCTCCACCTCCACCACGCGCAATCGCTTCATGAGCGTGGACGTGCGCGTGGGCGACTATCATCTCGACAGCTCGAACTTCGTCAGCGAAGACGGCTTCCAGGGTTTCCTCGGTTCCACCGGCGAAGTCGGCATTGACCGTGACTACAATTCGCTGCGCCAGGATTTGTGGCTCGCGACGGACCAAGCTTACAAGCAAGCCGTCACCCAAATGTCGCTGAAGCAATCTTTCCTGCGCAGCCTCACTAAACCGCCAGAAATTGACGACTTCTCCCAAGCCGCGCCGCTAGTAAAAATTGACAAACACGCCGAGCCGGACTGGACCGGCCGCAATTGGGAAGACGAATCCCGCGCAGCCTCGCTGGCACTGACGAATTTCCCGCACCTCAGCGGCGCGCGCGTCAATTACTACATGATTTACGTCACCTACTATCTGATGAACAGCGAAGGCACCACCATTCGCACCTCGCGCAGCCTCGCCGCCGTCGAAGCCGCGATGGACACCACCGCCGACGACGGCATGTCTTTGCACGATTATTACGCTACCTACGTCACCAAGCCCGCGGACCTGCCCGATCCCGCCGCGGTTGGCGCTTCGCTCACGCAGACCGCCGCCGAATTGATGACCATGCGCCAAAGCCCACTGATGCAGGATTTCACCGGGCCCGTGTTGTTTGATCCGCCGGCAGCTGGCGCTCTACTCGCGCAAGCTCTCGCGCCCTCCCTCTCCGGCGCGCGTCCGCCGCTTTCCACCATGCCCGCTTTCGATGAAATTATGGCGCGCATGGGCGGCCGCAGCGAATGGTCCGGCCGCGTGAATACGCGCGTGCTCCCCGCGAACGTCTCGCTCATAGACGACCCCACGCTGAAAGAATTCAACGGCCAGCCGTTGCTGGGATATTACGAAATTGATGACGAAGGCGTAAAAGCTCAGCGCGTCGAAGTAGTCGAAAACGGCTCACTGAAAAATTTGCTGATGTCCCGCCGCCCCGGCCCCGAATTTTCCACGTCCAACGGCCACGCGCGCTCCGCGCTGCTTTCAGACACGCGCCCGCTCGCCAGCAATCTCTTCCTGCAAGCGAATGGGGGCCTCGATCCTACGGCGCTGAAAAAGAAATTTCTCGATGCCTGCCGCGACGACGGCCACGAATGGTGCCTGGAAGTAAAGAAAATGGATAATCCCGCGCTTTCCTCCATTCGCCAGGAAGATTTCAGCGATTTTCTTGGCGGCATCGCCGGCGGCGTCGCCAGCGGCCTGCGCATTCCGCTCGTCGTCTATCGCGTGTACGTTTCCGACGGCCGCGAAGAAATGGTCCGCGGCGGCCACATCGAAGGCCTGCAACTTCGAGCCATCCGCAATATCCTGGGCATTGGCGACGATGAGACCGTCTTCCTCTATATGCAAAATACTCAGGGCGGCTTCGCCGGCACCGCGCTGGGCGCCTTCGGCGCAGCCAACGGCGGCATCCCCAGCGCGGTCATCACCCCGACGCTCCTGCTGGACGAAATCGAATTCCGCGGCTTCCACGGCGAACCGCGCCGCCTCCCGCTAGTCCCAGCTCCGCCGCTAAAGTAAACGTGGCACAGCCACACTCCTGACTGTGCTCCAGCCGATGCTTCGAGTTTTCTAATCTTCGTGCGAGCACTCTGGCCCTGCAGTTGCATCCCAGCAACTGGAGATCCTCGTCATGCCCCGCCACCAATCCGCATTCACCTCCGAAACCCTCCGCACCGCCGCGAACCTCTTCAGCCAGCGTCGCCTCGACGAAGCCTCCCGAATCTTGCGTGACGCGATCGCCGCCGCTGAATCCAGTGAACTCTGGAACGATTGGGCTGTCGTGCAACTCGCCCTGGCCGAGCGCGCTTTCACTCGCGCGTTCGAACTCGATCCCTGGAACGACGAAGCCGCGGCCAATCTCGGCATTTTGCTTTTCAGCCTGGGCAAGATCAGCGAAGCCGAATCGTTCCTGCGCGAAGCCGCGCTCACCACGCAAGGCTCGCTTCACCACCACATCGAAATGCTCCTCCGCGTTTACGCCCCGCCGGCGATTCCCGCGCAGCGCGCGCCCGCCAGTCCGAGCGTCCCAGCCTCAACGCCAGCTTCGGAAACCCCCGCCCCGTCCACGAAACGAAACGCCGTCGTAGAATGTGATGTTGACCTGGTCGTCCAAGACGCCTTTTTCCCCGATCCCGCTTATCGCGGCACAATGATAGAAGTCGGTGCTGCGAAGCCCGACTATCTCTCCGTCAGCGCCACTTTCCGCCAGCGTGCCTGGCGCGTAATTTCCATCGAGCCCAATCCATATTTCTGCGAAATGCAGCGCCGCCATGGAAATTACGTCCTGCAGTACGCCTGTGGCGGCACGGACCAAGACGACGTCAGCTTTTTCGTGGTGCGCAGCGACGCCACCTACCAGGGCGAGCCGGTTACCGACGAAAGCTTTTCCTCGCTCGGCGTCCGCGGCCAATATGCGGAGATGATGAAATCGGTTCCCACGTCGATGGACGAAATAAAAGTCAAACTCCGCCGCCTCGATACCATCTTGCGCGAACACGCCGCCGACCTGGGCGAAGTGGACGTAGTATGCATTGACGTGGAAGGCTGGGAGCTAGAAGTGCTCTCAGGTTTTTCTTTCGAGCTGCACAAACCGAAACTGCTGATCATTGAAAATCTATTCCTGGACCCGACCTACGTGGATTATTTTGCGCAGCGCGGATTCAAGCTCTGGAAGCGCCTGGAGCCAAACGATATCTTCGTCCGCCACGATCTTTGGTCCCACCGCGGTTCCGAATCGGATTGACGAAACACGCCGCTTCGCCGCCACCCAGAGCGGCGCCGCCGGCTAACCGCAGCAACCGCGCTGGCGGCCAACGATCCGGACAGCTGCCGCTCCACTACCCGCTTTTCCTGCGAGCGCGCCCTTTCAAAACACGCTACGTCACGACGCGGACGCACGTACGCACGCGCCGTCCCGGCTTAAAGCCTGCGAAAAGCAGTCCGAAAACGTATCTTCAACATTTTTGTGCTCGTGAGTAGCGGTTTGGTTGGTTGCAGCTTCGTTTCCTTTGGTTTCTTAGTTGTCTTTTTCTTCGCAGCCTTGGTATTTCCCCTTCGTTCGGATTGCCGCCGCGGGCGGACGCTACGTTATATGAAAACCGCTTCCAAATGTCCAGTCCAACCGCGCCGCCGCTCATCCCGCGTCGGTGTTGAGGATGCCAAGTCCGAACACGCTCGACGCGCGCGTGCCGGCCGAGAAATCATGCTGAATATTTCAACGGCACTTGAAAAATTCAACCCGCCGCACGCATCCGCATAAGGAGCTCCGACTCGCTGTCTGGCGGGCGACCACCGTCGCGCGACGCTGAATTTTCTCGTTGGTTTGTCCATCCTCCAAACAATCTTGCGCCGGAGTATAATCACGCCCGCCCGTGCCCCTCACTCCCGGCACCAAACTCGGTCCCTACCAAATCGAATCGCTCCTCGGCGCAGGCGGCACGGGAGAAGTTTACCGCGCGCGCGACACTCGCCTGGATCGCACCGTCGCCATCAAAATCCTTCGCAAGGCGTAGCCGACACGCCCAAGATTCGCCAGCGTGTCGAACGTCATGAGTGGGTCGCCGATGCTTTGAATAAATCCGGCGACTGGAAAAACCACGTCACCACTTTTCCCACCGCCGCCGGAAAATGGCAGGCGTCTCAAAGTGGCGGTTCCGAGCGTCGTTGGCGTGGCGACAGCAAAGAGATTTTCTACATCGGAGCTGGCGGCATTCTGAGCGCGGTCCCCGTCAGCACTACAGGAACGTTCGCTGCCAGCAACCCGACTCCGCTCTTACACACCTAGCTGCGCGCTCAGGTGTCCTCCACCGATCAATTCACCTACGATGCTACCAAAGACCGCCAGTCTTCCTGTCAACCGCGACGCCAAACCCGCCCAAGTCGCTCCGCTACACATAATCCTGAACGCCACCGCCCCCGCGTCGAAATAACCGCCGCTTCGCGGCGCGGCCAAATCAGCGCTACAGCGTATAATCCCCCGATGGCTTTGGACGCACTCGAACGCGCAACGCACGAAAAGCGCCTGGCCGCGCTGGCCTCCGTGGGCTCGGCCGTTTTGCTGGTCTCGCTGAAAATATTTCTGGTGGTGCGCACCGGCAGCTTGGGCGTCTTGTCCGAAGCGCTGCATTCCATCCTCGATTTTGTGGCGGCGGTGATCACCTATCTTTCGGTGCGCGTGGCAGACAAGCCCGCCGACGCCGACCATCTCTACGGCCACGGAAAAGTGGAAAGTTTTTCCGCATTCGTCGAGACAGGGCTTCTGCTGATGACCGCTGTGTACATCATTTGGGAAGCGTTCCAGCGGCTGCTATTCCACACCGCGCATATGCGTCCAAGCCTGCAGGCGATCCTGGTTCTCGCGCTGTGCATGTGCATTGATTTCGTCCGCGCGCGCGGCTTGAACCGCGTGGCGCAAAAATATCCCAGTGAGGCTCTCGAAGCGGACGCGCTGCATTTCTCCACCGACGTCTGGAGCACCTTCGTCGTAATCCTCGGCATCACCGGCGCGTGGCTCGGCGCACGCTACGGAATCGCGTGGCTGGATATGCTCGACGCGGTCGCGGCATTGGGCGTCGCCGGCGTGATCATCTGGATCGGCTCGCAGCTCGGCAAACGCACCGCCGACGCGCTGCTCGACGTCGCACCCCACGGCCTGCGCGAACGCATCGAATCCGCCGTGGACAAAACTGAAGGTGTGCTGCAGTCCGAACGCGTCCGGGTGCGCCGCGCCGGCCAGCGCTATTTCGTGGACGTCACCATCAGCGTCCCGCGCACCGCCAGCCTCGAGCAAGCCCACGCCGCGAGCAACGCCGTGGAAAAACGCATCGCGCAGATCGTTCCCGCGGACGTAGTCGTGCACGTCGAGCCACGCGCCAAGACCGACGAAAATCTCTTCGAAACTATTCGCGCAATCGCCCAGAAGCGCGGCCTAGCAGTCCACGAACTTTCCGCACACCAGTTCGATCATCGCCTCTTCATCGAATTGCATCTGGAAGTGGACGAGGGCTCGAGCCTCCGCGAAGCGCACCGCCGTGCCTCCGAGCTGGAAGAGGACATCCTGAAGGAAACCGATCCGCGCGCCCTGGTGAATATTCACATCGAGCCACTCGGCGTGAAAATCGGCGGTGGCGGGGAAATGAAAGAACTCGCGCGCACCGTGCAGGAGTTTCTGCATTCACTGCAGTCGGAATATCACGAGCTCACCGACTGCCACGAAGTCCACGTCCGCAGCGTGGACCACAAAATCCTGGTCTCCTGCCACTGCGCCATGGACGGCAGCCTGCCCATCACCGAAGTCCACGACATCACCGCCGCCCTGGAAGACCGCGTGAAAGAACGCTTCCCCCAAATTTTCCGCCTGACCATCCATCCCGAGCCGGTGGAAGAAAGCTGATCTGCGCGTCACGCACGCGATGCAAACACCTGCGCGGCCAGCGCAATCACCGCGGGAAAACATTCCAGCACATAACGCGGCTCCGGCGTTTCCACAAATCGCACGAAAAATAGCGTTCGCACCAGGCAGAACAAAATCAGCAGCGCCCAGCCCGGCCGCCGCCGCGCTAGCCACGCTCCAGCCAGCGCCGAGCCGACATAGATGATGTTCACCACGCTCAGCCCCAGCGTAACCAGAAAATCCGGCCTGTCATCCTGCCACTCCTCACGCAGCGGCCACAGATGCCCTGAAGAAGGCAGCAACTCCACGCGCGGCGTGAACCACAAAGTCAAAGTCCGCAGCAACGGCACTTTCACATACGTCCGCAATGGATGCCGCTCGGTCCTCTCTCTCGCAATCTCGCGGAATTCCTGGTCCAGCGGCGGATCAATCGTTAACGCTTCGTTGTATTCATCCAGCAAGTCCGCCATCCGCTCTCGCTCATCCTGCGAATCGAACGCATACGCCGGAAGTTGGTCAATCGCGATTTCCTCCTCGTTCACTTTCCACTGCGTCAGGTACACATCGCGAAAACGCCACATCCAAGTATTCGTCCAAGCGATAAATCCCAGCGGAGTGTATTCCCCCGGCAACTCGCTATACCGCGGCGCCAGAAACTGCACATCGTGCAGCGTATTCCAATTGCGTGCAGCCCACGGTACCAGCGGCAGCAGCAGTCCGAGCCCCATCAGTAACCCTACGCGAACCAGTTTCATCCAATCCGCTGGCCGCCACCACTTCGCCACCAGCACCAACCCCGCCGCAAACAGCACCAACGGAGTTTCCGGCCGCACCAAAGTCCCAAATCCCACTACGATCCCAGCTAGCAGCCACGGATTCGCGAGGAACGCTCCAGCACGCGCCACATGCACGCCGCCAACGTCCGTCTGCAGCAGCACTAAGATCGCCAGCGCCGTGAGAAATATCACCAATGTTTCAGTGAGCACCACCGCCGTGTAATTCGCCGTGAACGGGCACAGCGCCGCCAGCCAGAATCCCGCCAAGGCCACCCGCCGCCGGGAATTTTCCGGTGCCAACCGCGCCGCAATCAGCGCGATCACGAAACACGTCGCCAAATCCACCACCACCTGCGCCAGCATCACCGCCCGCGGCGACTGCCCCGCCACCGCAAACACCGCTGCCAGAAACGCCGGATACCCCGGCACCCTCATATCCACAGCAGTTAACTGCCCATGGACCGCAAACCCGTACACCCCGTTCTTCAACCAATTCCATGCCAACTCGATGTAAAATGGACCGTCGCCCGTATCGGTTACCGGAAACTTCAGCACCAGGTAAACCCGCAGTGCCAGTCCAGCACATACTGCTGCGGCAACGTTTGCACGCGTCTTATTAGTTGCAGTCATTGACACCATCTCAAGGGCCAGCTAGCTTGGATTGTCTGAATGCCTGAACGCAAGCCAATTTTCTACGATCAGGAACGCCGCCGCTGGCGCCGCACGAGGCGCGTGCTGGAAATCACCGGCGGACTTTTCACGCTCATCCTGGTCGTCTTCGTAGTCAACGTGTTTCGCAAGCCCGAGCTGCCGGACATTCTCCGAGCGGCCACGCGCTGGAATATTCACGCCGTTCCCGCAAAACTGAAATCCAAAACCGCGCCGCGCGGCCGCAAACGCAAAGTGGCGACGCTGGGAAAGCTGCCGCAGAATTACGATCCGCTGCGCGCGGCATTTTATGTGGCCGACGATCCCACCAGCCTCGCTTCGCTGAAGCTGCATTACCACGATATTGACTTGCTGATCCCCGAAGCGCTGCACGCTTCTTCCGCCGACGGCCGCCTGGACATCGAGCAAGACTCCAAACTTCTGACGTGGATGCAGACCAACACCATCGAGCTGCCGATCATGTCCATGGTGAACAACTACGACGGAAAAACGTGGGTCACCAAGGAATTGGCGGAAATGCTCGCCAGCTCCGTGGCGCGCGAACATTTATCAAAGTCCCTCGCGGATTTTGCCAGCGCGCAACATCAGTCCGGCATCGTGGTGGATTTCGAGCTGGTGCCGCAAAGCAGCCAGCCGGATTTTGCGCGCTTTATCCACGATCTCGCCACCGCCATGCACGCTACCAACCTGAAACTGATGGTCGCGTTGCCCGCCGCAGATTGGAGCTACGACTACAAATATCTGGCGGCGCAGGCCGACGCCGTCATCCTGATGAATTACGACCTGCACTACCCGACTTCGGACGCGGGACCCATCGCGCCCCAAGATTGGTTCGAACGCAACATCGAAAATATCGTGAAGATTGTGCCGGCGGAAAAGATCATGATGGGCATAGCGAACTACGGCTACGACTGGCCGGCAAAAACCAAAAAAGTTCCGCACCCCATCGCGCAGGCAATGACTTTTCAGCAGGGAATTATCACCGCCGTCGAATCCGAATCGGACGTGACCTTCGATCCCGACTCGCTGAACCCGCACTATTCCTACGAAGACGAACAGAACCAGGTCCACAACGTCTGGATGCTCGACGGCGTCACCGCTTACAACGAACTGCGCGCCGCGGAGCGCGCCGGAGTGCGCGGCACCGCGCTGTGGCGCCTGGGCATGGAAGATCCCTCAATCTGGTCCATCTGGGACGCCACACACTCCACTGACGCGATTCGCGCAAAACTCGAGGAAGTTCCACCGGGCTACGATTTGATTCTAGAGGGGGCCGGAGACATCTGGCGCATCACCGCGACTCCGCAGAGCGGTCGCCGCACGTTCGATTACGATGCCTCGAGCGACGTACTAGACGACGAATCGTATCAGAGCTATCCACTTTCGTGGCGCATCGAACAGATGGGCGCCGCGCCGCATAAAGTAGCTCTGACTTTCGATGACGGTCCCGACGAGACGTGGACGCCGAAGATTCTCGATATCCTCGAGCAGAAGCATGCGCCGGCGGCGTTTTTCGCCATCGGCGAATCCGCCAATCAGAACCCTCAGCTGATCAAGCGCGCCTACCAACAAGGCAATGAAATCGGCAATCACACTTTCACGCATCCAGATTTTGAAACCATTTCGAAATCGCAGTTGCAGATTGAACTCAATCTGACGGAGCTGCTGATTGAGAGCAATCTCGGCGTGAAGACGCTTCTGTTCCGCCCACCGTACGGTATTGATCACCTGCCTGAAACGGCTAGTGAGATACAGATGCTGCCGGTTCCGCAGGCGATGGGTTACATCATCGTAGGCGCGCAGATTGATCCGCACGATTGGGGTGAGCCGAATGGCGGTGCCCCGCCGACGAGCGATTTAATCGTGCAGCGCGTGATGCACGACGCCACGCTCGGTCGCGGCAACATCATCCTGATGCACGATGGCGGCGGGAATCGTTCCAATACAGTCGCGGCGCTGCCGCAGATCATTGTCGGCCTGCGCGCCAAGGGCTACGACTTCGTTTCCGTTTCCGATCTGCTGGGGCAGTCGCGCGCGCAAGTGATGCCGCCACTCTCGCACCAGGAATGGCTGCTGGTGCGCGCCGACGCTTTCATTTTTGAGGTGTTCCGCTGGTTCCGCACGGGCATCTCGTTCATCTTCATGGCGGGGATTTTGCTGGTCAGCGGCCGGGCGCTCATTATCGGCCTGCTGGCGCTCATCGAAAAATTGCGTCCCGCGCCCGCCGATCATCCGGAGTACAAGCCGAATGTCACAGTCTTGATTCCCGCGTATAACGAAGAAGCCGCCATCGTCAATACGGTGCAGTCGGCGCTCGCTTGCGATTATCCCAACCTCGAAATTCTGGTGGTGAACGATGGGTCCACGGACCGCACGGCCGAACTGGTGAATGCGAATTTCTCGCGCGAACCCCGCGTGCGCCTGATCAGCCAGCCCAATCGCGGCAAACCCGCCGCTCTGAATCATGGCCTCGCCGAAACCACTGGCGAAATTATCATTTCGATTGATGGCGATACCATCGTGGATCCCGAAGCGATTCCGCGCCTGGTGCGGCATTTTGCCGACCCGAAAGTGGGCGCCGTCGCCGGCAACGTGAAAGTGATGAACCGAAATCGTTGGCTAACGCGCTGGCAAGCGCTTGAATACATCACCAGCCAGAACCTGGAAAAGCGCGCGTTCGATCTGCTGAATTGCATTCCGGTGGTGCCGGGTGCCGTAGGCGCGTGGCGCACGGAGTTGCTTCGAGCGAACAATGGCTTTTCCGGCGACACAGTTGCGGAGGACACTGACCTGACGCTGACGATTCGCCGCAACGGCTGGAAAATCCTGTACGACGAAGACGCGATCGGCCGCACGGAAGTCCCCGAAACCGTCGAAGCGCTGATTCGCCAGCGTTTTCGCTGGACGTTTGGCACGATGCAAGCCGTCTGGAAGCATCGCGACGCAGTCGGCAAACCGCGTTACGGCACGCTCGGTTGGATCGCCATTCCCAATATCGTAATGTTTCAGATTATTTTGCCGCTAGTCTCTCCGCTGATTGACTTGCTGTTCCTGCTCTCGATCGCATTGTGGGGCTTGGCGCAATTGCGCATTGCGCAACTGCCCCAGTTGTGGACGCTGCAGGACGTGGAGCGCTCCCTGATTTTCTTCGCGCTCTTCATGCTGATTGACTTGTTCACCTGCGTGGTGGCCTTCGCGCTGGAACGGCACGAAGATTGGACTTTGCTTGCGCCGCTCATCCTGCAGCGCTTTTATTACCGGCAAATGATGTATGTGGTTTTGTTCCGCGCGCTAAAGGAAGCGGTGCAGGGCAGGCCAGTCGGCTGGCGCGGTGTCGAACAGCACCCTCCGCTCCCCGTTCCTGCGGCATCCAGTGTGAAACGCGAGGCCTGAAGAACGCCTGCATAGGCCGTGTTTTTCGCACCGCACGTTAACCAGTTCATACTCGGCAGATCCGGCCCCATCGCCACAATACTTTTGCGGAAACCGCCCGCGTTCTGCTAGCATCTGAGATGTTGATGGGCTGCATCCTGATTTCCGGGAGCGGCACCGGAGGACCAAATGAGTGTTGCACCGCGTGCGGGCAACGGTAAAGTTACCGTGCCTGACATACTTTCCCGCAAGTCGCGTTCCCTCGCAGGCCATTTCGAAACCAAGCAAAAAATCACCTGCCTGACAGCGTATGACTATTCCACCGCGTTGCTGCTCGATCAGGCCGACGTGGACATTATTCTCGTTGGCGATTCGCTGGGCATGGTGGTGCTGGGCCATGAGAACACCCTGCCGGTGACGCTCGACGAAATGGTGCATCACACGCGCGCGGTGCGGCGCGGCACACAGCGCGCGCTGCTGGTGGCCGATATGCCTTACGGCAGCTTTCACGTTTCGCTGGATGAATCCGTGCGCAACGCAGTGCGACTTGTGAAAGAAGGTGGCGCTGAAGCGGTGAAGGTCGAAGGCGGCGAGCGGCGCATCGAATTGATCGCCCGCCTGGTCGAATCCGAAATTCCGGTGATGGGCCATGTGGGTCTGACGCCGCAATCCATTCACGCGCTTGGCGGATTCCACGTGCAGGGCAAGACGGCTGACGCCGTGCGCCAGCTCGAACGTGACGCGCGCGCCGTGGAAGCCGCCGGAGCGTTCGCGGTGGTGTTGGAATCCGTGCCGCGCGACATCGCCGCGCGCATCACCGAAAAATTGCACATTCCCACCATCGGTATAGGCGCTGGCCCGGACTGCGACGGCCAGGTGCTGGTGTTCCACGATCTGGTCGGACTCACTCCGGGCCACAAGCCAAAATTCGCGCGGCAATATGTGGACCTCGCCACGGAAATTTCTCGCGCGGTCACCAGTTATTGCGACGACGTCCGCCGCGGCGATTTTCCGTCCGATGCCGAATCGTTTCACTCGCCCGCGCAATTGCGCGAGCAGCTTCTGACGCGCCAGCGAACCTGACGCGCGGTGCGCCGCCCGCCATCCGGCGCCAAATCAATTCATCGGGAGGCAGTTCCATGAACGCGGAAGATTTTCGCCTGCTGTACGATTACAACTCTTGGGCCAATCACCGCACGCTTGATGCGTGCGCACAGCTGAGCGATGAGCAATTCACGCGCGACATGGGCTCCAGCTTTCGCTCCGTGCGCGACACGCTGGTGCACGTCATGCTGGTGGAACGGCTGTGGCTGGAACGCTGGCACGGCCGCTCGCCGAATTCCTTCGCGCCCGCTTCGGATTTTCCGACGCTGGAATCCGTACGCGCGCACTGGGCTGCAATTGATAGCGACTTGCTCGATTACATCGCTTCACTGACGCCGGAGGAAGTGCAGCGCGTGGTGCACCACACGACGACATCCGGCGTGCCGCAGGCCGCGCCGCTCTGGCATATGTTGCAGCACCTCGCGAACCACGGCACCTACCATCGCGGCCAGGTGACCACTCTGTTCCGTCAATTGGGAGCGAAAGGTGTCGGTACCGATCTGATTACGTTCTATCGCGAAGGCGCTTCGCAGGCGGCGGCCAAAGCATGACGCGCGCGAGCTGCTATCGCATGCTGCGGAAATTTCATCTGTATTTCGTCTGAGCGCGCACGCGTCCGCCTACTCCCATGGAAACCATTCACACCATCGAATGGATGAAGCAGATCGCGCACGAAGCTCGCGTGCACGAACGAATTCTGGGACTCGTGCCTACGATGGGCGCGCTGCACGAAGGTCACTTTTCGCTGATACGCGCCGCGCAGCGCGAATGTGCTCCGGTGGTCGTGTCGTTATTCGTCAATCCCAAACAATTCGGCCCGGCGGAAGACTTCGGCAAATATCCACGCACGCTGGAACAGGACCGCGCCGCGTTGGAAGCTCTGGGGGTGGATTTTCTCTTCGCGCCCTCGCCGCAAGATATGTATCCGCCGGGTTTTCGCACCTCGGTCGTGGTGGAAGGCTTGAGCGACCGCCTCGAAGGTCGTTCGCGCCCCGGACATTTTCGCGGCGTCACCACCGTGGTGCTGAAGCTTTTCGAAATCGTGCAACCGCGCTTCGCTTATTTCGGCCGCAAAGACGCGCAGCAAGCGCGCCTGATCCGCCAGATGTCCGCCGACCTGAATCTGGATACCGGCGTGGTGGTCTGCCCGATCGTGCGCGAAACGGATGGTCTGGCGCTTTCCTCGCGCAATGTGTATCTGAAAGCGGAAGACCGCCGCGCTGCTGCAGCACTCTCACGCTCGCTCGCAGCTGTGCGCGACGAAATCACCAAAGGTGAACGCGACACTGGCCACTTACTGGCCGCGCTGCGCCGCGTTCTAGCGCTGGAACCCCGCGTCGCACTCGACTACGCCGAAATTGTAGATAACGAAACGCTCGAGCCGATCCCGGTCCTGCGCGGCACCTGCTACGTCTTGCTCGCCGCGAAGGTCGGAGACACGCGCCTGATTGATAACGCCCTGATCGAGCCGGACGGCGATTCCCTCCGCGTCACGCTGTAGCGGATCTCCCTGACGGACGTGGTTTTACTTTCCACTATATGCGCTGAGCACATATTCAACGACCCGACATCGACCTGGCATTTGTACCGAAGGTGGGCGCTTCGTATCAAAATGAAACGCCGCGAGACAATTATTTCCACGTGCGCAAGGTATTCCGCGCGCGATTGCGATTGACACGTGCGTGCGCCGGCGTTAGTCTGCGTTCCACGTCGTAAGTTTTAAGCGTGTTTTTTGTTTCGAGTTTCTCCGGCCTCTTGGACCGCCCCTCACAGCTAGTTTCGGGAAATTTCTCAGCTACAAGCACGAACACAAATAGCCACAAACGGAGGAAAAGCATGTTGAAAAGAATTCGTATTGCCTTAGTTTTCGCTTTTGCGCTTGCAATGGGCTCAGCGCTAATCGCGACACCGGCACGGGCGCAGGACCAGACGTATTACACATACGTTTCACAATGGAATGTGCCGCGCGGCCAGTGGGGCGCGTTCGAGAAAGAGCGCGATCAGCAGAACTCCGCGATGCAGCGGCTCGTCGCGGACGGCACGATCGTGGCCTGGGGCAGCGATGCGAATTACGTGCACACCGAAGACGGCTACACTCATGAGGATTTCTTCATCGCCACCAGCCGCGCCGGAATCTTGAAGGCGCTCGAGACTTTGCGGCCGCCCGCCACCGGAGGCACCTACACCTCCGTCACCAAGCACAAGGATTTGTTCCTGCACACGATGGCTCACGGCGGGAAAACAGTTTCCACGACCACCGGTTACCTACGCGTTGGCACCTGGCTGGCCAAGCCGGGCGAGGGTGATGCCTTTGTGGAGCATGTGAAGAAATATATTCTGCCAATACTCGACGCGGACATCGCCGACGGCACCGTGTTGATGGACAACTTCGACACCGAGGACATTCACACCGACCCGCAAGGCTACTACACGCTTGCAGTGGTGTACCCCAGCGCCGAAGCGATGGACCGCGCATATACTCGGTTGGCAGCGAGTTCGAAGGACAACCCGGCGGTGGGAGAAGTGATTTCGGACATCACGGTTTCCGAGGCGCATCGCGACTATCTCGGAAAAATCTCATTCTACCAACACAAATAATCGCGGTGGGTTGATGACGCGCAGTCTCCGGGGAGGGCCGATGTCCTTCCCGGAGAGTTATTCCGCGCGCAATGCCGTCAGCACTTCGGTGGCGTGGCCTTTCGGTGTCACTTTGTCCCAGATGGCGCGGATTTTTCCATTGGGACCGATCCAGTACGTCATGCGCACAATTCCCAGAAACGATTTGCCCAGGAATCTTTTCATGCGGCGCGCGCCGTACGGTTCGATCACTTCGAATTCCGTGTCGGCCAGCAGCGGGAACGTTAGTTTGTGCTTCAGTTTGAATTTTTTCTGTGACTCCACGGAATCGCCGCTGCAGCCGACGATCGAGGTGTTCAGCTCTTCGAATTTCTTGAGGGCGTCGCGAAACTCGGACGCTTCGTTAATTCAGCCTGGAGTGTTCGCTTTCGGATAAAAATAGAGGATGAGATTTTTGCCGCGATAATCTTGCAGCGAAACGGTGGCGCCGCTGTCGTCGGTCACCGCGAAGTTCGGAGCCTTGTCGCCTGCTTTGAGCATGTGGATTCTCCGCGCCGGATGCGATTTAAGACTCCATAAGTGCGCGCCGCGTGATTGCCCTCACGATTTACTTGTCGAAGCTGTTGCCGAAGAGGCGTCGTCGCCGCTGCCGGCCGGCTCTTCGCCACGCAACGCCGCCAGCACGTCGGCCGCGTGCCCTCTGGGAACTACGCCGTTCCAGATCTTCACAATCTTGCCATCCGGCCCGATCCAGAAAGTGGTGCGCACGATCCCCATGAACGTTTTGCCCAGAAAACTTTTCATGCGCCGCGCGCCGTATGCTTCGATCACTGCGAATTCCGTATCGGCCAGCAATGGAAAATTCAGGTTCAGCTTCTTGCTGAATTTCGATTGCGCCTCGACGTCGTCCGCGCTAACTCCTGCGATCTCCGCGTTTTGCGCCTGGAAATCGGCGAACATGTTGCGGAAGCCGTTCGCTTCGTGAATGCAGCCCGGCGTATTCGCCTTCGGATAGAAATACAGAATAAGATGTTTGCCGCGATAGTCGGCGAGCGTTACTTTGCGCCCGTCGTCCGCCAGCACTTCGAAATGCGGTGCCTGATCGCCTTCCTTCAGCACAATGTTTCTCCTTCCGCGGCTGCAATACGTCGCTGCAACACGTTGCGTCCCAGCTCTGCTTCGGCACGACGCCTCGTCCTACCCGAGCGCCTCGGGCGCTACGCCTCCGCCAGCACGCGCTTCAGAATTTCGTTGACGATTTGCGGGTTGGCCTGCCCGCGCGTTTCTTTCATCACCTGGCCCACGAAAAACTTGAATACTCCTTCGCTTCCGGCGCGATATTTAGCCAGGTTGTCCGGGCTCTTCGCAATCACGGCGCGCGCAATCTTTTCAATCGCGCCGCTATCGGAAATTTGCGCCATGCCTTCCGCCGCGATAATCTCCGCGGCTTTTTTGCCGGTGTCAAACATCGTGGCGAATACTTTCTTGCCGCTGGCCGCGGTAATTTCGCCGCTCTCCACAATCGCCAGCAATTCCGCCAGCGCCACCGGCTTCACGGGGCAATCTTCGATCTCTTTCCCCGCGTCTTTCAACCGCCGCAGCAATTCCACCGAAATCCAGCTCGCCGCAGCACGTGCCGGAGCTCCCGCTCGCACCACGGCTTCGAAATAATCGGCCAGGGCTCGCGTAGTCGTCAGCACGCCCGCATCGTACGCGGCAATCCCGTACTCGCTGACGAATCGCGCAAGCTTGGCACCCGGCAATTCCGGCATTTCGCCTTGGACCTGCGCCACCAGCGCCACGGAAGCCGTCAGCGGCAACAAATCCGGATCCGGAAAATAGCGATAATCGTGTGCGAATTCCTTCGAGCGCATCGCCTCGGTGCGTCCCGCCGCCACATTCCACAGCCGCGTTTCCTGCGTCACGGTGCCGCCCGCCTCAATCACGCCAATTTGCCGCTCGATCTCATATTCCAGCGCGTGCGCCAGGTAACGAAACGAATTCAGGTTCTTCGCCTCTACTTTTGTTCCAAATTGCGGCGCTCCGCGCAGCCGCACGCTCACGTTGGCGTCGCAGCGCAGCGAACCTTCTTCCATGTTGCAATCGCTCACTTCCGTGTACTCCAGCACCTGCTTCAAGGTCGTCAAATATGAATACGCTTCAGCGGGCGTGCGAATATCAGGCTCGGAAACAATTTCGATCAGCGGCGTGCCACAGCGATTGTAATCAATGTAGCTCCAGCGGTCGGAATCCGCGAAGCCTTCGTGCAGATTCTTGGCTGCGTCTTCTTCCATGTGCACGCGCGTGATGCCGATGCGCTTCTCCGCGCCCTTTGCTTCAATTGCCAGCGAACCTGCGAGCGCCAGCGGCAACTCATACTGTGAAATCTGGTAGCCCTTCGGCAGGTCGGGATAGAAATAGTTTTTGCGCGCGAAGACGGAACGCTCCTGAATCTTACATTCCAGCGCCAGGGCCGCGCGGATGGCCAGCTCGCGCGCGCGGCGATTCAGCACTGGCAAAGCTCCGGGCAATCCCAAACACACGGGGCAAGTATTGGAATTCGGCGGGTCGCCATAGCGCGTGGAGCAGCCGCAGAACGCTTTCGTTAGCGTCTTCAACTGCGCGTGCACCTCGAGCCCGATGACGGCTTCGTACTTGGCCATGATCTCGGGTGTCACGCGATTTGCTTCCTGAGTGTCTCGGGTCATGTTGTGCAGCGCATAGCGCGGCACTCGGCGCGCCGCGAATCCAGAATTATAGCATCCGTCACAATCGTTCGGGCGCTCCCAGGAAAAATCGCGGTTTTGTGCCGGCCGCACGGCCGCTCAAGCCGCGAATGGCCACGCCTACCCGACAAAAGCGACGGCGTGGCCCGCCAAATCCTCGCGGTTCGCTATTTATTCCGCGTGCCGCCCGCCCGGAGGCAAGTCCAGCTTGACCCCGGCCATGAAATTCAACCGCAAAGCTGGAAATCCAAAGGCCTCCTCGTATTTCTGGTTCAAGAAGTTATTCAGCCGCCCGTAGATTTCGACGCCCTTAGGCAGCTGGTAGGCGAAGCCCACGTTCAGCAGCTCATACCCGGGGTTGCGGAACAAGCACTGCGGCTCAAACGTGCACGCAAAAGTCCCATCGTTCGGCTCGACGTCCAGTACCGCGCCGCGAATTGTCCCGTTCATGTTAAGCATTAACCGCTTCCTCGTCCAAGTCGCGTTGAATCCGGCGGCATTGCGCGGGCGGCGAAGCAGCGGTTCTCCGACGGAGAAGGGATCGATCGGTTCGGTGAAGCCGTCCAGCGCCAGGATCGCGGTATTCATCCAGGTATACGAACCCGAAATCTCCAACGACCGAATCGGATGGATGCGAATGGTCGTTTCCAGGCCCCAGGCACGCGACTTTCCGATGTTCTCCGAATCGAAATTAGTGGGCAAGTCGCCGGTGGTTACAATCTGATCCGTAAATTTGTTATAGAAGTAGGTGACGTCCAGAATGGCGCGGTCGTTCGCCATGCGTTGCTCGACGCCCGCATCGTAGCTGATGCTTTGTTCGGGCTTCAGCGCCGGATTATTCGTAAACGCGAGTTCGAATCCGTCCGGCGCGCGGAAGCCGGTTCCAAAACTGGCGTGCAGGCGCGTGGCACCGAAAAATCCGCCGCCATCTCCCTGCCGCGCCATATACGCGGCGGAAATACGCGGCGTGACCTTGGCGAGAGTATTGGCGGGAATTCCAGGCTGGCCCGTGTCGTTGTTCACCGGAACACCATCAGTTTGGATGTCGTCCACGCGCACTCCCACATTGATGAACCAGCGATCGGCGGGAGTCCAGCGGTTTTCCGCGAAGAACGCATAACTATTGCGTCCCAGCAGAAACGGCTCGTCGTTTGGCCCTTCCACAAAGAGATTCTTGAACTGGTCGCGGTCGTATTCGAATCCCGCTACCAGCGTGTCCTTGGAAGAGACCGCGATCTCGCTCCTGGTATTGGCCACCACGCGCAGATTGTTGGTGAACGAATTGCCTTCTAACGGTGAGATGAATGTGATCCGATCCGTCGAAACACTCACCGTGGTGACCTGCAGGAAGCGCGAAGAGAACTGCTCGGTTTCCTGCGCCTGGTAGCCGAAAAGATTCTGGTTCTGGCGCGAAGACGGATCAATTCCCGGAAATAAACCATCCGGGTCCGAACCATACGGCCCCGGGAGTCCGACGAGGCCAGCGTACCCGAAAAAATTTACATTGAATTTGCGGCGCGGCGAGCGCGAGTACCCCAGGCTCACCGTCGAGGTCTGACCGCGGTAGGCATCATTCTGTACTTGGCCGTCGGTTTGCAAACGCGACAGGCTGTATGCCCAACTGAATCCCTTGTTCAGTCCCGCTCCCGTCGTTCCCAGGCGCCACGTATACAGACTGCCGCCCTCTCCCACGAACGAGAAATGGGGCGGGCCGTCTCCGTGAATCGTCTCCAGGTTAATCACGCCAGACATGGCATTCGATCCGTAGAGCGCGCTCTCCGGACCGCGAATTATTTCCACTTGCTCGACGCCCTCAGCAGGCAGCGGCGAGAGATCGAACCCGCCGCCGAAATCATTCAGCTCAATTCCGTCAATCATCACCAGGTTGTAATTTGAATCTCCGCCGCGAATGAAGGCGCTGGTAACCGTGCCGCGTCCGCCGGATTGATTGATTTCGACGCCGGGCAGGCCCCGCAGCACGTCCACAGCAACCTGCGCGCCGCGATCTTCAATCTCGTTCTCGGAAATGAGGCTCACCGACGCTGCAATTTGCGAAGTTAGCGCACCCCCTGGCGCGGCTGAGACGACCACTTTGTCACGCAAGGCGCTCAACTTCAAATGAAGATCGCTGACGCGTTTTTCACCGGCTGTCAAGTCAATATCCACCGGCAGTTGATCGAAGCCCGAACTCGTGGCCACGATTTGGTATTTTCCAGCGCGCAAGCGCTCGAAGCTGTATTGCCCCTGCGCATTCGTCTCACGCGTTTCCAGTTCGGCCATCGCGTAGAGAAGGGTAACGCGGGCTCTAGGTACAACTTCTCCGGCAGGATCGAGAACCGTGCCGGAAATCGCGGCGTCCTGCTGGTCATGCGTGGACCCAGGCGCGATCATCGAGCCGCCTGGAGGAAGTATTAGGGGTTTGTGCGTGGATGCTGCAGACTAAAAGCAAAAATAAGGAAGCAAAATACAAAACGGCGGAGCGCAGTCTCATTTTTCCTCCTCTCCCTCTCGCGCGGGAGTTGAAGGTTGTCCAAACGACGCACGCGCCTCCTCAGGCGCTTGCGTATCCGGATTGAGACTCCGCCGGTCTCCTGGCTTGGCGGCTCACCGCGATTTCATCGCACTAGATTACTGAGGATGAATTCGCGGCAGCAGCGCGGCCTTCCCATCTTCCACTTAGAATCGCGGCCTCGATGCGATTCTTCGCTTCCGACAGTGGTGCGCGCTGAACAATTCCGCCTTACAGTCGCGCGGCGGCGACGGTTTTTCACCGTCTTCCCGTGCGCGGAGTCTCTAGTGATTGTGGACGGCGCGGTGAAAATTCCACGCGCGCCGCTTTTCGCAAAAAAAAACTAGTGGTTGCCGCGCAGAATCACGCGCGGACGCCCGTTGGAACGCAGCTCCACTTCGAGCGGCGCTTCGAACACTTCTTCCAGCAGATCCTGCTGATACACTTCCGCGGGTTCTCCGATGCGCAGGCATTTGCCCTTGTCGAGCAAGGCGATGCGGTCGGAAAATTCCGCGGCCAAATTCAATTCGTGCGTCACCACCACGACGGTGTAACGATTTTCATCCGCCAACTTGCGCAACCGCCGCAGCAATTCCACTTTGCCGCCGATATCCAGATGCTGCGTCGGCTCATCGAGCAGCAGCAGGGAAGGCTGCTGCGCCAGCGCGCGCGCCAGAATCACGCGCTGTTTTTCGCCGCCGGAAAGCTCCCCCATCCAGCGGTCGCGCAACGCGTCTGCGCCCACTTGCGCCAACGCGTTTCCCGCCATCAGACAATCTTCGTCGGATTCAAAGCGCAATCTTTTTCCGTAAGGATAGCGCCCTTGCAGCACGTATTCCCACACCCGCAGTGGAAAGAGCAGCTCGCTTTCCTGCGCCACCAGCGCAATTTGCTGCGCGCGCGTGCGCAATTCCAGCTCGCTCACTTCCGTGCCGTCCACCTCCACGCGTCCCGACAAAGGCTTCAACAATCCTGCCAGCAATTTCAGCAGCGTCGATTTTCCGCTGGCGTTCGGTCCCAGAATCGCCACCAGTTCACGCTGCTGCGCTTCGAAGCTCACCGGCCCTAGCGTGAATTTCGGCGCCGAGCGGTCCGTCGCGGAATAGGCATAGCTGGCCTGCTCGACTTTCAGGCGAACGCGATCCGGCGGCGCGAACGGGATCGGCTGCTGTGCCATCGCCGCTCCGTTTTCCGCGCTGGCGTTCATCGAATTCTCCGGCGCATCAGGTAAATAAATACGGGCGCTCCGGCTAGCGCTGTCATCGCGCCCACCGGCAATTCCGTTGGCGCGACGATTGTGCGCCCCAGCGTATCCGCCAGCACGATCACGATCGCGCCGCCGATCGCGGACGTCGGAATCAGCAGCCGGTAATCCGTGCCGAAAAGCATGCGCATCACGTGCGGCACCAGCAGGCCCACGTAACCAATCGTGCCGCTTACCGAAACCGCGAGCCCAGTGAGCACCGAAGCGGCCACGTACACCACCAGTTTTACGCGCGTCACGTTCACGCCCAGATGTCCCGCTTCCTGTTCGCCGGTGAGAATCAGATTCAGGTCGGAAGACGTGGTGTACATCGCTCCCGCCGCCACAATAAAAACAAAATAGAGAAAACCGAACCAGCCCACGACATTCTGCGTTGGCGGAGGCGCAGTCAAATCGCCCATCAGCCAGAATGTCATGCTGCGCAGTCCCGGGCCGTTCACCAAAGTCAGCAGAAAAATAATGATTGCGGAAAGAAATGACGCCGCCACAATTCCCGCCAGCAGCAGCGTCGCGCTATCCAGCTGCCCGCCTCGCCGTCCCAGAAAATAAACTGCCGCGATAGTCGCAGCCGCGCCGATGAACGCCGCCAGTTGAATTGCCCCCACCGTATGCGGGGCAATGATCAGGCTGAGCATCGCGCCCAGCGCCGCGCCGCTGGAAACTCCCAGCACGTAGGGATCGGCGAGCGGATTGCGCAGCAACGCCTGAAATCCGGCGCCGGAAGTGGAGAGCGCCGCGCCCACCAGAATTCCCAAAGCGATGCGCGGCAGCCGCAATCCGAATATCACCTGGCTGAATTCCGAACTATCTCCATTGCCGACCACGCGGTTGTACAGCGTCATCACGATGTCCCGCATGCTGATGGGATAAGCGCCCACGCGAAGCGAAATCACCACAACGACGAAAAGAATCGCGGCCAGCATTCCGCAAATCGCGAAAATCCTGTGCGGCGTCAGCGGGCGCATCTGTCACACCCCTTCGCTGAGTCCAACGCTGATGCGGTCATCGCCGCCACCGCGTAGTAGCGCGCGCAATTTTCTATTTTCACTTTTCTATTTTCGACTTTCGGTGTGAAAACTTCGGGATGCAATTCATGTGCGAGCGCTTCGATCGCATCCACCAGTCCAGGCGAAGGTCGCGTGAATTCGTCGCTGGCCATCACCACGTGTCCCAGTTCCACCGCGCGCAGCTCGCGCCACGTGGGCTTGTCGCGCAAATTGTTCACGTGCTCGTGCGTCTCCGCGGCCAGATGGTCGGAAGTGAGCACGATGTATTCTGGTTGCAGCCGCACTACCTCTTCCATGTTCACCTGCGGCCAATTTTGATTGGCCACGATAATGGATTCCGCGCCCGCCCAGCGCAGCGCGTCCGCGATAAAGGTATTCTGCCCAATCGAAATCAGCGGATCTTCCCAGACGACGAACAAGACGTGCGCCATCGGCCGGTCTTGCAGCACCGCATGCAGCGCGTCCAGGCGTTTCTGCAGTTGCGCCACTAGTGTCGCGCCCTGCTCGCTCGCTCCCAGCAAATCCGCCATCATTGCGGTAGCGCCTAGCATCGCGGTGATGCTGTGCGGATCGCTGGTGTACACGGGTACGCCGATCTTCAGCAGCGCGTCTGCTGTTTCGGCTCGATTGATGGACGTGGTCGCCAGCACCAGGTCAGGATGCAGCGCGACAATCGCTTCCAGGCTGGGATCCTGAGGAGCGCCAATGTGCGGTTTCTCTTTCGCCGCGGGCGGAATATCGCAATATGTTGTGTCGCCGGCGAGCTTCGCTTCCAAGCCTAGCGCGTAAATTGTTTCCGTCAAGTTCGGCGCCAGACTTACCACGCGCTGTACGTTCAAAGGAATCGCCATGCGGCGGCCGGTTTCATCCGTCACCAGTTTCGTCGCGCGCTTGTTTGCGGCGGATTGCGCTGCGGGATCTGCGGGCGTGGGTGCCGGCGCGGTCGTGCTCTGTTGTTGCGATTTCGCTTCGGAAGCGTGAGCATCTTGCACGCCGCATGCGAATACACCACAAGCCAGCGTGAGGACTGCCGCAAAAACCCGTTGTGTCGCTGCACCTGCCGCCAAAATATTCTCCCGCGCAATAAAAAAGCCTCGCGAATAGAGCGAGGCGTCTCGCCACACTCTCTCGCGCGGAGAGTGTCAGCTTCGACCAGTTCGAGTAGGTTCCCTGACTTTCGACCAATCTGCCGGGCACGCTACAAAATCGAAGCGCACATCCCAGCGACGGCCGATTACAGTGGCGGGACCGTGGCCGATTTTCACGGCCTTCCCTAAAAATTGAAATCCTCTCTGAGCGATTTCAATTTTTACCTGCGAACGCGCCGATCGCGTCCGCAAGGCTACCCCGAGCCAGCTAAGTTGTCCTCGGCGAGTGTATGCGCCCGCGCTTTTGCTGTCAATCCGCTGGCTGTTGGCACGCCGTATCCGGTTCTGCGTGCTGCTGTAATTTCTATTGGGAATAAATGCGGAAGGTGATGCGTCGTATGGCGCGCATTGCAACATCGGCGCACGAATTTCTATCGGTTCTTCCACTTCGGGGCGCGTTTTTCCACCAGCGCGCGCAAGCCTTCCTGCGAATCTTCCAGGTCGGCCAGCTCGTTCAAGAAAACTTTCATGGAATTGCGCACGCCCTCGCGCAGCGGCAATCCCAGGCTGCCCAAGATCGCTTTCTTCGCCATGGTCAGCACCGGACCGGACTGCGCCGTCACCCGCCCGATAATCTCGTCCACCTTATCCACTAGTTTGTCTTCCGGCACCAGAAAATTCACCAGGCCGACTTCGCGCGCGCGTTCCGCGGTCATGGCTTCGCCGGTCAACACCAGCTCCATCGCCATCTTCGGCCCCAAAATGTAGGGCAGCACGGCCGCTGCGAGCGGGGGAAACGCTCCCAATTTGATTTCCGGCTGCGCAAATCGCGCGTTGGGCGTGGCAATCACCAGATCGCCCAGCGCCGCCAGCTCCGCGCCGCCGCCGTATGCGGGTCCGTTCACCACCACGATCACCGGTTTCGACGTGTCCATCATCGCCGCGAACGCGCTGTGAAATGCGTCCAGCAATTGAAACACGCGCCGTTGCGTATATTCGCCCAGCTCGATTCCGCCGGAAAAAGTCTTACCCGCCGAATCCAGCAGCACCAGCTTTACCTGCCGCTTTTCGCTAACGGAATTGATGCCCGCCGCGATTTCCATCAGCATCCGCTCGTTCAGCAGATTCTGATCGGGACGATCCAGGCGCAGGTGGGCCACTTCGCCCTCCACGCGGAATTTCACAAATTGAAATTCTTCGATCAGCGGCGCGCGCGTCGCCAGTGTGCCGAGCATTTCCGGCGTCCGCACGTCCACTCCCCGTCCCCCGCGCGCTTCTCTGGTCATCGGCATCGTCTTGGCCCTCGGTCTTTCTGCAGCTTTATGAGTGGTGGTTCGCGATTTTAAGGCGTGTCTACTCGCTCGGCGGCACGATGCCGGCAGCCTTCATCCACACACGCGCACGCTCCGCCAGCGCGTGGCCGTAGCCGCCTTCCAGGACAAATCTCACGAAGTTAGCGTAGAACAGAAACCCCATAACCGTTTCTCTCACCTTACTGCAGAAGTTCTGCCGCCGAGGGCTCGATGCGCGTAGCGCCGGCCTATCGCGAAGCAATCCTGCGGCACACAATCAGCTCTATGAGCCTAGACTATCTCGCTACCCGCCGCCACGCCGGACACGTTCGCGTGCGTACAATCCGCCACGGCCCCGTTGCACACTTGCAACCTGTACGAACGTACAGGCGTTCTGTGTTACGTTTTTCGTATGAAATTGATCCTGGCATCCTCATCGCCGCGCCGCGCGGAAGTCTTGCGCGACGCTGGATTCGTGTTCGAAGTTCGCCCGGCGGACTTGGACGAGACTCGTCTGCTGCAGGAAGCCGCTGCCGATTACGTCCGGCGCGTGGCGCGAGCCAAGGCAAAGGCCATTGCCGACACAGCGCGAGCTGCAGGTGAACGCGCCATCGTAATCGCAGCGGACACGATCGTACTGGCGGAGGGCCAAATTCTCGGCAAGCCGAAGGATGCCGATGACGCGCGGCGCATGCTGCGCCTATTCAGCGGCAAAACGCACGAAGTCCTTACTGCGCTTTGCGTGATAAACATTCCCGCGGGGAAAGAATCGCTTCACGTGGAAAAAACGCGCGTGCAATTCCTGAAAATGTCGGAAGACGAAATCGAAAGTTACATCCGGACCGGCGAGCCATTCGATAAAGCCGGAGCCTACGGCATTCAGGGAATCGCCGGAAGATTCGCCACGCGCGTCGAAGGCTGCTATTTCAACGTGCTGGGCCTGCCGCTCTCGCGCCTCTGGACCACGCTGCAAGAGCTCGGCTGGAAAGAAGACAGCGCGACTTAGCTATCGCGCGTGGCAAAAAGAAAACGGCGGTCCCGCTCTGCAGGACCGCCGTCAGAAAACTTCCGAAAGAATCTTTGGCCTACAATTTCACGCAACTACTTCTTTTCTTCCGTTCCGGTTGACGGCGGCGGCGCCGTGGGCGCTGCGGCCGGCGGATTCGCCGGCGGGTTCGCGCTCGGCGAAGTCGGATGTGGGGAATTCATGCCATCTTTGAAGTTGCGGATGCCTTCTCCCAGTCCGCGCATCACTTCAGGAATTTTCTTGCCGCCAAAGAGCAGCACAATTACCGCCAGAATAATAATCAAATGAAATGGGCTTAACGCTTCCATGAATCACCTGCCTTCCAGACTTCTCTGGATTCCAAATCGCAGCTCGCGACCCTGCGGCTGCTTCAAAATCGCAATCGGACCCCAATCCATCAAAGTATAACACGCTCGTCCCCGGCCCGCCGTGTAACCTGTTCGCGGTCCAAGTGCTCCAGCAGCGGGATGGCGTATTTGCGGGTGATGCCCGTAAGCTCCTTAAATACAGTGATCGGCAGGCGGGTGCCCCGTTCCTTGCGGTATTTTGCCAGCATTTCGCGCAGCTTCAACAGGCTGCTGCGGTGAAACACCAAGTCGCTGGAGATTTTCACCAGCACCTTTTCGCGCAGCAGAATTAGCAATATTTTCTGCGCCCGCGGCGCGTCCACCGGCAGCTTTGCCAGCACGGTGGCAAACCCCGGCACGGTCAGTCCGGCGCTTTCGAATTCGCGCTCGATCAGCTCCTTGGCGCGCATCTCTTCCGTCGAAAGAGAAATTTCGCGCCCGGCCTGGCCTACCAAATCGCCCGTCACCACCAGCGCTCGCGCCGTCACCAGATCGCCCAGCGCCGCTTCAAATATTTCCACGCGCGCCCGCCCTGCCCGCGCGCGCAATTCTTGTTTCGGAATCCCCGGCAGCAAGGGATTCGCACGATGAAAAGTCTCTACCGCCTTGCGAATCGCCGCGCCGCAATCTGTGACGGCTACGGCCGGCGCCACCACGATCGGCGCGCTGCCCAGAAGCCTCACGCGCTCAGTCGCCGCCAGTTTTTCCGCCGTCACGCGTGTTTCCATCTCGATCCATCCCGTACGCGCGACGATTTCCGGCAGCGTCATGCCCCGTGGCGCAGCTTGCACCAGAGCGCTGAGAATTTCTTCCCGCGTGCCGTGTTCCAGCACGCCCAGAAACGGCGCGACTGCCGCATCTTTGCGTTTGTGCCGCGGCGCGCGCGCGTCCAGCACCGTCCCACCGCCAATCGTCACCACCGGCGAAAACCGCCGCAAGATGAAGCGGTCGCCCGGAAGCAGCAGCAACGGCTTATCTAGCCGCAGTTGCACGAATGTCGAGCCGCTCGCGGCGAGTTCGCCGCCATCATTCAGCAGAATCACTTCCGCAATCGCCTCCGCCGTGCCCTGATGAAAATGCGCGCGCGCGCGGTTCATCAGCGGAGGCGCGGAAGCTAACTGCGAGACGCGCGCATCCACTCGCTGCGTCGCTTCGAATAGGCCCGCAGGCGCCAGCACCATCCCGCGTGTGATTTCTTCGTGTTCGATTCCCGCCAGGTTCACAGCCGTGCGCTGCCCGGCCACGGCGCGCTGGATCTGCTTCCCGCCGGAGTGCAGCCCGCGAACGCGCAATCGTTTCTTCGCAGGATACAACTCCACTTCGTCTTCCAATTTCACCGCGCCGGAAATCAGCGTTCCAGTGACCACGGTCCCGAATCCTTTCATCGCGAAAGAACGGTCAATCGGCAAACGAAAATTCTGCGTCGCGTCTTTCGCCGCTGCAGCTTGCGCCGCTCCTCGCAACACACTCTTCAACTCATCCAGCCCAGCGCCGCTGCGCGCGCTCACCGGCACAATAGGCGCGCTTTCCAAAAACGATCCGCGCACGAATTCTTCGATCTCCAGCCGCACCAGTCCCAGCGAGTCGGAGTCCACCAGATCGGATTTTGTAATCGCGATAATTCCGCGGGGAATTCCAAGCAAGCGGCAAATTTCAAAATGTTCGCGCGTCTGCGGCTTGATCCCTTCGTCCGCTGCGACCACCAGCAGCACCAGGTCAATCCCGCCCGCTCCCGCCAGCATGTTGCGCACGAACCGTTCATGCCCCGGCACATCCACCAGTCCCAGCCGCACGCCCTCGAGCTCCAGAAACGCGAATCCCAGGTCCAGCGTGATGCCTCGGCGTTTTTCCTCCTCAAGGCGGTCCGGATTCGTGCCCGTGAGCGCCTCGACAAGCGAGGATTTGCCGTGGTCAATGTGCCCGGCGGTTCCGACGATTACGTGTTTGATGGTTTCCATAACGTGCGCGCAAACGTAGTCATGCTAGCAGGAAACCCCCGGAGGTTAAATCGCATGTCACGAGGACCTTGCGGCTTAATCGCGGTGGTGTCCGTTTTCGTTACGGCAAGTCTCGGAATCGCTCAGACCGCATTCGAAAGGGGTCATCCCAATGCCCGTAAGCCATTGCCCAACATACACATCGCGCATACCGTTTTAGGGTTAGACACGTGCATATCTATCACCAACGCAAGGGGAGGACACCATCATGGCCACGCTCTGGCAGGACGTCCGTTACGCCTTCCGAATGCTCGCGAAATCGCCCATGTTGACGGTGATTGTGATCCTTACGCTGGCTCTGGGCATCGGCGCCAACACTGCAATCTTCGGGATCGTGAACGGGATTGTGCTGCGGCCCCTGCCGGTGAAATCGCCCGAACAAATCATGGTGCTGGCCGCGCAGGCAAAGGGCGACACGTTGGGAATCTTCACGCTTTCCTACCCTCAACTCGTGGATCTTCGCAAGCAGGCCGATGCGTTCTCCGATGTGTTTGCTTCGCAAACCAATTTCGGCGGCCTCAGCTACGCTGGCAAAGCGAATCAATTCGTATATGGCTACGTGACCGGAAATTATTTTTCAAGCTTGGGCGTGCAACCGGCGCTGGGGCGTCTGTTCCTTCCCACGGAAGGAGAAGCAGGCGGCAAGGATTCTTACATCGTGCTGGGTTATGACTTCTGGCAGAAGAAATTTGGAGGCGATGCAGGCATCGTCGGCAAGCAAGCTCTGATTGACGGGCAAGAGGCCACAATTATCGGAGTGACTCCGAAAGGATTTCAGGGCACGCAATTCGTGCTGAACTTGGACGGCTACATCCCGCTGAATATGCAGCCGACGCCGACAACTCCGACGTTCTGGACTGACCGCAGCGCGCGCGGGCTGGCCGTATTGGCTAGACTCAAACCGGGCGTAACTCTGCAGCAAGCGCAAAGTTCGCTCAATGTGGTGATGGCGCGGCTGGCCGAACAAAATCCCGCCACCGACAAGGGAGTAACCATCCGCGTAGTTCCGGAAAGATTAGCGCGGCCGCAGCCGTTTCCGAACAACATCGTTCCATTCATCGCCGGCATTTTTCTGGTGCTGGCGGCGTTAGTGTTGCTGCTGGCCTGCATGAACGTGGCAAATATTCTGATGGTGCGCGCTACGATGCGGCAACGCGAAATGGCCATCCGCGCGGCCATGGGCGCAAATCGCTGGCGGCTGATCCGTCAAATGCTTACGGAGAGCATCATGCTCGCTCTCTTCGGCGGCGTCGGAGGGCTGGCGGTGGGAGTGTGGGCCAGCAGCGCGGTTGGCGCGCTCATTCCAGCCGGAAGAATTCCCATTCGCGTAGAATTCGGTTTCGATTGGCGAGTGTTTGGATACGCAATGGCAGCCGCTTTGTTCACCGGCGCGATCGTGGGGTTGTGGCCAGCGGTGCGAGCCGGCCGCGCGGACGTAAACAGCGTGCTGCAAAGCGGCGGCAGAAGCGATACAGCAGGAGCCGGCCGCCACCGTCTGCGCAGCGTACTGGTAGTGGCGCAGGTGGCAGGATCTCTGGTGCTTTTGATCGTCGCGGGCTTATTCGTGCGCAGCCTGATGCGCGCGCAACATGCCTATCTGGGATTCGACGCCGACCACGTGCTGAATCTCACGCTGGACCCGCGCGAAGTCGGCTACGACGAGACGCGCACCAAGACCTTCTATCACGACCTCGAAGCCAGAGTCCGCGCATTGCCCGGAGTGCAATCCGCGAGCCTTGCATTCAGCGTGCCCATGGGGCCCGTGCAAGATGGCAGCCTGATTTACATCGAAGGACAACCGCCCATTCCCGGCCAACCGGCTCCGATCGTGATCTACAACCATGTGGACGAACCTTATTTCGACACGATGCGCATTCCGCTCCTGCGCGGCCGGGCGTTTCAGGAAAGTGACAATGACAAGGCGCCACTCGTCGCCGTCATCACGCAGTCCATGGCGCAACAATTCTGGCCCAATCAAGACGCGATCGGGAAGCGCTTCAGCCTAAAGAGTGCCACGGGCCCGTTCGTCGAAGTCGTAGGAATAGCCGCTGATGGGAAATACATATTCATCGGCTGGGACAATAAACCCTTCTTTTTTGTTCCGCTCGCGCAGGATTACGCCGCGTACCGCACCTTACAGGTTCGTTCGTCATTGCCGCCGGAGAATATGATCGCGCAAATGCAGAACGAAGTTCGCGCGCTCGATGCCAACATGCCGGTTACCGACGTCGAGACCATGCGGCGGTCGCTTTCCGGAGGAAATGGATTTTTCATCTTCCAGGTTGGCGCGATTCTGGCCGCGGCGATGGGCCTGCTGGGTCTCACGCTTGCAGTGGTGGGTGTGTACGGAGTGGTTTCATATGCCGCGAGCCAGCGCACCCATGAGATCGGCATCCGCATGGCGCTGGGCGCAGGCCGCCGCGATATCTTGCAGCTGGTTTTGCAGCAGGGATTGGCGCTGGTGATTGCCGGCGTCGTCTCCGGCACGGTGCTGGCCTGGGCCCTGACGCGCTCGATGGCCACAATTCTGGTGGGCGTCAGCCCCACCGACGCGCTCACATATGGGACGGCCACGCTGCTGCTCGCGGCGATTGGCTTCTGGGCCTGCTACGCGCCCGCACGCCGCGCCATGCAACTGGATCCCATGGTCGCGCTGCGTTACGAGTAACCACGCGCGGCTTATACCATCCTCCGGCCTAGGCAATCGCTCGAGTCCGGAATCTCGGGCACGCCCGCAACAAACAACTTGAGCGCACCCACGCTTACGAGCTATGGTCTTACGCTGCCAATAATCCAATCGCTACCAAGGACACTTTCATGCGACGACGGATCGGTTTCCTGCTTGCACTCTTGCTACTTCTTCCAGCTCTAGCCATGGCGCAATCGCAATTGCCCAATACGCCCGTGCGCCCAGTGACTGAAGATTACTTCGGCACCAAAGTGGTGGACCCCTACCGCTGGCTGGAGAACACCTCCGACCCCGAAGTGATCGCCTGGATGAAAGCGCAGAACGATTACACCCGCGCCGTGCTGGCACGCATCCCCGGCCGCGATGAATTGCTCGCGCGCATCAAGTCGCTGGACAACGCGGGCAACACAGTTTCCGGCCTGCAAGTCTGGGGCGGCCATTATTTCTATTACAAGACTGAGCCCGGCTCCGACAATCGCAAGCTTTTCACGCGCGACACACTCAGTTCGCCCGAACGACTGCTGGTGGATACCGAAAAAATGACCACCGCGGACGGCAAACACTACTCCATTGATTATTACCAGCCTTCCCTTGACGGTGTTTACGTTGCTTATGGAATCTCGCTGGGCGGCTCGGAAGAAAGCGTCCTGCACGTCCTGCAAAGCGCCACCGGCACGGTGTTGCCCGATAGCATTGATCGCGCCGAATTTGCCTCCCCCAGCTGGCTGCCCGACGGCAAATCTTTCTTCTATACCCGCGCGCAAAAGCTCGCAGCCGACGCGCCGCCTACCGCAAAATATCAGAAACTGAAAATCTATCGTCACACGCTCGGAGGCGATCCGGAAGCCGAGCCTCTGGTGTACGGCTTCGGCGCAAATCCATCCGTAAAGGTGGACGAGAATGATTTTCCGGTCGTGCAGTATTCGCCGGGCGCACCGGAATTTTTGGTTGGGCTAGTGGTCCACGGCGTGCAACGCGAGTTCGATATTTATGCCGTGGCCTTCGACGCCAATCTCAGCGCAAAGACTGTTTGGAAGAAAGTTGCGGACCAGACCGATGAAGTCACTGGTCTGGATGTGCACGCCGGCGAAATCTATCTGCTCTCCCATAAAAATGCATCGCGATTCAAGGTACTGCGCACCAGTCTCGGCGCTCCGGATCTGCCGCACGCCGCAGTCGCGGTGCCCGCAAGCGAAGTGGTGATCACCGGCATCAGCGCCGCAGGCGACGCGCTCTACGTCCAGGATCTTGACGGCGGCATCGGCCGTCTGCGCCGTCTGCCATACAGCGGTGGCAGCATTCAGCCGATCAAACTGCCTTTCGATGGCGCAATTCAATCGCTCGTCACCAATCCCACTGTAGCCGGCGCATGGATGGAACTCGTTTCCTGGACCAAATCACCGCTGTGGTATTCGCTCGATGCCAAAACCGACAAGCTCACGGACACCGCGCTAGTCCCACCGTCGCCGGTTGATTACTCGCAGATCGAATCGGAAGAGGTAAAAGCGAAAAGCGCCGACGGCACCATGGTTCCGCTTTCCATCATTCACAAACGCGGCCTCGTACTCGACGGTTCGCATCCCACATGGCTCACCGGCTACGGCGCCTACGGCATCAATTACGATCCATATTTCGATCCCACAATTCTGGCGTTTCTGGAGCGCGGTGGCATCCATGCCATCGCGCACGTGCGCGGCGGCGGTGAATACGGAGAAGACTGGCACCAGGCCGGACAAAAGCTGACCAAGCAGCACACTATCGACGATTTCATTGCCGGCGGAGAATATCTGATCCAACATAAATACACTTCCGCGGCTCACCTGGCAGGCGAGGGAACCAGCGCCGGAGGAATTACGATCGGCGGCGCCATAACCCAACGCCCGGAAATGTTCGGCGCCGCGCTGATTCGCGTCGGCGATTCGGATTCATTGCGCTCGGAAACCATGGCCAGCGGTCCTGCAAATATTCCGGAGTTCGGAACGGTGACGGAAGCAGACGGATTCAAAGCGCTATTTGCGATGGACGCGTATCAGCATGTCAAACCAAATACGCCGTACCCTGCGGTCCTTCTAACCACCGGCGTGAACGATCCGCGGGTCGCCCCGTGGCAAGCCGCGAAGATGACCGCCCGTCTGCAAGCTTCGACCAGCAGCGGCAAACCCATCCTGCTCCGCGTGGATTACGACGCCGGCCACGGCATCGGCTCCACAAAATCCCAGCGCGATATCGAACTAGCCGACGAAGTCGCGTTTCTCTTCTGGCAACTCGGCGTCGCGGGATTCGCGCCAAGCGCTGCCGCACATTAACCGGGGGCGCGACTCAACGGCATCAATTCAGCAACGTTGCCCGTGTTATCCAGTCTCGCGAAGTTATCGAGAGACTCAGCGACTAGGAGACGGAACGTCACAAATTGAATTGATAATCTGATTGAAGAGTTCGACATATTCCGGACTGACGTTTCGATATCTCGCTCCTCCCTCGGCCATAACTGCTGTCTGCCGCCACGCGGTGCCATCGGGCAGGCGCCCCCAGCTATCTTCACCAACGAGCTGGCCTTTGTCGTTGTCCACATTTCTCTGCGCAAACGTGGCGGAATCGAGGATCAGTTCATCGTCGGGGTCCATGTTCATCGCGTACGGTCCGAACCACAATTCCAAAGTTGTCTCACTTGTCTTGGGCTTGATTAAATAGCGGACATAATCCACATCGGGGTCCCCACCAAGTATATTTGCGGCGCGTGTGGGCACCTTAAACTGCAATCGGTATTCTCCCCAGCCAATTTGCTTGAAGTCCGGTTCGGGCTTCCGGCACAGCGGCATTGTGAGACTTTCGGTTGAATCGTCCATGATCACACGAACTTCGACCGTGCCAGGTTTTCTCACCACAGTTTGCGGTTGAAAGCTGTGCGCCGCGAAATGAATCACTGGTCCCGGGCGCTCTAGCCGGAAGCGTCCTTGCTTGTCTGTAGTTGTTTGTTCGCGTTTGAACGGGCAGCAAGTGTTCGACAAGCTGCCGTAGACCGTCGCGCTGGCAATCGGGTGGCCACCGGTCGTTACCACCGTGCCGCTAACCGGCGATTCGGCCTGTCCGAGCACTGAGGGGAGAGTAAATCCGAGCAGGACAGCAAGCCACAGCGTTGGACCTAGCGCAGGAAAGTATCTTCGCTTGGGTTCGTGCATTGGTGCGACAAGCGTTTTGAGCAGCACAGTCTAGACCCGCCGTAAACCCGCACGTCAACCTACCGCTCCACTCAAAAGGGCGGACCGGCGATTAGAACGGACTCGCGGCCGTCGCTCCCTCGTCCCGCATTGGAGGCGCGGTCGTCGAACCTTGGAATTTCGGCTTGCCCAATTTCACGATCCAGATCCCGCTGTTGATGTCATTGAAGAAAATCAATCCATTGGCAGGCTGCGCACCCCACGTGAACGGCAGATTCGCGCGATATCCCGCCGGGTCGCCCGGGAAGAAGCTTGCGATCTCGCGGCCCTGCTCGTATAGATTTCCGCGCAACTCGCCGGAAATATCCACCGCGCGCCCGCCGCCCGCATAATCGCCCAGGTACAAAATATCGTTGTCCGGCCACACGTTGTGCATCCCGCCTTCGGGAACTTCGTAGTTGGCCACTTCGCGCGGGTGCTCGATGTCCGAGACGTCCATCACATGCAGAATTCCGCGCACGGGGATGCGTTCCTTCGTGCTGATATCGAAATATCCGGGAAACACTTCATCGCCAACGAAAACATAATTTTTGTAGCGGAATGCCGTGTGCGAACCCGCCAGCCAGCCGTCCCCATACAATTCGTAGTGATTGAATTTATACTGCGACACCAGCTTGGGATTTTCCGGGCTGCCGCCTTTAATTCCATTGCCGACGTCCAGAATCACCAGCCCATCGCGCCAGTAAGCCAGATACGCCAGCCCATCCTTCACGTACAAGTCGTGCAGGTAGCGGCCGGTGCTGATCATGCCCTCGCCCAGCGGCGAGGCGATCATTTGTTCCTGCGCCTTCTCTGTCTGCCAGCGCGCCACTTCTTTCGGGTGCGCCGTGTCCGCAAAATCAATCACGCGCAACGAACCGGTGGCGTCGTCCGTGATGTACGCATAATGTCCGTTGATGAACGCGCTGTGCACGCCGCCCGTCACCGTTTCGGTGTATTCCGAAATCACCTTCAAGTGCGCCGGGTCCGAAGCGTCAAAAAACACAATCCCATTCTTGCGGTTCGATGCGCCTTCACGCGTAAACACTCCCACTTTTCCGTCGGCAGTGGTGCTCACATCGTTGTACAGCCGCGCGTCTGCCTTCAAACTGTCCAGCGCCTTGGGATGCGCCGGGTCGGACACGTCGTAGGCATACATCCGGTCTCCCATCGTCGCGACATAGAGATGATTACCGACGACCCATTCTTCCGTCGTCTGCACGACCGTGCCGTCCGCATTTTTCGTGGGAATGTGTGCGACTACTTCCAGAGAGCGCTGCACGTTGCGCGGCGCAACCGTGATGGCAGCAGTTGCCGTGTGGCTGCCGATCGCCGCGACCACTTCGTATGTGCCCGGCAAATCCGCGACGAACGCGCCATCCGGATAAATCGCGCCCTGCGGCCCGCTGACGCTCCAACTCGTCAGCAAATTCTTCGCCGTCGCCGCGCCTTTCGCGCCAACTGGCTTCGCCGTGAAGTGCACCACGTCGCCAGTCTTCGCCGTCGTTGCCGCGGGCTCGAGCGAGATTTTTTGCAACGTATCCGCCACGACCTGCAAAGAAATTTCGCCGCTTACCGGACCGCCCGTCGCCACTATCGTGGCCGTGCCCGGCGCTACGGCCTTCACCAATCCTGATTCATCCACCTTTGCGATTGCCGGCGCTTTCGAACTCCACTGAATCTTCACGTCCGTCCGCGGGTCGCCATTCGCCGAGCGCGCCGTCGCCGTCAACACCGTGGATCCACCCACCACCAGCACCTGCTTCAAAGGCGTTACTTCCACCTTCGCCGGCGGAGGCGTCCCCACATCCACCGACGCAAATCCCGGCTTGCCTGCGATCACCACGCCCACAGTTACGTGCCCGGCCGCGCGAAATACCACGTTGCCTTCCGCGTCCGCTCCAGCAATGTCCGGCGGCAGGGCGATCCAGATCGAGGGCTTCACGTCCATCACCTTTCCGGCGTCGTCTTTGGCCACCGCGGTGAACTTGATCTTCTCTCCCACGCGCGCCTGGATGTTCGTTGGTGTAATTTCCACCGTCTTGGGCTTCGGCGGAGTGGCCGGCGCGCCAACTTCCTGTCCGAAAATTACCGGCGCGCACAGCAGCGCGGCCACAGCCATCCAAACAGCTACGCACTTCGACGCGATTCGCATTCGAAACTCCCTTCAATTGTCAGAAAACGCAAGAAATTGTCGTGTGAGAACTTGAACCGAAGGCGAAGTTTTGTCAATAGCGGCAGACGAAAATGACGCGGGGGAAAGTTCGTTCATCCGCAGAGGAAGTAGGGGGCATCGAGCGACGCTCGCTGCCCCCACACCGTCCGTTCTGCATCACTACTTGCTGCCGATGATGCGAATCGGGGCTGTCGAACCGCCCGAGCCGCCCGCCGGCACGCACGCCGGGCCTGCATCGGTCGTGAACGTGTCGTTGTTCGAGAACCACCCGTGGATTCCGATCGATTTCGAATCGAAGAACCACGAGAAGAACGTCAGCTCCTGCAAGTGATACGTGAAACCGCTGCGTGCACCTATCGGCGAAAAATTGAGGCCGGTCAATGGATCGCCGACCTCCAGATTACCCTGGCAGAACCCCGGCGGCACTTGCCCTACTCCGCCCCAAGCAGGCGTGGGATTGTTGCCGTAGGGATCGTTGATGAACTCTCCCGCCTCATGTGAAAGCGTATTCGAATCGCCCGCGGTCGGCCCGAATAGACCGGTGGTGTCGAAATCCGTTGGCGAATACGCCTGCAGTGGCGTGAAGTTGGTCGTGCCGTGGTAGCCCAGGATGCAGCAGCTTCCCAGGTTCGTTACCGGCCCGGCCATCACGGTGTTGTACATCATGAAGAACGGGATGTTGCCCGCGTTCACCTGTGGTTGCAGCGCCGGCAGCACATTCGTATTGAGGTAGGTATCCAGCCAGTCCACGTCCACGATTCCGAACGGCCCGCACGCCGGGAAATCCGCGGGAGGAAGCGTGGTGCTAAACGCCGCCGGAACGTTAATCACGATCGGGGATACGTTCACGATCGGACTAAACAGGACGTGATAGTTGTCCTTGTCCTCTATGACGTTCCAGAATTCCGCGCGTTGATGGGCGTCCTCATATTGTGTGTGACCCATATCCGTGCCGCCGATGGAGATGTCGTAGGAGTCAAAAATAGGCGAGTGCTGGAAGAGCTTCAGCGGGTTGTTGTTTGGCGCGGCCAAGCATCCATTGTCGTTTTTCGTCGGGTCGAACACAGTTACGCCCGGCGCTGTACCAATAATCCCGGTGTTAGGATCGAAGCTGACGCCCACCGTGTTCGTGACTATGACCAGAGGGACGATGAACGTCTTCACCTGCGTGTTTTTGTTTCCCCATGGCTTGAAGGGGTCGGCGCCCACAATCACGCCCGTGTACTCGTTGCCGTCTCTGTCCGAATTCACGTTGTACGTGAACAAAGGCAGCATCGGAGTCTTGCTCGGCTTCCCTTCTGCCACTGCGCTTTTCACCTGTTCGGCGTCGGCGGTCTTAGCGGGTTTGATCGCATGTCGAACTTGCAGTTTCGGGGTTGCGTGTTGTTGTTCCTGCCCAAACGTTGCGGATGCCGCAACGCCCAGGCCAGCCATTGCACAAATAACCATCGCCACTCGTATTTTCCGATTCACTGGTGAACCTCCAAATAGACTGAAACTAAGTTGATCCAATCCGGGGCCGGGCCCGCTCCGCCTGGCTACAAGCAGAGTTCGGACGTATCGCACATCCTGTTCCTGAGGAGCCTCCTCGCAGGCTCTTTGGGAGCCGCTGTCGTCCGCGAATCGCGGCGATCTTCCTGCGGTTCCCGGCGAGTCTCGAAGGCAAGTATCCTCATCGTTAGTTCATTCACGCTGAGCGCACGCCCTGCTGTCTCCAAACGATGGGGAATCTACCTCGAAAGTTTTCGGCGATCTGCGAGGCTCGCTTCCGCGCGGGGACCTGTTCCTATGGACCTCGCAGCTCGCGTGTAATATCAGATTTGGGTCGGGAAGTCGTCAAAAACTTGTAATATTTACGGTACCGGTACGGGGTGTCTTTTGTTCATATCCAAGCGCGGAATTTGGCAGCTGTGCCCGCGGATCTAGCCTCGCATGCTCAAGGCGACGGCGCCACCCGCTCCAAAGCCCAGGCATGACGGTTTTCCTTCATCTTTCACGCATAGCTTAGTGGGTGTCCACCACCGACAGGCTCCAGCAATGGTCAGCGAAATACGGCAGCGCGATGAAACGAGCCGGGACTAGTGGCGTGACGATAAGGCGAGGGCTGGGATGAAGCTTCCATCTTCGAACCATGGCCGGGAAAGAACCCGGCTAGCAGCCAAGATCGGCGCAGCGACGCTGCTTGTTCTCTTCGCGGCCGCCATCTGCAACGCGCAAGAAATCATCGTCGGCGTGACCTATGTCTGCAATGGCGAGCACATCTATCTCGAAGGCTGCAACATCCGCGACACCTCAGACACCTCCACCTGCATGGTCGCGCATCCCGACCACCTCACCGCCACGGGCCTGAACACCTACACCTCCATGACCCGCGGCGCCCTGAAAAAACTTCTGCCCACCTGCCAGCAGCCCACCGCGAAACAAATTGCCGCCGCGAAAGCATTTCAGAAGAAGCAAGACGATACCTACAACGCCAACGAGAAAAAAGCCACCGAACAGCTCAACGCCGCGACGCAACCGGCCACCTACGGACAGCCGCAAAAGCCAAAGACCCCGGAAGAGCGCGCCATCACGCGCTGCGTCACCTCCGGACGCCTTCCCGCAACCTGCACGGGCAACTCCCTTCTCGGCGCGTTCAGCCAGATGGTCGGCCAGGTGATGCCATCGCTCGCCAAGGAACCGCCATCCGGCCCGACCATGGCCGGCGTGTTCGAAGGCCCCGGAAAATGGCGCCTGGATTTCATTGACGGCGGCGTCCTGGTCAACTGCGCGTTCCTCTCGCCCGATCAGCACAATTACAAACTCGAGTTCAAGAACGATCGCACCGCCCTCGTTATTGACACCACTCCGAAGCCGCTCGTCCTCACTCTGAAAGCCGATGGCACCATCGTCGGCCCCGGCCCGCTGACGATAGACGGAGTTGTTGCGAGCGGCTACGCCTTCGACGGACCAGACCCCACCGCTAGCAGCGGATACACAGACAAGTATGGAATGTCTCTCTCGAATCAACAGGCGTCTTCGACTTCAGACCTCTACAAGAACGGCCAGGCCTATTACGGTCACGTCAATTCCGGCGGCGGCCACACCACATTCGCCCACAAGACAGCTACCTGCCCAGCGCAAAACCTCTCTTCGAAGGGAGCCAGCGTTGGCGTGCAGACGATGCAGACCGATCTGCTTAGAACGATGTTCGGCGGCGACAAAGGCCCTCCGACGCCGCCCGGCATTCGCATGCGCGGCATCTACGCAGCTTCCACGGGATTCAGCGTTCAGTTCTTCCCGGAGTCCGCGGTTCTGGGCTGCGGCCCCGATGCCGCCCGCGCCTATCCTTATACGGTCGTCGCGGATGGAGTCAAGGCGGTGATTCACGTGAACGCGCCCGATCATCCGCTCACTCTCACTTTCAAGCCGGACGGCTCGCTCGATCCCGGCGCCACCGGCGCGTATCAGGTCCACGGACGCACCGTCACCGGCCAAAACGACGATGGCGATTTCACTTTCGCTCCCATGGAGCAATCTTGCAACTTGGCCGTGCTCACTAGCAGCGCCACCATTCCTTCGGGTGGCGGCACCTCTGCGGCGACGAATGCCTCCGCAGGAAATCGCGGCGGGGCGCCAGATAACGGAGGCGGCACTCTCTCCACTCCGGATAGGCCTCTGGGCAACGCGATTCTCACCATCGTCTCGAAGCTTCCCGCGCAAGCCGGCGCCGCGAATCCTCTCGGCGGGCACCCATACATTCTGCTGCGCAATAGCTACGCAAATGTGGTCGCGAAAGCGGGCGTCACCGTCCCTCCGGGAATGACGCCATATAAATACGTGGCCACTATCTGCTTCAACAAGACGCCGGAATGTCAGAAGGTCACAGACGCGATCAAGGCCGACGCCGCGTCAGCCGTCCGCGCCGACGCCAGCGGCAACGGCATCTTCCCCGGCGTGCCTCCCGGCACCTACTACCTCATGATCTCCACGCGCTACAACAACCAGCCGCTCGCATGGGGCCAAGCCGTGCAACTCGAAGCCGGCCCAAACTCGATGGCCCTCGACCCGAGCAACGCCACCCCGATAAATTGAATAAAGTTAGCCAGCGGCAATCAGAATAAAACACGGCGTGAAGGGCAGGACAGGATTGTGCGATTGCTGCGACAAACGTGACGCGCAAGCGCCGCCCTTTCCAGGCACATTTCTAGCGAGCCTAACGAGCGGTTCAGTTTCTGATTAGGTAACTAATCACGAATTACGAAGAGAACAGCGGGTGTATTCTTCTCAAAATGCTAAATCGCGAGCCGGGAGGAATCTCGCATGCCTCGATGTAAGCCGGCGCTACTCTCGATGTTTTTAATGGCAACGACGGCATCGGCCCTCGGCCCGCGTCTAATCGCTCTCGGTACCGCGTCACCAGGCGCCGGTGCACCCGAAGCCAAAAATCACGCGCCGTATCCTAATAGCGCGCAAGGGTTGAAGCAGCAACTCAAAGACATGCGTCAGTTGGCGCGAAGCGATAGGTCGGACCAACTCCGAAGCATGATAACGGATTTGGAGATTCCAGATGCTCGGGCCTGGTATTCGACAAATTTTGGGACGTCTGGGTTGGAGACTGCCAATTTGTACGAAAACAATCTCATGGCATCGGAGGCGCGGTTCAAGAATCAGATAATCGAGTTTGCTCGCGAGGATGGCTACTTTTCCGTAAAGCGACAAGACGCAAAAAAGGTCTATCCAAGGTTAGTTACAGCGCCTGAGGTATTTCTAGGTGCGTGGGGAAGAAGTTCGGTGTATGGAGAGCACCCTGTCGAGACTCCGTTTGGGTATTTCTTCTTTATTGACGGAAAGTTTCGCTGGGACAGTACGATTACGTGGGTGACCGTTGATTAGACATCGTCAAAATAGACTCTCGGAGGTGTAGCGTGACTATGCCACGGCCTTCTGCCGCTCCGCCCCTGCAATCTCCGCCACAATCTCCAGCGCAGCCGCACGCGGATCCTTCGCCGCGGTAATCGGCCGGCCCACCACCAGGTAATCAGCCCCGGCGCGAACCGCATCTCCCGGAGTCGCAATCCGCGACTGATCATTCGTCGCAGCCGCTGCCGGACGCACTCCCGGCACCAGGATCTTGAAGTCAGGCCCAAACTCACGCCGCACCGCCGGAGCCTCCAGCGCCGAACACACAACCCCATCCATCCCTGCAGTCCTCGCCAGCCGCGCCAGCGCCACAACGCGCGACCCCAGCGAACCCTCCATCCCAATTTCCCGCAGCGCCGCCTCATCGAAGCTCGTCAGCACCGTAACCGCCAGCAGCGCCGGACGGTTCTTCTTCGCCCCCGCAGCCTCGCGCGCAGCCTTCATCACCGCCAGGCCGCCCGACGCATGCAAAGTCATCAGACGCACCCGTGGCAGGCGCACTGCCGCGGCGACCGCATGGGCCACAGTATTCGGAATGTCGTGGAATTTCAGGTCGAGGAAGATGTCGTACCCGAGGTCCGCAAGCTTTGTAACGGCTCGCGGACCCTCGGACGTGAAGAGCTGCGCTCCCACTTTAAACATCCCGGCCGCTCCGCGCAGTTTCCGTGCCAAAGCAGTCGCTGGACCAAGCCGGTCCAGGTCTAATGCAACGATCAGTTTCCGGGATGAGCTGTTGCTGGGCGTGTCGGCACCTTTAGGAGTTCGAGCCGGACTTTCGCAAGCCCGTGCTGGTCGAATCCTAACTTACGTGCCACTTCGTAGGAAACATCTAATTCGCGTCCTTCCACGTAAGGTCCCCTGTCGTTGATCCGGACCACTTGGCTGCGGTGGTTCCGCATGTTCACAACGCGCACGATGGACCCCAGCGGAAGCGTGGGGTGGGCTGCGGTATCCGCGTACATGTCGTAGGTCTCGCCGTTAGCGGTCTGCAAGCCGTCGAAATCGTCTCCGTACCAGCTAGTGGTGCATTCCCACACGGCTAGCGGCTTCTCCTGATGAGTCGCCTTTATAAGGGGGTTCTTCACAACCGGGGTGATGCCAAGCGCGACCTCTGCAGGAGAAGGGTTGCCCGGTTTTCCCGGCGCCGCTGGATTCACGGGCACGGTAACCGCGAGCAGACCCAATCCTAAAAACACCGACTGCAGAATCACGAATATCTTGCCCTTCATGTTCACCTGACCTTGTTTGAAACCAGCCTAAATTCTACCTGTCCGGGGGTACAGTGGCAATCAGTTTATCGCTGTAGAGCGCCCCGTAACTTGCTGATTTCAAATATATTTTCGTCCCGGCACCACATTTCCAGACCGCTTACGAGCCGTTCAGAAGCCCGCGGGTCCACAAAGTGGGCCGTACCTACTTCCACCGCCGAGGCGCCTGCCAGCACGTACTCAGCGATATCTGCCGGTTTTTCAATGCCTCCGAGTCCAATTACCGGGATCTTTACAACTCGGCAAGCCTCGTAAACCAGCCTCATGGTTATAGGTTTTATGGCCGCGCCCGACAACCCTCCCGTCGTACTACCGAGACGGGACCTCCGGTTGTGTGCGTCAATACACAGTGCAGGGTAGGTGTTCGCGATTACTACAGCGTCTGCTCCTTCTGATTCGGAGACCTTTGCGCTAACTCCAATCATATTAACATTCGGTGAGAGCTTAACCCACAACGGGCGCTTCGCTGCGGCCCTCGCTGCTCCCACAACGGCAGCTGTCAGGGAGGGGTCAGTACTATATTCGATGCCCCCGCGCTCCACATTGGGGCACGAGATGTTCAGCTCGTAGCCGGCCAGACCCTCGGCATCCTCCAGAACCCGTATCACCTCCACGTAGTCCGCGATCGTATGCCCGAAGACGTTGGCAATCACCGCAGTGTTGTAACGGCGCAACAGTGGCAGCTTCTCGGCGACAAACGCCCGCACCCCGATATTCTGCAGGCCGATCGCATTGACCATCCCGCTGGCCGTCTCACAAATCCGGGGCGCTGCCGCGCCTTCCATCGGCTGCGCGGATAGCCCCTTCACCACGAATCCGCCCAGACGGTTCAGGTCCACCAGATGCGAGAACTCCACTCCATACGCAAAAGTGCCGCTGGCGGCGATGATGGGGTTTTTTAGGGTAAGGCTACCAATACTGACTCGGAGGTCAACTGAAGCGGGCCGTTGAGGGCTGCGTGCCGGCGCCGGCGAACTCATAACGCGCCCAGTCTAACACGCCGGTCAAGATCTCAGCGCGCCGCGTAGCGGTTCAGCTTCCGATTACGCGATGAATCAGGCACGACACACAGCCCTGAGTTGTGACGAGCCAGAGAGGTCGGACAAGTTGAAACTTTAGTCGGAACACGGATACAAATTGCGTAATATTTTATTGCGTTCGTCGCCGCGTTCCATCCATTCCTGGTCATGCGGGCGGATGTTCGGCACCACCTGAAATTCACTTTCCTCAACAGTTGGAGGCCCGTCGCACCCGAGCGCGCATCCGCCATCCGGGCATGGAATAGGCACCGCGAGCGTGGTTACTTCGGCCACCGGCTGTTCTGTCGCCACATACTTCCTCCGTGGCTTGGGCTGATTTGGATCAGAAACATAGTACTGAACGCTGATCCTAAGCTTTCCTCTTACAGGAACCTCACGCCATATTTGGTTTCCAGAATCTACGACGTCTACGGTCGATCTCATGCAGTGACCGTCGTGAGTGACGGCACCCGGCGCCAGTGGTTTAACACTCAGAATCGGAACGATGTCAGAAGCCCCATAAAGGTTGAGCCATCTTTCTGTGCCGTTTTTCTCAGGCACGCTGGATAAGAGCTTTGCGGAGACATCGATGTAAAGTCCCATCGTAGGCAGAAAGACGGGCTTTGGAGAACGGTTCATGAGGTCGAAACTCACCTCCAAACAACCATTCTTCCACTTGAGCGGACTCGCAAGTCGAATCTCAACTGGTTGTAAAGGCGGCGGTGTGGGGGCCATTTTATCTGGCTCACGTTGTGATCCCACAAATGTCGCTAAAAGGCCGAATATAAAGGGGAGCAGTGCATTCACAATCCAACCTCCTGTCAAACGCACATAGTACGGGGTGGTTAGGCACCACCTGGAGCAGAAAGTGCCCTAACCAATACCGCGCACTCGCTCGATACGCTATCTCCAATCGCCTCGTGCCACAAACGGAGGTAAGTCCCGACGTTCTGCGACTACCTAAAAGCTCAAATCGGTCGCATTCGAATTCTGATGGGATTCAAGCACTGCGAACTTCCACCCGTCTATGCTAGGATGATGCGCCAGATGCGCGTCGTAGAAAAAAGACAGCTCCTCTCCGCGGAAGAAATCGGCCGCACGCTTCAGCGTTTAGCCCATGAAATCGTAGAAAAAAGCGGCGGCACGAACGACCTCGCTCTAATCGGAGTCCGCCGTCGCGGCGTCCCTCTCTCCGAACGCCTCGCGAAAACCGTCAAAGATTTCTCCGGCGTGGATATCCCCGTCGGCACTATTGATATCACGCTCTATCGCGACGACCTTTCCACCGTCGGACCGCAACCCGTCGTGCACTCCAACGAAATCAATTTCAACGTGGATAATCGCGACCTGGTAATCGTTGACGACGTGCTCTACACCGGCCGCACCATTCGCGCCGCCATGAACGGTCTCTTCGATCTGGGCCGCCCCAAACGCATCCGCCTCTGCGTGCTGATTGACCGCGGCCATCGCGAAATGCCCATCGAGGCCACATTCATCGGCAATTCCGTGCAAACCAGCGACACCGAAATCGTGGAAGTTCACTTGAAGGAAATTGATGGCGATGAACGCGTCGTACTCGTGGACCGCGTTCCCTGAACCCTGGCAATCCTCGCGGAGGCCGGAAACAACCGTAACTAAAGGGAAAAAGTGCTGCAGCGCCTGGAACACCTGCTCGGAATCGAAGACCTCACCCGCGAACAAATTTCTTTTATTCTCGATCAGGCCAAACCTTTCCAGGAATTTCAGCGCCATCCCCTGAAAAAATTAGCCACCCTGCGCGGCAAGACGGTCGCGATTGCCTTCTTCGAAAATTCCACGCGCACGCGCATCAGCTTCGCCACCGCCGCCGCTCGCCTCGGCGCGGACACGATGAACCTGCAGGCCGAAGCTTCCAGCCTTAAGAAGGGCGAATCACTTCTCGACACGGTGCGCACGCTCGAAGCGATGCGACCCGACGGCCTCGTCATCCGCCACAGTTCGTCCGGGGCGCCCGAATTTGTTGCCGATCGCCTCGGCGTCCCCGTCATCAATGCGGGAGACGGCACGCACGAGCATCCCACCCAGGCGCTGCTCGACGCGCTCACCATTCGCGATCGCAAAGGTCAACTCGAAGGCTGGAACCTCACCATCCTCGGCGACGTGGTGCACAGTCGTGTGGCGCGCTCCAATATTCATCTGCTTAGCAAGTTTGGCGTGCGCACCACGCTGTGCGGCCCCGCCATGTGGGTGCCGCGCGAGCTGGAAACTCTCGCGCCCAACGTGCGCCGCGTCACGCGCATCGAAGAAGCGCTCGATGGCGCCGACGTGATCATCGCGCTGCGCGTGCAGACCGAACGCCTGCACGAACCCGCGCTCGCGGCCGAGGAATATATTTTGCGCTATCAACTCACGCCGCAGCGCCTGCAACTCGCGCGCCCCGGCGCGCTTGTGCTGCATCCCGGACCGATGATTCGCGGGCTGGAAATTGATGGCGCGGTTGCCGATGGCCCGCAATCCTGCGTCCTCGAACAGGTCACCAACGGCCTCGCCATCCGCATGGCTCTGCTCTACCATCTCGTCGGCGGCGCCGCCGTGGAACCACCGCCGGCCAAAGTTCCCGACAAGGCGCAATGAGGCCCAACGATGCCAACCACTAACGACCGCTTGCTGCTGATCAAGAACGGCCGCCTGCTCGATCCCGCGCGCAAAACCGACGCACGCCACGACGTGCTGCTGCACGGCCCGCGCATTGTCCGCGTCGGACCCGACCTCACATCATCCGACGCTGAAATTTTCGACGCCACCGACATGATCGTCGCGCCCGGCTTCATTGATCTGCACTGCCATTTGCGCGAGCCGGGCCAGGAAATGTCCGAAACCATCGAAACCGGCACGCGCTCAGCAGCTCGCGGAGGATTCACAGCCGTTTGCTGCATGCCGAACACCCAGCCGGTGAATGACAATGCCTCCCTCACGCGCTCCATCGTTGATCGCGCTGCCGCAACGGGCGCCGTGCGCGTTTGGCCGATAGGCGCCGCCTCCGTCGGCAGCAAAGGCGAAGCCCTCGCCGAAATCGCCGCGATGAAAGATGCCGGAATCGTCGCAGTCAGTGACGACGGCAAGCCCGTCGCCACCGCGCGCCTGATGCGCCAAGTGATGGACTACTGCAATTCGCTCGATCTGCCGGTGATTGATCACTGCGAAGATCCCTCGCTCTTCGCCGGCGGCGTGATGCGCGAAGGACCGCGCTCCATCCGCCTTGGCCTGAAAGGCATTCCCGCGGAATCCGAATCCATCTGCGCCGGGCGCGACGTTGAGCTTGCCATGCTCACTCGCTCGCGTCTGCACATCGCGCACATGTCCACCACGGGCGCGCTCGAATATGTCCGCCACGCCAAAAAACAAGGCATGCGCGTGACCTGCGAAGTCACGCCGCATCATTTCACGCTCTGCGACGAAGACGTGCGCTACGACACGAATTACAAAATGAATCCGCCGCTCGCCTCGCGCGCCGATCGCACTGCATTGATCGCCGGCCTCGCCGACGGCACCGTGGACGCCATCGCCACCGACCACGCCCCGCATCATCCCGCCAGCAAAGATGTGGAATTCGATCGCGCACCCTTCGGCATCATCGGCTTCGAAACCGCTATCGCCCTCACGCTCGGCGAACTCGTGCACACCGGGAAAATTTCACTCCCGCGTATGGTCGAGCTGTTCACCACTGGCCCCGCGCGCGTCCTGGGCATCGAACGAAAAATCGCAGTAGGCGGCGCCGCCGATATCACGATTTTTTCGCCCGATCTCAGCTGGACATATCGCGCATCCGAATCCCCCAGCAAATCCCGCAACACACCCTTCGACGGTCGCACCTTCCGTGGCGCCCCAGTAGCCACAATCGTAGCCGGCCAAATCGTCTATCGCCGCGAACTCAGCGCCACCGCGTAGTAATTCGGCCGCGGCTGGCAGCGCCTGCGTGACAATCACGGTGCCGATGTATTTGAATTTGTAGCGGCCGGTTCAGGTTCGTCGAAACGGGCTGGCCCTTCCGTTGGTTTGTAGGTCGTGGTTTTAGCCACGACACACACGCAGAAAAGTAGGCGCGGCTTTAGCTGCTAAGGTACGGCTTGGCTGTTACGCCGTCGAAAACTCCGCAATGCTATCGCTGGAACTGCACAGTCAAGACCATATGTGTCGCCGTAGGCTTCCCGTCAGTCAGCGCAGGTTCAAATATCCACAGCGCGACAGCACGTTCCGCCTCATGCTGCAGCACGCGCGGACCAGACAGCGCTTTCGAGGAACGCAAATTTCCCTTCTCGTCAATCAGCGCGTCCACTTTCACCACGCCGTCCGTGTCCAGCCCCTTCGCCCATTTCGGAATGGCCGGAGGAGGCTGCGCCACAATTCTTGCCGGAATCGTTTCCCCACCGTTCGGCCCTTTCGTGTGGTGATGTTTCGGCTGCCCGGACGCGTCCAGTTCACCCTCAGGCGCGATCTCGCGCACTAGTATCTTGGGTGCGGCCGAAGCTACGACTGTCGGCGCGGCAGCAGCAGCGCCTGAGGGCACCGAAGATGCTGCAGCATTATTGACAGTCGCAGCACCTGCACCTGGCGCGCCCGTCTGCTGCTGAATTTTCTGCGCTGCTTGGGCCGGCGTCGCTCCTGAATTGTTGCCATGCGCCGGAGCTTCCACTTCGCGGCTCGAACTGCTCGACGTTGCCGGCGACTGCGCCGCGTCTTTTTTCGCCTGAGCCAGCGCCGCTGCCGTCGCGCGAACATTGCTGCGAACCTTAACGCGGTGCGAGTGCCACGCCATTCCCAGCAACAAAACGAGCACGACTGATGCCGCAATTCCTGCTTGTATCGCGCCCTTCCCGTACGTGTATTTGTGAAGCCGGTGAGCCAGCGGCGTCAGCATTGCAATTAACTTCGCTTTGCCGCCAAGCTGGCCGTCTGCGTCACTCCCTTCTTCGACGTGCGCGCTCGCCTCGCCGTGCTCCGACCTACCCTCGGACAGCGCGTCCAATTCTGTCTCTTTCGTTTCCGCTGGCGCGGCTTCGCGCCTCGGCTTTCGTTTCGGATCTTTGGCAATCAGCGCGGCCAATAGCTCCGCGTCTTTCGTGTCGTTTTGCGCTGCTTCATCCTCGGACTCCTCCGGCTCTTCCAGCATTTCATTCAAACGCGCGGTGCGTTCCTCAGCAGCCGCTTCCGCAGCCGCGGCGCTGCCAGCGGACACAGCAGCAGTCCCATCACCGGCGGGCGCGCTGCTCTGCAAAACCGGTGCTGCTTCCGGAGCAGGGTCGGACGCCCCGAGCACTCTTTCCTGCACCTGAGCCGGTTTCGGCGCAGCCGCCGCGGGCGCAATCACTGCAGCCGCCACCGCAGGCTGTTGCATCACCGGAGCGTCCCAAAAATTTGGATCGCGCGTCGTGAATTCCAGATCCGCGTATCCAGACTCCGCCACCTGGCGCCACTCCAGCACCTTGCACAGAATTTCTCTTCCGGTCCGCTCGTTGCGCAGAAAAACGCACTGCCCCTGCGCTACTTTCGAGTTCAGATTCACCACCGCGCCATTGCCGAAGACGATCGTGGTCTTGGTTGTCTCCGTAAATATCTGGCGCTGCTCCGATCCCTCGACGTGCTTCGCCCCTTGAACCGTCACCGGGACTTCCAGCACGTTCGCGTTATCGTGCCCTGCGGAATCAGCCATTACTCTTCACACCATGGATTGGAATTTGTTGCATTACCGCTGTGCCCCCCGGCGTTTGCACTGTGACCGTCGTCCGCACGAATACCCGGGCGCCGATCGAATTTCCGGCGGCCGTTCTGCGGCGTAGGCTATGCTAATATCGTGCCCTCCGAGGCCGTCCTCCGCAATAGCCGGGAAGTACCAATTGCCCTATTACTACCGTCGCCTCCGCAACTTACAGGCTTTTCGTTCCATAAGCGCACGCAATCCATGTATCAATTCGACACCAACCACCTACCGACCTCCGCAGTTGACCCTCGCGAGGTTCCGGCACTCTCGCCTGTGATACATTCTTCGCGCTAGGAAATTTACCCTGAGGGCCTGCAGAGATGGAACCGCGCAAAACACTTTCTCGCTACGTATTTCATTCCATTATTCTTGCACTTCTGCTAATCGCCGTTTCTTCCGCCATCGCTCAGAAATCCGCCGCGACCTCGCCGTCCAAAGCCGCGACCGCTGAAAATCGAACTGCGCACGCGCTCGATCTCGCCCGCACCGATCCGCTGAATCTCTACGCGTTCCTCGTACGCATGCCCAAGGGCGCGGATTTGCACAGCCACCTCACCGGCGCGGTTTACGCCGAATCCTGGATTCGCGCCGCCGCAGACGACAATCTTTGCGTGGATCTCGCCACCCACTCTTTTTTCCAGTCGCGCGCCATGACGGACAGCCTTCCACCGCAACCTGTCTGCGGCGACGGCAATATCCCGGCAGCTCACGCCATGACCGATCAGCATCTCTACGACGCGCTCATTGACGCATTCTCCATGCGCAGTTTCGTCCCCAGTACCGGCGTCAGCGCCCACGATCATTTCTTCGACGCCTTCGCGAAATTCCATGGCGTTGCGCACAGCCATACCGGCGAATTTCTCCACGAAGTGGCCGCCCGCGCCGCCGCGCAGAACGAGCAATATCTCGAACTCATGGAAACTCCTCCCTTCGAGCACACCGCGGCCATCGCGAAAGAACTCGGCTGGCACGCCAATCGCAGCTTCGGCGATTTCCGCGATCAACTTTTCGCCAGAGGCTTGCGCGATGACGTCGCCGCAGCCCGCGCCTATTTCGACGAGGCCGAATCCGTCCGCCGCCAGGCCGAGCGTTGCGATCAGCCCAATCCAGCCGCCGCCTGCGCCGTGCAGCTCCGTTACATCTACCAGGTCCTGCGCGGATTTCCCGCGGAGCAAGTTTTCGCGCAGACCTTACTCGGTTTCGAAGTCGCCTCCGCCGACCCGCGCGTCGTCGGCATCAATCTTGTGATGCCCGAAGATGGCTACCTTTCCATGTACGAATACTCCCTGCAAATGCGCATCGTTGGCTTCCTGCATGGTGTGTATCCCAAAGTTCACATCACTCTGCACGCCGGTGAACTCGCTCCCGGCCTCGTCACCTACGAAGGGCTGTGCTGCCACATTCGCCAGGCTGTCGAATTCGCGAACGCCGAACGCATCGGCCACGGTGTGGACGTTATGTACGAGGAACGCCCCTACGATCTACTGAAGGAAATGGCGGCAAAACACGTGATGGTGGAAATTAATCTCAGCAGCAACGATCTGATTCTCGGCATCAGCGGCAAGAATCATCCGTTCCCGATTTATCGCAAATTCGGCGTGCCGGTCGCGCTCTCCACGGATGACGAAGGCGTCTCCCGCATTGACCTCACACACGAATACGTCCGCGCCGTCGAAACCTACGGACTCACCTACGCGGATCTGAAGCAAATGGGCCGCACCGGCCTCGAACACAATTTCCTGCCCGGTCCCAGCCTCTGGCGCGAGCAAGATGTTTTCACTCGGCCAGTCGCCGCGTGCTCTGGCGAATTCCTAGGCGCCGAAAAACCCTCCGCCGCGTGCGCAGCCTTCCTCAAATCCAGCGAAAAAGCCCAGCAACAATGGGAACTAGAACGTCGCTTCCGCGCCTTCGAATCCGCAAACTGACACGCGCGACCTCATTGCGCCGGCGTCTCGCCAGCTCCCTGCACTCTATTTTGCCGTCGAATTTGTAATGGTCGGTGTGAAGATTTGCAGTTTGTGGCTCAGCGCTGCCCGCCGCAGGACGGCACACCCGGCCCTGCGCCTCGCTTCTGCTTTTCTCTGCGGCCTCTGCGTTGAATCTTTTTTCCCGGCGCTCACCCACACCACCGCGCCATCCGCGGAACACTCCATCCATGCGAAAGTTCGCTACGCTGATTATGACGGTCCAGCCGCCCCGGCCGTCCGGACCTGGCCTTCAACTGCAGCAGGCACGTACGGAAACGTCTTCGAAGGCTTCGAAGTAACCGATTCCTTGCCGATTCCCAGATGAACCGGCGCGTTCGCCGCAATCGAAAACATCACATCAGGCGCATTGTCCGTCAGCGAGCGTCCGTTCCACTCCAGAAACCCGAACGACGCCGACGTGCCCACCGAATACGGCAGAATATTGGGGCAAAATCGCCGCGCGACTTTTTCCCCATACGCGCCAGGATCTTCGGCCGTTCCATTTGCAGCAACGACGCCTGCGATTGCTTGCGCCACGGTCTTTCCGTGCGTCGCCAGGTCCTCGCTCGGCGTCCCCGCATTCAGGCGATTGCCGAGATCTTCGTTGAACTGCGTGAATAGCGGATGAATCATCGGCAGGCCCACGCGATTGATCGAACGCCATCCGCCCGCGTCAGTCGCCAGCGTTGACACCGCCCATACGCCGATCCGATGCCTGCCTCCTGCATCAGCGAGCAGCTCGTTATCCGGCACTTCCAGTACCATTGAATGCACGGTGTGCCCAGCGAACAAATTCTTCGCGCGGCTAGCATCCCACCCGGATAGATTTATCGTTGTGCCGTCCTGAAATGCATGCCCCACCGCGTGCAATACGTCCGGCTCGATCCAAAAGGGATCGCCAGCCTTTCCGGCCCAGACGCGCAGCCCCGTTGCCGTCTTGACGATTTCTCCGGTCGTGCCCTGTGCCACCACCGTGCCGTCTGCTTGCGGATTAGTAGCATCCGCGCCGGTGATGCGCCGGACGTTGTAGGTCTGATTTCCATTTTTATCAGGCTCGGTGAACGTCAGGCGGTAGGTGAGTTCTTCGATTGCGTCACCGTTCAAATCAACTTTGAATTCGTACATTCCCTCCGGATGGTACCCCGGCGCAGGGATCGGTCCGAAAATCGAGTGGCACACATTGATTGTGAACACCGTGCCTGTCTCTCCGCGAAAAACGTACAGGTCCGTGATGTCGAGGCGTATATCTTGGCGTGCGATGGGTGAATCCAGGTGATGAGACATGGCGCTCCTCCTTTTTCCGCCAAGTGTCCGTCAGATTGGCGATCTAGGAAGAGGATGTGACGAGTGCCAACCTTCCTGGCGAAAGTGGCAGAATAATAGCATTTTCTCTTCTGACTTCGCTCAGATGGAATCGGCCGCGTCGGCTGGTCGAAACGCATCGGCCCAGCAGCAGACTTCGCGCCGAACTCCGCGTCGTCACAAAGACTTATTTCTCACTCAGAAGGTAGAGATCGGCATGACCGCTGGGTCGCGCATACACAATAGTCGAAAGGTCTCGCGAAAAATCGTAGGCGTTCGCGTAACCGTAATCCAGCGTAAAACCAAAGGGAACTTTCAACGCCACCTGGGCTTCCCCGATCAGCTTGCCATCCTTCCATGGCTGACGATAAATCGTGACTTCACCGCGAGAAGCAAGCGCGTACAAGAACGACTTGCCATCCAGGGCAAATACCGCGGTTTCCGTCACCACCCCGGGAAGCAGCGATGTACATTTCCCGTCAGACGTGGACACTTCGTAGACTCCAGTCTTCTCGCCATGCACTACGACCCCAAGCAGATACCGCCCGCCCGGGTCAGCGTCCCAGGCCACACAGCAGCCTTCTGCAAGTCTCTCCGGCCTCGACCCGTCGGCGCTCCATTTCCAAACGTTGGGCGTCGTATCTATCTTCTCGTGAACGCTCACATAGACCGACTTCTGGTCGGCGCTCCATACCGAAATCACGGGCGTACCTCCCATCGCAGGGAGTTGCCGCAGCTCGCTACCATCCGCCGCGACGATATAGACCTTGCCCCCTGCGCCGCTTCCCGACTCGACGAACGACAGATGAAAATTATCCGACGCCCAAGTCCCGGTCTGTAGCTCTTCTCCGCTAGCTATTTTCACGATGTTGCCGCTGTCAATCTCCGCCGCCCAGAGTATTGTCTTCCGGGGTGCGGGAGACGTGATGTACATCACGCGCTTCCCATTCGGTGACAGTATCGGCTCTGTTGCGTTCTCGGACCCAATGTCCGTCGCTTCCTTTGAGTGAACGCGGTAAGCGGTCAGGAACCCCGAGGATTTTCCGTTCACGTAATAAATCCCGTTGCCTCCCGGGTCAGGCATCGGTGAGAAGTCCGGTCCCGTTCCGAAGCTAATCTGCGTCAGCTTCCTGTCCTGCAAGCTGTATTTCCAGATGTTCGTGAGCCCGTTTACGTTCCGGCTGAATAGCACGCTATTCCCCGGCTCGGCCCACGCGACGTCGGGATTCCCGGACACCTCGCCCAAATCATCCGCCGCATGGCTGATCAGATTAATCCTGTAAAAATGGAGACTCGACGAGTACCACCGAAAACCAGTAGCGAGCAAATCGTTGCCGCCTGGGAATACCAGAGTCGGGGCGAAAATCTGGCCGTTACCCTCGGGCTTGTACACGGATTCTTCGCCCACTCCGGATTTTTCTGCGCGAAAGACCTCGGGACTGTCAGACTTCATATAAAAAATGGAGGCGCCGTCGGGAGAGGGCAGCACATAGCTGGCAGCTGCCACACGTCTTGGATTGCCTCCCAGTGTCGGTACTGCCCAAACTTCATCGCGGCCAGTGGACCTCTTGTAATAGATTTCCTTCCCATCGGGCGAAAAATTGTTCACTTCCTTCGTGCCATCGTCATTGGTCAGTTGTAGAGGTTCGCCTCCCGAAGTAAGCATCAGGAACACTTGCGCAATGCCCCTCACCGGTGAAACAAACGCCACCGCATGGCCGTCAGGAGATAGCCTCACGCTGTTCATCGGTTTGTTCCACTGGCTGATTTGCGTAATCGCGGCGGGGCCGCTAGGCGAGTTCAAGTGGGACCAAAAGTGATGTGCCGCAAAAGCTGCTGCCAGTAGCACGACGCATGCGGCCACGACTAAATATCGCTTTCGTGCGGCCCCCTCTGATGGCTCGGAAGGCGTCGCCGCTGCGGTCGAGGAAATTCGAGAATCCGCCGCAAGTTCCTGCACTGCCTCACTGCGCGATGACGAAATCCGGCCCGAATCCGTATCCCGCCGTAGGCGCTTCAAGTCCGCTCTTATGTCCGAGGCGTGCTGGTAACGCAAGTCGCGATCTTTTTCCAGCGCCTTGTTGATGATTCGCTCCAGCTCCGCCGGTACATCCGGATTCAGCCGCACCGGAGTGACCGGGGTCTGATTCAGAATCGCCTCGCTGATTACTCCCGATGTTTCGCCATGAAACGGCAGGGCGCCCGTAGCCATCTCATATAGCACCACGCCGAACGAAAATAGATCGGTGCGCAGCTCCAGCTCTTTTCCTCGCACCTGCTCGGGTGACATATAGGCGACGGTGCCCACTGTTACTCCAGGGCTGGTCAGCAGTTCCGCTGCGACTGTGGGCATCGAGGAGACGCTCGTACCTTGCGCCATGCGCGATGAAGGGGCCAGCTTCGCCAATCCGAAATCCACAATCTTGGCGTGGCCGCGCTTGGTCACGAAAATATTCGCCGGTTTGATGTCACGGTGAACCACACCTTCGGCGTGCGCCGCGTCCAGCCCGTCCGCGATTTGTACTCCTAAATCCAGAAGAGTTTCTATTTCCATCGGGCGGCCGTTGATGCGGTGTTTCAGCGTCTCACCATCCAAATACTCCATCGCAATGAAGGCCTGCCGGTTTTCCTCGCCAATTTCGTAAACGGTACAGATGTTCGGATGGTTTAACGCCGAAGCCGCCTGCGCTTCCCGTCGGAATCGTTCCAGCGTCTGTGGATCGCGTGCCACGTCGTCCGGCAGGAACTTCAGCGCCACGAACCGGTGCAGGCTGGTGTCTTCGGCCTTGTACACCACGCCCATGCCACCGCCACCGAGTTTCTCAATGATTCGGTAGTGCGAGATGGTCTGGCCGATTCTGGAAGGGGATTCCGCCATTTCGCGCACATCTTAGGTTGAGCAAGGAAGCAAGTCAACGAGGAGAGAATTCCTGCACGGTGCGAACCTCATCCGCCACTAAATCCTACGGCGTCGAAACATTCGGTGCACGAAACACGTACGCGACGACCAGATCCACATCCATTTTCTTTTCGTTCATCGTCGCTGGATTTACCGTCCAGGTCTTCACCGAGGCGATTGCCGACTCCGTCAACGACGGCACGGAGCGCACCGGCGTCACCTTTTTCACTTCGCTGTACTTGTTTATCAGCAGATCGAGCACTACGGTCCCCGTCGCCACACTGTTTGGAGGATAAACGGCGTAAAACGCCTGAGCCATCTGCGGCGGCATGTATCCCGCAGGAAGTGGAGGCGTAACCAGCGCCCCAGGCGGCAATTGCAAACCCCGGGTTTGCGGCGTGCCGGGATTGAAGATCACTTGCACACTGATTGTGGACGCGACTTGGTTCCCATCCATCCTGCCGGGCGTGAAACTCCAGGTATTCACGGCGGCGGTAGCGACCGCGGTCAGACCCGGGATGTCGCGCACCAGCTGCACGCCTTGCACGTGACCTCCGGGGTTCACGTTCACCGCCAATGACACCAGCCCGGACGCAATATTGTCGAAAGGATAGGGAATGTCGCTCGCCGCGGTGAGGACCGGCGCCACAAAATGCGCGCCGGCCGAAACTTTGCTTCTCGTCGTCGCGAACCCGATGCACGCAAGCAACAGCGCGACTAGCGTGAATTTCGCGTTCTGCCTCATACGCCCCTCTTTCGCCGCAATCATGAATGAATTTCTTCTCCGTCGAGCGATGCTGCGATTCTGTGATGCGAGATTGTCTGGTCAATCAGAGACGAGAAGTTCAGCATCTCGCGCTTATCCTAGGTTGAGCCGGAAAGGATGTCAACGAACCCGGAATGTTGGTAGTGGATCAGTTTCCGGTAGTCGGCCGACCTAGTGCATCGCGGCCTCGATCTCATCCGCTGAGTATGGGACGCCAGGAGTCAGCAACTCGACGCCACCTTTGGTAATGAGATACATGTCTTCCAGGAAAAAGCCTTGGCCATCAATTGAGGCGATCGGCTCGAAGTTGATCGTGGTTCCCGCCCTGAGCGGCCCATCTGGAAAACCGGGAAGTAGGTTTGTCGTATGTACCTGCCAGTATGGGACATTCTTGCGATCTGACCAGGAATCAATCGCACGTTGCGCCATCAAAGTCTTGGCCGAAGCGCGATGACGCAGCAGCTCGGTTCGCCACGCATCGAAGATTTGGTCGACAGTGACTCCGTCCCGAATCGCGAGGGCACCAACACGGTACGCAGCTACAAATATGTTCCAGGTTTCTCGCTGGTCGTCGTTATAGTGGCCAGAGACCGGTACAGTTCGCCCCAAATCTCCGATGTAGTGATCCCATTCGCATCCCACATCAAGCCGAACCAACTCACCCGAGCGCATATCTTGATCCAGATGATCGTACCGGGCCAGCGACGTGAAAGGGCGCGGGAATACGGCATTGTCTCCGGACATCGCCCACGGCCAGAAGGAAGCGCCATGTGCCCCGGCCTTCCAGCAGGTGTCTTCAACCACTGCTTCGACGCTGCGCTGCGATACGCCGGGCCGAATTGCCCGCATTCCCGCCAATACGGCAGTCACCGTTGCTTTCGCGGCTAATCGTAGGGCAGCAATCTCGTTTGCGCTCTGAACCGCCATGAGGGCTTGGACTCGTTCCCCCGCTTCTTTGGCCTCGAAGGCGGGCCATCTTTGCAGAATGATCTGCAGCCATATCGGCGCGCCCGGCGACTTGGGGCTAAGAAGATTACGTGGAAGCTCAGCGAATTCCGCGAAATCATCAGCGTAGTAAAGTGGCGGCGCCTGACCGGCGCGTGACTCGAGAAACTCTTGTAGTTCGGTCCAATCAACGACGTGCTCAATGCCGAGGCGCTTTACGGCGTCCGGTCCGGGTTTAACTTCCGGCTGCAACCCGCTTTTCAAGAATGGCGGTTCGGATGGCAAGAAAAGCCAGCTCTCACCCGATTTTCCGTCGATGGCCAGCACCGCACCGACCGTATTTCCGAGGCCGGTGAAGTAGTAGAAGAAGGGATCTTGGCGGAAGCCATCGGCCGTTAAATCCAGTTCGGAATTGGCGTGAAGCAAGAGAACCCCATCGTGGAACGCGGTTGCAAGACGCTGCCGTCGCTCTCGTCCTACGTTGTTGTCAATGGCGGCCGTGCAATTCGAGGTGACAAAGAGCATTGCCAGAATCAATCCTGTGACTCGCATGGCGGATAACCTAGCACGGAGACAGTGGAGTTCCTAGACCCGCCATGTATTGGGGGCGCTTCTCTCACGGCGCGCTTGGTGGGTGAAAGACGAATTACCAACGGCAAATCACATGCCTGATAAACGCGGTGGTCTCAATGGGTCGACGCAACACTAAGCTTGAACACCCCTGGCATTGAAAACAAAAGCTAAAACTGCTTCCCAAGGTTGGACCAGCAGGAACGCTGCCCTAGCCGGCATTGTGTCACGCGCAGCCAAACGGTCGGTTCTCCCGCGGAAGCATTGCCGAATCAATGCACTCGATGGTGTTGCAGCGACCGTTTGAACCCGCAGCATTTGGTGGAAACTGACCTACTACCAGAATGTTCGCAGAGAACAACCGCGGCACAGCCGCCATTCGAGCATCGTTTCGATGGAAACCACGTCCCGCGAGAGGTTTAATGCGCGGTAGGTTCTGCTGCGGGGTGCATGCCGTGCTGCGGCACTTCGTGAACTCCGCGCAGCGGCTGTTCCTGATGAAATCTGAAAAGCTGATTCAGCGGTCCTGCGCCTTTGCCGATCGCGTAGGATTTCTCGATTGCCTTGGTCACGTAAGCCTTCGCCAGAATCACAGCTTCGCGCAACTGCAACCCGCTTGCCAGTTGCGCCAGAATCGCCGATGAAAATGTGCAGCCCGATCCGTGCGTGTTCGGGCTCTTCACGTGATCGCCGCCGAACGTTTCCACTTCCGTGCCGATGCACAGCACGTCCGTCGGTTTTTCCAGATGTCCGCCCGTGACCACCACCGCCTGCGCGCCCATTTCCACCAGCTTCAGCCCCGCCACCTTCATTCCTGCTACGTCTTTCACTTCCAGGCCAGTCAAGAATTCCGCTTCTGGCACATTGGGAGTGATTACGCTCACGCGCTTCAGTAACTCGTCGCGCACAAATTTCAGCCCGGAGGTATCCAGCAATTCCGCATTACCCGCCGTTGGACGAAACACCGGATCCAGGACTACATGTGCGAACCTATGCTTGTCCAGAAATTCCGTCACCACCGAAGCATTCGCGCGATTCGCCAACATTCCAATTTTCACGCCCGCAATCTCGATATCTTCCATCAGCGTTTCCAGCTGCGCGCGCATCGTGGCCGAAGGCGTCGCATGCACCGACACAACTCCCTGCGTGGATTGCACCGTGAGCGCCGTCACCGCCGCCACGCCATAACAATTGTGCGCCGCAAAAGTTTTCAGGTCGGCCGCTGTGCCCGCGCCGCAGGAAGGATCAAATCCTGCGATCGTCAGCAGGATGGGTGGTGCGCGGCCCGTTTGACCGTTGTGAGTACTCAATTGCGAGTGTCCTCCGCGCGAAACCGCTGCAGACAACTACGCCGGCGCCGCCATTTTTCGCATTGGCGCACCGGCTACCAAAAATGTACGCGGGTTCTTGTGCATCGCGCAACAACAATATTTGAAAATTGCCAGACACGTTCGACGGAGGAAAAATCCTGCGAAAATGAACGAGGGAAAAACTAGTGAAATCTTAACCGCGCCCCAACATCACGGGAAAAGTCCGCGCACCAGCGTCGCATCTGCAACTCGCCCCACCGCCAGCACGTAAGCACCGGTGCGCAGATGCGCTCGATGCTTCCGCGCCATCTCGTGCACTTCGTGAAACGCGCGCCGCATCACCAGATCCAGCTTCGCATTCACTTCCGCTTCCGACCAGAAGAAGCTCTGCAAATCCTGCACCCACTCGAAATAGCTCACCGTGACGCCGCCCGCATTTGCCAGTACGTCTGGAATCACCAGCGTGCCCTTGCGCGCCAGAACTTCATCCGCATGAGGAGTGGTCGGCCCATTCGCCGCTTCCGCCACAATTTTCGCCTTGATCTGATCTGCATTATTCAACGTGATGGAATTTTCCAAAGCTGCGGGCACCAGAATGTCGCACTTCATCGTCAGCAAATCATCATTCGAAATGCGCGAAGTCCCCGGCATGCCCACCACGGTGCCGGAACGCTCCTTGTAACGCATGGCCTTCAGCGGATCGATCCCCCGCGAATTGAAAACGCCGCCGCGCGAATCGCTGATCGCAATCACCCGCGCTTTTTTCTCCGCAAACAATTTCGCTGCGATCGAACCAGCATTCCCAAACCCTTGAATCGCAACGCTCGCCCCGCGCAAGGAAATTTTCTTCACCTTGCACGCCTCTTCCACTGCAATCACGCATCCACGCGCGGTCGCTTCGTTACGTCCTTCCGATCCGCCAATCGAAATCGGCTTCCCGGTCACCACTCCCAACGACGAATGTCCTTTCGTCATGGAATACGTATCCATGATCCACGCCATCGTCTGCGAATCCGTGTACACGTCCGGTGCGGGAATGTCCTGTTCCGGCCCTATGATCGGCAGAATTTCCGCTGCGAACCGCCGCGTCATGCGCTCCAACTCGGATTTGCTCATCCGCTTCGGATCGCAGATCACTCCGCCCTTCGCGCCGCCGTACGGAATGTTTACCGTCGCGGTTTTCCACGTCATCCACATCGCCAGAGCCTTCACCTCGTCCAGCGATACCGCCGGATGATAGCGAATGCCCCCCTTCGCCGGCCCGCGCGCCACATTGTGCTGCACGCGAAAGCCGGTGAACACCTTGATCTGCCCGTTGTCCATCTTCGTCGGGATGGAAACTTCCAGCACGCGCTTGGGCGTGCGCAAAATCTGGCGCATTCCGGGATCAAGCTTCAAATACTCGGCTGCGATATCGAACTGAATTTGCGAGATGCGGTAAGGATTCAGGTCCTCCCGCGGCGCGATGCGCGGGATAGGCTGAGTGCTGGCTGGTTTGGCAACGGTTGCCATTCGATGTTCCTTCCTGACGTGGCGAGCAAATACATGATAAGGGCCGTAAGTCTTGCGCGAGTCGAAGTTTAGTCAAGCCGTGCAGGATGTCAATGGAAACCAATAGGACCGCAGTAAATGTCCGCGTACGTGTTCATCGCAATTCACCCGCGTAACCACTGCATGTATGAGTGCAACTATATGTCCAGCAACCACTTACACGTATAGCAATCTCCGCACCCCGCGCGCATTTTCACCGCATCGACTCCGCACTAAATCGCCCCAGAACCCCGTTGACCCCGCCATACCAACACGTTACGCTCCCTCCACAGCGACGCAGCCCCGCGGTGCTACTTGGCGTGCCCATCCCGCGGCGCAATCCGGAATCCCTTCGCGCGCGTATCTATAAGGAGACGCATTTAATTGGTGACGGCGGAGAAGCGAGCGGAGTTGAAGGCCACGGACGCGTCGCTCATTGACCGGATCGTTCAGCGTGACGAGTCAGCGCTCGCCGCACTCTACGACCGCTACGCCGGAATGCTCTCGTCCGTCTTGAACCGGATTTTGCGCGACACGCAGGCCGCCGAGGAAATTCTGCAGGATATTTTCTATCAGTTGTGGCGCAACGCTTCGCAGTTCGATTCTTCGCGCGGCTCGCTCTCCGGCTGGCTGCTGGTGATTGCCCGCAATCGTGCCATCTCCCGTTTGCGGCGGCACAATCCCGCCAGCGGCGATGAACTCAGCGAAAACACAGTCGTCGTTGCGTCCAACCTGGAAAGCTCCGTCGCGCAGCAGCAATTGATGACCAAAGTGAAAAGCGCGCTGGAGAATCTGCCGAAAGAACAGCGCGCCGCAATCGAGCTGGCCTACTTCGAAGGTCTGACGCACAGTGAAATCGCGCAGCGCACCGGCGACCCACTCGGCACCGTGAAAACGCGCCTGCGCTCGGCGGTAGAAACTCTAAAACGGGATCTGCATTCATGAGCAGCGAACATCCAACTCGGGCGGAAGATTTCGATCTCTATGCGCTAGGCGCCCTCGACGACACCGAACGCAAAGCGTTCGAATCGCACGTGGCTTCCTGCGCGGACTGCGCCGAAAAGCTCGCCGCAGCGCGCGGACGCATCGCCATCCTTGCATTCGCCGCGCCGCCGACGGCTCCTTCGCCAGGAGTGAAAGAAACTCTGATGCGGCAGGTGATCGCGTCGGCCGAAGGTCCTGGCGGCAGCGTGGTGCGTGTGCATTCGGGGCTGGCTGCGGATGGCGGAGTGTTCGCGCGCTGGTGGGCTGTGCTGTTGCCGGTCGCGGGTGCGTTTGCTCTTGCCACCGTTCTGCTGTGGCTGCACAACGAACAGCTTGATCGCCAGCTGGCCGAGCTGCGCAACACGATCGAGCAGCAGAAACAGGAACTGGCCGAGACGCGGCATCAGGCCGATCTGATTGCCGCGCGCGAGACGCTTGTCGTTCCGCTGTGGTCGCAGAAAGGCACTCCCGCGGATCACGGGGAAGGGCATGCGCGGGTGCTTTATAACGCTAAGGAAGGAATGATGACTTACGACGGATGGTTGCCTTCTGCTCCGGCGGATAAGAGTTATCAGTTGTGGCTTGTGCCGATGAATGGCGCGCCGATCAGCGCTGGAGTTTTCAATCCGAAGAACGGCGAGATGAGCCACATGATGATGAAGCTTCCTCCGGGCGTCACGGCAAAGGAATTTGCGGTGTCGCTAGAACCAGCCGGCGGAATGCCGCAGCCGACGGGGCCGATGGTTCTCGTCGGGCCAACTAGCTAGCCCACCGCACACGAAATTCCGCAAAAACAAATTACCGCTGAGACGCAGAGGGCGCAGAGAACTTCAAAACCTGCACGCGCTCGGTTTTCTCGGCGCACGCCGCGTCTGTGATGCAAAAACTTTTACGTCTTCGCCACGCTGGGAATTACGTCCACGCCCATGTAACTGCGCAGCGCTTCTGGAATCACTATTGAACCATCGGCGCGCTGGAAATTTTCCAGCAGGGCTATCCAGGTGCGGCCTACTGCCAGGCCGGAGCCGTTCAACGTGTGCACGAATTCTGATTTTTTTCCGCCGGGGGGCTTGAAACGAATGCCGGAGCGGCGGGCTTGGAACGATTCGGTATTTGAGCAGGAGGAAATTTCCATGAACTCGGCCGCGGAGGGGAGCCAGACTTCGATGTCGTAAGTTTTTGCTGACGCGAATCCCATGTCCGCCGTGCTTAGCAGCATTACGCGATAATGCAGGCCCAGGCGCTGCAAAATCGCTTCGGCGTTCGCTACTAGAGCTTCCAGCTCGTCGTAGCTTTGCTCGGGGCGCGTGAATTTGAACATTTCTACTTTTTGGAATTGGTGCTGGCGCTTCAGGCCGCGCGTGTCGCGTCCTGCAGCGCCGGCTTCGGAACGGAAGCAGGCCGTCCAGGCGCACACTTTGATCGGCAGGGCGTCGGGTTCGAGCGTGGTGTCGCGATACAGGCTGGTTAATTCCACTTCGGAGGTGGGCGTCAGCCACAGATCCGTACCCTCCAGGTGAAACATGTCTGCGGCGAATTTCGGAAGCTGGCCAACGCCGGTGAGCGAGGCGGTGTTCACCAGGAAGGGGGGAGAATTTCGGTGTAGCCGTGCTCGCGGGTGTGCACGTCCAGGAAAAAATTGGCGAGTGCCCGTTCCAGGCGCGCGCCCAGGCCTTTGTACACGGCGAAGCGGGAGCCGGCGATTTTTATGGCGGCGTCGAAATCCAGAATCCCGGCGCCTTCGCCCAGCTCCCAGTGGGCTTTCGGTTTGAAATCGAATTGCGGCGGAGCGCCCCAGCGGCGGACTTCCACGTTGTCCGCGGCGGATCTGCCCACGGGCACGCTGGAGTGCGGAATATTGGGGACGGTGAGCAGGAATTGCTGCAGCTGGCTGTCGAGCACGGTGATGGTTTCGTCGTCGCGCTTGATTTGGTCGGAGACCTGCTTCATCAGGGCCAGCAGGGACGAAGCGTCCGCGCCGGACTTCTTCATGCGCGCGATTTCCTCGCTGGCCTTGTTGCGCTCGGCCTTCAGGCGCTCCGCCGAGGTGATTACCATGCGGCGGTCGGTATCCAGTTGACGGAAAGGTGCCAGATCGAGCGCCAGACCGCGGTTTTGCGCCATCTTCTCAATCACATCCAAGTGTTCGCGGACATATCCCAGGTCGAGCATAGGCTGAGCAGAATACATGATTCCGCGGCGAAGTGAAAAGCGGGTGGAAGCTGGGGAGCGAAAGTGTGTTTTGTTGTTGCGGTTAGAAAATCTTTTCTCTTTTGTTTTCATGAGATTGGCAATTTTCTGAATCCGGTCTGTTGCGATTAGAAATTCGTATGGACGATTGTGGAGGCGCGGAGTGAGCGCCGAGATGCGCGATTTTGTGCCGATTAGAAAATGTTTTCTCGTTTGTTCTGAGGAAGTTAGGTTGATATCTAATATTTGGGTAGCGATTAGAAGTGCGTGATTGGTGAGTAGTGGTGGGTGAGTGCTGAACCGCGAACCGTGATGCGTGACCGATGAATGGTGATTCTTGGAGCGCAAAACGTGTGAAAAATGCGCGCTGCAATTCGCTGATTTGAGCCGATTAGAAAAATTCAACGCATTGTTTTCAGGGGAGTTGCGGGCGCTTTTAATCGCGGCGGAGCCGATTAGAAAATGGCGAGGGGAGAGGGGGGCTGGCGCGCTGCCCATCGAAGCGGCACTGCCGCTTCTCAGGATGAATCGCGCTGTAGCGCGATTCACGGCAGCGCGAACAGCGTGGACCATGTAGCCCCCTTGTCGAGATGAAATTAGCGCACGACTGATGATAACACAGTCGTTAAGGTAACTCAAGTACAAACTGACGGGTGGGGGCTCGCGGGCCCGGATCGTGACAAGTCGCGTTACCGTCCAGAATACGGTGTAAACTCCCGGTCGGCGGTCGCTTCCGCTTGCCAAAATAGGCTCATAAGGGACTTGGCGGTCGGGAGAACAAGTGCAACAGAGGAGCAGTCAGGAGGGACAGAAAATGAGTAAGAAGACCAAACGGAAAAACGAGTCGCTGCTGGGTGGCAGTTCATTTCCGGCAAGCTTGCTCCGACGGCGCGTGGCTCAGGTGGAACGAAGCTTGAATGCGCGGTTTAAGGAAAAGGGCGCATTGCGCCAGGATGCGGGAGAGTATTTGCGCACGCTCCAGCAAGCCATTTCAAGTGGCGCGAGCGCAAACGAAGAGGTTTCGCGAGCTACAGCCGGACTGCGTGGCTTTAGCGAACGCCTGGCAAAACGAAAGGTTGTCTCGCGAGCGGCGCCACGCGTGCGGTCAGGAATTGAGTTTGGCCAATACGTGGTGAACTTCGCTCCACCGCAGTACAACCCTCTTACGAGTTCGGGCATTCTCGACGGGAATCCCACCGCGTCGGAGACGGCAGATGGCGACACCGGCCAGATGAATCTTAGTGTGGTGTCGGACTATGAGAATCCGAGTGAAGCCTGGGCTTGGGCCGAACTATATATCACCTTCGATCCGCCATTCGCACCGGGTACACTGAGCGCCGCGGCGAATCCCTCGATACTTTTTTCATGGTGGGTCAATGCGATACAAGATTTTCATCACGACGCGTTGTCCGAGGCATACCTTTCGTTTGGGATCGTAACGAATTCCCGCTCCACTGGGTCCCTCGTGGGACAGAATATCAATACGTATGAGCTGTGGAGCGAAATGCAAACCGACCAGCTTGACTTCGACTTCGGCTCACGGACGATGCCGGTATCCGCCGAAATGAATATTGGTGAAAGCGATGAGTGTTATGTCTTCCTGAATTGCATGTGCCATGTGGTGGCGCTTGGCTGGCCGCTGCGGCACACGGGTCTGGGTGTCTATTCGCGAAGTCTGGCGGGCGCTAAAGTGGCGCTGACTCTGCCGTCAATCACGCTTGATCTGCAGTGGCGTCCTGTATTCGGCCCGGTTTCGGCGCGATCCTGATTGAAATTAAGATTGCGATCGCACGAAAGCGCATGAAGCGATAGGCTCCGTCGGCGCGGGGCCGGATCGTGCCGGGTGGGTCGCGAGCAACGGCCTTTGTTTGGGCGGTGTGGAAGGGTGCCCGCGGGACAAGGAAAGTTCACATGCCGAAGCCCCCGAAAGAGACACCAAGCAGCGTGAATATCAGCCAAACGACAAGTGCGCAACAGATTCCGCCGCGAAAGGCCCAGCGCAGTTTCCCCGGCTCCTTCGCCCGGTGCGCCATTTTCTGGAATGCGACGATGCTGCTCAACCCGAGCATTGCCAAAGAAATACTGAAGAGCCAAAGGAGCAGCACCCCGAGTATGGCGAGTTGTGGGTGGAGCCCATTCATCAAGTTGGTAAACGGCGGCAGCATCCCACTGAACACTGCTATGAAGAAAGCCAGGTGGCGCCCCGATCGCGACAACATCAAGGTGAGTGGGAGCAGGGTAATGAAAGGCGTTGCCGCGCCCAAGCCAAGCGCAAATGCCAGTGAATTCTTCCCCCTGCGGAACAAAAGATAGAGGATTGCCAGGCTGAGCGACCCCCAGCGACCAAAAAAGTTCAGGGCTACCAGCACATTCTGATCAGCCGCAGCCTCAGCTACAAACCCTACGCCCAAGGCGATCGTGCAAATCAAGGCAAAGCACCGGGCCGCCCATAGCCATCGAGAACCAACCACACTGATCGGCTCGCTCCCGGAGGGGAGTACGCTGTCGAAGATAGGTTCCTCCCATTTGAATAGGAGTGACAATCGAAGGGGATGGTAATGCGAAACTAGAAACCAACAAGCGAAATCGCCAGTTGCTCTCGGGTTTGGGACTTAATGCGAGCAGAGTCTGAATAACGATGATGTTCAACACCAATGCGAGCGACGATGAAAGAATTCCTGCAAGTGGTACGCGGTGTTTCGATAGATTAGCCACGCAGCTTATCTTTCCGGCGCGATTTCGTCTTGCTCTGCCCGGATGTGGTAACGAGTGAGGGAGTTTATACCATCAACGGGCGGGCTGGTGGGCCACTTGCTCAGTGCAGAATGGGGCGCGAGCAACTCGAAAACACGCGGGAAAGTCACCGCGAAAGGTATGGCGCTTCGCGCCGTCTTTTTACCCAGCGCTTCCGCGCTGGGCTAGCTTATTCCGCACCTACGGCGCTGTTGGGTTGGTGGGATGTCGGCCGCGCGGCGGGGTTTGTGGGAACGAAGCGACATGGAGCGAATTTCCAACAGTTAACGATTGAAAGTTCAAGCCGTGCACCCTCGCGTGCGGCGAGAGTGCACCATGAAATCCGAAGTACCGCTTATCGGCGGCGTGAAAGGGTGCGCTAAACGCCCGGCTATTGACAAGCCGGTTAGCTATATACGATATATAGTTGCGTTTCAGGTAAATTGGCGGATGTTGATCGCGTCATGCGAGGGCTTGGATGAAGAGCCGACCGCTTGTCTTTGTTCTTGTACTTTTCCCGGTAGTCGCCGCGTGCTTCGCACAAAAGCCCGGCAAGAAACTGACAGTTCCCGCGGCGGAGAACGCGCCTGTGCTTCCGTTCGATCTTGCGCGCAAAGTAACGATGGCCGTAATGCAAAGAGCCCAATACGGAATGGTACCGCTCGGCTCAGCCGTCTGGATTGGAAAGAAGGGTTACCTAGCAACCTGTGAGCACGTTGTGCGCAACGTGTCTTTTCCGCTGAAGGTCGGCATGGCGCACGGCCCTTACATGGCGACTGGAAATCTTACCATCGTCATTTCAAACGCCATGAAAGTCACGGATGCGACAGTTGCCGCATCAGACGCCGCCACCGACGTCGCAATCCTCAAGGCATTTCAAACACCAGACCAATTCTTCGGGCAATTGGTTAGCGGTTCTGGAGCGACGATATCAGCGGCAGGCACAGTCCTGCACTCCGAATTTCCTGCTCGCGGTGCGACTCTTCTTTTATCCGGATATCCTTTAGACGGGCACGCGCTAATTCTTCAAGTCGCCACTGCAACGGGCCAGACATTTTCTGACCCACCGTCGCCCGAAAGCCTAAGAACGATGTTATCTGTCGTTTCTAACCCCGGAAACAGTGGCGGCCCTGTCCTCGATTCAAGCGGCGCGGTTGTTGGTCTTCTAGAAGGAAATCGGACCTCGCCCATAAGGGATGTAAATCACAACCTCATATATGTTCCGGTCGCGAGTGTAGACCCTGCAACCGGAAAGCCAATGCACGACGTAAATGGGAACGCAGTCTATGAAAGAGAGCCTATTCTACTCATGCAAAACTCAGGAATTTCGGTTGCTGTTCCTGCGAAGTACATCGTGAAACTGGCCAAGGACAAAAATATAGATTGGTAATGAAAACTGAAGCGGAATCTCGTCGTGGCGGATGGCGTACCCAGCACCCTAAAAAGGTAAAGACCTTCGAGTCGGCGGTGTGAGGGGGCGGCGCAATCTTCGGTGTTTTGAAGGGGCCGCGTTTAGATGCGACCTCTCGAATCCGTTTTGTCAACCTTCTGCCCCGCGTGCTGGTCTGGGCACGCTGGCGCCGCCCTTCGACTCAGTGTTGCGGGCTATCCTGCGGCGCGCGGGATCTCTGAAGATGATCGCGGCTCAGCGCCGTAGGCGCGGGATAGGCTAGCCCAGCGCGGAAGCGGTGGGAAAGGTCGCAAAGAGAATTTGGAGCGCCGTAGGTGCGACACAAGTGCCGTTCAGCCGAGCACGAATTTTGGGTCGAACGAAACGCCATGTTTTTTCAAGAGGCGAGAAATTCCGCGTCGAAGGACATTTTTTTATGATGGGGTTCTTGATTTTGGATGTAGCGGACTACGGCGGGGACTAGCGAGGTGCTTACGCTGAAGGCGGCGTAGCCTTCTTGCCATGCGAATTCGTGATTTTGGGCGTGGGCCCAGCGGGAGGAATTTGATTTGATTGTGAGGACGGCCTTGGCTAGCGGCAGCGATTGCGGAAGTTCGACGAGGAGATGGATGTGGTCGGCGGCGCCGCCGATGGCTTGCGTGAAAATCGCGTGATTTTTGCAGATGCCGGCGATGTAGGCCCAGAGAGTTGGTTGAAATTCTTTGGGAATGGATTTACGGCGGTCTTTGGTACTGAAGATGATGTGGACGGTGTTTTGCGCGTAGGTGTGAGGCATGGGGCGGGTTATAGCATTGGGGGAACGCGGTTTCGAGAGCGGGATGCACGGAGTGGTGCGGGGATATATACGTACGAGGCTTGTGTCGCACCTACGGCGCTCGGGGTTCTCCGTGCGTATCTTTCCCACCGCTTCCGCGGTGGGCTAGCTTATGCCGCGCCTACGGCGCTGGTTTGGAGTGGCGGACGTGCGACGCGGAGTGAGTGGAAGCGCGGTGTTTGCGCGCAGCGATCCGGCCACGGGTACGCGCTAGGCATATGTCGCACCTCCCATCGAACCTGCCACCGGCAGGTTCTCAGGATAAAACGGCGCTCGGGTTTTGTTTTGCGGATTTACCCAGCGCTTCCGCGGTGGGCTAGCTTATGCCGCGCCTATGGCGCTGGTTTGTAGTTGCGGACACGCGACGCGAGGTGAGTAGAGGTGCGGTGCTTGCGCGGAGCGATCCGGGTACCGGGATGCGCGGGGCATGCGTTGCACCTCTCCTCGGCGCTGCGGATGTTAGCAACTTCGTGGAATTCTAACGTATTGGTTTCTTGCGTAAGGGCGGGGATGGTTGCGGGGACTTGTGTGGCGGTAAGCTTCCAGACGATTTGGCGCATTATGGCGGTCCACATGGTGGCGTCGCGGGAGGGGAGATTTAGGCGGCGGACGAGGCGGCGGATGCGTTCGTCGGCGTCGGCGACGGTGCGGCGATCGAGGAAGCCGCTGGAGCTGAGGGCTTGGGTGAGGATGGCGGTGAAGCGTTCGATTTCTGCGGCGGTGGCGGGCGGGGATTTTTCCAGCGCTTGCTTGAATTTGGCGGCGGCTTTGGGTCGCGCGCGAGTTCGTAGAGGCAGACGGCGACGGCTTGGCCCAGGTTCATCGAGCGATGCTCGGCGCGGGTGGGGATGCGCAGGAGCCAGTGGCAGTGGCTGAGATCTTCGTTGGATAGGCCGGTTTTTTCCGAGCCGAAGAGGAGCGCGACGCGATTTGTTTTTCCGCGGGTGACGCGCTTGCGTGCGAGGCGCTGAAGAATGATGCGTGCGCCGGCTTCGAGCGTGCAGAGTTGATGATGCAATTCGCGGCGGCCGGCGGCGGTGGTGCCGACTACGAGCGCGCAGTCGGCGACAGCTTCGGCTACGGTGCTGAATTGCTCCGCGCTGGCGAGGACTGGCGCGGCGCCTACTGCGGAACGCGCTTCGCGATAGGCGGGATCGTAGGGATTTACGAGGCGCAGGTGGGTGCAGCCGAAATTGCTCATGGCGCGGGCGGCGGCGCCGATATTTAGAGGATTGCGCGTGGCGACGAGCACAACGCGAAGATTGTCGAGGAGCGCCGGGGAATTCATGCGCGCTTATTCTAGGACATTATGATGAATCGCGCTGTGGCGGGGACCCTTCGAACGGGCAGTGCCGGTTCTCAGGGTGAATCGTCCGCCGCGGCGGACGATTCAGACGCGTAGTGCTGGGGCCGGACGGGGTGGTGTGCTGAGTTTCGGGCGTGCGGAGCTGGAGGATGTGGAAGCTGCGCGGCGAAAGATGATCGCGACGGTGGGCGAGCGCCGAAGCAAACTTCGGCTTGTACAGGCGGCGGCAAGCCGCCGCACTCCAAGATGTCGTCGGCTGGAGGAGTTGGGGCGCCTACCCTTCGATCCCGCTCTGCGGGCCGTCCTGTGGCGGGCAATTCGTTAAATTAACGTAGCAGCAACAGACGCGTAATGTGGCGAAAAATTGGTTTGGTAGGATGGCGACGCTGCCCCTTCCATCGTCTGGACACCGGCACAAAGGAAACGACGCGATGATGCCTCCTAAACTGATTCTTTCGCCGATTGATTTCAGCGATTCTTCGCAGGCGGCGCTGGACGTTGCTGCAGATTTCGCGGCGCGGTTTGGTGCGGAACTGTTGCTGGTACACGTGGTGCCGGCGATTCCGGACTTGCCGGACGATGTGTCCATGCTGAAGGAAGGCGCGTATGACCAGAGTTTGTATGACGCGGCGGCGAAGAGATTGTCTGAGCTGGGTGCCGCGCTCGCGCAGAAAAACGTGAAGGCGCGCGCAGAAGTGGGGACGGCGGACGACGTTGGCATGGAGTTGGTGCGTAGCGCCGAGCACAATCACGCGGACTTGATCATTATCGCGACGCACGGCATGACGGGTTGGCACAAGATCGCATTCGGGTCGGTGGCGGAGGAAGTGGTGAAGCAGGCGTGCTGCCCGGTGCTGGTATTGCGCGCGAATGCGTTGGCGGATGCGGGCGGCGGGCAGAAGATGGCTTCGTCCGCAGGTGCGTCCGACTAGATTTTTTTGCGCCGCGGCGCGATTCACAACAGAATCGGAACTTCAGCGGCTAAAGCCGCACGGATTCGTCGCGGTTTATGTCGTGGCTAAAGCCACGACCCACAAATAGTCCTGTCTCATTTCAACCTTCGATTCAGAGCGGAAGCGAATCAAACTCCGACTTCTGCGAACTCGTCGCAGAGCGAGCGGAAATTTTCGTACCAGGTTTCGGTAAAGACTCCCACCAGATATTCCACGGTGCGTCCGGCGATAGCGACGCGCGGCGGCTTGATTTCTCCCCAAGTGCGAATGTGCGTGCCGCCAGAGGGGCTCTCATCGAATTCGACCCACTGGTGCAGGGTGATGCCGAGGGCGCGGTCAATCCAGCCAAGGTCGCGGCCGGGACGGCAATTGACGATAAGGTGGTCAACGACGACTTTCACGGGCTTGAGAATTTCGATTTCCATTCTGCTGCCGATACTCCAGGGCTCGCCGTGTTGCCAGTGCAAGCGGCCGTAGATGTTGGCGAAGGTGTGCCACATTTTCCAATTGGTGTAGATTTCCCAGGTGAGGGAAGGGGTGGCCTTGGTGGTGACTACATAATCAAACGTGTGCATCGCGTTCCTCTAAGCGCACTGCGGATTTTGTACTGCACCGGGGTATGAAACGGGGTATACTGCGCGCCTGAATAACTTATACATCGTTTGTTGAACGATGTAAAGATTATTTTTGAGTGGATGTTTTTTGGGCGAAGAAGCCGGGAGCGAAGATGCCGCGAACAGCCGATGCCGGTTTAGAAGGGCGCGTTTTGGATGCCGCTTATCAGTTGTGGAGCAGAGGCGGAGAAAAGGCGCTGACGATGCGCGCGGTGGCGCGCACGGCGCGGACCACGACTCCTACCTTGTACCAACGATTCCGCGATAAGCGGGACATTCTGGAACTTTTGCGCAAGCGGGCGCAGGAGATCATGTTCTCTTATATGCGGCGGGCGCATTCGTGCGAGGAGTTTTGCCTGCGATATTTCGAGTTTGCGCTGAAACACTCGAACGAGTACGAGTTGATTCATGCGGATTGGGCGGTGCGGCTGGCGAAAGAAGAGCCACGGCCGTCGTTTGATTTGCTGAAGAAGAGCCTGGTGGACCGATTGGGGGGAACGCCGGAGCAGCATGCGGGATTGGCGCTGGCACTGGCGGCGCTGTTGCATGGAACCGCGACGTTGCTGCTTACCAAGGGAGTGCCGGAGCGAATTTCACGGGAGTTGCGGCATGCTTGCGTCGCCGCGTTTGAGACATTGGTGGAAAATGCGGCGGGGCGATCGTTTCGGCCGAACCATAAGAACGACGTGCGGCGGTAGGAACTGCGCGATTCAAATCACGACGGATTCGTGGTATTCGCCGAAGGCGCGGCGGAGGGCGTCGGAGATTTCGCCAACTGTGGCGTAGGCTTCGACGGCGGTGAGGATGGCGGGCATTAGATTTTCTGTGGCGCGGGCGCGGCGTTCGATTTCGACGAGCGCGGACTGGGCTTTCTTTGTGTCGCGGCGGGCGCGCAGGGAATTGAGGCACGCGATTTGGGTGCGTTCGATTTCGGGGTCAATGCGCAAGGTGGGGATGGGTTTTTCTTCGTCAGTTTGGAACCGATTCACGCCGACTACTATTTGTTCGCCGCTATCCACGGCATTTTGATATTCGAACGCGGATTTCTGTATTTCGTGCTGGATGTAGCCGGTTTCTATGGCGCGCAATACTCCTCCCATGGCGTCAATCTTGGAAATATATTCCCGCGCGCCCGATTCGATTTCATCGGTTAATTTTTCGATGGCGTAGGAGCCGGCGACGGGGTCCGTCGTGTTCACTACTCCGGTTTCCTGCGCGATGATTTGCTGGGTGCGCAGGGCGAGGAGCGCGGATTGCTCGGTGGGGAGGGCGAGGGCTTCGTCGAGCGCATTGGCGTGCAGGGACTGGCAGCCACCGAGAACTGCGGCTAGCGATTGCAGCGCTACGCGGACCAGATTATTTTCCGGTTGCTGCGCGGTGAGGGATGAGCCAGCGGTTTGAGCGTGGAAGCGCAGCATCAAGGAGCGCGGGTCGCGGGCGGCGAAACGTTCGCGCATGGTGCGGGCCCAAAGGCGTCGAGCGGCGCGGAATTTTGCGATCTGCATCAGCAGTTCGTTGTGCGAATTGAAGAAGAAATGAGAGTTGGGGGGCGAATTCGTCCACGGACGAGGCCGGCGGTGATGGCGGCTTCGACGTAGGCGATGCCGTTCGCGAGAGTGAAAGCGACTTCTTGGACGTCGGTGGAGCCGGCTTCGCGAATGTGATAGCCGGAAATGGAGATGGCATTCCAGTTGGGCAGTTCTTGGCGGCACCAGGCGAAAATATCGGTGACTATGCGCATGGCCGGACGCAGCGGATAAATGTAAGTGCCGCGCGCGATATATTCCTTGAGTATGTCGTTCTGCACGGTGCCGGCCAGGCGCAGCAGGTTCGCGCCTTGTTGTTTGGCGACGGCGACGTAGAGCGCGAGGAGAATCGCGGCCGTGGAATTGATGGTCATCGAGGTGGAGACGGATTCGAGTGGGATGCCGTCGAAGAGGGTTTGCATGTCTTCGAGGGAGTCAATCGCGACGCCGACTTTGCCGACTTCCCCGAGGGCGAGAGTGTGATCGGAATCCATGCCAATTTGCGTGGGGAGATCGAATGCGACGGAGAGGCCTTTGACGCCTTGCGCGAGCAAATAACGGTAGCGCTGATTGGATTCGACGGCGCTGCCGAAGCCGGCGTATTGGCGGGTGGTCCAGAGGCGGCCGCGATACATGGTGGGATAGACGCCGCGGGTGAAAGGGAACTCGCCGGGATAGCTGAGGTCGCGTTCTGGGTCCCAATCGTGGAGATCGTTCGCGGTGACTACGGCTTCGAGTGGCAGGCCGGACGTAGAGGCCGCTCGGAGCTCTCTGGCAGCAGGGGATTTTTTTTCGTCGCGGTTCATATTTTGGTTTCAGCGCACGCGGCGGGCGCGGCGGAACGACGTGATCGCGAAACAGACCATGGTGATGGCGTAAACGATGGTGAAGCCCAGCAGCCAAGCGGCGGGGCGGGTGTGCCATTGGCGCCAGGCAGAGATTCCGCCGTAGAGAGCGAATAGGGCGAAGATTGCGCCGGTGGTTTCGTGAAAGAGTTGGCGGGCGGCGCGCCACACCACGCGCAGAGTGATTTTGGTGGAGCTCCAGAGCGTGGGGTAGAAGCCGTCGGCCATGGAACAATTCTAGTACAGAATGCGTGAAGGCGCGGGAGTGATTGCCCTTCGAAGCGGCACTGCCGCTTCTCAGGATGAATCGCGCTGCAGCGCGATTTACGGGAGGCTTGGGGCTGGTTTTACGACAGCAAGTCAAAAGCTCCGATTCCCCGGTCGAGGGTCAGTTTCCGATTACGGCGTGAATTAGGAGTTTGGCGATTAGACTTGACAAGGCTCTGTTATCGAAGTTTATAAGTGAGCCGCGCTGGCCAAAACGATTCGCACGGTGAAGGGAGACGATCCGATGCTGCGTCTGCTTACGTTGGCTTTTGTTTTTGCGTATGTGACTTTGCCGGCGGCCTCCGCTCAAACGACGGACGCTGGCTATCCCGATGAGTTGTCGCCCTCGCTGGCGGGCAGTGCCAAGGCGATGCACGCGATGATCCGCCGAAATCTAGCGGAGGCGGCAGAGAACATGCCTGCGGATGAATACGCCTTTCGACCGACGCTGCAGGTCCGGACCTTCGCTCAGATTATCGGTCACGTGGCCGATGCAAACTTCTTCTTCTGTTCACAAGCTGCGGGCGAAAAGCCGGCAGCTACCGCTGACTACGAGCAAATCACCGACAAGGCTGCGCTCGTTAAGGCGCTGAACGATTCGCTCGTCTATTGCGAGCGGGTGTACGCAGCGACCACCGACGCTAACTTCATTCAGCCCGTGCAGATTGCGAATGTTGTTAGCACAGGGTCGACCAATACCGTCCGGGGCGCCGTGCTGATGTACAACATCACCCACAATAACGAGCACTACGGCAACCTTGCCGTTTACATGCGTCTGAAGGGCCATGTTCCGCCCTCAACAGCGCGGGTCCAGCGGCGAATGAATTAGTAACGCCTGATGAGTCGTGCGGGTTCAACCGGACGGTGCGACACCATCCAGGATATTGCGGCAAACGCATCCGCTCGCTCTTCCCATTAGGTGTTGCCGTAAATATTCTGGGTCACGTCGATATTCGACGTGACCCAGTTTGTCCCGCACAATCCCGGCCCTTGCGCCTTCGCGCAGCGTATGCCTGGAATACACGGTGCGGAAGCTCGGAAAATACCCGTTACCGCTGGAATCGGCTGGGTCCGAATCTCTGCAAAGAGTGGTTGCAAGCATTCGCGTGCAAAAGGGATTGCGGGTGTGTACGTGCGAAATCTGCCATCGACTCACCGATGCGTCCGTCCATTGGGGTCAAAAGATAAGCGTGAATGTCGCCCGCATGGGGCCCGGTTTGCACCGTTGCCATACCCGAGATTTGTCCGCGCTCATTGACATTGCTAGCCGAGATTATGAAGAGATTGGAATCCGCGGCAATTAGCGTGTTTAGGTCGGACATCACACCATCCTGCCAGATGAAGCCGCGAGACCAGTTGAAACTGGAGTCAAAGTCGTTTCCCACCACTTGGCCCCGGTTGTTGATGCCGGTGGCAAAGGCGGCAAATTCTCCCGGCAGAACGCCGATGTTTGTGACTGCGCCGTCGGCGCCGTTCTGCCAAACCGCGGCATAGAAGGTTGTGCCGTCAGCACTGCCGATTTGCCCGGCGATTTGGCCGCGGTTGCTAATGGCGTAGGCAAAATTGGAGCCTGTACCTCCGAGATCCTGAAGCACGAAGGCAGTGTTGTCTTTCCACATTACGGCGTGCGTCGCTGTGGTGCAGTTTCCCGAGTAGCCTACGGCTTGGCCTCGATCGTTAATCCCGAATGCGAAACCGTCTGAATCGTTACCCACCAGAGGCAGAACTTCGACGCTGCCTCTTTCCCACAAGGCCGACAACGCAATCCGATTGTTGGTTGTGCCGGCTGGGCATGTGGAGTCCACGGCACCGTCTTCGGCAAATCCGACGACTTCTCCGCGGTTATTGATGGCGCTGGCCTGCCCATTATTTCCGCCGAGCGTCGGAAGAGCGCTCATGTGGCCGTCTCGCCAAAGAAACGGAACGCACGTAAGGTGTGTGCCGAAGCCGCAAATGTCCTCACCGTTCGGATCTGCATCAGCCGTTTCGGACTGACCAACGGCTTCCCCGCGGTCATTGATCCCGCCCCAGTTAATCCAACTGTTGCCGTCGGGTTTTCCAAGCGTGCCCAGGTCGATGTTGAATCCGTAGATGCTTATCACCGCGCGGCCCCTTGCAACTGACGTAAACAAACTATTCTCGGGAGGGTTCACGGTCCCATCCATGTTCTCCGCCCAACCCTGATTATTAAGGCCCATGGCCATGCTGAAGTTGTCTTTGCTGTTGTTAATACCCAAATCGGTAATTTTGTAGTTCTGTTGAGCGAACGCATTGCTGAAGCTACCCAGAACAATCGTTGCAACTCCCGGTATCCAGAAATTCCGCAACCGTCTTAATGCGCTCATGTATTCTCCTTTTGGACTGACTACAGTTTCCGTGCGAGTGTGCAATCGCGAGCAGAGTTGACTCACACCTTCACAAATTCATACTGCTGAAAATGGAAGTGCAGGCGGCGCTCCACGTTCAATACGATTACGTGACTCAACAGGCACAAGACTTCAGAGTTCGAAAACGAGTTGCGGACTAACAAAATCCTGGGACGATCCCAAAACGGCTAGCGCGACTGTTTCTCCAACTTTTCATAGACACTGGCGAGAGTTTATGAAATTCGAGAACGTCAGCAGGCAACATTCAAGCCGCTTACTTGTGGTTGACTTTCAGATGAATAACGTACATACCAGTCGGTACGTTCGGCAGTCGCGAGCGGAAGCCAAATCTAACAACCGGGCGGGGCTACCTGCGCAATTCAATAACCCCTAGGGAACCCACGATAAATCTTCATATTGTCAAGCGCGTGTTAGATCTCTCTTGACGCTCGGGCAGTTACCGTACATGCTGGTCGGTATGTTGGCCACCCGCCGAAACCCGGCACCGAAACAAAGACCGACGCGGATGCGTGCCCCCGAGCGTACGCGGGAACGCTTGCTGCAGGCGGCATCTCGCGAGATTTATAGAACGGGTTTTCAGAGCGCGAGCCTGGACACGATTCTGGCGACCGCAGGCGTAACGAAGGGAGCGCTTTACCACCATTTCAAAAACAAGGAAGCCTTGGGATACGCCGTCGTCGAAGAGATCATTTCCCCCGATGTCCGTAGCACATGGGTGCGGCCTTTACTGAACGTCAAGGATCCAATCGACGCTCTGATCGACATTGTTCAAGGCCTCTCCGTTCAGCTTGACGTTGTGTGTGGCGGGTGTCAGCTCAACAATCTCGCGCAGGAAATGTCCCCGCTTGACGCAGGATTCCGGCAGCGGCTGGAGGCAATCTTCGACGCTTGGCGCGATGCCATGGCTTCCGTTTTGCGAGAAGGCCAAATCCACGGAAGCGTTCGCCGCGACGTGGACACTCGTGACGCCGCGAGCTTTCTGATAGCGATGGTCGAAGGCTACGGTTCGCTCGCCAAGAATGCTCAGGATCCGAAAATCATAAAGACCGGAATCAAAAATATGGTGGGCTGGCTGAGGTCTCTACGCCAGCCGAGCAACCGTAAGCGGGACTGATTGCATCGGTTCTAACGAATGGGTCCGGCACGAGTACATACCAACCGGTTCGTAGGCTCGGCGGGTTCGCACATTCGAAGCTCGCAGTCCGGCCGATGCGGGAGAGGACAAGGGACTGATGGAACGGGAAAAACAATCGGATCTGTGCGTCTGGAATATGCCACGAATCGCGTTCAAGGCAAACGGTAGCATCCTGCTCTTGGATTTAGCCGACATCTTGGCGGTGCAAGCCGAAGGTAATTACGTTTCGTTGCGACCCCGAACGAATCCCTATTTGGTGCACGAGTCCCTCTCGTCGATGGCAGAAAAGCTCAAACCGTACGGTTTTATTCGCATCCACCGCTCGGTCGTCGTGAATATTTCGGCCGTGGAGGAGATCCAACCGTTACCGACGGGGGAGTACAGGCTGCGTGTAAAAGGTGGGACGGAATACTTGGCAACGCGTAAATACAAACACAACCTCAGAGAACTTGCTCAACTGTGGGCCGGTTCAGAGCGGCTTTGCGGCTAGAAGCCAGTAAGCGGTCCTGATTAGTCAGCATAACTCCTGGCAAGTGCCTGGTAAGTGGCACAATCGGAGACTGACCCGCTAGCCGTGCCCGAGAGATATCTCGCATGCTAATCACTGCGAGCGGGTACCCCATCTTCGCGCGTTGGCATTCGTGGCACAGCCCTGCCCGCGGCAGGCAGGCCTCGCTGCGTCCCGCGCCCGTCCCGCTATTGCGGGACGGGACGGGCAAGCAAGAGCGCGGGACTGCGTGCGGGATGACACGTGACGTTCTTGCGTGGAGAGGTGCGAATGGGGCATGCCCGCTTCGTCCCGAAATGCATGGGACGAAGCGGCCGCTACAAAGGGCAACAGCAACGTCGTGCGCGATTCGACGCGCCGGAGGCGGCCGCTACAGATTCAAATGCAACTGCAACAGAGCGGGCGGGACGCCCATCGAGTCTGCCGCTGGCAGGTTCTCAGGACCTTCGGCCGGCGCTACGAAAACGGCGACATACGAGATTGGATGCGCCCGAGGTGGAGGGTTCGGCATCAGAGGGGGTGACTGGACGAGAGTACGGTTAACTGGAGCGGTTCATTCCGCGCACCTGGGCCTTGTTTCGTGGTGGCGGCGGACCTAGAATTAGGATAGAAGGGTGGCTTTACGGGAGGTGATGCCCTTGCAACTGGACGATCGCATGAAGCAGTTGCTGCGAGAGCTGGGACACGCCATTAATGATACGGTGTCGGACTCAAACCGGATCGCGGAAGCGATATCGGGAGTGCGCTCGGCGGGGTTCGACATTGTGCTGAAGCTGGACGCGACGATTGGATTGGCGCGCAGGTCGGCGCAGGACGCGAAGATGACGACGCAAGACCGACGTTTTTTGGAATCGCTGCATATACGAGTGGATGATGAAATCATGGAAGAAGAAGCGATCGAGCCGCGCGTGGAAATCACCGCGCAAGACATCAAATTTCTGAAGTCACTGAAGATATCCTTCGATGAAGAACTATAAATTTATTGTTAGCGCGCTAATTTGCGCCGCTGGGGTGCTGGCGGCGTCGGCACCGTCCGCGCGCGCGCAGGTGGTGACCGAGCCGGCGCGCGTGCCGATTTCCACCGACGCCAACACGCCGGTGGTGGTGAAGCAGAAGCCGGCGAAGGCGGTGTGGTTGAAGGCGGAAGTGGTCCACGCCGACCGGCACAGCATGATCGTGCGCGAGTTGGACAACGGCATGGCGATTCACACCTTCACGTTCTCCGCAAGGGCCAAGGATAAAATGGAGGAAGTGCAGGATGCGGGCGGGTATCAGACCGGGGACCGCGTGAAGGTTTTGTGGATTCCCGGCAGTGGTGAAGCGTTGAGGATTAAGGGCAGGCCTTCCAAACCGATTTGATTCCCCGTTTTGCGCTGTAATTTTTCTGTACCAGCCATCTCATCAATATTCGGCTACGATCGGGAAGCGCGGCTTCAGGGGCTAAAGCCCGTCTGTTTGCCGGGCGTGACGGCGGGCCTGAAGCCCCGCCCTTCCGGGGCTACCATCACAAGATGGCTGGCAAAGTCAGAAGCGAGAAACTTGCAGCTGGAAGCCCTTCGAACCTGCCACAGGCAGGTTCTCAGGACCTTCGGCGCGACGAAATGATTCGCCCTCCTGCAGTTGCTGGACGCTTCTACCCATCGGAACCGAGGGAGCTTGCGCGGCAGATTGCTGAGTTTGCGCCGGCGCCGAGCGCTGCGCGAATTGCGGCGCGCGGGTGCGTGGTTCCTCATGCGGGGTACATGTATTCGGGGCACGTGGCGGGGGCGGTTTTTTCTTTGCTGGAAATTCCTGCGCGATGCATTTTACTGGGGCCGCGGCATTATCCGCGCGGCGAGGCGATGGCGATTTTGTCGCAGGGAAGCTGGCGAACTCCGTTGGGAGATGCGGCGATTGATGCGGAGTTGGCTGCGGAGCTGATGCGGGCGTGCCCGCGATTGCGCGAAGACGGGGTGGCGCACGAGCGCGAACATTCCCTCGAGGTGCAGATTCCTTTTTTGCAGCGGTTGGCGCCGCCAGATTTTCGGTTCGTTCCCGTGGTGTTGGGGACGGATCGTTACGGGCTGCTGGAAGAACTGGGGCACGCGGTGGCGAAAGTGGTGGCGGCGCAGAGTGAGCGCGTGCTGGTGATTGCCAGCACGGACATGAATCATTACGAGAGCGACGGGTTCACGCGCGCGAAGGATGAGATGGCGATTGCGCAAATTCTGCGGCTGGATCCGCGCGGGTTGTACGACACGGTGCGCGCCGAGGGAATTACGATGTGCGGGTATGCGGCGACGACGGCGATGCTGGTGGCGATGCGGGAATTGGGGGCGGAGCGGGCGGAGCTGGTGCGTTATGCGACGTCTGGTGATATTACGGGGGAGCGCGATGAAGTGGTGGGGTATGCGGGGTTGATTGTGCGGTGAGCGGCGGCGAGATTTTGTGGCGGTGCTCGCGCAATGCGGGAACGGGATGGGTTATTGGCGCCACACCGATGGCGGACCGAAGCGCGCCGGTGCAAGGGCAATACCGAAGCAACGGTTGCCCGGTTCGATCAACCTGAACCGGCCGCTACAGAGTCAACTTCAACAGCAAAAACGCCCGCCTAAAAAGCAAAAGCAGACAGCCGCAACCCTTCGATTCCGCACTGCGGAGCCTCAGGATGAATCGCGCTGCAGCGCGATTCACAAATTCAAAAGCAACGACCAAGTCAAAAGCGCCCAGCTAAAGCTGGCCGCTGCCCTTCGAACCGGCACTGCCGGTTCTCAGGATGAATCGCGCTGCAGCGCGATTCACTAGTTGACGTTGAGCGTGAATGTGAAAGTGTGCGTGATGGTTCCGCTGGTGGCCGTCACGGTGATGACTTGGTTCGTGACTACGGGCGTTCCGGGATTGGTGGGTCCAGTGCTTCCGCCTCCACCGCCGCCGCATGCGGCGATCCCGATCAACAGCGTAAACATCAGCACGGCACCGGCGAGATCCCAGCGGCGTCGGCGCGCCTGAATTGCGAGCGCGAGAAGCGCAGCGCACAGAAGCAGGACGCGGATTGTGCCGGCGGTGGTGCTCCATCCACCGATGTCAATGTGGCGACTTAATGGAACGAGTGAGCTGGGGGCGGTCGTCGAAACTGTCAGTACCGAAGTGCCGCCGCCGGTGATGCTGGCGGGGCTGAATCTGCAGGTACTTTCGGACGGCAAACCGGTGCAAGAGGCTGCCGAGAAATTGATGACGCCGTTGTAACCGTTACTTCCGGTGACGGTGACGGTCGTCATGGCGCTCGCGCCGGGCGCGCTGACGTTCACCGCTGGAGGTGCGAACGCGATGCTGAAATCCGGGCCCGGAGTAACAGTGAAAGGAATTGAAGCACTATTCGAGCCTGTGTAATTGGTGTCGCCGCTGTAAATCGCGGATAAGCCGGATGGGCCGGGCGTCAGGCTATTGGAAGTGACCTGCGCTTGTCCGTTGATCACAGTTGCCGGTGAACCTATGGGTTCTCCGCCGCCAAAGTAAAACTGAATAGTTCCGCCGATGGCGGGGCCGCCGGGCTGGTTCGATACAATTTGAGCAGTGAAGGTTACGTTTTGCCCAGTTTGCACGCTGGGCGACGACGTACTTACGGCGGTCGTGGTGGTGCGTAGGACGTTGATGGTCGCCGGAGGCGACGTCGCGCCTGTGTAGTTTGAGTCTCCCGAGTAGTGAGCCGTAAGAGTCATAGGCCCGAGCTGAGATTCCTGAACTGGGATCGATGCGTTCGAAACAACGCCATTGACGCCGATACCGGCAGCGCTTACCGACGAAGTGCCAATCTGAGTACTTCCCGAGAGCAAGGTCACCGTGCCGGTCGGCGCGTTTCCGCTGCTGGTTGTAAACACGTTAATGTTTAGCGGAATAGTCGTGCCCACACCGGTAGTGGGAGGCGGCTGAAACTGGACGGTCGTCGCACCCTTCGCGATCGTCAGGCTGAGGTTGGCGGAAGTGCTGGGTTTGAAACTGGCGTCGCCGCCGTAGGCAGCCGAGAGCGTGTGGGTACCAATCGCAAGCGCCGGAATCGCGCTGGACACGGTTCCCGCACCTGAGGAGTTTAGAGTTGCGGTCCCCACGGTGATTCCATCTGCTGCGAACGTCAACGTGCCCGTCGGAGTGCCCACGCCGGACTGACCGGTGACCGTGCCGCCCGGAAAAATCAGCGTGCCATAGCCGCCACTGGAGAACGGCTGACCGGCGGGGCTGCCACCCGCAGCCGTTGCGACAGTTGTACTTGTCTCGGGTGAGATGGTCAGGTTCACAGCGGCCGAACTGCTCGAGCCGAGAGTTCCATTACCGGGGTAGTGCGCTGTTAGGGAGTAGGTTCCTCCGGTGAGGTTGTTGATCGAGGCCGACGCAGTTCCAGTGCTGGAGAGAGTGTAGTCGTTGATTACGTTACCGGCGCTGGTCGCGAGTGAAACGTCTTCATCGTTGAAGGTAGGCGTGCCGGTTTGCGGGGCGACGGTGATGGCGACGTTCACGGTAGTGCCGTGGGTGAAGGTCGTGGGATTCACCGAAAGAGTGGTAACGCTGGGCGCGAAAGTGACGGAGCTCCACTGGTTCACGAGATTGGTGATGTTGACCGAGCCGAGACCGGTCGCGCGATCGTACCCGACGGTGCTGGTGTAATCTCCGTTGGTGATGCCCGGAACGACGTTGTTGCCGACGGTGGTGTCGTAGAAGATGCAGTTGGAGCTGGGCCCTGGCGACGCCTTCGAGCCATTGCAATTCGCCAGTGTTTCGGTAGCCGCGAGCTTGTAGAAAACGTAATCGGCCTGGCCGACCCGGGCGCCTATTTTTTGATGAACCAACGCCATGATTCCGCCGAAGACCTGCACCGACGCCGATGTTCCCGCCACTCCCGCGAACTCGCCTCCCCCACAGGAGCCTTCGAGGCATATCAAGTAAGGATCATGCCCGGCAGCTGTTAGCGAGACGTCAGGCAGGTTCCGAAATGCAGGTGAAGAGGGAATTCCGGCAACTCCGGATTGCCATGCGGGAATCGGGAAAATCGTGCTGACGCCACCGCTACCGGCGTACAGGTTGGCGTTTTGCGATCCGCAGGAAGCCACGCTGCAGCTCTCGTTCCAGACGTCTTCTGGGATGTAGGACTTCGCGGAGACCAAGGACGAACTGTCAGTCGCATTCCAATAAGTGGCGGGGCTCGTGGTGTCGGCAAACATGGTGCCGCCGACGGCAACGGTGTAGGGCGTGGACGCCAGGATGTTTACGGAAACGGGAGGCGTTGCGACCGAGTTTGTGGGATCGTCACAACCTGCGGAGCCATTGTCGCCCGCGGAAACCAGGTAAGTGATGCCTTGCGCGGCGGCTTGTTCGGCGAGGTTGGAAATGTTCGTTGATTCAGCGGTGGTGACTCCGACTTCGCAGCCGCCAAAACTTTCGGTCATTACGTCACCCAAATTATTTTCGATGATGTAGACCTCGGATAGGTCCACTCCGTCCGTGGAGTTCGTACTGGCGGAAACGACGAATTTTTCATTGGCTTGCTGCGCGAGCGCCGTGGCATAACTCGCATCAAGGGTCGCTTCCACTTCCTCGCCGTCTCCGAGATCGCCGGGGTCCGTGCCATTAACGACAACCTGGATCGCTGGGCTGACGACGCCGAAGTTGGAGCGGAAATCGTTGAGGTCTTGAAAATTGAAATCGGAGCGTGCGACGACAGCGACGGTGGAACCCGTTCCATTAATATTCGGACTGGCGCTGTAGAGCGGGTTGGCATTGTAAATTACCGCCAAGTCGCCGGGTCCGACGGCGTGCACTGTGGCGCCTGAACCGTTGGTGCCAGTGAATTCGGGCAGCGTGCCGGGTTTGCGCTCGACATGAAACTTGTCTTGTGACAGCACGTGCTGCGGGCGCTTCAGGAAATTGTGCATAGTCGCGACGCCAGTAACGACGGAGGCAAGCGCCGCGGGTATGGAGGGGTCGGCGGAGTTGGCCCAGTGGTCTTCGAGGGCTCCGGATTTTGTGGGGACTGAATATTTGTGGATGGCGGTGTGGAAGGCTTCCTGGACCTGGCCGGCGGTGCCGGAAAATTCTATTACGGTGCGGCCGTTGGAAATGGCAGCGACCTGAAATCCGTGGGATTGCAGCCAGGAGGTGATTTTCTCGACGTCCTGGTCGGAGGGGCCGAACTGCTGGCCGAATTGTTGGGGCGTGAGCCACAGGTGGAAGTTCGGTGACGACTGGTCCTGCTGCTGGTCGAGCAATAGTTCGAGCGCGGATTCTTGCTGCGGGCTGCGCTGCAGCACCAGGAGCATGCGGTTCATCGGGAGGCTGGAAGGAGCGGCGCCGCGATCGTATTTGGCGCGCGCCAGGAAATACGTATTGCCCTTCAGGACGGTGAGATTCGCTTCGTCCACGGCCTGGGTGATGCGCGCAGGCGCGGGCGCTATTTGCGCGAGGGCGCGCAGCGGCAGCAACAGCGAAAAGAAAGCAAAAAACAGAAGGATGCGCAGGAAATGCGCGGGTTGGGTTCGCATCATTTGGCCCACCTGGGTTCCCAATTTGGTGCTGCAAAGACGGCACGAAGAATAGACGGAAGTTATAAGAAGTGTCAAGTTGTACGAAGGGACAGATTACCAATTCTTTACGGGCACACCGGCCGGTGAGGCTGAAGACTTGGCCTCGAGGCGGTAAGTCTAGTGGGTCGTGCGGATACGAGTGGCGAGGGTGCGGGCGCGGGTGCGGGCGATGTCTACGAATTTTTCGTCGGCGGCGAGCTGGTCGAGAGTGGGGAGCAGGCGTTCGGGTTCGGGGAGGAGTTTGTTGTTGTAGTCGCGTTCGATTTGCAGGAGCACGTCGTTGACACCGAGGTGGTCGTAGCGCATGGTGCGGACGAGATCAGAAAGATCGGTGGTCTGGCGAGCGAGGCCTTCGAAGATGTTGACGAGCTGGGTGGCGCTATCGTCGAGCGTGTAATTGAAATCGGTTTCGTGTTTTTCGGCGCCTTTTTCGTAGAGCAGGGTTTTGGCGCCGAGGTTGGCGAGGCGGCGATGGACTTCCAGATCCACATTCTGAAAATTATTGAGCTTGGCGGCTAGCTCGAAGATGCGTTGCGCGAGCGGGGGGCTGACTTCGAAGGGCTGTGGGTTCGCGTCTTCGTCGAGCTGGCGGATGTCGTAGGTGCCGGTGCCCGCTTGATTGATTTTGATTTCGACGAACTCGGGATAGCTGGTTTTGAAAACTTTGCGGAAAGTGATTTCGGCGGCGGAGCTTTCCGCGAGAACGCTGGTAACGCCGAACGCGGAGTCAACTGCAGGTGATCGCCGCAGACAGGCTGGCATTGCAGCGGATAGCTGCGCGGCGAAAACAGCGAGCAGGAAAAGAACCAGCGAGGTGCGCGCGAACACGCTGGCGCAGTGGCGCTGTGCGCAGCGAATCATGAATTCTCGCATCAGAGGCCAGAGATGCGCGCCGCGCGGGATTGGTTTCGCAAAATGGTTTTGGTGGCATTGGTCGCAGAGCCGGGATGAACTCTGGCGGGGATCGCGGTGATAGATGCCAGCAGGCGCTCGCGGGCGCGGAAGCTATGCGCGTGGCAGAGCGCTACGGCCAGAGCGTCGGAGGCGTCGGCCGGCTCGGGGTATTCGGTCAAGCCCAGCGCGGAGGTGACCATTTGTTGCATCTGCTGTTTGGATGCGGCGCCGTAACCGGCGATGCTGGCTTTCACTTCACGCGGCGAATAGCTGTGCGCGGGGATGGAAGCTTGCGCGGCGGCGAGCAGCACCACGCCGCGGACTTCAGCGAGCTTGAGGGCCGTGCGCATATTGAGCGCGGTGAAAACGGACTCGATGGCGACGGCGTCTGGCGCGAATTCCGCGACGAGTTGCGCGATGAGTTCGTGAATTTCGCGCAGGCGGGCGGCGAAGGTGGCGCGCGCGGGAAGCTTCAGCGCGCCGAAACGCAGAAGGCGCGGGGAGGAGCCGAGGAACTCGACTACGCCATAGCCCGTGGCGCCGGCTACGGCGGGATCAACGCCGAGCACGCAGAGGCGCGCGGTCTTCTTTGCGGCGTTCGCGGTGGTCGTGGCGAGTGCTTGACGGATCATCTGAGCTCGCACAAGTGTAGTGCGCTGGGGTTGCCGAGTGTAGTATTTTTTCGAAGAGCTTTGCCAGAGAGGAACAGAGGCACGGGAATCGTGCCTACGGAGTAGTTGGCATAGTTATCGCCAGCGATTTGTGGGCTGTATAGGGATGAAACCTTCGGGCTAACTGCGACGTATAGATCTTCAAGAGGCGCTGATGGCCTATTCACCGATCCTCCTTGTTCATATTGCCGGTGGGACCGTGGGGTTGCTGTCCGGTACCGCTGCATTGCTGTTCCGCAAGGGTTCCCCGCGTCACGCACTGGCGGGAAGAATATTTGTGGTAGCGATGCTCACGATGGCGAGCTTGGCGGTGTACCTTGCCGTCGTAAGACATCAACCCAGTAACATCGGCGGCGGAATTTTTACGTTTTACCTGATCGGCACGGCATGGCTGACCGCCAGGCGTGGAGACGGAGCAACGCGCCGTTATGATTGGGTTGTGCTGCTGATTCCTTTGGCGCTCGGTACCCTCACTTGGATGAATGGCATCGCAATCGTGCGCAGTGGAGTGGCCTCACCGGACGGAGTTCCCGTTGGAATGACTTTTTTTATGGGTTCGGTGATCCTGCTGGCAGCCGCGGGAGACGTTCGCATGCTGGTCGGTGGAGGTGTGGTTGGAGCGAGGCGCATCGCGCGGCATCTCTGGCGGATGTGCTTTGGATTATTCATCGCAGCAGGATCTTTTTTTATGGGGCCCTCCAATCGGCCACTCAGATTAATGACGGCGGCGGGGCTGGGACAACACTTATCACCGGCGTTGTTCAGTACGGGCGTGTATATAACGCTCACGCTTCTGCCGCTGATTTTGCTGGTTTACTGGCTCGTCCGAGTGCGCTTGACAAACCTCTATCAGGGAAAGTCGATTCAAGTCGCTTCCGCAAGCCCTGAGTGACGCGGTGGGCTCAACGGGAATCCGGCCTTTAAGGTTCGGCAACGCGACGATAGGTCCAAGGGCTTGGGCACCGATTGTGTCAGTCGCATCGGCTGTAAGAATCGGCGTGCATTAGCTCGTGCGGCGCGGTCATTGGTTTTGGGGGGCGTTGCACTTGCCGGCGCGCCACCAAGGACTTGTTGCGCTGCGTGAACTTATTGCGCGAGATCGCGAGGTGGTCGTTTGCGCGAATGGGGTCGCAGCTCTTCCGGATGTTCGCGCAAGTACGCGAGGAGATAGCGCCTCTTTTCTTTTCCCCGTTCGGCTGTCGCGCTATCAGCCGGAGAATTGTCGGGAAATATGTCCGGCAGAGAAGAAGACGCGCGTTTATAGATCGAAATCCAATTCTTCTTGACCGTAGAGACGGAGATGGCGAGCTTGGAAGAGAGTTCTCCATCGGTTGCGCCAGCAAGAGCAGCGTTCAGCAATTGCTGCTCGGCAGAACTGAAAGCGCAACGGGGCGGCGTGTACTCGAAAAGGGCGCCAACCCAAGTGCCGGGGCGGCGAGGTTCAGCCTCACGTGATATGCCGACAACGTGCGGATTTCTTATGAGCTCGCCTGGGTCCTTTGCGATTCGATGGCCATAGCGCCCAGTCCGTGGATCCCACAATAGCGCGCCCACTTCCAGGGTCCAGCGCAGCCGCTCGACGCTGTCCATTTGATTTGCGATGGCCTCGTTCAGAAAACGACCACGGTGCTCGGCAATCAGCGCGCTTGGGAGTTTGCGTCGCAGTTCGGAGTTTCCCTCGAAATCGGGCCGAACGATGCCTTCCCAAGTGACGTGGTTCAATCCGCTCGACGAGTTCGCCTCGCGAAACTGCTTGTTCGAGAGAATCGGAGATTTGCCGCCGACGATCCGTCTGGCGAGTTCTGGCCCGATCCAGAATGGCCGCTTCTTAAGTTCGCGCAGAAACTCGTCATGAACGAAGACGGCCACAGCAGTCGCACAGATCACGGTGCGCGATCCCTCGACTTTTTCGAAAACGACCATGACGGCTGCTTCGCACCCGAGCAGGCTAGACCAAGCAGGGCGCAGCTTCGCGAGGGCGGTTCCGTAGCGAGGGCCGATCACGGGGTGCGCCGCGACGATCTCGGCGCATTCGCGAACGTCTTTGGGCTGCATGGTTCGCCAGACGATAGCCATGGAAAATCCTGACTGATATTTCTTAGCGCCTACTCCTTCACATGTGCCAGCGGAATCTGCCCAAACAATTGCAGATCGATGATCATGTTCAGCCGCCGGTCCAACTGAAAAAACGTCGCCGCCTTCCTTCCCGGCAGCACCTGGTTCACGGTCGGCACATACTGCAAGCGCAGCGCCTGCACCTGCGCATCCACCTCCAGCCAGTGCCGCACATAAATCATGGCGTCTTGGTCTGACATCGTTGCCCACATCTCGGCGTACTGCTTCAAGAGCGCATACTTCTGGTTGTTCACTACTTGCAAGTCCTTCACGTAATGGTTGTAGATCGGCCAGAACTTCTGCCCCTCCTCTTCGGAGAGCGACATATTCTGCCCAATCACCTGCATTTTCATGGCGCGCAGGTCTTTCCGCAGCAAAGCGATGTCCTCGTCCGTCACCGTTGGGGTGATGATCCGCTCCACGGTAACTTGCTGCGTCTTCCCCTGCGACTGCGCCGCCGCCGTCCGCGCCCCAGACATCGCACCGCCCAAAGCCGTCGCCACCAGCATGCCCGCAACGAACGCCGCGGCCAATCCCGCGGCTCCCGTGATTTTGCGCTTCATAATCGTTCTCCTTATGTTTAGTCCCGTTGCCAGAAAGAACCAGCGAAAGCAGCAAGTCCGAGTCCATGCTGATACAGTTGGGCCGCCAATGGATTACTCCAGCAGCAGGTGGGAGTCAACCACTGATTAATGCGCTTACCTGGAAGCGAGTCGCGCGACAGGACTGTCGGATTCGGCAAATCGGGAGCCAATCGTGAGGTCTCTCTCCTGGCACTCTACTGTAGACTAAGAGGAATCATATGGATACCAACTGGCATCTATTTAGGAGGGCTCAGTTTGCTCAATGGGCCCGGAGGTTGGAGTGCTGATTGCTTAACAGCTACCGGTCAGGCCCGCTCACGTGAATCCGCAAGCTGGACATTCCTGGCAAGTCCGAGAAGGAGACGCACAAGCTTTGAAGGTTACGAACAAGAGGCGAGGTTCGCAGTTGCGTCAACTGGTCATACTTTCGCTTATGTTTCTGGTGGCGGCTGTTGTGCCGGCTGCTGCGCGGCAGGCGTCGGGCGAGCAGCAGCCCGATCCCCAAGCGAAGGGAAGCATAAGTGGAACTGTTGTTGATTTGACCGGAGGCGTAGTCGTCGGTGCCCAGGTGCGACTCACGCGCGAAGATCAATCCCCAAGCGCGGATACACTAAGCGATGACCTCGGTCAGTTTTCCTTCGCCAATCTCGCTCCCGGGCCCTTCCAGCTCACTATTTCGTTTACAGATCTCAATACGCAAGTAATCACCGGAACCGTGCATCCCGGGGAAGCCTACGTTGTCCCAAAAGTAGTATTGCTGGTTGCTACGCAGGTGACGCAGGTGACCGTCTCACTCACGCAGGTGGAACTTGCAGAAACGCAAATCAAGGAGCAAGAGAAGCAGCGCATACTCGGCATCGTTCCGAATTTCTATGTGAGCTACGTCCCGGATGCGGTTGCGCTCTCGCCGAAGCAAAAGTTCGAACTGGCCGCGAGGTCGTCTGTCGATCCATTCACTTTCGTTGGAGTTGGGGTTCTGGCTGGGCTGCAGCAGGCAGGAAACGGACTAAGCGGATACGGACAAGGAGCGCAAGGCTACGCAAAGCGCTACGGCGCAGCGTACGGTGACGTTGTGATCGGTACGTTCCTGGGCAGCGCCGTATTGCCGTCTCTCTTGAAACAAGATCCTCGCTATTTCTATAAGGGAACCGGTACTAAGAAATCCCGGGTTTTGTACGCGCTCTCCAGTCCGTTTGTGTGCAAAGGCGACAACGGCAACTGGCAACCGAATTATTCGTACGTGATCGGAAACTTCGCCGCGGCGGGCATCGCATACACCTACTATCCAGCGAGCAATCGCGACGGGTGGCTGGTGGCCGAAACCGCGCTAATCAGGTTCGGTGAAAATTCGCTCGCATCGGTCCTGCAAGAGTTTGTCATCAGGAAGTTGACACCGAGAGTCTCTAACCGCACTCAAGCGCAGCAGTGAACAGGCGGAGATTCATGATTGGCAACAGGAGAGATGCGGCTAACTCCTGATTTAAGCGCTTACCGAAGAAGTACGAATTGGTGACGCATTTGCTTGGTGACGCGGCTGATCAAGAGGCAGCACAGAAGCGTAGGCAATGCCGGCGACCGTTGCGCGCAATTCTAAAGAAGTCGCCGGATGACTTTGGCGAGAGCTGACTCGCTAACGGTCCCGCGAATGATCTTCACTTCCTTGCCGTCGCGGTTGACCAGCACCCCCGCCGGAAGGCCGCCCTCGTAACCCAATGGGCGCACTATTTCGTCGCTGCCAAGGAACACGGGGTAATTTATGGCAACGGAAGCCCCGTTCACCGGAAAGGTCCTCCTCTTGACAAAAGATTCCACGGATTCTTCGCCTTGGTCATCCACGGCGATAGCGACGACCGTGAATCCCTTCGCACCAAACTCCTGTTGTAAACGAATGAGGTCGGGGACTTCATCGACGCAGCCGGGGCACCATGTGCTCCAGAAGTTAATTAGAATGACCTTACCTTTGAAAGCCGACAAATCCACCCAGCCGTTTTCAACTGAGGCTAACACTGCGTGGGGGAGGGGTTGATCAATGTCCGCGATCGGGCCGTTATCATCGCCGGAAGCATCCGCCAGTGAGGAGGAATCAAGGTGGAAGTAATGAAATGCCAGGACGCCACAAATGGCTGCGATGATTACGAAAGACAGAGCTTTTTTCATGGCTAGGATCGACTCAGCGAGATTCCACCACTGGAATGCAAATCAGAACGCACAACGTGCCTGCAGATAGAATATCTGAGAGTCTGAGGGCATCGAATAGAAAAGCGATGGCCAGGTGTCGAAGTGGTGCTGGCAAGTCCGGCGAAGAGATCGGTGGCGAACAATCGGCTCCCGTTCTCGGGATTCAGGAACGGTAAGCGGTCATGCGGTTTTCTTCGTTCAATGCCTGATTGGGGCACTACTGGAAAGCTGAGTCACGACCGAAATTTTGGCTGGATTGAAACGAAGGCTTAGAGAAAAAACGGCGGCCCTTTGGCCCGAATCAATCGGGGACTCAGGACAAGCAAGCCTCTGACGTTGATAATGGGTTGGCTTGCGGCTAGCTGGCTACGGCGGCTTGCATTTCTTTTTCGTCGATGTCGAAGTTGGCGTAAACGTGCTGGACGTCGTCGTGATCTTCCAGGGTCTCGACCATGCGCATCATTTGCTGGGCTTGCGCGCCGCTGAGCTTCACGTAATTTTGCGGGACGAAGGCGATTTCCGCGGTGGCCGGGGTGACGCCTGCAGCGAGAAGCGCTTCGCGGACTTTTTCGAATGCTTCGGGAGGCGTGGTGACTTCCCAGGCTGAACCGTCGTCGCGCAGATCTTCGGCGCCGGCGTCCAGTACGATGCCCATCATTTTTTCTTCGTCGGCGGCTTCTTTGGGGACGATGATGTCGCCTTTGCGGTGGAACATCCAGCCGACCGCGCCGTTTTCGGCCATGTTGCCGCCGTTCTTGGAGAACATGTGGCGCACTTCGCTGACGATGCGGTTGCGATTGTTGGTGACGACTTGCACCAGCACGCCGACGCCGCCGGGGCCGTAGCCTTCAAAGGTGACTTCGTCGAGCGTCTCGCCCTCGAGCGTGCCGGTGCCGCGCTGGATGGCGCGCTCGATGTTGTCGTTGGGCATATTTTCGCTCTTCGCCGAAAGAATGGCGGTGCGCAGGCGCGGGTTGGTGATGGGGTCGGCGCCGCCGGTGCGCGCAGCGATGGTTAGCTCACGGATGATTTTTGTGAAAATTTTGCCACGCTTGGCGTCCGTGGCCGCCTTCTTATGCTTGATCGTGGCCCATTTAGAGTGTCCAGACATGGATAAACCTTCTTCAGGGAGTATGGCAGGAGCAGCAGGCTAGCTCTTGCCGCGATAGTGTAGCAGCAGCGTAACATTCAGGCAAGAGAAGGCACCGCGCGGCAGTTTGCCAGTTTCCGTTTACGTGATGCATCGGCACTCAGAATGTGGCTGGAATCTAACGCGCTGCTCCGCGAAGCGAGATTGCGTTTGGCTACATTGGCTTCTTGGCCGGTTGAGCGTCCTCGGGACTGACAAAATTGATCACGAAGGGCGCGATTCCGTGCACCTGCAGAATCGTATCGCCCTTGCATTCCGCGAAATGCGCCATATGCGGCGCTGCCCAGAAGAATCCGCCTGTGGGCACGTCTTTGAGCGCCGCGGCGTCCCATTTCGATCCCGTTCCTACGGCGGCCGCGCCCTTAATCACCGTAACGTTCTCCGTAGTCGGATGCCAGTGCGGCGCGATCTTGGCCCCATCGGTACACGAAATGCGCAGAGTATAAGAGCGGCCAGGCGTCATCGGATCGCCCTGGAGGATGGCAACGCGCAATGTGCCACCGATTTCAACCGACGGTGTGCCGACCATGGCGGCCGCGGGAATGTCGCCCCACTTTTCCGAACCTGGCTCTACGATCATCGAGTTGCTTGAAGTTTGGGCAGGAGAATCGTTTGCAGGCTTCTTTGATTGAGCGCGCGCGACTACGGGAAGCAACACGAAGACGATCAACAAACCCGCTCGTAGGATGGACATGCTTCCTCCTCGTTGCATTGATGTGAATCGCATTAATTATCGGATTCAGCCGGAAACGGTGACTGGGAATCTTCCTGTCGCATCGTACGCTTCTCTTGGGCAGGACGCAACGAACGGCCGCCGGATGTAGCTGCAAAGTGAGAATGTCCGGTTTGTGCAAAGTAGAAATGTCCGCTTTCATGGATGGCCGAGGGCGCCATGGAAACGGAGCGTATCGCCTTCAACGAACTAGGACGTGATGCGGGGAGGTCGGCATATTAACGCAGCGAGCGGCCACGGTGAAAATCTTGCCGTCACCAGGGAGAATTTTCTCGGGGGTTAGCGGCGCATGGCCGGCAGGGAGTCGGGTTTTTGCTGTAATGTTCGGGCGGAGAAATAAGTCGTGTGTTTTCGGGACGTTCGCTGATGACCGAAAGAGCACAAATCCACAAGTGACCCGTTTTTGGTTCGCGACATGGCCGACGCAATGCTCTGCAGGGTTTCGCGCCATGCAACACACCACTGGGGACCCTGGGGGAACCACAATGCCTAACCTCTTTACAATCGCAGCAACCGCAGCAAGTACAGCAGCCGAACAAGACGCACAAGTGGAAAAACGACTGTGGCAAGCGGTAGTCGTGAGCACGATTCAAGAATGGATTTCGGGGCCTCTCCGTTACAAACGAATCGCCGAAGAATATTTGTTCCAGGATCGCTCGGATTTTCCGCAGGTGTGCCAGTCCGCTGGGCTGGATGTTGACAGATTACGGCAACAATTGATGCGGCTGCGCGAGCACTCGAACCCGCTCGGCAAGATTGCGTAGGACTCACTGCCACAGATTTGACGTCCCATGAAAGCGGCCGTGGTGTGTGCTATCCCGAATGAAATATCGGTGCGCCGGGATGCGGACATTGGCGCTGCAAAGCAAGCCGGCCCGGTACGGTGTTGCATGGTTATGCGGTCAGCCGTGCGCCCATTTCACTGCCTGCCTCGTACTTCATCGCATCCTTGACACTGGTATGTGCGCAGCCGTATGGTCTGGACAACAACGGTCGGAAATCTACGTCGCTCATCTCGCCGAAAGATTTCCGAGTCGGGAGGTGTTCCATGCCATTAGACCTGATGACCCTGCGATTGGTGGAAAGGCCGGTAACGCGCGAAGAGGGCTTGCGTATTTTGGAACGCGATCAGCACCGCTGCCAGTATTGCGGGCTTGATGGCGCGGCCAGCTTCGAGAACGCTTTGGCGATGTCCGTTGATTTCGTCGTTCCGCGGGCGCGCAGAGGCAAGAAGGATGAGCGCAACCTGGTGGCTTGTTGCCGTTCGTGCAACATGATCAAGGGGCGGCGCGTGTATCGCAGTTTTGACGAGGCCAAGAATTACGTGCTGGCGCAGCGCGAGAAGCTTCGTAAGTCGTGGGAAACGAGAAAGACGGCGCCCACTGCGGCCGCTTCTTCTGCCGCAAAAGCACCCAAGCCGTCCGCACCGGAAGCATCGAAGGCTGCGGCTGCTTCGGTAATCAACAGTTCGCCGCTATCCATTCGCAATCGATGATTGAGTGGGCGTCGCGAACTGCTTTCAACTATTTCTAATAGCGCCAGGACGTGAGGTCTGCTCCTGCGGGCGCGGTTTTCTGGATGCGTTCCAGAATCTTCGGCAGATACATCGTGTTGTAGTGCAGGCGCGAAAGATAATTGGGCAAGTTGGGATCGCCATTCCAGCAATGTTCGGCGCGGTCTCCGTATTTCACTTCGCCGCCGTAGGGGGGATTTTTGGTGGCGTTCAAGAAGTCTTCCAGGTAATACACCGCGTCGTTCAGAAAATAAGTGTCTGCGCTGCCGACGTACACATGAATCTTGCCCTCCAGCACTGGGCCTAGCGATGACCAATTTTTCTGCAGGATCGCGCTCAGGTCGTAGTGTTCTTTCCAGTAGGCGGCTGTCGTCGGATCTATTTCGCCGGTTTCCTTGTTGAAAATAGTTTGCGGGTAACCATCTTTTCCCACCGGTCCGTACACGGCTTGCCAGATATCGAATTGCTCGCCGGATCGCCCGTGCGAGCCTAGTGCGAGCTCGTATTGATTGATCTGTTTGGTGGTGGTGAGCGTGCGGCCGAGGTAATCGCGTTCGCCGGGTTGTTCGACGCGCATGTGGGGGCCTTCAATGAAAAACATATTTTTGTCGGAATACAAATTGATGTTGGTGAAGGCACGGAAATCCACTGGGTCGGGGCAAGCGACGAACGCGCCGTTGTAATGGTCGGGATAGAAAATCTGCACGGCGAGGGATTCCCATCCGCCGGTCGAGCCGCCGTAAACGAAGCGGGCCCAGCCTTGGCCAATCGCGCGGAATTTTTTCTCGATCGCGGGGATTAGCTCGGTTTCGATGGCGTCGCCGTAAGGGCCCAGGTTCGCGGAGTTTACGGCGTAGGAATCGTCGTAATAAGGATTGGCGTGGTTGATCTGCGCGACTAGGAAGCGCGGAAATTTCGGCGCGATCCATTGTTGATAGAACTTGTAGGCCTCTTCTTGCTGAATTTTGTTGTAGCCGGAGATGTGGAAACGTTCGCTGTAATCGGGTTTCAGATCGGGATCGGGAGGAGTGGTGCGGAAGCCGTGGAGGTCGTCGTTGAAATGATCTTCAAAAATCATCAGCGGAAAATGCGCGTTGGGGTGGAAGTCGAAGCCTTCGGGGACCAGGACGTTGGCGCTGAGGAACATCGGGCGGCCCCAGAATTTCGTCAGCAAGGTGCTCTGGATTTTGATGTGGCGGATGTAGGGTGTGTCTGGCGGATCGGGGATCGGCGGGATGACCTGGTCGAGGACGAGGGAGACGGGATCGCCGCCGACACGCAGCGTGATTTTTCGCGGCGTGGAATAGAGGTTGCCGGGGGCGAGTTGCCAGTGCTGGCCTTCGCCGCGGTCCATGGGAAGCTTTACGGTGGTGCCATCGGCGCGATGGAAGGTTTCGTATTCGTTCAGGACGACTTGAACGAAATAATCTCCCGCGGGAACGTCGTGAAGGTAGCGGACGGGATAGCCGAAGGCGGCATCGTCGAGCGTGATGGACTGGCCGGGCTTTAGCGCGTCCACGTCGAGGCCGAAGATCATTTGAGTGCGCACGGAATTGCTGATTTGCAGGCGCGGTTCGGCGGAAGGGTCGGTGGAGAGAATCAGCAGCAGGCGGCCGTCGAGCGGCGTGGCGCTTTGCCCGCTTGGGAACGAGACTGCAAAGCGATACGACGAAGATTGCTGCGCCTGCAGGGTGCCCGCAGTTAGAGCGAACGCGGAGATTCCCAGCAGCACAGCTCGAAGACGGCTTCGCGACATTCTGATCCCTCCGGCTCTCCGGCTAAATTCGCCGCGGGGATTCTACATCAATCGGCGAGCGCTGCCGAGGACAGGGCGAGTGGGCGTTCGATTTGGCGACGGGGCGTCCCAGAATCGGGCAGCGGGATGTGGTGATGCAGCGCGCGATTTCGCTAACAGCTTTGGCTACACAGAGATTCGGCCGGTCGCAATCGGCACAGGAATTGCAGCGCGGTGGGGGTGTAGGGCGTCTACAGCCAGGATGTAGAGGCTCTACACCCGAGGGAAGCGATGAAACAGCGGTATCAGAACCGGATTGAGTTGCTGCAAGGGACGCTGGATTTGCTGATTTTGCAGACGTTGCGCTGGGGAGCGCAGCACGGGTACGGAATCGCGCTGGCCATTCGCGCGAATTCCGGCGACGTATTGCAGGTGGACACGGGCTCGTTGTATCCGGCGCTGCACCGGCTGGAACGGCAGAAATTGATTGCGGCGGAGTGGAAGACTTCGGAGAACAATCAGCGCGTGCGGGTGTACCGGCTGAGCGCGGCGGGGAAGAAGAAGCTGGCGTCGGAGCGGTCGCGCTGGGCGCAGATTTCGCAGGCGATCGCGGGGATTTTGGGTCCTGCCGGCGAGGAGAGCGAGGCATGAAGTTCCCTTGGGGCGGTGCTGAACAGCGCAAGAAGGAACTGAACGAAGAAATCGCCAGTCATTTACAGATGGCCGCGCGGGATCGCGTGGCGCGCGGCGAATCTGCGGCGCGGGCTGGCGAAGCGGCGCGCCGGGAGCTGGGCAACGCCGGAGTGATTCAGGACGTGACGCACGATCAGTGGGCTTGGACGTGGTTGGAAGATTTGCTGCAGGATTTGCGCTACGCCGCGCGGACGCTGCGAAAAAGTCCGGGGTTCACGATGATCGCGGTGCTGACTTTGGCGCTGGGCATTGGCGCGAACACTGCGATTTTCAGTCTGGTGAATGGCGTGCTGCTGAGGCCGTTGCCCTATGCACAGCCCGAGAGATTGGTAGGAACCACGCAATATTTCCCCAAGGGTCCGCTGGTGGTGATGCGCCATCAAAGCCGCACGATGCAGCTGGTGGGAGTCTCGGACTACAAAGAATTTAATTTGACTGGTTCGGGCGATCCGGTACGGCTGATTGGGAATTCAGTTTCGGCGGATTTCTTCTCCATGCTGGGCGCGCAAGCGGCGATGGGCAGGACTTTTCGTGATGGTGAAGACCAGCCGGATAAAGATCGCGTGGTGATTCTGAGCCACTCGTTGTGGGAGCGCCGGTTTCAAGCGGATCCGAATATTGTGGGGAGGCGGATCACGTTGGAAGGTGAGGATCGCGAAATCGTCGGCGTGATGCCCGCAAATTTTCTTTTTCCATCGCCGAAAACGGAGCTATGGGTTCCGTTGCATCTGGATCCGCGGGACACCGGCAATTATTGGGGCGACAGTTATATGCCACTCATCGGGCGATTGCGCCCGGGCGCGACGCTGGAGCAGGCGCGCACAGAACTCAAAACGATGCGGCCGTGGTGCTGGCGGCTTTTGCCTGGCGCGATGCCGGACGATTCCTTTCTGAACGCCAGCATCGTTTCGCTGGAAGAAGCGATTGTGGGCGATGCCCGCGGAAAGCTTTTGATTTTACTTGGAGCTGTGGGGCTGTTGCTGCTGATTGCTTGCGCGAATGTCGCTAATCTGCTGCTGGCGCGTGCCACCACGCGCGAGAAAGAAATCGCGGTGCGCGTTGCGCTCGGAGCAAGCCGCGGGAGAATTCTGCGGCAATTGATCACGGAAAGCGTGCTGCTATCGCTTCATCGGCGGCAGCGTTGGGACTGGGTGTCGCGGCGTATGGACTTTCAGATTATGAAGACGGCCCTTCCTGCCGGACACGCCCCGGCTCGCTGATGTTGCACTGGATGGGCAAGTATTGACATTCACCGCGTTGCTGGCGATTTTGACCGGCGTGATTTTCGGATTGGTTCCCGCGCTGGGCGCATCGAAAGTGGACATGACGGAAACCCTGAAATCGGGCGGCCAGCGCAGCGCGACGCGGCGGAAATCATCGCGCGAGCAAGCTGCTGGTAGTGGGCGAAGTGGCGGTTTCGATGATTCTGGTGATCGCAGCTGGATTGCTGGTGAAGAGTTTGTGGATTCCTTCTGGCACCAGTCCGGGATTTCGCGCGGAGCGCGTGGTGACGGCACGAATCACTCCGAATGAAATCGTTCTGCGCAGTTCCGGGGAGTTGCCTGGCTTTTTACAACGAATTGCTGCAGCGTACGCGCGCGTTGCCGGGAGTGAAGAATGTAGCAGCGGTGAACGGCTTGCCGTTGGGCGGCGGCGCGGAAATATTTCCGGGAGTGATTGAAGCTCACCCAACGCCGCGATGGCGCGAAGGTCCCGATGTTCTGGGAAAAAATTGTAACGCCGGATTATCTGAAGATTATGAATATTCCGCTGCTGCGCGGGCGTGCGTTCACCGAGGCGGATTCTGGGGCGGGCTCGCAGGCCGTAGTGATCGTTAGCAAAACCACCGCGGAGCGATTTCTGGCCGGGGCAGGATGCCGTGGGCGAGCACTTCCATCCTAAGTGGGAGAACGAATGGCGGACGGTGGTGGGAGTGGTGGGCGACGTCCGGGAGTTCGACTATCACGCAGAATTCGGCGGACTGGATTGATGGCGTTATTTATACGCCGTACGGGCCGCATGCAATTCGCGGCAGCGGCGCAGACGCGCCGCCCGCGGAGATGACGCTGGTGATCGAAACGGCCGGGGAGCAGGTGCAAATCGCGGGCGAACTAAAGAACACCGTCGCCAGCCTCAATCACGATGTGCCGGTGAGCCAGATTGGGCCTCTGAAGAATTGGGTGGCGGAGGCGATGGCTGAACCGCGCTCCACTTCCGCGCTGTTTGCGGTGTTTGCAGGGCTCGCGCTGTTGCTTGGCGCGGTGGGGATTTACGGTGTTGTTTCGTATTCCGTTGCGCAGCGCACACGAGAAATTGGAATTCGCATGGCGCTGGGCGCGCGGCGGCAGGAGGTGCTGTTGCTGGTGGTGGGGCAGGGCGCGAAGCTGGCGCTGGCGGGAGTGGCGATTGGAATCGTGGGCGGGCTGATGTTGACGCGGCTGATGAGCGGATTATTGCACGGCGTGCATACGACAGATCCGGTGACTTATGGCGCGGTCGCGGTGCTGTTAATGTTGGTGGCGCTGGCGGCGTGCTACATTCCCGCGCGGCGGGCGATGCGCGTGGATCCGATGGTGGCATTGCGCTACGAATGAAATGCTAGTTGCGGTTGTCTGCTGACCTGCTTTGAAGTCCGGACTCTACGCGATACGTGCCCTGCCTCACTACAATTTGCTGTGCGGGATTTTTCGGCAGCGTTGACCTGTGCAAAAATGCTACTGTGACTCGGGCGCGTCGGCGGCGCACTGAATTCCATGCCTGACTCGATCAAAGTGGTTCTCGAATTCGCGTTGCTGGCGATTACCTCAGTGTTTTTTCTGGTGGACCCGTTCGCGGTGATTCCTTTGTTTCTGGCGGTGACCGCGGATTCCACGCCATCGGAGCGGCGGGGTGTGGCGCGGCGTTCGGCATTTACTTGCGCAATTGTGCTGTGCTCGTTCGCGCTGGCGGGCAGCCTGATTTTCAAAATGTTTGGCATCACGCTGCCGGCGTTCAAGATCGCCGGCGGAATCATTCTGATGGGGATCGGGCTGGACATGCTACAGGCCAAGCAGTCCGGCACGAAAGCGACGGCCGAAGAGCAGCAGGAAGGCGCGGAAAAACAGGATGCGAGCATTATTCCGCTGGGAATGCCGATGCTGGCAGGGCCGGGCGCGATTTCCACAGTGATGGTGCTGGTGGGCGAATCGCACTCGGTGTGGCAGCAGGCCGTCATATACGCGACGATTCTGCTCACATCATTTCTCGCGTTCATGATTCTGGCGGAAGCGGACGGCGTGCGTAAATATCTGGGCGAGACCGGGATACGCATTCTGATGCGGCTGATGGGGTTGCTGCTGGTAGCGCTGGCGGTGCAGTTCATCGTGAATGGGCTGACGGATTTTGGATTGCTGAAGCCGCTGGCGAGGCCGTACTAGCGTTAGGGTGTTGACGCAAATGTGTCGCACGCATCCACGCGGCCAGTGGTCAGACCTTGCCTGAACCATCGCACGCGCTGCGCGGAAGTGCCGTGCGTGAATTTTTCGGGCATCACTTCGCCGGTAGTCATTTTTTGGATGTGGTCGTCGCCCACGGCTGCAGCGGCGTGCAGGCCGGATTCCACGTCGCCTGCTTCCAGGATATTTCGCTGCTCGGTGGAATTCCCCCAGACGCCCGCGTAGCAGTCCGCTTGCAATTCCAGACGTACGGATAGGTCATTCGCCTGCTGCGGATTGCGTTGCTGCGCCGCGCGGACTTTGCTCTCCGTGCCGAGAATTTTCTGCACGTGATGCCCCAGTTCGTGCGCGATCACGTAGGCTTGGGCGAACTCACCAGAAGCGCCAAAACGATTTTTCAGTTCGTCAAAGAATCCCAGATCGAGGTAGACCTTTTCATCGCTGGGGCAATAGAAGGGGCCGGTGGCGGTTTGCGCGAGGCCGCAGGCGGAATCCAGGTCGTCGCGAAATAGAACCAGCTTGGCATGGCGGTATTGCGGGATCAGCTTGGGCCAGGTGCTTTGCACGTCATCGAGAACAAAGGATACGAATTGAACTTCTTTCTGTTCGGCGGCGTCGCGGGCAGGATCGGGTGGACGGGCGACGGAGGCAGAACCGCCGGCGGCGCCCGAATTGAGGAAGGGCGAAATCAAGTCGCGCTTGAAAATAAAGCTCAGCACTAACAGGATCAGCAGGCCGCCGATGCCGATGTGGATGCCGCCGGGGAATCCACCACCGCCGCCGCTGGAATTGCGGTCATCTTCGATATCGCCGCTGGTGCCGCCGGGTGTCCAACGCATGTGGGTGCCTCATGGACTGCGAACGGAAGTTGGTTGCGAGCGCCGAAATTGCAATGCCGCTAGTGGCGGCCGGTAGGCTGGGTTTCGAAAGCATACCATACCTGCTAATCGGGAACTTTTTCGTGGACGCAGCAAGCCGCTCGGGGATGGCGCTCGCACGATGCCAATGTCGCTTGAGGGCCCGGCACGGCATGCCGTGCCGGGCCCCTACTGCTAACTCTCCAGCTAGTAGTCGTCGTCTTCGATTTTCTTGAGGCGGGTCATTTTGAATGCGACGCGAAAATCGCGGGAGCGGGCTTCGGCGAGGATGGCGCGGCGCGTCTCTATCGGCAATTCCGATGGGCCGAAGACGCCGGCCATGTCGCGCGGGAAATGCCGGATGAAGAGGGCGGCGAGGTGCGCGGTGGCGTAGGCGATGGGTGTCGAGATTAAGCCGCGCTGGCGAATCTGGAACAAAGTAGGGAAGCTCGCGTCGTAGCGCAGCAGCAGAGGCTGGTCATCTTTCACTCCTCGTACCAGCACTGCCGCGGCGAAGCGGGCATTTTCGAGCGCGCCTTTCCGAATCATCCCTGCGACACCCTTGGGCGTTAGAGTTTTTGGAAAACGCTTGCGCACGATTCCTTGCGAGCGGTTGAGGCGTCCCTGGCGGTACCAGCGGAACAGGCGATCGAAATCGTTGCCGCCGATTTTCGCGTCCATGTCGCGCATCGGAACCACGTACGGCAACATGCAAACTTCGTCCTGCGCCGCGAGGTACACAGTTGTTTCGCCGATGGGCGGCGGGAAACGAAATTTTTCGCGGTCCGCGAATCGCTTCGCGAGTGAGAAGCGCCCGTGGCGATAGACGCGCGGGCTGGAAATTGCTTCGTCGTACATCACTTCCGGCGACCAAGTGGAAACAGGGTCCTTGCTTTCGGTGCTTTCGAACAGGCGAATCTGCACGGATTCCACTGTGTTCAGGAGTTCGGAGCCGCGCTTGGCGAGAAGATTGGTGAGGCCGGGCGCCGCGCCGGTGCAGATCAGCGCCGCGCGATTTTTCGCTTCGAAGCGTTTGCGGAAACGGAATTGTTCCGGCTTGAATGGATTGCGATTGAGGTGCGAGTTCAAATCGAGGTAGTGCACCCCCAGACGCAGCGCCGCGCGCAGAATAATTTCGTTGAAGACGGCGGGGGAGGCGTTAACGAGCAGGTTGCAGCCGCGAGCGGCACGCACGATGGACCAGAGATTGCGCGCGTTCGCGTCTTTCACTTCAATCGCGCTCTTCTTGCCGAGAAATTTCCGCGCGCGGTCCGGGTCGCGATCGCCGCACCAGACCGTGTGTCCCTGGCGCACGAGCAATTGAGCAAGCAAGGAGCCGGCGCCGCCCACTCCCAGTACGAAGATGCGCATCGGTTCGCAACTTTATCATATTCGCCGCGCGGGGAAGCGTGAGCATAGACGTCACTTTCCAGTTGTGCATCCGTTTGCGCAACCGGTGTTGAGCCTTGCGGTTTGCACTGCCTGCCTGATTGGTGCAATGGATTGCCCCGTTGCGCTGGGAAGCGTATTATCGCTCTGATATCTCCGACCCACTCGGCCTAACGGAGAGACAGCCTACGGCGTGGGGGCGAAGCTCCTGGGATTTTCAGGAGATGAGGGATCGGGCGGAAACGCCTGCTCCTCCCGGATCTGGAAAGGAGAGCATCCAGCGGGCGTGGTTTTCGAACGCGCTGCGCCGCTGGTGTACTCGCCCAATTCCGAATTTGGATTGGGCTATTTTATTCTTGGGAGCACGTCGGTAGAGCATGCCACTGACGGACAAATTCGGGCGCCAAATCACCGACCTGCGGGTTTCGGTCACGGACCGCTGCAATTTTCGCTGCGTGTATTGCCGTTCGGCGGACCCTGAAAATCACATGGCGGAGCACGCGCTGCTGGAGTGGGACGAATTCGAGCGGCTGGTGCGCATCCTGGTAGGGATGGGGATTCGCAAGGTGCGCGTGACGGGCGGCGAGCCGCTGGTGCGTCCTGGCGTGGAAGATTTTGTGGCGCGGCTGAAAGCCATTGGTGTGCAGGATCTTTCGATGACCACCAACGGCCATCTGCTCGCTGAGCGCTGCGACAAGCTGGTGGCGGCGGGTCTCGATCGCATAAATATCAGCCTGGATTCGCTGAATCGGGAGAAATTCGAGAAGGTGACGCGCACCAAGACGTTCGATCAAGTGCTGGCGGGGATCGAGGCGGCGCAGAAATCGCCGCTGCGTCCGGTGAAAGTGAACGCGGTGCTGGTGCGCGGGCTGAACGACGATGAAGTGGAAGCGTTCGCAGAATTCGCGCGTGAAAAAGAAATCGTCATGCGTTTCATTGAATTTATGCCGCTGGACGCGGACCGTGCATGGACACGCGACATGGTGGTGCCCGCGGCGGAAGTCCATCGGCGGATCTCGGCGCGCTGGCCGTTGATTCCGGTGGTGCACGAGCGCAGCGAGACCGCGCGGAAATATCGCTTCGCGGATGGCGGCGGCGAAATTGGATTGATTGCGCCGGTGACGCAGCCGTTCTGCGGACATTGCTCGCGCATCCGGCTGACGGCGGATGGAAAATTGCGTACCTGCCTTTTCAGCAAGGAAGATCACGATTTGAAAAGTTTGCTGCGCAGCGGCATGGGCGACCGCGAAATCGGCGACGCGATTGTGGCCATGGTGGAGACGAAGGAAAAGAGCCACCGGATTAATGAGCCGGATTTTGTGCCGCCGTCGCGGACGATGGTTTATATTGGCGGCTGATTGCATGGCGGGCATGGGAGCAGGGCAACATGGCGGATGAGGAGTCCAAATATTTCTCGCTGACGGAAGCGGAGCGGCTGCGTTCGCAGCTGGAGCCGCTGCTGATTGAGGCGATGGAATCGCGCCGCAAGATGATTGATGTGGACGAGCGGATCAACTCGCTTGCTGAACGCATTCAGCGGTCCGGCGGCCTGGCCGTCGCCTACGAGAGCGCGGCCAAGACGCGGCTGGAACGCAATCGGCTGGAAGAAACCGTGCAGTCCGCGCTGGACCAGATTCAGGAAACCGGATGCGTGGTGAAAGATCTGGACGTCGGCCTGCTGGATTTTCCGGCGCGCATTGACGATGAGGAAGTGTATCTCTGCTGGAAGCTGGGCGAAGATCGCATCCGTTTTTACCACCGCCAGGACGAAGGATTTTCCGGGCGCAAGCCGATTGATCCGCGTGACGCCGGTTACAACAATCCCGTGCAGTAATTTTGCAGTGGTGTTTCGTTCCTACCGCGCGGTCATTTCGATCGGCCGCACATCGCGTTCAATTTTGGCGAGGTTTTCATCCTCCGCCACTTCCAAATCGTATTTCGTCTGCAGATTTAGCCAGAAGCGCGGCGTGGTTTTGAAATAGCGGCCCAGGCGCAGCGCGGTGTCAGGCGAGATGCCGCGTCGTTCCGCGACGATGTCCGCGATGCGGGTTACCGGCACGCGCAAATCCAGCGCCAGCTTGTTCATGCTCAGCCGGTATGGCTTCATGAAATCTTGGCTGAGAATTTCGCCGGGATGTACCGGCTTTAATTTTTTTCCCATCGCCCTCTCCTAGTGATAATCCGCGATTTCCACTTCGTAGGCGTCGCCATCGCGCCAAATGAAACAGATGCGCCACTGATCATTGATGCGGATGCTGTGCCGGCCCTTTCGGTCGCCACGCAGCGCTTCCAAATGATTTCCTGGAGGAGATGCTAGATCGCTTAAATGGTCCGCCGAATCTAGCTGTCGGAGTTTTCGAAACGCTACTCGTTCGATGCTCTTGAAGCGTTTAACGGATTCGCGCCTGTGAAGCTGTTCCGTCTCGCGCGACCCAAAGGTCCTGATCACAGGGCAAGTGTATACTGGTAAGCGTTAAATGTAAACCGTTCTAATCTTTGGCGAGCGAACCGCAAGAACAAAGGACTGCAACGTGTGGTAGGGTGGAAAGTGTACCGAGTGAACTGTGACCGACTCAACTGAAAACCGCCTGAAGAATTCCGCTAGCCCTTATCTGCGTTCTGCCGCGCATCAGCCGGTGGACTGGCACGAATGGGGCGAGGAAGCTTTTGCGCACGCGCGCGCGGAAGGCAAACCAATTTTGCTGGATATTGGCGCGGTGTGGTGCCACTGGTGCCACGTGATTGACCGCGAGAGCTACGAAAATCCCGAAATCGCGGCGATGATCAATAAATTCTACGTGCCGGTGAAAGTGGATCGCGACGAGCGGCCGGACGTGGACTCGCGTTACCAGTCGGCGATCAGCGCGATTTCCGGGCAAGGCGGCTGGCCTCTGACCGCGTTCCTGACGCCCGACGGCAAACCATTTTTCGGCGGCACTTATTTCCCGCCAGAAGACGCGATGGGCCGGCCGGGATTCAAGCGCATCCTGTTGGGTATCGCTGAAGCATTCAAGTCACGCCGCGCCGAAGTGGATAGTTCCGCGAAAGCGCTGGAAGAGGCGGTGGCGAAGGCAGAAGTGTTTCACACGGCGCGCGGCGAATTCGATGCGGGCGTGGTGGATTCGGTCGTGGAATCCGCGCTGCATCTTTTCGATGAAGCGCACGGCGGATTCGGCGGGGCGCCGAAGTTTCCGCACTCGAGCGCGATTGACCTGTTGTTGGAGCGTTATCAATCGTCGCGCGATCCGCGATTGCTGCACGTCGTCGAGCGGACGTTGACGGGGATGGCTGAAGGCGGCGTTTATGATCAATTGGCCGGCGGCTTCCATCGCTACTCGGTGGACGAGCGCTGGTGCGTCCCTCACTTCGAGAAAATGACGTATGACAATTCCGAATTGCTGAAGAATTTTCTGCACGGCTACCAAGTGACGGGCAAGCCGTTGTTCCGCGAGACCGCCGAAGGAATTATCGAGTGGGTTGGCGAAGTTTTGTCGGATCGCGAGGGCGGCGGTTTTTACGGCAGCCAAGATGCGGACCAAACGCTGGACGACGACGGCGATTATTTTACCTGGACGCTTGCGGAAGTTCGCGTTGTCCTGTCGCCGCAGGAATCACGCGTGATCGAAATGCGTTTCGACGTGGGCCCGCGTGGAGAGATGCACCACAACCCGGAGAAGAACGTTCTGTGGGTTGCGGCGGACTTGCCGGAAATTGCGCAAGCACTGAAGACGACGCCGGAAGATGTCTCGTTGCTGCTGGCGCGCGCAAAGGGAAAGTTGCTGGCCGCGCGGCTGCAACGGCATCCCACGCCGGCGATCGACACGACAATATATGTGGCGTGGAACGCAATGTTCGTCTCCGCCTATCTGGAAGCGGCACGCGTGCTGGGCCGCGACGATTGCCGCGAATTTGCACTCAAGACGTTGGAGCGCATCCTGGCTGAGGCTTGGGAAGAAGCGAAGGGTTTTCGCCACCGCGTTGGCGGCCCGCGCCTGGAAGGTTCGCTGGACGATCAGATTTTCGCGGCGGCGGCGCTGCTGGATGCGTACGAAGCGACACTCGACCGCCGCTATTTTGATATCGCTGAGCGCGCGGTGCGCTTGGCGGTGGAACGCTATGGCGATCCCGATGGCGGTGGATTTTTCGATCGCGCAAAGGATGCCGCACCGATGGGTGGGCTGGACGTGCGACGCAAGCCGCTGCAGGATTCGCCGACGCCGGGAGCGAATTCCGTCGCGGTGATCGTGCTCGATCGCCTTTATGCATTCACCGGCGAAAAGCGCTATCGCGAGTGGGCGGAAAAGACGCTGGAAGCTTTCGTCGGGCTCGTGCCGCAATATGGACTATTCGCGGCGACGTATGGCCTTGCGGCGCTGCTGCACGCGCGGCATCCATTGCAAGTCGTAGTGCTGGGCGCGGCCAATAATCCGCAAGCCGCCGCGCTCGAAAAAGCCGCGAACGAAATTTATCGTTTCGGCAAAGCGGTGCTGCGCGTCACGCCGGAAACGCTCGCTGCAGCCTCGCTGGCCCCAGCGCTGCGTGAAACGCTGCCGCATCTGGATGCCGCAAAGCCGCAGGCGCTCGTCTGCGTCGAAACAACCTGTCACCCACCAGTGACCGATCCTGCCAAACTCCAAGCGCTGCTCAACGAAGCCGCGACGACCACAGCCGCGCTCTGATCCTAGCAATTTTGCGCGCCACCTTCGCAAGTTGCTGTGCATCCAACGCAGTGCAATAATGCTGCATTCGGCGGGAATGCCGTTTCAGGATTGGTGTACACGGGGGCTTTATGGCGATGAGGGATGCATGGATTGAAAAGCGCGCTGCGGCGATGAACGGCCGGGTGCGCAATTTCTCGCAAATGCATTATGCGCGCATGGGTGTAGTCACCGAAGAGATGGAGTACGTCGCCAAGCGCGAAAAACTTACGCCAGAGCTGGTGCGCGACGAAGTAGCGCGCGGCCGCGCGATTATTCCTGCCAACATTAATCACCGCAATCTGGAGCCGATGGGGATCGGCGTTGCGTTCTTCTGCAAGATCAACGCCAACATCGGAAATTCCGCAACCACTTCGAACGTGGATGAGGAACTGGAGAAGCTACACCGCTCCGTGCATTACGGCTCGGACACACTGATGGACCTTTCCACCGGCGGCGATATTCCCATGATCCGCAAGGCGATCATCAACGCTTCGCCGGTGCCCATCGGAACCGTGCCGATTTACGAAGCGCTATCGCGCGTGCGGCGGCCGGAGGATTTGTCGATCGAACTGCTGCTGGAAGTGATCGAAGAGCAGGCCGAGCAGGGCGTGGATTACATGACGATCCACGCGGGCGTGCTGCGGGAATTTCTGCCGCTGGTGCGCAACCGGATTACGGGCATTGTGAGCCGCGGCGGCGCGCTGCTGGGGCAATGGATGAGCTTCAACAAGAAGCAAAATTTCCTGTACGAGAATTTCGACGCCATCTGCAAGATTTTCCAGAAGCACGATGTGAGCTTTTCGCTCGGCGATGGTTTGCGGCCCGGGTGCCTGGCGGATGCAAGCGACGAAGCGCAGTTCGCGGAACTGAAAGTCCTGGGCGAACTCACCAAGAAGGCCTGGGAATACGATGTGCAGGTGATGATCGAAGGCCCGGGGCACATTCCGATGGACCAGATCGAGCTGCAAGTGAAAAAAGAAAACGAAATGTGCCACGAGGCGCCGTTTTACACGCTGGGGCCGCTGGTAACCGACATCGCGCCGGGCTACGACCACATCACCAGCGCGATTGGCGCGGCGATGATCGGCTGGCACGGCGCTTCGATGCTTTGCTATGTGACGCCCAAAGAGCATCTGGGGCTGCCGAATGCGGACGACGTTCGCCAGGGCGTGATTGCCTACAAAATCGCGGCGCATGCGGCGGACGTGGCGCGGCATCGTCCGGGCGCGCGCGATCGCGATGATGCGCTCAGCTACGCGCGTTTTCTATTTGACTGGAACAAACAGTTTGAGCTTTCGCTCGACCCGGAAACCGCGCGCAAAATGCACGATGAAACCTTGCCTGACGATTTCTACAAGGAAGCGAAGTTCTGCTCGATGTGCGGGCCGAAATTCTGCTCGATGAACACCACGCAGATCGCCGAAGCGTATCAGGGTCTCGATCAAAAAGAGCGCGAGCAGAAATTCACGCAGCTGCTGGAGAAGGTGCAGCCGCAAGCAAAAACTGCGGCGACTTCCTGATTGACTGGGACGTCTAGGTCAGGTGGTACCCGGCGCTTGCGCGTCCGTGCGGGGTACGGTCAGCGAGAAATCCAGGGAACTGAACGAGCCGGCGAATCGTATCTCATTATAGGACGCGGCGCGGAGTGTCAGGCCCCGTCTGAATTAAACGATTCAGGGGTGCGGAGATGACGTTTCTTCTAGTCGCGGCTTTGCTGTATTTTCTGCCGGCGATCATCGGCCATAACAAGCGCGATGCCACGGGGATTTTCGTTCTGAATCTGCTGGCAGGTTGGACCGTGATCGGATGGTTTGCGGCGCTGCTGTGGGCGTGCGCGTCGGATTCGCGCGTGCACACCGTGCTGGTGCCCGCGGACGCGGCGTTTCGCTATAGCTGCCGTTGCGGCGCCATGGAGCCCGTGGGAGCGCAGTATTGCTGGGCTTGCGGCAGACATTTGTAATCTCCAGGACCCGAGTGCCTGAGTGACGAACTCCCCAACAGACGAAAATCTTCGCGAAGAATTCAATCGCTGGGCCGATTCGGGCAAGGGCGAGACGATGGAGCACGATCACTGGCCCATCACCAAGCCTGCGCTGGGCCTGATGCAGGTCGAGCCGGACCACAACATTCTGGATGCCGGCTGCGGCGCCGGATGGCTATCCCGGATTCTGGCGCAGCGCGTGCCGCAAGGGCGCGTGGTAGGCATGGATATTTCAGACGAGATGATCCATCACGCGCGCGAGGCTAGCGTGAACCACGAGAATTTGGTGTTCGTTGTCGGCGCGGTGGACGAGATTCCCTGGGAAGCGAATTTTTTCACGCGCGTGATTTCGGTGGAGTCTTCGTATTACTGGCCTGATCCCCTCAAGGGCCTGCGTGAAATTCACCGCGTCCAGGCCCAGGGCGGCTCCGCGTGGACTCTGATCAATTATTATCGCGACAATCCGTATTGCCACCAGTGGGGCGCAAAATTGGCGGTGCCGACGAAATTGCTTTCCGCCGCCGAGTGGGAAGCGTCGTTCCGCGACGCGGGATTCGTGGAAGTCGCGCATCGCCTGATCCCCGACCCCACTCCCAATCCCGCGGAGTACACCGGCCGCTGGTTCCGCGACGCCAAGGAACTGGCCGACTTTCGGGCAATCGGCGCTTTGCTGGTCTACGGAAGCAAATAAGCCTGAATCGCTAGGCGTTTGACTCGCGCGACGCCCATCGCTATACTCGCCGAGTTTGCGGGGTCCGGGAGACGTGATGGGGGTTCTCGACAATCGCTTTGAACGCAGTTACGTCCTTTCCACCGTTGATTACGTTTTTAATTGGGCTCGCAAGAGCGCCATCTGGCCGTTGACCTTCGGACTCGCCTGTTGCGCCATCGAAATGATTGCTTCCACCACTTCGCGCTTCGACATAGCGCGATTCGGCGCCGAAGTGTTTCGTCCTTCGCCGCGCCAGGCGGATTTGATGATCGTGGCCGGCACGGTGACGCTGAAAATGTCCCCGGTTCTGAAGCGCGTGTGGGACCAGATGCCGGACCCGAAGTGGTGCATCTCGATGGGCGCTTGTTCCAGCGTCGGTGGCCCCTTCAACGTTTATTCCGTGCTGCAGGGCGTGGACCGCATCGTGCCGGTGGACGTGTACGTGATCGGCTGTCCGCCGCGGCCCGAAGGGCTGTTCTACGCGCTGCTGAAATTGCAGGACAAGATTGACCAGATGTCCCTGGCGAAGCGCCCGACGGCGGTCCGTTTGAAGCCGGAGATGGTGGAGGGGTTCAAAGAGGGCGTGATGGTCGCCCAGTCGCCCGCACCCCGTTAAGAAATATAGAACGATGGCTGGCCAGGCGCCCAAGGCTCAGAAACTCGCCTGTAACCAGCCGGCTTGGAGAAAATCACGCGATGGCTTTTCTGCGGACAGCGAAGAAGGACGAAATACCTCCCGGAACGATCCGCGAATTTGATATAGATGGCAAGAACATCGCGCTGGCGAACGTAGATGGTAAGCTATTTGCAATCAATAATATATGTTTGCATCGAGGCGGGCCGCTGGGTGAAGGCGAGTTGGAGGGCCAGGTAGTCGTATGTCCCTGGCACGGTTGGAAATACGACGTGACCACCGGGAAATTGACGACCAATCCGACGGTGGGCGTGCAGTGCTACGCGGTTGAGGTCCGGGGCGACGATATCTACGTAGATATCGGTTAACAATAGACTTAGCTGCTGATTCGTACGCGCAGTTTTTGCCGATTAGCCCTGCGTCACGCCATCCCCAAAATTCCTGCTACAAAGTTCGCCATTTTCGGCATCTTCCGTGTATAGTTCGCCCGACACTTTTTGACGGATGACGCAACCTCCCCACAAACCAAGACGATGGCTGCTGGCTGTAGACCCGCGCGTCTACCACTGGGACACCCTTTTCGTGAAGGGCAAGGAAATGTGGCGGCACGCCGGGCATCGTCCGGACGCGATTCGCCAGCTGAAGCAAATTCACAAAGGCGACCGTGCGCTGGCGTACCACGGGAAGCCGGAGCATGCGTTGTACGCGCTGGCGGAAGTGAGCCGCGATCCGTATCCTGACCCGCACGAAAACGACCCGAAAAAAATGGTGATGGACTTGCGAGCGATCGAGCGGCTGCCGCGCCAGGTCACGCTGGCCGAGCTGCGCGAGAATAAATTGCTGCGCAAAATCAAATTCCTGAAGAACACGCGCCTCACTGTTTGTCCGCTTACCGACGAAGAATATTCCGAAATACTGCGCATGGCGGGCATCGTCGCTTCCCCTGGCATCCCGTTACCCTGAGTCTGCCGCCGCGGACGATGGACGAGCCTCAGACACCGCAAGGCGCAGTTCGAAAAATAAAACTGAGTCGCCCTAGCAATTGCCCTCGGAGGAACTTCTCATGCAGAAACGATTCGTGATTATTTCCAGCGCTACACTGGCATGCGCATTTTTGATTATTGGCGTGGTGCACTTGCGGGCTGCGTCATCCCCTGCGCCGCAGAGTAAAAAGACCGTGTCGCCGCAAGCCTGGTTGCGCGGAGTTTCCGACGGCAGCACGCGCGTGGTGGACATGACTTACGCGATCAATGGCAAGCTTCCGGCATGGCCCGGAGACGAGCGCACGTTCGAAGCCAAGGTAGAGGCGACGCCGGAGAAGGACGGCTATTTCGCGCGCAGCTTCTGGACGCTGGAACACTACGGCACGCACATGGACGCGCCCGCGCACTTTCCCCCTGGGAAGGATTTCCTGGATCAAATTCCCGTCGCACATTTGTTCGCGGCCGCCGTGGTAATTGACGTGCGCGATGAGGCCAGCAAAGATCCGGACTATCGTCTGCGCGTAATGCGCGTGGAAAAATGGGAGGCGCTGCATGGGCGGATTCCGTCGGGAGCGGTGGTGCTGTTGCGCACCGGCTGGGCTTCGCGCTGGCCGGACCAGGCGCGTTACCGCAATATGGACGCGGCTGGAGTGATGCACTTTCCGGGATTTTCGGTGGAGGCCGCGAGGCTCCTCGTCGAGCGAGGGGCAGTGGGGCTGGGAATTGATACGCTTAGCATCGACTACGGCCCGTCGAAGGATTTCGAAGTCCATCGCGTGACGCTGCCCGCAGGGCTGTACCAGCTGGAAAACCTCGCGAATCTGGACCAACTGCCGGACGCCGGCGCGTTCCTGATTTCCGCGCCAGTCAAATTGGAAGGCGGCTCCGGCGGGCCCGTGCGGGTGTTCGCCTTACTTCCGACGCAGTAGAATAGAGACATGCCAGAACTGCCGGAAGTCGAAACTGTAGCGCGCGGGTTGCGGAAAGTTCTGCCTGGGCGGCGGGTCCTCAGCGTTCGCCTCGGCAAGACAGATTTCATTGACGATCCCGCGGCGCTGGAACAGGATTTGCCCGGCGGGACGTTTGCGGGCATCCGGCGCCTGGGAAAATATCTGCTGCTAGATCTGGAGCCGCGGAAAACTCCCACGGAAGAAAGTTCGCTGCTGATTCACCTGGGCATGACCGGCCAGATCAGCATCTGTACGCCGGAGACGCCCGTGGAGTCGCACACACACGTGTTCCTCGCGCTCGATGACGGCCGCGAGCTTCGCTACAACGACGTGCGCAGGTTCGGGCGCATGGCGCTGCTGGCGAATGGCGCGCACGAGCGCGTCCTGGGCGGATTGGGCGTTGAGCCGCTGGAAGTGAGCGAAGCCGAATTTCGCGCGCGGATTCAGGCGCGCAAGTCGCGCATCAAGGCGGTCCTGTTGAATCAGAGCGTGCTGCGCGGCATCGGCAATATCTATGCCGACGAAAGTTTGTGGCGCGCGAAGATTCATCCGGAAAAAATTGGCGCGCAGTTGCAGGACGACGAGCTACGCCGCCTGCATCGCGCCGTACAACACATTTTGCGCGATGCGATCCGGCTGCGCGGTTCTTCCATTTCAGATTACGTGGATCTGGATGGCGGGCGCGGAGAGTTTCAACAAAAACATCGCGCCTACCAGCATGACGGCAAGAAATGTTTTCGCTGCGGCACGATCATTCGCCGCATCGTCGTGGCGGGACGCAGCACCCATTTCTGCCCGCAATGCCAGCCGGCGCCGCCGAAACCGAGAAAGCCGCGCAAGCTGGCGAAGCAGCGTAGCCGCAAACGCCCGGTGCATTCCCGCCGCAAAGCCAAGCGCTAACGCCCTGTATAAAAATAAATCAGAATTGCGCCGAGCAGCGTGAATGTGCCGGCGTAAATAAATCCGGCGTTGGGGCTTACGCTGGACCACAGCGCGCCCACTGCGACGCTGGAGATCAGATCGCCAATTCCGTTCACCGTGGCAAGGACGCCGAAGCCCGAGCCGCGATTGGCGGCAGGCAGCAGCTCCGCTGCGAGCGATTTTTCCACGGATTGCTGCACTGCGCCGTGAATTCCGGCCAGGCCAAAGAGAAGTGCGAGCATCGGAATGGTAGGCGGCTCGAAAATAAACCCCGCGAATGCCGCGACCACGAAAAGATAGCCGATAGCCAGCAAACCGCGTTTGCCGATGCGATCGGCGAGCGCTCCGGCCGGATACGATGCCGCGGCATCCACGAAATTATAGAAAGTGTAGAGCGCCACTGCGATGGCCGAAGCTCGCGCAAAGCCGTAATGCGGCGTCAGGATTTGACCCGCGCGCAGGATCAACAGCGTGGGCGCAAAATCGCCGATGCCGTGCGCGAAAACTCCGGCGAGGAAATGCCAATACGTTTTTGGAAGCTGTGCAAAGCTGGAAGCGAAACTCGGCGCGCGGTGGCCTTCGTCCGGAATTCCTTTTGGTGCGAGGAACGCGAACGCCAGACCGGCAGCGAGGCCGGGAAGCAGCGTCCAGCGTAATACTCCGCGCGCGCCGAGCGTTCCGAGCAACGCCGTCGCGCACAACGGGCCGAGCACCGCGCCGATCGTATCCATGGCACGTTCGAATCCAAATGCGCGGCCTTGTTGTTCTGGCGCAACGCAGTCGGCCAGCAGCGTGTCACGCGATGGGCCGCGGCTGCCGCGCCCGACCCAGCCAAGAGCGCGCATCAGCAGTATCGCCGGCCAGGTATGCGCGAAGGCGTACGCGAATGTGGAAAGTCCGGTGGCGAAATATCCGACGATGCCGGTGGGTTTGCGAAGCCTTGGGCGATCCGCGATCCAGCCGCCTGCCAATTTCGCGAAGCTGGAAAGCCCGTCTGAGACTCCTTCGATCACGCCGAGTGCAAATGCGGGTGCGCCAAGGCTCGCGAGAAATGCGGGAAGAATCGCGGTCGCCGCTTCATGGCCCCAATCGGAGAACAGGCTCGCCAGGCCGATTCCCAGCACGCCGCGCGAAAGCCAGCGTCGCGGCGGAGGCACCGAAGGAAGTGGCAACACGGAAGGGGAAACTTTCATGGCTTGCAAACCGTCATCAATGAGTCGCGCCTTCGCCGGTGCGCGCGGCGGTCGATGGAGCAAGAAATGGCGCTGCAGCGCTGAAAATGCGTTCGGCCCAGCCGTGTCGTTCGGAGGGATCGAGCCACATGATCGGAGCGCGCAACTGATTGAAAGGCGGAACCGCCAGCAATTCGACGAGCAGATCGTGGATTCGCCGTTGAAACACGCGATCCTCCGAGCGAAATCCGTCCGCGGGAATGTCCGCTTCGACGGGCGGCACGCCGATCAGAATCGAATACGTATCCATCCACCAGGCGAGCCAGGATTCCAGCTGCGGCTGGCGGCCGAATTTGTTCACGAGGTAACAATAATTATCCAGCACGGCGCGATCGGTAATCACATGCGGCGCGCGCCGCGCGGCGTCCAGTTCCGCGGCAATTTGCGCATGCAGAATCCACAGCTGGCCCTCGATGGTGGTCGCGGCATTCACCGGAAATGGCGATTGCCGCGCCACTTCGGTCACCAGCTCGACGTTGTAGTGCGCTTTTTTCAGCAGCGAGCAGATTTCGTAGGCCAGAGTCGTCTTGCCCACGCCATGCGTTCCGATCAGCGCTAGTTTCAATCTTTCGCCCCTCACCGGCAGCGCTTCCGTTTCTAACACAGTTTGGTCATGGTGAGAACGGCGGCGACGAAACGCTCAGTGCTGTCGGCACGTCTAGTATTCGCAATTTCGCGTGCATTGTTTTCAGGCTGTGCGGCGCATAGAATCATCGGTCTTTGCGCCCGCAGCATCGCGGCGAACATAAGGGGCGAATCAAATGAAATCTCGGAGCGTTTCTGTTCTTGTTGTAATGCTGATTTGTGCGATGGCCGGCGGCTGGGCCGTGGTGCTCCGTGCGCAACAGGCAGCCGCCACGCCAAAAGATTCGAATGCCGAAGCGGACGACAAGATTCTCGCCGAGGCGCGCAATCACAACGAGATCATGTCCAACCTCGAATTCGTTTCAGACATGATTGGCGCGCGCCTGACCGGTTCGGAAAATCTGAAGAAGGCGAACGACTGGACGCGGCAGAAGTTCGCCGACTACGGTGTTGCGAATCCGCATCTGGAACCGTGGACCATCGCGCACACCTGGGAGCGCGGCGCCGCGAGCGGTCGGATCATTAGCCCGTCGCTGCACCCGCTGGCGATTGCGTCATACGCGTGGGCGCCTTCCACAAATGGCACGGTGCGCGGGCGAGTGGTGTATGTGAAAGCGCAGTCGGTGGACGATCTCAGGCAATATGAAGGAAACTTGAAGGGCGCGATCGTGATTTCCGCGGAGCCTGCACTGCTGCCGCCACCGGACCAGCCCGCGCCCAATCCCGTGACGATCCCGTGCGGTGATTCGATTGTGCTGGTGGCGCCGCATCGCCCCGGCGCGCAAGTCACGCCCAATCCCGGTTACCGCGAATTCATCCGCGCGCGCACGGAATTTTTTAAGAACGAAGGCGTGCTGGCAACTCTCACGGATTCTGGCAAGCCCGACGGATTGCTGAACATGACGGGACTCGGCGGACGCAATTACGACATCGCGCCGATTCCGGCGGCGTTTGTCTCGTCGGCGAGCTATGGAATGATCTGGCGGCTGTTGCAGCGCGGGCCAGTGCAAGTGGAAGTCAATCTCACAAATTCGATCGGTGACAAACCGGTAGAAGTTTACAACACGGTCGCGGAAATTCGCGGCAGCGAGAAGCCCGATGAAATCGTTCTGCTCGGCGCGCATTTGGATTCCTGGGATCTCGGCACCGGGACGACAGACAATGGCACGGGCTCGATGATCGTTCTGGAAGCTGCGCGTGCGTTGCAGAAATCTGGCGTACAGCCCAAGCGCACTATTCGGTTCGTTTTGTTTTCCGGCGAAGAGCAGGGCTTGAACGGTTCGCGCGCATATGTAACGGCGCACCGGGACGAATTACCAAAATTGTCCGCGGCGCTGATTCACGACGTTGGCACGGGACGCGTGATCAGTATCAGCCTGATGCGCAATTACCAGGACCGCGAAGTAATGGATAAAGTGGTGGCTCCTTTGCGACCGCTGGGATTTCTGGAGCTCAGCGAACGATGGATGACTGGCAGCGACCATGCTTCGTTCGACGAGGTTGGGGTGCCGGGATTTTTCTGCGTGCAGGAACCGGCACAGTATTTCGAAACCCATCACTCTCAGGCGGACACTTTTGACCAGGCGCGCGAAGCAGATCTCGTCGAAGGCGCGCAAGTGATGGCTGTGTGGGCGTACAACGTGGCGCAGTTGCCGGATTTACTGCCACGCAAGCCTGCCAGATCGGCAGCGGCTGCCGCGGGCGGGAATTAGCCTCATGAATCGGCGATTGTACGAAAGGAAAATATGCGCGCCGTGCTGCAACGCGTAACTCGCGCGAAAGTGCTAGTGGATGGCGACGTCGCGGGCGAAATTGGCCCGGGTCTGGTGGTGCTGATCGCCGTCGGGCGGGAGGACAGTGCGGCGACAGCTTCGGCCATGGCCGAAAAGATCGTGAACTTGCGCATTTTCGGCGATGAGCAGGGGAAAATGAATCGTTCGCTGCTGGACGCTGGCGGGGCGGTGCTCGCTGTTTCGCAATTCACACTGTATGGTGACGCGCGCGGCCAGCGCCGGCCCAGTTTTATTCACGCCGCACCGCCGGAGCAAGGCAAGGCGTTGTATGAAGAATTTGTGCGCGCTTTGCAGGGCCTGGAGATTACCGTCGCGACCGGCGTTTTTCAGACGCACATGTCGGTGGAGATCGTGAATGACGGCCCGGTAACCATCCTGCTCGACTCCGACAAACTCTTTTGAGTCGATGCCCCGGCGCTGCCTGACGCGCAGGAACTCCACTGCTCGGCGCCGCGCGGAACGCCTGCGGTGGACCTTGCGCAGCGCGTTGCACTGCCTTGCGCTTTTGCGGGAGACATATTAATGAGCGAAATCAATCGCATCCTGGATCAAATGGACCGCGCGTTTGCAGGAGATGCCTGGCACGGCCCTTCTCTCGAATCTCTGCTGGACGGAATCTCCGCGGAAGACGCGTCGAAACATCCCGTGCGTGGCGCGCACTCAATCTGGGAATTGGTTAACCACATCGCGGCGTGGAATTCGATTGTGCGGCAACGCGCCGAGGGCAGAGCAGTCGATGTAAGTACCGAAATGGATTGGCCGCCGGTGTGGGAAGCGACCGAAGTGACCTGGCAGCGGTCGCTCGAACATTTGCGGGACTGTCGCGCCCGTTTTCGCGCCGCCGTGAAAGATCTCCACGCGGACAAGCTGGATGAAATCGCTCCGGGCAAGGATCATTCGCTGTACGTTATGCTGCACGGGGCGATTCAGCACGATCTGTACCATGCCGGGCAGATTGCTGTGCTGAAGAAGGCGTTGCAATGACCGCATGGCACCACGCATGAAATCCGCACCCATCACTTTCGCCGGAAAAATACGCGCGGCGCAAGCGACCGACCACGCGCGGATGGCCGAGCTGGCCGGACAGTTGAGCTATCCATCCACGCCGGAGGATATCGCGCAGCGCCTACAAGGCCTGCAGCGGGCAGCGGACACAGCGGTGTTTGTTGCGGAACTGGAAACCGGCGAGATTGCGGGCTGGATCGCCGTGTTCGTGTATCGCACGGTGGAAGCGGACGCGCGCGCCGAGGTGAGTGGTTTGGTGGTGGACGAACGATTCCGATCGCAGCGTGTAGGTGAACACTTGCTGGCGCGCGCGGAAGAATGGGCGCGCGAGAATGGTTGCCGGGCCATCGGCTTGCGCTCGAATGTGATCCGCGAGCGGGCGCACGCATTCTACGAGCGCCACGGTTACACGCATTCGAAAACGCAGAAAGCCTTCCGCAAGCAGCTGTAGCAATAGTTCCGCGATACAACGCCTCTTCACATTGTTGTTTGCGCACATATATCGTAATACGATATAATATTGCCGGGATGAAGAACTCAGAACCACGCGCCATTGACTACCAAGCGCTTGCGGATTTCCGCTACGAAATTCGCCGCTTTCTAAGCTTCAGCGAACTTCTGGTGCGTGCCGCGGGCATCGAGCCGCAGCAGCACCAGGCACTGCTTGCCATCAAAGGGTTGCCGGCGCATCGCGTGGCCACCATCGGCGTACTGGCGGAGCGGCTGCTGATTCAGCATCACAGCGCGGTAGAACTGGTGAATCGCCTGGAAGCGAAAGGCCTGCTGCGCCGTGCCCGCGGCGTAGCGGATCGCCGCGAAGTTGTGCTGACTCTGTCGCGCCGCGGCGAAACTTTGCTGAAACGATTGACACATCCGCACCACGCCGAACTACAAGCCGCGCGGCCCAAGTTGCTCGCGGCTTTGCGGGCTGCAATTGATCCGGCCTCAATAATCGTCGGCGGCGTAAAGGGAAACGCGCAGCACAAAAAACAAAGCCACACACGCCGGACGAGGAATGAGCAACCGAAGCAATGGTAGCGACAGAGCTAAACCACGAACGGCCGCTGCGCCCAGCGCCTCGATCGGAGCTAAAATTGGCGAACTCATCCACTGACGACGAAAAGATTCCGCAGATGCAGCCGCAGCAGAGCGCCGGCTTCCGGCTCGAATTTGTATCGTTGCTCGCGGGCGCAATCGGAATTCTGGCGGGAATCATTGCGTACATTTTGTACGATCTGATCGGCTTGTTCACGAACCTCGCGTATTACCATGAGTGGTCGTTTCATTTTCGCAGCCCTGAACATACCCAGATTGGGCTCTGGATCATCGTTACGCCCGTGATTGGCGGCCTGATCATCGGCTTCATGGCGAAATACGGCTCGGAAAAAATTAAAGGCCACGGAATTCCGGAAGCAATGGAAGCCGTTCTGACCTCACGCAGCCGCATTGAAGCAAAAGTTGCGATCCTGAAGCCCCTCTCGGCTGCCATCGCCATTGGCACGGGTGGTCCATTCGGCGCCGAAGGGCCCATCATTCAAACCGGCGGCGCGGTTGGCTCCCTGGTGGGACAATTCATCTCCACGACCGCTGCGGAGCGCAAAGTCCTGCTCGCCTGCGGAGCGGGCGCCGGCATGGCTGCCACGTTCAATACGCCGATCGCTGGCGTGATACTCGCTATCGAGTTGTTGCTCTTTGAGTTTCGCGCGCGCTCGTTTATTCCCTTGGTGATCGCGTGTACTCTCGCCACCAGCGTGCGTGCGGTTCTGCTCGGGCAGCATTCGATGTTTACCATGGGCAACGTCGATTTCGATGTTCTGCACGGGCTGCCGTTTTATTTGCTGCTCGGCGTCATCAGCGGCATCGCGGCCATCGGCTTCACCAAACTTCTGTACTGGGTGGAAGATCAATTCGCGCGGCTGCCCATCAACGACCTCTGGCATCCGGCGATTGGCGCGCTCGGCCTAGGCATCATCGGATTTTTTGTGCCGCGTGTGCTGGGCGTGGGGTACGACACGATTTCAGATATTCTGAACAATAATCTCGCACTGAAGCTGTTGATCCTTGTCGCCGTATTTAAGGCGCTCGCGCTGGTCATCTCGCTCGGCTCCGGCACTTCGGGCGGGTTGCTGGCTCCGATGTTCATGTCCAGCGCGGCGCTCGGCGGAATTTTTGCCATGGTTGTGAACATGATTTTTCCCAGCGCGCATTTGTCGCCAGGAGCGTTCGCGTTGGTGGCGATGGCCGCGGTTTTCGGTTCGGCTTCGCGCGCGACGTTTGCCTTTATCGTCTTCGCCTTCGAAATCACGCGCGATTACAACGCCATTCTTCCGCTGATGCTCGCTTGCGTCATCGCGGACATGATCGCCCTGCGCTATTTGCCCAGCTCGATCATGACGGAAAAACTAACGCGCCGTGGATTGCACGTTCCGAACGAATTTGAGGTGGGCGCCATGACCGTCGTGCGCGTCAGCGAAGTAATGCGCACGGACGTCGTGCCCATCGCGCAGGAAATGACCATATCGGAATTGGCCGAGCGTATGGGCCGCGGCGAACCGGCCTACAACTTGACCCAAGGATTGCCGATCGTCTCGAGCGAAGGCGCGCTCGTAGGCGTGGTAACGCAGGGAGATTTATTACGCGCGCTCGAGCAGGACCCGCGAGGAACGATGACGGTTCTCGAGGCCGGAGCGCACGAGCCGATCGTCGCCTATCCGGACGAGCTCGTTCACGACGCGATGCACCGCATGTTGCAGCACAATATCGGCCGGCTGCCCATCGTCAGCCGCGAAAATCCGCGGCAGATGGTCGGTTATTTTAATCGCGCCAGCTTGCTGGGGGCCTGGACGCGTCAGATCGAAGACGAGCGGCTTCGCGAGCACGGCTGGATTCGCAAGTGGAGAAGCTCAGGCCGCTCCGCAAGGCAGCCTCATCAAGCCACGCAGAAATAATTCTAGAACCCGCCGCCACCGCCGCCGCCGAATCCACCACCGGACCCGCCACCTCCGCCGAATCCGGAGCCGCCAGAGCTGCGCGGTGACGAAGCCATCACGCTGCCGGCCTGCATGGACATCATGTTGAGGTCGTTCACCAAATAAAAAGCTGTGAAGTTGCCTCCGTAGGAGCCCTGATACCACTGCGGCGGTTGCAAGGCGATTCCGGAAAACGCCTGCACCCATTTTTTCTCTACCTTCAGCGCCATGGCGTAGGGCAGAAATTTTTCGAAGAGTTCTGGAGTCTTTTCCAGGCGCTCGATTTGATCTTTTTCCACGCGGCCGAGAAATTCCTCGAAGCCCAGCACTTTTTCCAGGGCTCGCGTGCCGGTAACGGTTCGCGCGGGCATGAACCATCCAATAATGGAGATCACCAGGCCGGTGGCGATGCCCGCGAAAATAAAGCTGCCCACCGCGATGCCCGTGGCGTTCGCGAAATATCCCGTACCTCCAAAGATCACCAGACCGCCGATCAGCCATCCCGCTCCGATGTAGCCTTGCTTCACGGTGTCCGGACGATGCAGGTAATACCCGTCGCTCATCAGCGCGCTGAAGATGCGGTCACGAATCGCCGGCAGGCGCATATAGAAGTGATTCTGCAGATCGGAAAGTTTCACGTCGGAGCTCGCGCCAGCGTCGAAGAGCGCGGAAAGCATTTCCTGTTCGTGTGAACGCGCGGCGGCCCATTCTGACGGCGGCTTCTTCATGTGAAAAATGTAATCCTTGCTGTGCGTCAGGCCGAGCAGATGACTTTCTTCCTTTTGCTCGATGGTCAAGTAACCCTTCACAGCCAAATCCACCAGCGTCGCGGTGATGTCGCGCATGGCGGCTTCGTTATCTACCAGCGTGCCGCATTCCCCGGGCGTCAGCTTGTCCGGAGGTTCGTACTGCACGGAAATCGCCAGGCGCTGCGGGTCGCGGCCGCGCGTCCACCACAGCCAGAACATCACGAAGAAAGCAATCAGCGGGATCAGTAGCGGCGAATTGCTTAGCAGCAAACGTATGAATCGCACCGATGCAGACGGCGGCTGCACGAAACCTTTATCGAAGCCGACCACCGCTGTCAGACCCTGGCGGTAACCAAGCCGGCGAGTGCTGGTGATATCCACGACGTTGTCGTGGGTTTCGACGCGCGCATCTTCGGTGCGCGATCCAGTCACGCCCGTGTACGCGACGGCGTGCAGTCCGGTCACGCCCGCGGGCAGCTCGATGTGCGCGGTAATCAGGTCGATCTGGTTGTCCCATTCGTTTCCGGTCACGTTCCAATAAAGCTCGTCGTGGTCCTGAAAAAACCGCAGCGCATCCAGCACGCGGTAGTGCAGCAGAATCGTGTGCGTAGCATCTTCCGCGTTCGGCACATAAATTTTAAATTTAACGTAGCGTCCTTCGCGATTTTGCTCGAGTTTCAGTTTTCCGCCGTCGCTATCGGTCGCGCTGATCTGGTCGAGCAGCAGTGTGTAGTTCAAGCCTTCCGCATCTGTGTATTCGACGGGAATCGTGCGGTAAATGCCGTGCCAGGCGCCGGTGAACTGCGCTTCGATCACTTCGGTGACATCAATCGTGCCGTCGGGATGCACCTGAATCTGCGCGTCGAAGTGCTTGAACACCAGGGTGCGCGCAAGCGCCGGCATCGCGGCGAAAAACGCCAGCAGAACGATTGCAGCGATGCGATGAAGACGCGGGCGGTGGCGGGGCATTTCGCGGCGCGCGCGGCTAGGTGGTGGCGCCGAAACTGACTTTCGGCACATCGCGCTCGGCCGGCGCGCTGATTTCGAAAAATTGCCGCGGCGTGATGTTGAACATTCCAGCGATGATGTTGGAAGGGAACTGCACGATTTTGGTGTTCAGGTCGCGCACGACGGCGTTGTAGTAGCGCCGCGCGTTCTGAACGCTATCTTCAATCTGGCTCAGCGACTGCTGCAGCTGCGTGAAACTTTCCACCGCTTTCAATTGCGGATATGCTTCGGCCAGCGCGAATACCTGACGCAGCGCGGTGGTCAGCACGCCTTCCGCTTCCGCCTTCGCGGCGGGCCCTTGCGTGTTCATCGCCTGATTGCGCGCGGCGACGACGCCTTCGAGCGTGCTTTTCTCGTGCCCCGCGTAGCCCTTCACAGTTTCCACCAGATTAGGGATCAAGTCGTAGCGGCGCTTCAGCTGCACATCAATGTCAGACCAGGCGTTGTCGCACTGTACCTTCAGCCGCACCAACCCGTTGTACATTCCGATTACGAACACCACGAGCAGCACAACAATGGCAAGCAATGCCAGGATCATCGAGGCCCTCCGGAACGCAGACATACGCGCACGAATGCGAATCGCACCTACGCCTGCGGCACAGCATACGGTTTGCATAGGTGCGTGTAAAGAGGTCTATGCCACAGCAGGTGCCTCAATTTTCTGAAAATGCGCTAACGGGCGCACGAAATTAATCATTCAAATGCGTGAGTCGGAAGGATTGGATGCGGGGCACAGCGATTCATAGCGCTTTGCGGAACGGGGTTGCAGTAGCCAGGCCCTCCAGCGACCTGGGGCGGATCAGAAGCTCCGCGCGGCTTGTCTTTTCCGGCATTCGTATGTGCTGCTTGAAGGACCGGCGATAAGCACTCGGGGTCATCTGCCGAATACGACGGAACTGCCGGTTGAAGTTGGCGAGATTGGAGAGACCGACTTCGTACGCGATCATGCTGACCGGCAGGTCGGTTTCCGCCAGACGCATGCAGGCGCGCCCAATGCGAAGTTTGCAAAGGTACCCGCTGACGCTGTCGCCGGTGTGTTTTACGAAGAGGCGGTGTAACGACCTCGCGGACAGATTCCCGATACCGCAGAGCGCGTCAATCCGTATCGGCTCCTGGAACTGCCGGTGGAGATATTGCAGCACACGTGTGAATTGCGCCGGTTCGCTATCCGCGGCGGACGGAACGGTCATCGCCGTTTTCGAAAGACTCACCGCATCCACGTCGGCGAGCGCCACAAGCAGATCGAGCGTAGCGTGCAGGCGTGACTGCGGGGATTCCGAGAGAATCTGGTCCAGGCGCCCCAGAACGCGTTTGGCGGTCGCGCGCGGGAATTCCAGCCCCGTCGCAGCGCTTCGCAGCAGCTTGCGGATCGACGAATATTCCGGACATACCTGCGCCATCTGCAGCGCCCAGTGCCCCGAAAACCAAATCACGATCGCGGTATGCGGTTCGTTCCGCTGGAGCGTCGCGGTGGAGGCCCAGGTATGCGGCATGTCGGACGGCACCAGCGCCAGATCCGGCGACCGGTATTTTCCGATGTGATCACCGATGAATCGCCAACCCTTGCTGTTCAACGTCAAGGTGAGCTCGTATTCCGGATGGTGGTGCCACTCGAAAGGAATCTCCGCCACGCGTCGGTGGTAGACGCGCACCGAGCAGCCCTTCGGAAACGTAACCGATTCGAATTGAGGCTTCATTCCGCTGTCTTATTCCGGCGTCAAACCGCAGCCAAGTCCGCTGGCCGGATTGTATCAGTAGTTGGCCGTTATGCATCACTCGCCAATTCCGGTCTTTGCTAGATTCGGCGTCGCGGCATCTGGGCTGAGCTTTCGCTGCCTGGTTGCATTGAACAAGGAGCAGAACTCCATGAAATTCGAAATCGATGACCTGCCAAAGCTGGTGCGCGAAACAAAAAAATCCCTGCGCGCAGCGCTTCCCGGCTATGCCGAGGCTTTTCAGAAAGTCGAATCCGAGATGCGCCGCCGCGTGGACGCGATCGTCAAGGAACGAGAGTCGGGCGAAGCGGTTGTCCCGATCGTGCATTATTCGGAAGTCGCAGCCGACAGCGTGCCCCCGGAGATGATCGCCAAGATCAAGCAGCGCGGCGCGTGCGTCATCCGCGAAACGTTCCCTCCGGCGCAGGCAAACGCGTGGAACGACGAAATCGGCACCTACGTTGAAAGAAACGGCCTCGACGCCAAGCTGGCCAACGCCGCCGAAGATAAATACTTCGGAACGCTGGCGTCCGCGAAACCGCAGATTTACGGAATCTATTGGTCGCGCCCTCAGGTACAAGCTCGCCAAGCCGAATCGCTGACTCGCGTCCGCGTTTTCATGAATAATCTGTGGAAAGCGGAAAGCGAAGGACGGCGCCATTTCAATCCGAACGAGGTGCCCGCCTACGCCGATCGTATTCGGCGCCGCCCACCCGGTTCTGCATCGCTGGGCCTGTCCCCGCACGTTGATGGCGGCTCCGTGGAGCGTTGGCTCGATGAAAATTTTCGCAAAGTGTATCGCCACGTCTTTTCCGGCAACGTGCAGCAGTGCGACGCGTTCGATGCCGCCTTTCGCCCCGAAGTCCGCGAGGTTCCGTCCCCCGCAGTTTGCTCGATGTTCCGCACCTTTCAGGGATGGACTGCATTGACTCGCCAAGGAAAAGGAGACGGAACGCTGCAACTGATTCCGATCGCCGAGTCCATGGTGTACGTCCTGCTGCGCGCGCTGCAGGATGATGTCGCCGAAGACGATCTCTGCGGAGCGCAGCCGGGCCGCGCGCTCTCCGTGAATCCGGAGTTTCACAGTATGTTGATCGAAGCGCTTTCCTCAATTCCCTTGATGCAACCCGGCGACACCGTTTTCTGGCATTCCGATGTAGTGCACGCAGTTGAAAATGAACATCGTGGATCGGGCTACAGCAACGTTATGTATATCGCTTCCACGCCCGGTTGCTCCAAAAATTCCGCTTACCTGCCGCAGCAAGCGCAGGCTTTTCTGGCGGGAAAAACCCCACCGGACTTTGCCTCTGATGATTTTGAGGTGGATTTCGTCGGCCGCGGAACAGTTGGGGATTTGACCGAACTGGGGCGTTCACAGCTCGGGATCACCGAGGCGCTCGCGAAGGGGACTCAGGTTGGCCGCTCTGCCTGATCCTGAAACACAATCGCTCGGCAAGCCCCGGCTGTTTTCACCAGGCAACACGCTGCCCTTCGCTCTGGTGACGACGTTGTTTCTCCTCTGGGGCATCCCCAGCAACCTGAACGACGTGCTCATCAAACAGTTTATGAAATCGTTTGAGATGAACCGCTTCCAGGCCGGCCTGATTCAGTCCGCTTTCTACTTGGGATATTTTCTGCTGGCCTTGCCCGCCGCCCTCGTCATGCGCAAGTACGGCTACAAGACTGGGCTGGTGATCGGGCTGCTCCTCTTCGGCACTGGCGCGCTGCTCTTCTGGCCTGCTGCCGTCGTGCAGCGCTATGGATTCTTCCTGTTCGCGCTATTCGTCATTGCTGGCGGATTGTCTTTTCTGGAAACCGGCGCGAACCCCTTCATCTCCGTCCTGGGCGATCCCCGAACATCGGAGCAGCGCCTGAATTTCGCACAAGCCTTCAATCCTTTGGGCTGCATTGCCGGTGTCGTCGTCGGCACCATCTTCATCTTCTCCGGCGTTGAATTGAATCCGGCGCAGGTTGTGGAGCTGAAGTCTGCCGGAACGTATCAAGCCTACCTGCAGCACGAAACACTCCGCGTGATCACGCCTTACGTTGTGCTCGGCTGCATTGTCTTTCTCTTTGCAGTAGTGCTCATGAGCACAAAATTTCCGAAGATCGCTGAGGAATCCGACGCAGCGGCTGACACACCGAAGGGAAGCGTCCGCGAGCTGCTCAAATACCCGCACTTCGTGCTGGGCGTACTGGCACAATTCTTTTACATCGGAGCTCAGGTGGGCACCTGGAGCTATTTCATCACCTACGTTCAGGACTACACCCACCTTCCCGAAAAGACCGCAGGGTACTTTCTCATGGGCACGCTGGTGATCTTCACCATCGGCAGATTTTTGGCGACGTACCTGATGAAGTTCATCGAGCCGAGCAAGCTGATGGGATGCTATAGCGTCATCAACATTGTTTTAGTCGCCATCGGAGTGCTGCGGCCCGGCTGGATCGGGCTTTGGGCGGTCTTTCTGACGAGCTTTTTCATGTCGCTCATGTTCCCGACTATTTTTGCCCTGGGACTCAAGGGCCTGGGGCCTAATACCAAGATCGGCGGTTCGCTGATCGTGATGGCCGTCATCGGTGGCGCTATCTTCACGCCTATCATGGGGCGGATTTTCGAAGCGACGCACAGCATGGCCACGGCCATGATCGTTCCGCTGGTCTGCTACATGTTCATCACCTACTACGCTTTCGTCGGCTCAAAATCTCGTGTCCCCACACGCGCCTCCGTAACCGCTTACTTCTGAGAAGCCGTGTTGCCGGGCAGGTCCGGCCAGGCTCTCAATCAGTACTGCGGCCGCGACGCCGCCTCTCTTCGTTGACTTGTTTTCGCGCGCATCCTAAACTGTGCGCCACTCATGACGGAACCTCAGTCGCCGATCGGCCGCACCATCACTCATTATCGCGTCCTCGAAAAATTGGGCGGCGGGGGCATGGGCGTCGTTTACAAAGCGGAAGATACTGAGCTCGGCCGCTTCGTCGCTCTGAAATTCCTGCCAGAAGACGTCGCGCGCGACCCACAAGCGCTGGAGCGATTCCGCCGCGAAGCCCGCGCCGCATCCGCGCTGAATCATCCCAACATCTGCACTATCTACGAAATCGGCCAGCAGGACGGCCATCCCTTCATCGCCATGGAATTTCTGGAAGGCGTCACGCTGAAGCACCGGATTTCCGGGCGGCCACTGGATATGGAGTTGCTGCTGGACCTGGGAATCGAAATTGCCGACGCGCTGGACGCGGCACACGCCAAGGGCATCGTCCATCGCGACATCAAGCCTGCGAATTTATTCATCACCGACCGCGGCCACGCAAAAATTCTGGATTTTGGCCTGGCCAAACAAATTCTGGCGACGTCCGATGCCACGCGCGGGACGAATCCGTCGCAACTCACGATGGATTCACCGGTGGTAAAGGAAGTGGATCTCACTAGCGCGGGAACGGCAGTAGGCACGGTGGCGTACATGTCGCCGGAGCAGGCGCGCGGCGAAACACTGGATGTACGCAGTGATCTTTTTAGTTTTGGCGCGGTGCTGTATGAAATGGCCACCGGCGCGGTTCCGTTTCGCGGTGCGACGACGGCCGTAGTCTTCAACGCCATCCTGGAAAAACCGCCCGCGCCCGCCGCGCGCTTGAACCCCGATATTCCGCCGCGGCTGGAAGAAGCGATTTCCAAGGCGCTCGAAAAAGATCGCCGCATGCGCTATCAGCACGCTTCGGAACTGCGCACGGATCTCGCGCGCCTGAAGCGTGATACAGGCTCGAGCCGCATTTCCAGCGTAGTGCAGTCCGCGCAGGCCGGTATGCCGCCGCAAAACTCGGGAGCGTTCCCCGAGACAGCGACGCAAGCAGCACCTTCCAGCGGCCACGCGATCGCCGCAATGACGCCATCAGGCGGAACGAGCGCCGCGCCGATAACGACAGTGCAACCAGCGGCGGGTTCGGTGTCATCTGCTACAGCAGCGGCAGCAGCTTCGTCCGGCGGCTTCTCAGCAGCGTCAGCGCAGCCGTCGCGCGTCGCACCCCGGAGCCGCCTGCCAATCATCGCCGCTGCGGCCGCAATCGTAGTCGTGCTCGCCGCCGGCGCATATTTCTTCACGCATCGCGGACCAAAACTCACCGGCCAAGGCTCCATCGTTCTCGCCGATTTCACGAACACCACGGGTGACGCGGTGTTCGACGGCGCTCTACGCCAAGGCCTGGCGGCGCAACTCGCGCAATCTCCTTTCCTGCACATTCTCTCTGACCGCCAAATGCAGCAGACCATGCAATACATGGGCCAGCCGGCCAGCGCACGCGTGACGAACGAACTAGCGCGCCAAATCTGCCAACGCACCCAAAGCGCGGCCGTACTCGAAGGTTCTATCGCGCAAATTGGTAACACCTACAATTTAATTCTCAACGCGCTCAACTGCGCATCCGGCGAAACGCTCGCGACGGCCACAGCCGAAGCCCCCGACAAAGATCACGTCCTCGGCGCGCTAGGCAACGCAGCCGAAGATCTTCGACGAAAGCTGGGCGAATCGCTCGCGTCTATTCAGAAATTCAACACGCCCATTGAAGAAGCCACCACTTCATCGCTCGAAGCGCTGAAAGCCTACAGCCTGGGAATTCAGGCGCGCGCCACCCAGGGCGAAGAACCCGCCGTGCCCTTCTTCAAACAAGCGGTCGCGCTCGATCCCAATTTCGCCATCGCTTTCGCCACCCTCGGCCAGGTGGAATCGAACCTGGGCGACCGCGGCGTCGGCGCCGAATACACCAAAAAGGCCTACGGCCTGCGCGATCGCGCCAGCGAGGCGGAAAAGTTCTACATCGATTCACACTATTACGACAACGTAACCGGGGACACCGAGCAAAGCATTCAGGTCTATCAGCTCTGGTCGCAAACGTACCCCCGCGATTCGATTCCTTTCAACAATCTCGGTGTCGCCTACGGCCAGTTGGGCCAGTGGGAGAAATCTCTGCCCGCCGCTCGTCAGGCGCACCAACTCAATCCGGACGAGAGCATTGCCTTCGTCGCCCTTGCTGGCTCCTATATGGGTCTGGGGCGATTTGACGAAGCCAAGGCCACCATTGATCAAGGCCTGGCGCAGAAGCTGGACGTTCCGAACTTTCACCGTTTCCTTTACGACCTGGCTTTCCTGCAAAACAATCCGCCAGCCATGGAGCGCGAACTCTCGCTTCTTGCGTCCAAAGGCCCGGAAGCCACGGCGATTTCCTACGGGCTGGCGGCGCAAACAGAGGCATACGGCGGGCGCATGGAGAAAGCGCGCGGATTATTTGAACGCTCCCGAGCCGCTTTCGAAGCAAATCACACCACCGAACCCGCGGCTCAGTCGCTCGCCTTGTTGGCAATGTCCGAGGCCGCGGTGGGTGACGCCGCCGGCGCGCGCAGAGACGCCGCGGCTGCGCTGGCAATCAATTCCTCGGTGCATGTGAAAATGAACGTCGCGTATGCGTTCGCGCGCGCTGGCGACGCGGCCCGCGCTGAAGCGCTCGTCGCCGAAATCGCCAAGGAACGCCCTTCGGACACGCTGGCGAACGGGTATGAGCTTCCCACCATCCGCGCGACCCTGGCGATCAATAGCAACAATCCTGCAAAAGCCGTCGAACTCCTCCAGCCCGTAATTCCATACGACCTTAGCTCCACCCGTGCGCTGGGCAGCACATACGCTCGCGGCAACGCGTACCTGGCGCTGCACAAAGGCAGCGAAGCCGCTGCGGAGTTTCAGAAGATCGTGGATCATCCCGGCGTGGTGCTGACCGCAATTACGGGCGCGCTCGCGAAGCTGGGACTCGCCCGCGCCTACGCGCTCGAAGGCGACTCAGCCAAAGCCCGCGTCGCCTATCAGGATTTCTTCGCGCTATGGAAAGATGCCGACCCCAACGTCCCCATCCTCGTAGCCGCCAAATCCGAATACGCCAAACTGCAATAATTTCACGCGCGTGCCCCGCCCGTGAATCGCGCTACAGCGCGATTCATCCTGAGAACCTGCCCGACCGCTGGGGGCCGGCTGCCGGTTCGGAGGTGCTCCAGACGCCTGCAGCTCGCCGTGTCAGCCGCGTCCTCTTTGCCCCCAGCCAGACGCTGCATGCCCCCCATCTGCTTGACCTGGAGATCGCGCAGGTTTTGCGCGCTATGTGCGTTCAGCCAGCATCTCCGCTGAACGCGCCGCCGAAGCTCTCGCCGATTTCCTCGATCTTCCCCTCACTCGCTATCCCCATTTCGTTCTCCTCCCGCGCGTCTGGCAAATGCGTCACAATCTCACCGCATACGACGCCGCCTACCTCGCTCTCGCTGAAGCGCTCGATGCTCCGCTGCTTACCCGCGACCGCTCCCTGGCCAGAACGCACAGCCGCGCGCGCGTTGAGTTACTATGACTGGATAGATTCCGCAGCGAATCGCCGTTCGGCTTCCACTCGTCACTCATCACTATTCACGCCGCCCGCTAACCGTTTCCGCGGCTCCTGTTCGCGAACTCGGAGATGGCGCGTCCATATGCTTTAAGAGCGGCGTAGCCCTCCTGCAAAAGTTCCTCAGGCTGCTCGTCGCGCAGTCCACGGAACGCGCAGACGAAGGTCTTACAGATAAAAACAACAACGTTGAACAGCGCTTGGTGTGCGCGAACAGAATCGGAGTTCTGGTTTCCACAGATTCGAAACGGCTCGCCCTGAGGCGTCGCATGGGCCAACAACGAGACTATCGTTGCATGGGCGTAATGGGATGTCTGCCAGTAAATATACTCGTAGTCAAAATCCTCTCTTAGCGGCTGCCCGAGCGCGTCCACCTCGTACGTGTCAGGCTCCATCGCCATGTGTTTTATATACCCTCTGACATCCGCCCAATTGTTTGCGCTCTGGTAGTTCTCAGCTAATTTTTCGAATTGTTCATGTCTGGGCGGCCTGAAATTTTCCTCGGGATAATGTTTCGCGGAAAACTAACTAATTTCTTGAGTCTTGGCAATGTATTCCGCGTACAGTTTTGCTCGCGCTTCGGTGTCGTCGTTCGTGATATATCGCACCGTAAGAAAAATCTCCATGAGCGTACGTGACAAGCCGAACGCTTCACCGTAAAACCCGGCATCGACAAGACAGCAGACGGCACGTGAAGTGGTTAACAGCTTTGAAATAAGCCCGAGGAGCACCTTGCTTCGAAAATACGCAGTCGCTGGGATATATCGAGATTCGTTTACGAAGTCTTCGAATTTCTGAATCAGCCCGAGAATGTTTCCGACCTTTGGTGACAATGTGTGCGGATTGTAGGAATCGGGCACCGGGATGAGGTCGACGCGCTCGCCCTGATATTCGCCGCTCCGGTCCTCGTAGTACACGAGAGCGGATCCTGACGACTGGACGTGGCGCGACTGAGTAGTGCTGATCTGTACGCTCCATCCGATCGGACGCACGACCGGGCCGAAGAAGAGGTGCATTCTCGCTTGTATTCCGCTCTGATCCGACTCGGCACTTAAGAAATGAGCCCACCTGTTCGGAAAGGCGCGTGGGTCTTTTAGGTCCCGCAGCGCCGGCTCGTCCTTCCGCGTGAAAATCGGGCGGTCATACTTCCCCGTATAACTGAAGCGCTTACGTCGTCGAATTCATGCTCGAATCCGGTGAACGGAAAATATTTCAGGAGAAAGTGAAACCCTATCTTTGCGATGGCGCGCGCGTAACCTTCCGAAACTTGCGCCTTGACCTCACCGTCGATCTCCGCGCCCGCGACGAGGGGTACGACAGGACGTTCTTTGCCGACGGGCACGAGAGTGTCGAGTAGCCCACGCATCTCTTTCTCTTCGTCCTCAGTATTCGCGAAGGAGAGCGCGCTAGCGACCTCGACGTCCGATTTGGCCAGGATCGCGTTGATTTTCTCGACGGTCCACTTCCCGACCTTGAACGGCAAACGCACCGGCTCTCCCTCTTTCGGGAAGAAAATTATCTGGCTCATTGGAGCGAGACATCCACACCTTCAACCGGCTCCAAGCGTTTCGAAAGCCGTGACCGGGTGTTTTCCGAGGACCGAGAGCGGCGGAATTCAGAATGTAGCGTCGTAAAATTATCTTCTTCGAGTGCTTTCTCCGTCCGAGCTGCCCCAGCATGTGACGGAAGTACGCGTCGGGGCTATTGTGGGCGAACACGTCTTCGAGTTTTGAACATATCAACTGGATCATTGCAGCTGCGGTTGACGAGCGGCTCGTTGTTTTTGAAATTTCCGAGCGCGCGAGGCAAATAGTGTTCGTTCGGGTGTAACGGAGCCGTGCCTTTGCACAGTCCTTCGGGAGTGGTGTAAACGCACGGCATGAAATACCTCCTGCACCCAGATTAGATATATTACGCTGCGCCTTAGTAAACCCACCGAGACTTGTTGTATCCTCCCGTCCATGACTCAACCCTGGTGGTTCAATGCCGTTTTCCTGGCCGCGCTTGCGATCGTCTCGTCGGTGCTCGTCGCGTTCGGGCAAGACCAACCACCGTTACCCCGAGACAAGGCAATCGGTTTGTTCCTGTTTTCACTTGGCAAAACTCTACCACGGTGACCACATCACGGGCCGGAACTAGGGATTCGGCGGTGGCGGTTTATCTTGAGGCATGACGTGGTAGCAGTCTGGCGTTCCGTCCGCCTTTTTCGGGAACATGGCATCGGTCCATTCGTTCAGTTTATGGGTGCCACTCCTGACCTGTACGCCCGCCAGCGTGTTTCCTATCAGGCTGTTCGTAGCACTCTCAAACAGACGTGTTCTTGCCACTGCCCATTAAATGCTGTGAAAAATATATCCAAATTGCGCCGTTTGTGGCTCTCCAACAAGGGTTGTCCGCGTATCGGTATTCCGTGATAGGGAGACAACTCGCCAATGTCAACGTCGAACTGCGTTTCATGAAGGATGGCTTTCGGGTTGGAATTATCTTCTAGCATGGATTTTGCGCGCCGTCCCATTTCGTCAAAGTCGTTAATTTGCATCGTTACGCCGTGGAGCGGATATTTTCCTTCCGTGAAAAGTGTGGGGGTAATCAGCATCGTCAAGGAGAGATACGGGTAGGTGTTGCCTCCTATCATTATTTTGGTGTCTTCATTTATGCCATGCAGGGTTTTGCCGAACTGTGTTTGATCGTCAGACATTGACCGCTGTAGATTGTCCGCAATTTCTTGAAAGTTCTTGTTCTCCTGCTGGGTTCTTAGAGTTTGTTCCTGCGCGAATGCGATGCGGTCCAAGACCATCGCGCGGTTCTCAATCTTCACGAATAACAGAATCAAAACCAAATAGATGACCTTGTGAAACCAACGCATTCTGACCACAACCATGGCGCTGGAGAGTAGAGTTATCGCCAAGACCGCCCGATTCGGAATAGGAGTTTGAAAATACCAGTAGTAGCAATACACGGCAGCAACCGCTTGGATTGGAAGATTAATCCAGTAGCCGTGGCGTAGACTGCTGCGCAATTTCAACCAGTACCCAGCGATCGTGGATTGATGGCGGTTCCAGACGGGAATCCGATGCAGCATTTTTTTGCGCGCCCCTTACGCTCGCGACGCGTGGGAGTTTACCACGTTGCGTGGTATTATCTTGCCCGCCACGTAGCAGACGAGGAGCCTGCAATGGACAAAACCGCACAAGCAAGTAGTAGGCGGGTGGCCTACCCGCCTACTGGGTTTGTCATGAGTCGGGAGTGGCGGGAGGTGCCACGTGAGCGTTCCCAAGATAGAAACGGTTTGGGCTCGAATCAGCGCTAATGCTGAATCAGAATTTCGGATGATCCAGGGCGGAATATTCAGTTACAAAATTGTCTCCGGGCATGTGGTTCTTGACAGAACGAATCATCAAATACCGAAATCACAGTTTGAAAAGTCCCTTGCGCTCGTTCCCCTTGGGAATACTACTGTGATTCAGCACCTGCGTGGTCCCGCTTACATCTACGCCATCCTGATCGATGATCGCATTCGCCAAGTCGATTGGTAGAAGAGCTATCGGGCGGGTGGCACACCCGCCGGCCGGCGAATAACTTGCTACCATCATATTGATTGCAGAAGACCAATCCAAATGGCTGACGCCCCAGATCACGAGATAGTTCGGTTGCCGATAGCCCGGTACCGATTACTCGTTGCGATCCGTTATCTGAATGCCAGCGAAGCCATCTTCAGTGGTCTTAAACAGCAGCAAGGCAAGAACGATTTCCATTTCTTGGTGACCATTCGCAGTTTCATCGAATACACTCGACGAGGTATCTGGTTTCTGGTGTGGGCGATGGATTACGAATTAGAAGTCGCCGAACAGCTTACATTCGAACGCCCTGGCAGTCCGAGTTTAGTAAAGATGGACAAGATGATTAACGATGCGCTAGGGGAAGGTCCGATCAGTCATCTTGTAGCCAAAGTTGCGGAGATCAATGACGAGCCGTTCATCAACGCGCTCCATGCGCTGACCCACGGCAATCCGATCTCCGTTAGGATGTTTGGATTCGGATTGGACAAGATTTTTCAGACCAACATGTTATTGCTGCGCGCCGAACTGGAGCTGAATTGGTTCAGAGTTCTACTTTATCGGCGAATGCTTGGTGAGGACTTCTGTGACATTTGGAACGTGCTGAAACCGATTCAGAACCAACCAATCACCATGCGAGCGGCTGCGATTCAAGCTGGCAAGGACTTAAACGCGGCGAATATTTTTGCTACCCCAGAGGCGTTTCGAACAGTTGAGTATTTGATCGGGCGCGTGGCCCACCCGTCAGCCGCCTGCCTATGAGTGAGCGGCGGCGGCGGTCGCGAGCTGCTGCTGCAGCGCTAGCTGATCCCAGTTGTCCCAGCCTCGGATGATCTTGCCGTTCTCGATCTGCGCAATCGTGATTCCCGTGATCTTCACTCTTTTATTCGTCGCCGGAAATCCCAGCTGGTCGCCCGTGTGCGTCATATCCGCGGACCAGCGCACTACAACCTTGTCGTTCGCTCCGAAGGTGTCTTCCACTGTAATCTTGATGTCTGGGAACGCGCCGTGCAGGCGTTCGTATAGGGCCACGAAGTCGCGCGGGCCGTGAATCACCTTACCCGGTTCGTCTTGTCCCACGCCAATCGCGTTTTCAGCCATCAGATCGTAAATCGTTTGCACGCGCCCTTCATTCCAAATTTCTTTGAACCAACGCCGCATCAGAACAACATTCTCTTCGACAGACATGAGACACCTTCCTTTGAGGAAACCGGAGACAGCTCGAACCCCTTCAGCGTTGGTATAGCATGAAGTTACGTCACGAGCCAGCTAGTGCCATCCCCCAATTCGGAGAGTGGCCGCACCCTTACACACCACCTCGACGCACGCATTTGAATTTCCGGATGCGTGCCCGCCTCACGTTTTGTGGGTCGGAGCTTTGGCTCCGACATAAACTCGAAGCCGCGAAGCGGCCTTGCCCTGAGAGGCTGCCAGCGGCAGGCTCGAAGGGATCCTTTCGTGAATTGCGCTACAGCGCGATTCATCCTGAGAACCGGCAGTGCCGGTTCGAAGGGCGGTGCCTTTCCCGCGTGTTTTCGAGTTGCTCGCAGCCGACCTGGCACGATCCGGCCCAGCGAGGCCCCGCCTCTCGGTTTGCACTTGAATTACCGTAACGACTATGTTATCATCAGTCGTGCGCTAATTTCGTCACCACAAGGGGGATACATGGTCCACCCTGCTCGCGCTGCCGTGAATCGCGCTACAGCGCGATTCATCCTGAGAAGCGGCAGTGCCGCTTCGAAGGGCAGCGCGCCGAGCCCCACTGCCCAGCCTCCATTTTCTAATCGGTCACGCCGCGATTAAAAACGCCCGTAACTCCTCTGAAAACAATGCGTTGAATTTTTCTAATAGGCTCAAAACAGCGAATTGGAGGGCGCCTTATTCACAAGTTTTGCGCCACCAGAATCACGAATTACCCGTCGCGGGACACGGGTCGCGCTCCACTACTCACCAATCACTACTCACCGATCACGCATTTCTAATCGCTACCCAAATATTAAATATCGACGCAAATGGTTGAAAACAAACAACAGCAACCCATGTTAATCGCTACAAAATTCGACACTTTTTTCGCCGTCGCCGTCGGTAGCATAGGCAATCTTGCCTGTGCTCTTAGCCTTCGGCGCGGCGCGGTAGTCACCGACCGCCGACTTTCCTCTCACACCTTTCAATCCTCTTATCGCGAATTCCAGAAATTAAAGCCGCTTCGAAGTTGTTCAAAACAAAGCAGCGGGATCCGCTCTAATCGACAAAAAATGCATGTTTGCGTTTTTCGTTTCGGGTGCACACGTCGTGTGCGAATCGCGGCGCGACCGCGGTCAGCGGTCAATCGCGTTCATGGCGGGTGTGGAGTAACGCTCGCCGGCGATTTCGGCGTGCGGCACGGCGGCTTCCAGTTCGGCCACTTCGGCTGCAGTCAGATTGATGTCCGCGGCGGCTGCATTCTCTTCCAGATATTTCCGGCGCTTGGTTCCGGGGATCGGCACCAGGTCCTCGCCCTTCGCCAGCACCCACGCCAGCGCCAGTTGTCCGGCCTTCACGCCCTTGCGCTCGGCAATCGCCCGCACTCGTGCCACGAGCACTTGGTTCTTGTCGAAATTTTCTTCGGCAAACCGCGGCATGCGCGTCGCGCGCGAGTCCGTCTCGACCAGGTCGCTCTTTTTGGTGATCGTACCAGTGAGGAAGCCGCGTCCGAGCGGGCTGTACGGCACGAAGCCGATTCCCAACTCGCGCACCGTCGGCAAGATCTTCGCTTCCACGTGCCGTTCCCACAGCGAATACTCCGTCTGCAGGGCCGTGATCGGATGCACCTTGTGCGCGCGCCGAATTGTCGCGGGCGACGCCTCGGAAAGCCCCAGATATTTCACCTTTCCCGCCTTCACCAGCTCCGCCATCGCGCCTACCGTTTCTTCGATCGGGGTTTGCGGGTCCACGCGATGCTGGTAGTACAGATCAATGTGGTCCACGCCGAGCCGCTGCAGCGAAGCGTCGCAAGCCTGGCGCACATATTCCGGCTTGCCGCTGAGAGACCAGCGATTCGGCTCCGCCTTGGTGCGGATGTTGGCAAATTTCGTCGCGAGAAATACTTCATCGCGACGCCCGCGGATGGTCTTGCCGATAAGCTCCTCGTTGTCGCCGATTCCGTAGGTGTCCGCCGTATCCAAAAACGTGACGCCCAGATCCAGCGCGCGCAGAATCGTCGCCGCGGACTCTGCGTCGTTCCGCTCGCCGTAGAACTCGCTCATCCCCATGCAGCCGAGTCCCATGCGGGAGACGACCGCGCCCTGCGAACCAAGCTTCACTTTTTTCATAGTCATATACCTTCAGATGGCGCTACCGCGTCGCTGGTTTCATTTTTTGTGGAGACTGCGCTCGCGGTGGCGGTGTGCCGCGCGGCATTTCCGGGCGCTATGCGGTGCGATCGGTATCAGGAGCTAAATCTTATTCGTAGCGCAAGGCGGCCATCGGCTCGACGCGCATCGCGCGGCGCGCGGGCAAGTAACTCGCCGCAAGCGCGACGATCATCAGCAGCGCCGCGACCGAAATGAAAGTAACCGGGTCGGTTGGCTGCACGCCGTACAACTGGCTAGCCATCAGCCGCGAGAGCGCCAAAGCTCCAGCGATGCCAATGGCCGAACCGATCAGCGCCAGCAACATTGCTTGCCGCACAACCAACAGCAGCACATCGCCGCGGCTGGCTCCCAGCGCGACGCGAATTCCAATCTCATTCGTGCGCCGCGAAACCGAATAACTCATCACGCTGTAAATCCCGACTACCGCGAGCAGCAGCGCCAACCCGGCGAACGCCCCAAGCAGCAGCATTGTAAATCGTTCCTGCGACAACGATGCGGACACCGAATCATCCATGGTGCGAATATTCAGCAGCGGCACTTCGTCGTCCACTTTACGAACCGCACCGGTGATCGCTGGGACCACGCTTAATGGCGCCGCGTTCGTCCGCACCGCAAGCTTCATCCCGAATGACTGCCACGTTTCACCTTTCGCGATGGACATCTGCGCCAAGGGGAAATAGAGCGTCGGCCGGGGCTGCGTTTCGTTCATGGCGGAAATCTTCACGTCCGCCACCACGCCGACCACCACGCGCGTCAGCTCCGGAAAAAAATAAAGCGTGAGCCTCTTGCCCATGGGATCCTCATGCGGCCAGAAGAATTTAGCCATGGACTCACTGACCAGCACCGCACCCGGCCGGCCAGCAACGTCGGAGTCATCAACGTCGCGTCCACTCAAGAGCGGGATATGCATCGCGTTCATGTATCCGGGGCTGATGAGGCGAACTTCCACTTCGGGCAGGTCGGCCATAGGCGCCGCCGGCCGGCCCTCCAGCGAAATCGGCTGGTGTGAGCCGTCGTCGCTCAGCGGCAGGCTGTCAATCAGACCGGCGGATTGTACGCCAGGCACGTTGCGCACGCGATCGAGCACGCGCCCGAAATAACCGACCTGCTGCCCCGGCTCGGTAAATTTTCCGGTCGAAATGGAGACGTTCATCGTCACCACGCCATGAGCGTCGAACCCCGGATTTACGTTGTGCAAGACCCACACGCTGCGAATCAGCAGGCCGGCGCCAATCAGCAGCATCAGCGAAAGCGCCACTTCCGAAACGACCAGCACGTTGCGCGTGCGGTTTCCGCCTGAATCCGCGGAGGTGCGGCCCAGGCCTTGCTTCAGTGCTTCGTTCAAATCTGCTTTCGACATGCGCAGCGCCGGCAGCAAGCCAGCGGCGAGTCCGGTGAGCAGCGAGATAGCCAGCGTGAACGCCAGAACCCAGCCGTCCAACGCTATCTCGTTGGCCCGCGGCAGCCATTGCGCCAGGAATTTCACGATCAAGCTCACGCCGTAGTGCGCGAACACCAAGCCCAGCGCGCCGCCTGCGAACGCCAGCAGCAGGGTTTCCGAAAGCGCCTGCTGCAGCAAACGGCGGCGCGTGGCGCCCAGCGCCGTACGGACCGCGACTTCCTTGCGCCGCGACAGTGTCCTCACCAGCATGAGATTGGCAACGTTCGCGCATGCAATCAGCAACACCAATGCAACAGCGCCGAGCAGAATCAGCAACGCCGGCCGCACGTCGCCGACGAGATCATCGCGCAGCGGTATCGCTATCGCGCCCCAACCTTTGTTGTCGTTGGGATAATCCTGCGCCAGCCGGTTCGAAATAGCATCCAGCTCGGCCTGCGCCTGCCGCATGGTCACGCCAGGCTTCAAACGAGCGATCACTCCGTAGTTGTGGTCGCCGCGAATGGCGCGATCCTGAGGAGTCCATGCCAAAGGCTTCCACATCTGCGTGCGGGACTCCGAATCACTGGAGATCGGAAAATCGAACTCCGGCCCCATGACGCCGATCACCGTGAACGCCTGTCCATTGAGCTGAATATTTGTGCCGACGATATCGGGATTTCCAGCGAAGTAGCTATGCCAAAATCCGTAGCTCAACACCACTTCGTGCTCGTGGCCCGGCTCGTCTTCGCCGGTGAGAAAGCCACGTCCGAGGAGCGGCTGCGCGTGCAAGATCGAAAATAAGCCGACGGTCGCCGCAACCATGCGAATTGCTTCGGGATGCCCCGTGCCGGTAAGCGTGTAGCGGCCGAATCCGTACGCCGACATCCCTTCGAACGCTTGATTTTGATTGCGCCAGTCCAGGAAATTGGCGGGCGAGACGGCGAATATCGGCATGCCGGGAAAACTTTTTTGCGGCGGCGTATGCCAGACCTGCACCAGGCGGTCGGGTTGGTCAAACGCCAACGGCCGCAGCAACACGGCGTTCACGACGCTGAAGATAGCAGTGTTCGCTCCAATTCCCAGCGCCAGAGCAAGCACCGCGGTCACGGTAAAGCCCGGCGAACGCAGCATGGTCCGCGCGCCATAACGCAAATCCTGCAGCAGAGTTTCTGCGAAGTGCACGCCGCGCGCTTCGCGGCATTCTTCCTTGGCGTTCTCGACGCCGCCAAACTCCAGCCGCGCGCGCCGCAGCGCTTCCTGCCGCGGAACGCCGCTGCGAACCAAATCTTCGGCATACGTTTCCATGTGAAAACGCAGCTCCGCGTCCATTTCGCTTTCCATGCGAGTGCGCTGCAGAATAGTCTGCAGCCAGGAACGCAGCCGGCTCCAAAGCGTCATACTTCCTCCGGCGTAGTGCTCAGGATTCCCGCGATCACATCCGCCATGCGATTCCACTTTTCAGTTTCCGTCTGGAATCGGCGTTTGCCCGCGGCGGTGAGCCGGTAATATTTCGCCTTGCGTTTATTTTCCGATTCACCCCATTCGCTCGAGATCCAGCCCTGATGTTCCAGCCGGTACAGCGCCGGATAGAGCGAGCCTTGCTGAATTTCCAGGCGCTCTTTGGAAATTTGCTGGATGCGGAGCAGAACGCCGTAGCCGTGCAAAGGGCCGAGCGACACGGCCTTGAGAATCAGCATGTCCAGCGTGCCCTGCAGCAGATCGATCGGTTTTGCCACCGGCTCTCCTTGTGCGTCTAGGAGAGAAAATAACAGCACTCTCCTCGACTGTCAAGGAGGGCGCTCCCGCGCCCGTTTCGCTGTTGGGATGCTCAGTTGCTGGTGGGTGTCAGGTCGTCACGACGATCTTGCCAATCTGCTGGTTGGATTCCATGTAGCGGTGCGCTTCCACAATCTGTGCCAGCGGAAACACGCGATCGATGCGCGGCTTGAAATCGCCGGCCGCGACGTGATCGAAAACATACTTCACAGCCGCCGCCTTCAGTTGCGGCACGGAAAGTATTTCGCGCACTGTGTACCCGCGGAAGGTCAGTCCCTTACCCAGCGCGGCGAACAACGGAAACGGCGTCGGCTCCGGCGCCAGCGCTCCATATTGAAAAATAATTCCTTGGTACGCCGCCGCCTCCGCGAGCGCTGCGATGCCCTTACCGCCGATGGGATCGAAAATCACGCGCGCTCCTTTGCCAGCGGTGATTTCCTCTATGCGCGCAAGGAAATTTTCTTCGTCCGTTGCAATTACGTGCGCTGCCCCCACCTCCGTCAGCACACCTTTCTTCTTAGACGTTCGCGTGGTGGCAATGCTGATCGCGCCCTCGGCCTTCACCATTTCGATCGCGGCAATTCCCACGCTGCTGCTCGCCGCGGTGATGAGCACGAAATCGCCTTTGCCAATCCGCGCATTGGTGATCAACGCTCCGTACGCGGTGAGATATTGCATCCAGATGGATGTGCCCTCTTCGGGCGTCAGTCTTTCCGGATATATCGCAAGCGCGCTCGCGGGAACCAGCGCTACTTCTCCATATACGCCGTAGTTAGTCATCAGAAATCCCGGCACGGTGCTGACCTTTTTGCCGATCCAGCTTTTATCCACATCGGGCCCGACGGCCGTCACCACGCCCGCCGCCTCATAGCCCAGCTTCGATGGCAGGGTAGGGGACTCGAGATATTGCCCGGCGCGGAACATTACTTCGGCGCGATTCAGCCCGATGGCTTTCACGCTCAGCAGCGCTTCCCCCTTGCCCGGCTCAGGGATCGTTTCTTCCTGGATTTTCAATACCTCCGGCCCCCCAAAGCATGAAAACGGACAACCTTCGCAGTCTTATTCGGCATGTTGATCTCCTCGCATGTTCTGATCTCTTTGGCTGCGATAAGGATTCAACACATTCCGCGCCGGCCCGCAGGGAATGCGGGCCGCGTTTTTATGCTTGCGCGAGCTCCCGTAATATGCGAATATGAATTCAGGTTCATATCATGCACACGCACCTGCTACGCTCCGGTCTGATCGTCTGGTTCGCCGCCACCATCGCCTTGCGCCTGGGCGGCCAACTTCTGTTGCGTCCCGCGGATCCGTTGGGCACGTTCATTCTATTTGCTTTGAGCTTTCCGCTGATGGCGTGGCTGGTGCGCCGGCTTTGCACTGGCGCACACCTGTCGCCCGAACAATTCCTCGCCGGCGCCGTTTCCGTGGCGCTGCCCACTTTGCTGCTCGATCCTTTTTCGTGCGTGTTTTTTTCCGTGCTGTTTCCAAACATGGCTCCGCAAGTGGCCGGCGTGTTCGGCGGCTGGCTGCTATGGTGCTGCGCCGGAGCGATCGTAGGAGCGCTCATTCCACCGTGGCGAAAATCGTAAGCGCGCGTCCGAACTTGCTGGCGGGAGAAAAGTTCCCCGCGGCGCCGCTGCAAAAACGCAGTCTGGACAAAAGAGCGCGCCTGAAAGCGGCAGGTCTCGCGCTGTTTGGTGAAAAGGGTTACGAAAACACTTCTATTGAAGAGATCGCGCGCCGTGCCGCGCTCGCTGTCGGCAGCTTTTACCAGCACTTCGGTTCCAAGCGGCAGTTGCTGCTCGCGTTGATGGACGAGCTGCTCGAAAAATTAAGCCAGTTGAATTTGCAGCCGCAGGCCGCGACGGACGTCAGGGCGGGGCTCCGTGGGCTGCTGTCGCGCGCGTTCTCGCACGATTTGGGCTATCTGGGCGCGTACCGGGCCTGGCAGGAAGCGGCGCTCTCCGATCCGGCGTTGGTGAAAAAACAGCGGGAGATTCACAATTGGACTACGGGCCGCGTGCTGCGCGTGTTTCAATTTCTGCAAACGCTGCCCGGCGCGCGCCAAGGGGTGGATATTCCAGGACTCGCGCGCGCGATGGACACTTTCTTCTGGAGTCTTCTCGCGCAAGCCGGACAATTACGCCGGGCAGAACTCGACCAGTGGATCGACTCCGCAACGCACCTGATTTACCACGCGATGTTTACCGACCATTGGCAAAAGGATGCGCTGAAGTGAGAATAATCGGGTTGTGATTTGGTTCACGAGCGCGTGTCGCACAATTTCCCACGCCAAATCAGAAGTCGCGTCTGCGGCGCACAGAATTATTTCGGTGGAGTCAGCTTCGGATCCAATCGCGCGGCTTCTTTAAATTCCACCTGCGCTGCTTCGGGATCTTTCAACCGCAACAGCGCCATTCCCAGATTGTAATGCGCGTGCGGCAGATTCGGATTCAGGCGATTGGCCTCCCGGTAGCTGTCGGCGGCCGTTTTATACTGTCCTTTGTTGAAGAGCACGTTTCCCAGATTGAAGCGCGCGTCGGCATTTTCAGGATAGTCCGCGATCACTTTCACAAACGCGGTTTGCGCCGCGTCCAGATCGCCCAGCTGCATTTTTGCCGCGCCCAGACCAATCTCCGCTTCGGGGAAATTCCCCTGCTGGTCCAGAGCCTTCTGAAAATATTCCGCGGCTTTAGCCGGATCGTTCGCCTGCAAGTACGCATTGCCCAGATTGTAGAGGGCATGTGTTTCCTGCGGTTTCAGCGCCATGCCTTTTTGATATGTGGCAATGGCCATCTCGAGTTTCCCCTGACCCTGATACGCGAGCGCCAGATTAAAATCCGCGTCGGGCTGATCGGGTTTCAGCGCCAGCGTTTTTTCCAGGCTCGAACCGGCCTCATCAAGCTGACCCTGTTTGTACAGCAGATGTCCCAGCGCATACCACGCATGCGCGTCATCGGGATGTTCCGTCACAATCTTCCGGTAAAGCGCGATGGCTTCGTCGTCGCGTCCGGCGTTCGCCAGCGCCGCCGCGTAATTCGTTTGCAGGTCCGGCGAATTCGGCTCCAGCGCGATAGCTTGCTGATAAATCTGAATTGCTTCGTTCCACTGTTGCGTAGAATCGAGGGCGGCTGCCAGATTATTCAACGCGTCCACGTAACGCGGCGTCAATTCCAGCGCCCGCCGGTACGCCGCGATCGCATCCGTTGTATTTCCGGAAGTAAACAGCGCCGCGCCCATGCCGTTGTACGCCTGCGCAAATTTCGGGTTTAGCGCAATGGCTTTGCGATAAGCGGAAATGGAATCGTAATATTTTTTCTGGTGATAGAGAGCGAGGCCCAGATTGCTTTCGGTCACCGCGTCGGAGGGCTTCATCGCTAGTGCTTTATCGAAATCCGAAATGGCCTCGTCGTCTTTCCCTTTGCTGTCGAGCGCCAGCCCCAGATTGCTCAGCGCCTCCGGAAAATTCGGATTCAGCGCCAGCGCTTCGCGAAAGAGCGCAATGGCTTCATCCAGTTTCCCTTTTTTATATTGCTCCAGCCCCTGATTGTTCAGCTTCACCGCATCATTGGCGGTGCCCGCGTTGCTTTGTGCCCTGGTTATAGGCGCGCCGCCAAGCAAGGCTACAAACATCGCGAGAGAAATGGTCCGCTTCCAAACGCAGCGCATCGCGCGCAGTCCTCCCCGTTTGCGCTGCGAGGGTAACACACCCGAAAACCGCCGCGTCAACCGCCACGCAGTATTCCTAGCATCACGGTACGTTTTAAGATACGCTGTTTGCAACAATACTGTAGAGGACCCCTTCCTCTGGAATTTCGCTCTCTAAGGCATCTTGGGATGCTTTTCAAGACATTCAGCGCAGCCGTGTTCGGCATTGACGCGTATCTCGTCGAAACCGAGGTTGACGTGGTGCCCGCGTACGAAGGGCATTTCACGGTCGTCGGCCTGCCGGACATCGCCGTGAAAGAAAGCCGCGAACGCATTCGCGCCGCTCTGCGCAATTGCGGCTTCGATTTTCCATCGGGGCATGCGGTCACTATTAATCTCGCGCCCGCCGATATCCGCAAGGAAGGCTCCGCGTTCGATCTGCCGATGGCGCTGGGCTTGGCGGGATGTCAGGGGAGTTTCTTCGGCAAAGTTCTCGATACGCACGTGTTTCTGGGCGAACTTTCGCTCGATGGCGGCGTGCGTTCCGTGCGCGGTGCTCTTTCCGCGGCGCTGGCGGCGCGCGAACGTGGCATCAAGAATGTCGTGGTGCCGGAAGCCAATGCGCGCGAAGCCGCCGTGGTCGAAGGCATACGCGTCTTCGGAGTGAAGTCCCTGCCACAAGCCGTGGACTTGATCAACGCTCCGGAATCCTTTCAGCCCGTCACCGTGGACACTTCACAAATGCTCTCCGAAGCCAGCCAATATTCCGTGGACCTGCGCGACGTGCGCGGGCAACTTTCCGCCAAGCGCGCGCTGGAAGTCGCCTGCGCTGGCAGCCACAATATTTTGCTGATCGGCCCGCCCGGGGCCGGAAAGACCATGCTCGCCAAACGCATTCCCACGATTTTGCCGCCGATGTCGCTCGAAGAAGCGATCGAGACCACGCGCATTCACAGCGTCGCGGGCGTGCTCGAAGATTCGCGCGGCCTGGTGGGAACGCGACCGTACCGTTCGCCGCATCACACGATCAGCGATGCGGGCTTGATCGGAGGCGGCGCGATACCTCGCCCGGGAGAAGTTTCGCTGGGCCACAACGGCGTGGTATTCCTCGACGAGCTGCCGGAATTTCAGCGCAACGTGCTGGAAGTGATGCGCCAGCCTCTGGAAGATGGGAGACGTTGTGACAATCAAGTATCTTGTTGAATTCAAAGTGGATTATTGAACAACCACACGCCACCGCGCTGGATGTAAGGGAATTTCGTCCAGACCGCATAGCGAATCCTGAGCAATTCCTCCCGGAATTTTTCGGGTCGAACAATTGGGTTGCAGCTCGTCCTGCGAGGCTGTAGAGATTGAATGAGAGGACGAGATTATCTAATGGAAAAAGAACAACTGAAAATCGCGATCTACGCACGTGTTTCGACGAAGAACGGCCAAGACCCCGAGATGCAACTCGCAGAACTCCGAGAATATATCCGCAACCGGAGATGGAAAATCGCTGGCGAATACGTGGACAAAGGAATCTCCGGCGCGTCAGATTCTCGACCGGAACTCAACCGACTCATGGCCGATGCGAACCGCCGCCGTTTCGATGTCGTGGCAGTTTGGAAGTTTGATCGATTCGCTCGATCTGTCTCTCATCTGCTGAGAGCACTAGAAACCTTCCGCGCACTTGGAATCGAATTCGTTTCGCTTTCGGAAAACATCGATACCAGCACACCGACCGGAAAAATGGTGTTCACGGTACTTGCCAGCGTGTCGGAACTGGAGCGAAGTCTGATCGGTGAACGGGTTCGAGCAGGACTGCGCAATGCGAAAGCACGAGGTACGCGATTGGGTCGACCGCCGCTGAAGGACCTCAGTGTGACGGAGACGCAACGGCTTCGAAGAGAAAGACGAAGGTCGAGAATCAGCTTCAAAGAACTCGCTGAAAAGTACGGCGTTTCGGTTTGGACGGCCTTTCAGCTGTGCAAGAGGACGAAGGCTTAGAAAAATTAATCCCCTCGCCCCATCCTGCTCCCTGTGCGCCGTCCGTCGTTGACTTGCGTTTCTTCCCATGCCTAGGATTGCACCCTGAGTTCGTTCGCAGTGTTTTTAGCAGGAGGCCGCGATGCTTCGAGAACGAGTGCTGAAGGTTGTGTTGGTCGTGGTCGGAGTACTCTTTACGGCCGGGATTTATCCGCTGGCGATGCGTTTATCGCATCCACAGAAGTGCGAATACTCTGATGTGATGATGCTGAGTCTGTATGTCACGCTCGGCATCTTCTTGCTTTTCGCGGTCCGGAGCCCATCGGCGTATCGCAGCCTGATCGCCTTCGCCGCATGGTCGAGTCTCGCTCACGCCATTGTTATGGGCGTGCAGGCATTGCCGAATGCGAGCATGCGCGGAGACCTTTTCGGCTCGGCTGCGCTCGTCGTCATCGGTTTAGTCCTGCTCGCGCTGGCTCCAGCGAAGCAGTCCGCAGTCGCCGCATAAACGCATTTACTAGACATCTGGGGACTAACACCCAAGTTACCGGTTACGCGACTAACCGGGAGTTAGCCGCCGCTGCCAATTTAACGCGTTCGGAAGGTCACCGTAGCTTAGGTAAGACGGAAGTTACTTCGGGCTATGACACTAACACGCCCCGCTCGGTCGTACCGCGGTTCCAGCCTCCTGCGTAGGCAAGGTCTGCGGAGTAGGCACTGTGTACGGCGTCGTCCCGGCCAATGTCGCGACGTATTTCCGCCAGGATCTGGGGCAGTGGCGGAACCGGTGACGGCAAATTGTTTGGCAGGGACGTATCTATCTTTGCGAAATTGAACGCTCTGGTCATGTCGCCAACCGCCGCGTGCCGCCACGCGCTCAAATTCGGCACTTCCGCGCCGAATCGCGTCTCAAGGAATCGCAGCACCGAAGTGTGGTCGAACAAATCCGACGACACGGTAGCGCCCGGCTGAATGGAGAAATTATCAGCATCGGGACCCGAAAGCCCAGTCCGATCGGCCCAGATATCGGCGGATTTCCTATTGCTGTCGGGTCCGGTACGGGCGGTGCGGTGACGTATTCCCCCGGAGTTCCGGGAGGCGCTGTCACCGGCGGGACGTGATCGAAAAAGCCTCCGTTCTCGTCGTATGTTGCGAATAACACTGTCTTCGCCCATTGCGCCTGATTCGCGCTGAGAGCCGTAACGATTGCTGACAATGTGATCTCACCAAAAAGACTTGGCGCGGGCGGATGGTCCGAATCGACGATCGAAGCGACTATCCACGATACCTGCGGTAGGTTCCCATTCAAGCATCGTTCAGAAAATCCAACGGAAAAGTTTGGCACGAACGCGTATTGATACAGCGGCGATGTGGGATCGTGAAATCTTGAAGTAGGACAATACGTTGTCAGAGAAAACGGTGTTCAGAATATTCTGGTCGGGTGAAGTATAGACCTTCCACGAAATTCCACGGGCCTGCAGTTGCTCGGGCATGGTCGTGTAGGTTAGCTTTCCGGAAAAAATTCGACCGGTTCAGTCCGAGCGTTTGAATGAAGGGCCCGCGATCTTTTCGATTCGGTTGATTGAGGCTGCCATGGTGTAAAGGCGGTTTGGATCGGTGGGTCCTATCACGGAGCAGAAATAGTTGTCGCAGATGGTGAAGGCATCGGCTATCGCATAGTAATAAGGAATATCCAGACGATTGTAATAGCCCATCGTCAATACGGCGTCATTTGGCGCGGCTGCTAGCCGCGAGGTGACGAATCTGATCCATCGCCCCGTTGTCCCAACTCTGGTGCTGTGGCACCCAATCGTGTGTAATGTCGTGGGTACATGCCGCATTTGTAGTGCTCGTGTCCAAATGAAACGGCTGCAAGATTCCTGTGGGTGGATTTGCGGTGTTAGCCGGGTAAGGTTGCTCGAAGGCGGAACTTTTATCGAAGAATCCCCGCACGCCGCGGTAGCTGCCGAAATAATGATCGAACGACCGGTTCTCTTGAATGAGGATCACTACGTGCTCAATGTCCGTTAACTTCGCGCATGCCGGTGGAGGAGTTGCGCCGCCACCGCTACCGCCAGTCCCGCAACCAGCTAGAAGCGCCGTAGCAATCTCTGACGCTGCCGTCGCCGCGCTAATTTTCAAGATTTCTCTGCGCGTAAGGTTCGGGTGGCTCATACAACGGGGCCTCGTTCCCTGGACAGTAGGATGCCGAGTTGATAGCAATTGTTATCTGATGAACGAGGGGACCCGATCAAGCAGTTTTCAAGTGTCCGGTAACGCGACTAATCAGGCGCAAGGACGGATTCGTCCGAACCGTTAATCAATTTCCGACTCTTTGGCGGCCCGATTATTGCAGCTTCGCGTACTCCGCTTTGGCTTCCTTGAGGATGGCAATGTCGGGGTCGGCGTCTTTCCACAGTGCGAGGAAATCTTTGTAGGCGGCCAGCGCCCGGACGCGAGCGGCATCGGCGTCCGCGCCCTGCGAGGGCTTCGCTTGCAGTGCGTTTGCACGAGCCACCGCTAGACGCGCCAGCGCTCCCGTCCAGCAGTTCCAGACGATGCCGCCGTGGTCGAGAATCTTCTGAAACTCGGTGGCGGCTGCGCTGCCTTGCCCGGCTGCCAAGTACGCTTCTCCGCGTACATACACAGGATAGAGGCGGCGAGATCTGACTCCGACCGCGCTGCTCGGTCCATGTGAAAATTGACCGATCACCTTTCTTCAAGCTCTATCGGAAAGAACGCTTTCGCGTCATCACCCGCTACTTGAACAGCTCCGCGCTTGAGAGCACACTTCCTCCCTGCGCGGTGGAATCTATCCCTCGGCTACAAGCACGCTTCCATGATTCAGGAGCGTGGCCGTGTGCCCTGAGCGAGCAGTTTCCATGTTGGAAGTGGTTGGCGTGAAACCCCCGCTCGCCGGGTCGAATAATTCCGCCGTTGCGAGCGAAAGCAGAGCTCCCTGGTTGACGAAATACTCGCCACCGGTCACGAGCACCTTACCGTTGTTCAACAATGTCGACGTGTGTATTCGGTGCATATTTTCCATGCTGCCCGTCGTTGCGAAGGTCCCGCTCGCGGGATCGAACAACTCCGCCCCCGACGCGACCGTCCTGAAAAGATACACGCCTCCCGATACCACTACCCTTCCGTCAGGAAGCAAGGTCGCTTCGTGCCACCAGCGTTTGAGCTTCATGCTGCCGGTCGCTGTGAACGTCCCGCCGTTGGGATCAAATATCTCCGCACTTGTCAGGTAGCCCGCGTCACCGACGCCGCTTCCAATCCCGCCCGCCACGAGCACTCTCCCATCGCTGAGCAGAGTAGCCGTATGTCCCCAGCGGACAGTTTCCATACTGCCCGTCGATTTGAACGTTCCAGTCGCGGGATTATATATTTCTGCAGTCGCTGTTTCACCGCCCGGGACATTGCCTCCGGTAACAAGCACTGTTCCGTCATGGAGCAGCGTAGCTGTGTGCCCCGTGCGTGACGTAGTCATACTGCCGGTGGACTGTGAATTGTCCGCTGGTTGGATCGAAAAGCTCAGCTGTGTCGGAAGAGCTTCCACCTGTCACGAGTACTTTGCCATTTGGGAGCAGCGTTGCGGTGTGTGAGCTTCGTCCCACCGCCATACTACCCGTGACCGAAAAAGTCCCACTGAGCGGATCGAATATCTCTGCAGATGCGAGGCCGTTGCCGGCAGCCACTCCTCCGGTGACAAGCACGCTTCCATTGTTCAGAAGCGTTGCCGTGTGGAAGTATCGAGCAGTTGCCATGCTGCCCGTTGGCACGATGCCCGAAGCCGGTGTGGAAACCTGAATTGGGTTTGAAGTACCTGTGATTGTGGCCTTGACGGTGTCTGTCGCCGTTATGGTCTGGCTGCCAACACTCGACAGCGTTGCCGAGAAGTTCTTTGTGCCGCTGGTCAGCGTTGAGTCTCCTGCCAGCACAGCCTGAGCGTCGCTGCTCGACAAGTGTACGGTCCCGGAATAACTGACCACCATGCTGTTCGAGGCGTCTAGCGCGACAACAGTGATATTGAAGGCCGTGCCCACGGAATCCGTTGCTGGAGCCGTTACGGTGAAGTGAGTGGCCACCTGGGAGCCCCCGCCACCTCCCGGATTTCCGGGCTCGAACCGCTGCCACACGCACTCAGAATGCACAGAGCAGGGAACGACACTGCCAGTAACAGAGAACTTTTCATGTTTCCCTCCCGTCAAGCGCAGTCGTTTTGCGGGATGCACGGCGCTGCGTATCGAGGTCAATCGAACGGGGCCTAAACGGCAATTGCCGAGATACTGTACCTATTCTCGAACCAATTGCAAGCGAATCGGCCAATAAAGGCTTCGGAGAGTAGTGACCAGAGCTTCAGATTCGTTTCAAGAGCAGACCTCTCTGTTTTATTTGGGCGCGGTACCATAGGGACCCGCACCGAGGTCGAGCGTGATAGGCCATAACCGAACAAATCGCAGCAGCCGAAAACAGTCAGTCAGGCCATTGCGTGATTGATAGCGAATCGCTGCGTAAGTCCTGATTAACGCTGCCAGCTCAGATGGTCGATGCAACACTTGCGCGCAGTTTACTCGCTGGAGTTTCGAATCCCAATGTCTTTCTGGGTCGCTGATTCAAGCGCAGCGAGACCTGGTCGAGCTGCGCTTGCGAAAAACCAGACAGGTCGGTGCCTCGCGGGAAGTATTGCCGCAGGAGCAGATTGGTGTTTTCGTTGCTGCCGCGTTGCCAGGGACTTTGTGGATCGCAGAAGTAGACTTGCACATTCGTGGCCACCGTAAACTCCTTGTGCTTGGCCATCTCCAGTCCGCGATCCCAGGTCAGCGAACGTTTTAGCGAAGCAGGGAGTTTGCGAACACGTTGACTCAAGGCAGCAACCACAGCTTCGGTTTCTTTGCTCGGCACCTTAATCAGCATGACAAAGCGTGAGTGGCGTTCTACCAGCGTCGCAATATAGCTGTTCTTTCCACCGGCCAGCAGATCGCCTTCCCAATGGCCAGGAATCGCTCGGTCTTCCACTTCCGCCGGTCTTTCCCGGATCGAGATGGCATCGACGATCTGCCCCCGGGACTGTCCCTGCTCGCTGGAATGACGCGAGCGGCGCATGCGCCGCTTCGACCGCAGGTGGTCCAGCAGCTCTTTTTTCAATGCTCCCCGGGCTTGAATGAACAGGCTACGGTAAATCGTTTCGTGGGACACGCGCAGGCTCTCGTCAGCGGGATACTGGTTCTTCAGCCACCCGGAAATCTGCTCGGGCGACCAGTCCAGGATCAGTCTACTCGCAACGATGTCCCGCAGCTTGCGGTTCTTGGCAAGCAGACAGCTCTTCGGACGCAAGGCCGAAACCCAAGCTTGCTGATCGGCATCATGGGCACGATAGGCAGGCCGGCCACCATGGCGCGCGACTTCTCGGCACACGGAGGAGGCCGCTCGATCCAGGCCTCGCGCTATCTCACGAATCGAGGAACCAGAAGCGATCCCTCGGGAGATGTCCTCTCGCTCCGCCACGGTGAGCGCCAATGGCGAGCGGCGGCGGAGTGCTGGAGGAATCCCTCCGCGAGGCAACAACACAGCGCGAATGCAGCTGTGCGGCTTGTCAAAAGCGCGCCCAATCTCATGCAGCGACTGTCCCGCCCTCCAGCGGCTCCAAACGTCACGCTTCTCGATCGCAGAAAGCCCAAACCTCATCCCTCGTCTCATGCCAACACCACCTTTACAGAGCAGATTTACATTAGATGGTGTTGCATCGACCTGTCGAATGCGCCGCCCTTATCGTACATGTGAAGTTCTAGTACGGCACATGATTGCATAACAACGTCGGCTCCTTAGACCCGAGTAGACTTTGGTTGTTGACGACCAAAGGCTCGGGAGAAAGGAGCCGAACATGATCATTATAGGCGTGGATTATCACCCGAGCGATCAATACATCGCGTTTCTCGATACAGAAACGGGGGAGTGCGGCGAACGGAGATTGAGCCACAGCAATGGAGAAGCCGAGAAGTTTTATCGAGAACTCCGATTGCGAGCAGTCAGCGTACGCGTGGGAATGGAGGCCACGGGGTATGCACGCTGGTTCGAGCGGCTGCTGACAGAACTGGGTATCGAGTTGTGGATCGGCGATGCGGCGAAGATCAAAACCAAAAGAGTCCGCAAGCAGAAAACCGATCGCAACGATGCGCAACTTCTGTTGCACTTGCTCCTGGACAATAACTTTCCCAAGATCTGGGTACCGAGCCCAGAGAATCGTGATCTACGACAACTGCTTTGGCACCGGCATCGGTTGGTGCAGATGCGCACGCGGATCATGAATCAGTTGCAGGCCCTGGCCATGAATGAAGGCCAGCGCCGGAAGAAGAAGCTGTGGAGCGCAGCAGGACGAGCCCAACTGGAAAAACTTCCGCTAGCTGTCTGGGCCTCCCGACGCCGCAAAGATCTGCTGGAGCTGCTGGACCGGATGAATCCTCCGATCGCAGAGCTAACCCGAGCCGTCGAACAGGAGGCCAGGAAACGGCCTGAAGTGCAGCGCCTGGTGACACACCCTGGCGTGGGACCCATCACGGCGCTGGCCTTCGTGCTGATCATCGGAACTCCGGAGCGGTTTCCGTGCGGCAAGCAGATCGGCAGCTACGTGGGGCTGATCCCTGCGGAGGACTCCAGTGCTGGCCAGCAACGGTTGGGGCACATCAGCAAGCAAGGCAGTTCTTTGCTGCGTTTCTTGCTGGTAGAAGCAGCGCAAGCCGCGGCGCGTTGTGATGCGGACTGGAGACGACGGTATATGCATCTAGTGATGCGACGGCAAAGAAATATCGCCAAGGTGGCGATGGCACGAAGACTCGCAGTGCGGCTTTACTGGATGTGGCGGAATAGCTGGGAGTATTCGCAGTGGGTCAAGTTCGGTCCGTACGCGGGACAGCTCGATACCGGACATGGCGCGAACTAAAACGCCGCGCACATGAATGGGCATCCCGCTCCCTCGCGAGAGGGAGTTTGAACGAGTAATCATGGTCTTAAATTCGATCGAAGAGATGTGTGGGTCGGACTGAAACCGACCGCAAGATTACGTGCGAGCCGTGGTCGTCTACATTGAGTGGAAGAACACGAAGCATGAAGATGCTCACAGAAGCGAACGGAGAAGTGCGCTTATAAATAGTTTGACAGAGCCGACGTTGTTAGAGATGTCCGGTAACGCGACTAATCGAGAGTTCAGGCGGTTCGTCGACAAATTGCCCCCAAATACGCCCGAGAGTATTCGAGCGGCCTTGTCCTTGTGCTTCGTTTATCGTTCAGCTAGAGTGCCACCCGTCACAGAAATGCAGACCCCTATTCACAGTCGCAGGAGCGTTCTTTTAGCCGCCGCTACCGCGACCGTTGGTCTGGCTCTGAAGCCCACTTTTGGGGGAATCGGAAGATGTGGCCACATTGACGCTGAAGCAAGCATCAGAGTTGCTTCGCCGCAAAGCGGCATCGCCCGTAGACCTCACAAGAGCTTGCTTGGAGCGTATTGATACTTACAACTCCTCGCTAAATGCCTTTATCACTTGACGAAAGACCAAGCGATGGAAGCCGCGCGTGCGATGGAGGGAGAGCAAATGCGGAGGGAATGGCGAGGGCCCCTCCACGGCATTCCCATCGCATTGAAGGACAACATCGACACCGCGGGCATTCGCACCACCGCGGGCTGACACTAACAGTCGATTTTATTGGATTTTTGAAGGGCGAAAAGGGGGAGGTTTTCTAATCCCCAATTATTGAGGTGTTTCGATCGCGAGAGACTGCCAGCGAGGCGGATTGAGACCTGTATTTGTCGAGTGCTTCAGAGCGTCCTCGGACTCGGTTTGAAAGTTCACCTCAAAAAGATGTTCGAGTTTCCCGAATGCTCGGCCACAGCTCGACTGGAATTCTGCGGGGCCAAGCAAAAGTCTTTGACGCAACATGCCTCGCTGCGTTGAAGAAATTGCAGACACTTGGACAAGCAGCTGACCGGACCGAGTTTTTGTACCACGGTGAGTGAGAGAGTTTACATCACAACCTCATCGGGTAAGGATGCAAAGGGTGGCTCGCAGGGAGCCGTAGGCGACCGGAGAGCCACCCTTTGCGGCGCGAACGCCGCCGGCGCCGGCGACCTGTAGCCCAGCGCCGAATGCGGACGCAGCGTGTTATAGACCACCCGCCATTTCTCGATCACCACCTGTGCCTCCTTCAGCGAATAGAAAATCTCTCCGTTCAGGCACTCGTCTCGCAACTTTCCGTTGAAGCTTTCGCAGTAGCCGTTCTCCCAGGGACTCCCCGGTTCGATGTACAGCGTCCCCGTGCCCACCTTTGCCAGCCACTTCCGCAGTTCTTCGGCCACGAATTCGGGGCCGTTGTCCGAACGAATGTTTTCCGGGATTCCTCGATACAGCATCACGTCCGCCAGCGCTTCGATCACTTCGTACCTCCCCAGCCTTCTCGCCACGCGGATCGCCAAACATTCCCGCGTGTATTCGTCGATCAGCGTCAGCATCCGCAACGTTCTTCCGTCGTGCGTCATCGCGCTCACGAAATCGTAACTCCACACATGGTTCGCTCGCTCCGGCCGCAGCCGAAGGCACGATCCGTCGTTCAGCCACAACCTGCCTCGCGGCCTTTGTTTCTGCGGCACTTTCAATCCTTCGCGCCGCCAGATCCGCTGCACGCGATCTTTGCCTACATGCCAACCGCGATCCCGCAGCAGCGCGGTGATCCGCCGATAGCCGTAGCGCCCGTATTCGCTGGCTAGCGTCACGATGTCTCGCGTCAAAGCATCTTCGTCGGTTCGATAAATCACCTCGTAGCGTTGTGTCCCTCTCCACTGCCCCAGCAGCCGGCAGGCATGCCGCTCTGACACCCGGTAGCTCTCGCGTGCATGCCTGACCGCGCCACGCCGCCGCTCAGGGCTTAGAAGTTTCCCTCTGCCACATCCTTCAGAATTTGCTTCTCCAAAGACAGCTCCGCCACGAGCCGCTTCAGCTTGGCGTTCTCCCGCTCCAGCTCCTTGAGACGTTTGGCTTGATCGAGTTTTAATCCGCCGAATTCCTTCCGCCAGCGGTAGTAAGTCTGTGCGGTGATCTCGGCTTCTTTGCAGGCTTGCGGAGTGGTTTTCCCGTTGGCCAGTTCCACTTCAACCTGCCGCAGCAGTGTCACAATCTGCTCCGGCTTGTATTTCCTCATCGGCATACCAGCTTCCCTCCAGAGTCAATTCTCTCTCACTCCCGCTGGTACAAAAAACCCCGGTCACGTCAGTCGAGCGCGATCACATCTTGAAGACACTGCAAGAGACCAAGTGGGTTCTCTCAGGACCCAGCGGTGCCGCGGCCCGCTTGGGATTGAACCGCTCGACGCTGTATTTCCGGATGAAGAAGCTGGGCATCGCCCGCAGCGTTGATTCCTGCACCGGTCCGCAGAGCGAGCCCGGTGTAATCTACAATGCCATTACACAAGCGGATCGCTTTTGATTGTACTCACGGGTAGCCTCCGGCGGTGGCGGGTATTTTCAACGCGGCTAACACCGCCCCTAACGACTGTTAAGCCCAATAGTCTGAAGCCGTTATTCTAATCGGCCGACCTAGCGGCCTCAATTCGGGTTGTCCCGTTCAAATATACAAGAAGATTTTCTTGGGCATCGCAGTGACGTAACCCGCACCCGTGTGGATTTTTCGGAGACACGAAGCGCGAATGTCACTGTTCGCCGGTGCAAATTCAGCGCTACGTTTCGAAAATTTCCGGCCCGCTGCTCGATCGCATCGACATCCACATCGAAGTCCCCGCGGTGCAATATAAGGAGCTGCGCGGCGACGTGGAAATCGAAAGTTCCGCTTGCGTGCGCAGCCGCGTAGTCCGCGCCCGCGAAATCCAGGTGGAGCGGTACCGCAGCGAAAAATCAACCTACGCGAATTCGCAAATGCCGCCTAAGCTGATCCGCAAACACTGCGCCATCACCGCCGAAGGCGAAAAAATCCTGGAGACCGCTATTCAGCGCCTGGGTCTTTCCGCCCGCGCCCACGACCGCATCCTGAAAGTTTCGCGCACGATCGCCGACCTTGAAGGCGCCCCGTCGCTTGCTCCCAAACATCTCAGCGAAGCCATCCAGTACCGCACGCTTGACCGTACCTATTGGGCTTGAGCGACGTGTCGGTTATGTCATGGCACAGCGCCGGCGTCGGCATCTCTTTTGAGCCGTGGCGGAATCTGTACTAAACTCCAGCCGCGCACCGCGCCAACATGGCCACGGCCCCCAAATTTGCTCCTGAACCTCGCTGGCCCGCGTTTGTCGCGATGCTGGCGGCGGGCGGCGTGTACCTGGCGCTGCCGGAGCGGCTATCGGTGGGCCCGGGCTGGGGGTTGCTCGCCGTAATATTGGTCTTGATGATTCCGATCGCGGTGTCGAACCATCGCGGGGACTTTCATATCACCAGGCCTCTGGTGGTCATCGCCAACGGCGCCATCACGGTGGGCATGATTACTTCGTTGGCGTGGCTGATTGAAGGCATCCCGCAGCATCGCGACTCGCCGATGGCGCTGCTCCGTGGAGCCCTGGCGCTGTGGTTTACCAACATCGTGGTCTTCGCACTGTGGTACTGGAAACTGGATGCCGGCGGCCCTTCGCGACGCGACGCGCGCACCGGCCGCCTGAAAAGCTCGTTCCTTTTTCCTCAGATGTTGAACGAGGAAGGCCGAGATCCCAACTGGTCGCCGCAATTCATGGATTACTTGTTCCTGGCGTTTAATACGAGCACGGCATTTTCGCCGACGGATACGGCCGTTCTTTCTCGGTGGGCGAAAGCCGGCACGATGTTGCAATCGCTGATATCGCTCGCGATCGTGGTACTGCTGGCTGCGCGCGCCGTAAATATTTTCTGAGCAAATCATCTCGTCTCACCTGAAAATGCTCCGGAGGATCGAAATGTTGGCTTCCAGCAAAATGGTCGGCATTGTTCCCACGGTAGATTCCGTGCGAGCGCGGGAATTTTACGAAGGCAAACTGGGATTTCAATTTGTCAGTGAAGATCCCTTCGCGCTGGTGGTGCGCGCAGGCGATAGCAAGATTCGCGTCTCCAAGGTTCCGAAGGATTTCACTCCCGTGGCGTTCACGATCCTCGGCTGGGAAGTGCAAAATATTGAAGCTGTTGCCGCATGGCTCAAAGGCCGCGGGGTGAGCTGCGAGAAATACCCGTTCGTGCAGGATCAGGAGCTCGGCATCTGGACCGCGCCCAACGGCGACAAGGTTGCTTGGTTCAAAGATCCCGACGGCAACGTGCTTTCTGTCGCGCAGCATGTGTGAGACGCGTCGTCCGGAAGGAGTTCAGCAATATGCAAGGAGGAGCCATGACCAAATCGTTGATCCTCGGAACCATCCTGGGTGGTCTGGCAGCTTTCGTGTGGAGCTCGATTTCGTGGGAACTTATTGGCTGGCATGAAAAGACCATGGTCGCGTTCCACAATGAAGACGAAGTCTCCGCTGTGATCGCCTCGCACGCCGGCCAGGACGGTACCTACATTTTGCCGAGCATGCCGCCAACCGCAGGCATGACCCCGGAGCAAAAGCAAGCCGCGCTCGACACCGCGATGCAGAAAATGCAAGCTGGGCCCATCATGGTCGCAGCGGTGCGCCTCGGCGGATTCGGCTCGTATACCCGCGGACTGTTCGTTCAACTACTCAGCCTGATGGCGGCGGCATTTCTGCTCACATGGTTGCTGCTGCAGACCAGCGGCCTGAGTTACGGGCGCAGGGTCGCGTTTCTGGCAGTTGTGGGCCTCGCAGCCAGCGTCATCGTTGATCTTCCCAATTGGAATTGGTGGGGATTCTCCGGCGCCTACACTGCGGTAAATCTCGCCGATTCCACGCTCACCTGGCTATTCGCAGGCCTGGTCATCGCCAAAGTCAGTAAGCCCGCGGCGAACTAGACGAGAGGGTCCGCCCAAGAACGCGGGTTCAATTTCCCGCCCAGACCTTGGCAGTTTCAAAATTCGCGCTGCTTCTCCACACTTGGTGATCCCAATCGTCTCCAATCATAGCGAACGCTTCTCTGGCGGCGTTCTGATCTCCAGCCTCGTAGGCCATATGTGCAAAGCGGTTTGTCTTCAACGGGGACAAGCCGTAGAGCTGCCCAAGTGCTGCGTAGCCCTCTTTAATAGTTGGCCATGATAATTTTTCCATGTGGGAATCATTTGAATCGCACTGGCATGTAATCAAGCTGGCGATTTCGAAATAGATGAATTTGCCCTCCGGCCCGCTGACGCGTTTGGAAACCTCCGCGGCAAAATCCTCGGCCTCGCCGGGGGCTCCATACCATTTCGGTAGGAGATAGTACGTGTACTCGCGGTAGAAGTGATAGTAACTGGGTTCGAACGCCACGGCCTGCTCGAAGAGCTCTCTCGCGCTTGATTTGTCCCATCCTTGGCCGAGCGCCACATGCTGCATGACCTCATACCAGAATGGACACTTCTCTTTCAGCCGGGCGGCTTCTATCAGAGTGGAGGCCGCCAACGCGTTCCGTTCTGCGTGGAGTTTCCAGCCTGTGTCAGACACGGTATTGGCGTACCCCTGACCCCTCGCGTGGTCGGCGTAGTTGATGTATGTTTCCGCAAGCGCGACGCGCGCGGTGACGGATTCCGGCTTGGCCAACTCCCATTCCTTCAAAATTGCGATATGCAATTTCCAATCTTCGTCCGTGGTTTGTTCCCCGATAATTGGCGCGCTTAGAGCAGTATAGAAGGAGTATAGCTTCCAGACCCCGCCCGAAAATCTGGATTTCTCCGTACGAGCGTCGTGCGCGCTGCGTTCCAATGAGTCGAAGTTCTTTTCGACGAAATCAGTCGCGATCCCCCTCTGATATTCGCCTTCATTGTCGCGCACAGAGTTGGCCGAGTTCGTGAAGTCCTGGGCGTGTTGTGAAGTCCCCGAGGCCCCGACGGTATGGACGTTCCGGCGGTATTCGCGCACGGCTTGCATGAGTATCGCACTGTCTACCTGCGGCCGCTCGGCAGTCCGAGCTTGCATACAGGACGCCGCCGGCAAGCAAAGGCTCAAGATCAGAAAAGACGAGGCTAGTCGTGAAAAAGACACAGGTCCCCCCAGTGTCGCGTAATCCGACGATGCTAGCGATTGGCGGCCACGACTGGAACAGTACGAATGTACTATGATGATATTATATTGAGCACAATCTTGAAGTTGTGCCCCGCGACTGGTCCGACCATATCTCGGATTGCGCACATCGAACCCGCGGCAGCGCCTGCCAATCGCCATCACGCACAGCATGACCGCGGTCGGCATGGGGTACCTGGAGTTCATTGACTTGGACTCCGGCGCTGTGATAACCATACTCGCGTTCTTTTAAAGGACTATCCCCGACTTCGGATGGCGGCCAAAACCCAGCGGATCGAAGTCATGCTCGAGACGCTTCTCGAGAGCGTGGACCTCGCGGAAAGCATTTCCATGCGCGTGGCTGAAGCCGCTGGGTTTCCCGAGGAAGAAGTACACAAGATCGGCATGGCCGTGCGCGAAGGCGTGATCAACGCCTACAACTACGGCAACCAGCAGGATCGCCAGAAGAAGATCATGATGACCGTGGAGCTGCAGCCGGACAACATGATCGTCCGCGTGCTCGACCAGGGCAAAGGGTTCGAGCTCACCGAAATTCCCGACCCGCTGGCGGAAGAAAACCTGCTGCGCACGTCCGGCCGCGGCCTGTTCCTGATGCGCGCGTTTATGGACGATTTCAGGGTGGAACGCGGCCCCGAAGGCGGCGCCCACCTGATAATGATCAAGAAACTGCCCCAGCCAGTTTCCGACAACGGCAAGCACAAACCAGAGTAGAATCACTACACGAGGATCCCGTGGCTCTCCAAGGAACACGCCGCCAATTGGGCGACGTAACGATTGTTGATTTCAGCGGCAAGATTACGCTGGGCGAAGGCAGCGCCATGCTGCGCAATACCGTGCGCGAGCTCATCACTGCCGGCAACAAGAAGATCCTGCTCAGCCTGTACGACGTGGATTACATTGATAGCTCGGGCATCGGCGAGCTGGTCAGCGCCTACACCACGGTGAAAAACGCCAGCGGCGAGCTGAAGCTACTGCACCTCACCAAGCGCGTTCACGACATCCTGCAGATCACGCGCCTCTTCACGGTCTTCGACGTCCAGTCCGACGAACACACCGCCATCCACAGCTTCAAGTCCTAGCGCTCAACCACACCCCATCTGGGAGAGTGGCAAATTCAGCTTCGGCCCTCACCTTTCGCTGGGCGGACAGTCCACGGAACCATGCGGCTCAGGATCCCGTCGCGCAAAATTAGCGTGTGGAACAGTACAGCGCCAGCGTGCGCGAGAAACGTCAGGAACAGCAGATAAGCAAGTATCGTGTGAGTTTTGCGCAGCGTAGCGTATAGCTCCGGCTTCGCGGGAAGGATCGGAGGCAGATGCACCGATCCGAACATCACGATCGGGTAATGGCCTGCCGACAGCATCGCCCAACCTACCAATGGCAGCGCGATGAACAACGTATAGAGCACAACCTCGGACAGCTTTATCGCCAGACGCTCTGGTTGCGAGATATTCGCCGGTAACGCGGGCGCCTCCGTCAATAAGCGCGTGACGAGCCGGATCAGCGCCAGAATCAGAATCGCAATTCCCAGCGGCCGGTGCAACGCCACAAGCCAGTGGTAGTCTCCCAAACTGGCCACCATTGAAATACCGATGAAGAGCATGGCCACCAGCAGTGCGGCCATCAGCCAATGCAGAATGCGCGACAAAAATGCGAATTGTGCGGGACGATTCGTCGTGGTCATGGCTATTTCTCAACCTCCGTTGTCGAAACAGCGCTGGGAGTTTTGTGCTCGCCCTCGCGCCGGGTGAAGGACTGCGAGTACGCCGCCGAACGCGCGCTCAACAGCGGATCGTCTGACGGCGATATCCCGTCAGGCAGCACCAGCGGATCAAAATTAATGTCGCGCGTTGCGCTAGTGTCCTCGCTCTCGATTGCGTCGATTGTGATGGTTCCCACGTCAATCTGCTGCCTGTCCGCGGGCCATGAACTCGCCGCCCGTGCAGTCGGATCTCCCGGCTGGCCCACGATGACGATTACATGCCAACGCAACGGCCCCGAATGCATCTGCGCGATCAGCCCGTCGAACAAATAGTTTTTGTCGGTCGCCGTCGCTGAATCGCCCGCCGCGGCAGTTTGTTCCGGCTTCACCCACCAGCGAACCGAAGTACGCTCGCCGCTCGCGTTAACGAAACGAAATGCGTTCAACGCGTAGTACGGGCTGTCCGCAAATCCGGAAGAAAACGGATGACTGCCGATTTCCTTCAACGCCGCCGCAGTTTCCGGGTGCTTGCCCAGAAACGCCCCCACGGCTGCGGAATCCACTTTCCCTGTCTGCGGATCGGGAGAAGTCACCACCAGAAAATCGTGGAAATCCTGCGGGTTATTCACCACGAAGACCGGCAAGTTGACCATTGCAGTGCGCCACTCTTCGCCGTCAGGTTGTTTGAAGAGAATCGCCAAGCTGCGCACGGTCTGCGGCGTGTCCGCGGCATACGGCTGTCCGCCCGCCAGCGCAAAACGCCCCAGGATTGGCACGCGCCCAGCGCGGAAAACCTGCGCCTTAGACAGCGCTTGCCCCGCGCCGTTGCTCTCGAAATAGCCGGTGACGCAAACCCCCTTGGCGTGATTCCGGCGAAATCCCGAATGCACTCCGTTCAGCCGCTCAAACGTGTCGATCATTGCCGCGGGAGTAAGTGCGTGCGGCGTGAGCCAGCCACCCGCGTACAGAAAGAGACCCGCAATCACAGCGAGCAGTAAGCCGATGGCTGCCAGCCGCGCCAATATAGATGTGCTCGGCAATCGAGCCGGCAGCGGCTTGGAATCCTGATTCAATTCACCGCCGTTCATATCTCCTCCTTGATCTGACCTGTGCGGATGCATGGGATCGTTATTGTCCGATAGAAAGAATGTGCAGAGATGGCTTCGCTAACGAATTGACTGGAATTCGTTCCGACGTTTGCCGCTCGACCGACAATCTATTACTGACTGTCGCAGTTTTCAAGCCTCCGCCCAAGCGGCGTCGGTGGACACTGAGTCACTTCCCGTTTGCACTGATTGCCCTATCGCATCCCGTCGTTTATGCTAATATTTACGTTTACTAAATCGCTTGGGGTGCACACTTGGCGCAGCATCTTTCTCGCAAGGAACTGAAAAAGGACGAAGTTCGCGACACACTGGCGCACGGCGCCGACGCCGTCCTATCCCATAAGCAGTTGACGCTTTATATTTTGCTGGCCGCGGTGGTGGTGGCTCTCGGCGTATTCGGCTGGCAGACTTACACCGAGCGCCAGACAGTGAAAGCTGCGGCCGCTTACGACGACGCCATGAAGATCTTCCAAGCGCGCATTCGCACTGCCAGCGAGCCGGCGCAACCCGGTGAAACCACCTACATTGACGAGAAAAATAAATATTCCGACGCTGCGCAGAAGTTCGCCGCGGTCAACGCAAAGTACGGACACACACGTCCTGGACAGCTTGCCGCCTACTACGCTGCCTTGAGCGACGAAAAGCTCGGCAAGAATGACGAAGCGAAAAAATGGCTGCAGGGTCTGTCCGAAAGCGGCGTCGAGGATTTTGCCGCCATGGCGCGCTTCGAACTCGCGCAATTGAACGACCGCATGGGCCAGGGCGACGAAGCCGTCAAACTCTATAATCAATTAATTGCGAAGCCGGTCGTGTTGGTTCCGAAGCCCGTGGTTATGATGGCGCTCGCCGAACATTACGGCGCAAAAAATCCTGCGGAGGCCACGAAGCTTTACACCCAGATCAAATCCGACTACCCCGATACTCCCATTGCCGAGCAAGCTACCCAGGAAATGAATCTCCTGCCCGGCAAATCCTGATCCTATCTCGCATTATTTTTTGGATTTCTTCTTCGCAAGCGCCAAGCCTTCGCCTTCGACGTTGTAGCGGCCAGCTTTAGCTGGGCGCCGTTGACTCGGCTGTTGACCTCGACTTTGTGAATCGCCGTGCAGGGCGATTTATCCTAGAATAAGCGGAAAGCATGCTCGCATCCTACGCCATGGACGTGCGCCGAACGCGCGGCCGCCGCTTCCCGGAGCAGCAGCATCCCTATCGCAACGACTACGCGCGCGACCGCGACCGCGTGATCCATTCGCGCGCTTTCCGCCGCCTGGAAGCCAAGACGCAAGTATTCACGACGCGCTACTCCGATCATTTTCGCAATCGCCTGACGCACACGCTGGAAGTGGCGCAGGTGGCCCGCACCGTCGCCGGCGCTCTACATCTGAATACCGATCTCGCCGAATCGCTGGCGCTGGCGCACGATATCGGTCACCCACCCTTCGGCCACGCCGGGGAAAAGCAGCTCGATCTGCGCATGCGCGCATTCGGCGAACGCTTCAATCACAATCTTCACGCGCTCTATATCCTGGAGCAATTCGAGCACAGCTATCTCGATTTCACCGGGCTGAATCTCACCTTCGAAGTGCGCGAAGGCATCATCAAGCACTCGCGCGATTATTCACCGGGTGAATTTCCGCAACTCGCTGAATATCTGCTCGACCAACGCCCCCCGCTCGAATCCCAGCTGATTGATTTTGTGGACGAGATCGCCTACAACACCGCGGACCTCGACGACGGCTTCGAAGCTCACCTGATTGATTTCGATCTTCTACGTGCCGAAGTTCCCGTCTTCAACTCAGCCTACGAGGACGTGGACCGTCACTATCCCAACGGCAAGCGCAAGCTGAAATTCAACGAAGCGCTGAAACAAGTGCTCGATCTTCTCGCCACCGACCTGATCGAAACCACGCGAGGCCGCACTGTAGACTCCGGCGTGCAAGACGTCGAAGATGTCCGCCGCCAGCCGCACCGCCTCGCCGGCTTCTCACCGGCTGTAGCGAAGCTGAACGGCGATTTGAAACGCTTCCTTTTCGCCCGGCTCTATTCGCAGCCGACCATCGTCGAGGACCGCGACCGCTCCGTAGCCGCGCTTGACGCGCTTTTCTCTTTTTACGTCGAGCATCCCGAGCGCATGCCCCCTCAACATGCCGAACTCGCATTGCGCCAGCCGCGCCACCGCGTGGTCTGCGATTACATCGCCGGCATGACGGACCATTTTTTGCTCCGCCAGTGCCACGATTTGCTCGGCATCCCCGCGACGCCCGCAACCTGAGCCCTGGCGGCTCGCTCCGCATCTAACCCAGGGAAGTCCCTTCGCTCTCTCAGCGTAAATTGGTCATTGTCCAATACGTGTCAGCTGCGCCATCTGCGTTTTCCGCTTCCTTGACAACGCAGTCACTGGACTTATAATTGAAATTGCTCTATAACCACGGGGAAAGCCAATGTTTCTGGATGTCAACGAACTCGCGCTGCGCAAAATACGCATCCGGAAGAGCTACACCCCCGGCACGCTCGATTTCCATTCCGGTGAATTCCACCAGGTCGAGCCGCTGGAAATTCGCGCCACCGCCGAGCTGGTCGAAGGCCAGATCCGCATCTACGGCAACCTGCACACGCGAGTCGAGTTGATTTGCGCTCGCTGCCTGGATACCGTGGTCGAGGAAATAAGCCGCGATTTCGATCTCTTCTACCGTCCCATGACTTCCATGGCGGTGGACGAGGAATTTCACCTGAATCTGGACGATACCGAAGTCGCCTTCTTTGAAGGTGACGGCCTGTTCCTGGCCGACATTCTGGCCGAGCAGGTGAATCTGGCGCTCCCCATGAAGGTCATTTGCCGCAGCGATTGCCGCGGCCTGTGCCCGCATTGCGGCGCCAATCTGAATAACGAAGAATGCCGCTGCGAAAAGCATGCCTCCGACCCCCGGCTTGCCCCGCTGGCCCGTCTGAAGCAGGACTGGTTCAAAAAGCAATAAGACGCTACAATACCTTTTCCATTTCGGCCGCTCTTGTAGCGGCCTGTCAATTGAGGAGCTGGAATGCCTAATCCAAAACGCCGTCACTCGCATGCGCGCAAGAACAAGCGGCGTGCCCACGATTTCCTTACGCCCTTATCCTTGGCCGAATGCCCGAACTGCCACGAGAAAAAGCTGCCCCACAATGCGTGTCCCCATTGCGGCTTCTATAAGGGTCGGGAAGTGATTGACACCGCTGCCAAGACGGCCTAACTTTTCATCGCCTACCTTTCGATTCGGTGCTCTCTGGGTGCCCATGGGTGTATAGATGACCACCATAGCCGTTGACGCCATGGGAGGCGACCATGCGCCGCGCGCCGAAGTCGAAGGCGCGATTCTCGCTGCCCGCGAGCTAGGTGTGCGCATTCTGCTGGTGGGCATTGAAGCTACCGTGCGGCAGGAGCTCAGCCGCCACGGTCATCGCGGCCTACCCATCGAGATTGTCAACGCCACCGACGTGATCACCATGAGCGATTCGCCTTCGCAGGCGTTCCGCCGCAAAAAAGAAAGCTCGGTCCATGTTGCCGCGCGTCTGGTGCGCGACGGCAAGGCTGAAGCTTTGGTGAGCGCCGGAAATACTGGCGCGGTGATGACTGTCGCGCGCTTTGTGCTGGGCACGCTCGCTGCGGTTGACCGTCCCGCGCTCGCGGCTGCTTTCCCGAACATGAAGGAAAAAGTCACCGTCATTCTGGACGTCGGAGCGAACGTTGACTCCAAGGCCGAACAGATTGAACAATTCGCGGTGATGGGCGAGATTTATTACCGGACGATTTGGGGCACGAAGCGTCCGCGCGTCGCTCTGCTTTCGATCGGCGAAGAAGAAATGAAGGGAAACGAGTTGACCCGCGAAGCCGCGGCGCGCTTGAAGCAGCTTTCGCTAAATTTCGTCGGCAACGTCGAAGGCCGCGACGTCTTCCGCGGCGATGTGGACGTGATTGTCTGCGATGGCTTCATAGGCAACATCGCGCTGAAAATCAGCGAAGGGCTGGTCGAACATATCGGCGCCATGTTGAAAAAAGCCATCAAGAGCAGCCTGAAATCGCAAGTCGGCTACGTGCTTTCTAAAGACGCGTTCGACAGTTTCCGAAAACGCACCGATTCTTCCGAATACGGTGGCGCGCCGCTGCTCGGCGTCCGAGGCATTACCATCATCGGGCACGGCCGCTCCAACGCTGTAGCCATCAAGAACGCCATTCGCGTGGCGACCGAGATGTGCCGCTCGCGGTTCAACGAGAAAATCGAACAGGAGCTTTCCGCTGCCGCGGTTGCTGCGCGCGGCTGACCTTAGCGGAACAGCCAACCCCTCATGAGCAAACTCGCATTCCTGTTTCCCGGCCAGGCCTCGCAATATTGCGGCATGGGCCGCGACCTCGCCGCAAATTTCCCGGAATCGAAAGCAGTCTTCGATGAGGCCGATGCCGCGCTGGGATTTTCCATCACGGAAACCTGCTTCGAAGGTACCGAAGAAGCGCTGAAGCTTACTGAAAATACGCAGCCGGGAATCCTGACGGTTTCTACCGCCGCCTATCGCGCGCTGGAAAAGCAGGGAATCGTTCCGGATTTTGTCGCTGGCCACAGCCTGGGTGAATATTCTGCGTTGGTGGCTGCAGGTGGCGTGGAGTTTTCTGCGGCGGTGAAATTAGTGCGCGGGCGCGGAAAATACATGCAGGAGGCTGTGCCTGCGGGCCAAGGCGCGATGGCCGCGATTCTGGGCCTTTCGCCTACCGAAGTGGCGGACATCTGCAAGAAAGCTGCGGAAAATGAAGTCGTCTCGCCTGCCAACATGAATTCGCCGGAACAAACCGTGATTTCCGGATCGGCTGCGGCGGTGAAGCGCGCCGTCGAAATCGCCACGCAGAGCGGCGCCAAGCGCGCTGTCATCCTGCCGGTTTCCGCGCCATTCCATTGCGCGTTAATGATGCCCGCTCAGCAGCGCCTGGAGCGGGACCTGCGCGCCGCGAAATTCAGCGCGCTCAAAATTCCGTTGATTACAAACGTTGACGCCCAAGCCATCACGAGCGGCGACGAAGCCCGCGACGCGCTCATCCGTCAGGTTACCGCACCCGTCCGCTGGCTCGATTCCGTACGCGAGATGATCGAGTCTGGTGTCACCGTCTTCGTTGAAGTAGGCCCCGGCAAAGTCCTAACCGGCCTCCTGCGTCAGATCGATCGCTCCGTCCGGGTCTTCAACGTGGAAGATTCCGCCAGTCTGCAATCCACGATGGAAAAACTGGCTCAAGCCCGCGCCGAAGTCCGCGAACCGTAAAATCACCTACCAGATCCGGCTTTCGTGCCACAGCCACTCTTGGCTGTGCGGGTGCTTTGGTACTGCCCGCACCACGGGATCGCCTGTGATTTTGACTTTGCTCTGTTGCGCAGGTTGCGCCCGCCAAAATCAAAGGCGCCGACCTGAAGGCCGCCGCTACAAATTCAAAATCCGAATGGCGACCGCATCAGGCAGTTGCCAGACCCATTCCTCATAAGGTAGTTTCAATCTCTATGTTCTCACTCCAAGACAAAGTTGCTCTAGTCACAGGCGCATCACAAGGCATCGGCCGCTCCACCGCACTCGCGCTCGTAGTCGCAGGCGCAAAAGTTGCGGTAGCCGCGCGCAACGCCGAAAAGCTCGCAACTCTGGTAACCGAAATCGAAGCCGCAGGCGGCGCGGCGCTAGCCGTCCCACTCGACGTAGCCGATCCCGCCCAGGTGAAAACCGCGTTCCAACAAGTTCTAGCGAAGTTCGGCAAGCTCGACATCTTGGTGAACAACGCGGCCATCACCCGGGACACTCTCGCCCTGCGGATGAAGCTCGAAGACTGGGACGCCGTGCTGCGCACCAACCTCACTGGCGCGCACCTGTGCATTCAACAAGCGCTCGGCGCGATGCTCAAGCAGCGCTCCGGCCGCATTATCAATATCAGTTCCGTGGTAGCGCAAACCGGCAACGCAGGCCAGTCCAATTACGTCGCCTCCAAAGCTGGGCTGATTGGCCTCACCCGCGCGATCGCTGTTGAAGTCGCCTCGCGCAATATCACCGTGAATGCCGTTGCCCCTGGCTTCATTGACACGCCCATGACCGCGCCGCTCCCGCAGGAATTGAAAGACAAGATGAAATCCATGATCCCACTAGCCCGCTTCGGCACCGAAGCCGACGTCGCCGCCGCCATCGTGTTCCTCGCGAGCGACGAAGCAGCCTACATCACTGGCCAAGTCCTGGACGTTAACGGCGGCCTGTACATGGGGTAACCTCGAGTTGGCATCGCGGCCTGAGAATTATGACTGCGGCGGACATCCATAAATCACCACTCTGATTCGCCACTCCCGCTGTCCGCTCGCGGGCTGATATTTCTGCTTCCATTTCGCTCCGGTATCGCGCACCAGGTCTACTTCGCTCACCCGTGAGCATCGGGAACTCAACGCTGCGCGAATCTCCTCCATCGAAGGTCCCGGCACCCAGTAATTCAGCCCGTCCACAACGGCAACCGTTTGCTTTACCGGAGCGCCGGCCGAAATCCACTGCTGCGGTGTATAAATGTTCGGCGCGCGCAAGGAAGTAGGCAGTAGCCCCGCATAATTTCGGTTCGTCGTGGGATTTGTGGACGGCAGCAGATACGTCAGATAGAAAAAGAACGTAGGATTGTTGCCGATGACGGTCCCACCGTTGTCGGTAACTTCCGCGGCCTGCCGCGCCACCTCCTCCCAGGGTTCAATCCAATGCGGTGCGGCGTAAAGTTTGCGCGAGAAAATCCCAAACCAGCCAATCGCGCCCGCCAGCACGAGCGCAGCCGCAAGCAAACGTCGAGCGGATGGCAGCGTCGCAGTCGCGAGTGTGGTTCCAATGGAAAGTATCAGCCACGCAGCGATCATCATCAGTCGCCTGGTGGATACTATCTGCAAAAAAGTCATTGCCGTCAGCAGCGCGGCAAAGTACAGCGAGAATCGCCGCGAAGGCGTCTCGCCGTAAACGAAAACCAGCAACAGCGTGCCTGCAATCGCCACCGCCGCCGCGATCCCCGGCACCCAAAACCACGGCGCAACGGACTCACTCACAAACAAACAGTAGAGATTGTAAACGCCCGTCGCAATTGCCGAACCGAGCGGCACGCGATCCGCGGTGTCTCGGACTTCTATCACCAGCGCCCGCATGATCGGCGCCGCCGCCACCATCAGGAACATACCGGTTGCCAGCAACAGCAGCCACGGCCGGCTGTTCTTCCCAAATCGCAATAAAAGATCCAGGCCCAAACAGCCCAGCACAGCCCATCCGTAATAATTCGCGTACACCAGCGCCAACGCGCACGGGACTACCGGCATCCAATTCCTTGGCGACGGGTGTTCGAGATATCTCAAATACGCGAGAGTCAGCAACGCCACCAGCAGAAAGGTAAGGGAATACCAGCCGGCCAGGCGCGCGAAGTGAAATCCATAGGGCCACAACAGTAGCAGCAGCAAAGTGTAAATCCTGGCGCGCTCCCCACCCATCCGGCGCGCCGCTTCTGCCAGGAACCATGCGCCCAGCAGATAAAACACAATCGAGGGAAGCCGAAGCAAATGGATATTTCCGTCGGTGAGCCAAAGCCACTCGTGCAACACCAGGTCAGAGAGGGGCGGATGCGCGTGTTGCCTGCCGCCGCCCAGAAACAATTTCATGGTTGCCACTGCTGGCGTTGCCGCTACATCAATGATGGCGACTTCGTCGTCCACCGGCGTGAACCAACGGTTGCTGGCCATCAGAATTGCCCCAAAGGCCAGCAGCACGATGGCGATCCGGGATTCACTTCCGAGGTGCCGCAGAACTGAAAGCTTGGGCGCTGAGGGCTCAATTTGGATTAGGTCGGCGGTCGGCAAGTGGATGCGAATGCTACTGAGGATGAATATGCCGGTCAAGTGTGGGAGTTACTCACTCGATTTTGATTTGTTGCGGCTTCCACGCATTCTGCAGCGCTGCTGGTATCATACTTGTGGAACTATCTTTAGCCCTGGGTTGAACCAAAATGGAACGAACGCTGGCAAATTAATAACCGTGAGTCCCGCGAAAATGCATGCCCGCCAGAAGGCTTCGAGCACAAACTTCCGAACCTGGTTTCCCGGTCGCGCGCGCCTACTATGGTTAGGGTTAAGTCTTCTGCTTTGTGGCGTTCCGACCCTCGCCGGGCCCCAGCAAACACCCGCTGAACCCCCGGCGTCAAACGGTTCGCCAGCCGCGCCGGAATCTGCGGCGCCATCCCCGGAACCGTCGAATCAACAGGCCGACCCGCGATCGCCGGGAAACATCAGCGGAACGGTCGTGGATCCTTCCGGGGCGGCGGTCAGCGGAGCACGCGTCGTTCTCACGCGTGACGATAAGAGCTCCAAACAAGAAGTCCTCTCCGGCGACGATGGCCAATTCTCCTTCGCCAACGTTCTTCCCGGACCGTTCCAGATCACCGTCACTTCGGAACTTTTCACTACGCAGAAGGCCGCGGGCGTCCTGCATGCCGGCGAGAACCTTACTGTTCCGCAGATCGTCTTCGCGCTCGCGACCGCGGTCACCCAGGTTCAAGTCAGCGTCCCGCAGTTCGAAGTTGCCGAAGAAGAGCTCAAGGTCGAGGAAAAACAGCGCATCTTCGGCGTTATCCCCAATTTCTATGTCAGCTACGTTCCGAATGCCGCACCTCTAGCCTCCAAGCAAAAATTTCAGCTCGCCTGGCGCAGTACCATTGATCCAGTCAACTTTGCGATCACCGGAGCGATTGCAGGAGTCCAGCAGGCTACCAACACTCCCAGCGGATACGGCCAAGGTGCGCAAGGCTACGCCAAGCGGTACGGCGCGTCTTACGCTGACTTAGTCACAGGGACATTCATTGGCGGCGCGATACTTCCATCGCTCCTGAGACAGGATCCGCGCTATTTCTACAAAGGAACCGGCAGCGTGCGCTCGCGCGTTCTCTACGCGCTCGCCAACTCTGTTATCTGCAAAGGCGACAACGGCCACTGGCAGGCAAATTATTCCAGCATTCTCGGCAGTCTGGCCGCCGGAGGCATCTCCAATCTTTACTATCCGGCGGAGAATCGCAACGGCGCCGGGTTAATCGTCGAAAACACCCTGATCGGCATTGGCGAAACCGCCGCCACCAATCTCTTGCAGGAATTCGTAATCCGCAAGCTCACCCCCAACCTCTCGCATCAACAATCAAACACGCCGTCGCCGTAAGCAGAAAGGTGTCTGCCATGCCGCCGCGCTGGCGAGCTTTGCAATCGTTCTAATTCGAACCAAACCCGCCGCGGACACTTGTCAAAGGTTGACCCAGCATTAAGCCCCGCATAGAATGGCAAGGTTGTGTTGCGGGCGCTACCCCAGCCTGTCGTGTGACCGGGGATTTCCAGACAGCCGATACCGGAGGAACAATCAGAATGGCCAGCGTCGAAGAACGCGTGAAAACAATTATCGTCGAGCAGCTCGGTGTGGATGAAGGCGAAGTCACTCCCACCGCCTCGTTTGTGGACGACTTGGGCGCCGATTCGCTCGATACCGTCGAGCTGGTAATGGCTTTTGAAGAAAATTTCGGCATTGAAATTCCTGATGAAGACGCCGAGAAAATCGCCACGGTTAAAGACGCCGTGGATTACATCGAGAAACACGCCAAGGGCAAGTAACGCGCTCGCCCGACGTCCCATTCCGTACAGGAGAAGTTCCCTTTGAATCGTCGAGTTGTGGTCACGGGCGTTGGACTGGTTTGCGGCTGCGGGATTGGCACCGAAGAAGTGTGGCGCAATCTGCTGGCGGGCAAGAGCGGCATTCGCGCCATCACTCATTTTGACGCCACGGCTTTCGACTGCCGCATCGCCGGAGAAGTCCGCGATTTCGATCCGCTGAACTGGCTCGAGAAAAAAGAGCTGAAGAAAACCGGGCGGTTCATTCAACTCGCGCTCGCTGCCGCCGATTTCGCCATGCAAATGTCGGGCCTGCAAGTCACTGCGGAGATCGCGGACTCCACGGGCGTGTACATCGGCTCCGGCATCGGCGGATTCGACGTGATCGAGCGCGAACATTCCAAGTTTCTGGCGGGCGGCCCCGGCAAGATTTCGCCATTTTTTATTCCAGCTACCATCGTCAATCTCGCCGCTGGGCACGTTTCCATTCGCCACGGTGCGAAGGGCCCCAACTCCGCTACCGCGACGGCCTGTTCTGCGTCCGCGCACGCCATTGGCGATGCTTTCAAAATTATTCAGCGTGGTGCTGCCGATGTGATGATCACCGGCGGTACCGAAGCCGCGATCACGCCGATGAGCGTCGGCGGATTCGCTGCCATGCGGGCACTATCCACGCGCAATGACGATCCCGAGCACGCCAGCCGCCCGTTCGACGCCGATCGTGACGGCTTTATCGTCGGCGAGGGTTCCGGCATGGTGATTCTGGAATCCCTGGATTACGCGCAGCGCCGCGGCGCAAAAATTCTGGCGGAAATTGTCGGCTACGGAATGTCCGGCGACGCCTATCACATTACGCAACCCGCCGAGCACGGTGACGGGGGATACCGCGTCTCGATGGCCGCGCTGAAAGACGCCAACATTTCTCCCGACGACGTGGGCTATGTGAACGCGCACGGAACTTCCACGCCCATCGGCGACGCGATCGAAACCGAAGCGCTGAAACGTGTTTTCGGCGCGCGCGCCAAGAAAGTTCCCATCAGCTCAACCAAATCCATGACCGGCCATTTGCTCGGCGGCGCAGGCGGCCTGGAAGCCGGAATCAGCGTGCTCGCGTTGCGCGACCAAATCATGCCGCCCACGGTGAATTACGAAAAGCCCGATCCCGTGTGCGATCTCGATTACATTCCCAATCAGGCGCGCAAAGCAGAAGTCACCTATGCGCTATCGAATTCCTTCGGCTTCGGCGGCACCAATGCCTCCCTGCTCTTCAAGCGCTGGGTAGAGTAACGGTGTTGGTAGCATAGGCAATCTTGCCTGTGCGCCTTGCGATTTGTCCCGTTGCCCCAAATATAAAATTCTGATAGAAACTATCAGATTGTTCGCACCGCCATTTTTCGGAGGCATTCTTGAAAATCGCAGTCTGCGTCAAACAAGTCCCCGCGAAAGACGCTCCGCTCGCCATTCTCGAAGGAAGCGCCTGGATTCGCGAATCGGATATCGGCTTCGAAACCAACGAGCCCGACACTTTCGCGCTCGAGGAAGCTCTGCGTCTGAAAGAAAAACACGGCGGCGAAGTGGTGGCCATCTCCATGGGCCCCGAACGCGCCAAGCAAACCATCAAAGAAGCGCTCGCCAAAGGCGCCGACCGCGGCATCCACGTCTCCGACGCCAATTTCTTCAAACTCGATCCACTCGCGTCCGCGCGCTCCCTCGCCGCCGCGATCCAAGCCGAGAATTTCGATCTGGTTCTCACCGGCCTGCAAAGTGACGACCAGGGTTTCGGCCAGACCGGCGTGTTGCTCGCCGAACTTCTCGGCCGCCCGCATGCCACCATCATCATGGCCATCGAAGTGGTCGAAAATCACATGAAGCTCAAGCGCGAACTCGAAGCCGGCTGGTTCCAGCACGTCGAATTGCCCCTGCCCGCGGTGCTTTCCATTCAGTCCGGCATCAACAAGCCGCGCTATGCCACGCTGAAAGGCATCATGGCCGCCAAAAAAAAGGAAATCGCGACGGTAGATCGCGCGACGCTCGGCGTGCCCGACGCGCCCACGCAAAAAGTGGAGCGCATTTACATGCCGCAAAAAACCAAGAAAACCGAATTCATCAGCGGCCAGCCCAAAGAAATCGCGGCCAAGCTGGTGGAAAAACTGCGCCACGAAGCGCGGGTCTTATAGGGCCAAAATGAAAATTCTTCTAATTACCGAACAACGCGAAGCCACGTGGAACAAAGTCAGTTTTGAAACACTAGCCGCCGCCCAGCAAATCGTCGAACAAACGAAGGGTACCCTGACGGGCGTAGTAATCGGCAAAGGCATCAGCGCGCTAGCCAACGACCTCTCCGCCTATCAACTCGACGAAGTCCTAGCCGTGGAAAACGACCTCCTGGAAAAATACACGCCCGACGGCTTCGCGCTAGCCCTCCGCCAGGTAATCGAGTCCACGAAACCCGACCTGGTCCTGTTCCCCCACACGTACCAAGTCCGCGATTTCGCGCCGAAGCTCGCCGCATCTCTGCACAAAGGGATGATCGGCGACTGCATCAGCTATCGCTACGAAAATGGCAAACTAATCTTCGTCCGCCAAATGTTTCAAGGCCGCACCTCCGCAGACGTGGTCTTTACCGGCGAAGCCCCATGGATCGCGTCCTTCCAAGCCATCGCCTTCCGCGCCGACCTCGCCACGAAACATTCCAGTGGCACCGCGCCAGTAAAATCCGTAAGCGTGGAATTAAAATCAGAACAAATCCGCACCAAGCCGCTCGATCTTTTCCGCGAAGCGAAACAAGCCGTGGACCTGACGCAAGCGCCGATCCTGGTCTCCGTCGGCCGCGGCATCAAAGCCCCGGAGAATATTCCCCTCGCCGAAAAACTCGCAAAATTAATGGGCGGCGAAATCTGCGCCTCACGCCCCATCTGCGACGAAGGCTGGCTCCCCATGGACCGCCAGATCGGCAGCTCCGGCCAGACCGTCGCGCCCAAACTCTATCTCGCGCTCGGCATCAGCGGCGCCATCCAGCACGTGGTTGGCATGAAAGGCGCCCGCACCATCGCCGCGATCAACAAGGATCAGAACGCGCCAATCTTCGAAGTAGCCGACTACGGCATTGTGGGCGACCTGTTCGAAATCGTCCCCGCCCTGATCGAAGAACTCGAGAAATCGAAGTAAGCCCGTAGCATAGGCCTGCTCGCCTGCAGGTGGGCGAACTTGCCTATGCGCGTATTGAGCTAGCGACAGGCTGGATGCTCCGCCAGACCGTTGTTCAATATCGCGACAGCCCTTCCCGCGAACGGGCACCCAGCCACTCGAGCGACTGCGTCGCCGCCCGCAGCTCACTGAATCTAAGCAATTTATCTCGTGCCCCGGTTGGTATTCCACCTGCCACTAACCTCCGAGCTTCGTGCGCCAGCGCGTTACCGAAAGAATCACGATCAACCGCCAAGAGGAGCATGCCCAATGCAATCCGTGCTGCAAGACCTGCGCTATGGCATCCGGACGCTGGCCAAAACCCCAGGGGTCGCGCTCCTAATCATCGTTACGCTGTCGCTGGGCATCGGCAGCAGCACGCTGCTCTTCAACATGGTCCGCCAATGGCTCGTCAACGCTGTCACCTTCCCGCACTCCGAACAACTCACCGTCGTCTGGGAAATTGACACCAAGAAAGGTTGGGAAAATTCCGCATCCGCGCCAGATTTCACCGACTGGCGCGCGCAGAACACCGTCTTCGAAAATCTCACCGCCTGGACCACCCAGAATTTCAATCTCACCGGCAAGGAACGTCCCGAAAGAATCCTGGGCGCGCGTGTGAGCGCGAATTTCTTCCAGACGCTGCGCGCCCAACCGGCGATGGGACGCATGTTCCGTCCGGAAGAGGAGCAAACCGGCAACAGTCACGTCGCGATCCTGGGATATGGGCTCTGGCACGATCGTTTCAATGCAGATCCCAGCGAAATAGGAAAACAAGTCACGCTGGACGGGGAAACCTACACCGTCGTCGGCGTCATGCCCGAAGATTTTCATCTTCCGCTGATGGGCCGCGCGAATCTGTGGGTTCCACTCGCGTTCACCGATAAAGAACGCAGCGATCGCCTCGACGGCTGGCTGAACGTCCTCGGCCGCTTGAAGCCCGGAGTAACTCTCGCCCAAGCCCAGCAAGCCATGGATCCCATCGCAGCGCGAATGGAAAAGCTCTATCCAGCCAGCAACACCAATAGCGGAATATTTCTCAATAGCCTGCGCCACGAAGTCGGCAAACACGTCGGCGATCAAGGCATCTACATGAGCTTCTGCGTGGGCATCTGCATCCTGCTGATTGCCTGCGCCAACGTCGGGGGAATTCTTCTCGCGCGCGCCCTGGGCCGCCAGAAAGAAATGGCGCTGCGAATTTCGCTCGGCGCCGGCCGCTTCCGTATCATCCGCCAACTTCTCACCGAAAATGTCTGGCTCTTTCTGCTCTCCGCGGGGCTGGGAGTTCTGCTGGCCACTTGGGGCGGGGAGTGGGTCACATCGGCGATTCCGTTTACGAATCGCGGCTACCTTCCCAATTACGGCCGCCTCTATGCGGACTTCTCCACGCTCGCTTACTCGGTCGGCATCGCGCTTTTCACGTCCGTGGCTTTCGGCCTCGCGCCCGCGTTGCAAAGCTCGAATCCAAATCTTACCGGCACTTTAAAGGACGCAGGAAGTTCCGCTTCCATCAGCTCGCGCGGCCGCCGCATGAGAAAAGTTCTGATCGTCCTCGAAGTGTCTCTGGCGCTGATGTCGTTGGTTCCTGCCGGCCTGATGATCAAATGGCTGAAAAATATAAATAACGAGGACCTCGGCTTTCGTCCCGAGCACGTGCTGACGGCGCAAATCGCTCTTCCCGAAAACAAATACGCCGATCTGCATCAATCCGCGGCTTTCTACGATGGCCTGCTGCAACGCGTGCGCGCACTGCCGCAAGTCACTTCCGCTGCCACAACTCAATTCATCCCATTCGGGGACAATTATGCGTCCTCGCAAGTGTTTTTCGCCGGGCGCCCAACGCCCGATCCAGGAGCCGTCCCGTTCACCGCAATCACAGCTGTTTCGCCGGGATATCTTCCCACGGTAGGCCTGCAGTTGATTCGCGGCCGCTTCGTTTCAGATCAGGATGGCCCGGATTCGCTGCCCGTCATCGTCATTAATAGGACGCTCGCCGATCGCTATTTCTCCGGCCAGGATCCCCTCGGGCAGAAAATTCAGCTCGGCAGAGAAAGCACCACGCTCCTCACGGTCGTCGGAATCGTCAAAGATATCCGGCTCAACACGGACTTCAGCCAACCTCCGTCACCAGAAAGCTACATTCCGTTTTCGCAATCGCCTCGCCGCGCGATGACCATCGTGCTCCGTTCCGACGGCGATCCACTTCCGCTTATCTCTGGTCTGCGCGAAGCCGTCGCGTCGCTCGATCCGGACCAGCCCCTTTCGCAGCTCGTTTCCCTCAGCCAGCTGGTGAACGACCAGGAAGCTCCGTACCGCGTGTTCACGGAATTCTGCAATTTCTTCGGACTACTCGCGCTGTTCCTTGCAGCGATTGGAATTTACGGAGTAATGGCCTTCATCGTCTCCGGCCGCACCAAAGAAATCGGCATCCGCATGGCCCTCGGCGCCACCCCGCGCGAAGTCACCAGTCTCGTGCTCGCGCACAGCGTCCGTCTCACTGTTGTCGGTATCATTTTCGGCCTTGCCGGCGCCGCCGTGCTCGCGCAAATGCTCGCAGGCATGCTCGTCGGCGTCAGCGTCACCGACCCTGGCATTTATCTTGGCGCAGCCGTCGTCTTGGGCGCCGCAATCCTGCTGGCGAGTTACGTGCCAGCGCGCAGAGCAGCGGCAGTGGATCCCATGGTCGCGCTGCGCCATGAATAAGAGGAGCCGCTGATGTCCATCTTTCTCCAGGATCTAAAATTTGCGATTCGCACCCTCGCGAAATCTCCCGGCTTCACCCTTGTCGCGATTCTCACTCTCGCCCTGGGCATCGGCGCCAACACTGCAATCTTTAGCGTCGTCAACGCTGTTCTGCTCCGCCCGCTGCCATTCAAGAATCCCGCGCGTCTGGTATGGTCCTGGGGCAATTGCGCTCTCTGCGATCAGGCCGCCGTTTCACCTGCCGATTTTCTAGACTATCGCGCTCAGAACCATTCCTTCGACTATTACGGTGCGAAGGCTGTCGGAGACTCGCTTTTCAATCTCACAGGTAACGACACACCCATCCAAATCAAAGGCGCGATGGTTACCGCCGGATTTTTTGAGGCCCTCGGCATTCAACCCCGTTACGGCCGCGTGTTCAACGAATCAGACGAAAAGACTTTGGATCCAGAGGCCGTAATCCTCAGCCACCATTTGTGGCAAAACAGTTTCGGCGGTGATCCCCAAGTGATCGGTAAATCCATCTCGCTCGACGGCAAATCCCGCACCGTCGTCGGTGTCCTCCCTGCAGACATCCCGGTTCTCAGCGAAGCCGATCTATGGTTTCCCGCACCCTTCCTGAATAAAGGCATGCAGAGCCGCCGCTCCCATTTCCTCCGTCCCATCGGCCTGCTCAAGCCGGGCGTCACAATCTCGCAGTCCCAATCCGAACTCGATGCGATCGCCGCGCGCCTCGCCAAGCAATTTCCAGAAACAAACGCTGGTTTCGGCGTGAAGCTGGAACCTCTTCAAAGCGTTCTCATCGGTAACGTGCGTCCTGCATTTATGGTGCTCATCGGCGCCGTCGCTCTGGTTCTCCTGATCGCCTGCGCGAACATTGCCAGCCTGCTTTTCGCGCGCAACACCGCCCGCCAGCGCGAAATCGCCATTCGGACCGCGCTCGGTGCTGGGCGCGGCCGCCTGCTCCGCCAGCTGCTCACCGAAAGTCTCGTCCTCGCACTCGCTGGCGGGCTCGTGGGAATTTTTCTCGCCAATGTCGGCGTGGAACTCTTGAAGCAACTCGGCCCGCAAAGCCTTCCGCGGCTCGATGAGGTAAATGTCAACGGCGCGGTGCTGGCCTTCACCTTCGTAACCGCGATTTTCACTGCAATTCTTTTCGGTTTCGGCCCCGCGTTCAAAGCCAGCCGTCGCGATCTGACGCAGAGTCTGAAAGAAGGCGGCGCATCCGGCGACTCGCGTTCCAAACATCGCGCGCACAACGCGCTGGTGGTCGCGGAAGTAGCTCTTTCCGTCGTGGTGCTGATCGCTTCCGGCCTGCTGCTCAATAGCTTCTATCGGCTGATGCGCGTTCATCTCGGATTCGATCCCGCGAACGTCCTCACGACCGAAGTGTCTCTGGTCTCGCCGCGCTACGACGAAGAACCGAAGCGCGAATCCTTCTTCCACGCGCTTCAGGACCGCCTGCAAACTGCCCCTGGAGTCAAAAGCGCCGGCTTCATTTCCGAATTGCCGCTCAGCGGGGAAGGGAACGACACTTTCTTCACCATTACCGAGCATCCTCCCGCCAATCCCAACGACAACGATGACGCAGATTTTCGCAACATAGACGGCGACTATTTCGGCGCGATGCGCATTCCGCTCCTCGCCGGTCGCGCTTTCGAGCGCCTGGACTCCACCGATTCCCGCAACGTCGTCATCGTCAACGAGCCATTCGTGAAAAGATATTTCCCGAACGAGAATCCCATTGGAAAACACATAAAGATGTTCGAAGGCAAACCCGAATTTGTGGTGCGCGAGATCGTCGGCGTCGTCGGCGGCAACAAACATTTCGCCCTGCAGGAATCCCTGCGCCCCGAAATATTCAAGCCGGGCGCTTTCTCCAGGATGAACATTGTCGTTCGCAGCGCCGGCGATCCCGCGATGCTCACCACCACTGTGCGCGAGGCCCTGCATGCGATCGATCCCGATGAAGCCACGTCCACGTTCCGCACCATGGACGACGTCATATCCACATCCGCCGCGAACGACCGTTTCAACACGCTCTTGCTCGGCGCTTTCGCCGCCATCGCTCTGCTGCTGACCGCCGCGGGAATTTTCGGGGTGCTCTCTTATCTGGTCACGCAACGCACCCGCGAAATTGGCCTGCGCATGGCGCTCGGCGCGCAACCGGACGCTGTTCTCCGCGTGATCGTGGGCCACGGACTGAGGCTTGTCCTGCTCGGACTAGGCATCGGCGTGGCCGCAGCGCTCGTCGTGACGCGCTGGATGTCCAGCGTCCTGTTCGACGTGAAGCCCACCGACCCGCTGACGTTCGCATCTGTAGCCGTACTGCTCACCGTGGTCGCGTTCCTTGCGTCATACGTCCCAGCCCGTCGCGCCATGCGCGTGGATCCCATGGTCGCGCTACGTTATGAATGAACGTCGCTAATAAAAATGGAAGGAATCTAAAATGTCCGTGATGCTGCAAGACCTGAAAATTGCGATCCGCATGCTGGTGAAATCACCAGGGTTCACGCTCGTCGCCATCCTCGCGCTCGCGCTCGGGATCGGAGCCAATACCGCGATCTTCAGCGTCGTCAACGCCGTCCTGCTCCGCCCGCTGCCATTCAAAGATTCCTCGCAGCTCGTCGTGATGCGCGAAACCTACAAACTCGTCGGCAACGTCTCCGTTTCCTACCCAGACTTTCTCGACTGGCGCCAGCAAAGCCACTCCTTCGCCGCCATGGCCGTCATCAACAACATGGGCTTCAATCTCTCCGGCGTAGCCCAACCAGAATATATCGGCGGCTACGCAGTCTCGCCGAATTTCCTCACGCTCGTCGGTGTCCACCCCATTCTCGGTCGTGATTTTCTTTCTTCCGAAGAAAAACAGGGGACCGCCCCCGTCATCCTTCTCAGTTACCAGCTCTGGCAATCGCATCTCGGCGGTGATCCCGCCGTTCTAGGACGCTCCATCAGCCTCGACGGCCGCAGCTTCACGGTCGTCGGCATTCTCCCTCCCACATTCCGTTACCTCGATCGCAGCGATGTCCTCGTCCCCATCGGCGTCTTCGCCAACGGGATGGGCGACCGCGGCGATCGCGGTGACATGGATGTCGTCGGCCGCCTCTCCCCCGGCGTGCCCCTTTCGCAGGCCGCAGTGGAAATGAATACGATCGCCGCGCGCCTCGCCGAACAATACCCGCAGACGAATCACGGCTTCGGCGCTTACGTCGCTTCCTTTCGTGAAGTGTTCTCGGGAGACACGCGCCTCGCCGTACTCGTGCTCTTCGGCGCTGTCGTTTTCGTCCTGCTGATAGCCTGCGTCAACGTTGCCAATCTTTTTCTGGTACGCGGTGCCGCTCGCGCCAGGGAAATCGCTCTGCGCCTCGCATTCGGTGCCAGCCGCGGCCGCGTCATTCGCCAGATGTTGACGGAATCTCTCGTACTCGCGGTCTGCGGCGGCATCCTCGGCATCATGCTCGGTGCGTGGGGAATCTCGGGCCTCGGATATTTGCTGCCCAGTGATTCGCTCCAGGCAATGGGCGTGCGCATGGACCTCAGCGTTTTCCTCTTCGCCGGCGCGATCATCGTTCTGGTGGCCTTTGCCTTCGGACTCCTTCCCGCCCTCCAAGCCACGCGTCCAGATCTGCATGAAACTCTGAAAGAAGGCGGCCGTAGCGCAACCTCCACGCGCGGTCAGCATGGTCTGCGCGCCGCCCTCGCCATCGCTGAAACAGCTCTGGCGCTGGTCCTCCTTGTCGGCGCCGGTCTGATGGTCAAGAGCCTCTACCATTTGATTCAAGTCAGCCCCGGCTTCCAGCCAGCTCACGTCCTCACCATAGAAATGGATTTGCGCACCGACCGATATTCCAAAGACCCGGCCATCTTGAATTTTTGGCAGCAACTTCTCGACCGCGTTCGCGTGATTCCCGGCGTCCAAACCGTCGCCTTGGGAACAACGCTTCCCTTGTCGGGCGACCACAGCCGCGGAGACGTTACCATCGAAGGCCTGCCCCTTCCCGGTCCCGGCGAATTTCCGCATCCGGACCGCCACACCATCAGCACCACATATCTCACCGCTTTGGGCATTCCACTGCTGCGTGGCCGAAACTTCTCTGATTCCGATAATGAAACTGCTCCGGACGTTGCTCTCATCAACTCCACTATGGCCCGCCGCTTCTGGGCCAACGGCGATCCCATCGGCAAACGCTTCCTCTGGGGCCATCCCGACACGGACAAAAAATGGTTCACCATAGTTGGCGTTGTTGCAGATACCAAGCTCTATGGCCTGGACAATCCCGCGCGCCTCGAAATTTATTATCCCTACCTCCAGCGGCCGAACAGCGATATGAACCTGGTCGTCCGTTCCGCCGTTGATCCCTCAGGCCTCACTGCCTCCATTCGCGCAGCCGTCGCTGCGATTGATAAAGACCAGCCCATCTTCGCCGTCCGCACCATGCAAGAACTCGTGGACGATTCCATTTCCACGCGTCGCCTCACTCTCGTTCTTCTCGGCATCTTCAGCGCCCTCGCGTTGATCCTCGCAGCCATCGGAATTTACGGCGTCATGGCCTACAGCGTCGCGCTGCGCACGCAAGAAATCGGCATTCGCATGGCGCTGGGCGCGCAACGTCAAGACGTTCTGCGCCTGGTACTGGGCCAAGGCGCGCGCATCGCATTTTTCGGCGTAGCCCTCGGCCTCGTCGCCGCCGCCGCGCTAGCCCGCTTGCTTTCGAGCCTGCTTTTCTCCGTTAGTGCCAGCGACCCCGTAACCTTTGCAGCCGTAGCCGTGCTCCTCGTAGCCGTCGCGCTCCTGGCCTGCTACATCCCAGCCCGTCGCGCCCTCCGCGTTGACCCCATCATCGCCCTCCGCTACGAATAATCGCGACCCCGCTTAGTCTCCACACCTCTGTGCCTCCGCGTCAAATCCGGTGTCTCCATTTTCACTTTTCCATTTTCCTCCTCTGATATCATTGCTCAATGACCGACTCGCCCAACATACAGCGTGAACAACTCGAAGCCGATGTCCTCATCATCGGCGCAGGCCCCGGCGGCTTGGCGTGCGCCCTGCACCTCGCAAATCTGATCGAAAAGCACAATGAAGCAAAAAAATCGCCGTCACTCTCTGCTGAAAATATCTACGTTCTCGAAAAAGGCCGCGAAATCGGCGCGCACCAGCTTTCGGGAGCGATCATGGACCCGCGCGGATTGCGCGAACTCGTCCCGGACTTCGAAAAAACCGCTCCCCTCGATACGCCCGTGACCGGTGACGCCGCCTACTACTTCACCGAATCCAGCAGCTACAAACTCCCCATCACTCCGCCGCCGCTGCAAAATCACGGCAACTATGTCGTCTCGCTCAACAAGCTGGTGAAATGGCTCGGCGGCCTGGTGGAAAAAAAAGGCGTCAATCTTTTCACCCAATTTGCCGGCAGGGAACTGCTCTACGAAAAAAGCGGCATCGCCGGCGTCCTGACGGAAGACAAGGGCGTGGACAAGAACGGCAAACCGAAAGACAACTTCACGCCGGGCTACGAATTGCGCGCGAAAGTCACCGTGCTCGCCGAAGGCCCGCGCGGCTCGCTTACGAAGGAACTGGTCAGCAAGCTGAATCTCGACGGCCTGAACCCGCAAGTCTATGGGCTGGGCATCAAGGAACTGTGGGACGTGCAGCCGGGAAAAATAGACACAGGCTACGTCGCGCACACGCTGGGCTGGCCGCTCAGTTCAGACCTCTACGGCGGCGGCTGGGTTTACGGCCTGCAGAATAATCGCGTTTCGCTCGGCATGGTCGTCGCGCTGGAATATCACGACCCGCTTTTCGACCCGCACGAAGCATTTCAGAAATATAAAACGCATCCGTTCGTCAAAAATATTCTCGATGGCGGCAAGCTCATTCGCTATGGCGCGAAGACGGTCCCCTATGGCGGCTGGTATTCCATGCCGCGAAGCTATGTGGACGGCGGCCTGATCATTGGCGATTCCGCCAGCCTACTGAATTCCCAGCGCCTGAAGGGAATTCACACCGCCATCAAAAGTGGCATGCTCGCCGCCGAAACGACGTACGAGGCACTTTGTGCCGGAGACACTTCCGCTAAAACTCTCTCCGCCTATCCGCAAAAGATCGAAGCCAGCTGGATCAAGAAAGAGCTCTGGGAAGTACGCAATTTCCATCAGGCATTTCATGGCGGCTTATATTCAGGTCTGGTGCAGGCAGGATTACAATTCGTCACAGGTGGCCGCGGCCTCAGCGATCCCGTGCGCAGCAAGCCAGGTTACCAGGAATATTCCCAACTGAATCGCGATCGCGTGCTGGTAGATCAATCCACGCGCTTCAAAGGCGACGCCAGGCTCACCTTCGATCGCCTGACCGACGTCTATCATTCCGGCACGCGCCATGAAGAAGATCAACCGTGTCATCTCGTCGTGCTTGAGCCGAACATATGCGGCGATCGCTGCGTGCGCGAATACGGAAATCCCTGCCAGTATTTTTGTCCGGCGGCGGTTTACGAGATGGTCACGGAAAAAGGCGAGCCCAAACTGAAAATCAACGCGTCCAACTGCGTTCATTGCAAAACTTGCGATATCGCCGACCCCTACCAGATCATCAACTGGGTCCCGCCAGAAGGCGGCGGCGGCCCGAATTACGAAGGTATGTGAATCGCGCTACAGCGCGATTCACCATGAGATCCCGCAGTTCGAGATCGAAGGGTTCGCGCCACACGTCGCGGTTTGCACTTCTCTCTTCAGCAAAAAAAATCTAACTACTTCCTCCAAACGCCCTTTTCAATCGCGCCCAAAATCCTTCCTTCTTACCGCCAGACGCATTTCCCTCGCCCGCGCCTTGCTTTCCCGGCGACGGACTACTCTTCTGTGCCACCGTCTCCAGATGTGGCGCCTCCACATGCCCGGTGAATTGATAGTCCGGTTCCACATGAACGGTCCGCACCAGCAAGACCGCCCCGATATCAGGATCTTCAGGCGGCGCAGGCAAAGACGATGCCGAATACACTAGCGGCGGCAGAATAATCTTGTACTCTGGCACCGAAACAACCGGCGGAGGCGGCGTCGTTTCCTTCGGGACAGGCAAAGTCGGATGTGTCTCGTTCGCGCCCGCCAAAATCCTCAACTGCACATTCGGTTCCGGCGCGGGCTGCTTGGTTGCAGTCACGGGCGGCGACGCGGGCGTTGGTGCCGGCGTCGGCGCCGCTTCCGAAGGATATTGCTCCACATTCAACTGATCCCGTGACGTAACTCCCATCACCGGAATCTGCGGCGGAGGCAGCGACTGTGCATGCATCGGCGTACACTCGCAGCTTCCTGGCGTGCCGGCTACCGGCACAAGGTTTCCCGCCGACAGAAAGAATTCGCCGCTCTGCGGAACGATCAATCCCGCGCCGGTGAACTGCTGCTCCAATCGAATCGCGCCGCTCGTGGCCACCACGCACAACGAATCGTTCATATCCAGCCCCGCGATGATGTCGCGGCTCGCTCCGCCGATGTCCAGCGGCGTCGCAATCATTGTCGGCGTGAAGATCCGCAGCGGCGTGCTGGCAGGAAGCTGCAAATGAACGCGCCCGAAATTCAGCGCCAGCGTGATCGAAGGCCCGGATTGCAGCAACGTGAATTTCGCCGGCCCGCAAATATCCACTTGGCCGCCCGCCACCAGCGTCAATCGCGCTTTTCCGTCATGCACCGTCAACACGCTGCCGTTGAAGACGAAGCTCGGCGACCCGGGCGTCGCTGCTGCAGGCGGGCTGTCCGCCGTCGTGCCATTTTCCACCGACACATCATGCCCTTCGACACGCCCGATGGCCCCCGGCGGCGCTTGCTGCCCGCGCGAAACCTCCGCACCCGCCAGCAAAGCAACGAACGCCAGAAACAGCACAGCCACAATTCTGATCCTCAAACAAAGGACGTTATAGGCAGCGAATTTTGGTCGGGAGCACATCGGGACCAGCGCGAGTTTCCGTCCTATACTATACCGCAGTGGATACCGACGCGAAATCAGCCGCTCACGCAAGCGCTCCAGTCGCATCACCGCCATTCGATCTGCGCGGCCCACAACTCTCGCGCTGGCGCCGCATGCAGATACCCGTGATTGCCTGGTTTGTGTACGGAGCGATTCGCCTGCTCGGTCCCACGCTGCGCCTCGACGTCATCGGCGCGCGCAACGCGGCGCTCATCGAACATGGCGGCGAAGTTGCCATCGGTGCATTCTGGCATCGCTGCATTTTTTCCGCCGCATGGATCTGGCGCAATCGCGGCTTGGTGGTGATGAATACGGTTAACTTTGATGGGCAGTGGACGCGCCGCGTCATCGAGCGTCTGGGTTTCGGCACCGCGCAAGGCAGTTCCAGCCGCGGCGCGATCGAAGGCCTCAGCGTGATGGCGCAGCGCCTCAAAGAAGGGAAGCACGTGGCATTTACGATTGATGGCCCGCGCGGCCCGCGCTACGTGGCGAAACCCGGACCGATAATACTCGCGCGCCGCACCGGCAGCCCGATCACCGTCTTTCACATCGGCTTGCAGCGCGCCTACACCTTCAAGAATTCCTGGGATCTGTTCCAGATTCCTATCCCGTTTTCACGCGCCGTGATGTTCTTCGCGCCCCTGGTGCGCGTCCCAACTGATGCCGGCAGCGAAATCTTGCACCAGAAACAAGCCGAAATGCAGGCCGCGCTCGAAAAAGTGCGCGACGCCGCGGAGTCGTGGTTTCAACTGAGCGACCAGCAACGGAAGGAAGTGCGTGCCACGTGGAATCGCCGCGATTAACTAGCTGCGAGCACAAAAAATCGCCGAACGCTGTTACCCCCCGCCCAACTTAACCGGAACATTCATCTGCTTGCCGTCGCGCATGATCGTCAACGTAACGGAGTTGCCTGGTTGCGAGCGATTCAGCATCAGGTTCAAATCCACCTGGTTGGTGATTGCCTTGCCGTCCACCGCGATCAGCACGTCGCCGCCGACGCGCAGGTCCTGCAGGCCCGCGACCATGGATTTGTTGCCGCCGCGAATTCCCGCCGCCGCCGCCGCGCCGCCCGGCTCGACGCGCTCGATTAGTATTCCCTGCTGCACGTTCAGCTTCAGCGCTTCCGCAAGTTGCGGCCACAATGCCCGCCCCTCGGCGCCCAGCGTTGCCCGCCGCACTCGGCCGTATTTGATCAGGTCATCAGCCACTCGTCGCGCTGTATTAATCGGAATCGCAAATCCGATTCCCGCGGTGGTCCCGGTCGGCGCGTATATCGCGCTGTTGATTCCGATGACTTGCCCGTGCGAATCCAGCAGCGGCCCGCCGGAATTTCCGCGGTTGATCGAAGCATCCGTCTGAATCGCTTCGTCAATGAAGGTGTTTTCGCTGGTCTGCACGGTGCGGCCCAGCGCGCTCACAATCCCGGTCGTCAGCGTGCTGGAAAATCCAAATGGATTGCCGATCGCCAGCGCGCGCTGCCCCACCAGCAGATTGCGCGAATCTCCCAGCGTCAATGGCGTCAGCTTGTGCCCTTGCGTATCAATCTGAATCAACGCGATATCGTTGCGGGTGTCTTCGCCGATTAACTTCGCTTTGTAGCGCGTCAGGTCGCCCAGCGTCACTTCAATCGTCTGAGCGCCCTGCACCACGTGATAGTTCGTCAGGATGTGGCCGTCCACATCAATCAGAAATCCGGAGCCCGCGCCTTCCACCGGCACGGGATTATAGAAAAAATCGTACTCCACCGTGCGCGTCACGATATTCGCCACCGCCGGCGACGCCAGGCGATAAATTCGCACGTTCTCCGCTTCGGTGGGATCCAGCGCAGCGGTCGCTCCGCTCGAATCCGGCGCGCGCAACGCATTCACGGCCGCGGGATTTCGTTCGCCGTAGCGCGAACCGGCCCAATACGCGCCGAGCCCGATGATCAGCCCGATGGCCAGCAGCCGTACCGCGCGCCCTTCGCTTCCCGATGTTTTCATCAAACTCATGAAGGAAAGTCTTGCTCCCCGCTGCCACCGCATTTTCGCACGGATTCGCTCTGCCAGTTAATACGCGGCAGGCTCACGAAATGTTTCCGCCCGCAGTGGTCGCCAGCTGCGACAATCGTTTCAGCACTTCCATTACCTGCCGCTCCGTCTCTTCCAGCGATCCCGAACAGTCAATCATTTCATCGCCCAGCCGGCGCTTTTCTTCCATCGGCATTTGCGCCGCGATGCGCAGTTGCGCTTGTTCCGCAGTAAGCCCGCGCTCCTGCAGCCGCTGCAACTGCTGTTCCGGCGGGCACCAACACACGATTACCCGGTCGAGTTCTTTGTTGTATCCCGCCTCGATAATCAGCGCTGCTTCCACAACCGCCAGGTCCGGACCGCCCGCGTGGCCCAGAGCCGCAAACCACTTCCGCACCACCTCCAAAATCCGCGGATGCAAAATCTGATTCAAGCGCACGCGCTTGGATGCATCCGCGAAAATAATAACTCCCAGTTTGCCGCGGTCCACGTTGCCATAGGCGTCCAGGAGATCCTTGCCGAATTCGCGGACCACTTCGCTGTACGCGTCCTGCCCCTGTTCGAGCAATTCGTGGCCTAGCGTGTCCGCATCCAGCACCGGGCAATCCAATTCGCGCAGCATCGCCGCCACCGTGGATTTTCCGGAAGCGATGCCGCCGGTGAGCCCGACGCGCAACATCAGCGTGGCACGGCAGCGGCTGCCGGAGCGCTCGCCGCGGCACGGGATCCGCGCCGGAGCCGCGCAGCCTTGATGGTGTTGCTCATCAGCATGGCGATGGTCAGCGGGCCAACTCCGCCGGGAACCGGGGTAATCGCACCGGCGACGCCTGCAACGTCGGGATGCACATCGCCGACAAGCGCGGTACCTTTTTCGCGGAAGGAGGCCAGCCGTTCGGGAAAATGCGCGAAGAAATTTTCGGCTTGCGCGGAATCGCTGATGCGGTTGATGCCCACGTCCATCACCGTCGCGCCCGGGCGCACAAAATCCGGCGTCACCATTCCCGCCCGGCCCAGCGCCGCCACCACGATATCGGCGCGCCGAACCACTTCCGGCAAATCGCGCGTTTTCGAATGGCAGATCGTGACGGTAGCATTCGCGTGCATCAACAGCAGCGCCATCGGCTTGCCTACAATATCGCTGCGGCCCAGCACCGCGACGTTCGCGCCTTCGAGCGCAATTCCGCTGCGCCGGAAAATCTCCATCACGCCGGAAGGTGTGCACGCCACCAAAGTGGGGCGTCCCGCGACCAGATGACCGACATTGACCGGATGAAAGCCGTCCACATCTTTTGCGGGATCCACTGCGTCGAGAATTTTCTTCGCGTCCACCTGCGGCGGCAGCGGCAGCTGCACCAGGATGCCGTCCACATCGTCGCGGCGATTCAGGTCTTCCACAATCGCCAGCAACTCGGCCGTCGAAATCGTAGCGGGGGGCGTCACCTGAATACTCGCCAGCCCCAGCTTCTCGCAAGCCGCAATCTTGCTCTTCACATAGACTTTCGAGGCGGGATTGTCGCCCACCAGCACCGCCGCGAGCCCGGGCCGAATTCCCGCGGCAGCAAGCGCCGAGATTTCGCCGGCCAGCTCGCCATAAATCTGATCGCGGATTGCATTGCCATGCAGAATGCGTGCAGCCAAAGAAACTCCTCGATGCGGGGCTGAATTAATTCCGAATCGCCATGATAGCACAGCGAAATCCGCCGCGAACGAAGCCGGGGATACAGACCGTATATCAGGTCCCAAGATCGGATATAGAATGCTCGTAGAAGGTCGCTTGCAGAGGGAAACGCGCAATGGCATTCGGACAAGACACTGAACGGAAGCGTCAGGAACGCGCCATGCGCGACGCCGGCCGCTTGCCGCCCGGCCAATCGCTTACGTTGAAGTGGCCGGTGCTCCACGAGGGCACCGTGCCGCGTTTCGATCCCCAGACCTGGGATTTTCGCATCACCGGATTGATCGATCGGCCCGTGCGTCTCTCCTGGGACGAATTCTCGCACCTGCCCATGACCGCCGTCACCGCCGACATGCACTGCGTCACGCGCTGGAGCCGATTCGACGTGCGCTGGGAAGGCGTCGCGTTCACCGACGTCGTAAAGCTGATTTCACCGAAGCCGGCGGCGAAGTACGTGATGGTCCTCGCGGAGCAAGGATACAACTCGAACGTGCCACTCGCCGATCTTCTGCGCCCCACAACGCTCTTCGCGCTGAAACACGATGGCGAACCGCTACCCGCCGAGCATGGCTACCCCGTGCGCCTGGTAGTGCCGCACCTCTACGCCTGGAAAAGCGTGAAGTGGGTCCGCGGCCTGGAATTCATGGCGCAAGACGCGCCCGGATTCTGGGAACAGAACGGCTACAACCTCTACGGCGACCCGTTCAAGGAACAACGCTACAGCGTCGGCAGATTTTAAATCGCACCGTCGCGATTAGATCGTCGAGCTTCAGCCCGACGGATACAGGGAACGACGCGGCACAGAAGGGGCGATGATTCGCGTGATTTTAGCTTTGACACCGCTGGAAGCGCGGAGTACTGTCACGAAAACCTTCCGCCAGGGCGCATCCCAACTCAGGAGAAAACATGGCCAGACGCAAATTCTTGTCGCAGTTGCTGGGCCTGCCATTTCTGGCACTAGGAACGAAGGCGCAGGAATCGAAAAAGACTTTGAAGATAATGATGAGAAGTTCGTGGGGGACCGACGACCCAACCAGAGCGTCGTTCGTGTTCGCACACGGACTGGCGTTGGCGGACGCTGGCCACGAAGTTCAGATATTCCTGACGGCTGACTCGACCTATCTTATGCGCAAAGCTACCTCGGACGCAGTGATTCCCATTGGTTGGCCGCCGCTCAGCGAGTTGCGCGAGAAGATCGTCGCCAAACACATTCCCGTCTTTGCTTGAGGAGCTTGTTCCCGGGCCCGTGGGGTCTCGGAAACCGATCTTGCGACTTGGAATGCAAAGTTCGGCAATCCTGCTGTTTTCGTCTCTCTGGTCGAATGGTCCGACCGCATCATCTCCGAATAGGTCCTGGCGGTCCGTCCATGAATGAATCTTGAGTAGTATGCGCCCGCAGCGGCGCGAAAAATGACGCCCGCGTGTGAAAAAAAACCACCACAGAAAAAAGGCCCGAGAGCAAACCGCTCCCGGGCCATTGCGCTTAGCGATGCAGCCAAGAGCGCTCGCGTCCCCGACTGGGGCGAGCAGAACGTGGCCGCTACGTGCTAGTAGATGTCGTACTGCTCCCAATGCAGCGTGGGATCGGCTTGGATGATGATGCTCTTCTTGGTCCAGCGCTCGAGTTCCTCGATGAGCGACGACTCCCGCGTCTTCAGCGCTTTCGAAATTTCCGGATGCACGCGCAAAGTGATGCTGCCCGAACCCATCTCCGGCGCCATCTTCCGCGCTTCCGTCTGAATTTCGTAGCAGAGCGTAGGAACGGACTTCACCATCCCCGACCCGGTGCAATAAGGGCAAGGCTGGCAAAGCGTGCGCTCCAAAGCCTGCTTGGTGCGCTTGCGCGTGATCGCCACCAATCCAAATTCATTGAAGCGCAGTACCTTGGAAGGCGCGCGGTCGGCGCGTAGAGCGTCTTCCAGCACGGCCATCACTTTCTCGCGGTTGCGCCGCTCTTCCATGTCAATGAAGTCAATGATGATGATGCCGCCCAGATCGCGCAGGCGCATCTGGCGCACGATTTCCTTGCAAGCTTCCAGGTTGGTGCGGACGATGGTGTCTTCCAGGCGGTTCGAGCCCTTGCCGACGAATTTTCCGGTATTCACGTCAATCGCCACCAGCGCTTCGGTGTGATTGATCACGATATAGCCCCCGGATTTCAGCCAAACTTTCGGCCGCAGACCCTTGTCAATTTCCTGCTGGATGCCGAACTCTTCGAATACCGGCGTTTCCTTGGTGTAAAGCTTCACGCGCCCCACCAGCTGCGGCTGGAAGCGGCTCATGAAGTCCACAACCTTGGTGTATTCCTCTTCGGTGTCCACCCAGATCGCGCCGAAATCCGGCGTGATGTAATCGCGCAGAATGCGCTCCACCAGATTCAAATCGCGATGGAGCAGCGAAGGCGCTTTGCGCGTTTCGGAGCGCGCTTTGATTTCAGACCAAGTGCGCGTCAGGAATTCCACGTCCGCTCGAACTTCGTCCGGAGCCGCGCTGGCCGCCGCGGTGCGCACGATGAAGCCGCCGCCCGAAGCTCCCTTCGCTTCCGTCACCAAATGCCGCAATCGCGCGCGCTCTTCCGCGGATGCGATCTTGCGCGATACGCCGGTGTGATCGAGCGTCGGCATATAAACCAAAAAGCGTCCGGGCAACGCAATGTGGCTGGTAATGCGCGCGCCCTTTTTGCCGAGCGGTTCCTTGGCGATTTGGACGATGATTTCCTGGCCCTGCTTGAGCATGTCCGCGATCAGCTGCGTACGTCGCGGCTGCTGCGGCCGCCCATGGCTGTGTCCGCCGCTATGACCGTGCTGCGGGCGCCGTCCTCGGTCATCGCGCCGGCCACCACGATCACGGCCGCCACGACGCGCGGGATTCTGCATGCGCGAACGGAAATCGCCGCGCACCCGCGCCTGGAAGGGCTGTTGCGCCAGCGTTGGAGAGCCTTCCGCGGAAATCGCGCCGCCATTTTCGCCCTGTGCCGCGATGGATTCGGCACCGTCCGCGTGTTCGTGCTCGGACTCGGGGGGAGCGATCATGCCTTCTTCTTCGGCTGCCGCTTCTTCCTGTTCCAGCTCCGCGTCTTCGGAATCTTCCGCATGTTCTTCGCTCTCGTGTCCCTCGGCGTGGTGATCGTTGTGATCGCCGTGGTCTGCGTGCTCCTCGTGCAAGCCGGACTCAGCCGCTTCTGCGCTGGCGTCAGCCGCTGCGAACACGCGATTCTGCGCATCTCGTGCCGCGTCGTCATCCTGAGCGTCGGCAATGTGTTCCGCCAGAGCCGCCGCTTCTTCTTCCGTCAAATCCACGTGAGGGTGTTCTTCGTGATGGCCGGCTTCGTGATGCTCGTGAACTTCCGGAGCATCGCTCAATTCGAAATTCGGGCTGAGCGCCTCCACTTGATTCCAGTCGCGCGAATTAGGCGCCGTCGGCTCTTCCACATGCGCGTCCGGAGTTGGCACGGAATCCACTTCCGGTCCCGCGGGCATCAGCGGAGAAAGTGGCGCGAAACGAACTGCGTCAGGAACCGGGGAGTTATCCTGCACTTGCGACGCCTGTGTTTCGTGCGTCTGGGGTTCAGGTACCACCGGTTCGGGAGCGACGGGTTCCGGAGGCAGATGCGTATGCGCTTTCCACTTGGAGAGTGTCTCGCCCGGCAACGGTTCCAACCCGCCGCCCGACGCGGCGGCGCGGAATCCTTCGTTACGCCGCGGAAAACTTTCTCGCGCTGGGAAAGACCCTCGGCCTGACGACTCGCGCCCGGCAGGACGGTGCTCCACCCGCTCGTCCGCGAAACGCGGCGAGGCTACGGATTCATCCGTTCCTTCATGCGCTTCTTCGTGTATTTCTTCCTGCACGTTCGCATGTGTTTCCGATTCGTGCGCAGGCGATTCACTCTCACCAAATGCCGGCGCATAATTCGGAGCCGCTTCAACATCATGGGAGTGCGTCTGCGCAGCCGATGCGGAAATATCCGAAGGGCTTCGTTCCCGGAACTTCGCCAGCGACTCTCCCGGCAGCAAAGTCGAGATATGTCCTTCCGGCGCTCCCGGTTCGCTCGCCTGATCTTCAGGCGGCCGCGACGAAGCATATTTCGAAGACGGAAGTTCGCGCCCGAAACGCCCGCCGCGATCTCCGCCAGGTCTGCCGCCGCCACTGCGCCCGCGTCCGCCGCCACTGCCGCCGCGTCGCCCAAATCTTCCGCCACGATCTCCGCCAGGCCTGCCGCCGCGCGAGCGATTCTCAAATCGTCCGCGATCGGAACCACGCCCGCCGCTCGATGGACGAGAAACTGCCGGTGAAAACGTCCCCGGCGCAGAAGACCCGCGCACCGTCGAAATAGATTCACCCGGCAGCGGTTCGAGCCCAGCGCCAGCACCAGCTCCTGTAAACGCCCCAGCAGCACCCGCAGCCGGCGATTCCACATCAATCGGCTCGATGATCGGCGCAGTCCCGGTATTCGCAGGGAAAACTTGCCCGCCCTGCTCTTCCATCTTCTGGGCTTTGTCCTCGACGGTCGTGACGACGTGGTCCAGCTCTTCGATCTCTTCCATGAAGTCGCTGACGTACAGGAAGGCGTCGCTATCGAGGCCAATCTCCACAAAGGCGGACTGCATGCCGGGCAGCACGCGTGTTACTTTGCCTTTGTAGATGCTTCCGACTAAAGCAAACTCTTTTTCCCGCTCGACGTAATACTCACAAAGCTGCCCTTCTTCCAAAATGGCGACCCGCGTCTCGTGGGGGTTCGCCGATATAACCATTTCCTTCGACATTGAAGCTCCTCATGGAGCACCGGACCGCGGCGGCGCGCGCGACCTCGCGCGCTCGACCGGAGTGGGGCAAGGGCTTGCCTTGCGCTGGCCACTTCGGGCCGCTCAGGAAAGACTGCTTGCATTGCATGTTTACTTTCCTCACCCGATGCTTACCTTGCTCAAAATTTAGATTTCCGGCCGGCGGATTTTCCGCGGCTCGGTTACCAATACAGCTAATTTCTTTGCAATTCTAAGTGGCGAGGGCTCAGTTGACGAATCGCCGCATGCGGACGTTCATCACCAGACCCAATGCCAAAAAAACAAACGCGGTGGAAGAACCGCCGTAACTCATCAACGGCAATGGTATGCCGGTTACTGGCATGTAGCCTATCACCATTGAGGCGTTTACCAGAACGTGGAAGCCCAGAATTGCCGTGACTCCCATCACCACGTACATCCCTGCACGATCTTTGGCCTTCTGCGCGTTATCCACCAGCCGCAGAATCAGACCCAGATACAACAACAAAACCACGCAAACTCCGATGAAGCCTTGTTCTTCGGCCAGCGCCGCCAGAATGAAATCCGAATAGCGGACTGGCACAAAACCCAATTGGTTCTGGCTGCCTTTGCCGAATCCCTTGCCCCAGAACCCACCCGAACCTACCGCAATTTCCGACTGCAAAATCTGATATCCGGCACCGCGCTGATCTTCTTCGGGATGCAGAAACGTTTCGATCCGCTGCTGCTGGTACGGCTTCAAATGATGCCGCATATTCCAAGCCACCGGGATCAACAATGCCACCAGAACCACCCCGATGGCCATATGCCGCCACTCAATCCCGGCGATAAAAGCTCCCACAAGCGCAACGGGAATCAGCACCATTGCCGTTCCCAGATCCGGCTGCTTCAAAATCAACGCCGCCGGAACGATCGTTAAAGCCCCGACTTTCACCAGATCCGCCAGGGTCAGCCTATCGGTGCGTACCTCGCTGAAGAATCGGGCCAGCACAATGATTATAATCAACTTCATCAGCTCTGACACTTGCAAATTGAAAATACCGCCCATGGAGATCCAGCGCTTCGCTCCCAGGTGCGTTGAGCCGATCACCATCACCACCAGCAGGCCGGCCACGCCGCAGATGTAAAGGATAGGCGCCTGGTCCAGCAGGGTGTGGTAATCAATCCGCGAAATAATGAACATCCCCACAATCCCGATGCCCAGCCAGGTGAGTTGTTTCCACTGCATTCCCGCCATGGCGCTTGCGTGGGTGGAAGAATAAATCTCCATCACGCCCAAGCCGCAGATGGCCGCAACGATCGCCAGCAAAGTCCAATCGAAATCCTGTACGCGCGGGCGGTCTTTCATGGGTGCTGGCCTCCCACGGTCGCCACTAGCGGACGATTCACGGCGGGCTGCGCGGGCGCTTCCGTGCCGGCCTGCTGCTGGTTGTGCGCCGCCTTCTTGTCGTAATACATCTTCACGATGTCACGCACCACCGGTCCCGCGGCCTCGCCGCCGTGTTCCATCGTGTCCTGCACGATCGCCGCAACTACAATCTCAGGATTTCGTCGCGGCGCGAAGCCCACGAACCAGCCATCCATTTTTTTCGTGCCCAGGCGATTCGCCGCGTCGTAGCTCATCAGCTGCGCTGTGCCGGACTTTCCGCACAGATCAATGTTAGCCAGCCGCAGGTGATACGCGGTCCCGCCGCCTTCGTTCACCACGCCAAACAGCCCTTGCGTAACTTTTTCAACAGCATCATCGGTCAACGGAAAATGTTCGATCTTCGCATTGGTGTAACCCTTCAAGAAGTGCGGCTGTACCAAGGTGCCACCGCTCGCGACGGCCGCCGCCATGCGCGCCAATTGAATTGGCGTGACGGTGACGGCGCCCTGGCCGATTGCGACGGAGATCGTCTCGCCCGCGTACCATTTGTGGTGATACACGCGCTCGACCCACTCTTCCGAAGGCATCAAGCCCGGCTCTTCGCTCGGCAGATCAACTCCGGTACGCCTGCCGAGGCCGAGGCCGGAGCCGTAGTAAGAGATCTTGTCGATTCCCAGCATCTTGCCGACGTTGTAGAAGAAGATGTCGCAGGAATCAACGATGGCTCGATGCAGTTCCACCTCGCCGTGACCCTGCGGCCGCCAGCAATGAAATTCGCGCCCGTAGAAGTTGGCGTGCCCCGGACAGTACACGCTGTAGGATTCGGGAATGAGCTTCGAATCCATCATCGCTGTGGCCATTACAATCTTGAAAACGGAACCCGGCGCCAACTGCGCCTGAATGGCCCGATTCAGCAACGGCGTGTGCTTGTCCGTGTTGAGCTTCTGCCATTCGTCCTGCGGAATGCGCACTGCAAAATCATTCGGATCAAAAGTGGGCTTGCTTACCATCGCCAGAATTTCACCGGTGCGCGCGTCCATGGCCACCACCGCGCCTTCCTTGTCGGCCATGTCGGTTTCAGCGATGGCCTGCAAATCGTAGTCAACCGTCAGCTGAATGGGTTTGCCAGGAATGGATGCCACATCGTCCAGCGTGCGCACCACTTTGCCGACGCTATTTACCACCACGCGCCGCATGCCGTCGGTGCCTTCCAGTTGGTCGTTGTATTCGCGCTCCAGGCCGGCTTTTCCGACGATGTCGCCCGGGCGGTAATGCCCGTCGCTATCCTCTAATTGTTGCGCGGATACCTCGCCCACGTAGCCGATGGCATTCGCCAGCATTTCACCGTGCTGGTAACGCCGCCGCTGCACCATCATCAATTCCAGCAACGGCAAATCCGCGCGGTGCGATTCAACGAAGGCGATGTCGGCCTGAGTGGCTGCCGGCTTGATGACCACCGGCTGGAATTTTGGTTCGTTTTTCGCGGTGTCCAGCGCCTGCTGCAAATCTTCGTGGCTGATCCCCAGCCCTTCTTCAATCTGCGGAAGGCTTTTTCCCAGCGACTTCGGATCATCACGCAGCAGCAGAATGCTGAAGGATGGATAGCTGTCCACCAGCACGCGGCCTTCGCGATCGAGCATCTCTCCGCGCTGCGCAATGATGGGAATTGAACGCGTGCGGTTGCGGTCGGCCAGGTCTGCAAAATGCCCGGACTGAACCACTTGCAGCTTCCAGAATCCGATCATCAGCAGCACGACGAAAATTACCGAAAGGTAGGAAACCAGCGCCAGCCGGCCCTGCGGGATTTTCTGGTCGTTAACGTTCCATGAAGGCAAGGAAATTCCTGCTCCTGCGCGGGGTCCAGCTCGGCCCAGATGCGCTTGCATGCTCCGAATCCGGATGCAACTCGAAGTGCTAACTACGCTACCACCCGCGCCGCAGCCCCCGCAAGTTGCGCATGTCCATTCGGTCACCTGTCCACGCGCCCAGCTTTCGCTTTCGCACTACTCTCGCCTCTGCAGCGGCGCACTTCAATGCGCCGTCCGTCCCACCAACGCACGCGATACGTTTCACCTCAATTGCGGTAGAATCCACGCCGATGAAACGCAAACTCGGGCTGACCGCAACGTTCCTGCTCACAATCGCTGCAACATCATTTTTCCTGCCAGGATATTCGCAAACGGTGCGCGCCGGTTCGGATTACATGGTCCTCAACGTAAAAGACTTCGAATCCGGAATCTCTTACCGCGCGGTCCAGTCCCACGCCCCCATCGGCCTGATAACCAATCCCTGCTCCTACGCAGATAATTTCGCGCCCACCCTAGACTGGAACGACGGCTCCGGCGAACACAAGCCCGACACCAACGCTGAATCAAAATTGTTCTACACCAAAGTCCCCGTCATCCAGACTGGCGATTATTTGTTTTGGGACGACACTCATGTCGCCGCCGAACCCGGCCCGCAAATCGTGGTCACCAAGCTAACGGTGCATTGCCTGGGCGACCCGCCGGGAGATCGCACCTACGTGACGCGGAATATTGTCAACATCTATGCGCGCATCCCGGTGAACCAGGCGCAGTTCACCAAGAACGGCCAGCCTGTGGAAACGGTAAAGGGTCACGACACGATAGATCTTACGCTTACTCTGAATGCTCCAGCGCCCGCTTCAGGCACATGGGTGAAACTCGAGACTACGCCGCCCGGCGTTTTGAACAGCTTGCCTCCCTTCTTCCGCATTCCCGCGCGCCAGACGCAGGCCACCATCCCGGATCTGGAAGTACGCAAGCCCGCGTCAAACGAGGCCCTGATCGTCACGGCCACGACGGTAGGCCGGCCGCAACAAACGCAGCAACTCACAATCGTTCCTTGAAAAACAACAGTGGGGAGTAACGGGGAACTGAATCAGGATGGTCTGCGCAAGCGATCCAGCAAAGCAAAGAGCGGTACGGCAAATGCAGCGGTGACCAGCGAATCCAGCAGCAGGCGCAGGGTAAACATCGGAGCCGCATGATTCAACAGCACGCGCTGTGTAATGGCCAAAATCATCTGATGAAAATGAAAGAAGCAAAAAACCAGCGCGAAGCGGCTCAGCGGGTGTTCGGTATCAATCCGTCCGCCAATCGAAGACGCCAGGTACCCGATGATGGTTTTCGCGATCCCGTACATGCCGATGGGATTGTCATGGCTCAACGCGTCCTGCAAAATTCCGATCGTGCCTCCGAGAAATAAGCCCGACACCGGATTTCTGCGGCTCACTCCGAAATAAATCGTTACAAGCAAAGGCAGGTCAATCAACTCCGACCACCGCCCATACTTGTGTAGAAACGCCTGGAACACCAGCGCCAGCAGGCACACGGCCGGAACCGCGCCGCCGTAAAATTTGTGCACCTCGACGTTCGGGTCCGAGCGCTCGCCGACATTTAGCATGTAGGCCATCTCACTGGGGACCGGCAGCAGATTTCGGAGCCGCTGCTTTGGCGGGAGTTGCGCCAGTCGCAGGCGCCACAGCCGCACCTTCACCCGAGGGCGCGCTCGCCGGAGCCTCCGGTTTCTTGATCACCACTTCCTGCTGCGTCAGCAGCACCAGCACCTCTTCCAACCTGTCCAGCCGCGCGCTAGGCTGCACGCGAATCACCTGAAACGTATTTCCCGGCTTGGCGCTCTCCACCGTCCCGATCGGAAAATCTTTTGGGAAAATGCGATCTTCGCCGGAAGTGACAATCGCGTCGCCGCTCTGCACTTTTTCGTTGTTGACCACGTATTCCATGCGCGGCTCCGGATCTCCGCTGCCGCGCACAACTCCGTGCGTGCGGGTCGCGCTGAAGAGCGCACCCACCCCGCTGTCCTTATCGTTAATCAGCAGCACCTGTGCGGTGTTCGGAAGGACTTCTACGATTTTTCCCACGATTCCGTCCGGTGTCACCACGCCCATATTGATGCGCAGACGATCGTGCTCCCCGCGATTGATGAATAGCGTGTGCGAAGTAGGATCCGCGCTGGAACCAATCACCTGCGCCGCCAGCATGGATGCTTCGGGATGCGCGCTGCGAAAATTCAGAACGGCGGCCAAACGCTGGGTTTCGGCAGCCTCACTTTCCAGCTCGCGATTACGCAAACGCAGCTGATCCAACTCGACGCGCATGCGATCGTTTTCAGCCCGCGCGTTGCGCAATCCCACGTACCCGCCCCAAGCACCGCCGACTTTGGAAAAGCTCCACGTGCCGGCGCGCTCCAGCGGCGTCACCAGCGCCACCGCCCAATAGCGGATCAGGCGCACGTCGTGCTCGCCCTTGATCTGAAACGCGAGCAGCATCACCTGCGCCGCCACCACGATGGCCAGCAATGCAAGCGGGCGATGCCGGGAATAAGTGTCAATCATGTTTTCTGCGCCGTACGTCAGCGGCAACCCAGTCAGTGGAATAACTTCCGCGTTCCGCTCTTGAAGTTGTAGCGGCCAGCTTTAGCTGGGCGCCTTTGCAGTTGCCGTTGAATCTGCCTTTGCCGTTGACCTTGCTTTAGAGCCGCGCCCCGGCTCAATCAATCGAAACCAACCGCAACAACCGGAAATCGCTGAGCATTTTCCCGGTTCCCAGCACCACCGACGCCAGCGGATCATCCGCAATCGAGACTGGCAACCCAGTTTCCTCGCGTATCCGCTTGTCTAGATTCTTGATCAGCGCGCCGCCACCGGTCAGCACAATCCCGCGGTCGCTGATGTCCGCCGAAAGTTCCGGCGGCGTGCGTTCAAGCGCCACGCGAATCGCGTTCAGAATGGTGGAGATGCACTCCGAAAGCGCCTCGCGTATTTCGCTGTCGTCAATCGTCACCGTGCGCGGTACGCCTTCAATCAGGTTGCGCCCTTTCACTTCCAACGTCAGCGGCTTTTCCAGGGGATACGCCGAGCCAATCTCGATCTTGATTTGTTCCGCGGTGCGCTCGCCCACCAGCAAATTGTATTTCCGCTTCAAGTAATGCATCACCGCTTCGTCCATTTCATTTCCGGCCACGCGCACCGAGCGCGAATAGACGATCCCACTCATCGAAATCACCGCGATGTCTGTGGTGCCGCCGCCGATATCCACCACCATGTTTCCCGAAGGCTCTTCGATCGGCAAGCCCGCGCCAATCGCGGCCGCCATTGCCTGTTCCACCAGATAAACCTCGCTCGCGCGCGCCCGATACGCCGAATCCTGCACCGCGCGTTTTTCCACGGGCGTGATTTCACTCGGCACCCCGATCACAATGCGCGGATGGACCAGCACGCGGCGGTTGTGCGCTTTCTGAATGAAGTAGGTGAGCATCTTCTCGGTAACCTTGAAGTCCGCGATCACGCCGTCCTTCATCGGTTTGATGGCCACCACGTTTCCCGGCGTGCGCCCCAGCATTTCCTTGGCTTCGCGCCCCACCGCCACTACTTCGCCGCTATTTTTATTGATCGCCACGATAGAAGGCTCGTTCACCACGATGCCTTTGCCGCGCGCGAACACCAGCGTGTTGGCTGTCCCAAGATCAATCGCCAGGTCGGATGAGAACAGGCTGAACACCGACCGCATGTTGTAAGTGCTTTTCGTCACGTCTTGCTTCCCCCAGGATCCACTTCAGCGCCGTTGTGGCGACGAGTTAATTTGCCGTCCTTCAATTTCTTCCCGCAGGCATTACGTTCGGCCCGATCAGGCTGTTTCTCTTAAGGAATGACTACTTCGACGCGCTTGGTCGCAGTTCCCCCGCGCCGGTTCTGCCCCGTTAGAATGATTTCATGGCTGCCTTTCACCATCGCCGGCAAAAAGTGCCGGAAATGCCCGTCGGCCTGAATGCTGGCCACTTGCTCGCCGTTAATAATCAACGCCGCGCCCGGTTCGGTTCTGCCGATTACCTCCACCACGTTGCCGTTCAACTCGGTGGAATCCACTTCCAGCAGCATTTCCTGTTCTTTACCATGCACCACCAGAATGAATTTGAAAGGATCGCTTGCATCACTGATTTTGTTGTCCACATCAATCGCCCGCACCCGCCAGAAGTAATCGCCGGGATCGAGTCCAGTGATGTCCACGTTCTCATTCGGAATTTTCTTGTCCATCACGACGTGATTGAACGCCGCCGTCGTACTGATCTGAAATTCGTACTGTTTCGCTGTCGCCACCGCATTCCACGCGAAATGCACCGAATCGCGCTTCGGATCCGTCACCGTAATCGGCTGCAAATTCAGCGGCTGCACCAATTCCGGCGGAGCCAGCACTTGCGACTTCGTCAGCTGCCCGCTGCCAGTAGGGAAGGTCACTTTCTCAAACTGGCCAATGTCCATGTGTTCGCTGCCGCGGTTCAATTCCGCGCTACCAGACGACACCGTGATTTCCTGCTGTTTGGTATCAGGATCGCTGCGCACGGCCGCGCGCGTATTCGCCTGCAATGAAGCCACCGCATTCTCGAATGATACTTCGGCCTTCGATCCCGGCACTTCCCACGTGCCGGTCGCCAAGTCCACCTGGCCCGACGAAATGTGCACGCCTACCGAAGACGCCTTGTCATGCTCCACCAAATTTTCTTCCACCGTCACCAGCGTGTCGCCCTTCACCGTGTACTGTGTGCCGTCGGCGAACGCGATGCGTGCCACACCCTCCGGCCCCGTCTGCACCAGGTCGCCTTTGTCGAGCGTCAATTGGTAGTCGGCGCTCGCCCACGTAACGGAGTTTACTTTCTTTACCTGGACCTTTCCGTCCAGGTTGACGAACCGCGCCTGCCGCGCGCTGATCGTCGCCACTCCGTTGTCCTTCGGGGTAATCGTCTCTGAAATATGCCGCACCAGGCTGGCAGTTGTTTCCGGAAAAACCAGGTAGGTCGCCGAGCCGATGATCGCCGCAATTACGATCACATACAGCGCCACGGTCTTGTACGTGACGGTGTGCCAATACACCTCCACGCGTGATATTTTCGGTTTCTCAGGCGCCGTTAGTTTGCTGTCGCTCATCGTAATTTTGGGGCTAATTTAGAAATCTAGCACACGGGTATAGGCCATACAACTCGACGCGAAAACAGTTGCGAAACTGCTACCCCCTAATGATTCCAATCGGTTAACGGCGCCCTAGCCCTGCGAACCACCCCGGTTCTGGTACCGGCCCCGCGCCATTTTGGTGGTTGACCCCGGCCAGCCTATTTAGGGAGACTAGGACGTTCAAGGCGGCTCCTTCCTGGTTCTTGCACCCAGCCGCGAACAGATTTCATGGCGTTCTCTCCATCTTGACGGAATCATCCGCCATGCGAGGAATAGAAATATGAATGAAAAGATCGGCGAGCTTCTGCCCCCCACGCGCTTGATGCTGACACCCGGCCCTTCCAACATGGACGCGCGTGTCTATCGCGCCCTCAGCACTCCTCTGGTGGGCCACATGGATCCCTGGTTCATCGAAATGATGGGCGACGTGCAGGGCTTGTTGCGTCGTGTTTTCCAAACGCAGAATCGCATCACTTTTCCGATTTCCGCATCGGGCTCAGGCGGCATCGAGGCAGCTGTTTTGAATCCGCTGGAAGAAGGCGACGAGTGCATCGTCTGCAGCAACGGTTGGTTTTCCGAACGCATGGCCGTGATTGCGGAACGCAGCCCGGGTGTGAAAGTGATTCGCGTCGAGGCGCCTTACGGCAGCACTGTGGATCCGGAAGATGTGCGCCGCGCCGGCAAAGGCAAGAAAATCAAATTCGTCGGCCTCGCGCACGGTGAGACTTCCAGCGGCGTCGCGCAGCGCTTAGCCGATTTCCGCAACGTGGCGGACGAACTCGGCGCCCTGCTCGTCGTGGACGCAGTCGCCACGCTTGCAGGCATGCCTCTCGACATTGACGGCGAAAAAATTGACATCTGCTTCAGTGGTTCCCAGAAAGCGCTTAGCGCGCCGCCGGGAATGTCGCCCATCACCGTAAACGCGCGCGTCGAAGATCTCATGCGCGCGCGCAAAACTCCGGTAGCCAGCTGGTATTTTGATTTCACTCCGATCATGACCATGTGGGGTGGCGAGCGCACGTATCATCACACTCCGCCAATCTCTTTGATCTACGGCATGCGCGAGGCCTTGCGCCTGGTGCTGGAAGAAGGCCTGGAAGCGCGCTGGGAACGCCATCGCAATAATCAGCAGGCGCTGGTCGCCGGCCTCGAAGCGATGGGCTTGGAAATGTTGGTCGCTGATCCCGCTGATCGCTTGATCACTGTCACCAGCGTGAAAATCCCGGCGGGAATTGACGATCGAAAAGTGCGGCTGCAACTGCTCGATGAATTCAATCTCGAAATCGCCGGCGGTTTTGGTCCGGTGAAGGGAAAAATCTGGCGTGTCGGATTGATGGGGTATTCCAGCCAGAATACTAACGTGCTGTTGTTCCTCGCCGCGCTTGAAAAAGTTCTCCTGGACCAGGGGCTGCGCGTCCCCGCTGGCGCTGGCATAGCCGCCGCGATTCGCAGCTACCAACACGCGGGGCAGAACGCGGTAGCAGGCGCGCGAAAGTAAGGGCCGCGCTGTAATTCGCGCGTGCGATCGAAAAAACTGGGGAGTTTATGGCCAAGCCTGAAGTAGCGTGGATTCCGAACGTCGGCGCGATGAGTGATTTCATCGGCGCCTTCGACGTGCCATCCAAAGTAACGGACTACGTCTATCGCTGCCGCTTCTCGCACTGCTGGAATGGCATCGCCACGCGTCACGCCGATACCATGGATTGCAAATTTTTCGTGGATGGCCGCGGCGTAGTGCTCGGTCTCGCGCATCCAGGATTCGTGGAATTTCAGGGCCGCACCGGACGCGACCTCAGCGATCGCGAAGCCAGTTACGTCGGCGCTGAATATCTACGCGAGCGCCTCGAGCAGGAAGACGAACACGCGCTCTACGACGTTTCCAGTGCCGACGTCTCACGCATCATCCAGAAACTCGGAATCCGCTGAGTCGCCGCAACTCCGCGCCTACTGTTTCGCCGGCGCCGTTGCCGTGAAATTCTTCTGCGCCAGCGACCGCACGTAGATCACCAGGTTCCAGATTTCTTCCGGCTTGCTGCGATCTCCCTCGCCGGTCATCTCGCCTTTGCCATTCTTGATAACGTAGAACAAATCCCCGTCCGTCATGTCTTTCAGCGATGCCGGATCGCGATAATCCAAAAGCTTCAATTTCATGTCTGTCGCAAGGTCCCCTTTGCCGTCGCCATTGGTCCCGTGGCACATCGCGCAGTCAAATCCGTAGGTTTTCTTGCCCGCCGCGAGCGCCGCCGGGGTGGCCTTCACCGGATTAGTGAGTTTCGACGCCTCGGGTGGGATTTTATATTCAGCGGCAGTGCCTGCCACCGGCGCCTTCTGCTCTTGTCGAGCGGAAACCGCGCAACACAACAGGACGAGGAGCGAGACAACGCGAACCATCATCCGCATAGGTCCTCCACAATGCACACACATTAACTGGGTGAAGGCGCATTCTACTCCCGCGGCGGGAATCAGGGGGAAGTTTCTTGGTGCGATTTCATTCTCGCGCCGCACGGCGTAGCGCAGGCTCAGGCGTCGGAGAGGGACTCGCCGAAACCGGGCTCTCCGTTCTTCAACTCGCCCGCTTCCAGAATTTCTCCGCAGTCCAAACACTCCACGTACTGCGCATCCGCATCCTTCGCAATCAATTGTGTTCGTTTGTGCTGGCACGCCGGGTCGGGTGTTAACATGATCGTTCCGCGAATCTCCGCGCATTATATCACTTGCGACCTGCGCGAGCGGACGCCCCGCGGCAGTTGACAAACGCCCCGATTGAAACTATCAGCCTCTTTGCAGGCCGCTGAAAAGAGAGAGCCATTGAGCGCAGAGCAGAGCACGCAGAAACGCCTGGGCACGGTGATTTTCTACGGCATCGTCGCCATCCTCGCGTACTTCGTGTTTCTGATCTTCCAGCCTTTTCTACCCGCTCTGTGCTGGGCCATCATTATCGTCGTAGTTTCCTATCCCGCCTACGTGCGGCTCACCCGTCGCTTCCAGCCTACGCTTGCAGCCTTAATTTGCACGATCGGAGTGACTGTAATCCTCATCGTGCCGGCTCTCCTGGGAATGGCGGCGTTTGTGCGCCAGGGCGTGCAGGCCGTCCAAACCTTGCAGCTGCAAATCCAGAACGGGCATTTTGAGTGGATCAACCGCCTCTGGCTCGATTTGCAAGCGCGCTTTCCCGATAACGACGCCACCAGCCTCGCCACACTTTTGAGCCGCTACGCTGATAATGCTGCCGCCTACATCGCCGCGCGTCTCGGTACGCTCTTAAAAAATACCGCTCTCTTTCTCTTTCATCTCAGCGTCACCATGCTCGCCATGTTCTATCTCTACCGTGACGGCCCCGCGTTCATGGCCAGGATGCGCCAAGTTTTGCCGTTCGATTCGCCGCACAGCGAGCGGATGATAAAAGAAGCCAACGATCTCATTTTCGCCAGCGTCGTCTCCAGCCTGGTCGCAGCCGCGGCGCACGGCATTCTCGGTGGATTTGCTTTCGGTCTCGCCGGAATCACGGCTCCAGTTTTTTGGGGCGTGATGATGGGATTTTTCTCGCTGGTCCCGGTCGTCGGCTCCGCGCTCATTTGGGGGCCGGCGGCCATCAGCCTTATCGCCGAAGGCCACATCGCCGCGGGCATTATGGTGGCTGTCTTTTGCAGCGTGGTCGTGGGACTGGTGGATAATGTCCTGCGTCCATGGGTCATCAGCGGTCGCGCGGAAATGGGCGGCTTGGTCGTGTTCATCAGCGTGCTCGGCGGCATAAGCGTTTTCGGACTGCTCGGCGTAGTCGTGGGGCCGATCATCGTCGCCACCGGAGCCAGTCTGTTGGACCTCTACGCACCCGGCTCGCCCGCTGGAAACATCGGTGCGCGAACGCATGGGAAGAAAAAGCCCGCCGTGCTAGAGTAGCGCCCTTCGGACACACGCATGAGCAAGAATTCCAAACCAAAAGTCGCGATGACAAAAAGCGCGGCGGCAAAACACGTCGCGCCAAAACATCCGGGGCCAAAGCACGCGACGCTTCCGCCGGAAAAACTTTGCTGGCGCTGCGATCCCGCCACTATACCGTTTGAGACTACCGCCGAAGTGCCGCCCTCTTCCGGCGACCCCGGGCAGGAACGCGCACTGCGCGCCCTGCGCATGGGCGTGGAACTCACTGCTCCCGGCTACAATCTTTTCGTCTGCGGGCTTTCCGGCACCAGCCGCGGCGGCATGATCGTTCGGATGATCGAAGGCCTTCACCCGCAAAGCGAGCCCGCTCCCGATCGCGCCTACGTGAATAATTTCAAGAATGCCGACCGGCCGCGCCTGCTCACTCTGCCGCGCGGGCAGGCCAACGCCTTCAAGAAAGAAGTAGAATCCGGCATAGACTTTCTGCGCCGGCGCATTCCGCAGGTGTTCGAAGGAGAACCCTTCCAGCGCCAGAAGACGCGCATCGTCGAGCGCTTCACCGTGCGCGAAAAAGAATTGATGGACGATTTCACCCGCCGTATCGCCCGCGAGCAATTCGCCCTTGGCCGAATGCAAGTCGGCGCCGTCGCGCTACCGGAAATTTTTCCGGTGCTCGATGGGGCAATGGTCCCCATCGAAGAAATCCCCAAGATGGTGCAGGAAGGCAAGCTCGAGAGCGTCGCCGCCGAGGAGCTCGAGCGGAAATACGATCAGTTCCGCCAGGAATTCACGGTGGTGTACCGCAAGACCCTTTCGCTTTCGCGCGAGCTCGCCAGCGAAATGAGTTACCTCGAGCAGGAAGCCGCATCTGTCCTCGTGGATGGTGTGATCGAAGAGCTGAAAGAAAAATATCCCAGCACTCAGATCGCGGAATATCTCGAAGAAGTCCGCCACCACATTCTGGATAATCTCGAACCCTTCAAGGAACGCGAAGGGGAAGAAGACCAGCCTCCCTCCGAAGGCGGCGGTGGCCCTCGCGTCGAGCGCCAGGAGCGCGATCCCTTCCGCGTGTACGGCGTGAATGTGATTCTCGCCCATGGCGAACGCGAGCAATGCCCGGTAATTTTCGAAACGATCCCTACCTACGCGAATATGTTTGGCACGATTCATCGCAGCTACGATGCCCGTGGGGGGTGGAGCTCCGATTTCATGGACCTGCGTGGCGGTTCGCTGCTGCGAGCCGATGGCGGTTTCCTGGTGATGTATGCCCTCGACACGCTAACGGAAACGGGCGTCTGGCGCACCCTGAAGCGCACGCTGAATCACGGCAAGCTCGAAATTCAGCCGGTGGACGTGTTTTTTCCGTTCAGTCCCGCGGCCCTGAAACCTGAACCGATTGACGTCCACGTGAAAATCATTCTTATCGGCGACCGCGACATGTACGAGCTGCTCTACGATTTCGAGGAAGACTTCAAAAAGATTTTCAAAGTGCGCGTGGAATTTGATGAGGAAATGAAGTGGAGTGACGAAGTTATCCTCCAGTACGCCGGTCGGCTGCGCAAAATTTCCGACGACGAGCGCCTCTATCCCTTTGATCGCAGCGCGTTCGCCGCCATCCTCGAACACGGCGTGCGCCTCGCTGGCCGTCGCGGAAAAATTACCACGCGCTTTTTCGATCTCGCCGATCTCGCGCGCGAATCTTCGTACGTCGCGCGTAACGAAAATCAATCGGTGGTCACCGCCGCGCACGTCCGCACCGCCCTCGATTCCAAAATCGAGCGCCACAACCTCACGGAATCTAAAATTCGCGAGATGATCGAGCAAAATTTGCTGTTCATTGACACCACCGGAACCCGCGTCGGCCAGGTGAACGGTCTGAGCGTGATGGAAATCGGCGGCTACGCTTTCGGCAAGCCCGTGCGCATCACGGCTTCCGCTTCACCGGGAAAAGTTGGCATTATCAATATCGAAAGGGAATCAAACCTCAGCGGCCGCTTCCATGATAAAGGCGTGCATATCATCTCCGGTTACATGCGCCGCACCTTCGCGCAGGATAAGCCCCTCGCGCTTTCCGCCAGCCTCTGCTTCGAGCAATCCTATTCCGGCGTGGACGGCGATAGCGCCAGCTCCACCGAAATCTACGCGCTGCTCTCCGCGCTTTCCGGCATCCCCATTCGCCAGGAACTAGCCGTCACCGGATCCGTGAATCAGCAGGGAGATATCCAACCCATCGGCGGCGTGAACCAGAAAATCGAAGGCTTCTACGACATCTGCAAAATGAAAGGCCTAACCGGGAATCAAGGTGTCTTGATCCCGTCCGAAAACGTGGACGACCTCATGCTCCGCGAAGAAGTAATCGAAGCGGTGGCCAAAGGCCAGTTCCATCTCTACCCAGTGGCCACGGTAGAACAAGGCATCGAAATCCTGACCGGCCGCCACGCCGGCAAGCGGCTCGCCACAGGAAAGCACGAGCCGGACACGGTCTTCAGCAAAGTGGACGCCCGCCTCCACGAAATGGCCATTACGTTGCGAAAGTTCGACTAGCACCCGCGTGAAATAAACTGAGCCTTGGGTTTGAGGTTTTAGCGGCCGCCCGCTTTTCAGGCGGGCGTAATTGACGTCGCCTTTCATAGCGCCCGGTCCCACCATGCGGGACCGGGCAGCCTTTCACGTCGCCGAATCCTTATTGGCGGTTTCTAAAAATGGCCCGCCACATTCTCCGCCAATAACGCATCCAGTTTCATTCCCGCCTTCACTTTTTCCACATGCCCGTCATAATCTTGCTTCGAATTCTCGGTGGTAATCAGGGCTGCGGCAAACTCCATCTCCGCATCGCGCCCACGGATCCCGATCGCCTTTTTCACCCACGCATACCCGTCCAATCCCGCCGCAGGATTAACCCAAACCGTACGACCTGCTCCGCCGTGCGACATCCGCAGTGCCATATCCAACTGCCGGTAGGTCTCGATCAAATATCCATAATCGAAATCTCCGAGAGCGTCGCCTTCACCGTGAGTCGTGCGCGTCGCCAAGCCAGCCAACAACTCCCTAGCCACCGCCGCGTTATTCTGGCTATAAAGCGAAGCCCGCCGAATCGTTTCCATGCGCACTAGCACTGGCGTGTGAGGCCCCAGCAAAGCCAAAGTGTCCGCAACTAGATGGCTAACGTCGTAGCCTTCGTCTCCGGAAAGATTCCACGTCGCGCTAGTCCACGGCAGCGATTGCGCCGATCCGATGTTAATCGGATGACAAACCAGCGGCGGCCCTGCAAACACCGCCACAGCAAGCATCACCATCGCCGCAAGAATTTTGATCGAATTGTGCACTGCACGGAAAATGTTACGTTTCATGTCGTCTCCTCGCAGGGTGGCTATTGCTTCCTGCACCAAGAAAGACGTGAGAGGGAAGAGCGCTGTTAACAACGACAAAGTCAAACTAAGAAGTGCAGCCACGAAAATCGATGCAGCAGTCACTCCTCAATTCGCGGGGGCCCTTTCAAGCCCTTCTTCGCGTGCCCGAGACCAAGCTTGTCCCACCACGCGCTCATATCGTCGCCGTCCACCGCATTCTGCCGCGTTACGCCAGCAGGCGGAGGCAACAGCAGAGCCAGACGGTCGTAAAGGCGACCGCGATCCTCCGCATCCACTCGCCGGAAAAGGTTCAGCAGTGTATATGCGTCGCGTGGCCGCGCTTCCGCCAGCAAAACCGTCAACGCCTCCTCCTGCGCCTGCGGATTCTCCACGTCAAAATTCACAGTTTCCAGCGCCTCTCGGAATCTCTCGCTCGAGTCCTCGAAATATGGCGCTCCCGGACCAATCCCCGGACGCGATTCCGCCGCCGCCCCCGCCGGAACCAACGATTGGCGAAATCCATGCTGCAAATCCACCCAGCCCACCGTCACCCGCAGAATGCTCACGCCCGCGTCGGTCACCTGCAATGTGTACGCGCAGCCCATATCCATCGCGTAAGCCCCAGGAGTGCGCACTAGAAAAACGTACGGCGGAGCCGTCACCGCCGCGCGAATCGTTCCGCGCACCAACCGAATCTGTTGTTGCGTCGCGCTTGCTTGGAGTAGCTCCAGCCGTGCGTTTGGTCCCACTTCGATTTCGCCGAGCCCATCCACCCGCAGCTGCACCCGCGAAGCGGCGTCGGTTTCAAGCCGTTGCCCGATTTTCCAAGTCTCGCTCCGCTCGGTCACCCGGCCGTCAATCTGCGGGGAGCCTTCCAAGCCAGCAATCGTCCACTCCGCGCGACCCGTAACCGCTCGCATCAGCAAGATTCCGCCGAGCAGCAACACGAAGACGGCAGCCGCGCGCCACCATCCCGGCCACCGCGAGCCTGTACGCATAGGAGAAGTCGCAGCAGCAGGGAACTCGAAATCCGCCGCGTCCGTTCGCCGAAAACGTCCAAGCAATCTTTCCAGCCGCTCCAGTTCCGCGTCCGGCTCACCGGAACCGTCCCAAAGATATTCATCACTCATGATTCGCGCTCTTCCCCAGTTTTTCTCGCAGCTGCTTCATCCCGCGATGCAAATTCACGCGCACTGATCCTTGCGTTAGCCCGGTCCGCGCCGCGATTTCCGGCCCGGTCATTCCTTCCACCAACCGCAGGCTCAGAGTCTCGCGATACGCCTCGGGTAAAGATTGAATCGCCGCCAGCGCCGCGCGAGCCTCCTGCTCATGGGGCTCAGCGCTGCCCGCCGTGTCGCGCAATTCTTCCGCCGCGCGCGGACGGCGACGAAAATCGTTCGCTCGGTTCCGAGTAATCGCCAGCAGCCAGCCTGCAAACGCAGTCGGCTCGCGCAAACTCTCCAGCCGCCGCCATGCAATCAGAAATACATCCTGCAAGAGGTCGTCAACTTCCGCGTAGGGAACGTGGGACAGCAGGACGCCATGCACCATCCGCACGTAGCGTTGATAAAGCTCGCCGAAAGCCGCACGATCGCCGCCGCGTGTCGCGTGCACCAGTTGCGCGTCTTGGGAAAAGTCTCCCATCGAATGATCCGCTGGCATGGGAGCTTCTCGGATAAGTAAGCCTCGGTCAAGAGTTGCAACCACGCAAAATTGCCTCGTTTACAAGACGGTCAAATCCACACAAGTGTTATCCTGCCCGTAAACCATTTAAATATAATAGGTTAAACGCACGAAGACTTTCTTGACAAATGGCATCAAAATGATATCATTTAGATATTTAGTTTAGGAGGCGTACCATGCGAGAATAACCAGCCTTCGCGCTCCCCGGCGGCCCCATGTTCGTGCTGCTGCTTGTCGCAGTCGCCGGCACCGTTTTTGTGCTGATCAGCTCGTCACAGATGCAGGCCACCGTCGGCGTAGTCGTCGCGATGCTGGCGTTATTCGTCGAGGTGATTTGCTTCAAGGGCTTGCTGATCGTGAATCCCAACGAAGGCCAGGTCCTGCAGCTCTTCGGAACTTACGTAGGCACGCTGCGCGAGCAAGGGTTGCGCTGGGTGAATCCATTCACCACCAAGCGTCGAATCTCCCTGCGCGTGCGAAATTTCGAAACTTCGAAACTGAAAGTGAACGACCTCGATGGCAATCCGATCGAAATCGCGGCAGTAGTTGTCTGGCAGGTCGTGGACACGGCGGAGGCAGTCTTCCAGGTGGACAGCTATGAAAACTTCGTGCAAGTGCAAAGCGAATCCGCGCTGCGCACCATGGCCACGTCTTACGCTTATGATTCGCACGTTGCCGGCCAGATGAGCCTGCGCAGCCACATCGCGGAGACCGCCGCCGAACTACAGAAGGAAATCCAGGACCGCCTCTCGAAAGCCGGCGTTCAGGTGGTAGAAGCGCGCATCAGCCACTTGGCGTATGCCGCGGAAATTGCCGGAGCGATGTTGCAGCGCCAGCAAGCTTCGGCGATCATCGCCGCGCGCCAGACCATCGTCGAAGGCGCGGTGAGCATCGTGCAAATGGCGCTCGATCAGCTTTCCGAAAGAAAAGTCGTGGAGCTTGATCCGGAACGCCGCGCCGCCATGGTCAGCAACCTGCTCGTCGTTCTCTGCGGTGAACGAAGTCCGCAACCGGTAGTCAACGCGGGTTCACTCTACAGCTAGAGGGAAAATGGCGGAGCGCAAACCATTTCTTCTGCGACTCGATCCGGCGACGCACGTCGCGCTGGAGCGCTGGGCTGCGGACGAATTGCGCAGCGTCAACTCGCAGATCGAATATTTGTTGCGTCGCGCGCTACAGGAGGCTGGCCGCTTGCCACGGCCAGTCTCCGACGACGCGCCGCCCGCAAATCCGCCGCCCAGCCTATGACCGAGACCTCGAACACCTGATCGAATTTCGCTCGGGCAAAATCGCCGGTCAGTCGCAAACACAAAAACTCAAACGCGTCGCCGCATCTGCAGCGAAACCGTAATCGTATGCCCATTGCGGTCAATCAGCACCTTATATTGATAGCCTACCTGCCGAAACAGATCGCGCACTGCCGCAAGCGTCATGTCCGCCGCCGCCTCATCTCCTATTCCCGCGATCACATCTCCCGGCACAATCCCCGCATGCGCTGCCGGAGTTCCAGGCTGCACCGCCGTCACCTCGAATATCTTCAGATTGGGCCCCTTCGCGATGATCGAAAGTCCGCTCATGTCCTCGTCCGTGTCGTGATTCAACTGAACATTCGGTTCCAGAATCACCTGGTGATGCGGAAAATCATAAATCACCGTGAAGCGTCGCAGGAAATTCGCGCCGATGGCCCCCGCAATATTCTTGTCCGCTCCCGCCTGTGTCTTTTGCTGCGTGAAGTCGCCAACGATATCTTCCAGCTGGTACGGACCAATCTGAAACTCCTTAAGCCGGCCCAGAAATATCTTCGCGCCGCCATCCACTTCCGGATAAGATGCCGGCTCGCTCTTGAAATGCGCCGCGGAAATGCGCTGCGAATCCATGTATCCCCGGTAGAAAACAACCCCCGAATCCAGTGCCGTGTCCACCGCGAAATCCGCGGACTCGGAGCGGTGTCCGGGCACTTCGAATTTCGCGCGAATCAGCGGCACCGGGCCGGAAAAAGTCAGCGGAAAACTCTTGCCTTGTCCGCTGTAAGTAAAGGTAGTCGGGTCGTACAGCTGCACCGTCTGCCGGTGATAATCCACTTGCACCACCACGCGATCGAAGAAATCCCTGCCCAGCGTGCCTTGATACGCCTGTCCCACCTGCTGCGCAAAATCGTCGCGCGTAACGACGGGCAACGTGACGAATGGAAGCTGCACTCCCGGCAGGGCCAGCACCGCGTACCGCAGCGCGTTTCCAGGCGGATCCCCGGCCGCCTTGCGATCCATTGCACATTTTTCCGCAGCCGAATCCAGTTCGAAGAGAGCCGGCTTGCCGCCATTCAAACGAACCGGCAAGAAAATCAAGTTGCGCAGAAATACCGCGGGAATTTGGGCCGCGTTGCCTCCATAGGAAAATCGAGGCGATGTGACGTCCTGCGGCCCGGGCGCCGCTGCATTGCCGGCCGCGCCCGCTTGCGCTGGTGGCGGTGGCGCCGCGTTCTGCTGCTCTTGCGGTAGCGCCGGCCGCGTGGCCCAGCCGCAGAGCAGAATGCAGCAAGCAATCACAAATTTTGCGCGGCGCCGATTCATCATCCCTCCCGTCACATCTGCAAATCCTGCCAACCGAGCCCAACTCAGCTCTGCTCAGCTGACGCGTCTCAAACTCGCGCGCCGATTATACGAGCTATGGCCCCGGCGCGAGATACCCTTCACGTGAAAAAATCCGATGCGTGGCTTTCTTTCCCTCGGTCGCAAAGGGCTGGCCGTTCACATCCAGCACCTCCACTGTCAGCGGATGGAATTGCCCGTCGTGCTCCGGAGTAATCCCCAGCAGGTACTGATGCCGCAGCGCAGCGGCAATCTGCTGATACATCGGCGCGAAATCTTTCGCCGATACCGGGAAAAACGCCCGCCCGCCGGTGATCGCCGCCAACGAAAGCAGCGCCTGATCCGCCTGCGCAAACCCCTGAGAATCTTGTTGGGGCGTCGCGGTTGCTTTCTTTTTCTTATCCGTCTTATCGGGCGCGCGCCTCAGCCACCCGCCCAGCGCCACGGGAAAAATCACCACATCGCGCGCGCGTAGTTTCTGCGCCAGTGCATCCCAACGCGCCGGCGAAGACGAGTCGAGGCCAGTCGTCAGCAGCACCAGCGCTTTCTTGCCGCTCACCGGGGCGATCCAGTCCAGCGCCGTAGATACCGCGTCGTAGAAATTCAACTGGCCCATGCCCACGGAAAATTGAATCTGTCCGAGTGCGTTCAGCAACGCATTTTTGTCGGGCGTAAAAGCCAGCACCGCCCGCGGCTCCTGATCGTAAGTCACCAGCGCCACCTGATCGTCCGGCGCCAGGCCGTCAAGCAGCGCGTAAGCGGCAGCGACGTGCTGGCTCTGGATGAGGTAAACCGCCGGGCTAGTCTCCACCATCACCAGAATTTGCGCCGGCGCGTCGGTAGGAGCGAAAAACACGAGCGGCCGTTCGCTTCCGCCATCCAGCACGCGAAAATTCTGGCGCTGCAACCCGCTAACGAAATCGCCGCCCGCCGCCAGCACGCTGACGCCGATCTGCACCATCTCGGTAGTCACCTGCAGCGGCTGCTGCGCGCCGCCCGCAGCCTGTTGCGCCGCAGCACTACCCGATATCAGCAGAACATAAAAGAAAAGAAGTGAGAACACAGCGCGCGGGTATAACGAAAGCGGTAAGCGTGGTCTTCCAGAGTTGTGATTCAAATTAAACGCCGTGGAGTTCTGCCCACGACCGCGACCCGGGCACGCCACAACGTAGCGCGTGCCCAGGTCTCGGCCGAAAAACTGATCGAATTATCGGGTTAGTTGCCCGAAGGCGGTTTCGCCGCCGGCGGGGCAGCACTCGCTGATTTAGGAGTGCTCAAATATCCCTTCGCAGTGTCCTTGCTCAGATCGAAGACCACGATTTCGTACGGCGCCCGGGCACCGCGCACGTAAAACTGAATGGGCTCGCCCACCGTCTTGTCTTTTTTCTCGATGGTCTTGTCGTCAGCCACCACATTCAACGTGTACTTGTAATGTTTGGTGTCCACTTTGCGCAGCGCCACTTGAATCGGTCCCACGTGGTCGGGCGCCTTGGAAGACTTGTTCAGTGTGAACTCAAAAATGTCGCGCTCGCCCAGCCGTTTCAATTCCTCTACTTCATCGTGATTGCGCGCGATCAATCCGCTCTGCACGCCCAAATCGCCGATGGTGCTCTGTAGCTTGCCTTTGGTGGCATCCAGATCAGCTTTGGTCGCGTCCGCTTCACTCTTCGTACCCGATAGCTCCGTGGTCACCTGCCCGAACTTGGTAGTCGTATCCGCCTGCACCGCGCCAATCTGTTCGCGCAGTTGCTGGTCGCTCTTCTGCTGATCTTTCTTGATGGATTGCGCCAGGCCGCGCGCGCGCGCCAGTTCATCCTGCGTCAACCCCAGCTTCTGCGACGTCACGTCCAGCTGACCTTTCAAATCCGCGATGCGCGAATTCGTTTTGTCCAAAGCCGCGGCTAGCGCCTGTGTCTTCTTGTCCGCATCGTCCAGCCCCTTGCGCGCCGCTTCGCGCTCAGCGTAACCCGCGTACAACAGATAGGCCACAAGCGCGAACGCGATTGCAAATAGCAACGTAACCCAGCGCGGCAACGCAGACGATTCCACGATCGTAGTCTGTTCACCGGGCGTATTCGGGGTCGAACTCATTGGGCCTCCTTGGGCGCGGCGCCTGCCGCATCTTCTGGGCGAAATTATCGCCGAGTAGCGCTGGGTTGTCCATCCCGATGGTTCGCGCTGTGCCTTCTCCTCAGTCCGTACGGTTCTGCTGAGAATTTCCGATTCCGCGCCCGCTGCATATTATCCCAGTCTTGCCCGCGAACCGGCTTTTCGGTATCCTGCGCAACAGATTCGGAGTTGCGATGATTTGTCCTCAGTGTCGCAGTGACAATTGTTTTCGCTCGCACCGCGACGGAATTTTCGACTTCGTGCTTACTGCGGCCGGCCTGCGCCCGTGGCGCTGCCACAGCTGCGAGCGGCGATTTCATGCCTGGCATGTCGCTGCCAACCTGGAACGCTTCGCACACTGTCCCCGCTGCGGCAATTTCGACCTCGAGCATATCTCCCGCGAACGCGTCGAAGCTGGCACCCTCATTTTTGTGAAACGCTGGTTGCGTTTTCCTGCCTATCGCTGCGATCCCTGCCGCCACCGCTTTTTCAGCGTTCTGCAATTCCGTCGGATTGTGCCCGCTTTCGCCGAGCGTGAAACGCACCGCGCGGCCAACTAATAGCAATTAAGCTGGTTACCGCCGCACAACCCGGCCTCAGCCGGGCTGCATTGGCCCGTTGTGGTAGTAACGCACAATTAACATTCCCGTCACAGTAGGTTCAAGCGGCCCGCTTAACGTGCCTGCGTCGCTCCGCGTGTAGCGATTCTGAAAGTGTCCGAATCCAAAGCTGCGGGTGTGAAAACGTGCCGGTTGAACGCTAATCGCGTGCAATGGTACGTGGTTTTTTTTCTAACACGCATCAGGACAGGTTCCTTGGCCGCCGTAAGTGGGGGAAGGTGACGGAGTTTTCCGAAACGCGGTTACAGTTCTCCGTTTCCATCGTTGGGAAAATGTGGCAGTCAAATTTCAAGGAGGAAGGAATGCGAGCATTGGTTGCATATCTGTTAGCCCTCGGCCTCGTCGTCATGCCAGCAATGGCAGCGCCGGGCTCGTCGGGTGATAAGGATAAGGACAACACCGCTGCGAAATCCAGCAGCACAGCCGCCGCGGACAATACCACGGCGTCGGACAAAGACGCATCCACAGCAGCGTCCAAATCTGAACCCGCAACGCCCGGAAAGACGGCTGCCGCGTCCGGTCTGGAAAGCGAGCTGCAACAGCTTCGCGAACTTCTCGAAGCGCAGTCCCGCCAAATCCAGATCCAAAACGAACAAATGCGCGAACAGCAGGAGCGCATGGAAGCCATGGAAGTGGAGCTGAAAGTAGCCACCACTCCCCGCGATACTTCCTATGCTCCCGCTCCGGACAGCCGCGTTCCGAAATCCGCCGACGGTTCTGCACCGGCTCCCAATTCGAGGTTAGCTGATTTGTCCATCGGAACCGCTGACGGCCAAGCCGCCAGTCCCGATAATCCCATTTCGATTCGCTACAAGGGAATCTCGCTCACTCCGGGTGGCTTCCTGGCGGCCGAAACGGTTTTCCGCAATAAGGCCATGGGTGCGGACATCAACACCCCATTCAATAACATTCCCTTTGCGGGCAACCCGGGTGGTCAGACCACCGAATGGAACTCCTCCGCCCGGCAATCCCGTCTCAGTTTGTTGGCGGAAGGAAAGCTGGACTCCGTTACGATCGGCGGTTACGTCGAGACGGACTTCTTGGGCACCGGCATCACCTCCAACGACAACGAAAGCAACAGTTACGTACTGCGTGTCCGCCAGGCTTGGGGCCAAGCTAAATTTGACAGCGGCTTCACCATCACCGGCGGCCAGATGTGGAGCTTGGTCACCGAAACGAAGAAAGCCGCGGACAATCGCACCGAAGCGTTGCCTTTGACCATCGACCCGCAGTACACGGTGGGATTCAGCTGGGCTCGCCAAGAGGCTCTCCGCGTAGAGAAGACCTTCGGCGACGAGGTAAAATTCACACTCGCCGCTTCCGTGGAAGGTGCGAACACGACTCTTACGGTTCACGGCAATCCCACCACCGTGCTGCCTTCTTCTTCCACCGTCACCGTCACTGACGGAGTCACCAGCGTCGCTACTCCCGTTATCACCAGCACCACATTCAACAACTTCCTCGTCGGTGAGCCGGGCATCAGCGGCGGTCTTTACAACCAAACTGGGACGTATGCCTTCAACAAGACTCCAGACTTCGTGTTTAAGGCGACCGTTGATCCGAAGTGGGGACACTTCGAAGTCTTCGGTGTCGTCGGCACATTCCGCGATCGCGTTTATCCTTGCTTCGCGGCTCACGGGGCCATCACTCTGCAATTCCCGGGTGACGGCACGCAACCGCTGCCAGCTACAGTGGTCGCGCCAGCAGTCACATGCGCGCTCACTGGCTCAACCAGTCCCTCCTCCGGAGCATTCAATGATTCCCGCACCGGCGGCGGCATCGGTGCCAATGGCCGCGTCTCAATTGCCAAGAAGGTGGATCTCGGCCTGCACTTCCTGAGTGGTGACGGCATCGGGCGCTATGGCACTGCTGGCCTCCCGGACGCCACAGCCCGTCCGGACGGCACCTTGGCGTTGATCCGCAGCTACCAAACGCTCGCGACCTTGGAATTCCACGCCACGCCGAAGTTGGATATTTACGCGTACGTCGGCGGTGAATACGCCGGCCGCGCCACTTACAACTCCGGCAAGGAAGGCTACGGGTCGTTCGCGCGTCGCGATGATGGTTGCTCGGTCGAAACGCTCCCGCTGGCCGCTCCTCCAGCTGCTATCAACACCACCGCCGTACTCGGCTCCAATGGTTTCATTCCTGGCGCGCTCTCCAATTGCGATGGCGACGCACGGAACATCATCGAGGGCACCATTGGCTTCTGGTATCGCGTTTACACTGGTCCCAAGGGCCGCTTCCAGTGGGGTCCGCAGTACTCCTACCTGGTCAAGAACACCTGGTCTGGGGTGAACGCAGCGGGCGCTGGCGTCGGTCCGCACGCGATCGACAACATGCTGTTCACGTCGTTCCGCTACTACCTGCCGTAGAACACGAATGCGATCGAGAGAGGCGGCCAACCGCCTCTCTCGCTCCGCATTACCTCGGTCACAGATCTCGCCCACCCCGCTGCCTACTGATTGACATCCTCGCCCCGCCGAGCTTAGCATCCTCACTCGCCCACTCCCGTTCGGCGAACCCCAATGCCCATTGCGAAGCTGTTCACACCACGCGACGCCGCACAAGTCCTCGGAATCAGCTATCCAACGCTGAAACAGTGGATCTACAAGAAGAAAATTCGCACCGTAAAAACCGCCGGGGGCCATCACCGCATTCCCGAAAAAGAAGTGGACCGGTTCCTATATCGCGCCACCGAACATGGCGACGTCTCCGAACGCCGCACCAACTTTCGCCGCATCAGCGGCCGCAATCAGCTCGTGGGCCGCGTCACCGATATAAAAATTGACGGCCTGATCGCCCAGGTCGCCCTCTCCATCGGCGGCCAACGCATCACATCCATCATCACCGCAGATGCGGTTCGCGAGCTGCGCTTGAAAAAAGGCCAGACTGTCGCGGCCCTGGTAAAATCCACAGAAGTCATGATCGTCCGTCTGTAGGCCTTCCTGTCGCACCGCGCTTGCTCCTCTCGCCCGAACGTTATGTTCGCTGCCGTACCGTGGCACCGCATCGCGAAAACGCATCAAATCGCTTTGACATACCTATTAAATTCGTATAAATTCGCACGCCGTGATCATTATTCGCACGCGAATTAAATCTACGCAGCCGCAAGCGCAAGGAGCGCCGGTGAGATTCCTCCTCATCGCTTTCATCGCCCTATCCCTGTTCCTCGTCCTGCCCCCGCCGGCGTTCGCACAAACTGCAGCGAGCCTTTCCGGCGTGGTGACCAACCAAACCGGCGCAGCCCTTCCCGATGTCGCGGTGGCGATCAAGAATCTCGATACCGCCGAAACGCGCACAATCCTAACCGACGGCAGAGGGCGCTACCAGGCGTCCGGCCTGCCTGCGGGGAGCTTTGAGATTCGAGCGGCAAAATCAGGTTTCGCCGAAGAAACGCGCGCGGGAATCAGTTTGGCCGTTGGCCAGGGCGCCACGGTTGACATAAAGATGCAGGTGAAGGCCCCTGACGTCTGCGCGAGCGGCAAAGAGTTCGCGACCACCGATTGCACGCTGACTTGGCATGGCATCACGCTCTACGGTGCGTATGACGTCGGGGTCGGCTGGGTGAGCCACGGCATGCCGGTAAACGGCTATAACTATGAAGGCGAGTCGCTGGTGAACCGCAACGGCAATCAGTCTCGATTCCTCATCGCACCGAACAACTTGCAGCAAACGGGTGTGGGCATCAGGGGCAGAGAAGAATTTGCGCCCGGCTGGGCCGTTGTGTTTAACGCTTCCACTGGCATCAATCCGCAGTCCGGCCTGCTCGCCGACGCACCAAAGACTAATATTGTGAACAACGGACTTCCCCGGGCCAGCTATTCGATGGCCATTGACGGCGCGCGCGCCGGTCAACCCTTCAATGACGAATTCTATGGCGGTATTTCGTCCGAGAAATTCGGAACGCTGACCTTCGGTCGGCAGCGCTCTCTCGGCACCGACGCGATGCTTCGTTACGATCCGGTAGGCGGCGGCTATGGCTTTTCTTACATCGGCTATAACGGCACGATGTCCGGCGGCGGCGACACCGACGACAGCCGTTGGGACGACGCCATGAAGTATCGCATCACGATTGGTCCGGTCCATTTCGGCGCGATGTATAAATTCGCGAATGGTTCTGGCGGCTGCTACTCGGCCACCGCTGCCACCACAGGCTGGACTGCCGCCAACTGTACGCCGGAACGAGCGCACAACAACGCCTATGGATTCGACGTCGGAGGAGAGCACGGTAAGTTCTCCGCCGACCTGGTCTTCCAACATTACAACCAGGCGATCAGCGTATTGAACCCGTTGCAGGGACCTCAGAGTCAGGCCCCGGTTGCACAGCTTCAGTCGACCACCGACAGCATCAATACAATTTACATCTCCGGGCCCAACCTGATCGACCCGAGCGACACGTTATATGGCATCGTGACCAACAACAACGCCATCATGGTTGCTGCCAAATATATGTGGGACCCGATCAAGTTTTTTGCCGGCTACGAATACATCTGGCAGAACAACCCAGCGCAACCGTTGGGCGTTGGCGCCACGGACGAGGGTGGTTATATCTTGAGTGGGGTCGAAGACGACAATCTTGATTCTGAGAAGTTGGTGCAGATATGGTGGACGGGCGCGAAATACACCTACCGTAAGAAAACCGACCTCACTGCGGCCTGGTATCAGCAGCGGCAGAACACCTTTCGTGTTCCGACGACCTGCGGCGGCTCAGCCGGTTTCCGCAGTTCCTGCTCGGGCACGCTCAACGAGACGTCGCTCTATGCGGATTATCATTTCACAAAACGATTCGACGGTTACGTCGGAGTTGCCTATTCCTTCGTCAGCGGCGGCCTGGCCATCGCCATTCCTCATGGCCCAGGCGTCCCCTATATCTACCCGACCAACGTTGCTCCAACAATCGGCGTTCGTTTCGCCTTCTGATCATTTCCGCGGCGGGCTCAGTCGAGGGCTCAGGAGAGACCTGCAACGGCCTACTGCAGCAAGCCAACCTGATAATTCAGCGCTGATAATTGTGCGGCGTAGTCGTATTTGGCGCTGGCCTGGGAGATTTGGGCTTGGGTGGCGTTTAATTGCGCTTGGCTCAGCTCGATGATGGAACTGAGGCCTAATTTGTAGCGCTGCTGGGCGAGATCGAGGGCCTGATTGGCTTCATCAAGCAATTGCTGGGTGAGCGAGAGACGCTGATAGCCGGAATTTGCGTTGAGCCATGCTTTGCGTACCTCGCGCACCACGACGTTTTGCAGATCGCGGAGGTATTGTTGGCGCGCGCCGGCTTCTGCTTGCGCTTCGGCATGCAGCGCATTGAACTGGCGGCCGTTGAAGATCGGAATGTTCACGTTGAATCCAGCGGCGGCGTAACGCGAGCCGAGTTGCTCCACGCGGTAGGGCGTCAGGCCCGCTGTGCCCACCGCGCTGATAGTGGGAAGCCACAAATCGCGTTCGGCGGTGGCGTAACTTTGCGCGGAGCTTAGATCCAGCTGCTGGCTGATGATTTCGGGGCGGTTGCGCATGGCTTCGGCGATTAAGACGGAGAGATCGCTGGGCGGCGTCGGCGGCACAGGCTGCTCAGCTAGCTGAAATGTTTTCTGGTCCGCGAAACCCAGTGCCGCGGAAAGCTCGGCGTAGGATGCTTGCAAATCGTTTTGCGCCTGCACCAGCAGCAGCTGGGCTTGCGCCAGGTCCACATTTGCAAAGCTGACGTCCAAACCGGATTTGAGTTTATTTTTCTGCAGCTCGGTGACCTGATCGGAAACCAGGCGGCGGTCCTTCACCGTCTCCTGCGCCACCTGCAGCACCGCTTGCGCTTTCAAGCAGTTGTAATAGGCAGCGTCCGCTTGCAGCAAGACGTCCGCGCGTGAGGTGGTGACGTTTTCTTCCTGGGCCTTCGCGTGCAAATTTGAGCTTTTCACCAGTTCATGCGTGCGGCCAAAATCGGTAACCAACTGCTGCACGGTGACACCATCGGCGAAGCGGCTGTAGATGATGGGATTATTTAGCGCGCCCGCGGTGACGCGGCTGTCGTTTTCCGCTTTCACTCCCGTGGCGCTGCCATAGGCGTGCGGATAGTAATCCGAGCGCGCTTCCGTCACCTGCGCTTTCGCGACCGCGGCCAAGTATGTCGCGGCTTGCACCTGCGGATGATTTTGAATCGCAATTTTTTCTGCTTCTTGCAGGGTGAGGCTCTGCGATGCGCTGGCAGGGGGCGGTGCTTGCGTGGCGGCCTGCACGCCCACGGCTGCGTGCAGCTGCGCCGAAGCTGGCGTGCTGGCGAGGGCCGCGGCGGCAAGAATTATTGGCAGCGAAAAATGTCGGCGATGCATTAGTGAGCCTCCTCGGCGATGAGCGAAGCGGAAGCTTCGGCGCGGCGACGGTACATGAGCAGATAAGCTGCAGGGACGACGAAAATCGTGAGCACAATGGAAGTGAGCAGGCCGCCGATGATGACGCGAGCGAGAGGCGCGTAGGCCTCGCTGCCGGTTTCCAGCTTGAAAGCCATGGGCAGCAAGCCGACGACGGTGGCGAGCGACGTCATCAAAATTGGGCGCAGCCGGATGCGGCAGGCGTGCACTACTGCTTCGCGCAAGCCGTGGCCTTGGCTGCGCAGCACATTGGCAAAGTCCACGATCAAGATGCTGTTGGAAACCACCATACCCTGAAGCATCACGACGCCCATGAGAGACTGGATGTTCAGCGTAGTGCCAGTGAGCGCCAGGGTAAGCACGACACCGATCAGGCCGGTGGGCACCGCAAGCACGATTAGGAACGGATCCACGAAGGAGGAAAACTGCGCGACCAAGATGAGATAGACCAGCAGCACCGCGAGGAACAATCCCAGCCCGAAACTTTTGAATGAGGATTGCATGGTCAGCACCAGGCCGCGGACGTCAATGCGCGTGCTGGGCGGTAGCTGGGTGTGGGCGATGATCTTGGAGATCTCACGCTGCGGGCCGCCGATATCTTCGCCCGTGGGAGCGACGTATATGTCAATTGAGCGCTGGAGTTGATAGTGATCCACTTCCGTCGGAGTGAGAATCGGGATTACATCTGCGACCTGATTGAGGTAGGTCGGCATTTTGAGTTTGGGAGAGCGCAGGGGCATGGCTTTTAAATCCTCAATGGATTTCACCTGATTTTCCGGGTACTGCACTGTGACGAAATAATTGTTGCCGTTTTTGGGGTCAACCCAGTAGCTGGGCGCGATCATCACGTCGGAAGTGAGCGCGGTGATGAGGTTATCAATCACTTCTTTCGGGCTAAGACCCAGCTCGGCCGCGCGGTCGCGATTCACGTTCACTTCGAGCGCGGGGTAATCCATGTCCTGCGGGATATACACATCGGAGACGCCGCGAGCGGCGCGGATCTGGCGTGCCAATTCCTGCGCGATGCGGTCGTCGGTTTTCAGGTTCATGCCGCTCACTTGCACGTCAATGGGCGCAGGCATGCCCTGATTCAGAACCGCATCCACCAGGCCGCCGGATTGGAAATAGGTGCGCAACTGCGGGAGTTGCGCGGCGATGCGGCGGCGCACTTCATTCATGTAAACAAAACTGCTTTCGTGATGATCTTCCTTCAGGCCGACTTGCACGAAGGCGGTGTGCATGCCGGAGTTCGGTGTAAACAAGGCGGACAAATCGGCCATCACGCCGATGTTCGATACCACCGTGTTCAAATCGTCGGGCTTCACGACCTGGTGAACGATGTCTTCGACCTGCTTGATGTAATCGTTGGTGACTTCGATGCGCGTGCCGGTGGGAGCTTTTACGTTGATCACGAACTGGCCGGCGTCCGAGCGCGGGAAAAACGAAACGCCAATGAACGGCACCAGCAGGAAGCTCACCAGGAACATGACCACGAAGAGAATGAGCGCCTCGCGTGGACGGTCCAAGGTTTTCTGCACGTATTTTTCATAGACGTTCAGCAGCTTTTCGAACCTGGCGTTGAAACCAGCGTGGAAGCGTGCGCCCCAGGACTTTTTCGCTGTCCCGCCGTCAGCAGTCTCCGGGTTGTGTTCGTGGGCCTTCAGGAAGTATGCGCAGAACAGCGGGACAACGGTGACGGCGTCGAAGTAAGAAGCGCAGAGAGCGAGAACCACGGCGAGCGCCAGAGCCGAAAACAAATACTTGCTGACGCCGAAGAGGAGGGTGACCGGGAAGAAAACGACGACGGCGACGAGCATGATGGCGAGCACCGCCAGGGCCACCTCGTTTGCGCCCTTCACCGCGGCAACTTTGGGGTCCTCACCCAACTCGATGTGGCGGTAAATATTTTCGATGACCACGACCGAGTCGTCAATCAAGCGCGAAAATGCCAGCGCGAGCCCGCTGAGCACCATGCTGTTGATGGTCTTATCCGCGGAATGCAGAATGAAAAACGTAATCATCACCGAGAGCGGAATGGAAAGAAAAACTGCGGCGGTGGCTCGCATGCTGCCCAGAAACAGCAGAATCATCACGGCGGTAAGGAACAATCCGATGCCGCCTTCGCGCAACACCGTGGAAATGGCCTGCTTCACGAAAAGCGACTGGTCGAAAACGACGTGAGCGTGCAATTGTGCGGGAATATCGCGCAGCATGGTGATGGCCTTCTTGATGCCGTTGACGACCACAATCGTATTGGTATCGCCGCCTTGCTTGAGGATCGGCGCGTAAACGGATTTTTGGCCATTGACGCGCACGATGTTGTACTGCAGGTAGGAACCGTCCACAGCCTTGCCCACGTCGGACAGGAAGACGGATTTTTCGCCTTCGGTCTTCAGCGGAATTTGATTCAGAGCGTCGGCGTTCGGAACTTGCGCGTTGGTGTAGATGTTGTAATCCAAGGCGCCCAAGCGCACGTCGCCCGCTGGCAGAATCAGGTTGGATTCGTTCATGGCGCGAACCACATCCATGGGGCTGAGTTCGTGAGCCTGCAATTTCAACGGGTCCACATAGACCATCAACTGACGATATTTTCCGCCGTACGGAGGTGGCACGGTGGCACCGGGAACTCCGGCGATCTGGTTGCGGATCTGATATTGCAGGTAATCGTGCAGCTGCGTTTCGTTTAGCCCCTGGCCATCCACCGTAAGCAAACAAACGGGAAGGCTGGAAGCGTCCACTTTCATGACGACGGGAGGCAGCGTGCCCTCTGGTAAGCGCCGCAGGTCGGCCATGGCGAGATTGGAAATGTTGGTGACGTCGGCGTTGGCGTCGGTACCCGGCTGAAAATAAATTTTGATCAGGCTGACGCCGGCCATGGAGCGCGATTCCATGTGGTCAATACCGCTGCCGAGTGTGAAAAACCGCTCGAAGGTATCTGTGATGTCCGCTTCGATCTGTTCGGGTGGCATGCCGTTGTAGAAAGTAGCAACGAGGACGACGGGAATATTGATCGGCGGAAACATATCCACTGGCATTTGCGCCAGACTGGTAATGCCGAGGACGCAAATGAAAAGGCAGACCACAATGATGAAGTAGGGATGGCGTATCGCAAATGTTGGCATCTTGGGTTTACTCCATTCCCGGGGCTTCGACGATTTTTGGCGAAACCAGCTGGCCTTCTTTAAACTGATTTTGCTCGCCGAATACGATAGTTTCGTTTTCGCTGAGGCCGGAGAGCACTTCCGTATCCGAGGCTGACTGCAATCCCAACTTCACTTCGCGCCTTTCGAGATGGTTCGAGGAGTTCACCACCAGCACGATGCCCTGGCCGGTTCCGGTGGATTCCACGGCCTGCATCGGAACGGTGAGAACGTTGGTAACGGTGTGCAGCGGGATCTTCACGGACGCGTACATTCCCGGAACCAGCGCGTAATTCGCGTTGGGCACGGTGACTTCGGTGTGCATGGTGCGCGTGGTTAGGTCGATCTGATCCGAAAACAGCGAAATCTTGCCGGTGAAAGTTTTGCGCAACGCCGAGACGTTCACTTGCAGAGTCTGGCCATCGCTGATGTCCGGCACGGCTCTTTCCGGCACGGGGATCACCAGCCGCAGCAAATTATTCTGCGAGAGATGGCAAAGCGCGGAATCTCCCTTCACCGCAGAAGTTCCGGCAGGAAGCAGCGCGCCGGTGTAAGCATAGATTTGCGTCACGACTCCGTCGAACGGAGCGGTCATGCGCGCATACGCGAACATGGCTTTGTCCTTGTCTAGCGCGGCTTTGGCTGCGAGTAAGGCTTGTTCGGCAGCGGACAAGGCATGCTTGGACGATGAGACACTGGCGCTGGCTTCCAGATCTTTTCCCTGCGCCACGTCTATTTCCTGCTGGGCGACGAGCTCGGGCCGCGATTTCTGCACGTCGGCCAGCCGCGTGTAGGTGATGTGCGCGACGGAGTAGGCTGATTCCGCCCGGCTTTGTTCCTCGCGCGCGCGCGATACTTCCTGTTCGGAGCGGCGCACGGAGGCTTCGTCCTGCAACAGTTGTTGTTGTAGCTCGGGAATCTCCAGCACGGCCAGGAGTTGTCCCTGTTTCACGTGCGTGCCCCAATCCACGTACAGTTTCTGGATGTAACCGGAAACTTTCGCGTACACATCAATCTCCTGGTAGGGCAGAAATTCCGAGGAGATCTCCAAGGTGCTGGAAAGATTCTTGCGTTGCACTTTCACCACGGCAGCCGGCGGCACATCGGCCGCATCGGCCTTGTGCGCGTCGCCGCAGCCACTTGCGAACGCGGAAAGAATGACCACGATGAATATCCAGTAATGGGTGGCGGGTCTAGGCATCACGAGTTCAGCTCCTTAACCTTTTGTGTGAACTTGGCGATTGAAAAATCGTGGGAACGGCACAAGCCAATCAATTCCTGCCTGGACTTCATAATCTCGCGGGCTTTCTCGGGGACAAGCGGGGCGATCTCGCGCGGAATCGTTTGCACGCCGTGCAGATCTCCCTGGATCAAATCGCCCGGATGCACGGTGAGGCCGGCAATCTCCACCGTGCCGCCGAAATCAAAGACGTGCGCGTAGGCGTGCGACACCGAAACGTTTCCCGCAAACAATTGCAGGCCGCTTTTGCGCACATCGGGAAGATCGCGGACGGCGCCGTTGGTCACCACCGCAACGCACTCTAGTGCCAGGAGAATATTTGCATGCACCTCTCCAATGAATGCGCCCAGACCGGGCGTCGCATCCACGTCCTCGATCACCACAATTCGCGGCGTGGGGATCTTGAGCAGCGAATCCCACCACGCGCCGCGATCGTAGTAACTGTGCCCTTCCATGGGTGGATCGGAACCGCGAATCCGCGCCGTCGCGGCGTAACCCACCGCGGCGGGCTGCTCTGGAAACATGCAATGCAGCCGGGAATCGGAAAACCCTTTGTTACGCAGGCGCACGTCAAACGTCTCGATGGCGCTGGCGACTACACAAGTGCTAAGCGCACGCAACTCCTCCAAATGCAGGGGCGTCACTAATTCTGCGTTCATGAGTACTCCTCTCCTGGAGCGTGTCCGTGGTCCAATGGAAAAAGGGCCGGAGCCAGCGAAATAATCTGGAATTTTAATTTTTAACTGCGATCGATCTAGGAAAGGGAGAGCGGGGGAGAGCGATGCTGCAGAGATACCGTGACGCCGATGGACGGCAGCGCCGGAATCTCTTCCTCCACTACCCTGATGATTCGCATTTCGGGTTGTGGTGGTATGAATCGGGCAACGGGGCGCAGAGGAGTTCGGTCGATTACCACCGGCAGATGGCTCACCTTCATCTTGCTGGAAATATTGATGTAGTGCGCCGGATTGGACCTGGAAAGATACTGGCTATTCTTCGCGAGAGTGGAAAAACCGGCGATGGCGAGCAGCAACATTACCACGCCGACCTTTACATAGACGCGTCGTGTCTGCGCCGCTTGGCCGGTATGGTTCGCGGATTGTCGCGCCGTAGTCACGATGGCTGCCCAGCGTCTGCAATTCTATTGTCGGTAACTCCGGCCCAGAAAGCAAGAACCCACGCAATTGGATGGCGTAAGGATAATTCGCGTTTCTTTGCGAGACGAGCGCTCAGCGCATCTATGAGCATGCCGCGTTCTGGATGCAATGCTGCAACCGATGAACTGCTCTTCCAGGACGTACGCCATAGAAGCGAATCGTCAACGAGTGACCAGAATCCCAATCGTCGGCGGTAGCGCGGCCTCTGCAAGATACTCCTCGCTCGATCCTTCAGGGCTCGCCGGCCGTCAGAAGCGGTAGTTGAATTCCGTAAAGCCCAGCGCTCCGTTGGCATCCGCAGGATAGATTGCTTTGATCACGTCGCCGCCTTGAGCCCAACCGAAGTAAAGTCCCAGCGAGATTCCGTTCTTCCAGCTGTAGTCGGCGCTGATGTCATACAGATTGGCCAGCTTCGACCCGCCATTGGAAGGCCGGCCACTGTAGCCGAACGTCCAGGGCTGGTACGCGCCGCCGCCGGTATACCAAAGGTCCGCGGAGTTGGATAGCCAGAGCCCGTGAACGTCGCTCCGGATGGTAAATGCCTTGGAGGGGCGCAGAATCACTTCGCCAAAAACGTCGCGATTGTTCATGGAATTGAAAAAGGGAAACCGGGCGTAGAGGCGCGGAGTGGGTAGCACCGCAAAAAACGTGCCGTGCGTTCCGTCGTTCGGGTTGCCGTCGCCGCTCGAATCGTAGAACCCCGCACGGAACCATGGACGCACGCGCTCCAGACCATTGGGTTGAAAACCGGCTTCGATCGCGCCTGCACCCGATTTTTGTGTGAGCTCTCCCCATTGTCCACTCTGCAAAGCGCCCCAGCCCAGCAGATCGATGGTGCCCGAGCTGGTGTGAGTCGCCATGATGTAATGTCCGCCGTAGGTGCCAATGGCGATGGCGTCGTGATCCGCAGCGCGAACAGGTGCGGGCCGGTTGTCGGTTTTGAGTACATTGCGATCGTCGTAGTAAAATATTCCAAAAGCTCGCCACTCCGCGTGGCTCGATCCGAATTCGGCCTGCTTGGTCACAGACACGTAAGTGACCGGCGTATCCACCCAGCCCCATCCGTCAACCTGAAAAACGCCGCGCGTCGGAATGGTGCTGACCGCCGTGAAATTCCACGATCCATTGGAATACGCGTAGTGCAGACCATCGAAGCTGCGCATCACATCGGAATAACCGAACGTTCCGATCAGGCGCTGGCCGATGCGGTCGCTCTTCAGCCACGCCAGTGTCGGGTCCTTGGGTTTTACCTCGCTGCCGTCGGTGAATTCGAAGCGGCCGGCTTGCAAACTCGAGTGCTCCCATTTGTAGCGTATGTACGCTTGCTTGGGGAAAATGAACGCCGTGTATTTAGTGTTGTCGTTGGCAGCGTAATAGTTTCCTCCCAGTCCGAGCTGCCCCTGTGGCGCCGGCACCACCGCGCCATTCGGAAGGCCCAACAGAACCGGCACGGCCATCTCGATTTTCCAATCGATTTTTTGCTTTTCCTGCGAAAACGCAAAGCGCATCAGCGTGCCGGAGAAAGCGTAGAGGTTTTGTCCAGTAACCGGCTCAAACCAGTCCCAAGCCTCGACGCGCTCGCGGACGCTTCCAGAAAACGTCACGTTTCCGATTTGCATCGGTTCCGCCTGAGGCTCTTGCGCCTCGATTGCGCACCCGAAGACCAGTAACAACGAACAAACGAAAAGTTGTTTCAAGAGATCTCCTCGTTATTTTCTCGGCGTTTTCAGTTTCGTGTGCCGCAGTCGTATCGCAGCGCGGCGAGAACGGGCGAAAAACTCCGCCCATTCTAGTGATCAAGAAAACACGCGCAATAATTGAAAAGCACTACGCGTAAGGGATCAAAGTACGCGCTGATAACCTCGGAGCTTCTCGACAGGGTGACCCGAATCCAGATTCTGCCTTTATCGTTGAAGCTGTAGCGGCCGCCTGCCCTTGAGGCGGGCGTCTACGACGTTGGCGTTGCCTTCCGCTTTGCCCGCGCTCAGCACCCACCCACTTCCCCGCGTGCGGATGCCGATGCTACAATCTGTTGGTTGCATTCAGGCGCTGCGTTTCCCGCACACAGCGCTGCAAGCTTCTTCGCTCAGAGACGGCGGTATGGTGCAGGGGTCAGCACGTCAGGTTCTCAACCTGAAAACCCGGGTTCGATTCCCGGTACCGCTACCAAACTCTTTTTCGTAATATCCTCCGCGACACACACAAAAAACCCACGCGTGTCGCAGCGAACCGAGCCCCCCAAACTTCTATTCGCTAACCCCGCATCCTGTTTCACTCTCGCGCCATCTGTTATCGTTACCTAATGCCACCGATCAAAAATCTGGAATGTTCCCGCTGCCAGGCCACCCTATCCGCCGCGACACCCCAGACCCTCTGCCCGCAGTGCAAGGGTTCTCTCTACGTCCGCTACGATCTACAAACGTTGCGCGGAATCGCCGCACGCGACTCCATCGCCCGCGAAGCAGCCAAGTCCCCCTGGCCAGGCATGTGGCGTTATCGTTCTGTGCTTCCCGACGCGCGCCCCGTCACTCTCGGCGAGGGCTGGACGCCGATGCTCCCCAGCCGCCGCAATCCCAACGCTTACTTGAAGGAAGAAGGCGCGAATCCCACCGGCTCATTCAAAGCTCGCGGCCTCGCGCTCGCCGTCACCATGGCGCGTCATTACGGTCTCCGCGCGCTCGCGGTCCCTTCAGCAGGAAACGCTGCCGGTGCGCTCGCCGCCTACGCCGCAGCCGCCGGCATCTCCGCTTACATTTTCATGCCGCGCGATGTGCCCTTCGCGAATTACGTCGAAGCCGTCACCTACGGCGCAAACGTCACCCTGGTTGACGGCCTCATCTCCGATTGCGGACGCATCGTCGCCGAACGCAGCAAGTCCGAAGGCTGGTTTGACATTTCCACGCTGAAAGAGCCTTTCCGCGTCGAAGGAAAAAAGACCATGGGCTACGAACTGGTCGAACAACTCGGCTGGGAATATCCCGACGCGGTTTTTTATCCCACCGGCGGCGGCGTCGGCCTCATCGGCATGTGGAAAGCATTCGCCGAACTCGAAGAACTCGGCTGGGTGAAACCAGGAAAGCGCCCGCGCATGATCGCCGTGCAATCTTCCGGCTGCGCTCCCGTCGCCAAAGCCTTCGACCAAGGCGACACCGCCAGCGAAATGTGGCCTGACGCTGCCACCTTCGCCTCCGGCCTGCGCGTCCCCAAACCTTACGGCGATTCCATCATGCTAGAAATTTTGCGCGAATCCGGCGGCGTCGCTCTGGCAATACCTGACGCAGACATTCTCGCGTCGCTGCAAGACTGGGCGAAAAACGAAGGCCTATTCCTATCCCCCGAAGGCGCCGCAGCCACCGCAGCGTACGATCGCTTGCTAGCCTCCGGCTTCCTCAAACCGAGCGATCGCGTAGTCCTGTTCAACACCGGCTCCGGCCTGAAATACACCGACGTAACAGCCGAAGCCATGCACCTGCAACGCCCCACAATTGGTGCATAAGCAGACATTGCCTCCCGCCGCGCCAGTTGCGCCTCCCATCCCCCGCGAGTATGCTAGTTTCGTCCATTGAAGAAAGAGCCCACCAGCCCAATGCAAAGACCCCGTCCCTGGTTTGCTTTTCTAATCGTCCTCGCGCTCTGCGCTTTCCCGCTCGGCGCCTTTACCTCAGGCCCCGCCGCGAACGTCGTTCTCACCACGATGCAGCAAGAGCTGCAGCGCGCGACTAAATCCCTAGCCAAGACGGATCCCGCGCCCTATTACCTCAGCTACGCGGTTACCGACGCGGACCAGACCACGGTAGCGGCCTCCAACGGAAGCGTGATTTATTCCGCCAGCATTGATCGCCGCCAGGCAGATGTGACGATGCGTGTCGGCTCCGTCGCGCTGGACAACACTCATGGCCAAAGCCGCGCTTCCGGCATCACTTCCGGGCTGCTCCCGCTGAACGACGATTCCAGCGCCATCGCCCGTGTGCTCTGGCAACTCACCGACCGCGAATACGAGCAAGCCTCCGCGGCATTTCTGCGAGTCAAGACCAGCAACGCGGTGCGCTCCGAAGAAGAAGACAAATCGCCAGATTTCTCCAGCGAGGCGCCGCAGGATCATCTGAATCTTTCTGCCTTGCGTCCACCGTCTGACCAGAAAGAATGGGAAGCGCGCACTAGAAATATTTCCGCCGGCTTCCTGAAGTATCCTGCGGTCTATTCCTCCTACGTTTCCTTCGACGTTTCCGCCGATCGTTCTTATCTGGCTACCAGCGAAGGCACCGCATTGATTCGTCCCGGCGCCCTCGCCCGCCTGGTGATTCAAGCGGGAACCCGCGCCGACGATGGCATGGAATTAATGCGCGTCGATTCGTTTCAAGCTGCGTCACCCAGCCAGCTTCCTTCCGATGCCGAACTCGCCGTAAAAGTGGACAAAATGGCCGCGGATTTGAAAGCCTTGCGCGCCGCTCCCGCCGCCGATCCCTACGCCGGTCCGGCCATGCTTTCGGGGCGCGCCGCCGCGGTCTTCTTCCATGAGGTTCTCGGCCATCGCCTCGAAGGCCATCGCCAGCGCGACGAAAACGAAGGCCAGACCTTTACCAAGAAAGTGAATCAGCTCGTGCTGCCCGCTTTTCTCAGCGTCGCCGACGATCCCACCATGAAAGAACTCAATGGCGTGCAGCTCGCCGGCCATTACGACTATGACGACGAAGGCGTGCCCGCCGCGCGCGTTGTCGCCGTCGAAAACGGAATCCTCAAAAGTTTTCTGATGTCCCGCATGCCGATAAAAAACTTCAGCACATCAAACGGCCACGGCCGCCGCCAGCCCGGCTTGATGCCCACCGGTCGCCAGGGAAATCTGATCGTCACTTCCACCCAGACCGTGAAAGATTCCGAGCTGCGCGAAAAATTCATCGCCGAAATAAAAAAACAGGGAAAGCCCTACGGCTTGTACTTCGACGATATCCAGGGTGGTTTCACGCTCACCCAGCGCGCCTCGCCGCAAGCGTTTCAGGTTATTCCCGTGATGGTCTATCGCGTCTACGCCGATGGCCGCCCCGATGAACTCGTCCGCGGTGTGGATATTGTTGGCACGCCGCTGCTTTCGCTGAACAACATCGTGCTCACCGGTGACACGCTGCAAGTCTTCAACGGAATCTGCGGCGCAGAATCGGGCCAGGTTCCCGTGGCAGCTGCGGCTCCCGCGATGCTCTTCACGGAAATTGAAGTTCAGAAGCGGCGTCGCGGCTCAGAACGCCCGCCGGTTCTGCCGCCGCCCGGAACTGAATCCTCGGCTTCCGCCGCGACGCCCGCGAACGCGAGCAAAGATGCCGCGTCCGGAGCGAAGCCATGAGCGCCCTCGCACGAATTCGTGTTCGCGCGACGATCACTGAATCACCGCGGCGCAGTCACTCGATCGCATTTGCGTTGCTGATCGCGCTGTTCCTCGTCGGCGCGCTGCCCACCGTGGCGCAACAAAAACCTTCCGCCGGTGCGGCCGCAACGCCCACCGTATCATCCGCCGCAGTTGAATCCGACCCCTTGCTGAAAGCCATGCGCGAAGAGCTGAATCGCTCCAAATCCCAGCTCAAGATGGAAAATGTCCCCGCGCCCTATTATATCGAATATCGCCTTTCGGACGTGGACGAGTTCTCCGCTGAAGCTGCTTTCGGGGCTCTGCGGCAAGACCAGCGCATCCACGTGCGCAACTTGCGCGTTGTCGTGCGCGTCGGTGATTACAAGCAAGACAGCTACTACGGTCCGGGCACGGGCGTCGTGAATATCGCCCCGCGCGACGACGATCCGGTCGCTATCCGCCGCGATTTGTGGGCAGCCACCGATCGCGCCTATAAAATCGCCAACGAAGCTCTCGCGTCCAAGAAAGCGGTTCTCAGCCAATACACCGCCGATCAGCCGTTCGACGATTTTGCCCGCGCCCCTGCGCTGGAATCCCTCGGCCCGATCGTCAAACTTGATTTCTCACCCGCGCCGTGGAAGGAAACTCTCGAAAAGGTCACCAATCTCTATCGCAGCGATGCAAAAATCCAGTCCCTATCTGCGTACGTCAGGTTTCGCGCCGTAAACGATTATTTCGTGAACACCGAAGGTACCAGCACCCGCCAGGGGTATGCCGTTTACTCGCTGAACCTTTCCGCGGAAACGCAAGCCGACGACGGAATGGAACTCGGCCGCTCACCCTTTTTTGTCGGCGCCACTGCCGCGGAATTGCCATCGCAGGAAAAACTCCTTGCGGACGCCACCAAGATGCTCACGACTCTGAAAGCTCTCCGCGACGCTCCCATGGTCGAAGAGGATTATCGCGGCCCCGTTCTTTTCTCGAACGACGCCGCCAGCGACATTCTCGACGGCATGATAGGTGCAAATATTCTGGGCATTCGTCCCAAGCCCGGGGATTCCGCGCGCACTACCGGAGAATTCTCCTCGAATTACAAAGGTCGCGTCCTGCCCACTTTTCTCACAGTGGTGGACGACCCCACCATGAAATCCTTCGATGGCAAATCTTTGATCGGAAGCTACCAGATTGACGAAGAAGGCGTGCGCGTCGCCCCGCTTCCAGTGATCAAAGACGGCGTCCTCGTCGAATATCTTCTCGGCCGCATGCCCATCCGCGATTTCGCCGATTCCAATGGCCACGGCCGCGCCGCTCCCGGACAGGCACCGTCGCCCAATATCGGCATCCTCATCCTGCAGCCGAAAGAATCCAGCTCGCCCGAAGAGTTAAAAAAGAAATTGATTGCGATGTGTAAGGACGAAGGAAAACCGTACGGCTACTACGCGGAAACTTTGGTCGGTTACAACCCGCGCCTGCTCTATCGCGTGTACGTCAGCGATCGCCATGAAGAACTCGTCCGCGGCGCCGTCTTCAACGAACTGGATACCCGCACTCTGCGCAGCAATCTTGTCGCCGCCGGAAACGACCCGCTGGTGAGCAACCGCGAAGGTGGCGTCCCCACCACAGTAATCTGCCCGTCAATTCTCTTCGACGAACTAGAAGTAAAACGCACCGACAAGAAAAACTCCAAACTCCCCGAATATCCCCCTCCCAGTCTCACCTCGAACTAATCACACGTGCAGTTGTCTTTGGTAGCGCCGGCGTCCCGCCAGCTCCTCGCAGTTGACTTTGCAGCGGCCCCTGCTTTTCAGGCTGCGTCGTTAACCTTGCGTTTGAATTTGCGTTGCGCAATCGCGTTTCAGGCAGGATTCGGGCGATAGAGCCAGTCGGGTTTCGTGACGATCGCTGCTAGAGCTGCCGCATTAGTGGCCGCGATGATTTCGTCCACGATCGTCCGCTGTGGCGTCAGCGTGCACACCGGATCGGTGACCGCGGCATCACCCGCGAGTAAAAACGCCTGACATCGGCAACCCCCGAAGTCTTGCGTGCGGCGATCGCAAGTCCGGCAAGGCTCTCGCATCCACGCCTCGCCCCGGAATTTTTGAAACGCATCGGAGGAATCCCAAATCTCCTGCAAGGCCTGATACTTCACGTTTCCAAAACGCAGACCCGGAATTACCTGCGCCGCGTGGCATGGCAGCACGTCGCCGCTCGGCGTAATTAGCATCAGCTTGCGCCCCCATCCTCCCATGCACGCCTTCGGATACTTCGCGTAGTAATCCGGGACCACGTATTCCACGCGCACCTTCCCGCGCAATCCCGCTTCCGCTTGCTGCAGCAGGCTGATCGAACGCTCCACTTGTTCGCGCGTGGGCAGCAAACGCTCTCGATTGGCGAATGCCCAGCCGTAATATTGAACGTGCGCAAATTCCATCCGGCTTGCGCCCGATTCTTCTCCGAAAGCGATCATTTCTTCCAACTGGTCCAGATTCTGGCGATGAATCACAAAATTCAGCGTAAGCGCGACGCGATGTGCGCGCACCCACGCGACCACCTGCCGCTTTTGCTCCAGCGCTCGCGCTCCGGAAATTTCGCGCGCGGCATCCTCGCGCAAGCTCTGAAAGCTCAATTGAAAGTGATCCAGCCCGGCCTGCACCAGCTCAGCGAGTCGCCGTTCATCCAGCGGCATCCCCGAGCTGATCAAATTCACATACAGTCCCGAGGCACGCGCGGCCTGCACCAGCTCCACAAGATCAGGTCGCGCCAGCGGCTCGCCTCCAGTGAAATCAACTTGCAGAACGCCCGCTTTCCCAGCCTCTCCCAGGACGCGTGTCCATATTTCCGTCGAAAGCTCGAATCCACGAGCCTCAAGCTCCAGAGGATTCGAGCAATAGACACAGTGCAGTGGACAGCGGTGCGTAAGCTCAGCGATCAACGCAAGCGGATGAGAAACGATCGCAGTCATGATCGTCCAGGGGTGTTTTCAAACGTGAAATCCAAAGCGCCTTGGTCCTGCAACAGGGTCAGGTATCCAAGAATATCCTTCTCCACGCGCTCTGGCTCGGCTTTCGAATAAATCTTTCGTAACTCGGTGATGATTTCCTGGATCGTGTGTGCCCCGTCGCAGCGCTCGACAATCTCGAGGCTCGGGCCGTTCAGTCGCAGTGCGCGTTCTGGCATTAACAACATACGCGGCCCTTGATTAGGTTCGGTCAGACGGCATCCCGCCGCGAGTCTGGGCCGCGCACGCAAGTCGAGCATCATGTGTTAGTCCGCATTGGGCCGGAAAGCGCCCGGCGGCGGCCACCCGGGCGAAACATAAGCACAATAAATGGCATCAAGCTGCGCCCACAGGATATTGCACTTCGCTTGCAGCGCCCCCAGCGCCTGTTCCTGCTCCTCGCGTGTTCGCGCATGTTTCACCACGTAAGCGAGCGCAAATGCCGCGTCGTCTGGCGCCTGCGTCAGTCGCCCCTGAAAATAATCAAGCCCGCCGGAGAGCCACGGATAGTATTTCCTGAGCGCGTCCATCCTTAGCGCGATCAGCTTGCCGGAGAAAAGTTCCGTCAACGACGAAGCCACAGCTTCCAGGAAAGTGCCGAAACGCACCAAGTCCACATAAGCGTCTACCGCGTATCGCACCGCCGGCAAAATCCCATCTCCCCGCTCTGCCTGCTCGCGCGTCAGTCCGGTCGCCTCCACCAGCCGCAGCCATTTCTCAATGCCGCCGGGATGCGTGCCGTCTCCATCGTGATCGAAAATGCGCTTTCTCCATGCACGGCGAAATTCAGCGTCTTCGCTGCGTGCCAGAATCGTCGCGTCCTTTATAGGAATGCGGCTCTGGTAGTAATAGCGATTGAGTGCCCAAGCCTGCAATTGCCCGCGCCCGAGTTTCCCTTCGTGCATTAGAAGGTGGAACGGATGTTTGTGATGATAGCGTTCCTCTCCAATAGCGTGAAAACGCGCGACAAATTCGTCAACGGGAAGCAACGCTCCTGGATGGGACGCATTCATAGCGTGAACTCCATTCCATCGTACGCTATCTCCCAACCCGCCTCGCGCACCGCGCGATACTCCGCACTGTCTTCGTCCAGAATTGGGTTGGTGTTGTTGATGTGAATCAGGATACGGCGTCCGCGCGCGCTTTCCGGAAACTGCTCGAGCAATCCACCTTCGCCGGAAAGCGGTACGTGACCAATTTCGCGCGCCGTCGTGCCTGAACCGGTTACCCGGTGTAGTTCGTTATCGCGCCAGAATGTGCCATCCAAAAAAACCAAATCGCTCGATTCCGCAATCTTCTTCCACACGTCGCTACCACTCGCAAGAGAAGGCGCAAAAAACAATTTTTTCCCGCCGAACTCTATCAACAGCCCGACGCTAGCTTCGTCCGCCGCCAGCTTGCTGCGCAATGCACAGCTCACGTAGTCCGGATAATTTCCGCCAAGCGGCACTGCTGAATAGCGGAAAGGCGGTTCGCCAGACGGATCGCCAGTCGCAGTGGGACCCATTTGCGGCAGTGTCGAGATACTGCGCCACTGCGCTGCGGGTGTGGCCCGGTCCAGCACACGAAACATGCTGTTTTCCTCTCGGAGAATTTGTTGCACCGCCGGTGTGCTGAAAATGCAGAGCGGCGTGGATTCGCGAAGATGAAGAAGACCCGCCACGGAATCAACCTCTGCGCTGGTCAGGAACACGCCGGCTACGGGTGAGCGTCGCGATCCCTCCGGCGGAGCAAGCTCATGCACCGCCAGAATCTGCGTGCGCAGGTCCGGCGAAGCGTTCAACAGGAACCAATCCTTGGAGTTTACTGAGAAGGCGAGCTGCGTTTGTGTGCGCGCGCTTCCGCGCAGCGTTCCAGCGCGGAGGGCGAAGCAGTTACAGCAACCACAATTCCACTGGGGAAAACCGCCCCCGGCCGCCGAGCCGAGGACCTTAACGCGCATTCGCGGTTAAAGCTCGGCGTTAGCGTAGGAGCTAATTTCGCAGTTCAGGTCGATTTCTTCGTGCTGAGGGGTTACCCATTCCATGGTCTGAACTCCTTTTATTGCTGCAATTCCAGTCTTATTGCAAACTTCAGGAACTCAACCGACCGAAAGCGTAGCACGTTGAAAATGCCTGCGTCAATGGGCTTTGCCGCTACACTTGCGCCTGTTAACTCCATTGGCTTCAACACAAATCGCTAGTAATGTTTCCGGGTAATGACACGGATTTCCTCCGTATCGAAATTGACGCGCCTGCGGGGCCGTATGGAGTTAGCGGAATACTCGCCTACACCGCCATCGAATTCGGCAGTGACGCACCCACTTGTTCCGATCCCCAGGCGCATACCATTGATGATGTGGCTCAGCGTTTCTCGTCCGGCGCTAGAATCGGTGCCGGATGCCACCTCCATGGACCGTTGGTGGTGGGAGTTGAGCCGGCTAGAAGCTATTGCACAACCCTCCGTAAGACGATCATGAAGCGGGCGATTTGAAAAGAAGCACCATAGATCATGAGCGAACGGTCGTAGCGCACGACCAAGCGTCGGAAGTTTCCGAGCCAGGCATTGGTGCGTTCCACGATCCGTCGCTGCTTGTAACGTCGCAAGACTCGTCCGTCCTGGGTAGCCGGCTGGACGCGATTTCTCTTGTGCGGGCAAATCAGTTCGATACCGCGCTGTCGCAAGCACTCCCGCACGGGAGCCAATTCGCATCGGTCAGAAACCGTCGCTAAGGAGATGCTGTGACTGGATCTTTCAGACTCCAGTTGTCAGACCCTGGCATCACTGACGTGTCGAAAGTGGGCGGCAAGAAGGGCTCTCGCGGAGACCACGCTCGCGACAATCCGAGTAGGACGGGGCCATCACTCGGGCCTTCCGCGGCAAAAGCCGAAGCGTGTGATTGCCGAAAAAGCCTACGATAGCGATCCGCTGACGCCTGCTTATCTCCGACGCTATCCACCGACCACCAGATCGCTATCGGACTCAGACCAATTCTCCCGAAAACAGATAATCCGACGGGTACGTCCATCGAACGTGCCGTCGTGTGAAAGCACATCCCTTTAAGCGCAAGCCCTCGTTACTTCGGTTGCTGTGGACAGGTTATTCTTCGCCTCGTTCGAACCGCGCAGGATTTTCGGCGCGGAGATGAATTTCTCGATGGCATACGCTGCAAAGGATGATGAGATTTTCTTCCACATCGCCTCCCAGACGACTTCGCTGCTGGATGTGATGGACCTGGAGATCTTTAGAACTTCCGCATCGTTGGCATCGCCAGCTATCGCGGTGGAGTACTTGCTTGCAAAGCCGCTGATAGGAATCCCGGTCTAAGCGAATTCTAGAATTTCTTGAGACGGATGATTTCATGATGCCTTCGGGATCCGCAGCAAGAACTCCTGCTGCTGGGAGTTCGGTAGCAGCGAGTAAATTCGACTGAGCGCTAAGAGCAGGGAGTCCGAGCTGCCAGAGACGTCCAGGTTCGCGCCGGCCAGAAAATCCGCGCAGATCATCTCGAGAGCAATAGCCACGCGCCTTTTGACCACCGAGCATCAACGAAGCGGTTTCGAGCGCCTGCTCGATGACGGCCAGCTGGCTCTTGTACATCTTGAAATAAAGCATCTCCCAGGGCTCGGTTTCTTTGCCCGTCAGGTGTCGTTCCACCTCGCGCTTGAACTCCTCCTTCGGCAGCTCCTGCGCTTTGTGCAACCAGGTTGCACAGTCGAATTTCTGCCCGTCCCGCCGCGCGACCTTGGCTAACTCCGCTGCCTTCGTCCAGCCCACCTGTCTCAGCTCGTGATGGGTCTGCCGCGGCAGCTGCTCGTGAATCGCCATCAGGTAATACGCCTTCCGCCGGGACTCGGGAAATTTCTTCTCCAGAAACTCGTCAAAGGACTTCAGATTGTCCACCCGCCAGTATTGTCCGGCCCGCACTTCGCACAGATAGCGGCCCAGCTCCACAAAGCGCGTGTCTCGCTCCTGCTCCGATTGCCGTTCCCAACACAATATCTCGTCGATCTTCTCCAGCACGAACAAAGCGCGACGACGATTCAGTTTCGGTACCATCGGCGGTGGCCCGCTACTCCTCAAATTGGTCAATCCAATCAAGGTCGCTCGCTCCCGGACGACGAATGAGTTTTGCATCCAGCAGCTGCTGATTCCCCAAGCAGATCCCCAGATGCGCGCAGCTCACACAGCCGTTCTGAGGGAAACGGATCCCGCTATGGGGAAGGAACTGGCCGGCTTCAATCTGATTGACCGTGGTCTCCACCAGCTGGCCAAATTCCCGCCGCTGCTGTTCATCAATGGTTGTCTTCAGATACTGAATCTCGGGTGCGTTCTTGCGCACGAAGACGACCAGAGCAACATCTGAGATCCCAGTCATCCAGGAATAGCAAATCAGCTGTGGATCGAGCGCCAAGAGACCCTGCGGTTGTTCCGCGTAGCGAGCCGTAGTTGTTTTCCAGTCGATGATGCATTTCGTCCCGTCCAGCTCACCGATCGCATCGATGTAAGAAAGGAATTGGCTCCCGCACGGAAGGGGGCGCGTCAGTTTCACCTGCAGATTCCGCTTCGGACGCCGGATCCGAACACGATCATCCTGGGCAAACCGTTCAAGCAGGTGAATGCCATGGTGATAGAGCCGGTCCCAGGAGTCATTCTTCGCATACGCAAGGGAGGCGTCCTGGTATTTGCGCCATTCCTGGAAGAACGCCGCCGTCGAGTCTTCCCCAGCGAAATAAGAAGCCAAGGCGTTTTCGAAGCAGCGGCCGAACATCATTGCGGCCTTATCTTCTTTTTCGCGCCACCCGTCCAGGTAGCGGTACCGATACTGCCGTGGGCAGCGCAGGTACTGGCTAATCTGCGTGAAGCTGTAGGTCATTGGAGCCTCCTGCCACAACACCTTCGCGAGCATCCTTGGAGATGAATTCCCATTCGCTGGAGGGTGCAAATGCTTCGAGGTTGAGGAACGTTCGCCCGGCGAATGACTTGCGCGCGGTTCGCAAGATGCCCGTGAGACCGAGTAGGGCCTTCTCATCCACTTCGTCTCGACCGAGCAAGTCAGGGTCATAGCCGAAATCCCGCAGGAACCAATTCAGTTTCCAGAGGGACTTCTGGGTGCAATAGAGACGCCCCGCAATCTTGGGGGAGGCGAGGTCCTTAGGCTCTAGCACTGTGAAGCTGAGAATGAAGAAGGGCTTCTGCGGGTGCCAGCGATAATAGGCTCGATCGACCCGCACCAGGAATAAGCCTTCCAGGAAATCGTTCGCGGGTGCCGCGTCTCGACATGTAAACCCGGAAAATGACGTTTCATGAGTTCACCTCCTGTGGCTGGCTGTAGCTGTTCAACTTGCAAATGAGTGCGACACGATCCTTAGCGGCTTCCTCGGCCACGGTAGAAATAAAGGCCTCGACGAGGTCACGGCCGGCATCGCGGAGTGTCTCGTGTCCCACAGAAATCAGCCGCGTAGCGTTTCACTAAGATGGGATCGAGTTCGTACTTTCGGATCAGGAGGCAGAGCTTGTCCCGCAGTCTGGGCTGGCCGTTGGCAGCACCGTTGCCGTTCGGTGGGCAGGTCGCTTTTCCCTGGTGCAGAGGCGGAATGGAGGATGGTGTGAAACCAATTCCTCGACGGAGCAGAGCCCGATTCCATACGCTTTGCGCAAAGCGCGATTGACGGCCCGCGTTTCGGCGACGCGCATCTCGGCGCCACGGGCCAGGGAAGACGTGTTGGTGGGGTCGGCATCGCCATAACCGACGAAACCTTTTGACCTGTGAGACTTGCAGACCACCGCCCTAAAAACCCAACGATTAGCCGCCTGATCGCAATATTCGCGGACCGCTTGTACTCGAATACCCAAACAGCGGCGTTGTGTCGCCAACCTTAGTAGTCCAGCGTTCGTTACAAACCAGTTGCCATTCAGCAGCTGAATTCCGCCCCGCCCGACAGAGAGGCCGAACCGCTCGGTAACGTCCCGCAGGGCTTGCAATTGTCGCGGTCCAATTTCAGAACCCCATAGTTCGCCTGCGAAACGGCAGTTTGAGCGAACCATGGAACGACTTGGTCGATTTATCGTCTTAATCATACACACATTGTGTGCTATTCGCACACATTGCGTCAAGAAGATTCTACTCGCAAAGGACATGCATTTGAATACAATGTGAGCGCCATGAGAAAGGACACGGCCCTATCTTTTCGTGTGCCACGCCGGCTGAAGGCGGAGCTCCAAAAAGTGGCCCTAGTTGAGGGACGAAGTCTCGCACAAGTTTGTGAGGCACTTTTAGGTGGGGGCCTCGAGATTTACAAGGTGGAGGGCCCTAAATCCATTCAACGGCTGCTTTCTCGTCCGAAAAAAGAATCCTCCAGCTAGTTGGGGTTTCACGCCAGCGATAACATCACGAGCGGCCCAGGCATACGCGAGCGTTGCTTACGAATTCTCAAGTCCTCGGCTTCGCGGCTGGGAACTATAGAGCGACGGCATCCGCTTCTCCGTAGTGGCGGGTCAGGACGCCAATGTTGTCATCAAGGCACTGGCGCGTGGAGGAGGCGGGGATCCGGTGCGTTTCGAGCGTTGCTCGATCCGGCGCCGCTTGCAGTGACTACGCCTCGGGCAGAAGCGAATAGCTTGGGGCTGCAGTTCGACGCGACGCGCAAGCGAGGCATCCCGAAGCTCGGGGGCGGAGAAATGCAACGGGCGCACGGAGCCGAAACATACGTTGAGGGGGTGGCGTTCCATTTCGGCCATCGCGGATATTTTGTGGGAGGGGCGGAAGTTCGTGTGGAGCATCCACCACCGGTGATCACGCTTTCCAGTATCGCGGACTCGTCGAGTTAATGCGAAACGTTTTGGAAGCGCCGAAGCACCGGCCTAGCGGCAGACGAGTGCGAGTCCGAATCCATGGGCCGGCTCGCGGGCAAGCAGACGTTGACGCGCGCTGGGCCACTTGCCACGATGTGCTGAGAGATTAGAATCGGCGGCGAAGCTAACTAATCTCTAGGACGACGGACGAACCGGAGGACCGGGTTCGGCCGTCTTTTTTTTGCCCGTAAGCTTGCAGGGTTGTGGGTCACACTTGCAGGAGAATGCCGTTGAAAGTAGAGAAGAAAAATACACTACAGGCCACGGTGGAGCTGCTCGCGCCCATGGAGTGCGCGCACGGGGCTTCGCCCTGTCGGGCGCCACGGTTATCGCAGCGCCGGACGGCCCAGAAACGCTCCACGGGCCCACGCATAACTGGAGCTGAGAAATGCGAGCAGTAGTGATCCGTTCGAATGAAAGTGTTTGGATTGGAGCAGCTGCGCGACCCGGTGGCCGACCGCGTCAAGTGGTGACAAGTCAGATCAGACTGCAAGACTTCTACCGAGCCCATGTGGTCCCTTCGCTGTTCCGCACGCAGGCCGCCGACGTCAATCCCGGGAAATCAGAGGCCCGCGCCTTCCACCTACAGCCACATAACTATACTACGGAGTTACGAGTAGCCATGTTGACAACCACAGGAAGCTTCGATTACTATTATGATGTTGATCAAGCCACGGGGGCAGCGCTGGCCCGTTCTGGTCGGCGCAAGACCTCCGAGATTTCGCACGAATAATTGTCGCGGGAGCGACATCCGGATATTGGGATGGGCAAACAAAGCGAGCTCGAAAAACCGAAGGCGATTCCAACCGCGGGGCAGATTTTCGCGGACGGAGTCGTGCTCGACATAATTCGTGATTCCTCCAGTCCGGAAAACCTGCGCCTGCTGTCTTGGCGTGGAAAAATCCTTGAAGAAGGTCCACAGATTTCGATTGGTGGCCATCGTTACGAACCGGTTCGTGTGAATCGCAGCATCGTGACGGCATTGCGATTCCCCGCGCGCATTGCTCCACCAGAATCCACAAAGGAATTGTTCACGGACGTGCAGCGCCTACTCCGTCGTTATCTCGGTCAACTCGATTCGTGCATCACAGCGATGGTCTTCGCCATCTTCGCAGCATGGCTCGCACCAGTGTTGCCGATGGCACCGATTTTATCGATATACGCTCCTGTTGGGAGCCCCAAAAATCTTACGCTGCAGTTGCTGAGTTTGTTGTGTCCTCGCCCGCTCTGCCTGGCAGGTGTCAGGCGCAACGACCTCCTTCGCGTGCCGATGGAGCTTCGCCCTACCTTGCTGCTCGCTGAACCGGACCTGCAACCTGCGATGCGAAACATCCTTCATGCCGCCGCTCATCGCGGCTTTTACGTTCCGAGCGGCGACGGCGTGCGAGAGCTGTACGGGCCGAAAATCATCATGACCAGCAAATCGCCGTACACCGAGTCCCTGGAGGCGGAGCTACTCCAGATTGCGCTGATCCCAGTCTCGGGGCAACGCCCTTCGCTCGACAAAAAGACGGCGGAGCAGGTCGCCGAAGAGTTCCAGGCGCGGTTTCTCGGCTATTTTTTACAGAATTTCAAGGGCGCACAGGTCCCGACCTCCGACGTTAGCGACCTCGCCGTGCCCGTTCAGGATCTTGTGCGGACGTTCGGCGCGGCCATCGTCGGCGACACCGAACTGCAAGCCCGAATCCTGCCATTGCTGAAGGTTCTAGACGAGGAAATTCGCGCGGATCGTGCGCGCGCTTGCGATGCGGTTGTGCTCGAGGCGCTACTTTTCTTCATCCATGAAGGTGGATGGTCGAAGGTTCGCACGGAAAATGTCGCAGAGAAGGTATGCGCGATCTACAAAGGAAGAGGATCCGATCAGCAACCTTCGCCGGAGAGTGTCGGCCGGGCTATCAGGCGCTTGGGCATTCCCAGCGGCAGGATCAATCGGTCTGGCAACGGCGTGGAGTTGCACGTGTCGACGTGCCGGCTGATCCACAATCTCGCCCGGTCGCACTGTGTGCGCGCAATGGAGGGCGGACTCCGCAAAGAGTGCCGATACTGTGAGGAGTTGGAACCTATGATCGCGCCGGCCACGACGTGAGCGGGTTGCGGAGGATGTGGAGGTTGTGGAGGTTTTCTGGAAAAAGCGGGAGGTGGGGAATATGGCAAGTCGAGATGTCCAGCAGCTTGTTGACGGACTGGAATGCCCTGGAGGCGGCAGGCGTTCCACTGGAACCGCTTGAAAATCGGGTGGGTCTCGATACGCATAACTCGGGTACGGGGCTGACGATTAGAGCAGGACGCAACCGCAGGCGCAGCGAAATCCGCGAGCTGAAAAATGGCCGCTTCGCGATTCATTCTGCCGGTTTTTATACGCCGCGACCGTCCCGGGAAAAACGATCATCATGGACGCCTGGATTGGCACGTCGTGGCCGGACACACAGATCGAGTGGCTGGACGATCCAGAGCAGGAAGACAAGCATCCTGGATATTTCAATTTACCCGGCGACACCGAGAGATTCTTACGGGAAGAGGTTCTGAATCATCGCTTCATCAATTGCGTACCTTGTCGCGTGGAGATATTCGCTCCGGGCTGCTGTTGGCGGTCGGGTCGCGTCCGCCGGACATATATAAGGATAAAGACCTGGTCTCAATCACTTTGACCGTTGTGGACCAATGGGACTGCGAGCAAAAGGTGACGATGCAGATGAAGATGAACCGGCGGCCCGTTCGTGCCGAAGCAATTCATACGAGCGCACGGAGCCCGCTTCTCTCTCGCCATGATGTCATTCGTGCCAACGCGCCCGTATGTCGCACCGCGGCAGCCCGCGGCGGACAGTCGCGAGAAGGAAGCGGAAGATTGCCGCCATGTTACTGGAGGACATGGCTCGCTTTCAAGCTAAGTATGAGACGGCCAAGGCGCCTACCTCATCCAAGGGACGTGAGCACTAATTTCCCGGAGAGGAGCCAGACCGGTGAAGGCCGATTTCAGGACGGACAACAATACGAGCCAAGGCCCGGAAATATGAATTGCGTGGTTTCACACACGAATTTTAGACGCTCAACGAACGAAGCTGATCATAGAATGTCGACAACGTACCTTACCTAACGTAGAGGTCATATTTTGAAAAAACAATCACCACACAAGCCGCCGACGCCCCGTTCGGGAAGCGGCGCCGCACTCGTGCCCCGCAAATCACCGTCCAGCAAGCCGCACTCCTCTGGAGGTTGCTTCGCGAAGCGAATGCTATCGCGCAGCGCATTCCGTCAGCCGAGATGCAAGCTTGCGTTCAGAAACTTTCCCAAGAATTTTACGCACTGGGAAGCGACGCTCTGGATGCCATGCGCTACGAGTTGGAAGTAAGAAAAAATGGCCGCATCGGTTATCAACTCCTTCGGGATATCGGAGCGATTCCGTCGCCAGAAGAAAGAATCGCGATCGCTGCCAAGCCGAGCACCATCGACAATTCCACGCTAACTCCTTTCGAACTCGCAGTGGCCGAGGACGAACATGGACAAATAAACCGAGTCGCGTACGGAATGGCGTGTGCGATCGAGGAAAGCGCGAGAGTATATGGTACGCCTTTGCCGACCGCCGAGGAGTACCGCCGCCGTCGAAGAATTGCCGAGGTTGCCGACGAACTGTCCGGAGGCCGTTTTCACGAGATATGCCATCAAGGCGGTCCTGAGGAGAAGCGGATTCGCCAGTTAGCGGAGGAGGTGGTGGCGCGTGAAGAGGCCCCCACATCGTCGCCAACGCGCACCGGAAAGCGTTCTCAGGATAATTTAGATTGCCCGTTAACTCCCGACGAGCGCATCGCGCACGAGGAGCCGCGCCCAGCAGTGGCCGCCTCGGAACTGGCATGCGCCGAACGTGATTGACCAATTGCTCGTGTCCGCACACCAACGAGCCCCGCCAGTATGTTATCGTGACGTACAGTTTACCCAGTTTCTTTCCAGGAGGATTTGCATGGGGACGGCGGCGCAGCGTCGCAGTGATCGTGTCTCGCTGACTTTGTTGCTGGAAGCTTCCGGCCAGGATGTCAACGACCAGGAATTCGCGCAGCCGGCCCGCACCATGCAAATCAATCGCACCGGCGCGGTGATCTTGCTCGACCGCGATCTTCGTCCCGATCAGCAAGTACTGATCAAGCGCCTGGCCCTGACCGAAAAGCACCGCCAAAGCCTCGTCCGCGTGGTCGGCCAATTCGGCCGCCAAAAAGAAGGCTACGTGTACGGCGTTGAAATTCTCCAGCCCGAAAATGACGTATGGGCCATCGAATTCCCGCACATCGCCGAATCTCAGGAAGCCGTCGCGCGCATGTTGCTGGAGTGCACCTATTGCCGGTCGCGCGAAGTCGTTTACCTCAACGAACTCGAGCTGCGCGGATTCGAAGGCACTCGAGGAATCGCGCGCTATTGCAAGACGTGCAGCGTCCCTAGCATCTGGTCACAGGCGCCGCACGAAAGCGAAAAGAAATTCGCGTCACGCGCCGCCCGCGGCCGCATCGCGCAGGCCCCCACAGTAGAACTTCCACCCGGCGGCGACCAGCGCGGACGCGAACGCCTGCGCATGAAAACCCGCCTCACCGCATGCATTCGCCAAGCCAATGCGGACGATGAGCTAGCCGTCTGTGAAGATATCTCTCCGGTCGGGATGTGTTTCCGCAGCAAACGCCGCTACGAAGCGCAGGACAGGATCGACGTAGCCGTTCCCTACACGCCAGAAGTGGCCAACATCTTCATCCCCGCCCGCGTGGTCTATTGCGAAGAGCTACCCAAAGCAGGCCTCTTCCGCCACGGCGTCGAATATCGCCGGCCCGAATCCGCAAAAGAATAATTTCCGCTTTGTCTTTGGATTTGTGTCTCGGCGAGGTTCCGCGTTTCGCCGAACCAGAGAACCACGTGTCATCCCGAACGGAGTCCCGCGCATTCTCTTTCCCGCCGCATTTTGGCGGGCGCGGGACGCAGAGAGGGATCTGCTTTCCGCGAATCAGCTAGTTTCCCAGAGCGTCGGACGCTAATGCACCGGAACTGGCGTCCGCTCCCCAGTCCTTCGCTGCAAATACTGCATCGCAATATTCAAATGCACATTCCCGCCCGGCGTCTCAAAACAAAGTATCGTCGCTTCCGAATCCTGCCCCGCCTTCTCGCACTGCTCCTGCGTCAAAACCTCCGGCGGCAGCACCTTAAAATGAAATCCCGCATCATTCAGCTGTGTCACCGCGTTGCCAATCACCATGTTCGCCAATTCGCAAACCGTCTCGGTCACAATCGTCGCCGAAGGATCCACTTCGCTGCCGGCCAGAAAACTCGCCACCTGCGCCGCCGCTCCCGGTTCCATATCGAGAATCACGCGCCCTTCGATCTGTCCCTTGAAACTTACCGCCGCGGCAGTTCCGCGACGCCGGTATCCTTCCTCCTCCATCGTCAAGTCCACAATCTTCGCGGGCGCTTTCATCATCTCCGCCAGCACCGCATCGAGCGAGCCGATAAACGGCTGGATCAGATCCATCCTCATCGCGAGCTCTCCTCGGCCGCGCCCACCGGCGTCGTCACGCCATCATCATTCAGCACGTAACGAATAATTTCGTACAGCGCATCCGGCTTCACCGGTTTCTGCACGAAATGCCGCGCGCCCTTCTGCAACGCCGCCAGAATATTGTCCTGGTAGCCCACCGAAGAGACCATGATGATCCGCGCTTCCCCATGCTCCTGCACGATTCTTTCGACCGCCTCAATCCCTTCCATCTGCGGCATCGTGATATCCATCAGCACGATATCCGGACGTGTGCGCGCGTACTCCGTGATCGCCGTGCACCCGTCGCCGGCTTCGCCCACCACCTTTCCGCCGAACGATTCCACCATTTTCGCCAGGCTCTTGCGCGCGAAGACGGAATCGTCCACGATCAAGTACTTCACCGCCTGATGGTCAATCTTTCGCGTCAATGCTTCGAATTGTTTCATCACGATCTCCTTCGTACTCCCGATTCAATGGTGAGAATGTCCGCAGCTGAATCCTGATTCACTTGTTCGTTCAGCGGCCGCTCCGCTATGCACTTCGCCTGCAAGAAACTCGAAAGACTCGAAAGCGATACCACGCGCCCCGCAAATCCCCGCTCGATCGCCGAACGCGGCATGCTGTCCACGATGCATGTGTCTGGGCTTTGCGCAATCGTCAATCCGCCCGCGGCTTGAATTGCGCCCAGGCCTTCCGCGCCATCGTCGCCCATGCCGGTCATCAGAACGCCGACAGCGTTGCTGCCAAATTCCTGCGCCACGGAATGAAACAGCACGTTCGCCGACGGTCTGTGCCCGTTCACGCGCGGCTGATCCACCAAAATCGCCACGTTGCCATGCTCCATCCGCCGCACCTTCAGGTGCCGGTTGCCCGGGCATACCAGCGCCCGCCCCGCCAGCAGTAAATCTCCCGATTGCGCCTCTTTCACTTCAATCGCCGAACATTCATCCAGCCGCCGCGCGAACATTTCCGTAAATCCTTCGGGCATGTGCTGCACCACCAGAATGCATCCCGGAAAATCGGGCGGCAGTTGCGAAAATAAATACTGCAGCGCGTTCGGACCGCCCGTCGAAATTCCGATGGCCACTATCTTCGAAGGCCAATTCGGCATCGAAGTCCGCCGCTGCTCCTTCTGCTTCAGCGGCGGCACCGTGATGATCATTTTCGGCGCGCCAGAACCCGCGGCCACCTTGATCTTCAGCGCCAGCTCCGCCGCAATCTGGTCCAGCCGCCCCGAAGCCGCTTCCGGCGGTTTCGTCACGAAATCAAAAGCACCCAGCGCCAAAGCTTTCAACGTCACCGATGCGCCGCGCTCCGTCTGTGCGCTCACCAGGATCACCGGCACGCGATGTTTGCGCGTAATCTGCCGCAGCATCTCCAGGCCATCCATCCGCGGCATGTCCAGATCCAGCGTCACCACGTGCGGCTTCAGCTCGTCCAGCTTTCGTAATCCCACTTCGCCGTCCATCGCCGTGCCCACCACTTCAATCGACGGATCCCGCTGCAGCACCTGCGGAATCAGTTTGCGCATCAGCGCCGAGTCGTCCACCACCAGGACGCGGATCTTTTCGCTCATGCTGTCGCCCCCACCGGCTGAATCCGCGCGAGATGTGACACCACCGCAGGAATGTTCAGTATGAGCACGATTGTCCCGTCGCCTAAAATCGAAGCGCCACTCACCAACGGAGAAGTGACCAATTGGTCCTCCAACGCCTTGATGACTAGTTCCTCTTCACCCATCAGCTTGTCCACTGCCAACCCAAATCGCCGGCTCCCCGCTGCGATCACCACCACGAACACTCTCTTCGACCGTTCCGCCGCCTGCAAATTCTCGAGCCGATCCAGCCGCACCAGCGTCAGTACCTGCTGCCGCAGTTGAAATACTTCGTGGTCGTCCACGCGATGGATTTCCTCTTCGTTGATGCGCGTGATTTCCACCACAGACGCGATCGGCACCGCGTACAACCGCCCCGCCACATGAAATAGCAGCGCCTGTATGCTCGCCAGAGTCAGCGGCACGATCAGCCGAAAAGTAGTTCCCTTGCCGGCTTCGGTTTCAATCTCGATCGAGCCTTTCAGGTTATCCAGCGCGGACTTCACCACGTCCAGTCCCACTCCGCGCCCCGAAATCTCCGTCACGTTTTCCGCCGTGCTGAATCCCGGCGTAAATATCAAATGATTGATTTCTGCTTCATTCATCCGTGAAGTTTCTGCCGCGCTCATCAACCCGCGCTCGATCGCCCGCCGGATCACTTTCTCGCGATCAATCCCGCGGCCGTTGTCAGAAACCTCAATCACCACCTGGTCGCCTTCGTGATAAGCATCCAGCCGCACCGTTCCATGCGCCGGTTTGCCCGCCGCCGCCCGTTCACTCGCGGTTTCGATCCCATGATCCGCCGCGTTGCGAATCAGATGCGCCAGTGGCTCGGCCAATGCGTCCAGGATGCTTTTATCCAAATCCGTGTTCTGTCCCGCGATCTCCAGCGTGATCTCTTTGCCGCGCTGCTTGGCCACGTCGCGCACGATCCGCGGGAACCTGCGGAACAGCTGCTCCACCGGCACCATGCGAATCTTCATCACCGATTTCTGCAGCTCGTTCAGAATCCGCGATTGAAACGCCAGCGCATCCGAAAATTTCCCGCGCAGCGCGTCCTTCGCAAAGCGCCGCTCGAATTCCGCAATGGTCCGCTGCAGCATTGATTTTCCGATGATCAGCTCGCCCACCAGATTCATCACCGTATCAATCCGCCCCGCGTCCACGCGCAAAGTGTTCTCGACCACCGCATGCGCCAGTCCCGTGGGCGCGCTCGACGATTGCGACTCATCCTCATCTTCCATCTCGCCGTCGCCTGCAGAACCTGTCGCAACACTCGCAGAAACCGCCACCGCTTCCGATTCCACCAGAATGTCCAGCACATCGCGCGGCCCCGTCTCCATCAACGGGATTCGATTCACCGAAATCTGCGCCACTACCGAGGGCACTTGGCAGCGTTTGCGGATCCAGTCCGCCGGCTTGCTGCACGCCAGCGCTGCTTCCAGCAACCCGCCGCTCACCACTTCGGTGCTATCCTCCGGACGCAGCGCCAAAATCTTCCCCGCGCGCTCCAGCGCTTTCTTCGCCAGTTCGTATGCCGCCGCGGGCGAAATTGCTTCGCCGGCCAGGTGCATCGCCACTTGATAAACCGTCTCTCCACGACGGAACGATTCCGCAATCAGCAATCGCTCATATTCCGTCCAATTAAATGTAGCCGCGGTCTCTTCCAAAGGTTTCTCACGCCGCGCCGTCGCCGGTTTGTGCAGCAGCCTCTGCACATACTCGCGCAGCGCTCCACCGTCCGGCGGCTGCAGATTATTTCGATACGCCGCCAGCATGTCGCGGAACGTGTCCGCAGCCGTCAAGACCACTTCGGCGATCAAGCCGGCGTGTTCCTTCACTAGGTCGGGCGTCAAAACATCTTCCAACTCGTGAGCCAGCTCACTCAATTCGCGATAACCGCACGCAGCCGAATCTCCCTTCAACGTGTGCACAGCTCGCCGCACACTGCGCAGGCTTTCCTTGTCGCTCGGGCGTTCCTCGAGCGCCAGCCCCGCATCGTTCATCGCCTGCAGAATTTCCTCCGCGCTCTCGAAGAAGAGATCGCGAAGTTCCGAGGCTCGATCATCAGGAGAAAACGTCACTGCGGTCCCTCGATTCGCTGATATACCGTCGCGTTGTTCTGATGAATCATGTGGAATCTCTTCGTCAGCCCGAACAAACTCTCCGCATGCCCCACGAACAAATATCCTTCTGGATTCAAGCAGCGGTGGAATTTATCAATCAGCCTTTTCTGTTCCGCCTCGTCGAAATAAATCATCACGTTGCGGCAGAAAATCGCATCGTTGCGCTGCGGCAGGTATTCCGTCTTCAAATTGTGAAAGTCGAACTGCACCAGGCTCTTCAGCGCCGGTTTCACCGAATATTTGTCGCCCACCTTGTCGAAATAGCGCAGCCGGCAGGTGTAGTCCACCGTGTCCATTTGCGCTTCCGTGTAAATTCCTTGTTGCGCGGTCAGCAAAGCCGAATAACTGATGTCCGAAGCCACAATTTCTACTTTCCATGGCGGAGGAATCAACGGCTTCGGCGTCGGCATCTCAAAGGGCAGTGGGTTCCGAAGGTAGTAATAAGCCAGCGCGTCGCAAATCAGAATAGCCAGCGTGTAAGGTTCCTGACCGGTCGAACACCCCGCGCTCCAAATCCGCAAAGACCAATCGCGCCGCTCCTGCTTCCGTCGCAAAAGTTCTTCCAGCACGTGTTTCTGAAATAGTTCCAGCTGCGGACGAATCCGAAAAAAACTGGTCTCGTTCACTGTCAGATTTTCCAGCAGCGCCACCAATTCCTGCTTGCCTTCGCGGCTGGTCAGCAACCGGTAATACGAGTAAAAGGAATCAATCTGGCAGGCTTTCAAGCGCCGTTGCAGTCGGTCACGCAGGAAATGCGTGCGCCGTTCATCGAAATACATGCCGCATTCCTGGTACACCAGCGTCTGCAGGAGCTTCAATTCGGGTTCGGTGAGCGGAACCTGTGCTGTGAGAGTGGACATTCGCTCCTCGTCGGTTTCATTCTCGCGCTAGGTCTTGCTGGCGCCAGCAGCCAACACTAGACGCGTGCCAGATTTTCTGTGGACAGCGCCGCAGCGGTTTCCGCCGCGTCTTCCAGCCGGCGCAGCTCTCCGCGTTGCAATATCTTGCTCAGATCGAGCATCATCACCAGCCGTCCGCGAAGTTTTCCTACGCCGGTGATGTAATTCAACTCGCCTTCCTGAAACACCGAATGCGGCGCTTCAATATCCGAAGGCGGAATCCTGATCACTTCAGACGCCGAATTCACGATCAGCCCGATCGCCCGGCTTTCCAGCTCTACCACCACGATCCTGTTCCGCTTGCTCGCTTCAATCACTTTCTCGCCAAACCGTTTGCGCAGATCCACCACCGGAATAATCCGTCCGCGCAAATTGATCACGCCCTCGATGTAATCCGGCGCGTTCGGCACCGAAGTGATCTCCGGCACGCGCACGATTTCCCGCACCATCGCGATTGGCAATCCAAAAGTCTCCCGCCCGATCCGAAATCCTACGATTTGGATGTCTTTGTCCATGTTGTTTGTGAACGCGTACTACGAACGCGAAGCTTCCGCATATTCGGCCGGAGCGTTGCGCTCATGCTCGCTCGAACCGCCGCCGAACGCGCCGCCCGGATTTGGCCGCCGCCCGAATTGCCGCCGGTTCTCCGGGAAGCCCTCATCCAGCACAAAGCGGTCCATGGATTCCAGGAGCACGCGCGAAAGTTTGGACATCTGCTCGGCCGCCGCAGCCAGTTCGGTGGAACTGGAAGTGGACTGCTGCACCAGCTCTCGCATCTTCTCCATCGCACGCACCACCGCTTGCGAACCCGAAGCCTGTTCCTCGACCGACGAATTAATTTCCTGCGTGATCTCCGTCAGCCGGTTCGTAGCCTTGGCAATCTGTGAAGATCCGCTGGACTGCTCGGTTGTAGCCGCGCCAATCTCCTGCGAGAATTTGTAAACCTCAGACACCACGTCCGAAATCTTCTCCAGCGCGAAACTCAAATCCTTATTCAGCAGCAAGCCTTCCTGCACCATGGTCGTGCTCTTTTCCATGTTGTCCACGGCTTCCCGCGCTTCCTTCTGAATGCCCTGAATCAATTCCGAAATTTCCTTGGTGGACTGCGTGGATTTTTCTGCCAGCTTGCGCACTTCCTCGGCGACGACCGCGAAACCCAGCCCATGTTCGCCCGCGCGTGCCGCTTCAATCGCCGCGTTCAAAGCCAGCAGGTTGGTCTGTTCCGCCAGATCGTCAATCACTTCGATGATCTTGCCGATGTCGTCCGCGCGCCGTCCCAGCACATCAATAATTTCCGCTGAGGACTGAATTGCGTGGCTCGTGCGGTTCAATCCCTCGGTAGCCTTGTTCATCGTCACCATGCCGGTCTGAACTTCCTCGCGCGACCGATGCGATATATCCACCAGCAACTTCGCCGTATCCGCCACCCGCTCGATCGAAGTCACCATCTGATCAATCGAAGCCGAAGTTTCGGCCACACTCGAGGCCTGCACCTGCGTGTTCTTCACGACGTTCTGCACGTTGATGCTCATTTCGTGCATCGTGCTGGTCACTTCGTCAATCGCAGACGCCGCTTGCACGCTCACCTTCGCCGATTCGTCCGAAGCGCTGGCCATCTGCCCCGATCCGCTCGCCACTTGCGCCGCGCTGTCGCGCACCTGCCGCACCAAATCCCGCAATCCGCGCGTCATCGAAGCAAAAGCCTTGGCCATCGTGTCCTGTTGCGATCTCGGTTGCACCGTTACGGACAGCTGCCCTTCGGCAATCGCCGCCGAAACCGCCGCCATATCCTTCAAGTGCACAATCATCTTGTTGAAGTTTTCAGCCAGCACGCCCACTTCATCGTCGCGATGTGTATCAATGGTCTGTTCCAGGTCGCCCGTTTCGCCGATCCGCCGCGCCACTTCAATCAAATGGTAGATCGGCTCCTTGATGGACTTCGCTGTGTAGAAAGCGATCAGCAACCCCAGCAACACAGCCAGCAGCGTGCCCGCGGTGGTAATACCCGTGCTCCACGTCGTAGCTGCTGCCGCTGAGTTGTTCGAATCGTCCAGCGATTTGTGTACGGTGCTGTCTGCCTGGTCCAGAATCGTCGTGGACTTGCTTACCCACGAAGCTGGATCGTGCTGCAGGTAAAAAATCTGCAAATCGGAAACAGTCGCGTCTCCCGCGTCGACCTGGTGGCGCTTCGCGATCATCGGCTTCGCGAAATTTTCCGACCAGCTGCTTTCCGTGTCTCCCACCTGCGCCAAAGCGTTACGCAGCCCGGGATCGTTCGTTTTGGTTTGCGCGTCTTTCAGCAGCGCCAGCAAATCGGCCACGCCTTTGTTGGTCTTGTCTTCGTCGCGCAGATCGCCGCTCAGAAGGTAATTGCTCAGATACAGCCGGTCCTGCATCATCTGCGAGCGCGCATCGTCAATCGCCTGCTTCGCCGCCAGAGTCGCCTTCACCGTGTCCTGCGCGGAATATTCCCGCCGCACCGTGATCACGTTGATGACGAACAAAACCAGCATGATCGCCAGAATCGCGCCAAACCCGAAATAGAGTTTCTTCCCGATTGTCATGAGAAATGCCTCCGCTCCCCGCCCGCGACTGCAGCCGCAAGCCCCCAATCACGCCCGTTCAGTTGTGCCCCGAGAAATCAAACTCGATCACTTCCACCGATTCTTTTGCCGCCGGCTCAAACCGCCATTTCTTCAAGGCGTCCTGTGCGGCGCCCACCAGCAACGGGCTTCCGCCGATCACCTTGGTGTTCGTCACTTTCCCATCTGCGGAAATCGTCGCTTCGATTTTCACTTTGCCGGTCGCGTTCATCTGCCGCGCCAAGTCCGGATATTCCGGCACCGTTTTCGTTTTTACTTTTCTTTTCGCACTGTCTTGCGAATTTTCCTGCGCGCTTACTCGCGGAGCGACTGCTAGCGATCCCCCAAGGATCAGCGCCAGTCCAAAGCCGAGCAGTCGTTTCTTGCCGTTCATACGTACGCCTCCTCAATCGAGGGAAAGGTCCCGCATCGGAAATTGCAATGAGGATGCCATCGGCAACTTGTTATTTGTTTGCGCTCAAAATTCGTCAACGCGTCCTGTATAAAGATGATAACAAGGCGCTTAAGCCATGCCCCAACCACTGCGCACGTCCGCCTCCGCCGCGCTAGGCGTCTCAAATCCTCGCCGCAGCACCCTGCCACGTCTCACCTTGCGACGTGTCGAGATTGCTCAATAAGGCAACTGCCGCCGCCCGTTCGCTTGACTCAAATTGAGAACACACCGTAACGTCTTTCTCGTATAGGCGTAGCGCGCGCAATGCCCCCTAGACCTCCATGCGTGCACTAAAAAGAAGTCGCGATGTCTCACCTCGTCTCAATGGCTCTTTCGAGAGCCTGCTCGCGCAGTTCTCCGCCACGACGTTGGAGCTGAATCCCTCCCTCGGCACTGCGCAATTCTCAAAACGTCTCACCGCGCGCGCCGCCGAAATGCTCGGTGCGCGTGCCGCAGTCCTCGCGCTCGCCGCAGATGGCGAATGGGAAATCGCCGCCCTCAGCGGTCCCGCGCATCGTTGGGATCCAATGACACAGCATCACCTCGCTGGCGTTCTGGCCGAACAAGCCCGCGTTCCCGGGGAAAAATTGCGCGCAGGTTCTGCGGCGATGCTGCTCGGTCGCGGTCTCTCCGAAGCTCTGGTTTGGGAAGAACTGGTTCTCGCCCGTCTCTCGGGCAGCGAAGGCGAACTGCTAGGTGTGTTGTGCCTCGTGGACGTCTCGCGCGAACTTTCCGCCACCGAACGCCAGCTCTTGGAAGCTCTTGCGGGTCACGCGGCGATGGCTCTTGAAAATGTCCGGCTCTTCTCGCGCGTCGAACAATCCAGAAAACAGTGGGTTGAAGATTTCGACGCCATCTCGGATTTCATTGTCGTCCACGACGCCGGAAATCGCGTCCTGCGCCTGAATCGCGCGCTGGCCGAAGCGCTCGGCCTGCGCCCCACCGAAGCCATTGGCTACGAAATTGACCGCCTGGAAATTCTCGGTTCGCCGCCCAAGGAAGGGAATTGCCCTTTCTGCCGCAACCCCCGCCTGGCGCACGAGGAATTCATCCACGAAGCCGGCGAGCGCACCTTTTTAATTTCCGCTTCGCGCATCCACAACGCACAGGGCAACGACTGGCGCACCATCCACGTGATGAAGGACATCACCGACCGCCGCGTCGCCGAACGACGCTATCGCCGCGAGCGCGATTTCAACAAGAACATCCTCAACAATACGCAAAGCATGATCCTGGTGCTCGATACCGCCGGCCTCGTCAGTTATGCCAACCGCCGCTGCTTCGAAGCCGGCTACCGCGAACAGGATTTGTTGGGTCAACCGCTGGTGGAACTCGTCACGCCCGCTCGCCGTCCGCTCCTCGCCGAAGCGCTCGAGCGCACCCTGCAGGGCGCCGCCCTCGATAATCTCGAAATCCCGCTCTTCCGCGGCAGCGGCACCCCTGGACAATTTTCTATCAGCCTCAGCCCGATGCGCGATGAACAGGGCGAAATCAATAGCGTCGTCGTGGTGATGACGGACATCACCGACGCCGCCAGCCTGCAGGCAAAATTGATGCACACCGAAAAAATGGCCGCGCTCGGTCAACTAGTCTCCGGCGTAGCCCATGAAGTGAACAATCCGCTGGCCGCCATCGTCGGTTTCACCGATCTGCTGCTGGAAAATCCCGCGGTCCCCGACGACGCCAAAGAAGAGCTGCAAGTAATCCTGCAGGAAGCGCAGCGCACGCGCGTCATCGTGCAAAATCTGCTGAGCTTCGCGCGCCAGATGCCCGCGCAGCGCGAGCCCGCGCAAGTAAACACGATTCTCAAGCAAACCATGAAACTCCGCGCGTACGACCTGGAAAACCATGGCGTCGAATTAACGGAAAAATATGCGGTCGAACTTCCCATGATCATCGGCGATCCGCACCAGCTCCAGCAAGTTTTCCTGAACATTTTAAACAATGCCTACGATGCCGTGCAGGAGATCCGCCGCACCGGCAAGATCGAAGTCCAGACGATGCATCGCGGCGACAAAATCGAAATCATGTTTCGCGACAACGGTCCCGGCATCTCGCAAATAGATCGCATCTTCGATCCCTTTTTCACCACCAAGGAAGTAGGCAAAGGTACCGGCCTCGGCCTCAGCATCTGCTACGGCATCATTCAAGCCCATCGCGGTGAAATCATCGCGAAAAATAATCCCGATGGAGATGGCTCCACGTTCATCGTGCGCTTGCCGATCGCGGAAAAAGCCGCGGAAATGCACGCTGCGAAGGCCGCCGAATGACGGCTACTCCGACTCACGCGCCCGTCACAGCCACCCGCTCGCGCATCCTCGTAATCGAAGACGAGCCGTCGGTCGCCGCCTTCGTACGCGCGGCGCTCGAACGCCACGGCTACGAAGTAACCTCATCTTCCTCCGCCGTTGAAGGCCTGCGCCTTCTCGCGCTGAATGATTTCCGCGGCGTCATCTCCGATTTCCGCACCCCCGGAGGCATCACCGGCTCCGACGTGCACGATTGGCTTCAGCGTCACCGGCCCGAAATGGCTTCGCGAATTATTTTTATCACCGGCGATACCGCCAGCGACGAGACCATCGCGCTGCTGGCCCTCGCCGGAACTCCCTGTGTCGAAAAACCCTTCCGCGTTCAGCAATTAATAGACGCGGTCGAAAAGACCATTGGAAAACCATGACCGACGAACTGAAACTCCGCTTCTTGATTGTGGATGATGAACAAAGCATCCGCCGTCTGTGCATTGCCGTAGGCCAAGGGCTCGGTTATATCTGCGCCGAAGCCGAGACCGCCGAAGCCGCGCTCGAATCACTGGAAACCAGCGCGCCCGATCTGGTCATTACGGACCTGAAGCTGCCCAGCCTCTCTGGCGTCGAGTTGCTCGCGAAAATAAAAGAACTATCGCCGCGCGCCGAAGTCGCCATCATGACCGGCCACGGTTCCGTCGAAACCGCCGTGGACGCCATGCGCCAGGGCGCCTACGATTACATCGAAAAACCCTTTCGCGTCGAACGCCTGCGGCAGCTTCTCCAGCGCATGGCCGAAAAAGTTCGTCTGGTCACCGAAAATCAATTTCTCCGCGAGCGCGTCAATACCGTCACCGATATGGACGGCATCGTCGGCACCTCCGCAAAAATTCAAGACGTCCTGCGCATGATCTCGCGCCTGAAAGAAACTCGCACCCCCGTGCTAATCACCGGAGAAAGCGGCACCGGCAAGGAACTCGTCGCACGCGCCATCCACTTTCGCGGCCCCCTCGCCGAAATGCCTTTCGTCGCCGTGGATTGCGGTTCGCTCGTTCCCACCCTGATGGAAAGCGAACTCTTCGGCCATGAGAAAGGCTCCTTCACCGGCGCGCTGAAAACCAAGGCCGGCCTCTTCCAGGCGGCCAACGGGGGCACAATTTTTCTCGATGAAATCGGCGAGCTTCCCCTGGAACTGCAAGCCAAGCTCCTGCGCGTCCTGCAGGAAAAAGAAGTTCGACCGGTCGGCAGCAACGAAAAAGTTCCGGTGGACGTCCGTGTCATCGCCGCCACAAATCGCGATCTCGAAGCGGCCTATCGCGCCGGTATGTTCCGCAAAGATCTCTATTTTCGTCTCAACGTCGTAACCGTCCACGTCCCAGGCCTGCGCGAACGCCGCTCAGACATCCCGCAGCTCGCGCACTATTTTCTAGATCGTTACGCCGCCGGAGAAAATATTCAGGTCACTCCCTCGGCAATGAAAAGCTTCCTGCAATACGAATGGCCGGGGAATGTCCGCGAACTGGAAAATTGCATCGCGCGTGGGGTCGCTCTCGGCGATCATCACACTGTTGACGTTGAAGATCTCCCGCCCGCCATCCGCGCCCCGCAAGATAGCAACTTAGCGTCGGGCGATTCGGCGTCGCTCTCCACTACCGCCCTTGCCGATCTCGAACGCATGACCATCCTCCGTGTCTTCGAAAAAGCCGGCGGCGATAAAGCTCTAGCAGGCAGAATGCTGGGCATCAGCCGTGCCACTCTCTACCGCAAACTAAAGCAATACAACATTCCCCTCCGCGCCACGCACAAACACGACGTCCAAATGGCCTCCTAAGAACGAACTTCCAGTCCGCCGAATCGGTTCCGCATTCGGCGTCGTGCCGCATCGGTGAGACGCATCTGTATCACCCTGAGACACCTGCAAGACCCCATCGCTAAGTTCCAATCCGCAACCTAAACATAAAAGGCTGCTTACCAGCTCAACCCGGCGCTAGCCTTTGGCCGTCTTCGTGCAAACATCTCCCCGGAAGTCTTTCTGCGCGCGTACCACCGCGCCATTTTTCGCAGACTGACCATCACTCTGGGGGCTCCGTGATCAGTGAAGCCGCAATAGACACGGCTGAAGCAACACAAACCTGCGTCGAAAAATTGTCGCAACTGTTTCCCAGCGCTTCGCCCATGCGAATTCCCGTGCGCGTGGTCACGCTCGCGACCGCCCGTCGCCCCTTGCACGAACAAACCGTTATCGAATTCGGAACCGCGCAGGAAGTTCTGTTCGCTTCCACGCTGCCGCTGGAATTTGAAGATGGCGTGCGCGTGCTGAACTCCGATGGTTCGCTGGACGCTCGCGCGACAGTCGTCGCCGTGCGCTATCACGACGGACGAAAAGCCGTCGCTGCCCGGTTCGTGGGAGAAGTGGGCAACTGGATCATAAAACGATGACCCCTAAATCAGACGTCACCACGTTGCAGCCGCCGTCTTCCGCGCAATCGGGTTCCGCGGATTTTGTCGCGCAGTGGTCCGAAGCGCGCATCGCCTATCCTCTATATGCGGCCCTCGCCACGCAATTTAATTTCGGCGCGCTGCCGTATCCCGCCGGCGAATTACCGCCGCAGCGCCCCACACGCGAAGTGTTCGACAGCGTTCTAAAATGGCTCGACGGTATTGATGCCCGCGTCCGCGCCTTCCAGATCCGCCAGCTTCCGCCGGAAATTCTGAATGCCAGCGAACAGAGCTTGCGCGCCTTCCTCCAGCGCCAATTGCGCAAACACGAAAAGACCACCGCCGATCGCGACAAGATTGACTTGCTCCTCGTCCAATATTTCGCCTTGTGCGCGCCGGAAGAACTATATCGCAAGGAAATTCATCTCGAAGATGTCGCCGAAGTTCTGCAACCGGTCCTCACTGCCGCGGATGCGACGCGTCTGGAATGGTGCGCGCCGCTCGATCAAATTCTCGACAAAGTCGCCCACTGCGAAAGCCTGCGCGACATGATGGAACTCGGCCTTCTCGAACAAGGCCGCCTGGTAAAAGAATCCGCCGGCGCCATGTTCTACGATCCCGCCGCGCTCGTGGCTTTCTGCCGTTTCAATTTTCTCCTTCGCCGCGCTTTCATCCGCATGTTGCACGCGGACTTGAGCGCTGTGCGCCAAGCCGCCGAAACTCTCGACGCCAATGGCGTAAAAACCGTGGACTGCCGCCGCGCCGGTTTCTCCGCAGCAGAAACCACCACACAGCTGCGCTACTACTGCGAAAATTGGAAGCAGCCCTTTCACAAGGACTATACCGAAACTTCCGTCACGCACGCCTTCGAGCAACTTCTGGCCCTGCGCGCCGACCTCGAAGAAGCTCTCGCGCACGGCACGTCCGGCGCGCCTGCTCCGTCTACCGCCGCCGAAACCCGCCAGCCAGACAAGCGATCCACGGTAGATCAAACTTCCAAGCCAGCGGAAGCGGTCACAGCGCCCGCAGCCACGGTTCAGGTTTCGCCAGCGATCCCGCCCGCACCGAAACAGTTCAGCGCGCCGGCGACGGAAAAATCCGATTCGCAGAAACCGGCAAGCTCATCTGCAACTACCGACAAAGCAGCCCAACTGTCCGCCGACGCAGCCGCGGCGCCAGCCAACGCTCTCGATAAAGAAAAGTGCCTCGAATCCATCTGGGAGCAGCTAATCGCCGAGCCACCTTCGCGCGGCCGCTCCATGTCCACCATCGTCCTGCAAAATACAAAAGTTCTCCTTTCATCATGGGAAGTCGCCGCCTTCGTCGCCGAAGGCGATCAAGAAGCCGAAGATCTCCGCCGCGCCGTCGTCGCTCGCGCTCTCCTGGCCGTAGCCATGGAAGAACGCAAGCGTTCCGGCGATCTAAACCAGATGGCAGCCGCCCTGACGCTAGCGAAATCCGAAGTCTCGTACTTCCAGGGACGCGTCGAGCAAGCCAAGCGCGCCAAAAACACCGAAGCCGCGGTGAATCTAGGCATCAGCACCAAGCGCCTCCTCTCCTTCATAGAGGAAGCCGAAAAACTGCAGCCCTAAGCAGTCGGCGCGAAAACTCGCGAATCGTTCCACGAAGTCGCAGTTGCCGTTGCCTTTGAAATTATAGCGGCCGCCTTTAGGCGGGCGCCGTTGACTTTGCCGTCGCCGTTGACTTTCCATGGGAGAACGGTCTTGTCTCAATCCAGCGTCCTGATCGTCTCGGACGACACTGAATTCGCGCGCACCGTTGCCGCTCGCTGGCAAGCCGAACGCCGTGTCCCGGAGATCACCCTCACCACGAGCGACGTCTGGCAATCCTCCGCAGCCGAAGGCTACAACCTCGTAATCGTCGGCCCAGTGCGCGATAACAAAATTTCCGCAATCCTCTCCGCATTCAACAAAATCCCGGCCGCCGCAACCATCTACGTCTCCACCGAAACAAAAGACGCCCCGCAATTAGCCGCGGAGCATTCGCATGTACTAATAATCCCGCGCGAAGACGGTTGGATCGGCACCCTGATTCTCGTCGCTGGAGAAGCGCTGCGCCGCGCGGCCGCCACCGCGCGCGCCCAGCGCGCCGAACGCGTCGCCGTCGAATCGCAGCGCAACGCCGCCCTCGGCCGCTACATGCTGGACATGCGCCCCAGCGTAAACAACGCGTTAACCTCAGTCCTAGGCAACGCCGACCTCCTGCTTCTGGACTCTGAATCAATCCATCCCGATGCGCGCGAACAAATCCGCACCATCCACACCATGGCGCTGCGCCTCAACGAAATCATGCAGCGTTTCTCATCCGTGGCAGCCGAAATGCGCGCCGGTGAGAAAGAATCTCAAGCTGAGACGTCTACCGTCTCGCAAATTTCCGCAGCCGGCCTCACGCGCTAGCCCAGGCGCGCGTATCCAGCTGAAAAACAACACGGTTGCAATCTAGTCGCATAACAAGAAAAACGCTCTGCACATGGTCCTGCACTTGCATTTCTATCTGCGGGTATTTCTGTGGAGGTCTGCCGTGCCGAAGAAAGTTCTGATCGTGGATGATTCCCAGGCGGAACTCCACCTCATCCAGTCCATGCTGCAGCAGGGCGGATTTCATTCCGTCGGCATTTCCGATCCCACCAGAATCGAAGAGGCCATCGAAGAAGAGCATCCCAACGTGATTCTTCTCGACGTGGTCATGCCGCTGCGCAATGGCTTTCAAGCTTGCCGCGATCTGAAAAGCCAGCAGCCCTACTCCAGCATTCCCGTGATTCTAGTCACTTCGAAATCCGCGCCCAGCGATCGCTACTGGGGCGAACAACAGGGCGCGAACGGTTACGTCTCCAAGCCCTTTACGCCGGACGAATTGCTCAATGCGGTGAAAAGGTTTGCCTGATGTCTCTCGATCACGAAAACGCGGTGGTTTCCGCTGAACTCGATGGCGGTGCATTCCTCGAAAGCGAAGTTTTTTCCGAGGAGCGCCTGCCCGAGCGCCAATACTGCGTGTTCCGCGCCGGACGCGAACGTTTTTGTTTTTCAGTTCTCGAAGTGGAAGAAGTGGTGGACTGGCCTATCGTCACGCGCATCCCGCTCACTCCCGCGTTTCTGATGGGAGTGTTCAATCTGCGCGGCACCATCGTTCCGTTGATTGATATCGCCTTCACCGAAGGCCGTCGCCCCGGGCTGCTCCCCAAGCACGTGGTGGTCGCGCTCTTGAAAGGCGATGCGAATCGCGAAGACATGCGGCTGGGAATCGCCGCCGACGAAGTGATCGGCACATTCTCAGCCACCGAAGAGGCGCTGCTGGATCAAGCGCCAGCCGACGTGCCGCACTGCCGCGGCATGTTGCGCCACGACGATCGCCTGGCGCTGGTAGTTGACCTGCGCCGCCTGGTAGACGTTTTTCCGGTGCCGGTGATTTAGCGCCGGCTGCTGACGAAGAATTTGGCGTAAGCACGGCTCTGGGGTTGCAAGGGTTTTAGGCCACGCGCACGAACCGTTCCGCATCACGGATCGGCGGGGCAAAAGCAGCTGGGCGCACAAGTTCTTGGGAGGAAGTCATGAAAGCTCGTCTGAGTTCCACAGTCTGGCTCTTGGTTTTCTGGGTCACACTGTTGCTGGTCGCCGCTGTGGGCTTTTCCTACTACGCCGGATCCCATTCCGCCGCAGACGCCGCCACCGCGGTTCCTGGCGGCCCTAACGGCGCGCTAGTGGGCGCCATAATTCTCGCGCTCGTCGCGGTCATCTCTATCGTGTACGTGCTCACCAAGCGCGTCCTCGGGCCCGTGGATGAGCTCGCGAAATTTTCCGAGCGGGTAGTCTCTGGGGACGTCCGCGCCCGTGCCGAGATCAGCTCTGACGACGAATTCGGATTCATCGCTGAAAATTTCAATCGCAGCGCTGCCAAAGTAGCTCACGCCGTCACCAATCAACAAGCCCAGGACTCTTTGCAGCGCAGCATCACCGACCTGCTTAACACGATCAATCAAGTAGCCCGCGGCGACTTGACCATCCGCGGCAAAGTCACGAACGACGCTCTAGGCAATGTCGTTGACTCCGTGAACTTCATGCTCGACAACTTCACCAAAGTTCTCGAACGTGTCCGCAAAGCCGCCGTGGATGTCAGCGGCAGCGCCAATCAAATTCTCGACGCCGCCGACGACATGACTGCCGGAGCTACCCAGCAAGACCAGGAAATCACGAACACCTCGTCCGCCGTCGAAGAGCTCACGGTCTCGATGAAACAAGTGTCCAACAACGCCGAAGCCAGCGCCGAAGCCGCGCGCCGCGCCCTCGACGCCGCCGAACAAGGCAACCGCGCCGTGCGGGATACGCTCGAAGGCATGCAGCGCATCCGCGCTTCCGTGCAAGCGACAGCCAAGAAAATTAAATCTCTCGGCGACCGCTCTCTGGAAATTTCCGAAATCATCAACGTGATTAACGACATCACCGAACAGACCAACTTGCTCGCGCTGAACGCCGCCATCGAAGCCGCTCGCGCCGGAGATGCCGGCCGTGGTTTCGCCGTCGTCGCCGACGAGGTTCGTAAACTCGCCGAGCACTCTCGTAGCGCCACCAAAGATATCGCCGCGCTCATCAAAGCCATTCAAGCCGAAACAAACGAGGCCGTCGTCGTCATGGAAGACGGTACGCGCGAAGTGGAAGTCGGTGCCGGGCTGGCCGATCAAGCCGGTAAAGCGCTCGAAGCGATTTCCAGCGTCGTGCGCCAATCAGCCGAACTGGTCCAGGAAATTTCTCTGGCCTCAAAGCAGCAAGTGCGCGGCACCGAAGGCGTGGCCAACGCGATGCAAATCATTTCCGGCATCACGCGCCAGACCACCCAGGGCGCGCGCCAGACCGCATCCACAGTCGGCAACATGGTGAAGCTCTCTGAACAATTAAATGAAGCGCTCGCGCAATTCCGTTCCGGTCGCGCGGGTGAAGCGGCCGAAGAACCCCGTCCGGCCGCGCCCGTGGGTGCGCATCGTTAGGTCGCAGTGATTCCTGGCGCTGGTGCAGCCCGCCGGCCCCGAACGTGCGCCGAACATGAAACCACATCCAGTTACGACGACGAAGCTCAGCGAGTCCGAACTCGATGATATCCGCACGCTGATCGAGCAGCGTTCGGCCATTCTTTTCGACGCATCGCGCGAGCGGTTCTTCTCCACCCGCATCCGCGAGTACATCGAAGAAAAGGAATTAGCCGGCGGCACAGAGCTTTTCGAACAGGTAAAAAGCTCTAGCACGGAATACGAGGCCCTGCTCGAGCGCCTGCTGACGCAGGAAACATCTTTCTTTCGTTATCCGGCCGTTTACGACGCGCTGGAAAAACGCATTTTGCCGGAGGTGCAGGAGCGTAAATTCTGGCAGAACCCGCGCGCTCTGCGCATCTGGAGCGCCGGCTGTTCCACTGGCGAAGAGGCCTACTCGATCGCTATCACCCTGTGTGACGCGCTCAAATTTGTGGAGGCGTGGGAAATCGAAATTCTCGCGACGGACATCAGCCGCCGCGCGCTGCGCCACGCCGAACGCGGCCTGTACAGCAAGCGCAGCCTGCAAGATGTCTCACTGGGCCAGGTGGACACGCACTTTTCGAACACAAAGCACGGCTTTCAGATCAAGCCGCGCATAAGAAAAATGATTTCGTTCGCGCAAATGAATCTGGTCGAGCCGGTTTACGTCGGCAAGCTGGACTGCATCTTCTGCATGAACGTGCTCATGTATTTTTCCGAATCGCGCCGCCTTCAGATTCTGCGGCGCTTTTACGACGCGCTCGAGCCGGGCGGCTATTTTCTTTTGGGGCACTCGGAGACGCTCTCCAACGTGCCCATGAAATTTGAATCTCTGGTGATCGGCGATTGCCGCATTTATCGCAAGCCGGTTGCCGCCGAGTCTCGCGTTGCATCCGTGTCGGTGGAGGAAAGCCTGTGAGCGGGCCCAATCAGGAATCCGTCGAGCTCTTCCTCCAGGAGGCGTCCGAAAACCTCCAGTATCTGCGGGAATATTCCGGCATGCTCCAGGAACCGCAGACCAGGCCCGAAGATCTCGAAAAGCTTTATATTGCCGCCCACACTCTTGCGGGCACGTCCGCCAGCTATGGGTTTCCGCAATTTTCCGAAGTCGCCGCGAAAATGGCACATATCTTTCACTACGCCATGAACGCCACACTCACCGCGGACATGCACGGCCCGCTTACCGAATTTATTTCCGATGCAATCTCCGTTCTCGAATTCGATCTGCTGCAAATCAGCTCCAGCGGCACAGAAACCGAAGGCGACATCCTAGCTTTCAAACAACGCTATTCCTTCGCGTTTCCCGCGCCGCCCGTCTCTCGCGCCGCGCATGATGCCGCAGCCGAGCAAGCGGCGGCTGAAGAACCTGTCGCCGACGCGCCGCCCGTATATTCATTTGTTGACCAGCTGCCGCAGGATAGCGATGTCCCTGCCGAAGTCCTGGAATTTTTCGTCCCCGAAGCCGAAGAGCATCTTCAAGCCGTCACCGAATGCTTGCTCGCGCTCGAAGCCAATCCCAATACGGAAGATATCAATCGCCTCTTCCGTTCCATGCACACGGTAAAAGGATCCGCCGCGCAAGTCGGATTGCATCGCCTCTCCGCCGTCGCCCATCGCGTCGAAGATCTTATCGGCCGCCTGCGCGATGGCGTCCTGAAACCCAGCGCCAATATCGTGGACATCTGCCTGGAATCCGTGGACGTCCTGAAAAAATTCCTGCATCGCCAATGGTCCAACGACGAAGAAATGCGCGCGGCCGTAGATCCGCTCCTCGCGCAGATCGCCGAGCTCGCCCCAGAAGAATACGAAGAAGCAGCCCCGTCGCAATCCGCGCCCGCCGACGGAGCTGAAACTGCAGCCGCGGAAACCGGAATCACAGCGCCGGAAAAGCGCCGCACCGCTCCCGAAGCGCTGCCGCAAGCTAAATCCGTGCGCATCTCCCTGGAGCGCCTGGACCGCATGATGAATGCCGTCGGCGAACTCGTCATCAACCGCACGCGCATGGTCGGCCGCCTCGCCGAGCTGGCCAAACTGGTCGAGGTCCTGAATTTCTCGAAGAGCCGCCTCTCCGGAAAGGTTTCCGAATTCCAGGAAAAGCACGAGTTCAGCAAAATTCAGCCGCTGCTCGTCCCCGGAAGCCAGGCTCCGCAGATGGACACCTTCCGCGGGAATTTCCCCGGCATGCCCTCCGTCACTTCCAACGATCTGCTCGAATTCAGCGAGCTGGAAATGGACCGCTACGACGACGTCAACATCCTCTCCCGCTCGCTCACGGAAATTTCCGCCGACGTCAACGTCGTCCTCACTCAACTCGAAGGTTTCATGGGCCGCGTGGATTCAGACATTGATGAATTCACCAAGCTCGCTCACCACCTGCAGGACGAAATCACTGCCGCGCGCATGGTCCCCATCGGCAATCTCTACACGCGCCTTTCCCGCACGGTCCGCGATGCCGCCAACGCCACCGGCAAGCTCGTTGACCTTTCGCTCGAAGGCGCGGATACCGAACTCGACAACAATATTATTCAGCACGTTTCCGATCCGCTTATTCACCTCGTACGCAACGCGGTCGCGCACGGCGTCGAAGATCGACGCACTCGCCAGCGCGCTGGCAAATCCGAAAAGGGCCTGGTCAGCGTCCGCGCCTACCACCGCGGCAATCACATTTTCATCGAGGTCGAAGACGATGGCCGCGGCATTGATTACGATGGCGCGCGCCGTCGCGTGGTCGAAATGGGCGCGATGTCTTCCGTCGCCGCCGCCGAACTCACCGAGCGCGAACTGCGCGAATTCCTTTTCCGTCCCGGCTTCACCACCGCATCCGCCATGACGGAGCTTGCCGGCCGCGGCGTAGGCCTCGACGTCGTCCGCGCCAACGTCCACGCCCTGAATGGCGAAATCGAAGTCCGCTCCGAGCCCGGCCACGGTGCCACTTTCACCGTAAAAGTTCCGTTGACCCTGATCATTTCGCAAGCGCTCTTCGTGCGCTGCGGTACATCCGTCTTTGCTCTGCCGCTCGCTGTCGTCGAAGAAATTCGCCGCCTCAAGCCCGGCGAGATCGAAGACGTCGGCGGAAAACTGCTCACCCGCGTCCGCGACGTCGTCACTGAAGTCGTACGCCTCGACGTCCAACTCGCTCTGCCGCCGCTCGAACCTCTCAACGGCTATTTCCACATGGTCATCGTCAAAGTTGCCGGCAAACAAGTCGGCGTCGTCGTTGAAGAAGTTCTAGGCAAAGACGAAATCGTAATCAAGAATCTCGGCGACTATCTCCGCGGCGTGAAACTTTTCCCCGGAACCACTATCGCGCCAGATGGCAGCCTGATTCTGCTGATTGACTTGAATCGCCTCGCTTCCGCCGACACCGCCGAGCGCAACGCGCTGCCCGCCTCGTCGCCCGCAGCTCGCGTGTTCGCTCCGGGTGCTGAAGCAGTCGCCGCCGGCAGCATCCCGGCAGGCGCCGTGGATTCCATCCAGAACGATCGCGTCGTAGTCGTCGCCGACGATTCCATCAGCGTCCGCAAATTCGTCGGACGGATGCTTGAAAAAGCCGGCTATCGCGTGAAACTCGCCTCCGACGGCCTGGAAGCCTCCGAACTCGTCGCGCAGATCGGCTGCCACTTGGTCATCACCGACCTCGAAATGCCGCGCATGAACGGCTACGAACTGATGGCCCATCTGCGCCAAAATCCCGTCACGCGAAAAATTCCCGTGTTGGTGGTCACCTCTCGCGCCGGCGCAAAACATCGCGATCGCGCCATAAAAGAAGGTGCCGCCGCATTCTTAACTAAGCCCGTGCAGGAAGATCAGCTGGTAGCTACTGTAGATGAATTGATTGGCGCGGAAAAACCGGAAAAGCGGCGCACCGTAAACGTTCCAGTGCGGCAGGATGCGGATGATTAAGGTCCCGGAAAAGAAAATTCGCGTGCTCGTCGCCGATGATTCGGCCTTCATGTGCAAGGTGCTGAAGGAAATCATCAACTCCGACGCGCAACTTGAAGTCGCCGGTACCGCACGCGACGGCCGCGAAGCCGTGGCTCTAGCCGAATCCCTGCGCCCAGACGTAATCACGATGGACATCAACATGCCTCATCTCGATGGCCTGCAAGCCACCGAGCTGATCATGTCGCAGCATCCCCGCCCGGTCGTGATCGTCAGCTCCGAATCTCGCGAAGGCGCAGCCAGTACCCTGCGCGCCCTCGAACTTGGTGCCATTGATTTCGTGCCCAAGCCCACCAACGGCATTGACCTGGACATGCGCAACATCCGCGAAGAGCTAACGCGCAAATTAAAAATGGCGGCGAAAGTTCGCGTCGTGCGCACCGCAACCATGTCGAAGCTTGCAGCTCACGCGCCAATCTCCCTCGCATCGGCTCTGGCGAATAACGCGCAGCACGCCGCCGGCAACGGCACAAAATTTCCAATCGTCGTAATCGCCGCGTCCACCGGAGGCCCAGCTGCCGTCATGCGCGTAGTCGCGGGCTTGCCGAAAGATCTGCAGGCCGCCGTGCTTCTCGTGCTGCACATGCCCGCGGCCTTTACGAGCCAATTCACAATCCAACTCGCAGAAATCTCTCGCTTGCCGGTGAAGGAAGCCGAATCGCACGAAGCTCCGCAGCCCGGCGTAATCTACCTCTGCCCCGGCGCGAATCATCTGCGCATTTCATCTACGGGAAAAATTACATTAGATGGCGGACCGCGCATCGAAGGCTATCGCCCCTGCGCCGACGTCGCTCTCGAATCCGCAGCCGCCTTCGCGCGACCACTCACTCTAGCGGTAGTGCTCACCGGTATGGGCAACGACGCGTCCAAAGGCGTGCGAGCAGTGAAAGCAGCCGGCGGCCACGTGATCGTGCAGGACGAAGCCACCTCCGTAATCTTCGGCATGCCCGCAGAAGCAATAAAAACGGGTTCGGTGGACGAAATTCTTCCCCTCGATCAAATCAGCGCCGCCATCGAAAAGCGCGTCGCGAAAATCACCCGCCTCGCGCCAGCTCCCATAGGTGCGCGATGAAAATCGCCACGCAGGATTCAGCAAAGTCGCGCCGCTCGCGCTCCACAGAAGCTGTGATTCTCTTTTGCATCGGCACGCAAACCTTCGCCATCGCCGCCGACGCCGTCCAGGAAATTCGCAGCACGGACAGCCTCGCAACAGCCGCTGTCGAAATGGAACTCGCCGAAGTTCCCAAAGTCCGTCACCTCGTCGAGCGCAGCCATCGCACCTACTATGTCGTCAGCGGCTGCGCCCATTTCGGCCTGCGCGTCACGCGTCCCACGTTAGTCCTGATCTTGCGCCAAATTCGCACTGCGGTTCTCGTGGACTCCATCGAGCGAATGGCGGACGTCGCCAGCGTCCACGCGCTTCCGCAAGCTTTCCAAGGCGAAGAGCGCCAGTGGTATCGCGGCCTCATCTATCTCGAAGATCGCGTGATCCCCGTCATTAAGCCCGACGGTTTCCTCACGCCCGATGAATTCGCGCGTCTCGATCGCGCCGCAAAGTCGATCGACGCGCGCCACGAACTCGAAGGAGCAGTGCAAGCATGAGCGCTCCAGAAAATCACGCGCGCAAATCCTGGGTGCTCCTACACGTCGGCAATCGCCGCTTCGCGCTACCTGCCGAATCCGTCATGGAACTCGCCCCGCCCGTGCGCCTGCACAATTTTCCGCACACTTCGCGCCTGATCGCTGGAGTGATCGTTCGCCGCGGCCGCATTGTTCCCGTGTACGACGTCTCCCCGGTCCTCTGCGGCCGTGAATCATCCGTACACCGCTTCTATCTAATCGCCGAACGCGCCTTCGGAAATGCCAGCGAAGCCAGCGCCATTCCGGTAAACGGCGAATGTGAACTAGCCACCAGTGAAATGCTGCCGCCGCAACAAAACGCTCCACCTTACTTCGCCGGCACTCTAACAATCGAAAACGAAAATATAGACGTCCTCGATTTGCAAAAACTGGTCAGCGCTGAGCTCTCCGATCCCAGCCCTGGAAATCACGCGGAGCCGCGCCCATGAACGCCCTCACAAATCTTCCGCGCATCCTGCTGGTAGATAGCAACGTCTATTTCGCCAAACGTGTCGGCGAAGCCCTGCAGCAAGTCGGCTTCGAAGTCGTCCCCTGCACCCAAGCCGCCTACGCGCTCACCATGCTCGAATGGAACGCCCCCGCCGCCATTTTGTGCGCGACGAATCTTCGTGAAATGGGCGCGCTCGAAATGGCTCCGATTCTGCGCGCCGACCCCAACACCGTCCACATTCCGCTCATCGCGATCGGCGGAGGCGGCGCCGGAGCAGGCGACCAGGCGTTGCTCGAAGCCTATCGCGCCGGCTGCGACGATTTCGTGGACCGCCGCCGCTCGCCGTCAGACATCGCCGCGCACGTCCGAAGTTTTCTCGTCAGCCGCCAGGACGGATTTCAGCCGACGCAAATGCTCACCAGCGCGGAAACCGATTTGAGTGGCAATCTCCAGCATCTCGATCTGCCCGGCGTGATCCAAATGCTCGGCCAGGCCCGCCAAACCGGCGCGCTGCACATCAACGCCGTGGATGCAGACGGAATTATTTTCTTCGAAGGTGGGGAAATCACTCACGCGGAATGCGGCATGCTTTTCGGCGATGAAGCCGTAACCCAAATCGTCGCCACTTGCCAGGGCGCGGTCAAAGGCGTTTACAAATTCGTCTACGGCGCCACCGCCGCGCAACGCACCGTCCTGCGCTCCGCCACCGACTTGCTCCTCGATGCCATGCGCGAATTCGATGAATCACAACGCGACGCCGAGGAAGGCCCCGAAAACAATGCCGATCAAATCGCCGAACAAAACTCCGAACAAAACTCCGAACTCGACCCGCAACTCGACGCGCAACTCGACAAGGTGGAGAAAAAATCGCTATGAGCGATACGCAGACTCTGACTGCCGCCCGCACTCCAACGGTCTACTTCATTGACGACAGCGCCACCATGCGCGAAGTCATCAAGATCGCTTTCCGCAAGGAAAATATTCACGTCATCACCTGCGCCGACGCAGCCTCCGCCCTCGCCCAATTCGGCGATTCCGCTCCCGACGCCGTAATCACAGACGTGATCATGCCCGACAAGGACGGCTACGAAGTCTGCCAGTTCATCAAGGAACACGAACGCTTCGGAAAAACTCCCGTAATTCTCATGTCCGGCGTGGTGAATCGCACCGTAGCGGAAAAAGCAATGCAGGTAAAAGCCGATGAACTCGTGCGCAAGCCCTTTCAGCCGCAGGATCTGATCGCTCGCGTGAAAAGTCTTCTGAATCCCGGCGGCACCGCGCAGCGCGGTTCGTTGCATGAAGAAGAAGCGAATGCGTCCCACGCCGCCAACCGCGTCCTCGGTGGCCTTTTCGCACCGCCCGCTGCTCTACAAAACGGCGCGCCGCCGTACCCCGCGCCCGCAAATTTTGCCCCTCACAATCCCGCCACTACGTCCGCATGGCCCGGCGAAACTACGCAAACATTTGCGCCGCAACGCGCCGCGACAGCACCCGCGCGTCCCGCAGCGCCGCCTCAACGCGCCGCTGCAGCCCCACCATCACCCGACACGCAAAAACTCCGCCATGAAATCCGCCGCCTTGAGCTGCTCGTAAAGAAGCTCCAGGCCGAGTTGGAAGCCCAAAAACAATACTGTGCGGCGTTAGAAGCCGACTTCAAGTCCATGCAAGAAACCGAATAGCGTCGAGCTCGTCATCCTGAGCGAAGCGAAGGATCGCTCTTCTTCTTTTCCGCGGCACAGGCACCACCCATCAGCACAATGGTTTCGCACTCCTCACTCCAACCCCTTCGCCCGCAAAAATTCGCGCGCCACATCCGCAATATCCCGATGCTCCCCATCCACCTCATAATTCATCCGGCGCATTTCCTCATCACTAATCTTCCCCGCCAATTCCATCAACGCCGCCCGCATCTCCGGAACTCGCGTCAAAGCATCCGCCCGGACCACGGGTACCGCCTCATACGGAGGAAAATAATGCTTATCGTCAACCAACATCGTCAAATCCCGAGCTGACAGCAACCCGTCCGTCGAATTGGCCGCCACAAAATCCACCTGCTTCTCCAAAAGCGCGCGGTACAGCAATCCCAAATCCAAAATCCGCGGTGTCTCTCGAAACGCAAGCCCATACGTGCGCGCTAACCCCGCAAAGCCGTCCGGCCGTTCCATGAATTCGTAACCAAATCCAGCCCGCCACTCGTGCGCAAAAGGCGCAGCATCCGAAATTGTTTTTAGATGCAGCCGCCGCGCATCCTCCCCTCGCACCACAATCGCAAAAGTGTTGTTGAATCCCAGCGAAGGAAATACCTCCAACCCAAATCGCCGTTGGTACTCGCTCCGCACGCGTTCGTAAACCGCCGTAGGATCAGCCTCCAACGGATCATGCAAAATAGCAGTCAAAGCCGTCCCTGTGTATTCCACGTACAAATCCACACGCCCCGCCAGCAGCGCCTGCTGACAAATATAAGATCCTGCCAGATAAAATCGCCGTATAACCTCACGATGCGTCCGCGCCTCCAAATGCTGCGCCACAATCTCACCAAGCAAAGCCGACTCGGAAAAATTCTTCGACCCCACAACGATTTCATCGTGCCGCACCGCGCCGCACGAACCGAGCGCAATCACCCACGCCAATATCACGCAAGCGAAAACGCCTAGCCGCACCGCGTTGCCACGCATCATCATCGCGCAGGCTGCCACCGGCGCTCACAAACGCCCAGCAGAAAATCCGCGATCAACGCCAGCAGCGCCGCCGGAATCGCCCCAGCCAATATCAATTGGTTATTCACCATCGCCAGCCCGCGAAAAATAAATTCGCCCAACCCTCCCGCGCCAATCGCCGCCGCAATCGTCGCGATCCCCACCGTCAGCACGGTCGCCACGCGAATCCCCGCCAGCATCGTCGAAAACGAAAGCGGCAATTCCACCTGCAGCAAAATCTGCCGCTCGGTCATGCCCATTCCGAGCGCCGCACTACGAATCGCCTTGTCCACCCCGGTAATTCCCGCTGCGGTATTGCGAATAATCGGCAACAGCGCGTACAACGCCAGCGCTGCGATCGCCAGCCGGTCCGCCCGAGCTCCCAGCCACGGCACTGGAAGCAAAAATCCAAACAGCGCCAGGCTCGGAATCGTTTCCGCGATATTCGCTCCGCCCAAAATCGGTTTCGATAACCATGGCCGTCGCGCCACCAGCACGCCGAGCGGCACGCCCACCGCCACCGCAAGGAGCATCGCGATCCCCACCAGCCACACATGCTCCAGCGTCGCCTGCCATATTTCCCGATGATGTCGCGCAAAATATTCCAGCAGATTCATCCCGGCTCCTCCATCTTGTCCAGCATCCGCAAATTTGCAATGTACGCCGCCGTCACCGGCTCCGTCGCATCCATGAAATCCTTCGGTGTGTGCAGTCCTACCAGCGCGCCCGCGTCAATCACGCCTATGCGATTTCCCAGAAGCAGCGCTTCCGCCACGTGGTGCGTGACGATTACAATCGTCTTCTTCAGCCGCCGCTGCAAATCCTGAAATTCGGCCTGCACTTCCGCCCGCGTCAGCGGATCGAGCGCCCCAAATGGCTCGTCCATCAGCAAAATCGGCGGATCCGCTGCCAGCGCCCGCGCCACACCCACGCGCTGCCGCTGCCCCCCGGAAAGTTGATGCGGATAACGATGCAGAAATTCGGCCTCACTCAACCCCACCAGTTGCAAAAGCTCGGAAACCCGTGCGCGGACGCGCTCCTCCGGCCAACGCTCCAGCCGCGGCACCAAAGAAATATTCTGCTCCACGGTGAAATGCGGAAATAACCCAACTTCCTGAATTACGTAGCCGATCCGCCGCCGCAGCTCAATCGGATCACCTTCCAGCGTCGAACGCCCCTCAACCAGCACCGCGCCTTCCGTAGGCTCGAGCATCCGGTTGATCAATTTCAAAGCCGTGGATTTTCCTGCGCCGCTGCGCCCCAATAACACCAGCGTCTCGCCGCGCTGCACCACAAGGTTCAGATCGCGCAACAGCGCCCGCCCGTTCGGCAACTTGTAGCCCGCATGACGAAATTGAATTACGGGTTGTGAATCAGGAAGGGAACTGCTCCCGGAGGTTCGTTCGGTGTCAGCGCTCATGCAGTTGACAGCAGCCCGTAGCGCCACGCCCCACACAACGCTAGCCGCGTCTCGCGCAGGCTAACAAGTGCCACATACCCTGTCAAACGACACATCGAGGCAGAGACATTCTTCCGTAGTTCGTGTGCCCACAACCAAAGAATCCCAAATGCATCAAATCTCATCTCATAAAGCTGCAATATCCAAGCCCGACCAAAATCCAAGGGAGTCACAAGTGAGCAAGCTAAAAGGTAAAGTCGCAGTAGTAACAGGCGCCTCCAAAGGTATCGGCGCAGCCATCGCCAAGGCGCTCGCCGCAGAAGGCGCATCCGTAGTCGTCAACTACGCCTCCAGCAAAGCCGGCGCGGACAAAGTCGTCTCCGCCATCACCGCAGCAGGCGGCAAAGCCGTCGCCGTAGGTGGTGACGTTTCCAAAGCAGCCGAAGCACAGGGCATCATCGCAGCAGCTATGAAGAATTACGGCCGCCTCGATATCCTCGTCAATAATTCCGGCGTGTACGAATTCGCGCCCCTCGAAGCAGTCACCGAAGATTCATTCCACCGCCAGTTCAACGTCAACGTCCTCGGCCTTCTGCTCACCACTCAAGCAGCCGCCAAGCACCTCGGCGAAGGCGCCAGCATCATTAATATCGGTTCCGCTGTCAGCCGTATCACTCCGCCGAACAGCTCTGTATACACCGCCACCAAAGGCGCGGTTGATGCTATTACGGGCGTTCTCGCTCGCGAACTCGGACCCAAGAAGATCCGCGTCAACAGCATCAACCCGGGCATCGTCGAGACGGAAGGCACGCACTCCGCCGGTTTTATCGGCTCCGACTTCGAGAAGGGCGCCATCGCGCAGACTCCGCTTGGCCGCATCGGCCAGGTCGGCGACATAGCCTCCCTAGCCGTCTTCTTGGCATCCGCTGACTCCGGCTGGCTAACCGGCGATCAACTCCTGGCCTCCGGCGGTCTGAGCTAACCCGCGCTCACCGAGGTCGCGGCGTTCAGCATCAAGCGCGATCTTCAATCGACAATCGGGGGCTCCATCTTTCTCGCATTCGGGGGAGGATGGAGCCCTTCGCGTTTCACCTCCAGAAGCTTTCGTCCGCGTTTTCTCGACGGCGACGCAGGCACCGCAACAGAAACCTGTTGCGCCCCAACTTCAGCAAAGGTATAAGCGGCGCAATTCTTTGGAGCGCCAAATGACTAGAGCTGCCAACCGATGACGGAACGCACAGACTCAGAAGCAGACACCGCCACGCGCCCATCTGCGGCATCGAGCTCCCTCTGGAATAAAGACCTCGCGCCCATCCCGCGCAATCAGCGCACCTGGGGCACTTACAACTACGCCGCGCTCTGGGTCGCGATGAGCGTCAACATCCCGACCTACATGCTAGCGAGCGCAATGATTGCCGGCGGTATGAATTGGAAGCAAGCCATCTTCACGGTCTTCCTCGGCAACATTATCGTTCTGATCCCCATGCTGCTCAACGCGCACGCCGGCGCCGAATATGGCATCCCATTCCCGGTTTTCGCCCGCGCTTCGTTTGGCGTGCTCGGCGCAAACGTCCCCGCAGTTCTGCGCGCCCTGGTAGCCTGCGGCTGGTTCGGAATTCAAACCTGGATCGGCGGCGAAGCGATCAACACGCTGCTTGCAGCCATGATGCACGGATGGGACCATGCTTGGCTCTGCTTCCTTCTGTTCTGGCTGCTGAATCTAGCCGTAATTCTCCGCGGCATCGAAGCCATTCGTTACTTGCAGGGCATCACGGCTCCTGCGTTGCTGATCCTCGGCGTCGCGATGCTGGGCTGGGCCTACACCAAAGCGGGTGGCTTAGGCCCCATGCTTTCCACGCCCTCGCAATTTCACACTTTCCGCGAATTTTTCGGTTTCTTTATTCCATCGCTCACCGGTGTAGTAGCCTTCTGGGCCACTGTCGCGCTGAATATTCCAGATTTCACGCGCTACGCCAAAGGCCAGCGTGAACAAATGCTCGGCCAGGCGCTGGGTCTGCCGACCACGATGACGTTTTATTCTTTCATCGGCATCGCGGTAACGTCAGCAACGGTAGTCGTGTTCGGCCACGCAATCTGGAATCCGGTAGAAGTTCTCAGCCGCCTCGGAAATCCCATCGCGGTAGTAGTCGCGATGCTCGCGCTGCTGCTCGCCACTCTCAACGTCAACGTCGCCGCGAACGTAGTCTCGCCCTCCAACGATTTCTCGAACCTCTATCCGCGCAAAATCAGTTTCAAGCTCGGCGGCGTCGTCACCTGTTTCATCGGCCTGCTCATGCAACCGTGGCGCTGGCTAGCAAGTCACGGCAGCTACGTGATGGGCTGGCTCGTGGGCTATTCCAGTTTTCTCGGCCCCATCGCTGGCGTCATGATCGCGGATTACTACGTCCTGCATAAACGCATAATCCTCGAGGACGATTTGTACCAGCGCAACGGTGCCTACGAATTCTCGCGCGGCTTCAACTGGCGCGCGATCGCCGCCCTCGTCTCCGGCGTAGCCGTAGCGTTAAGCGGCCTGGAAATCCCCGCGCTCCACGGCCTCTACCCCTACGCCTGGTTTGTAGGTTTCGCCGTCTCTTTTTTCATCTATTTATTGTTGATGCGAAGCGCCGGCCCGAGCCAATCGAAATGATCGCCGCTTGCTGTTGCGAATCACCGCGCCAGAAATTTGCGCACGTCGCGCAAAACTTTCAACATCATCGCATCCGTCAACTTTCCGGTAAAAGTGTTCTGCTGGCTCGGATGATAAGATGCAAAAAGCCGCGGCAAATCTCCTGGCAATTCATAACTCGCGCCATGCCGAAAAGGAAACGCGGCGAGCGTCGCAATCAGCCCGAGCTCTTTCAGCAATCCCAAATAAGCCCGCATCGCGATGCCGCCAAGCACCAACATCGCGCGCGGTCGCAGAATTTCCAGCTCTCTTTCCAAAAAGCGCCGGCAATTCGCCAGCTCCGCAGGCAATGGTTTATTCGCAGGCGGCGCGCACCGCAAAGTCGCGGCCATATAAGCATTCTTCAACGCAAGCCCGTCGTCACGATTCGTGGAGCTCGACTGATTGGCAAAGCCCGCGCGAAACAAAGCCTTGTACAGAAAATCGCCGGAGCGATCGCCCGTGAACATCCGTCCCGTTCGATTCGCGCCATGCGCCGCGGGTGCCAGCCCCAGAATCAAAAGCTCCGCCCGCGGGTCGCCAAATCCCGGAACAGGCTTTCCCCAATAATCCCAACCCAGAAACGATCGGCGCTTGTCCCGCGCAACCTGTTCGCGATAACGTACCAGCCGCGGGCAAGCGCGGCAGCAAATGATTTCCTGGTTCAATTTTTCCAATTCGCCCATGCTGCACTCTCACTGGAAAGTTATCATGAACCCGGCCAAGCCCGCGAAGCGTCTAAGCAACATGCTGCGCGAGCGGTGCCACACGGCCTGATGACGATTGCTCTTGTTCGCGCCAAGCAAAAGAACGAAGCGGCACGGCAACCGCGGCGCCATGAATCACCAACGCCTGTGGCCTGCGGACGAGCCCGCAGCCTCAACAGCAGCGTACGGAAATTTTCGGAGTCAATGCGCGTCAATGTCTAACACGCCCGAAAGAATCATCATCCTCGACGCCGATCCGCACAGTCGCGAAGACCTGCGTGCCGCCTTGCAGTCAGCCGGGTACGATGTCGCCGTCTTTGCGACCACGCGCGAAGGACTCGACGCCATCCACCAGGGCGGCGCCGCTGTTCTAATGCTCGACGCAAGCATGCAGAAACCCAGCGCCGGCGAAGTTCTCGCCACGATTCGAGGCTCCGCCACAACCGCGGGCATTCGCGTGCTCTTGCTCGTCGCGGCCGGAAGCGAGCAGCGCGCCTCGGCTCTGGATCTGGGCGCGGACGACGCCATTTCCCGCCCGTGCGATCGCGCGAGTTGCTCGCTCGCGTCCGCGCTCGCCTGCGCATGCAACGCGCCGAAAATGAGCTGCGCGAAAAGATGCGCATCGCCGAAGAAGGCCAGCAGATCGCGCACACTGCGTTCGAAGCGCTCGCCGTCACGGAGAAAATGACCAGCGACGCGTTCTCCCTCGATCGCCGGCTCAAAACCGGTTTCGCGGCGGTGCTCGCTGTGGCCGTGGTGATGGCCGGAATTTATTTTCTGTTCGCCCACAGCGCGCAGAAAGTCACGCAGCGGTCGAACGCGATGCTCGCCAGGCTCGAAGGCGGAATCGTCCGCCAGCAGGATTTGATCGCGGAGGCTCGCAAGCTTCGCGCCGAACAAGACAGTCAGACCGGAGCCCTCGTCGCCGATCCTACGGCCAAGGACGACCTGAAGAAACGGGTCGAAGAGCTAAAAGCCAAAATGGCGAACGCGAATTCCGACGACGCGGCCGGCCTGCAAAAGCAATTGCAAGAAACCAACTCACGCCTGCAGCGCCTCGAAGCGCAGGGCCAAGCCGCGCAAAGCATTATTCCGATGGACGTTCAGTCTGTGTGTCTGCTGCATGTGGCCGTGGCGTTCAACGACCAACAATCGGGGCGCCGCTTGCGCTATGGCGGCCTCAACGAAACTGGCGAGCCGATCCAAGATAGCGAAGGCAATCCGGTTTTGACGCTGGAAGGAAAAGGTCCAGAGGTGAAGATGGATGTCTTCGGCACCGGCTTCGTCGCCGGACCGAACGGCCGAGTGATCACCAATCGCCACGTCGCCGAGCCCTGGTGGAAGAACGACGAGATCGCCCAAATCTCCAGCCAGGGTTTGCAGCCGCAAATTTCCGCGATTCGCGCGTATTTTCCCGGCGATCCGCGCGCGTTCCACGCCGAAATACAGGAAATTTCAGACGTCACCGATCTCGCATCCGTGCGCGTGGACCTGCAGGACCTGAAGCGCCCAGTCCTCGCAATTGACACCGGCAAAAGATTCGGCCCTGAGCGGTCAACCCGTCATCTTAATGGGTTACGCAACGGGCCTGGCCGCCATTCTTGGCGCGCACCGATGAAGAATCCGCGCAGGACATCATCAAGAAAAGCGGCAGCGACGTTGGGCAAGTTCTCAACGAACTCGCCAAACGCAATCTGATTCATCCGCTTATCACGCAAGGCCACATTGGGGACATCCTGCCTGACAAAATTGTGTTCGACGCGCAAACCACTTCGGGGGGCTCTGGCGGCCCGCTCTTCAACCGCGATGGAAAAGTCATTGGCGTGACGGTGGCAATCCTGAAGGGTTTCGGCGGCTCGAATTTTGGCATTCCGATCCGCTTCTCGCAGCCGCTGCTTTCGAAGTAACAGCCTGAACGAGCTGCTCGAGCCCGTCGCGCGCACCGGCACCGCGCATTAACTTCAACAGAATCGGCTCAGCGTCACCCGAAGTCTGGGCAAATCCCATCTAGCAAAAAATCCTATTCCGCCAAGCCCACGCACCGCAGCAGTTCCTGAAACCCGGGCTCACCGCGCAGCGGATCATAGACGGGTTCCACCTTCAGCGCCGTCAGCTCATTCGAGCGTTCTGCGTATGCTTTTTCCAGCGAATGCAGCGCGGCGTCGTTATTCCCGACGCCGATGTACGCCACCGCCATCGCCACGGGATCAGGCGGTTGCGTGTCTTTCATCGCTTCCAATTTTCTAAGCTCGGCGCGCGCCTTATCCTTTTGCCCCATCCGTCCGTAGAGATAAACCAGCCGCGAATTCTTGTTGATTCCATCTCCTGAGGCGCGACGCCATTCTTCCAGGTCCGCCAAGGCTTCGGTAAAGCGGCCTCGCCGTATGTATGCATCAATCACCAGGTGAGCTCGCCAGAAACTAGGATCCATTTCCCGGACACTCTGGAACTGCTCGATCGCGCGGTCGTATTGCCGCGAGAAGTAAAGTATGGCGCCGTGAGCGCCGAATGTCGGAAATCACTCTCTGCCCTTGGCACCGGATATCGGCACCGGCCACGATCTCGCCTCCGAAACCGATCCCCTGATTGCCAATGGACTTTCGCAGCTGAGCGTTGCGGATCTGCCGGTCTATCGCATCACCGGATGCCCGAATCCGTTCCAGGTTCCCGGGCAGCCTATTACTCCCTACGTGATTTTCACCACGGATCCCGGCAAAGGACTGATCAGCGGCTTGTGCAGCGACATGGTCCGCACGAAAGGCCCGATCCTTCGCGGTCTCGCCTCTCGCGCTCCCTATTTTCATAACGGAGCCGCGCGTGATTTGAACGAATTGCTGGAGTTTTACAACCAGCGCTTTCGGATGAATTTGACCAAAGAAGAAAAAGAGCAGTTCATTGCATTTCTGAATTCTCTGTAGCGTTGGATTTGTGCAGCGCGCGGCTCTGTTCGCCTGCCATCCGGCAATCACGTCCACAAAGGCAATGCGTAGATCAGCGGCCGGATTTTGCTCGTTCGCCAGAAGTAAGCGAGGATGATCACGCTGGCAATCGCCGCATACGCGCACCACAGCGAAGTGAATGCGTAGCGCTTGAACGCCATCACCACCAGCAGAATTACCAGGTTGGCCCAGCCGAAGAGCACCATGGCGCGAACCTTGGAAAAGAACAGCGAACCGCAAGTGGCAATCACATACAGCACCGCAACCACCGTATTGTTGGTGGCTTGATTGATGTACACGATGCTGTTGCCGCGCACGTACACCTCCGTCGGAAACGCGGTGAGCGCCCACAGTATATAGAGCGTCGTACCCACGCCGAGCGCCAGAAACGGCAGCATGCGTCGTCGGCCTTTCCCGTCAGGCTCAAACAGCAGCACGCTTAGCGGCAGCAGGAAGGGCAGCAGCCCCTGCGCGTAGAGCATGAATGCCGCGCCCATGTTGTGCGTCACTGTGGGCGAAAGAATCCCATCCAATCCCAGCCAGACGAATCCTTCGATGAACTGATGAATCGCGAATAGCAGAGGCAGAGCCGCGAAAAGCAATTCGCGCCGGTGCTTCACCTTCGTCAACGTCACGACGCCCACGGCGCCCAAAGCGGTGCTGCCCACAAAGTTCGCGGTCGCGGAAAAACACATGGATGGCTTTTCTCCCGGCGGGAGGATTACATCTATCACCGCGGAACGCAAAATATTTCTTACGTTGCGGCGATCGGATCTGTCGATAAGGGGATTCCCGAGCCGGCACGGATCAGCTCGCGGAATACGGCGAAAGAAGACGCGACGTCATCTTCCTCGCGGACGCCAAATCCCCCGGCCTTCGCTAAATTGACAGGGTGTGGTGCGCGCGGCTAGCATACTTGCAGCGATTGTTCCCTCGGAGGCGACTCCGAAGGTGTGCCTGCCGAACCCGGTAAAACCGGATCTAGCGCCATGGAAAGCAGCTCGCGTTCGAAAAATATTCTGGACCGCATTGTCGAAGCGCGCCGCGCATCGGTAGCGCATCGCAAACGCGTGCTTCCAGACGTCGCGCTGAAAATAGCGGTGGAAAAAAAAGTCGCGCCGCCGCGCGATTTTCCGGGGGCGCTCACGCGGGCGGGCAAAATCAACATTATTTCGGAATTGAAGAAAGCTTCGCCTTCGCGCGGCGTGATTCGCGAAGAATATGCTCCGGCGGTGCTGGCCGCGAGTCTGGAAGAAGCCGGCGCGGCTGCGCTTTCCGTGCTGACCGAGGAAGATTTCTTTTCCGGCTCGCTCGGCGACCTGAAAGAAGCCAGCCGCGTGACCAAGATCCCCATCCTGCGCAAGGATTTCATCGTGGATCCCTGGCAGGTGTGGGAAACGCGCGCGGCGGGCGCCGATTCGTTTCTGTTGATCGCGGCAGTCCTGCAAGATGCCGAGCTTCGCGAATTGCTGGAGCTCGGGCGCACGCTGAAAATGGAAGCGCTGGTGGAAGTGCATTCGCGCGAAGAGTTGCAGCGCGTGCTGGACGCCGGCGCGCGCATCCTAGGCGTGAATAATCGCGACCTGCGCGATTTTCAAGTGCATCTGGAAACGTCGCTGTCGTTGGCGGAGGCGATTCCGGAAGAATGTATCGCGGTCAGCGAATCCGGCCTGCGTACGTATGACGATCTGGCGCGGCTGCAGCGTGCCGGGTTCGATGCGTTTCTGATCGGCGAGCACGTGATGCAGAGCGCCGATCCGGGGGCGGCGCTGCGGGCTTTACTGGCGCCGGCTGGCGCCGGGCACACAGCGGCGTGAGTAGCGAAGTGTTATGGTGAAAGTGAAAATTTGCGGGATCACGAATTGGACTGACGCGAGGCGGGCCGTGGAAGCCGGTGCCGATTTCCTGGGATTTAATTTCTATCCCCGGAGCTCGCGTTACATCGCGCCCGCAGCGGCTCGGCGCATCGTGCAACGTTTGCCGGAGAGTGTGGCATCGGTGGGAGTGTTTGTGAACGAAGCGGAAGCTAGAGATGCTAGCGATCGCGCGCCGGGTCGGACTCGATTACGTGCAACTGCACGGGGATGAGACGGCGGAAGTCGTGTCACACATGCGGCGCAGCTTTCGCGTGATCAAAGCGATCCGCGTGCGCGATTCCTTCCGCGTTTCGCAGCTTGGGAGTTTCAAGCGCGCTTCATCCATTTTGCTCGATGGTTTCGATGCGCACTTGCGCGGCGGCACCGGAAAAAGTTTCAACTGGGAGCTCGCGAAAAGCGCGGGGCGCAATCGCCAAATATTTCTGGCAGGCGGCCTAACGCCGGAAAATGCAGCAGAAGCGGTGTCCGCGGCGCGGCCTTTCGCGATCGATGTGTGCAGCGGAGTGGAATCGCGGCCCGGCAAGAAAGATGCGTCGCGGATGCGGGCGCTCGTCGCGGCGGTGCGCCCGGTAGGTGCGACGAGCCCACTGAAATCCGCGCGCCCAGTCAATCCTGAGCGGAGGAAACGACGATCATGAGCGCGATTGCACAAATGGTGCCGGATGCGCGCGGCAGATACGGCCGTTACGGCGGGCGCTACGTCCCGGAAACGCTGGTAGCGCCGCTGGAAGAGCTCGAGCGCGCCTACGCAGCCGCATGCGCCGACAAAAGTTTCCAAGCGGAACTCGATTCGCTGCTGCGCAATTTTGCCGGACGTCCCACGCCTCTGCAATTCGCTGAACGATTGACCGCGCATCTGGGCGGCCCGCGCATTTACATCAAGCGCGAAGATTTGCTGCACACTGGCGCGCACAAAATTAATAACGCGCTCGGCCAAGGCTTGCTCGTCACGCGCATGGGCAAAAAACGCGTCATTGCGGAAACCGGCGCGGGCCAGCATGGCGTCGCCACCGCTACTGTCGCGGCGAAGCTCGGCCTCACCTGCACGGTGTACATGGGCACCGAAGATATGGAGCGCCAGCGGCTGAACGTGTTTCGCATGCGTTTGCTCGGCGCGGAAGTGGTGGGAGTGGATTCCGGCAGCCGCACGTTGAAAGACGCTATCAACGAAGCCATGCGCGATTGGGTGACGAACGTCGAGAGCTCGCATTATTTGCTCGGCTCGGTGCTCGGCGCGCATCCCTACCCGCAAATCGTGCGCGATTTTCAAAAAGTGATCGGCGAAGAAGCGCGCGAGCAAATTACTGCAGGCGGAACGCCGCTTGCCGGACACTTTGATTGCCTGCGTCGGCGGCGGCTCGAATGCGATTGGGCTGTTTCACGCGTTTCTGCCCGATGCATCGGTGAAAATGATCGGCGTGGAAGCGGGCGGCCGCGGCGTCACTTTAGGCGAACATGCGGCGCGACTCGCAGCAGCCAGCGGATTCAGCGGCGCGCGGCCCGGCGTGCTGCAGGGAACTTACACCTACGTTTTGCAGACTGCCGACGGCCAGATTGCCACGACGCACTCCGTCTCCGCGGGTCTGGATTATCCCGGCGTCGGCCCCGAGCACGCCTGGCTCGCCGAGCTGGGCCGCGCGGAATATTGCGCGGTGAGCGACGCGGAAGCCGTGGAAGCCGCGCGCACGCTCGCGCGCCTGGAAGGAATTATTCCCGCGCTGGAATCGGCGCACGCGCTGGCGGAACTGATTCGCCGCGCGCCGCGCATGAAAAAAGACGAACTCGTGATCCTGAATCTTTCCGGACGCGGCGACAAAGACATGGATATTCTCTCGCGCTATGTCTGAAAACTTTGCTTCGTCACAAACCGCAGTCGCGGCGCCAAAGCCCGCTGGCCGGATCGCGCGACGTTTCCGCGCGCTCGCCGAGGCTGGCGAGATGGGCCTGGTCGCTTACATTACCGCCGGCGATCCGTCGCTTGAGGCCACCGAGAAAATCGTGCTCGCTGCCGCCGATGCCGGTGCGGACGTGATTGAGCTCGGCGTTCCGTTCAGCGATCCGGTTGCCGATGGCCCTACGATTCAACGGGCCAGTGATCGCGCGCTGCGCAGCGGAACCACTCTTGCCGGCGTGATCGACCTGGTCCGCAATATCCGCGCGCACTCGCAAGTTCCGCTGGTGCTGTTCAGCTACTTCAATCCGATTTTGCAGATGGGCCTGGAGAAATTTGCCGCTGCGGCAGCCGCGGCCGGCGCGGATGGCGTGCTGGCGACCGATCTGACGCCCGAAGAAGCGGTGGAATATCGCGTCGACGCTGCAAGCGCACGGGCTGGACACTATTTTTCTCGCGGCGCCCACCTCCACGGACGCGCGGCTGGCGCAAATCGGCAGCGCATCCAGCGGATTTCTCTACGTGATTTCGCGGGCCGGCGTTACCGGTGAGCGGGTCGAGCTGCCCGCGGAATTGCCCGCACTGATTCGTCGCGCGCGAAAATTCACAACGCTTGCCGATAGCCGTGGGTTTCGGCATCTCGCTGCCCACGCACGTCACGGTACTCGGCGGGATTGCCGATGCTGCCGTGGTCGGCTCCGCGCTGATGGCCGAAATCGAGAAAGCAGCATCGCCCGAAGCTGCGGCAACGGCGGTGGCGGAAGCGCATCCGCATCCTGAAATCTGCCGCGCGCACCGGCGTCAGCCGCCGCAGCACTGAAGCCTCGTAACGTCTCGCGCTTCAATGACCGGCGGCGCTCGCGCGTCAAACGAACGTTACGAAAAGTTTCCTTACTTGCAGTAAACTTCATGCGGATTGAATAACCGGAATTGTGATTTGAGGAGAACAGATGGATAAGCGCGTGGCCAACGCGGACGCTGCCATCGCGGGAGTACAAGACGGCGCGACGATTTTGCTGGGCGGCTTCGGCCTGTGCGGCATTCCGGAAAATTTAATTGCAGCGTTGCGCCGCAAGGGCACCAAAGATCTCACTCTCGCGTCGAACAACGCCGGAGTGGACGATTTCGGCATCGGTCTGTTGCTGCAAAGCAAGCAAGTGAAGAAAATGATCGCCAGCTACGTCGGCGAAAACAAGACGTTTGAACAACTCGCACTGAAAAAAGAAATCGAAGTGGAGTTGAACCCGCAGGGTACCCTGGCTGAGCGCATTCGCTGCGGCGGTGCGGGAATTCCGGCGTTTTACACGCCCACCGGCTACGGAACGCTCGCGGCGGAAGGCAAAGAAGTTCGCGAGTTCAACGGCCGTCCGCACGTGCTGGTGCCTGCATTACGCGGCAATTTCGCGTTCATCAAGGCGTGGAAAGGCGATCGTTGGGGAAATCTGGTTTATCGCAAAACGGCGCGGAATTACAACGCGGTAATGGCCACCGCCGCCGATTACACCATCGCGGAAGTGGAAGAAATCGTCGAGCTCGGCAAACTGAATCCCGATTGCGTGCACACACCGGGAATTTTCGTAGATGCGATTTTTCAAGGCGAAAAGTACGAGAAGCGCATCGAGCGGCGCACCGTGCGCCAGCGTTAGGAGCAGCGAATGCCGACGGAAATTGACAAGCGCGAAGTGATCGCGCGGCGCGTGGCGCAAGAATTGCGCGACGGATACTACGTGAATTTGGGCATCGGCCTGCCAACGCTGATTCCGAATTATCTGCCAGCCGGGAATCGAAGTGATTCTGCAATCGGAGAACGGCATGCTCGGCATCGGGCCGTATCCGTTCGCCGGCGAAGAAGATCCCGACCTGATCAACGCCGGCAAAGAGACCATCACGGAAATTCCCGGCTGCTGCTATTTTTCCAGCGCCGAATCTTTCGGCATGATTCGCAGCGGGCGCGTGGATCTCACGGTCCTCGGCGCTCTGCAGGTCGACGAAACCGGAAATCTGGCGAACTGGGCCATCCCCGGAAAAATGTTGAAGGGCATGGGCGGCGCGATGGATCTGGTGGCCGGCGCAAAACGCGTGATTATCGCGATGGAACACACCACCAAAGACGGCGAGCCGAAAATCGTGAAAAAATGCAGCCTGCCACTCACCGGCGTGCGCGTCGTGAAGCTGATCGTCACCGAACTCGGCGTGATTGAAGTAACGCCGCAAGGACTTTTGCTGCGCGAAGTGGCCGCAGGAGTGACGCCCGACGACGTGCAGAGGGCCACGGAGCCCGTGCTGCAGCGCGTGCCCAATTTGAAAACGATGTCCACGTAACGCGCGCAACAAAGTTACCGACCGCGGTTATTTATTGCGCGCCCATGCTGCGCGGAAATCGCGAATTGCGATACCATGCAGGGAACGGGAAGCGTCCAGGAGAATTGATGGAGCCGCATTCGATAGTGGTGATCAGCCTGCACACGCCGAAGGAAAGGCTCTGGGGCGAGTTGGTCGATATTTCCAGCTCCGGGGTGACTTTGCGCGGAATTGACCTGAACTCGTTTGACGATTTCGTCAGCCAGGTGCTGCATCCGGAAGGCGACCGCATGGGTCTGCCGACGCTTTTTTTTCCCATGCTTCGCATCGAACGCATCGCCCTCGATGAACCGCGCGGCTCGATTCCGTCGCTGGCGGAAATGTTCGCGAAGAAGACCGGCCGTTCGCTCGAGGACTATCTGGCGCAGTTTGCGTAGGCTCTTGCTTCCGACGCGTTACTACAAAACACATTCATGAACAGCCGAATCCTGACGGTCCCTAACCAGCTCACCTTTCTGCGCCTGGCCTTCCTTGCCATTTTTCATCATGGCGATTCATTACGAGCGCTACAACTGGGGCCTGATAATTCTGATCGTCGCGGGCTTCACCGATGCGCTGGATGGATTTCTGGCGCGCGGGTTGAATCAGAAGACGCCGCTCGGCGCTTATCTGGATCCCATCGCCGATAAATTGCTGCTTTCCTCTTCCTACCTCGAGCTGGCGCTGCACGGAAAAGTGGAGTGGTGGCTCACGATTCTGGTCCTCGGGCGCGACGTGCTGCTGCTGGTGGCGAGCGCGGTGATTCTGATTACCGTTGGCTACATGTCCCTGCCGCCGAGCATGTACGGCAAGGCCACCACGTTTTTCGAAATCACCATGATTTTTCTGGTGCTGGTGCTCGCGCTGAAGGACAACCACACGCTCTACATGCTGAAGGAGATTTGCGGATATTGCGTCGCGGTGTTCGTCTGCATTTCGGGAGTGCATTACAGCATCGTGGTGTCGCGTCGTCTGCACACGGGCGGATGAAGCGGCTGCTTTTTTCTCCAAGCGGTTAGCTGGCGCGAAAAATACCGAAAGCCACCATCCCCAAGCTCGCCGCGATTACCAGCGCTGTAGCCCAGCCCAGCAAATTCGCGCGCTTCCATTCTTCCGGCGAAGACGGCGCGCGATCCACCATCATTTTTCCGAGAGCGAAACCGCTGATAAATCCGCCCAAATGCGCCGAGTTATCTATTCCCGACATTAAGAATCCCATGATCGCGATGTAGACCAACCAGCGGATCAGTTGGCTCCTCAACATTTGCATTGAAGCGCTGCGGCGGTTGGTGGTGATGGCCATCAGCACTCCGATCAATCCGAGTAAGGCGCCGGAGCCACCAACGCTGAAATGACCAACGAAGCCGCTGAGCAGATAAGCCCCGATCCCGGTTACGACGTAGATGAAAAGATATCGCGCGGAACCGTAGAGCTCTTCAATTTGCGGACCGACATCCATCAGCACCCACATGTTGAATCCGATGTGCAGAATACTGCCGTGAAGAAACGTCGCCATGATGAACCGCCATGGCTGGAACAGATCGCCAGGCCATGGCAGGGATGCGCCGAACATTGCCAGAACCCGGCCGCTGATCCCACCAAGACTCATCAACGCCGAAAATCCGCCGCCAGCAGGCGCCTGAAATCCGGCCGTGCGAATCGTGGCGAGCAAACTCACGCCATACAACAAGCAACTCAAGGTCAAAATTCCGTACGTTGCGGGAGAAGTGGTCGGCAGCAGGCGGCTAAGCGAACGGCTCGCCGCAGCCATACCAAACGTCAAGCTCGCGCCGCATTGATGGCATTTCGTAGCGGAGGCGCCGACGAGCGTGCCGCAGGCGGGGCAAAGTTTCGGGCGCGGATTTTCCTTCGCGCCGCCACCAAAGAAACCGCTCATCTGTTCCTTGAAACGATCCAGCTTCCAACGCAGGCGCGGCGAGATATCCAATAGGGTTCCTTGCGAGAGTGTGAGTGCGTTCATATAATACCGAAATGCGAGAAAACCTGTGAATCTGGAAACTGCGTGACGCCAGCGGCCCAGCCGGAGAAATTTCCCACACAATTTATGTACGGCTCACGCGGCGAGCGAATCGGATTCGCGCGGCTTGCGCTAACAATATTTGTCGCGCTCGCGGGCGTCGCAGGCTGCGGAAAACACAACGCAGCCACGCATCAGCCGGCGAACACCCCCGCTTCACAACCGTCTGGTTCGCCGCCAGCATCCGCGTCTCGACCGGGCCAGCCGGGCGCCTCGCGTCCATCCGGCCCACCTCCTGCGAATGAACGCCAGCCCGCAGTTCCTGGTGAATATGTCGAAGAAGGCGTCGCGTCGTGGTACGGCGTGCCGTTCAACGGTCGGCGCACCTCCAACGGGGAAATTTACGACATGCACGAATTCACCGCGGCACATCGCACGCTGCCGTTTAATTGCGTGGTGCGCGTCACGAATTTGAACAATGGCAAGCAAACGGAAGTGCGCATCAACGATCGCGGGCCATTCGTTGCCAATCGCGTGATTGATCTTTCGCTTTCGGCGGCGCAAGCGATTGAAATGGTGGGGCCTGGCACCGCGAACGTGCGGCTGGAGATCTTGTCGGGACCGAATCCGAATGTAGGTTTTTTCGCGGTGCAGATTGGCGCGTTCAAAGTGCAAGAAAATGCCGAGCGGCTGAAAGCGCAAATGGAAGAAACGTACCCACCGGTTAGCATCGCCACGTACGATTCGCCGAACGGAACATTTTATCGCGTGCGCGCGGGCCGCCTGCCGAGTGAAGCCGCGGCGCAAAATCTGGCGGATAAGCTGCACGATGCCGAGCAGGTGACCACGTTCGTCGTGCGCCTCGACGATTAACGGCTTTCGCAGAGCGTAGCGAGCGCGTGTCGCGCCTATTTGTGTTTCATCGCGTACACGCCGTCCCATTCGCCGGGCGGTTCTTCCGCGATGTATTCCTCGCAGCGCGCCAGGAACACGCGCGACGGTCCATCCCCCGGCCAACGCTCCAGAACCGCGGCCCATGCGGCCCGCGCGCTTCTCCAGTCGCGCCGCTTGTACGCTTCACGCGCCACCCCAAATTGCAGTACAAGTTCTTCGCCGCCGCTTTCCTTCGCGCCCGGTACCAGAATTTCATAAATGGTTACAGGCTGCAACTTGCCTTTCACACGAATAAAATCAATCTCGCGAAATATAAATTGATCGTCACGAAGAGCGCGCCGCGTGGATTCGCTGATCAATATCTGCGTACCGTACTCCTTGTTCAAGCCTTCCAATCGCGACGCCAGATTCACCGCGTCGCCCATCGCCGTGTATCCGTAGCGCAGCGACGAGCCCATGTTGCCCACCGAAGCGATGCCGGTATTGATCCCGATGCCGATTTCCAGCACCGGACTGCCTTGCGCGCGCCACTGCACTTTCAATTCCGCCAGGCGCGCCAGCATGCTCACCGCGCCCAGGCAGCAGCGCTCGGCATGATCGGGCTCGTCGAACGGCGCGCCCCAAATCGCCATCACTGCGTCACCGATATATTTATCGAGCGTGCCCTGGTGGCGAAAAATGATGCGCGTCATTTCCGTCAGGTAGCCGTTCAGCAGGCCGGCGAGCGTTTGCGCGTCGAGGGCTTCGGAAATGGTGGTGAAACCGCGAATGTCGCTGAACAGCACGGTCACTTCCGTCTTGCGCGGCTTCACGCGTTCGGGATCGCTCAGCAAACGGCGAATTACTTCCGGGCTGACGTATTGCTGAAAAGCGCCGCGCACTTTTCGTTTTTCCTGTTCTTCGATAAGCACGCGGTAGAGCGCCACCAAGCTGACATTGGGGATCAGCACGAACACGGCCGGGACGATGAAATTCAGCCACCAGCCATGCAGAAAGGCCCAGTACACAATTCCAGCGAACGGAAAAATAAGCGCGAGGCCCAGAATCATCCAGCGCGGCCGCACTATGGCGAGCCAGATTCCCAGCGGAATGCCAAACAGGAAAATAAATCCCACGTCGGTTAGCGCTTGCAGTCCGCGATGCACGATGAACTGCTGATTCAGAATGTTGTCAATAACGTTGGCGTGAATTTCGGTCCCCGGAAAGTCGATTCCGCCAAAGGGTGTGGCGCGCAGATCGCCGATGCCGGTGGCGGAAGCGCCGACCAGAACGATCTTGTCCTTAAAGGTGCCGGGAGGAAATCTCTTTAGCGCGGCATTGCCGAACGAAACATAAGGATAGGTGCGAACCGGACCGTGATAATTCACTAGCAGGCGGCTGATATCGTCCGTGCGCGCGAAATTTTGCTTCCCGAATTCCACGCCGACGATTCCACTGCCACCGTACGTCAGTGCAACTTGTTCATCACTAAGACCGAGATACAGCCGGACCGCTTGGACTTCGAGCGCGGCGTAAAAATCCCAATTGGCACGATCCGCGTCGCGGCCATACGGAATCGCCAGCGGCACATGGCGCACCACCGAGTCGGCGTCCAGAAAAACGTTGAAGAAGCCCACCCCTTTTTTTGCGGCCACCGCTTCGGTGAAAATGGCCGCGTTCGCTTCGGCGCCGCGTGGCAGATAATTCAGGTCCTCGTAAAGCTGGATCACGTGCACGCGGCCTTGTTCACCTCCGGCAGAGGGTAGGGGCCGCACCTGCGGAAAAGGAAAATAGGCAATCTGGTTCGCGTATTCATCGAGCGCCGCGCTCGAAACTCCCGCGAGGTCCGCCTTGGTGTAGAGGAAATAACTTCCCAGCACCACGTTGCCAAAGCGTTGAACGGCTTCGGCCACTTGCTGGTCATAGTTGTATTGCTTTTCCTTGTTTTCAATCGTTGAGAGAATCGCGGGGCTGATCGCTTGTCCTTTTTTCTGTTGCGCCGCCAAATCGCCGGAAAGTTCCTGCAGCGGCAGCACGGTTTGGTCCGGCTTGCTGAACGTCATATCGAATGCCACGACGCGCGCGCCGTCTTCGCGCAGCGCGTCCAGCAAATGCGCGAAATGGATGCGCGGAAACGGCCAGCGGCCCAGCTGCTCCTGCGATTGCTGGTCCACGTCCACGATGATGATGCGCGGATCGGTGCGCCAGCGGCCGCGGAACTGGTAACGCGTATCCAGGCTCGACAATTCCATGCGAGAAACGAAATCGGCCATCGGCATGGGACGTTCGCCGACGAACGTGACGTAGTAAGTAGCCAGCGCGAAAAGCGTGACCAGCATGCTGATGGCGAACGAACCGCGATGGTCCCACCATTCACGAAGCAGTCGCGCGATGCGGTTGGTTATGCGTGTGGGTTCGGCCATATTTGCCGCGAATGCAGTGCGCCGCGCTAAAAGGGATGGAAATTGAAATCCGCGCAAGGCTAACAAACGGCCGCGCGTGATTCAAGGCATGAAGGTCCATTAAGGACAATGCCGTGCCGCGCGCAGACCGTCTGCCCTCCGCGAACAAAAAGGATATAGAATCGCCTGTCTGTGGCGCTCTCAGTGGTTCCGCTATACTGAGGCGTGGGCGCTGCGTGTAAGAACTTATGAGTGAAAAGAAGGAAATTTGGTGCATGGCAGGCTCGACGGCGGAGAAACTCGCCGCGCCCTTGCGGGAAATTTATGATTTGTGCACCCTCACCCCGAACCAGCAGGCCGCCGCAAGCCCCAAACAAGCGCAAGGACGCGCGGCAAATTACGGTGTGGTGCTCGCCGATATGCGTGATGGTGCGCCCGTGCTCCCCGCCTCCTGGAATGGTTCGGGCAGCAATTACCGTGTGATCGGTGTGGTGCCTGCAGCGGGCTTGGGTTCGGTGAAGGCATCCGAATCAGCAGGCAACAAAGCAGCGGCAGCCGTTTTTGCGTTCGTATCCGCGAACGCTTCGCGCGAGGAATTAGAAAAGACGTTGGGGATCGCGTTCGAAAATATCGAGCTAGCCGCACGCGAACGTATCGCGCGCGAAGAGCTGGAAACCGCCGAACGCGAGCGCGAACAACTGAATGAAATCGGGATTGCGCTTTCCTCGCAGCGCGACGTGCGCGAGCTGCTCAATCTGATTCTCGCCAAAGCCCGCGAAATCACCGGCGCGGATGCCGGGTCGCTCTACCTGGTTGAAGATGAGGGCGAAAGCCGGTATTTGCGTTTCATGCTGACGCAGAACGACAGCCTGGTGTTTCCGTTCAAGGAATTCACGCTCCCGCTGGCGGAAGATTCCATGGCGGGCTACACCGCGCTGCGCGGGAAAGTAGTGAATTTTGCGGATGCGTATCATATCCCACCGGAAATGCCGTTTCACTTCAACGATCATTACGACCGCGAATCGGGCTATCGCACGAAATCGCTGCTCACCTTGCCGATGCGCAATGCCAAGGGCGAAGTACTCGGGGTGCTGCAGCTGATCAACGCAAAAAATGACCCGGCAGCGCGTTTGCGCAATGAGGCACACGTCGCGGTGCACGTGCAGCCGTTTCACGAACGCTCGGTGCGCCTGGCTCTGTCGCTAGCATCGCAAGCGGCGGTGGCTTACGAAAACCGCAAGCTCTACAACGATATTCAAACGCTGTTCGAAGGCTTCGTGAAAGCCGCGGTGACCGCGATCGAGCAGCGCGATCCCACAACCTCCGGACATTCGCTGCGCGTGGCCTCTTACACCCAAGGCCTGGCCGAAATTGTGGACCAGGTTTCCACCGGTCCCTACAGCGCGAGCCATTTCGACCACGAGCAGATGAAAGAAATTCGCTACGCCGCGCTGCTGCACGACTTCGGAAAAGTAGGAGTGCGCGAAGAAGTGCTGGTGAAAGCGAAAAAGTTGTATCCGCTGCAAATGGAACTGGTGAAGCAGCGCTTCGATTACATCCGCAAGGAAGTGGAAGTGGGCATGGTGCGCCGCAAGCTGCAGATGTTTCTGGAGCGCGACCGCGGCGACGCGCTCAGCGAAATTGCGCGGCTCAGCGAGGACTTCGAACAGCGCCTCGACAAAATTCGGGATTATATGGAATTCATCCTGCAGGCGAACGAACCGACGCTGATGGAGCAAGGACAATTTCGCAAGCTGAAAGAAATTGGCAAGCAATCTTTCTTGGACAGTAAGGGAATCGAGCTGCCGTACATCAACGCCGACGAAATGCGCCTGCTTTCCATACCGAAAGGCAGCCTGGACGCCGCCGAGCGCCAGCAGATCGAATCACACGTAGTGTACACGTTTAATTTTCTCAGCCAGATTCCGTGGACGAAAGAATTGCGCGGCGTGCCGGAAATCGCGCGCGCGCATCACGAAAAACTGAATGGGACCGGTTATCCTTACAAGCTGAACGGCGACCAGATTCCGCTGCAGACGAAAATGATGACGATCTGCGATATTTTCGACGCTCTGACGGCTTCCGACCGCCCTTACAAGCGCGCCGTTCCCGTCGAGCGTGCCCTGAGCATTCTGGACGAATGTGTGCGGGCCAACGAGATTGACGCCGAGCTTTTCAGGCTGTTCCGCGAAACGAAAGTGTACGAGCGCGTGATGGGTTCGCCTTCGAAATGACACGAAACCTGCGATTGGTCGTCGGCTTCTGGAGCAGTAATACGCAGCGCGCCCGGATTCCAGCGTTTTTATTGCTGGCGGTGTTTCTTGTCTACATCGCTGGCGCCTGCTTGTTGCTGATTTGTTCGCCGATGGTCCGCGCGCAATCTACATCCGCCACCACTTGGACTGTTTCGATCGTGTTACCACCCAGGCTCGTCGCAGGGCAGCCGGCAACTTTGGCGGTTCTCGGCGTGGACGGGCGGCTCGCAGACGGAATTACGGTGGACCTCGGAAAAGGGCAACGCGTGAAGACCGACAAAACCGGACGAGCATTTTTCACCGCTCCCACGGATGCGCCGGTGCTGATTGCCAACGCAGCCGGCGATTCTGCCGCGGCATTGGTTGACGCGCCGGCGGCGAGCGCGGGCGAGCGGGTCGCTATCGTCGCGCCGGTGGTTTCGCAGGTGGACCGGTTTTCCGTTTGCGGCGGCGGATTGCGCGGCGACGTGGATGCGAATCACGTGAGCATCAATGGCGAACGCGCATTCGTGCTAGCGTCTTCGCCGGAATGTATTGTGGTGCTGGCGAGCCCGCGCGCGCTCCCGGGCCCCGCAAAATTGTTGATCACGACACCGGGCGGGCAATGGACTGCGACGACAACCCTGGCAAGTTTGCATTTCGATCCGCCGTTGCCGCCGCTGGTGCCGGAAAAACGGAGCAAACTGGCGCTGCACGTGCAAGGGACCGACCAGGCATTGCGCGTGTGGGTGGAAAATCAAACTCCCGGCGTGCTGCGATTTCTGCGCGGCGATCGCCAAGAGGTGTTGACCTCCGGCGGCGCACAAAATTCCGCGGAAATTGAAGTGCAGGCGGTTGCCACGGGAGATTTTTCGTTTCATGGCCGGATTCTTGCCGCACCCGACGCCGGAGTAGCGCGCCGTTATCTCATCGCAGCAGAAACCATCGCGCCCAAAGACCTGCAGCGTGTGGTAAAGGCCCAGGCGGACCGGCTGACGCATCATCCGGACGATACGCAAAAAGTGTGGCACGAGATCGAACAGATGATTTCGACGACAATGGCAGGAGATTTTCGCACACTGATGGAATCGGCGGGCACGACGCTACAGTAAGGCTGCGCCACAGATGATATTTTGTGATGGCCGCAACATGTCGGCATTCGAAACGACAGCGCCCGGCCCGCAGAATTATTTTTCGGACGCGGCGCTAAGCGCTTTCGGCAACGCTTGCCCATCGGGCAGCGCTCCTTGCGCCATTTGTTCCAACGAATTACGCGCGCGACTCAGGCGGCTATCGGCGTCTTCGTAACTCTGCTGCGCGTGGCGCAGATGGTTGCCAAGCCGGTCATACACTTCGGCGAAAGCTTCGAATTGCCTTTTCAATCCGCCCATGCCAGCGAGCAGATGCCGCGCGTTCTCCTCGATTTTCTGCCCTTGCAGGCTGATGGCCACGGCGCTAAGGCAGGCGTAAAAAGTGTTGGGCGAAACGGGAAACACGCGTTTCGCGCGGCAATATTCATCAATCTGGCCGTATTTTGAATCTTCGGTCATCAGCAATTCGTAATAAACGCCTTCGGATGGCACGAACATCAGCGCGTAATCGAATGTGCGCTCGTCCGGCAAAATATATTTCTCCGCTATGGCGTCCGCGTGCTTGCGAACGGCCAGTGAAAATTCGCGCCGCGCGGTTTCGCCGGCGTCAACAAGCCTGCGGTAGGCGTCCAGGGGAAATTTCGAGTCCACGGAAAGAATGTGGTCGCCGCTGCGCACGATCGCGTCCACGATCGCGCCTGTGGAATCGAAGCGATATTGCGTTTCGTAGGCGCTGCGCGGCAAAGCATCCTGCAGCAAACGTTCCAGCACCACTTCGCCGAGTACGCCGCGCGTCTTCGCGCCACCCAGAACATTTTGCAGCGTTTGCGCGGATTGCGACATCTGCTGACCCGCCTGCTGCACTTCCGCAATCTGCATGCTGATCTTGCGAATCGCTTCGTTCGAGGATTGCAGTTGCTGCGCCATCGCGATTTGCGCGTCGCTGGCGAGCTTTCCGGAGGATGCGACGCCGGTTTGCAATTCCTGGCGCACCTGCCCGAGCTGGGTGGTGACCGCTTGCATCAAGTGATTGATTTGTGCGTTTACCGACTGGCCTTGCGTCGCCAGCGAATTCTGCATTTCCTGACGCACTGCCGAAAGTTGAGCGTCTGAACGACGCGCCGCGGACCACACAATCGCCGCGACGACGCCGATGGCAACCAAGCCGAGGATTAACCACACGATGGGGCTCATGAATAGTGTCCCCGATGAATCGCACGCTCCAGCGGAGCGCTTGTACACACTTTAGCGCGAACGCGCGCAGAGCGCAAAAGTCCGCGAGAACAGACAGCGCCCAGCCACCTCAGCACACGTTCGCACAGGCGAGATTGCCTATGCTACGCGGAACTAGAAGTCTAGTTTCAGCGCGAATTGAAATGTTCGCGGATCGTACGCCGACGTCGGCTGGCCGGCGGCACAGGTCGTCGCACCCGCGGTGGAATCGCAGACCGGGTTCACGCCGCTAACGTTGAAGTGGTTCAACATGTTGAAGCCGTCAGCAATCACCTGTAGATTTACGCGTTCGGTGATCGCAAACTGCTTGGCGATGCGTAAATCAATCTCGAAAAATCCCGGCTGGTTGAATGCGTTGCGGCCCAGATCGCCGGTGCAGCCCGTGGGCGGCACTGGCACGGCGGGGCTGAACGGAATCGGAGAGCCGTCGCTGCCAAAACAATTCGTGGGAATGATGAACTCGGCGTTCCGAATAAAAGGCGAGGTGGTCGCCGCTGGGAATCCGGCGGGAACTGTTGCACCGGCCGGAAGCGCGGACGGGCGTCCTGTCGAGGAACCGAAATCGAGATTGGTATCGTAGCCGAGCAGGACGTTGTAGGGCCGTCCCGAGGCGACTTCGATTACCGGCGAAATCGTAAAGTTCGAAAGGACTTTTTTCCACCACTCCGAGTCGCTCTGACGGTAGGGCGTCTGATACACGGCGCTGGTAATCCAGCGATGACGCTGATCGAAGTCCGAGTTTCCGCGTTCGCCATTCGGATTGCTATTGTCTTGCGGATTCAGCAGCGTCGAAAGGTCGGTCGAGTCGTCAATCGTATGCGACCACGTCCAACCAGAAACCATTTCGAAGCCATGAGAAAAGCGTTTCGTCACGGTCAACGTGAAACCGTTGTAAAGAGAGTTTCCCGTCGAAGTTTGTGGGTTCACATCGCTCCACGGTACCTGGACTCCAGGGAATCCCGTGGGGAATCCGCCCGCTTGCGCGAGGCCAAGCAGATTGGCGTAGCCACCCACCAACCCCGCGAACGATGGATTCGGACCTGACGGCCGGAAAAAATTAAACGCGGCCGCCGTGCCGATCGCTCCGACCGGCGTTCCTGAACAATTAGCAGTCGCATATCCGATGCCGAATACGCCGGGAGCCTGGACAGCAACACTCCCGGGTCCGGGAATGGAAGCAACGCAGCCCGGCAGACCACCATTGGCGGGAACCTGAACAGTAAGCGGATTTGTTCCCGGTGTGATCAGCCCGGCTTCGATCGCGTTGGTTGCGTTGGAATCCAGAATCGCTGGGTTCGTCACATTGATATTGATGGTGCGGTCCAAATGCGTGCCATGCACGTAGTTGTAACCGGCGCTGATTTTCCAGTCGCGCGAAAGTTCATGTTCGATCGAAAGGTTCGCCTGCTGCGCCAGCGCGTACTGGAAATTGCTCTTGATCGGAATCGTGTACGGAATGCCCACCAGCGGATAGCCAAGTGCTCCCGGCACAAGGGGATTCGGCACCGACAAATAATTTTGATTGATGAAAAGTGAATTGGGCTGGAACGCATTGAAGCGCTGCTGATTAGCCTGATAACACATGTTCGGTGTGGCCGTGGAGCAGCCCATGTCCGGCACATTCAGTATTCCCTGAAAAATCGAAGCGGCGTTCAACGAGCCATCCGGCGTTCCGCCGGGGAATTGCAGCAGCGCTGAACGCGCGCCGTCTTCAGCCGTGGCCAGGAAAGTGAGCGCCAGCGCCGGATTGTCGTAGAAAAATCCGTAGCCGGCGCGAATCACGGTTTCGCCGTTGCCCCACGGATCCCAGGCGATGCCGATGCGCGGCGAGACGTTGTTGGCATCAACCGGCACGCCTTCCTGCACTCCAAACGCTTGCTCCGCCGCCGCATTCGCAGCAGTACCGGCCGCGAAGGTAGGCTGCCAGCCGATGTCGTAACGCAGGCCGTAATTCAAGGTGAGCTTCGGACTGATTTTCCAGCTATCCTGGGCGAAAACTCCCAGCAATTCATTATTGAACGGGCTGTTCGACTGCCCGATTCCCTGGTAGAAAATCGCGGGCGTGCCGAAGCCGTACGCTTGCACGGGAGTCAGACTGGGAGCGCCGGCCGCGATCGAAACGCTGCCGAAATCATAAACGCCGCCGTAATTCAGCGTGAAAATCTGCGATGAAGGCGACTGCAGCTGAATGAAGTTGAAGTCCACGCCGAACTTCAGCGAGTGTTTTCCTTTAATCCACGTCAGATTGTCGGTGAGCTGGTAGCGCTTTTCCACACGGTCCTCGGTGGAGAAAGGTTCGCGCCCGATATACGCAGCGCCGGCGATGTTCACCGCGGGATCGCCGCCGCCCGGAAGATCCGAAAATCCATAAAAAAGACTGCGGCGCGCAAACTGGAAATGGAGTTCGTTGAACACGTTGCTGCTGATGGTCGTGGAGTGCTGCGCAATGAAAGCCCAGTCATGCGTCTGCTGCGTCGAAGTGCGGCTCCCGGAGTTCTGGCCGAACGTCTGGTTTTGCGCGTTCACTTGAATGCCGTCCACGCTGTCGGGTGAAATCATGCCGCGCACGAAAGTGCTGTTGCGTGAATTCCAGATGTGGTCCAGGCGCAGCGAGTAGATACTGCCCTTTTCGGATATGGGAAAATTCCCGATGGTGGATGCCAAACCTGCGAACGAAGCAGGCAACGGCGCGCGGGTGCTGGGAAAAGTGGCGCCCGGATAGAACTGGGTGTTGCCGAAGATCGCCGTGAAAGAACTTGCGGCAGCCGCGCAAAGATAAGGAATTCCCACCGGCGCGGGCACCGCCTGAACGAACGCTTGTTGCGCGGGCGTCACCAGATACGCGGGCAGCGGGCACGGCGCGGAAAACGGCGGCAGGATTGTCGAGTTGATGAGCCCGAAATTGTCCTGGCCGATCGCGGTGAATCCGGTTTCTTCGCGGCGCGTGAGCTCGTAACTGAAAAAGAAAAATGTTTTGTCCTTCTGGATGGGGCCGCCCAGTGTCAGGCCAGCCTGCACGCGCGTGTAGGATTGTTTCACGGGCGTGGTGCCGCACTGATCCGTGGCCGGATCGCACGAGGCAGTTACCGAAAATGGATTCTGCGCCTGGATCGCGCCGTTGCGCAGGAAGCCGAAAGCATTGCCATGGAAATCGTTCGATCCCGATTTCGTCACGATGTTGACGACACCGCCCATCGCCCGCCCGTATTCCGGCATGTAGCTGCTGCTGATTACCTGAAATTCCTGCACGCCTTCCTGCGACACCGTTGCGCGCACTCCGTTCACCGAACTGTCAATCGCATCCGCGCCATCCACGGAAATTTCGTTGGAGCGCCCGCGTTGCCCGCCCAGGTTCAGGCCGGTGTTGGGCGCCGCGCCGATCGAAGGCGTGTTGTCGCGCGCCGCGCGCGAATCAAGCAGCGTGAAATTGATGTAATTGCGCCCGTTGATGGGCAAATTATCAATCTGATTCTGCGACACGGTCATGGAAACGTCGGTCTTGCTGGTTTCCACCAGGTCCGGCGCGGCCGAAACATTCACAGACGCCGCCGTGGTCTGCACTTGCAGTTGCGGGTTGTATTCGGCCACTAGCCCCAGCGTCAAAGTGAACGCTGTGTCAGTGAGAATCGCGAAGCCGGGTGCTTCCACCGTCAGCGTGTAGGTTCCGGGCGGCAAACCGACGAATTTGTATCTGCCCTCGGCGTCGCTAGTGACGGTGCGTTCAATGCCCTTGGCTGAATTTCGCACGGTGATTTTCGCATCTTTCACCGCAAGATTTTGCGGATCCAGAACCGTGCCGGACAAATTCACAGTGTTCACCTGCGCGAAACTGCGCGTAGCAACCGAGCAGACTACGGCGCAGAGCAGCGAGGCCATAACCACAAGTTGACGCAGCTTCATCGTCATACCCCCAAGGGAACCGACAATTCTTCGCCCAACCTTCAGCCGCATCTCTGCGTCTGCAGAAAAATTAGTGTGGATCCGCTCCGCACCCAATGGAGCAGAATTAAAGGACAGATGAGCGACTTTTACGCTCACGTGTAACTCTTTGCAATAGGAAACTCTAGCCACTTCCACAGGATTTGCCCAAGCAATTAGCGCAGTACGGTGCGAAAGAGAAACGAGCTAGCGGTGGATGGATTTTCGAGCGTTGCGCGCGAGCGCGGCAAAATTACGAGGCAAGGTTACGATGCGAGGCTACGAGACAAACTTACGAGGAATGATTCGATGGGCCCGTCAGTTGCACCAGGTTTTCTGCCGCAGCCATCGGTGGCGTCGGGCCAGATTCCAAAGATTGCGGCGCGCGCCAGAAATCCATTGCCGAAGTCTGATGCACGCAGGACACCGTGCAACGCGGCGCGCAGCCCTTCTTGGTGAAAAATTCGCGGTGGCGTTGCTCGTCGGTGTATTGCGCCAGCGGTATGCCCGGATAGCCGCGCTGCTGCGAACAATAATGCACCAGGCCGTCCTCGCAGATGTAGAGATAGCGCGAACCGGCGCGACAGCGCCAGTTGTTCTCCAGTCCCTTCGCAATGTTGTGCTGGAATTGGTTGATGCGCGTGAACGATTGTTTCCCCAGCGTCATGATCTCTTCGAATATTTCCTGCTCGCGCGGGCCCAGCGGCTGCAACTGGCCGTTGTGGTCATGCAGAATCCCCACCGTCGAAGTGAATCCCAGCTCAACGGCGCGGTGCGCCACGGTCAAAGCATCTTCGGAATTCGCGACGCCTCCGCCCAGCACCGAATTGATGTTCACCTGAAATTCAGCGTGCTCGGCCAGCAATTGTAATTTCTGGTCGAGCACTTTCAGGCTCTTCATCGAAACTTCGTCGGGGTTCACGTTGTCTATGCTGATTTGGAGATATTCCAGCCCCGCGCGATTCAGCGCCTTGATGCGATCCGCGACCAACAAATATCCGTTGGTAATCAGCCCGGCCATGATCCCGTTCTTGCGGATGCGCGCGATAATCGCGTCCAGCTCCGGGTGCAACAATGGCTCGCCGCCGCTGATGGTGATGACGGAGGTGCCCATCGCGCCGAGCCGGTCAATGCGCCGGAACATTTCCTCGAGCGGCACGGGCTTCGAGAAATCGTCAAATTCGTTGCAGTAGGTGCAGGCCAAGTTGCAGCGGCGAATCGGAATGATGTGCACCAGCACGGGATGGCGCGTGGAAACCAGGCCCTTCACGATCATGCGGGCCTCGCGCAGTTTGCGGTGCACCGCGAGCAACTTTCTGCGAATTTTCGCGCGTGTGGTCACTTTTGCTGGTTAGCGGTCGGCCGTACGGACCCCCGGGCAGCCGATTTCGCCTGAATTATTATGCCATATTCACGCAGGTGGTCCGTGGCGGATCTCTCGCGCGATGCCGAATGTGCTGCGAATGGCAGAGCGCAAGCTCGTCCTCAGTCCGACCAGCCCTGCGGGACGCGATCCCAGCGATGCGCCTTCAGCTTTTGCAGCAGAGCCTTATCGAGCGGCCCTGCATCGCTGACAGCGATGTTTTCTTTTACGTGGGCATGTTTTCTCATCCCGATGATCGTGGTGCCGACATCCGGATTGGACAAGATGAATCGCAGCGACATCTCCGCCAGCGTCATCCCCGGCGGCACGATTTTCTTCAATTCATCCACGCGCGCCACGGTTTTCTCAAGGTTGGCCGGACCAAAATATTTCGCGCGCCAGTCGTTCGCGGGAAATCTTGTCTCGCGCGTCATTTTGCCGCCTAGGCTTCCCTCGTCCAGCGGAACGCGCGCGATTACACCGATGTTGAGCTCGCGGCAAACGGGAAAAAGCTTATCCTCCGGCGACTGATCGAAAATGTTGTAAATCACCTGCACCGTATCCACCAGGCCGGTGCGCATCGCCGCGATTCCGTTCTCGGGCTGCCAGCGATTAATGCTCAGCCCGAAAAAACGAATCAGCTTTTCACTCTTCAGCTTTTCCACCGTTTCGCGAAATTCCGGTTCGCCTGCCCAGCTGTCGTCCCACACGTGGAACTGCAAAATATCAATGGATTCCGTCCCGAGTTTTTCGCGGATTTTTTCGGCGTAGCTGATCACGTGCGAGGCGGGAAAGACTTCGCGATATTTGTACTCCGGCAGCGCGGGCCAGCGCCCGTTCATCGGCGGAACTTTTGAAGCGGCATACATCCGTTTTCCTTTGTTGCGCGACAATATTTCACCCAGCAAGCCGTCGCTCTTGCCTTCGCCGTAGGCCCAGGCGGTATCGAAGAAATTGCTGCCTTGGTCAATCGCCAATTGCATGGCCTGCAGAGATTCCTGATCTTCGGAACCGCTCCACCCGCTCATGCCCCACAGTCCGTGGGCAATGTCACTCACGTTGAAGCCAGTCCGCCCCAGCTTGCGATATTTCATGTGATTTCCTCGTAATTGTTATACAACGAATCGGGGCGGCGGAACGAATCTGCTGAAGAGCCGAAGTATCGCGCGAATTTCGGCGCTTTTGGTCGCGCAAATCGCACGCAGGCGTGCGTCTCACTTGCAGCGGAATTACGGCAGGGCCGGCTCCCACGGTCTGGTGGAAGCGGAAGCCTGGAACGATTCCGGCGGATCGAGCGAACACTGCTTCCAGAACGCGGTTTCGGATAGAGCGCCATCGGCCAGCTGCTTCAGGCTGGAAATCGTGGCCGCGATTTGTCCCCCATCAGCCGAATCGAATACGATCACCACGCCATCCACGGCAGCGCCGGAAGATTTCAATTCGCCGTAAGATTTTTCAAAAAGCGCCCGCGCAAAGGCCAATTTTTCCTTCGCCGTTGAAGTCGCACTCGCAGACGCCGGCTCCAGCCAGATCACACGAACTTTTTTGGTAGCAAGCGGCGCCCACTTGCCGCCGAAAGTGGTGGTCTCGTCCTTGCTGATGTTGAAAAGACCCGCTGCCAAGGCGCCGGCGGGCGCCGGATCACTGGCCGCAGCGGAACTTTCCGCATACTCCGCAGGCAGATCCAGCTGCGCGCGGCGAATCCAGCCACGAGATGACCCGGAAATCTGCACGTGCACCCACGCGCCCTGCAGCTCGAGGACCTGGAATTCGTCTTCGGCGTCGGCAGAAAATAGCACCGGCGACGTATCTGCAGGCTTTGAGAAAATATGCGTGCCAGCCTTCTTTACGGTCGCCAGATCGGCCGGCCGCACCTGATTGTGAAGAATGTCTTCAAAATTCTTAATATCAGCTGAGAGTTCCTGTGCCCTCTTTTCGACTGCAGCCCGCTGCAACTTCAGAGACTCCAGGTTTGCACTCGAAGACAACGCAGGCGCCGCGGTATCCGCCGGCTGCCGCGTTCCGCTCGAGACGTCCCTACTCGAGGCGCCTTTGTTTGACGACGATTCTTCAGCATCGAGGGGCGCGGGGCCCAGTCGTGTTTGCGGCCGCAAACCCCCGTTGCTGACGGGAGGCGCTGCAGCCGCGTTCGATTTGGCCACGGGCGGAGCGGCACCAGCAGGACTGGCCGGCTTGGGCACCGAAGCCGGGCCCAAAGCCTCCTGAATCTGGTCCAGAAAGTCATTCTCGATATGGCCGTTGGAAACCAGCACGCGATAACCGGAGCGCGCCGGCGTGGGATCGTTGTACCAGGCGGTAATCTTGGCGCTGGCGCGGACGGTCGCGCCGCCCGCAGGCGTGGCCACCACCTGAAATGTGCACTCGTAGTAGCCGCGCTCGTAGTGGTCAATCGGCAGGTCGCTGGCCTCCACGAACCCGTCCACCGTCGGCAAGCGCCCGCTGGACGAAGGGCGCAGATTGCGGACCACGCGCTCGACGTCGGTAGCAGGGCTGGCAAACGTTCGCTCGAAGGGAACGGGAGCGGCTTGCGCGCCGGCAAGAGCGGCTATAAATGTAAGAGCCAGCAGCAGAGTTCCAAAATGCGCCGCGGTACGAGGGGTTTTCTTCACGGGATCGGTTCCACCTGATCGTGCCGGAGCCATCCCCGATGTCCGTCCACGGTTTCGACGCCGTACCAATACGGCGTGATGATCTCGATGAGCACATCGGAATTGGCGGGCACGGACTGCAACGTGGCGGCATGTTGAAAGGGAGCAGATTTCAAATTGGCCTGAGCCTTTACGCGCAATTCAGCTTTGTGCTGCAACTCATTGAGGCGCGTTTGCAGACTCTGCACGGAGCTTTCGGCTTCCTTCAGCCGCGCCGCTTCCGCGTCACGCTCCTTTACACTCGCTTGTGCGGCGCGTTGCAATTGGTGGCGCTGCTGCAGGTCCGCCGTTTGCCGTTCTTCGCGTTGGATGCGGACGATGTGGCTTTGAATCTCCGCGAATTCGCTCGTCTCCACCGTAGTGTCCGAAGTGTGGACCCTCTTCGCGCCGTCTTCGATGAATACGGCGTCAATCTGCAGGTGGGTGCGATCCGGGGTGACGCCTAGCACGATGTAACGCACGGTGATGGTTCCAACGTCCGTGCTGCCCTTGAAATGGGACGGCGAAAGCGCCTGTTTGCGGATCTTGTAAAACGCGTGGCCGGGACCCGTCCATGGTCCATAGTATGGGGAGCCGGTCACGGCCTCCGCTTCGGTCAGCTCGTCTTCCCGGGAGTAGACCTGCGTTCCGTGAAGCACTGTGTCTAGCGACACCAATTCCACTGCCTTCAGGACATCGGCTTCGGAGGCTTTTAGGTCGATCGCAAACCCCTCCGGCACGTCTGATGATTTCTGGTCGTGGTGTGAAGGCGCAGACGGCTTCGCTGCAGGGGTGCAGAGCACCGCGAGAGCAACCAACACGAAAGCGCAACAGATCGGCGCAAATGAGGATCGAATGCGCCGTCGCAGCCGCCAGTGAAGAAAAGGGCTGTCCCTATCGGTGTTCGCCAACCGTTTCAACGACTCCTTTCCCTCAGGCGTACAACTCATCCATCCCCCGTGCCCTTCGTGAAGCCGCAACGAAACGAGCGCCGCCACCGTACCATCGGACGGTCGTTCCGCGTGCCAGGGTTGTTCCAGACAGGGTACCCGAAGCCCGTAGAGCGCACAGGGGAAAATACACCAAAAAGGAGGGGGAGAACAAATTGTCTCAGGTTTCCGATTCGACCTCCGCCAACAAACCGCCACGCGTACGACGTCATCGACCGTCTATGCGGGTGTGAATGAGGAGAGCAGCCCATGCTGCGCATTGTCCGTTTGACGTATAGGTTGGACGTGAGCATGTGAATCATGAACAGCTTGTCATCAATACGATACTTCCACTTCATCAGCTGATAGTTTTGCACCGAGAAACTGGGATTGTAATATTTTTGTCAATTTTATCTTGCATTCTTTGATTGTCGGGAGTAATTTTCGGCACGTTTGGGGTGTGTGCGTTAGTAGGAAATCACTAAGAGGGAAGAGCCAAGTTCTTGGAATATTCGAATGCGAAATCCAATTTGCGCTGGTTTCACGTGCTTGCCGGTTGCGCGAGTTGCTCCCACTGCTCTCCGAAAACTAACTGCGACTCAAAGCGTTAATATCATTTCAGCTGGAACAGGAGGGTATATGTCTAAGCAGTTCCGAGAGGGTGCAAATCCTATGAAAATGAAATGGTCGCGGTGGAAGACGATTTTGACGTGCGCGTTTCTGCTAGCAGCGATCTTGCTGTGTGATGTGCGATCAGTGAGCGCTCTGCCAACGGGCCAGGTGATGGCGATCCCGGCGTTCGCGCGCAAGTACGGCCTGCCGTGTTCGGCGTGTCATACGGCGTGGCCCGAGTTGAATAACTTCGGGCAAGTGTTCCGCGACAACGGCTATCAGCTGATGAATGACCGCGACTCTCCGATTTGGCAGAATCCCTCCTATTTCCCGATAACGTTCCGCATCACCCCGAACTGGCATCGTGAAAGCACCACGAATCAGGCATTGGACACGACTGCTGGAATCGGGCAGTTGAACCAGTCCGGATTCGACCTCTCCGGGATGGACCTGTGGTCGGGCGGAACCCTCTACAAGAATATTTCATTCATCCTGCTGCCGTCTTCCGATTCCACCGCGGTGTGGCACTTTGAGAGCGCCTTCATTCGCTTCGATAATTTGAAAGGCAGCTCGTGGTTCAACATCAAGTTTGGGAAATTCGAGCTGGACAATCTGATCTCGGAGAAGCGATTCCTCTTCCTGTCGAATAACGGCGGGCTCTACCAGATTTATCACTTCGATAATCCGGGCAGCGTTAACGATTTCGGCTACGGGGACAATCAGATCGGTGTGGAATTAGCAGGGCACTCGGCGAATAGCTACACGCGTTATTCCGTCTCTTTTCTGAGCAGTAACGAAGGAGGCGTGGGTCTCACAAACAGCGCGCTGCCCAATGGCACTCCTGCTGGCCAGAGTTACGACGTAAACTTGGCGTTCAGCCAGGCCTTTAATGCTCCCGGGCCGGCAGGAGAAAGCGGTTTTGGTTTGGAGCGCCTCGGTGCGTTTGCTTACTTCGGCCAGCGGCCGACCAACTACCTGACGCAAGGTGGCAATCCACTTGTGGGCATTGATAACAAGCCGTTCTATCGCATCGGAGTTGCGGGAGATTTGTCCTACAAGAACCTGGAATTGCTGCCCTTATTCATGTACGGGCACGACAACCCGTACCTCGGCGCAGGTGTTCCTTCAACTATGCCGCTCCCGCCGGGCGCGCAGGCTCCCACTTATTACGGTGGGTTCTTGGAAGCGCACTACTACTTCAATCCACAGAACGTGGCCATGGCCCGCTTCGAACAGATCAACGTGGGGCAGCAGGCGTTCCTGAACTCCGGTGGCAGCAGCAGCAATGGCAATATCACCGCGATGGCGTTCGGGTACCGCTGGTATCCGATCATGTTCAGCCGCGCGGGTGTGGCGCTGGATTGGGAATTCGCCCGCGTAAGAACAATTGGACAGGAGCCGCTAAGCGGCGACGGTGGCCCCGTGATCGGTGATCCCACGGCAGCAACGTGGAGCAATAGCATCTATTTCGGAATTGATTTCGACTTTTAAGGGAGAGACCAGCAATGACACTAAAAAAATTCGCAGTGACATTTGCGCTGGGCTCCTTGGCTATGCTTGGAGTCGGCGCGACCACGATGATGGGGCAATCGCACGTCAACTCGCCTGATCCTTCGTTGGGAGCGCCCAGCGTCGCATCCGAGACAAGCCATATCGGCAATGTGACGGGCAATGGCGAAGATGGAAAGATGCTATACCAGCGTTTCTGCATCGGCTGCCACGGAGCCGACGGCAACGGTCAGGGAATGAACGCGCAGTGGATTGATCCCAAGCCGAGGAATTTCACGCAGGCCACCTTCAAGTGTCGTTCGACCCCGACTGGCACCTTGCCGATCGATGAGGATCTCTTCAACGCCATCACGCGCGGGTTTGTCACCACCAATATGCCGCCCTGGAGGCCACTGAACCCGCAGCAACGCGCCGATTTGGTTGCGTTCATCAAGACCTGGTCTCCGCGCTGGGCGCAGGAAAAACCCGGGACTCCTATAACCATTCCACCGGAAACTCCCAACTCGGCCGAAAGCGTCGCGCGTGGCAAGGTTCTCTATCAGACGACGCTGAAGTGCTTTGAATGCCACGGGACAACCGGAGTGGGCGACGGACCTTCCGCAGCAACGCTACGGGACAATAACGGAGACCCGATCAAACCTTACAACTTTGTGGAAGGCTCCCGCTTTAAGTGCGGCACGACGGATCAGGATTTGTACCGCATCCTGATGACCGGCTTGGACGGAACGCCGATGCCTTCCTGGTCCGATTTCCTGGACGCGAATCAAGCGTGGGATTTAGTTCACTATCTGCGAACGCTGCAGCTGACTTATCACCCGCCGCAAACCGCGAAAGCGAGCGCCAAACCCAAGCAGCAAGCGGGTGAATGAAATTGCTTCGTGTCGGACGCCCAGATCATGCCGGTGTACGGCTCGGGGCGAGTGGCAATGGTGAATGCAATTATTTCTAAACTTCCTAGGAGGAAAGGCAATGAAGAGCAGTTTGAAAATAGCGATCTTGGCACTCCTGTGTCTCTCCGGCTTAGCAATGGCTACCACCGTCCGCGCGCAGTATCAGGTCGTTACTGTCACTGACGGCGGAACGATTTCGGGAACGGTGAAGTGGACGGGCACGAAGCCGCAGCCCGTAACGCTACCCATCACCAAGAATCCGGACGTATGCGCTCCGAACGGACAAAAGACGCGCGACCTCGAGCGCATTATTATCGCGCCCGATGGCGCCGTCGAAAACACGGTGGTCTACCTGAAAGACGTCACGAAAGGCAAAGCCATGGATTTGCCCGAGCCGAGACGCGAACTCAATCAGAAGAATTGCCGCTACATTCCCCATATTATGCTGGTTCCAAAGGGCAACGATCTGACAATGGTGAGTAGTGACCCGATTCTCCACAACATCCATATGACCGGCGTTGCCCTTTATAACATTCCTTTTCCGATCGCGGACCATCCCGTCAAGCGGCCATTCCCGCGTGACGGCGAGACCGATCTCAAGTGCGACGCGGGGCATGTCTGGATGAATTCCGTGGCCTTGACCGTCGATCATCCCTACTACGCAATTACGGATGAGCACGGCAACTTCAAGCTCACCGACGTTCCCCCGGGAACTTATACGATCGTCGCTTGGCATGAAAATTGGAAAATCGCTCGGCAAGAATCGATGATGGACGTCGATGCACACCAGATGGTGAACCGCCCAATCTTTGCCGATGCTCTGACGTGGGATAAAAGCGTCACCGTGTCCGCGAAGGGCAACGCGACAGTCGATTTCCAGATTTCCGAGAAGTAAAGGCCAATCTGATTCTGCTCGGGCACCGGCCAATTAGCCGGCCGTGGGGGAGAGAGGCGATGGCGGCAACACAAACCTACTTGGAGAATGAACCACTCGTAAATGCGGATCTCGTCAAGAAGTGGTTGTTCTGGGGGATCCTGTGGACGATGATCTTCCCGCTCGTTGGGGTGGTCGTCTCCATCAAATTCAACTACCCGGACTGGTTGGGCCAGACATCCTGGCTCACTTGGGGTCGAATCCGGCCGATGCATGTCAACGGCGTGATCTTCGGGGCGTTCTCTACCACCTTCTTCGGCTGCGTCTTCTATATGGTTCCCAAGCTCACCGGGATCCGCATGGTGGCCGAGAAGATGGGGTACTGGTGCCTGTGGCTCTGGAACATCGGTATCGTCCTGGGCTCTTATTCGCTCATGGCGGGCTATCAAAAGGGGATTGAAGCTGGAGATTACGCGCTCTGGGCGGACGTCCCGCTGATCATCGCCTTCATAGTCTTGACCTACATGGTGCTCGCCACCATCGTCAAGCGCAAAGAGAAGATGATGTATGTCGCTCTCTATTACACTGCAGGTGCGATGGTCTGGACGGCCATCAATTTCCCCATAGGGAACATACTACTTCCGTACTGGGTCCCGGGCGTGAATAACGCAGCCCTCCACGGGCTTTACATCCACTACATTGTGGGTCTGTGGATCACCCCTGCGGGTCTCGCGTTGATTTACTTCTTCCTCCCGCTGGCGTGCAAGAATCCACTGTACAGCCACAAGCTGTCGCTGGTGGGCTTCTGGTCCATCGCCTTCTTCTATCCATTCGTCGGCATTCACCACTACCTGTACAGCCCCATCCCCAACTGGACGCAGACGATCGCTATCGTCACCTCGATGATGCTGATTATACCGGTCTGGACCGTCACCCAGAATTTCTTCGGGACCATGATGGGCAACTGGAAATCTCTGCAGGAGAGCTTTGTTGCAAAATTCTGCATCATGGGTTCCATCTTCTACTTCCTCGGCTGCTTCCAGGGCTCGACGGAAGCCTTGCGAGGCATGCAACAGCTCACCCACTTCACCGATTTCGTGATTTCCCATTCGCATCTCACGATCTTCGGGACATTCGTCGTCTGGTCGATGGCAGGTACGTACTACATCTGGCCGCGCGTCACGGGTCACGCGTTATGGAGCAAGAAGCTGGCCACGTGGCACTTCTGGCTCATCGCCGTCAGCTTCAGCACGATGGCCGGCGTGCTCACTCTGATGGGGCTGTTGCAGGGCACGATGTGGATGGATTCAGTGGACTTCGTCGACACCGTCGTGGCCATGAAGCCTTATTGGTTCATTCGAACGCTCTCGGGCATTGGCATGGACATCGGCATTTTCCTCTTCATGATCAACATGTTTATGACGGCCGTAGAACCTTCTCCGCTCCCGGAAATGGAGCGCGAGAAGGGGTTCGTGCCAGCGGCGGCGGACTGAAATGCAAAACAAACGCATCGACACATTCATTATGGGGATGGCGGTTGTGTTCATGGGGGCCGCAGTCTTCGTCATGGGACTGCTGCCCTGGCTGGGACGCGCGCATGCGACCACCGTTGTAACTATGGACGGAAAAGTGGTCGAAGCGAAACCCTACACCGCGCTCGAGGCGAGGGGCCGCAAGGTCTACATCCGGGAAGGGTGCTGGTATTGTCACTCCCAGTATGTGCGCCCGGTAACCGGCGAGGATCGCCGGTGGGGTCCCGTGTCGCAAGAGGGCGAATACGCCTACGATGTCCCGCACATGTTCGGGACTCGCCGTATCGGCCCCGACTTGACGCGGGAAGGTGGAAGGGTCCATGACGATTGGCACTATGCCCATCATTTCAATCCCCGCATGGTTGTACCTGACTCGATCATGCCTCAGTTTCCTTGGCTGTATAACGGCGTAGACGCGAACGGCAAGCCGATTCCAACAGATGACGCAGTCGCACTCGTGGCCTACATCCAGAAACTCGGCACGAATCTGGGGCCTTGGCGAAAGAATTTCCTCTATGTCTCCGCAGGATCGTCCATCCCGTCGATTCCAGCCGATATCGAAGGTGGTATTCAAGCGGGCAGGAAAGTCTTCGAGCGTCGGTGCATTGGGTGCCATGGCGATAAGGGGAATGGGAAAGGTCCTGCCGAGGTTTTCCTGACCACTAAGCCGCGCGTCTTCACGGACGGCCTCTTCAAGTTGCGTTCGACGCCTTCCGGCTCGATTCCCACTGACGCCGATCTCTACCGCACAATTACCATGGGCGTTCGCGGTACCGCTATGCCTAATTGGCATGAATTGACTGAGGCAGACCGGTGGTTCGTGATCCAGTACATCAAGACGTTTTCCGACCGATTCAAGGACGAGACACCCGGCGAGGTCATTGTAATCCCGCCGGAACCGCCCAACACGCCGGAGGCAGTGGCCCGCGGCAAAATTGTCTATGACCAAATGAAGTGTGCCGAGTGCCACGGAGTGGACGGCACGGGCAATGGTCCTTCTGCCTCCACGTTGCGCGACAATTGGGGAAATCCCATCGCTCCGCGCAACTTCACGCACGGTGGTAACGATATGAAGAGCGGGCCAGCACCACAGGATATGTACAAGGCGTTCAGCACTGGCTTGGACGGAACTCCTATGCCGTCCTACGCGGACTTCCTCAACCCGGATCAACGATGGGATCTGGTTCACTATGTGATGTCCTTTGGCCCGCCGGACACATATCTGATCCTTACCCAGCAGCAGGCAGGAGACGCTTATGGACACTGATATTCTATTCTGGACCTTTTTAGCCGGCCTTGGGTTTGCGCTCAACGCTTGTTGCATATTCTTGCTGCTTGTCCGCCACGGCCAATATCGTGACCCTGAGAAGCCGAAGTTCATCATGTACGCGAATGAAACAAGAGACGATTCGCGGTTCAGCTCCGGCTTGGTGGACGTATGAACTATCTCAAGGAAGAACTCCGGCTACCGACGGGCGACTCGGATGGTCATCTGTCGCATTTTTCCTGGCAGCTCGGTGTGTACGCGATCCTGGTAGCCGTAGCCGTCTACTACTTGTGCGTTGCGTAGAGCCTGCAAGGGATTACGGGGATCGCTCCGGCGCGGGTTTCAGATTGTCAGAATTGGCCTCGGAGGTGGGAAAAAGTGACCGACACGAACAAACACGACGATCACGAAATTAACACGTATGAGTATTCCGGCATTCAGGAGCGGCACGGAAAAGTTAATGCGTGGTTAATCGTCGTATATGTCTCCCTATTGATTTGGGGAGCTTGGTATCTCTTTGCGTTCTGGAACCACGCCTAAGGGTTAGCGGTGAGAATGAGAGTTCGCCGCAACCTCTTCGCCTGTGGTGGATCGGCGCCCACTCTGTGGCGCGCCGGTTCGTGTGGGCTTTTGTAAATCGCCTCGATTGATCGCGCCATGTAGCTTCGCATGTCTCCCAGACTGCCTTCTCCAGTGATCCGCGGTGCGTGCGTTGTAGTTTGAAGGTTCGTTTCACACGGAAACGCAGCCCTAGCGTGAACTGTCAGGCAGGCACAGCGCCGAGTGACGGCGGGCCCGTTCGCTGCGATGGGCAGTCGTGCCGACAGGCGCAGCAAGTTCCGTGATGCAGTCCACAAAAACGGGGCCTCCACGGCGATTACCCCAGAGCTATACGCACGAATGGCCGAAACAAGGGAAGTTTGGAACATTCCGAGTTATGGCAGTTTGGCGTATTCGGATTTGGCTTCGCGCAAGATGGGGATGCCGGGGTCGGCGTCTTTCCACAGCGCGAAGAAATCTTCATAGGCAGTGCGTGCCCTGGCGTTGTCGCCTGTGAGCCTGTACGCCCGCGCGAGGCCGACATGCGCCAGCGCGCCGATCGCGCCGGTGAGAACAACGCCACGATGGTCAAGTATCCTCTGGAATTCGGCGGCTGCGGCGGCGGCTTCGTGTGCTGCCAGATACGCCTGTGCCCGAACGTAAACAGGCATGAGAGACAGCTCAGGAGCAACACTCCCGAGTTCGTAGGGAGCAGCCACCTGCAGTTCCTCAATCGCTTTCGCGGGCGCATTCTGAAAGAGGAAGATGGAAGCGCGAATGGTCGGCAGGTAGTTGAACTGCACTAACGTATCTTCGGGGAAGCGCTTTGCAAGGTCGTCCGCAAGCCTTTGCGCGTCCAGCGCATCCGCGGAAAGGGCCAACGCAATTGCCCCCGCGGCACAGACATCCCGATCCACGGACGAGCGCGAAACTGCGGAAGCTGCCTTGCGTGCTTCGATCACGTTTCCAAACAGAGCCTCGCGCAAGGCCGCAGCGGCTTCGTGCTTCGCTGCTGTGTCCCCTACTCTTGCACTGGCTAGAGACGCCGTGGCTCGCTGAGTCAATGCGTTGGCTTTCGCGAGTCGGCCTGCGTAGGCGTCTGAATCTGCTTCGAAATAGCCGATCTCACCTTCCACTCCGGCGTTGTCCGTGCCCCACGCATATTCGTGAGCCATGCCGGCTGTGTCATTTTGTAGAAATGCGAGGGCAGCGAGGCTCAAATGCAGGGGAGCGGAATCTAGTTTCTTGGTTTGCGCCTGTTCTAGTGTGGCCCGGGCGTCGTCCAGGCGGTTCAAAGCGAGATACGCCGCAAAGAGGTTTACGTAACCCACGTCCCTGCTTGGTTCGACCTTCATAGCGTCGCGTGCTGCTGCGAGGCTCCTGTCGAATTCGCCGATCTGTCTGTAGATTTCACTCAGGCTGTCGCGCGGTCTGGCATCTCGCGGGTACCGCTGAGCCCACCCGTTGTAGGCCTGAGCTGCTTTTTCCAAATCGCCTGTGACAACTCGGTGGTACTGACCAGAAATGTCAAACTTTTCGCGTTCGCTCACCCTATCGCGCAGCTCGTAAGCTCGCTTGAGGTTATCGGCTGCTGGGCCGGGCTGGCTGAGGTTGTAGTAGGTGGTTCCGAGGGCAGCGTATGCCAATGCGAAACTATTATCGAGACTGATGGCGCGCTGAAAAAACGGAATAGCTCCTGGAAGGTCCGAGTTATTGATTGCTTGCCCACCCAGGCTATAGGCGCGCAGGGCTTCCAGAGACGATGTCGTAGCTGCCACGAGTGGCACATCAGATTGTGAAAGCAAGGCGCGCGGTTCGCCGAGCTTGGCGCGGATCCCCGTCGTGGCCTTCCCCAGCGCCGCGAGAACGTGTTCCTTGTCTTCAGACGTAACCAATTCCTCGGCCAAAATCTCGCCCGTCTTGCAATGCAAAACTTGGAGGCCGACGGCATACCCGTCTTCCTGAATCGCAATCGAACCAGCGATTATGGCCGCACTTCCCATCTGCCCGCACACCTGAATCGCCAGGTCCTGAGTGAGCGCTCGATCGGTTGGCTGTCCCAAATGGCGCAGCGTCTGGGTGATTTTCTGGTCGGCGACAACATTCAGATATGTAGATTGCTCGAGATCCGTGGCGAGGGCCTGGCGCAGCGTGCCGTCGAAGACTTTGTCGCCGGTCGTGTTCGTGAAATCGGTGAGGAGGACGAAATTGTTGTCCGCGAGTTTCGGCGCGCGATGAAAATAGGAATAGCCGCCGAGCGCCGCAGCCAGGACAGCAATCGCCAGGATTATGGCTTTCCGTTGGACGCTCATGCAGGCGCGTTTTTCATTTGAGGGGCCGGTCGGTCGCCTTTCGAGGAATCTCTCATTGGTTCCGCTAACGGCGCGAGCAGCAGGGATATTACAACAGAATGGGGATATTCGCCGAAGCCAGCCAGGAGTTCCCGTACGAACGCTGAGACGAGACGGTGTGAATCGCAAGTTGTTAATGACGCGCAGGACCTCACTGGGATGGTCGACGGAGCCCGGTTCGCTGAACGCGGACATCGGGAGCGAGATTCGTATTCACACGCGGCGAAGGATCCATTCAAGGGTTGTGCGTCACGCCGCTTTCGATTCGATTCAATCTTCTTTTGGCTGAGAAAAAGACCAGGAATGCGGCGGAGTAAAAGGCCATCCATTCTCCCGATACGCCGCGAAATACTATGGAAGTGATTTCGTCCGGCCGTTTTCCTGAGATTGTCCCCAGAAGGTTGACGAACACGATGAAATTAAGGACTGCATAACCGGCGAGCACAACGGTCATCCACTTCAGCCACTTAGGACACGTACGGACGGCTTCCCTCCAAAAAGATTCGCCCCGGGAAGCATAGAGCATGAACAACGCAAAAGCCGCCGCAACAGCTGCCACGACAGCTCCGAATTGCAGGATGAAGGGGAAGTAGCCGAAGGGAGGTTTTCTGCCCATCAGCCCCAGGAGATGCACGAGAAAACTGAAGAGGAGCCCGACAACCGATAACTGGTTGAAGAACAGAATGACATCGTTCATGTGAGGCTTCCATCTCACAGCGAATTGAAGTCTGTGGTCCATGAAATTTGGGACCGGAAAATGCGGCGCGAGCTTGCCGAGCGGAGAGGCGACCGAAAGCGTTACTGGCGCGCGTTCACCCTGGTGGCAAGCCTGACTCCAAAATAGAATAGAATCAGCAAAAGAATTACACCCAACACGAGCGCCATCCTCTTGTCGTCCTTTGCTTCCTGCTCGGTAATCAGCCGGCGTCGCGGGGGCGTAGAAGAAGGCGTCACGAGGGTAATCCCGCGGTCACGCGCGATGACATCAGCGACCCGGCGAGTCATGAGCAACAGGGCAGCGTCATAGTTCGCTTGACGCAGAAAGGGCATGGCTTCGTGCCCAAACTCGGTGGTTTTTCCGTCCGGAAGGATTGCCTGAAGAGCAGTGCCGACTTCGAAGCGGTACATGCGATCGTCAACCGCAAGCAGTATCAGGACACCCCGCTCGGATTGATTGGGACCAATACCTTGCTGCGTAGCAAGATCGATTAAGAAGTCATCAATCGAGCGGCCATCGAGCGATTTCACCGTAGTGACCACGATTTGCGCGTGAGCCTTCTGGTCAACCTCCACGCAGAGCGAAGTGAGTTGGTCCTTCGTCGCCGAAGTCAGTACTTCGGCGAAATCGTTAACGTATACGTGAGGTTTCAAATCATTTTGGGCGTCTGCGTTGAGCGCGACCAACAAGGCGCCAAGCAAGACGAACTTGGGGATCCAGACGAGAGCGCTCGGAAAATGGATGCGTCGCATCGGGGAATTTGTAAACCCGTGCAATGGTAAAACTGCGCGGCGGCGCATGTCAATGTAGCGAGCGCCCGGGTGCTGTCCTAATTTGAATTCTAAAGGATTTAGCCAATGTCAGTAACCGCGATTCCGATGCTTCCCAGCAGACTCCCAAAGCCGTATATTCGCCGTACACCGAATCTGAGAGTGACGGAACGGCCAATGACAATAGCGGCGGCTTTTAAGTGTCGAGATGGAGTAGTTCTTGCGGCTGATACGCAAATATCGCATTGGCAGAGCTATTCTTATGAAACCAAAATTATTGATCTCTCATACGCTCCTGATTGGAATCCGCGTTATATGGCTTATGCGGGTGACGTAGCCACGGTAAAGGAGATCAAGGAGGATGTTCAAAATACATTCGCGGAAACACAAAACCCCGATCATTTAGCGAAGAATCTAAAAACCACTTTCAAAAGACTTCATAACGAGCATTTTTCTAAAGCGCCGCGTACTGAAAAGACAGAGCTTCAGGCTTTCATAGCATTCCCTTCCGATGACCAGAAATGGCAGTTATATTGTGCGTGGGGCAGCAAATTCTATCCAATTACCTCATATGAATTATTAGGAATCGGCACCGATACAGGGAATGCTATTTGGAATCCACTTTTCAATCCCGAACTTTGTGTGAGCGAAATGGCCGTGCTCGCTGCTTATGGTCTAGGGATTGTCAAACGTTTTGTAAAAGGATGTGGTGGCAAGTCTGACATCTGGGAACTTACGGATGACCTTCTATGCGCCGAATCTAAAAAACTGGGACACGTTGAAGAATTAGAAAAAGGGTTTCTTTCTCTAGAGGGTGTTCAAAGCAGGCTTCTATCTTCTTTGTGGACATTCGACTCAACTAGAACGTTTCAAAAGAATTTCAGATTATTTGGCAAGGAATTACATATCATTCGACGGAGAAAAGAAAAGCAGCTCAGAGAGGAATTGAAGAGAAAATTAGAGAGAGCTAGGAAGATGGTTTCTTCGCCCACCTAGCGTTAACCGCTTTCCTCGCCGATTCACTACGCTGTTCCGCAGTCATTGCAGCCGCCCTAGCAGGTCCGCCCTTCTTCCCGCCCTTTTTACCTAACTTTGATAGATATGCACTTAGTTCTGGTGGTATCTTTGCCATGCCGTAAACATATACTAGAACGGCTTACGTAGCAAGGAGAAAACAATGGCATATCATTCCGTAAACGAAGAAAAGAAGCCCGCCAAAGAGCGGGTCCATCACACAGATAAAGATTGCAGGTCAGGACGTGATATTCCTAAAAATGAGCGAGAACAAGGAACAGGTGGCTATAGACACTGCAAAAACTGCATCAAATAGATTCGTTCTTACCAGCTCCATCTAAACTCATGGTTGTACCAGGCGGTTAGTATGAACGACTTAACCGACCAATATAGGCGTAAGAGTGTTGGTGGATTTCTACGGCGGTCTCTTTTATTATTGCGCATTTTTATCACTTTCCTCTTGACATACGTGAACGGCTCACGTATAATCTGGTTATGAACACACTGTCGAACGATCAAAAAACTACTGCCATTCAAGCCCTAATCGAAGGAAACAGTATCCGCAGCACGGAGCGTATGACTGGTATCCACCGTGACACGATAATGCGGCTATTGGTTCGGACAGGTGACGAGTGCCGACGATTTATGAACGACCGTATTAGGAACGTCCAAGCCCAAAAGGTGCAGGTGGATGAAATTTGGACCTGCGTTTTCAAGAAGCAAGCACGAATCAGCGTTGACGAAAACGTGGCAGGCATTGGCGATCAATACGTATTCGTGGGACTTGACTCCGATACAAAGCTAGTCATTTCACACCTTGTCGGCAAACGGGACGCAGCATCCTGCTACTACTTCATGCGCGATTTAAAAGACCGCCTCGCAACCCGCGTACAGCTAACCACAGACGGCTTCAAGCCCTATATCAATGCCGTTGACGATACTTTCGGCACGGAAGTTGATTACGCTCAACTGGTCAAGATTTATGGTCAACCCAAGGCTAGCGCAGCCAATGCTCGGAACTGGTATGAACCTGTCCGCGTTATTGGCGCAATCCCGATGGGTGTTATGGGCCGTCCAAAGGCAATGGGAATCTCTACGTCTCATGTGGAACGGCAGAATCTTACAATGCGCATGCAGATGCGGCGATTTACGCGGTTGACGAATGGATTCTCAAAGAAACTGGATAATCTAAAAGCGCATATCGCTTTGCATTTTGCGCATTACAATTTCGTGCGCGTTCACCAAACCCTTCGCACTACTCCTGCTATGGCTGCAAACCTCACAGACCATCTTTGGACCTTGCCGGAACTTCTCTCCGCAGTTAACTAGCAATATTCCCTTAAATACCAATCGAGCATCAGCGAATAGTCGAGTTGCGCGGCTGACTGCGATTCCGGTAGAACTGTGGCCGAGGCTGCCTCACAGTCTGGGAGATTAAACATCTCTTGAGGTTGCTGTTCTCAGGCAAGTAACTGCGGTGTTGCAAAGGGTGGGCTTATATAGCCGCCCTTCCTTGATGAATCACTATCCGCAGTCAACTAGTGGTATAAGAGCGACGAATACGGTTCTATCCGGCCAGTAACCGCCAAAGCATCGTGTTCAAGTTGACATAGCTGGAGATTCGCCATCAACCAAATCTCTGCTTCGGAAGCGCACGATTTATTAAGCAAGCTACTCTCAGTGAAAATCCCTTTGCGCGTTCTTTTCAGATCAGCATCACGAACACGGGTATCTCTTCCTGGCTTCATTGATTCAATTACTTCTGAAGGCGGTTTAATTATCTCGGTATCAGGACCGCCGATTGACCCGCGGCGAGGGTTGCTTAAGGTCCGCCCATTTGAACGCGATTGCGAATTTTGGTACGGAGAAAAAAGAGAAGTAGGGGATGAGGAACACGGTGGCGCAGTCGGTTCCGATAATGAATCAGCATTGCAAGTTAGGTTTCTAGACTGCAACGATATTCTTTTTCTCTTTTTTACAATATGACGTTTAGCCAAAGCAATCCTATTGCCAATACGTGAGCGGATTACGTATCAGGGTAGATTTTACACAATCAAATTAGGACACTACCAGCGCCCGGCGCTGCGCGGACGATGCCGCCACGGGATTAAAGTAAAAATAGCCAGGAATGGCTCTTTGATCGCCTAAAAGATGCGACTTGTTGTACCATGCGCTTTCTTTTCGATTTCAAACGGGCGACTACGGATCATCGGAAGGATAGCCGAACTAAGAGTAATTTCCTTGATTCGCGAATCGCAGGCCGGTCGCAATCACACGTGAGTGGAGGTGGCGGCGATGAATTGCAATTCGTGCGGGGCTCCTTTGGAGGCGACGGATACGGTCTGCCGTTCTTGCGGGGCGACCAGTGCCCAAGTTCCACAGAAAAAACCAAGTACAGTTGAATTCCCGTCCAATCTTCCCGAGTATTATCGAAGCGAATTTCAAACGATTCGGGATTCCAACGAAGATTACAAGGGGAAATGGAACTGGGCGGCGTTTTTTCTGGGTCCGATCTGGGCTTTCAGCAAAGGACTGCGGGAGACCGTCGTCGTTTACCTGGTGGCGATCCTCTTCACGTTTGGCATTTCGGTGCTGGGATACGCCATCGTCTATGGTCTGCGCGGAAACTACATGTATTACTCGAAATTGATGAAGCGGCGGGTATTACTAATCTAGGATGCTGCGCCTGATCCCTCGGCCGTTCTGGCCGCGGTCTTTTCCACTCCCGGAGTTAGGGAAGCGGCGACGGCCGTACGAAGAAGGTCTGCTTTTCCGCGGCGCCCGCGAACTTTCTCCAGCCGTAACGAATTTCCAACCACCATTAGACTGCTCACAAGCATGGCGGCCGCCGCCATCACGGGCCGCAGCCAGCCCATGGCCGCAAGTCCGATCGCGATCACGTTATAGAGAAACGCCCAGAAGAGATTCTCCTGAATGTGACGAAATGTTTTTTTCGCCAGGGAGAGAACCCAGGGCACGAGCGTCAGATCCCCAGCCAAAATGTGGACGTCTGCCGCTTCTTTGCTGAGGTCCGTGCCAATCTGATGCGCGATGCCGACGTTCGCTTTGGAGAGCGCCGGCGCGTCGTTTACGCCGTCTCCGACCATGGCCACCGTGCGGCCCCCGCGTTCGAGCGCCTCGACATACTCGACCTTCTGCCAGGGAAGTTGTTCCCCCGCCCAACGCGCGATGCCGAGATCGGCCGCGAGCTGGCCCGTAGTTTGTTTGCGGTCTCCCGAGAGCAAATGGACTTCCAACCCTTGACGCAAGCACTGTTCGACGACGCTCCGAGCGCCTGGCCTGGCATGGTCCTGCAGCCGGATCACGCCATGAATCCAGCCGTTCCAGCCAAGATAGGCGCGGCTCTCCAGTGCGGCCTCCGGCAGTGAGGATTCCAGATCCGGCGGCATGCGGAGTCCGATTTTCTGCAGGCTGGTCCCAGTGCCGAGGTGCACGAGCAAGTTTTGACTTGAATCAAGCTCCGGAGAAGGCGGAAATCGGCCTTCGATGCCTTCGCCGGGATGGTTCACGAAATCTTCGACTGGCAGCAATCCGATGTCATGGCCCTGTGACTTGTATTCTTCTACGATCGCGCGGCCCAGATGGTGTTCCGAATTGCACTCGAGCGAGGCTGCAATTCGCAGTAGCTCTGCGCGGCCAATCCGCGCATTGGAGCGTGCCATCACCTCCAACACGCGCAGTCTTCCTTCCGTAAGAGTGCCAGTCTTATCAAACACCACGGTATCCACCTTGGACATGCGCTCGAGATTCTCAGGAGCGCGAATCAGCACCCCCTCCCGCGCGGCCCTCTGCAGCGCTACAAACGTAGCCATGGGCGTAGCAATTCCCAGTGCGCAAGGGCAAGCGACCACCAGCACGGCCAGCGCATTCAGGAATCCGTGGAGGGGGTCGCCGCGCACCAGGCTGTAGTACGCTCCCACGCCCAACGCAAAAAGCGTCGCGCCGCCCACGAACCACGCAGAAACACTGTCCACAAGTGATTGCAACGGCATCCTCGATCCAATCGCCTCCGCGCACATCCGTTCAATCTGCGCCTGCAACGTGCCTTCGCCGACTTTTGTCGCAAGATAGAGAATGGTCCCGTCCAGGTTGACGCTTCCCTGAAGTACGATCTCGCCCGGGCCGCGGGAAACCGGGAGCGACTCACCGGTTAGAATGGATTCATCGAGCGAGGTGCGGCCTTCCAGGATTTTGCCGTCAACGGAGATCTTTTCCGCCGGCAACGCGCGGAGCACGTCCCCGGGTTGTACTTCCTCCACCGGCACCATCTCTTCGTAGGAAGCTTGCACGCGCCGCGCCTGGGCAGGCGTTTCTTTCACAAGCGTGCGCATGGCATCTGCCATCCGCGCGCGCGCGCGCGCCTGCAAGTATTTTCCGAGTGTCACCAGAACAATGACCATGGAGGCCGTGTCGAAGTAGACGTCGTGCCCGTGACGATATGTTTGCTGTGCGGAGTACACATAGGCGGTTAGCGTTCCGAGCGCGATCAGCGTTGCCATGCTCAGGCGGCCATGTGCAACTTCTTGGACAGCGAGTTTGAGATACGGATAGCCCAAGCCCAGGACGACGGGCGTGGCCAGCACCAGCAGAATGTACTCGATTTGTATGCGCAGCTGAGGGGACAAATCCGGGTACAGGTACAGCACCCAAGAAAACGTCATGATGAAACCGGAAAGAACCACTCCAAAGCCGAGTAGGATTAGGAACCAGGATTCCGTGCTGTCTCCGTTTTCGCCTGCTCCGACCAACTGATAAACGAACGCGCAACCGGAGCAGCAAAACAGTTTTTCGTCGTCACCCACCTTCGTCACGGTGGGCGCTCCGCGGAGCGCTAACCCGCAATGCGCGCAAATCTTCGCGTCCATCATCGAGGCTCTATCTCCGGCCTTCCGCATTTAGAAATGGTGCATCATGTGGTGCGCCATGGGATTCTGCATCGGGTGCGCGAGCCAGTAAAATCCGCGGTAGAGCGTGATCGTCCCCAGGATGGCAAGCAGCGCGCCACTGACCCGCACCAGTTTCTCGCGCAGCGCGAGCGAAAATAGGTCCGCGAAAAATGCTACCAGCAGCAGCGCAGGAACTGTCCCGAACCCAAATGCCAACATCACCAGAGCCCCCCACGCCGCCGACCCGGATGACGCCGCTTTGGCCAACATCGCATAAATCAGCCCGCAGGGTAGAAATCCCAGCAAAGCGCCCAACGGTAACGCCCGCACTGGCCTTGGGAGACGTGTGACATGTTCAAATCCGCGCGCCAGCCATGGCTGTGGCGTCGCCACTTTCGCTTTGAAAGGGGACCAGTGCTGCATCAGCCCGGCCAGCGCGGCCCCTGTGCCAATCATCAGCGCGCCGGCTCCCACCATCAACAGCGCTTGAATCTTTCCAGTCTTTGAAAGCAAGCTCGTGAACGATCCGAGAGCGCCCGCCATCGCGCCGAGTAGCGTGTAGCTCGCAATCCGACCGGCGTTGAAGACAAGCTGTTGCGGCAGCACTACTCGCCGCCACGATGGGCCGGCCAGCACCGCCGCGCCGGCTGCGCCACCGTTCTCGATCGTCCTGATCGAGGGTGCTATAGCCACAAGCGCGACAAATCCCCCACACATCCCCACGCAGTGGAGACTCAAAAATAAGCCTGTGAGAAATATAAGTCCCAGCTCCATTCGCTTTGTCTCGCCCGCGACATCCATGCCGGAGATACCTTTATATCTCTTTTGGTATGCATCGAAAAGCTCGGTCTGTTCCAGTCCGTAGGGAATCCTGGCCCGGCATTTTTCGAAACAATTCGTGCGCAGGTTACACAGGCGGTGTCAGTCGAGTGCTTCAAGTGCCGGAAAATCAACTGGATTCAAACCGGACCTCCGACAAGCGCTATTCTTGCTTCGATAGGTTAGTTCTCGCCGTCTAAAAGACGGCCCATCACCTGTGGATCCGAGGTGGGCAGCTTGCAAACATAATCTTCGCAAATATACGCGGTGGCACGGCCGTCGATCAGATGGGCGCCAGCCACAAACGGCAGCCAGACAGCGAGCCGCTGTTGTCCGGCGCCGCCGTCGGCGAGAAGCAGAATTTTGTTTGGAAGGAACCTGGAATTGACCTGACGCAACAACTGGCGAGTATCCTGTGACCGGGGATCGCCGGCAATGAGGATTTGTTTCTTGCGAGCGAAACGAAAATCGAGAGCTGATGCCAGGGCCGGCATTGCACCGGGATCCGACTGAAGCGGAGAGGTGAACGCGGAGAGGGTCTTAGAGGCTTCATTGCGCCAAGCGGCGCGGTCGGTGAATTGCGCGAGGCGCAGAAGATTCATCGCCGCAGTCGAGTTGGGCGAAGGCTCGGCGCCGTCATACGGTTCGCGGGTGCGGCTCAGTAGCGAAGAGTCAGAAGCATCCGCGTCGAAAAAGCCGCCATCTTTCGCATCTACGAACAGCTGGTCCTGTTTCTCTTGCAGTGCAACGGCCCACTCCAGCCAGTGGATGTCGAAGCCGGCCTGATAGAGATCCAAAAGTCCGCTGATGATATCCGTGTAGTCGTCGAGGAAGCCTTCGACGCTGGGACCTCCGGCGCGGTAGCTGCGCCATAGCCGGCCTGTTGCCGAATTATATAGGTGTGCTTCGACAAACTTTGCCGTGACCTGCGCGCGTTCCAGATAACGCGGTTCGTCGAAAGCCTGACTGGCGCGGGCGAGAGCGGAGATCATGATGCCATTCCAGGCTGTAACGATTTTGTCGTCAAGCGGAGGCTGGGGTCGGCGAGAGCGTGCTTGGTACAAAGCGTTCCGTGCGGCAGTCAGCTTCGCAGCGGTTTCTTCAATGGATACGTTGAATAGCTTCGCAGTCTCCTCGGTCGAGTGAGCTTGATACAAAACGTTCTCGCCGTTCAGTGCGCCGCGGACATCCTGTAGTGCGGAGACATTGCCGGCTGATTCCACACCGTAGGCGTAATCGAATACCGCGGCATCTTCCTTACCCAGGACGGTTTCGATCTCTTTCGTGGTCCACACGGAAAACGCCCCCTCACGAGTCTCTGGCTTCCCGTGGTTGACCTGGCTGTCCGCGTCCTCCGCGGAGGCGAAGCCGCCACGAGGCTGCTGCATCTCGCGCAACGTGAAATCGAGAATGTTTCGTGCGGCGTCCGCGAAGAATCGGTCGTGGGTGTTCTGGTAGGCATCCATGTAAACGAGGGCAAGTGACGCCTGATCGTAGAGCATCTTCTCAAAATGAGGAACGCGCCAGGCCGCATCGGTCGAATAGCGGTGGAACCCTCCGCAGAGCTGGTCGTGGATTCCGCCGCGCTCCATTGCATGGAGGGTATTGAGCGTCATTGCGAGAGCGTCGGGCTGGCCGGTGCGGGCGTAATAGCGAAGCAAGAAAGAGAGCGCCGCCGGCCTCGGAAACTTGGGCGTTGCTCCGAACCCTCCGTTTTGGGCGTCGTAAGACGACGCAAACTGTTTGTAGGCCAGGTCTAAATTGGCGGGTTGCAAATCGCCGTTTGCCGGCGGCTGCTGGCTGACGATCTGGATAAGTTGATGCGCGGCGTCTGCGGCGGTTTGCGCGATCGAATCGGGATCTTTATTCCATTGATCTGCAGCCTGCTGGAGGAGGGATTTGAGCTGTTCAGGAGTGAAGTAGGTGCCGCCGAAAAAGGGCTTGCGGTCGGGGGTGAGCAGCACGTTTAGCGGCCAGCCGGCACTGCCGGTCGCAGCTTCGACATAGGCGATGTACAAACGATCGATGTCGGGACGTTCTTCGCGATCGACTTTGACCGAAACGAAGTACCGATTCAGGATGCTGGCGACACTGGGATCGGAATACGACTCCTGCTCCATGACGTGGCACCAATGGCAGGTAAAGTAACCGATGGAAAGGAAGATCGGCTTGTTTTCCTTCCGGGCCTTCGCAAAGGCTTCGTCGCCCCACGGATACCAATCCACCGGATTGTGGGCATGCAAGAGCAGGTAGGGACTTTTGGAATGAACGAGGCGGTTGGTGTAACGATACTGTTGGGTTCCGGTAGGAGTCTGAGGAGACTGCGCAGGATTGGATTGGGCAGTGACGCTGGCGGCAGCACGAAGCCGATCGCCAGCGCCGTTCGTGACTGCGACGCCAAGAAGCAGGGCGCCGACGCGCAGCAGTTTGAACTGGAATTGTCGCTTTCGTCGGTCAGAGGTCGAACGTCGTTCATTGTTTCCGTCCGCGCCGCAGAGAATTTGCCACCAGAACAGGAACGGGTGAGATCGAACCCTGTCGTCGATTCGGTGCTGCCGCCTTTTGCGCCCCGCTGGTTGTGGCGTAATCGGTGTTTCAGGCACTGCTCTGAGCCTCCTGCCTCGGCCCCAGGTTTTGCAACCGCAATCGGTGTGCGGCGAATGCGATCAGAAATTACCTTTTAAGAGAGGGTCCTGATCCGTAGCGGGACGGCCTTCGGCGGTGACGCGAAAGACGCCGGACTGGTCCGTATAAAAATTGAGGTAGCCGGAATTCCTGGAGGAAGCAATAAGGGCGTAGCTTTTTATGTGGCCGTCGGGGCTGGGTTCCCCGGGCGTATATTGCAGCGTGTAATGAGCGGATTGCGCTTTTTGTTCTGCGGCGCGAACGCGATCACCGAGCGCGTCGAGCGATGGCGGAAAACCGCCTTCGGATCGCTGGTAATTTGTGAGAACTTCCTGGATGGCGGCGAGCGAATCTCTGGCGTGAGCTTGCGAATCGGGCTTGACGCCCGAAAAGCGCCATGGCAGGGCGAACCAGGCGACGGCCCAGAGCACTGTGACCACGATGGCCAGGATGAGCGTGGCGCGCGGCGCGTTCGATTTCCTTGAGGTTCCGACAGATTCGTTGCTGGCCGGCGCCGTCAAGCCCACACCGCAGTGCGGGCAGACTTCGGTGGCTTGGTCGAGCGTTTGCTGGCATTTCGGGCAAGATTTCATGGCGCGGTCATTTTACCAGCATTTGGAGGACGAACGTCCCGGTCTTCTTGCCCCATCGAAGCCACAGAAAGTCCTGATGGGGTCGGAGATGTCATCGCGCAAGCCGTGTTTCCTAAAGCACAGAGTTGGAATGAACAGGCGGTCAGGTGGTTGCGCTAGACGCTCCAAGACTGGCCAGCGGATCTCACGTTCCTAAATTCGTACGTCTTTCTACTTTGGTCCGGGAAGAATCGGGAGCAGGCCAACAATCTGTAAACGTCAAGGGCACGTCATCTGCGGGATTAAAAAGAGCTCGCAGGCTTTCTGTTCTTGGGTTGCCACCGCTAACGGGCGCAAGTGGTACTAAAGTGATTAGTATTTTCCGTGGAACACGGCCTGATTGATGTCAGGCCAGAACTCTTTTAGTACGTTGAACAAGCCGTCCAAGCCCACCTGCGTGCCCCAACGTTGATAGGTTTTCACCCACGGGTTAGATTGTGCGGGATAATAGGCATTGCTGATGCCGGCCGCCGCTCCAGCTCCCCCGATCTCCGAAAAATTGAAGGTGCTCCTTCCCGAATCGGTCCGTGTGATGAACAACCGACTTACCGCATAGCCGGTCCGTTTGACAAATCCACCTTTGCCCAGGGTGTAGTACCTGGGGTCTTCTCTTGTCAACGTTGGCACGATCGCTTCCGTCATGTAATTTTCTACTGCGCCGTCCACAAAGACGTGCCAATAGTACTGGCCGTAACCTGCACCGCCTTGCCCGAACGACGGCTGCGAATTTTGAACCAAGGAAATTCCCGCGATTCCTCCCACGAGAAGGAAATTCGAGTAGTCGAACGTATCCTCCGTTGCCAGCCAGAATTTTTTTTGAAACTCAGCGGAGGCAAATAGGTGTTGGCGCTGACCGCCCGGTAATTTGGGATGATCCACAGGATTCTCTTGGGTTGCGTACTATATTGGCCGTCAGGATCATTTGTATTAGCGGCGGTGGTCTTGGGTGTCGGCTTCCCCCCGCAACCATCTTTCCCGTTTTGCTACTATCTGCTCTGTTTTTTAGATGCATGACATCGTCATTCAGCAGCCTTTGCAGAAAAAATGGCCGATTTCAAAAGGGTCGGTGCTGGTGAAAACGGCGATGAATTCTTTCCCGCAATTTGAACTCCAGCTTACTTGGTCAGGCGTGACGGCAAGAGCGTAAGCTATTGGCCGATGTTTTCGGTCGAAACCATCGATCTAATGCCTTGTTCGATAGGGCTTCAGCCTCTAACGGATCCTCTTCGCCACTACACGCAAACCTCGTGTTAATAGCCTCTTTCAGGCCTCGAAGAACCTTTCCTGTTTCAGGAATTTTAGCGAGTGCCGTCCGTTTGTTGGACACATCGCTTTCTTTCGCATGGCCTTCCGCGCGTCGCCGACCATGCCGTAATGTCGAGCATGCCCTCCATCTTTTTCGTCTGCGCCACCATCGATTGGGATTCGGCGGGAGCCGCGGCTGTGGTGAAAATGAATAGTTTGTCACTTCGGAGACATCGCTTGTTCATTTCTGAACGGCACTGCTTCTGGTCAAAGCATGTGGATGAGTGGTTCGAAGCCAAACTCTTTCAATGAGAATTCCACCCTGCACGGCAGCGCCCTTGAGAGGGAAGATTAAATGGATTTCCTTTGCTTGGTCGGTCATCACAATTGGTTGCTTCCGAATGATGGTCAGCCTTTCCGTCGTTCAACCCTGAATTCCCACGGGTTGTGGAATGACGCGAACACGTTATAAGTCGATGGGGTCGTCTCCCTGCCGAGGTGCACGGTGCCGGGACGCTACGCTTTGAAGCTGTTAAGGAATTTCCTGCATCGTAGTTTCCGGTGTACAGTCTCCAGGGGGCAGGGTTCAACATGCGACTCCTTCTAGTGGAAGACGACGCGGCGATTCAGAGCTTCTTGCAACGGGCGCTGTCGGAAGCCGGATATCAGGTGGACACAGCAAGTGACGGTAAGAGCGGAGAACTCCGGGCGCTCGAAGGCGTCCACGATGCCTTCATCATTGATCTGGGGCTTCCCGACATGGATGGTCTGACCTTGATTGCGCGGTGTCGTGCGCAGGGCAGCTCGGCTCCAGTGTTGATCTTATCTGCGCGCCGTTCTGTGGACGAGCGCATACGCGGGTTGGAGCAAGGGGGCGATGACTATCTCACTAAGCCGTTCGCTCTTGCCGAACTCGTTGCGAGACTCAGGAATCTTCTTCGTAGGTCATCGCTGGCACACAATGACTCGGGATGCTTGGAAGTTGCGGGTTTGCAGCTCGATCTCGTGCGCCATGAAGTGCGACGTGGCGATCACGTGCTTCAGCTGACTCAACAGGAGTTTTCGCTACTGGAATACCTTTGCCGCAATGCCGGGCGTGTGGTGACTCGTACCATGATTCTGGATCACGTCTGGCGAATGCGGATCGATCCCGCGACGAATGTGGTGGATGTGCACATTTACCGGCTGCGAAGCAAAATCGATTCCGATGGTTGCTCACCTCTGATTCGCACCATCCGTGGTGTTGGCTACGTGCTCAAAAATGCGTAAGGTAATGCGCACGACGGCGGCGTGGCGCATTTCGATTTGGACTACCGTGGCTTTCGCGCTGGGAACGGGTCTGGCGTTTGTGGTCGTTTGCTTGCTCGTCGCTCAGTCGATTCGAGAGCGCACGGATGCGTGGCTCAGCGGTGAAGCTGAAGTTCTCGCGCAGGTATCCGCAAATACCCCGCAAGATGCCCTGTACGGCAGAATCGTCCGAGAAGTAGCAGAGCTGGCCAGCCGTGAATTGCCTGATGAGCGCAATTCGGGCGGGCAAAAACTCAATTCCGTATTCTTTGCGGAAGAACATAATGATGATACGCAAAGTTTCTTGTGGGTCGGAACTGGATCGAGCGACATTTTCCTCAAGGCGATTCATGGAACCAACCTCGTCGAAGGCAGCCCGCAATCCGTCAGAGTGCAAGGTTGGCCAACTACCTTTCGAGTGGTCGCCCGTCGCGTACCAGGGCAAGATAAGACACTTTATCTGGGGCTCTCCAATCGTGGCGATAAATACTTGCTCCGCGAATTTATTCTTCGTTTTCTTCTTCTGTGGGCCGGTACAGTGCTTCTGGGCCTCATCATTTCCTATATTAGCGCGCGGCGTACGCTTCGCCGCGTCGAGCACATCACGGAAACCGTCGCTCGGATTGGCAGCGAAGATTTGAGCGAACGTCTGGCAGAGTCCGCCTATCGCGATGAGATCACGCAATTAGCGAGTACTTTTAATCTCATGTTGGACCGGATTCAAAGCTCCGTGAATGAGCTCCGCTCCGTAACCGACGCGGTTGCGCACGATCTCAAAAGCCCGGTGACTTCGATTCGGGGGACACTCGAATCGGCTTTATCTACCGAACCGAACGAGAATTGGCGTGACTCCGTGGTCGCAGCAATCGAAGGGCTGGACCAGCTCTTGAACTCGCTGAATACAACCCTGGATCTCGCGGAAGCGCAAGCGGGTGCGCTTCATCTTGATCGCAGCGCGGTAGACCTTTCCGGCGTCATTCAACAATTCGTAGAGCTGTATCAGGCCGCTCTGAGTGAACGTCATCACGAATTGACGGCGGATCTGGAAGGCCACGTAGTCGTGTACGCTGATTTAGCTTTGCTAAGTCGCGTTGTCAGTAATTTGCTGGAGAACGAGCTGACTCACCTGCCGCCCGGATGCCACATACGTATCCAGTTGCGGTCGCACCTAGAATCTGCGGAGTTGGTAATCGAAGATGATGGTCCTGGATTCGCGCCGGAAGTAGCGGGCCGCGCGTTCGAGCGGTTTGTGAAGGGCAAAGAGTCGCCCGGCCACGGGCTCGGACTCGCTTTTGTTGATGCGGTTGTAAAGGCGCACGGTGGTGCCATTAAGACTTCTGATCGTCCGGGCGGTGGGGTTCTGATAAGCCTGTCACTGCCTGCGAAAGTGTTCCAGCCTGCATACTGACAGACGCGAATACTCGATCAGCCGCGATTGTGACGAAACTGAAGATTCGCCCGTCACATTCGCAATGTCTCCTAGTAGGCTCGCGAGATCTCACTCATCGACGTATGACTCATATATCTTGACGGGTGAGCTCCATCGGTCAAGACAGCGCCTGGTTGCGCACACGAATGAAATTCGTGCATCCATGAATGAGGCGCCCGGTCCGGACGTTCCGAAGTGAGCATTGGCAACTCTGCAGCGCCGGGCACCCGCTCGCAAAGCAACTCCGAAATGATAAACGGGAACCTTGACGAATATGAACATCATGTCATCTATAGGACAGTAGGATTTAATACTCAACTGATACATTCCGCATAGTATCTTGGGCGCGCTTTGGGGGGCACTCCTAGAGTGCCAGCAGGCGCGAATCCCAAGCGTTTGATACATCGATTGACTGGAAACTGATGTGGTTGATGTCCGACACGCCCGCCATCAGGAGCAGGAATTCCCATGTATCGGATACTGTTGAAGTTGGTCCGTTGCATAGGCGTTTTAGCGCTTTCTCTATTGAGTTCAAATCAACTGCGGGCGCAGGTTGCTAGCGCCACATTGTCCGGTACCATCACCGACGCTTCGGGTAAGGCGGTGGCAGACGCCACGGTCTCTGTTAACAACGTGGCCACGGCGCAATCGACGGAGACACGGACCGATTCGGCCGGCCTGTACAACGTTGTAAACCTCGTGCCCGGAGATTACGCGGTTTCAGTTTCCGCGCCAGGGTTCAGCACCAAAGTAGCTAAGGTGACAATCAGCCAAGGAGCTCGGCAAACGGTGGACTTGAGCTTGGCTAGTGTGATTTCGCTGGGGGATCTCGGCTTCTCTCCGACCCAAACCCAGGGAAATGCCCAGGATCCATCGCTCTCGAGGTGCCCAAGGGAACTGCGGTGCAGGTTATTCTGGACAAGGAAGTGAGAGTTCAGAAGGTCGGGCAGTCGGTCCATGGTCGGGTCGCTGAGCCCGTTTACGCTTTTGACAAACTTGTTGTGCCCGTGGGAACCAAGGTTACAGGCCAGATCACCCAGCTCGAAGGTGTTTCAGGTGGAAGGCGAATCCTTGATGCATTGAACGCCGATTTCTCTCCCCCTCGCAAGCTGCAGATCGAATTTGACGATCTTGAACTGACCGACGGACGGCACATTCCGATCCACACCACCGCCACGCCCGGCTCCGGACAAGTCATCCAGTTCGTCACCTCTGCCGACGACGAGAAAAAGAAGGGCGTAAAAGATGCGGCTTCAGAGAAAGCGGACCAGGCAAAGGAGGAAGCCAAGCGCGAATGGGACTCCGCAATTCAGCAGGTTAAAGAGCCTGGGAAAGTGCACAAGATCGAGCGATATGCGGTCGCTCAGCTTCCAGTGCACCCGCAGTACATTGATGCCGGCACGGTCTACTTGGCCGAGCTTCAGCAGCCGCTCGATTTCGGCAGCGAGCCGCTCACTCCGCAGCTCGCGGCATCGCTCAGCTCTGCACCGCCGGACGGCAGTTTCGTGCGTGCGCGCCTAGTGACGCCGCTGAGCTCAGCTACCTCGCAGAAAGATGACAAAGTCGAAGCCATGCTCACGCGCCCTCTCTTCGATGGCGACCGCTTAATTCTGCCGCAGGGAGCGATCCTGAGGGGTTCCGTCGTACAGGTCGAGCCGGCTCGCCACATGAGCCGCAACGGCCAGCTCCGATTCGTCTTTCACGACCTCATTCTGCCGAGCGGCCTCGATCAGGAGGTGAGTGCCGTCCTTGCGGGAGTTCAGGCCGGGAAAACCGATAATCTCAAGCTCGATTCTGAAGGTGGGGCGCAAGCCACATCTCCCAAATCGCGGTATCTACAAACGGGAATCGCGCTTGGATTGGCCGCCGTCTCTGCCGCCGGGGATGGCGACGTAGACATTCTTAATAAGTCAGCTGGCGGTGCCAACGGTTTCAAACTCGTGGGCATCGCGGTGGGAATTGCGGCGCGTTCGAATCCCCTCGGCATTGCCATGGGTGCGCTCGGCGCAAGCCGCTCCGTGTACATCCACTTCATCGCGCGCGGCCGCGACGTCGTCTTCCCCGAAAACACCGCGATGCAGATCGGCATCGGAGTTCGCCCGGTGCCTTCAGAAATGCCTACGCAGCAATAGCAACCGACTCCGCCACGGGATCTGCGGCGGGCCCATCGCCGTCACAGCCCTCAAGGTTTGAACCCCGCTCTACAAATATATTCGCCCAGACCAATCTATGACATCACTACATCTCGCTTGCTGGGAAACGACGGACCATAAACTCGCTTGTGTCACAGGGTTCAGTCGGCCGAATCGACGGGCACACACGGCGGGCAGCCAATCACGTAGGTAATTCGGACAGGCAACAATCCTCCGGTCTGTTCTCCGATGTCCCATCGGTATCCGCTGGCCGCAAGTCCCCATGTCATCTCTTGAAGTTCCCCGAGCGAGTAGGATCGCAAGCAAGATATCAAGCCGTCGAAGAACAGAACGAAAGGAATCACGGGAATCAAATACGTCCACAGAAGTCGCGACCAACGGAAGGGACGCCGGAACGGGAGAAATAGCCATGCAGCAACCGGAACAAACAATACGGATAGAAATGTGAACATGTGACGCGCGGTCGCCTCAAAGATACCGATACCCTGTCGCGTGTTAACAGTATCTTGCAGAAGGCGGCGCGCCTCGTCGGGATTGAAATGGTGGAAGGAGGAAAAGAGCGTCCTGAATCCCTGAAGGTGTCCTGGGATCTGCGTTGCGTCGATCGAGTGCCTAAGGAAATGGATGCGATTCGCGGTCAGTAACTCCAAATCATGAAGTTTTGTTGAGTTCGGATATTTGTCAGTTAGGAAGACTTCGGGTGGCGTCCCTCCGTGCATTTTGAAATGGCGCACTAGGGATGGCCAGGGTCCGCCCGCCCCTGAGCACAAATCCAGCACGCGTTCAGAACCGCATTCCTCCAGGCGTTTTCGCAACAGTTGCGCAATCGGCTGATAGGTATTCGTGACCTCCAGGATCATCTGTAGTCCGTCAACGAATTGATCCCGGAGAAATTGCGGGAACCATGGTTGCTCGTGAATCTCAAAAAGTCGCAAAGGCGTAGCCACCTGCTTCCGGATTTGTGGCGATTCCTATCGGCTGAAGGTCCTGCCGTAAGCCTTCGCCCGTGATGCCTCTCGCACGAATCGCATGTTCGTCGTTACACCAATTAACGGGCTTCGTCCGGTGTCATATGCAAAACGACTCTACGCTCAAGGGGAGCAAAGTTCCAGCATCGAACGGTTGTGCCTGATAAGCGCAGTACCGGTAAAGTAGGTCCCAGTACGAAGATGATTGCATAACAATGTCGGCCCCCTCGACTCGAGTGGGCTTTTGTTGATAGGCTCGGGAAGACGGAGCCGGAATTCGGTTCGCACGCGGGACAGCTCGGTACCGGACATGGCGTGAACTAGAACGCCGCGCACTTGAATGGGCATCCCGCTCCCTCGTGAGGGGGAGTTCGAATAACTAATCATGGTCTGAAGTTTACGATCGAAGAGATGTATGGGTCGGACTGAAGCCGACCGCTAGATTACGAACGAGCCGAAGTCGTCAAGGCCGACAAGAAAGATTTCCCAGGAAGCGGAAGAAAAACTCTTTTAAGTGATTGGAGAGGTCTGCTCAAAAATTGTTTGACAGGGCCGACATTGTTAGAGATGTCCGGTAACGCGTGCCAGCTCAACCGGTCGGTGCAACACCATCTAGCAGCTTGTTGAAGAATTTAGTTTTCGAAGTTTTTTCGTTCTCAGTTTCTGAGTTTTCGCTGAGTTGTAAGGAAGTGGTTTGGGTTTTTTCTATCTGCCGAGCCGGCTCGTCGAAGCCACGTGTCACGTTGTGGCCATCAGGTTTCGCAATCGGCACAGGTTGTAGGCGGCCCCGGTGAAGGTAAACAGCCATCCCACCTTGTCGATCCCTCGTAACTTCACTTTCTTTAGCATCCCGACCATCTTCATCCACCCGAACGACTGCTCCACTCGTTTGCGCTTTCGCTGACTCACCTCATACCCCGCATGCCGTGTGGTTCGCTCGTCCACCGCGCTTCGGCGGTTGCTCGTGCTCTGTGCCACGTGCGGGGTGATGTTCATCTCGCGCAGTTCTCGTACGAATTCCCGCGTGTCGTAGTGCTTGTCCCCTCCCAACGTCACTCGCTTTCCCGGCGGAATCGCTTCCACCATCAGCAGTGCCGCATCCCGCTCTGCTCGGCCCGTCGCTTCGGTCAGAAAGGTCTGCGGCAAGAGCCCGTTGCGATTCTCCATCAATACATGTCCCATATAGCTCAGCTTCGCCTCGCTCCCTCGGGACTTCGTGTATAACCGCGCATCCGGATCCGTGGTCGATTCATGGGTCTGGTTCTTTCGCTTTTCCACCTTGAAGTCGACCTCACCTCCCGGTCCAGCAGGTTTCCCGGTCCCGTCCTTGGGACGGAAACTCTTCTGGCTGGCCCAGGCCTCAATCAGCGTCCCGTCCACCGTGAAATGTTCATCCGACATAAACGGCCTGGCGCGTTCCAGCACCCGCTGGAAAAACGCCTCGGCGACCTCTTCATTCAGCAAGCGCTCCCGATTCTTGCTATACACCGCGTGATTCCACACCGTCTCGTCCATCTCCATCCCCACGAACCACCGGAACAGCAGGTTGTACTGCAGTTGCTCGATCAGCATGCGTTCGCTGCGTACCGAATAGAAGATCTGTAAAAGCAGGGAGCGAAACAGCCGTTCGGGCGCAATCGAGGGGAGCCCTACTTCGGAGTACAGCTTCTGAAACTGCGGAGACATCTCTTTCAGAATCTCATCGACCATCTTGCGGATCGGCCGCAACGGATGATCGGCTGGTACGCGCTTCTCGGGGGCAACGTAGCTGAACATTCCTTCTTGTTGGTTATCGTCTCCGCGCATTCACTCGCCTCCTGGACCTTCCTTCTTTCAGACGAGCTTTTTGAATTAAAGTTGCAGCGGAAATGGATTTTTCAACAAACTGCTAGTCGGTTGATACGACCGTATTTCCGCCACAGAACCGATGCGCCCGGCCGTAGTCAATCAGAACCTGACAGGGTAGTGTTCTGTTCGAATCAACGCTCGCGAGCGACTCTAGCTTTTGAAACACGTGCAAGTTGACTTCGAGCTAGTGCTGCATCGACCCATTGAGACCGCCCGAGTAACCAGGCATTGACGGTACGCCTAGGCCAGAATCAAAGGATCAATACCATTCCGCTAGCCACAATGCTTTCCGCGAATGACAGTGTGCACCTAAACTTCGTTAACTTGAATCCAAGTTGCTCCAGTTGAGCAATTCTTCCGTCTTGCGTTGTTAAAGCCACACAGGCGGCATTTTCCTCGCGCGCCGCGTGTATCCTGAAGATGTCTAACTGTCTTGCTATTCCGCGTCTTCGGAACGCTCTCTTCACCACTAGGTAGTTATTCGCTCCCACGGGGACAGGAAGCGGCATTTCGTGGAACACTTGCGCGTCGGGGCTTTCTTCTTTCAATTTGTGAATGCACATGCGTGCGGCAGCTACCATCTCGTCGCCATCGAAGGCCGCCCAGTGTCGTGCATGTTGGTCGTGCTCGTCGCTTATGGTCGCTTGCGCGCGAACGGGAGCTGTTAGCGCAGTCTCGTTACTCCACACTTCGAAGCGCAATCGAAATGTCAGCGAGACAACTTCGCTGCCCGTAATTTCGCGAATTTGAATGTAGGCCAACATCCACCTGCAGTTGTAAACTGGCGCAACATTTTCTGCGAATTTGTTTGAGAGAGTTTACGTCAATCTCAATCCGTTTTTCCATTGCCGTTTCTCGGTGCACTCAGGAGAGTTTCCACGCAGGAAATCAACCCCAGCTCAGAAATCCCCAACAATGAGCAAGTTTTTCAACAGCCACAGGGATTACCGCCAGCTAATCGGCTAGTGCCTGGTAAACGTGGTGGTCTCAATGGATCGACGCAACACTAAGCTCGAACCCACCTTGTATTGAAAACAAAGGCTAAAATTGCTCGCTGGGGCCAGACTAGGCGGAACGCTGCCCTGGCTAGGTTTTGACCGAGTACAGCCAAACAGATGGTTCTCCCGCGGAAGCATTGTCGAATCAATGCACTGGATTGTGTTGCATCGACCGGTTGAGGTGGCAGTCGTAATCGGCAAGAGAAGGTTAGTGAAGAGGTCAAAGAGATCGATTGGAAAGCACAACAGCGATTACATGAGCGGTATCGAAAGTTGCTCGCCAAGGGCAAGAACAAGGGAGTTGTAATGACCGCGGTAGGACGCGAGTTGCTGGGTTTTATCTGGGCCATCGGAATGCAAGTAGAAACAGCGCAGAACGGGTCTCTGCAGCGGGTGGCATAACGTGAATTTATACTGAGGTGAGAAGCTCGAAGGAGGCAGCGTGGGTAGTGGTCGAGGGGTACACGGAAAGGAGAATCCTCGAAAGTTCTATGCGGTAGGTCTTCGGACCGAACCCGCGTTTATAGTCCGAGGCAGCTCCCGACCGATCACGATTATGCGGTTTCGACCCGCGAATATCAGAGTGATCAGCCGTCGCGAAAACTACCTCGACCACAACCTGCGCTGCCTCCTAAGAGTGAGAAGAAGAACGAAGAAAACAGTTGCTCGTAGTTGACGGGTCATTCCATATCAGAACTAACCAGGAGTTGACCGCATAGCGTAGGGGTAGTCCAAGGCTGATTTAGTGTGATGGGTGTCACAACGGGCCGTGTCGTGGATCACCGCAATACGCCCAAAATACTCTCAATACTGAGAAAACTTCGTCGAACCGGCGCGCGGAACTTCTAAACGGGAGGCATTTGAATGAACAATATCAAGCGAGTGGTTCTTATGGCTGTTCTTTTCGGCGCGACGCTCTGGGTAGGTGCTGCGCAAGCAGGCGACGTAGCGGGAAAGGTATCTGCGACGGGATTGAAGTCAGCGGAAAACATTGCTGTCTATATTGACGCGATTCCGGGCAAGAAATTCGATGCGCCCGCGCAGCACGTGTCAGTTGATCAGCGCGACATGAAGTTCGTACCACAGACTATCGTTATCTTGAAGGGCACCACGGTAGATTTTCTGAATAGCGACCACGTAGTTCACAACGTCCATTGGTCTTCGATCAGCGGCGACAAGGCTCTCGCGCATAGTTTGGCAAGTATCTCGCCGGGCCAAAAAAGCTCCTTCCAGTTCGAAAACGTCGGCACGGCAACGATTCTCTGCAATTTTCACTTCGATATGATGGGCTACGTTGTAATAGTTCCCACGCCACACTTCGCCTTGACCAGCTATGACGGCACTTTCACGATCAAGAACGTTCCGCCGGGCACATACACGCTGAAGACCTGGAGCGCGGACGGCAAACCCACCACGCAGACAATTACGGTGACCGATGCCACCACCAACGTCGAGTTAGTCGTGGTGAAGAAGTAGCGAGTTGGCAGAAAGGACAGCACACATTAAGCAATCGACGAATCTCTCTGGGTCTACGAAAACTCAATGGCTACATCTGGTGACGCTCGTGTCGATGTTGGCGCTCGCATCGTCGTTGTTCGCCCAGACGGCCGGGAATCGAGATACCGGGATAACGGCGGTGGAGGACGAAAGCTGGATCCGTCACCTGAACAAGTCCTTCAACGAAACCGGCATGGGCAAGACTTGGGATTTAGGGCTAGCTCCGGACGGCCCAGGGGGAGGAAGTCGCGCCGCGGCAACTGAAACGATCGCCCGGTTACGCGACTCAAGTTCTCACGCTGCGCGGTTCGGAATTGTATCGCCTGAGTTGTCGGGATGCCACCGAGAATTCGGCCAGGGCGCACCTCCGGGAATAAATTCCGTTTCCAGTCCGGTCCAGGCGAGCTCCGTTGCGGCCGCCATGGAACGAATGAAGAAGTCCGGCCGAGAAATGAGTCCGTCCGATGTGAATGCCATGGCCAAAGAATCCAAAATTATCCTGCTGTAGAGGTTGCACATCGCGAGAGACGAATTTCAAGACAGTGAAGAATTCTTCCACGGTCTTCGCGAACACGAAGGCGTCCCGCCAAATTTGGTTCCGAAATCAGCGGCGAGGGCTGAGGATCTCGGCAGCCTCTGCGAACTCGATTCTGCGGCAGCACCCCGGGCTCTTCAGAGGGGCAAAGCGAGCTGTCGGAGCTTCGGTGATCTCACAGCAACGCGGAATGAAATTTTTCCCTTTCGTCGGTCAAGGCCTGAATGATGTCGGGATGGTTGTATCCCGTATTCTAGACGCAGTAGCCGGAGAGAAAATCCAGAATGCGACGACCGTCGTTCGTGAATAACTCGGAACCCAGGCACCGCTCATACGTGACGGTCACGCAGCAAGTTCAGCAGTGTGACCCAATGGGGATTGACGCGCCGTTAGGAGTTGGAAGTGGCGGTTGGCTCGTCAAGCGACGACGTCGATTCAGTCCTGGTCGGTTCACACGTCAAATGCGATGCTCTCTTCTTCCGGGATCTTCACTCCCGCTGCAATTATCGGCAACAAGAACACATACCATGGTCAGATCCCGAGGTCGTCGCGGGACAATCATGCGCGCTCCGACGCGCGTGGCCGCGGACACCAACCAAGTGCGCTACGGTTCCACGATTAATTGGCCTTTCATGCGGTCGTGTCCGAATCCACATAACTTGGCGCATTTGAAGTCGTACGTGCCTCGTTCTTCAGCAACGAAATTTAGAACCTGGTCCACGCCTTTGGCGACTTTCCCGTTCTCCTCGGGGTGGTCGAATAACAAGCCCGGCTTTCCTTTGTCCTTGGTTCCTTCAGCATAAACACTGATCTTTATACCGTGTGTTTCATCCTCAGAATGCACTTTCAAGTCGACTCGCGTGCCTTGCTTGATGTGAATTTGGCTGGGAGTAAACTCATACTTCTTTGCCGATACTTCGATGATTTGCGGCGCCTGATTTTGGCTTGCGGGGCCTTGCGCAATCGCCATCGAAAGCGGCGCCACCGCAAGCCCCACGGAAATTGCCACTGCAACAATCGCCTTTTGCATGGTTCCTCCTGTATTTGGCGTGCAATGATCTTGTTCGATCGAACCGCAATCGGATGCGAGAATAAAATCTGAGGTTGCCATAAAGTGTGTTTGCAGAGTATCCCAAAAACTCAAATGAACGGCCAACGCCGGTTGACTTAGATGGACCTGAATCTCTTCAAGTTCCTACCGAGCTGAATTTGTGACTTGAGCGTTGGGAAACCTTCGGTAGATGCGTGATGCTACTTCTCGACCGGCTGATGAAGGCGAGCGCGCCGGCGAGGCTCAGGATGCCTCATCCGTTTCAATCGGTATCGAGCGCGCTGTAAGCCTTCGCAATTTGCGCCGCCACTCGGGCATTGTTCACCAGCAGGGCGATATTCGTTTTCAACGTTTGGCCTTGGCTTGCATTCGCTAAATAATCCAGCAGATAGGGCGTGACGGCCTTGCCGCGAATTCCGGCGGCTGCGGCCGATTGCAAAGCCTGCGCGATCCACCCGTCCACTTCCTGCTTGCGCAGCGCGCTGCCTGACGGCGGCGGATTGCAGAACACAATCCCTGACGTGAACCCCATCTCCCAGTGAGTCTGCATTAGCCGTGCCGCGTCCGCTGGGCTGTCCACGCGCGACTGTAAGGGGAGTCCGCTGTCCTCCACATAAAAAGCCGGAAACTTGTTCGTGCCATAGCCCACGACCGGCACGCCGAGTGTTTCCAGCATTTCCAGCGTGCGCGGCAGGTCGAGAATTGCTTTCGCGCCCGCGCAAACGACGGCCACCGGAGTGCGCGCAATTTCCGGCAGGTCTGCGGAAATGTCGAAGCTGAGTTCCGCTCCGCGATGCACGCCGCCGATCCCGCCTGTGGCGAATGTATGGATGCCCGCGCGCGCCGCAATCAACATCGTCGCTGCAACCGTCGTGGCGCCACTTTGCCGCGCCGCGACTACGGCAGCGAGGTCCGCGCGACTCAGCTTGGCGATCCCATCAGTCGCCGCGAAAGTTGCGAGCTGCTCGGAGGAAAGCCCAGCAACCGGGCGTCCTTCGATTATCGCAATCGTTGCAGGCACCGCGCCTTCCTCGCGCACGGCCGTTTCCATCGCCCGCGCCGTCTCCAGATTTTGCGGCCGCGGCAGGCCGTGCGCGATCACCGTGGATTCTAGCGCCACCACCGGACGCCCGGCCTGTAGCGCGGCAGCAACATCTTCGCGAATGAACAGCTTGTTATCCAAGAAACCCTCCGAATCCTTTTGGTCTTATCACAAAACGCCACGCAGAGCGAAGTTCGCGCGAAGAACTTTCCCGGGCGTGCTAGGATTTCGTCGCCATGCGCCGCAAAACAATCCGCCAGCCCAGCATCGTCGTGCTCGGCGACATCAACGTGGACATCATGGGGCGGGTGAGGGCCTGGCCGCGGCCCGGCGAAGACTGCCTCGCGCAAAAACTGGAAATTCGCTGCGGCGGAGTGGGCGCCAATTGCGCTTTTGCTCTGGCACGCTGGGGCGTGGCGACGCAGCTCGCCGGCTGCATCGGGCAGGATCCTTTCGGCGATTACGTTCTCAAAGCGCTGCGCGAATCTAACGTGGGCGTGCGCCACCTGCAGCGCACCAGCGCCGCCACGACCGGAGTCTTTTACATCAACGTGACGCCCGACGGCGAGCGCACATTTTTCGGAGGCCGTGGCGCGAATGCGTTGCTGCGACTGCGGCAGCGCAGCGCCGCTTTCAGCAGCGGAGCAGTCGCGGCGCATATCGCCGGACATAGTTTTCTCGATCGCGGCCCGGCGCAAGCCGCCGCGCAGCTGATTAGAGCGTTCCACGCGCGCGGCGGGTGGGTTTCACTCGACGTCGGCATGGAACCCAGCACAGCAATTCCCCAGAAAATTTTGCAAATAATCCGCAGCGTAGATATTCTGCTCGTCAGCCTGGATGAAGCCGCCGCACTGACCGGCACGCGTGATCCTTTTCGAGCTTATGCCGCGCTGCGCAAAGCGGGCGCGCGCGAAGTCGTGCTGAAGGTCGGCCGGCGCGGCTGCATTATCAGCGCAGACGGCAAGCCGATGCTGGTTCCATCTTTCTCCGTGCGCACAGTGGATTCCACCGGTGCCGGAGACGCTTTCGTCGCAGCGTTTCTGCAAGCGCGATTGCGCGGCTGGCCGACGATCGAAGCCGCCATCGCCGCAAACGCCGCCGGCGCGCTGGCAACCACGGTTATCGGCGCCGGCCAAAATCTGCCGGGCCAGCGCGAAGTAGCCGCGCTGCTCCGCACCCAGAGATTGCTCGGAAAGTGGGATGAAGCGCGCAAACGCGTTCTGGCGCGACTGCGGCACGGCCACTCACGCGGCCACTTGCCACGACGAAGGAGTTGAAGATGACGCGATCACCCGACAACACTCCATTGCCCGAATGGAAAAAAGAAATGGACCGCCAGCGATTGCATTCGCTCGCCGATCTTTTTCCCGTTCCCAAACCCGTGATCGGGATGGTCCATCTCTGGCCGCTTCCCGGAGCGCCCGGCTACAACGGTTACGGCATGCAAACGATCATTGACCACGCGCTGCGCGACGCCGAAGCGCTGCTGCACGGCGGCGTGGACGGCCTGATGGTCGAAAATATGTGGGACCTGCCGTACTACGTTGGCCACGACGTAAAGCCCGAAGCGATGACCGCGCACGCCGTGGCCGCAGCCGAAGTCGTGAAAACTTCTCCCGTTCCCGTGGGCATCAACGTAATTCACAATGGTGGCGTCGTTTGTCTGGCCATCGCTCTCGCGGCCAAAGCGCGCTTCATGCGCGTCTGCATTCTCACCGGCGCGCGCGTCTGGGATACCGGCGAATTCGATCATGGCTGCGCGGCCGAACTGATGCGCAAACGAAAAGAACTCGCCGCGAGCGACATTCATATTTTTGCCGACGTGGACAAAAAGCACTCAGTCCCGTTTCCCGGCATCGATTTGGCGACGCACATCATGTGGACCGAGTTCTACGGCGCTGATGCGCTGATCGTTTCCGGAAAATTCACCGGCAACGCGCCGGACGTCGAGAAAGTCCGCGAAGCAAAGCGCCTGGCGACGCGCCCTGTCCTCATCGGCAGCGGCGCCGACGCGGAAAACGCAGCCGCTCTGCTGCAATACGCCGATGGCATCATCGTCGGAACCAGCTTGAAGAAAGATGGTGTGATGGAAAATCCGGTGGACGTGCATCGCGTGCAAGCGCTGATGGACCGCGTCCATGCCGTGCGCGAACACGCCGCGATTTCTGCTGATTCGCACTCGGAGGAACGATGACGGCCGCAGCAGCAACAAATTACAAGATCGCAGTGATCCCCGGTGACGGGATTGGACTGGAAGTCGTGCCACAAGGAATTCGCGTCCTCGACGCTGCCGGCAAACGCTTCGGTTTCAATTGCACGTGGCAGAATTTCTATTGGAGCTGCGAGACGTATCGCCGCACGGGCCGCATGATGCCCGAAGACGGCCTCGATCAGCTGCACCCATTCGACGCAATTTTCCTAGGCGCTGTCGGTCATCCCGATGTGCCCGACCACATTTCGCTTTGGGGCCTGCTGATTCCCATCCGCCGCCATTTTCGCCAGTACGTAAATTTGCGCCCGGTGCGTTTGCTAGAAGGACTGGATTCGCCGCTGAAAAATGTCAAGCCGGGCCAGATCGATATGATCATCGTCCGCGAAAATAATGAGGGCGAGTACTCACAAATCGGCGGCCGGCTATACGAAGGCACAGAAGATGAACTCGCGATCCAGCAAACCATCTTCACTCGCCGCGGCGTGGATCGCATTCTGCGTTATGCCTTCCAGCTGGCCCGCACCAGGAAATCGCACGTCACATCCGCCACGAAATCGAACGGCATCATCCACACTATGCCGTTCTGGGATGAACGTTTTCATATCATCGCGCAGGATTTTCCTGACGTGCGTACCGATCAATATCACATCGACATTCTCACCGCGCATTTCGTCCGCCATCCTGAATGGTTCGACGTAGTGGCTGGCTCAAACCTCTTCGGCGACATTCTTTCAGATCTCGGCCCGGCAGTAGTGGGTTCCATCGGCATCGCGCCTTCTGCGAATTTGAATCCCGAACGCGAATTTCCATCGATGTTCGAGCCTGTGCACGGTTCCGCGCCCGATATCGCAGGGCAGGGCATCGCCAACCCGATCGGGCAAATCTGGTCCGGCGCGATGATGTTGCGCCACCTCGGCGAAGCGGAAGCCGCGGATGCCGTCGAGCAGGGAATTGCGAAAGTTCTGGCAACTTCGAAAGTGCGCACGCCCGACATCGGCGGAAAATCCACAACCAAAGAGATGGGCGAAGCTATCGAGCGCGAAGTTCAAGCAGCGCACAACCAAAATGCCTGACGATTTAGTAAGAGCATCCGCCGTGTTAAAATGCGCCTGTGGGGCTGTAGCTCAGTTGGATAGAGCGACGCACTCCTAACGCGTAGGTCGTCGGTTCAATTCCGACCAGCCCCACCATTTTGAGTTTGTCTCTGGAATTCGTCACATAATTTAGCGAACAAGCAAATCGGCGGTCATCCCGAACGCAGTCCCGCGCTTTTTCTTTCCCGTCCTGCGACTGCGGGACGGGTGCGGGACGCAGAGAGGGATCTGCTTTTCGCGTCAATTATTTGCCACAGAAGTGTTCGGCTCGGTAGGAGTCGCTTTTACGAATTTCGTGGCTTCTTGTCTTTCGAAGCGCGCTTCAATTCTTCCACGGATGGAAACGATGTCGGAGCCGTCAGCGCCAATTCCGGCGGTTTCTTGCCCTGCTGCATCGCCGCCACTAGCATTTCCAGCGCCAGCTTCGTATTCGGAGGCACCACCACGGTTGCCGCGAGCAACCCGTTACGCACATATTGCTGCCCGGTCGCAATCAATCCGTCGCAACCTGTGAACGGAACACCCAGCCACTTTTCGCGCAACCCCTCATCGGAGCTTTCCTGCATCGCTTTGCGCGCGCCAATCGCCATCGAATCGTCTTGCGCGCCCACCAAATCTACAAATTGCTTCCCGGATGTGGACAGACGCATCCACGAACTGACCGCTTTGTAAGCGCTCTCCTCCGTCCACTGGCCCTTCAACATATTAATTTTTATGTTCGCAGGCTTCGTCTGCTGCATGCCCATAGTGCGTTCTTTCGCCGCAGAATTTTCCGAAGGCCCTTGAATGTACAGAACCGACCCTCCCTGCGGCAGCAGCGCCGCAAATTGCAGGCCCTGGATCCGGCCGATCTCCAGGTGATCGGAGCTCACCGCAAAAGCGGGCGCGCGTCCGGCTCGGCGCAGTTCGGGTATGTATTCCGCGTTGCGATTCAGCACGACCCATCCGATTCCTGCTCCGGATGCGGCTCGCGCCACCTGCGGCAACGCCGTCGCGCCCAACGGCTCGAAAAGTATCGCATCGGGACGCGTGCCCGCAGGCGATTGAATCGCTTTCAAGATTTGATCGCTCTGTTTGATCGCGTCGTTATCCGCATGCACCACTTGCAGGTCCAACCCCAGGCGCGTCGCAGTTTCCTTGGCGGCTGTCGCTTGTTCCTGCTGATAATCGTTGTCGTCCGTGGGCAGCGAGAGCAGATACTTCAGTTTGGCCATGGGTCGTTTGCGGTCCTCAGTTTTTCATGCACGGAAAGAGTACATTGAAAACGCGGCGGGCGTTCGGCGAAGTCGCGGCGCGGTGCCGTGTCGTGACATGCCTGCAAGGCTCCCGCGAGACGCTCGCAAGACGCCGGCGAGATGAACGAACGGCGCGAAAATGCACTTGCAGCGGGTCAGTTGAAGCGTACGTATTCGAAATTCAACGGCTGCCGGTTGATGCCGCGGATCGGCGGCGCAATCCAATTCGCGAATTTCCCGGGCTCGATCACGCGTCCGGTCATCAGCGATTGCACGAATTTCTGATCTTCCGCGCTGGGCATCCACTTGTCGCGATTATTTTCCCAGGTTTCTTTGCTCAACACTTCGCCATCCGGGCTGATGAAGTGCCCGGCGAAATTCCCGATCGCGCGATGGAATCCCTTGTGAGGCAAAGTCAGCCGGAACGAAATCCCAGCCTGCTCCATGATTTTGTTCCAGCGATCCACGCCGCCTTGAATCTCCGCGATGTAGTCGTCACGCAAGCGCTCGTTCAGCGCAGTCAATGCGGAAACATGCCGCGTGATGATCTTGTTGCCGGAAACTTCTAGCACCGGATACTGCGCGTTCTGCAATTCGTGGTCGTCCTCAATTTTCGTTTCCTCGTAGCGTCCTTTCAGCCCGGTCGTGTAATAGCTGGCCGCATTCGAGGATGCATCCGAGCCGAAAAGATCAATCGTTACGCTGAAATGGAAATTCAAATATTTCTGCATCGTTTGCAGGTCAATCACGCCCAGCGCGCGCACGTCGCTGGCGTTTTCCACTTTGTGTTCCTGCATCACTTCGCAAGTGCGCTGCAAAATGCGGCTGATGCCCGCCTCGCCGACGAACATGTGATGCGCTTCTTCAGTGAGCATGAACCGGCAAGTGCGCGCCAGCGGATCGAAGCCGGATTCAGCCAGCGCACACAGCTGGAATTTTCCGTCGCGGTCGGTGAAAAATGTAAACATATAAAATGCCAGCCAATCCGGCGTCGGCTCGTTGAACGCGCCCAGAATGCGCGGATTATCCGCATCACCCGAACGCCGCTCCAGCAGCGCTTCCGCTTCTTCGCGGCCGTCCCGGCCAAAATAGCGGTGCAGCAGATAGACCATGGCCCAAAGGTGGCGCCCCTCTTCCACATTCACCTGAAAAATATTTCGCAGATCGTATAACGATGGGCAGCACATCCCCAGCAGCCGCTGTTGTTCCACGGACGCCGGCTCCGTGTCGCCTTGCGTCACGATCACGCGCCGCAACGTCGAACGGTATTCGCCGGGAACCTCTTGCCACGCGGGCTGTCCCTTGTGCACGCCGAAATTTACCTGCCGTTCGGCATCGCGTGGTTGCAGAAAAATTCCCCAGCGATATTCCGGCATGCGCACATATCCGAACTGCGCCCAGCCGTCCGGCTCCACGCTCGTCGCCGTGCGCAAATACACTTCCAGCGCGTGGCTTTCGCTGGGACCCATGTCGTACCACCAGTTCATGTAAGCCGGCTGCCAGTGTTCCAATGCGCGCTGCAGCACGCGATCCCTGCCCAAATCCACGTTATTCGGGATTTTTTCCGTGTAATCAATCATGGCAAACTCCTAAAAATATAAAATGACCAAAACTCGCACCGGCGATGGAGTTTCAGACTCGCTCCCGATTAAATTTCACCGGTGCGCCCGTGCCGTAAATCTTCAGCGCGCCGCTTTCGCCCACGGCGTTCGGACGAATGAAGATCCAATTCTGCCAAGCTGATAGCCGGCCAAAAATCCGCGTCTCGGTCGTCTCCGGCAAGCCAAAACGCAGATTCGCCTCCATACCCGTCAGCGCATCCGGCGAGAGCGCGATCCGCGATTCGATCGCCTGTCGCACTTCGTCTTGCCAGTCCAGATCATCAGGCGCAGCGGTCACCAGACCCAACTCCACCGCGTCCTTCACCGGCAACACGCGGCCAACGTGTCCGCGCAGCGTTTCGATTTGCTTCGCGTCCTGGTAAAAGCGCGCCGCCACCCTCGAGAGATGATTCACCATTGGCAGCGGCCCGAAATTCATTTCCGAAAGCGTCATCGCTGCTCGCGCCTCGCCTTCCCGCGTGTCCAGCATGTAAACGCGATCCGCGGCGAGCGCCAGCTCCAGCAAAGTTCCGGCAAAACAGGAATCGGGCTCGACCAGCGCATACAGCGAGCGAGAGGATACATCCAGCCGCGCGAATGTGCGCCGCATCATCCCCAAAACTTCGCGCACAAACCAATTGCCTTGATTCTTCAGAATGAAATCATCGAACGCCGCAACGGCATCGGGATTTCCGGTGGTCTTCAGAATCCACAAACCAAGTTCCGCCTCGCTGGTGCGCAATCCGAGAATTGCGTCGTCCAATTCGCGCGCCATTTGCAGCGGCCACCAGCAAGCGCCAGCTCCGAGCGCGCTCTCCAGCGTAAGCGCGGCCGCGGATTCCGGCGCCCGCACAGTCAAAGTCACCGTTCGCGTCTCGCGATTCACCTGCGCGTCCACAAATTCGTAGTGCCTGCCGGCGTCGTCAATCCTTCGTTGCAATGGCGTAAGCGCCACGCCCTGCGCATTTGCGGGCCGATCGCTCTGCCCAGCCAGCTCGAGCGCACGCCGCTTCACGTGCTCCGCAAATTGCTGCGTTTTCACCACATCGTCCACCAGCCGCCAATCTTTCGCACGCTGGCCCTTCACCCCATCTGCTGTGGTGCAGAAAATATCAGCGTGGTCGCGACGTACGCGGCGCTTGTCTGTCACGCGCGTCAAGCCGCCCGTGCCGGGAAGCACTCCGAGCAGCGGAACTTCCGGCAAACTGACCGCGGAAGAACGGTCGTCCACCAGAATAATTTCGTCGCAAGCCAGAGCCAGCTCGTATCCGCCACCAGCCGTCGTTCCATTCAGCGCAGCCAGAAATTTCAGCCCCGAATGTGCACTGGAATCTTCAATCCCATTGCGCGTTTCATTCGTGAATTTGCAGAAGTTCACTTTCCACGCGTGCGAAGAGAGTCCCAACATATAAATGTTAGCGCCTGAACAGAACACCCGGCTTTTCGCGCTGGTGATCATCACGCAGCGAATTTCCGGATGCTCGAAGCGGATTCTCTGCAGCACGTCGTGTAGCTCAATATCCACACCCAGATCGTAGGAATTCAGTTTCAGCTTGTACCCCGGACGCAAGCCGCCATCCTCGTTCACGTCCATCGTCAGCGTCGCGACGGGCCCGTCACAGGCCACGCGCCAATGCTTGTATTTTGCCGGCTCGATCTGATAATCCACCGGCGCAACCTTGTTTTGCGAATCTTGCGTCGCTGCTACGTCCACGCGCGTCTCCTAGCCGATTTCAGTTTGCAGTGCCTTTCTCAATTTCAGGAAACTCTGCTCCGCGGAGTCACCGGAAGTTTCCAGATGCAGATCCGCTTTGCGGTAAAACGGTTCGCGCGCTTCCAAGATGTGGCGTAGATCTTCCATGGCCTCGTCGTTTTCAGCCATCGCGCGAAAATCGCCCTGCGCCATCACCCGCGCCATGTAATCTTCCGGCTTCGCTTTCACCCACACCGTGAAACAACTCCCGAGCAGCCGATCGTAAGTTTCTTTCTCGGAGACCACGCCTCCGCCGACGGACAGCACCGCGCGCGGGTACTCGCCCAGGATGCGCTCCAGCACCCGCTGTTCAATTCGGCGGTATCCGCTCTGTCCGTACAGTGAAAAAATCTCCGACAAATCCATCCCCGCTTCTTTTGCGATCTCGCGGTCCAGTTCAATGAACGGCGCCTTCAGAGCTTGCGCCAGCTTCAGGCCCAGGGTGGATTTCCCCGCACCGCGCAGACCAATCAACGCGATCCGCGAGTGCCGATCCTTGGGAGTCGCACCAAATTCCTTCGTCAGGCGCGCCGCAACCATTTTCAATTGTTGGGCGGGCAAACGTTCGAGCAGATCGATTATCGAGTGCTTCGCGTCCGAAGCAGCGCCTTCGGCCGTAAACAAGTCGGCGAGCGAGACATTCAGAGCCGTTGCAATTCGCCGTAGCAGCACGATCGAAACATTTCCATCGCCCAGCTCCAGCTGCGCCAGATGGCGCTCGGAGACGTCCGATTCGTGCGCCATCATTTTGCGCGTCATACCTCGGCGGCTGCGCAGTTCGCGAACCCTGACACCCAGCGCGCGCAGAAAATCCTCGTCATTCGGATGCGTAGGTGGAGAAGGCAAAACTGCGCCGGATTGCATTTCTGGGGTCATAAAATATGCACAAGCACAACATGCAGTATAATACATGCCGCTGGGGCAAAGTCAACCGTTTCGATCGAACCTCTTTCAAAGCAACGGAGCCATGTCTTGCGGCCGAATCTGTCATTACATCCAGATAATAAAGTACTTAATACAATATGCGCCGCATTTCTGCGATGGATGCGCCAGTTTTAGTGTGCAACATACTACCAATCATAACAGTTGTGCTCGGGCGCTGCGTTCCCTCGCTCCCGCAATGGAATTGCGCCAAAAATGGTCCCTTCGTACCATCGCGTGCACATACATCCCCAATGCTAAAGTTACTCATGCGCGTTCGATGTCTACACTGCTCCGCTCAGGTGGAACTCGACGACCGGCGGGTAAAAGGCCGCAAAATGGCCCAAATCCGTTGCTGGATGTGTGCGCAAAGCTCAGTCGTGGACCTGCTCCCTCCCGACGTCAAGTCCTCGACGATCGTCACCGATCCCGTGGCGCCGCAAGATCGGCCTTTCGTCGCGACCCGGCTCGAGCAATCGGCCAGTGACAGGGTAGCGACGCTTGATCTGCCGCAAGGGAAATCAATCGCCATCTCGGTGGTTGCCGGCTCTTCCGAAGGTCTGGAACGCGGTATGACCATGCCGCTGGTAACAATTGGACGCCTGCGTGGCGGCGCCGATTTTGAAATTGACGACCCCATGATTTCGCGGTTGCACTGCGCCGTAGAAGTAAAGAACGACACAGTTTACCTCCGCGACCTGCGCTCAACCAATGGCACCTACGTGGCCGATAAGCGCGTGCTGGCAACCCAGATAGACGATTCGACCGAGTTCCGCATTGGCACTTCCACTCTGCGCGTTAGCATCCGCCCTCACTAACCTACTAGACCGCTCGCGTACAAGCACACACCGACAGTCTCGGCCGCACCACCGCCACCCGTGAAAGTTTAAGCCTGCGCCGCGCTTCCTGCTGCGGTATGCTCTTTCCCTATAAATCTAAAGCCGGTTAGAGCCCAATCCGCTCGTTTCGCCGGTGGTCAAATCCTCGGGGGAGCAGTGAGCAGTGCAAAACGCGATCGAAAAATCGGCATGGGCAGCAACATCACCAGACGCGATTTCCTCAATGGCTTCGGCGTCGCAGTAGGCGGCTGCTTATTGCTTCCAGAAACGAAATGGTTCGAACGGTTCGGCCTTCCGCAGTCTCCCCTGTCCCCAGATAAATCCTCCACCTACTATCCGCCCACCCTCACGGGAATGCGCGGGACTACCGACGCCGTTATGGAGGTCGGCCATGCGTTGCGTGACGGAAATACCTGGAACAATCCGGCGCCCGACTCTGAAACCTACGATCTAATCGTGGTGGGCGGCGGCATCAGCGGCCTCTCCGCGGCGTATTTCTTCCGTCAAATGGCTCGACCGAAAGCCAAAATTCTAATCCTCGAAAATCACGATGATTTCGGCGGCCACGCGCGGCGCAACGAATTTCACACCAGCGAGCGGATGATCCTCGGTTACGGCGGTACGCAATCCATCGCCGGCCCGAAAATTTACAGCAAGCAAGCCAAGCAGCTATTCGCCGAGCTGGGCATCGAGGTCCAGCGCTTCTATAAATATTACGACCGCAATTTCGAGAAATCGCATGGGCTGCAGCGCGCCACGTTTTTCGACAAGAAGACATTCGGCGCAGACAAGATGGTCGCCGGCACCGGCCAGCCGACGTGGCCCGCGTTTCTCGCCAGCACGCCGCTGTCACCGCAAGTTCAGCAGGATCTCGTGCGCCTGCAGACCGAAAAAGTCGACTACCTGCCAGGCATGTCCTCGTGGGACAAGAAAGTTCTCCTCGCAAAAACCAGTTACAAAGACTATCTGCTCAAGTACGTCAAGGTCAGTCCCGACGCGATTCCGTTCCTGCAAACCGAAACCTACGGTCTCTACGGCGTCGGTATTGACGCGGTTCCGGCTGGCGATCTCGCCGGTCTCGAGTATCCCGGATTTGCGGGCATGGATCTTTCCGGCAAGCCAGGCCCGGGCCTGGGCGTCGAAATCACCAAACAGGACGAGGGAGACGAGCCCTACATTTTTCATTTTCCCGACGGCAACGCTTCCATCGCGCGGTTGCTAGTGCGCTCGCTGATTCCCGCGTCCGCGCCTGGCCACACTATGGAAGACATCGTCACGGCCAAGCTCGATTACGCCACGCTGGATGATCCGGCTTCTCCTGTGCGCCTGCGCCTGAACAGCACAGTAATTCTCGCGCGCAATGTCGGCGAAGCGAACACCGCGAAGGAAGTCGAGATCACCTACGTAAAAGACGGCCATGCGCGCAGCGTGCGTGGCGCCGCTTGCATCCTGGCCGGCTGGAACATGGTGATCCCCTATTTGTGTCCGGGTCTGCCAGACAAGCAGAAGGACGCTCTCGCCTACGGCGTGAAAATTCCGCTGGTTTACACCAACGTGCTGATCCGCAATTGGCAATCGTTCAAAAAATTAGGAGTGAGCGGGGTGCGCTGCCCTGGAAGTTACTTTGAAACGGTCACGCTGGATTTTCCCGTCAGCATGGGCGATTACAAATACACTTCAAATCCAGCCGAGCCTTGCGTCCTGCACCTCGAACGAGTCCCGTGCAAAGCGGGCCTTCCCGCGCGCGAACAGCAAAAGGCCGGGCGCCGCGAACTGCTCACCACCAGCTTCGCAACATTCGAGCGCAATATTCGCGAGCAGCTTGGCGCGATGCTCGCCCCCGGCGGATTCGATCCAGCCGCGGACATTCAGGCCATCACCGTAAATCGCTGGCCGCACGGCTACGCCTACGAATACAATTCCTTGTACGATCCCGATTGGCCGGAGGATCAGCAGCCCTGCGTCATCGGACGGCAGCCGTTCGGTCGCATCTCGATCGCTAATTCCGACGCGGAAGCTTTTGCGTACACCAACGCCGCCATTGATCAGGCGTACCGCGCGGTCAACGAGGTCGCGCGATTCGGCCATCCCGCTGCAACGTAAACAGGGCGGCGCTTGAAGCTTCCGTCGCATAAAGCTGCCGCCGCTAAAGTGATATATTGCTCTGGAATTAGTGCGCCGTGCATATTCGCGATGCGGCGCTAAGCCAGGATTTGGACCACTTGAGCGAAAAACAAACAGCCCGCCTGCTCGATCCCTTGTTCACGACGGATGCGATGCGCGAGATTTTCTCGGATCGCCGCAGGCTGCAAGGCATGCTCGATTTCGAGGCTGCGCTGGCACGCGCACTAGCGCACGCGGGTGTCGTGCCGGCATCCACGGTAGAGCCCATCGTCGCGCAATGCCGCGCGGATCAGTTTGTGCTGGAACCGCTGGCGCGCGAAGCTGCCCTCGCCGGAAATCTCGCGATTCCACTGCTAAAAGCGTTCACGGCAGCCGTCGCGAAATCCGATCCCAAAGCCGCAGGTTTCGTCCACTGGGGCGCCACCAGCCAGGACGCGATTGATACCGGCTTGGTCCTGCAATTGCGCGACGCTCTCGACTTGATGCTGCGCGAGCTGTCGCAATTCTCCAGCACGCTCGCTCGAATCACAGAACAGCATCAAGCGACACTGCTCGCCGGTCGCACCTGGCTGCAGCAAGCAAGCCCCGTAACTCTGGGCCTGAAAGTCGCCGGATGGCTCGACGCGATTCATCGCCATCAGACGCGCATCGCGCACGCACGAAATGAAGTCCTAACGCTGCAATTCGGCGGCGCAGTAGGTACGCTCGCCCCGCTCGGCGATAAAGGCCCGGCAGTGGCTGCGGCTTTAGCCGATGATCTAAAATTGAAGCTGCCCAGAATTTCCTGGCACGCGCATCGCGACCGTTTTGCGGAAGTTGCGACCGCTCTTGGCCTGTTGGTCGGCACGCTGGGAAAAATTGCGCGCGATATTGCGTTGCTCGCGCAAACCGAAATCGGCGAAGTTCTCGAGCCGGCTGAATTTGGCCGCGGCGGCTCTTCGACGCTGCCGCACAAACGCAATCCTGTCGGCTCCGCGGTCGTCCTCGCTGCCGCGATTCGCGTTCCCGCGCTCGTCGCCACCATGCTCACAGCGATGGTGCAGGAACATGAACGCGGCCTCGGCGGCTGGCACGCTGAATGGGATACTCTGCCGGAGATTTTCTTGCTCGCAGCTGGAGCGCTTGCGCACATGTCCCACGTAGTCGACGGCCTGGAAGTGTACGACGAACACATGACGCACAATCTCAGCGCGACGCATGGCCTCATTCTCAGCGAGGCTGTCGCGATCGCGCTGGCCAAGAGCATCGGTCGCTCGACGGCGCATCAACTGGTGGAACATGCCGCGCACCGTGCCCTCGAGTCTGGTCGGCCACTTCGCGATCTGTTGCTTGAAGACCAGGAAGTGCGCGCGCATCTTTCGGCCGCGGACCTTGACGGTTTGCTCGATCCCAAGAATTACACCGGCTCGGCTGCATCCATGATTCAGCAAGTATTGGCTGACGAAAAAAAGCGACGATAACTCGTTGTTAATAAAAACTTTCGATATGACTTATACCCACGTAAACGGCGCGCGCTTTCACTACCGCTTGGACGGCGCAGCCAACGCTCCGGTAGTTGTGTTTTCCAATTCGCTGGGCACGAATCTCGCGATGTGGGACGCGCAAATTCCCACACTCGCGCAAAAGTTTCGCGCACTGCGCTACGATTCCCGCGGGCACGGCATGTCCGATGTCACTCCAGGGCCGTACACCACCGAAACACTGGGCAGCGACGTAGTCGGCCTGCTCGACGCGCTGCAAATTCCGGTTGCGCATTATTGCGGGCTTTCCGTCGGTGGACTGATTGGCCAGTGGTTGGGCATCAATGCGTCAAAACGCTTCAAGAGCCTGACCCTCTGCAACACCGCGGCGCGCATCGGCACCATAGACGGCTGGAACACGCGCATAGCCGCCATCAGAGACGGCGGCCTGGCGCCAATCGCGGATGGCGTAGCCTCCCGATGGTTCACCGAGGATTTCGCCAAGCGAGCGCCCGCGCAGGTCGAGCTCGCGCGCCAAATGCTTTTGCACTCACCGCCCGAAGGCTATGCCGCAACTTGCGCCGCGATCCGCGACGAGGATCTGCGCGAAGCAGTTTCTCGCGTCAACTTGCCCACACTGGTAATTTCCGGCACGCGCGACGTAGCTACCACTCCGGCGGATGGCCGATTCATTGCGGAAAGAGTCCCTGGCGCGCAATATCTGGAACTAAACGCCGCCCATCTGTCGAATATCGAAGCGTTCGAGCCTTTCACAACGGCGCTGCTGAAATTTCTCGAGCACCAGGAGGCGAGATAATGGACGAGCGTGAGCGTCATGCCACAGGAATGAAAGTGCGCCGCGCGGTGCTGGGCGAAAAACATGTGGACAAAGCCGAAGCATCCAAAGATTCGTTCAACGAGCCGTTCCAGGATTTGATCACCCGCTACGCCTGGGGCGAAATTTGGTCGCGCCCCGGTCTTTCGCGCCACACGCGCAGCCTGCTAACTCTTTCGATGATGATCGCCCTCAATCGTGGCGACGAGTTCCGCATGCACGTGCGCGCCGCACTGAACAACAAAGTCACGCGCGAGGAAATTCAGGAAGTGCTGCTCCAGAGCGCAATCTATTGCGGCGTTCCGGCGGCAAACGCGGCATTTCACATCGCTCAGGAAGTTTTTGCTGAGGTTGACGCCGGGCGCTGATGTAATTCACGCCCCAGCACCCAATTCAGCAGTAGAAAAGATCCAGCAACGCGTCCACTCCACACAACGACGCCAATTTCAGGAGGAATCATTAATGCCGATCGAAAAAGTTGCAGTAGTAGGCTGCGGCCTAATGGGTTCAGGAATCGCGCAAGTAGCAGCCCAATCGGGCTGCCAGGTCACGGTCCGCGAAGTCTCCCAGCAGCTCGTTGATAAAGGTTTGCAATCCATCGAGAAAAATCTGCAGCGCCTGGTGGATAAAGGCACGCTCCCCGCCGCTGATCGCGATCAGGTTCGCGCGCGCCTCCGCGGCACCACTAACCTCGAAGACCTGAAAGAATCAGACTTGGTGATCGAGGCGATCATCGAGCAACTTCCCGCGAAGCGCGAGCTCTGGACCGCGCTTGATAAGATTTGCCCGAAGCACACTATTTTTGCCAGCAACACTTCATCACTTTCCATCACAGAAATGGCGATGTTCACGCAGCGGCCCGACCGTTTCCTGGGCATGCATTTTTTCAATCCCGTTCCAGTAATGAAATTGGTGGAAATAATTCGCACCATCGCCACCGATCCCAAAGTAGATGAAGCAGCCGTCGCCCTTGCCGCGCGTTTCGGCAAGACCCCCGTGCGCACCACCGATCGCACCGGCTTCATCGTCAATCGGCTGCTCGTGCCGTATCTGCTAGATGCCGTCCGCGCGCTCGAAGAGGGCGTCGGCTCCATCGAGGACATTGACAATTCCATGAAGCTCGGCTGCGGCCATCCCATGGGTCCGCTCACGCTTCTCGATTTCGTCGGCCATGACACTACGTATTACATCGCGAATATCATGTTCGATGAATTCAAAGAACAGCGCTTCGCACCGCCGCCACTGCTGAAGCGCATGGTCCTGATGGGCTGGAATGGCCGCAAAGCTGGCCGCGGCTTCTACGATTACAGCGATCCGGCAAAGCCCAAGCCGATGCAATTCACGTAGCGATTCGCGCAACGGTTCGCGATGGCAGGTAATTCGTGGTTTTGGAGCGTTTTTTGAGATCTACTGGTTTTCGTCAGCGCACGGCTTCCGCCGTGCCGCAACCTCAGCAAAATCTGGGCGGCTTTAGCTGCTGAGGGAATGAGTTTTCCGTCGTCGCACTATCTCTTTAGCCGCTGAAGCACAGATTCTGCGATCGCGGCATCAAATACACGTTCACGCTTCGCTCAGCCTTCCTCGGCCGCGCCACGAGGCTTCGAGAGCCGCTCGATCACTTCCGCCGGCAGCGGTCGCGATTTCATCCGCTCCGGGTTCGCCGGATCCGTTGCAGCCCACACCCGCGTTTCAAATCCTTCCACCGCCAGCGCGCCTGCTTTGAAAAATTGATGCCGGATCACAAAACTGCTACGGCGGAATTCCGTCGCGGTAGATTCCGCCAGCAATTCGTCGCCAAATGTCGAAGGCACCAGAAACCGCACACGAACATCCACCAGTGGCACCCCCACAATCGCGTGCGCCCGGAACAGGGCGCGTGTGGGCATTCCCGCATTCGTAAAAAGCGCGGTTGTGCAATCGTCAAACCACGCCAGATACTGAGGATAAAACACAATCCCCGCGGGATCGCAGTGCCCCCATTCCACCAGCAAATGTTTCTGGCTTACGAACATCGCCCCACGCCCCCAAAAAGCCAATCACAGCCGCGCGCGGAATCTCCGGCCGCGCAAAAATCGCCCGAACGCAACGCCGCATGGTAACACCCACTTCCGCGACCCTCCAACTATTTGCCTCTCCATTTCGTCAGGATATCGTTCCGCGCCGCGCGCTGCTTCTGCTATCTTTGCTACGCACCAGCTCGAGGTCACACCTCATGCGCACTCAAGTTGGCATCATCGGCGCCGGGCCCGCAGGCTTAGTCCTTTCGCATCTGCTGCATCTTCATGGCATCGAATCCGTCGTTCTGGAAAATCGCAGCCGCCAATACGTGCAAGAGCGTGTTCGCGCCGGTGTCCTCGAACAAGGCACGGTTGACCTGCTGAAAGAAACCGGCGTTGGGGAACGCCTGCAGCGCGAAGGCCTGGTGCATTACGGAGTAAATCTGCGTTTCGGCCGCCGCACGCATCGCATTGATTTCGCGGACCTCACCGGCGGCAAAGCCGTCACCATCTACGCCCAACACGAAGTGGTGAAAGATCTCACCGACGCGCGCTTAGCCGCTGGCGGCCAAGTTCACTTCGACGTCGCAGACACCAGCATCCACAATTTCGACGACGCAAAAGCTTCATCCAAACCCGCCATCCGGTTTCGCAAAGACGGCGAGCCGCGCGAACTGGTCTGCGACTTCATCGCCGGCTGCGATGGCTATCATGGCATCTGCCGCCCGTCGGTACCCGAAGGCGTGCTCTCCGCATTCGATCGTGTGTATCCGTTCGCCTGGCTGGGAATTCTCGTCGAAGCCCCGCCGTCCTCAGAAGAACTCATCTACGCCTACCACGATCGCGGTTTCGCCCTGCTCAGCATGCGCTCGCCGCGCATCGGACGCCTTTACCTCCAGTGCCGCCCCGACGAAGACCTCCTGAACTGGCCGGACGTGAAAATCTGGCAGGAGCTGCAAGTGAGGCTCGCGGGCGAGGAAAATTGGAAGTTGCAGGAGGGCCCGGTGCTGCAAAAAGGCATCACGGGCATGCGCAGCTTCGTCATCGAACCGATGCAATTCGGCAAGCTTTTCCTCGCAGGCGACGCCGCCCACATCGTCCCGCCCACCGGAGCCAAAGGCCTGAACCTGGCTGTCGCCGACGTGCGCATCCTCGCCCTCGCCCTCGCCGAATTCTATTCCAACGGCCGGCGCGACCTCCTCGACGCTTACTCGCAGACCTGCCTGCGCCGCGTCTGGAAGGTCCAGCGCTTTTCCTGGTGGATGACCTCCATGCTGCATCGCTTCGACCACGAGAATGCCTTCGATCACCGCCGCCAGCTCGCTGAGCTGGATTACGTCACCAGCTCGCGCGCCGCCTCGCAGTCCCTAGCCGAAAACTACGTGGGTTTGCCTCTCGAATAACGGACTCGCGCCGATCGCGATATAGTCCATGTCATCAGGCTCAACTCTCTTAGTGTAAATCCTTAATCATCAGCGATTTGCAAGCTATCGATCCAACACGCTGTTCCAATTCGGTACAACTCTCCCCTCCTGACCTTCGTACCAGCCGATTGAGAGTCCCGGCCTATCGCCACCACTCGGACCCGGACGGTATCCTGTTTGAGTTGGAAGCGTGTACACGCGACTCGGTCCCGCAACCGGGGGACGCGCCAAACGGGGGCTTAGATGCAATCTGGGGAATTCCGCAACATCATCCGTGGCCTGATCCTGGCCGGTCTCATTCTAGCTGCCAGCCAAGCAGCCGCCGCACAACAAACCCTTTCTTTACGAGTACATATGGGCGAAGACGGCCAGAGCCCGATCGCCTTTATGGGCCCGCATTACTTCATCCACCAGGCCGCGGGCGCGAGCCTAAGCGCCCCCCCAACCACAGCTTTCACGCCGTCGCAGATTCGCCACGCCTACGGTTTTGACCTCGTCACCAATCAAGGTGCCGGCCAGACCATCGCGCTAGTGGACGCCTACGACGACGCGAACGCCGCCAACGACCTCGCCGTCTTCAGCAAGCAGTTCAACCTGCCCGCCTGCACTACCGCCAACGGTTGCTTCCGCCAGCTCTACTCCAGCGGACGCAAGCCCGCCGCCAACGCCAACTGGGCCGTCGAAATTTCGCTCGATGTCGAATGGGCGCATGCCATCGCGCCGCAGGCCAAGATCCTGCTGGTCGAAGCTCCATCGAATAACCTGAGCGATCTGCTTTCCGGCGTTGATTTCGCCGTGCGCAACGGCGCCTCAGTCGTTTCCATGAGCTGGACTTCCGCCGAACTTTCCTCCGAACGCAATCTGGACAATCACTTCGTTTCCACCGGCGTCACTTTCCTCGCAGCCTCCGGCGATAGCGGTGCCGGCGTCAACTATCCAGCGGCATCGCCGGACGTCATCGCCGTCGGAGGCACTTCGCTGACGCTCGACAACTCCGGAAATTACAGCAGCGAATCAGCCTGGAGCGACAGCGGCGGCGGCCTCAGCAAGTATGAATACGAACCAGTGCCGCAGTCGCAGTTTCCTATCGCCAACGACATCCACGGCACGCGCGGCGTCCCAGACGTTTCCTACAACGCGAATCCCGGCACCGGCTACGCGATTTACGATTCCATCGGAGTCGGCGGCTATGGCGGTTGGTTCCAAGTCGGCGGCACCAGCGCCGCGACGCCGCAGTGGGCCGCGCTGATCGCCATCACCAATTCGGAGCGGGTTGCCGCGCGCAAAGCAAACTTGAGCGCCACCGGCACTTCCGTGTACGCCGTCGGCAAATCGAGCCTGGGCACAAACTTTCATGCAGTCACGACCGGCACCAATGGTTCCTGCGGAACAATGTGCGATGCGCTCACCGGATACGATTACGTTACCGGCCTCGGCACCCCGCAATCCAAAGTGCTAATTCCAGCCTTGGCCGCCCGCCCGTAAGCACTCGGTCTGGCCCTTTCTCGCGAGCCGCCTCGAAATTTTCAGGGCGGCTCGCTCCCCGACCTTCAAACATTCGCCCCTGACGGTCTTGCAAGTCATGTTCGGTTCTGACATAAGTCTCTACACCAGCGCCGTAGGTGCGACACAGCCGTTACTGTGGTTGTCGCGAATCCCCGACAACAATTTCACTTCTGCCCGAGCCTTTTCGCTTGCGAAACACCCCCGCTGCGCCGTCCTCTGTGAATCCGCCGCCGTAGTGTATAGTTTTTTTAGGCGCGGCCATTCCAAAGCCACATTTGCTGCAGGCCACAACGATTCCCCGCGCCACAGGTCTATCTCTAATGAAGCCACATCTGCAGGTCATGAAATTCGGCGGCACATCCGTAGGCGACGCGTCCTGCATCGCGCGCGTCGCCGAAATTGTCACCAAAGCCTCGCGCATTGGCCCCCTCGTGGTCGTGGTCTCGGCCATGAGCGGCGTCACCAATCGTCTGATCGAAGCTGCCACGTGTTCCGAAACCGGTGATCGCGACCGCGCCACCGAACTGCTGGGGGTTTTGCGCCAACAGCACTTCGAAGCGCTGCAAACTCTGATCCAGAACCCAAAAAGCAGGAAGGCGATCGCCCCTGGCATCGAGGAACTTCTCCGTGAAGCGCAGCGCCTCTGCGAAGGCACCGCGCTCATCCACGAACTCACCGCGCGCACGCTCGATTGTGTCTCCAGCCTCGGCGAACGCCTTTCCGCGCCTCTGGTTGCCGGCGCCCTCAGCGAACGAGGTGTGCGCAGCGAAGCCATCGAGGCCACAGAATTGATCGTCACCGATTCCTATCACGGCGCCGCCGAACCGCTCATGCCGCCCACGCGCGAACGTTGCGAAGCGCGACTCCGCCCGCTGCTGCGACAAGGAATTGTCCCGGTGGTCACCGGATTTGTCGGCGCGACCAGGGAAGGAGTGTTGACGACGCTCGGCCGCGGCGGCTCGGATTATTCCGCCACAATTCTGGGCGGCGCGCTAGCCGCGGACGAAGTGATCATCTGGACCGATGTGAGTGGTGTTCTCACCGCCGATCCGCGCCTCGTTCCCAGCGCGCGTACCATTCCGGAAATTTCCTATCGCGAAGCCGCTGAGCTCGCGCATTTCGGCGCAAAAGTCCTGCATCCCAAGACGCTGCGAGCTGTCACGGAATCCGGCATCCCGGTGTGGATTCGCAACACTTTCCAGCCGGAGCATCCCGGGACAAAAATCACGCCGCAGGGCCAGGCCTCCAGCGCCGGCGTGAAAGCGCTCACCGCCATCCGCGACGTTTCGCTCATCGCCGTCGGAGGCCCGGGAATTGTCGGTCTTCCCGACGTCGTCGGCCGTACATTTTCCACCACCGCCAGTGTGCGGGCGAACGTTCTGCTTATCTCCCAGTCCTCTTCGCAAAACGATATCTGCTTCATCGTTTTTTCTTCCGACGCCAAACGCACCGTGGACGCCCTGCGCCAACAATTCGCGCAAGACTTGATGCATCAAAAAGTCGAGCACATCACGCTCGATCCCAACATCGCCATCGTCGCCGTCGTGGGAGAAAATATGCGCGGCACCGTCGGCATGGCCGGACGCACCTTCAGCGTGCTGGGCCGCGAAAATATAAATATAATCGCGATTGCTCAGGGCTCTTCGGAAACCAACATTTCATTCGTGGTGGCCAGCCAGGATATGAAGAGAGCGCTGCTGGCCGTGCACCAGGAATTTGCGCTCGATACTCGCAATTCACACGAATCGTCATCCGCCGCCCAATGAGTGACGCGATCGCAAAAACCGCGCAGAAAGCCGGCACCGCCGCCGTGCAACGTTGCATTGGGCCAGCTTGCGCCGCGCAATTCGGCATCCATGAACAGACTTACGTCTGCTCGCGTTGCGGAGGCCCGCTGGAAATTGAAATCCCGCTCGAGCTGCCGAAATCTGTCCCCGATCTCCGCGAACGCTGGCAAGCGCGCGTAGCTTCGCACGATCCCCGCGACCGCAGCGGCGTCTGGCGTTTCCGTGAATTGCTGCCCTTCGATAACGACGCGCCGGTAGTTACACTTTTCGAAGGCAACACGCCGCTGTATGACGCCCCGCGCTCCGCGAAATATGCCGGCCTTAGCGCGCTGCGCCTGAAACAGCAAGGCTGCAATCCCACCGCGTCTTTCAAAGACACTGGCATGACCACGGCCGTCACTCAGGCGAAATTGCTAGGCGCGCGCACCGTCGTCTGCGCCAGCACCGGCAACACGGCTGCAAGCCTCGCCGCCTATGCTGCGCGCGCCGAGCTGCAATGCGCCATTTTGCTGCCGCAGGGCCAGATCAGCCCCGCGAAGCTCGCGCAGAGCATGGATTACGGCGCCGTCATCTGCGAAATCGCCGGAAATTTCGACGACTGCATGCGCCTGATTTCAGAGCTGGCCGATGTGCCCTCGATCTACATCGCGAATTCCATCAATCCATTTCGCATCGAAGGGCAAAAGACCGTAGCGTTCGAGCTCCTCGAGCAATGCGGCTGGCGCGTGCCGGACCATGTCGTCGTTCCCGGCGGAAACATGGGCAATAGTTCTGCGCTCGGAAAAGGGCTTGACGAAATGCTGCGCCTCGGATTAATTGATCGTCTGCCGAAGATCAGTATCATTCAAGCAGAAGGTTCGGCGCCGCTCGCGCATTTGTTCACCGCTCTGCCGGCATCGGAATCCGCGGAGGACGCAACGGTTCCGGACGAAATTTCGCCGGTTGTGCACCCGCGCACGCTCGCCACCGCTATAAAAATAGGCGCTCCCGTTTCCTGGAAGAAGGCTCTGCGCGCCGTCTTGCGCACGCACGGCAGCATCATCACCGTCAACGAACAGGAAATTGCCGATGCCAAAGCCATCATCGGCCGCGACGGCGTCGGCTGCGAGCCGGCCTCCGCTACGACAGTGGCAGGAATCCGCAAGCTTACCGCCTCAAATAAAATTCACGCCGGCGAATCAGTGATCGCGGTCCTGACGGGGCACGTCCTGAAAGATCCAGACTACGTGAGCCACTATCATCGCGGCACTCTTTCGTTTGAATCCGTCACCGCGGAACGAACAGCAAATACCGTGCAGATCGCCGGCGCATTTCGCAATGCACCGGAAAAAGTTGCCGCCAACAAGGAAGCAATTCTCAAAAGTCTGGAGAGCCGCCGCTAGAGCAGGGAAGTCGAGCAACGATAAAGAACAGCAGTTTCAAATTTCTCGGGACACAGCCCAAGCGTCCATGAAACGGTCCAAACCCCGCTCCCACAAAGTGCGAGTGCCCGCATCCAGCGCCAATTTGGGCGCGGGCTTCGATTGCTTTGGCCTGGCGCTCAGCTTATTTCTCACCGTCCGAGCCACGGTGCAGTCCGGCCCATCAGCGCACAGCGAGGCGCGAACTCGCGGCATCCACGGCAGCGCGACTCTTCCAAGCGCGCCGGAAGAAAATCTCATCCTGCGCGCTATGCAACACGCGGCTGAACGCCACGGCGAGCGTTTACCTCCCGTTCATCTCGCCGTACAGAACCAAATTCCAATCGCGGGAGGTTTGGGCAGTAGCGCCGCCGCAATCGTAGCCGGCATCGCCCTGGGCTTTGCAGTCTGCGGCAAAAAGCTGACAGAAGAAAAAGCACTCCGCCTCGCCGCGGAAATGGAACAGCACACCGACAACCTGGGCGCCGCGCTGATGGGCGGCCTGGTCGTTTCGTTTGTCAGCGGCGGCGGAAACGTCGTCGCGCTGCGCAAAAAATGGCCGAAGCAAATAAAAATAGTCGCCGTCACGCCGAAAATGACGCTGCAGACAGCCGCTTCCCGCGCCGCCTTGCCACAAACAATCGAACACGCCGGCGCCGTCTACAATCTCCAGCGTTCAGCCCTATTTCTCGCCGCGCTCGACGACCGGCGCGACGACCTGCTATGGGAAGCCATGCAGGATCGCCTGCACCAATCCTATCGCCAGGCGCTAATCCCCGGCCTGGCAGAAGTTCTCGCGATTCCGCGCATGCCCGGTCTTCTGGGCGTCGCTCTCAGCGGTGCCGGGCCCACTGTAATTGCGCTGGCCACGAAAAATGTCGCGCAGATCGGGAAAGCGCTAGCCGGCCAATTCGCGCTCCGCGGCCTGACCTCTACGATCCGTATTTTGGCGGTCGCGCAAGAGGGAATACGGCTGAACGGGAAGCCGCTCGCGAAAAAGTAGCCGGCGCTCGCCTGATTTGAATTAAATCGCGCGCGGGAAATTACTTCACAAACGTCAATCCGTGCGGCACGAAGTGCGGAAACACATACGCGTAGAGCATCACAATCACGCCCACGATCGAGCCCAGCGCAATCGAATGCCAAAACACAAAACGAAAAATTATTCCCTCATTCCCCACTTGCTCCGTCGCTGACGTGGCGATGGTGATGGACTGCGCGTCCACCATTTTCCCCATCACGCCGCCCGCGCTATTCGCCGCGCACATCAAAATCGGATCAATTCCCAACTGCTGCGAAGTGATCCGTTGCAAGCTTCCGAACAGTGCGTTCGAAGACGTATCGCTCCCAGTCAAAGCCACGCCCAGCCAACCCAGAAACGTTCCGAAAAATGGATAGAGCCATCCGGTGCGCGTGAACGCCAGGCCCAGCACCGCGTCCAACCCCGAATAGCGCGTTACATAGCCTAGCCCCAGCATGAACGAAATCGCGATCATCGCCAATCGCATGCGCACCAGCGTCCGCCAAAATATTTTCATCAACCGCAGCGGACTCACGCCCAGCAGCAAACCGGAAACAATCGCGGCCAAAAAGCACCCGCTGCCCGTTGCCGATAGCCAATTGAAATCGTAGCGCGCCGCTTCGGGTGTGGGCTTGCTCACCACTGGTGCCGCGCGGGTGATGGCATTGTGAAGATAGGGCCAATTCCATCCCGGCGCGCCGGGGCGCACCTTGCCGTCCGCTTGCACCACTACAAACGCGGGCGTGGTGGCTTTGTTGATCGCCAATTTCACTGAAGGCAGCCCCCACGCCAGCACAAATAAGGAAAGAACCGCGAACGGCATCCACGCTTTCAGTACCGTCCCAAGAGGATATTTTCGCGGCGCCACGTAGCCATCGTATTCCTTGGCGTTCCATTCGCCGCCCATGTCGTCCGCAATTTTTCCTTCCACGGCCGCGGGCTTGGCGCTTTCACGATCGTAATCGAACCGCCAGATTTTCTTTGGCTTCCAAAAACGCAGAAAAATCACCGTGCAGACAATGGCCACCACCGCCGCCATAATGTCCACCAGATTGCTGTCACGATAGTTCGACCACAAATACTGCGTGCCCGCGAAAGAAATTCCCACCACCAGAATCGCCGGCAGCACTTCAAAAGTTTCCGACCAGCTCACCATCGTGCGCACCAGCCAGAACGGCACGATCACCGCCGTAAACGGCAAGATGCGCCCGATCATCGCGCTCAAATCCGATTCCGGCAAACCCGAAACCGCCGCAAGCGCGTGCACCGGAGTTCCGATCGCGCCCCATGCCACTGGCGCAGTGTTCGCAATCAAATTCAGCGCGGCCGCATGGAACGGCCGGAATCCCAGCCCAATCATGAACGCGCCTGCGATCGCCACCGGCGCTCCAAAACCGGCCGCGCCTTCGATGAACGCGCCAAAACAAAATGCCACCAGCAAAACTTGCAGCCGCCGGTCCGGCGTAATTCCCGCGATGGATTCTTTCATGATCTCGAACTGCCCGGTCTCCACCGAAATATCGTACAGATAAACCGCCGCCAGCACGATCCATGCAATTTTTAGAATTCCGTACGCCACGCCGTAGGCGAACGCCGATGCCGCCAGCAGCGCCGGCATTTTGAAAACCAGGGTTGCGAGCAGCACCGCCGTAAAAGCAGCGGCGATCGCGCACCAGTGCGGTTTAACTTTCAGGCCGGCTAGCAGGGTAAAGAGAACTAGGATCGGGAGCGCTGCAATTAGTGTCGAGACCCACCAGATCCCGGCAGGATCGTAAACTTGCGTCCAACTCATACAGCCCCCTTGCGGCAGCTTAAGTTTGGGATTTGGCCTGAGTTTGTGGACGTTCCATATCCCGCCACCAATGCTTTGTCAAGAATTGGAATTGTGAAAAGAATTCGCGGAGTTTGTGAACAGGAGATTACAGCAATTTACGTGCGCGCTTTTCTGCGCAGTAGCCAAACGCTCGCGCAACCCGCGGCGAGCATCAGATATCCGGAAGGTTCCGGCGTACTGAGCGGTGGTGGAGGTGGTGGAGGCGGCGGCGAAGATTGTGGCCCAGACGGAATTCCCGGAGAAGATGGCGTGCCGCCTATAGGGAAAAGTGGCGGGATGATCGGGATATAAATCGATCCAGGAGCCTGCGGCGGCACAACTATCGCGGTCGTGGGTGGCACAGCCAGCGGCAATTCGCTCCAATATTCCGGAGCCGCCAATAGCGCTCCATCCGCAGGAACTTCCATCGCTTCCGGCGAAGGCTCACTAGCTAGCACCGGACCGATTGGAACGTCAGACAGCCGGTTGCCGCAGCGCGTCCTCGCCATGTGCGCGCCATCCGTTACCACCGTTTCTCCCGCCGGCAGGCTCAGCCGATTCTTCGTCCAGAAAATCCGGCTGCCGATTCGATAGGAAACGAATACGGCGCGAGCTTCGCGCAACTGCATCACGCGCGCTTCGCCCAGATTAAACTCTGCGTAATGCTGCGCTACTGTGTCATCGTGCGCGACGGCGTTCCGCAACTCGGCTGCATTCCTTACGCCGCCCGGAATCACCGAGTACTGATAAAACACGCGATCCGTTTTTTCCAAAACGGGAGCCGGCGCGAACCAATCGCTCTCGCTAGCACCTGCGCCAGCTGCGGCCGTTGCGGAGACATTTCCGGCGGTAGAATTACGAGGTGAGTAGCCGTAGTTGTACGACGACAGTAAAACCGATACCAGTACGCTTTCCAGAATCAGGACCGCCAACGCTCCCAAGCGACGGCGGTCAATTTTTACGGCGAATTTCGCCGCGATCGTCCAGCCCTTCCCCATTTCCCCTTTGAACTTCGGCAATCCCCATTACCGATGGTCTTCCCCGCAGTCGTAGTACGCAATCCCGCTGCCAACCTAACCTGGGATTGACTGCGAGCCACAGCAATCAATGGTCTAGAAGTTCATGTAAATAAAGGACAATCCAAAAAACGCGATGCGCGGATTTTCAATCCAGGAGGGACCCTGAGCAATCGTGAGAAGAAAGTTTCCCGTAAATGGTACTAGCGTTCTGGAGGTACCTTAGGGAGCGGAGGCGATTTTAGCGCCATATTTTCGCCGGCGCGCAGGTGCCGAAGTGAAAAAAGTGGGAATGTTGGCGCGCCTAACGGTCCGATTCGGGAGATTCTTCGCGAGCGCTTGCCGGCGCTCCGAGCGCCACTTCACCCTTACCATGCTTCCACACCGCAAACCCCAACCCCAAAAACGGTCCAATCAGCACAATTAAAAAGGCCAATAAGAAAAGCACAAGGAATAGCAGAACAATCACAATTGCTGGCATTGGTTTTACTCGCTCCCACTCTGGAGCCGAGTCCTCCTCGCCGCACATACAAGCACGCGCACAGCCACCCTTTTAGATGCTAGTAAGAACACCTCGGGCTACAGAAAGTTCCGCCCGCTTTTGACTTCTTTCGTCCCGCGCACGGCACCCGACCACCGCGCGCCCGACCGACCTATCAAATGTGGGTCCGCGGTGCAGCCAGGTACGCGGACGATTTCCCCTGTCAAAATTCCCGCCCGGAAATTCGGCCGCCGCGCCGCAACACCCGTGAAATCAATTCCTTCCACGACCGTAACCAGATCACTAACGCACACGTCCAATCTGCGTCCGTCAATTCGCTTTGAATCTCTTTCGCTTCGCCGGGAATCTCTTACTGTATGCCGTAGCCCTCGGCGTCAGCTGTGGGTTCGAGCGTGCGATACTAAACCTCCGACACGCGGATTCGTAAATCTCCGAATTACGGAGGTGCCGTACTTGTTGGTCATTTCGGGAGTCATTGATCGATGTGGATTGTTCGCCTTGCGTTACGCCGGCCTTACACGTTCGTTGTAACGTCCATCCTCCTGTTGATTTTGGGCCCCGTCGCAATTCTGCGCACTCCCACGGACATTTTCCCGAATATTGATATTCCAGTCGTCAGCGTTCTCTGGAACTACACTGGACTCTCGCCCGAGGAAATGTCCAATCGCATCGTCTTTCAGTACGAGCGCGTGCTCACCACCACCGTCAACAACATCGAACACGTCGAATCGCAGTCCCTGAATGGAATCGCCGTCGTCAAAATCTTTTTTCACTCGGGCGTGGATATTGGCAACGCCGTGGCCCAGGTGACCGCAGTTTCGCAGACCCTGCTGCGGCAGTTACCTCCTGGAACCACCCCTCCCTTGATCATCCAGTACAACGCCTCCAGCGTTCCCATCCTGCAGCTCTCGCTTGCCGGAGAAGGTCTCTCGGAGCAGCAGCTCGGCGACATCGGACTGAACTTCGTCCGCACGGGCCTGGTCAGCGTACCCGGTGCCGCAATTCCATATCCCTACGGCGGCAAGCAGCGCCAGATTCAGGTGGACCTCAATACGACGGCACTGCAATCAAAGGGTCTTTCGCCCAACGACATCGTCACCGCCATCAACCTCCAGAACCTGATTCTTCCTGCCGGAACCGCCAAAATCGGCACCTTCGAATACGAAGTGGATATGAACGGTGCGCCGCAAACCGTTGCGGAATTAAACGATCTGCCCGTCAAGACCGTCGGCGCTACTACCATCTATATTCACGACGTCGCCAATGTCCGCGACGGTTTTCCGCCGCAAACTAATATCGTCCGCGTCAACGGCCAGCGCTCTGCCCTGATGACCATTCTGAAATCCGGCGACGCTTCCACTCTGGACATCATCTCCAGCGTCAAATCGCTGCTCCCTACGATCAAAGCGTCCTTGCCCCCCAATCTGGTCATCACTCCGCTTTCCGATCAGTCCATCTTCGTGAAGGCCTCCATCGTCGGTGTAGTTCGCGAAGCGATCATCGCCGCTTGCCTTACCGGCTTCATGATCTTGGTCTTCCTGGGAAGTTGGCGCAGCACGCTGATCATCGCCGTCTCAATTCCGCTTTCAATCCTCACGTCCCTGATCGTGCTAAGCGCGCTCGGCGAAACGATCAACATCATGACGCTCGGCGGCCTTGCCTTGGCCGTCGGTATTCTGGTGGACGACGCCACCGTCGAAATCGAAAACATCAATCGCAACATTGATCAAGGCAAGGAAATCGTGCAAGCCATTCTCGACGGCGCTTCGCAAATCGCCGTGCCCGCCCTGGTTTCCACTCTCGCCATCTGCATCGTCTTCGTCCCCATGTTTTTTCTTTCCGGCGTCGCACGCTATCTGTTCGTTCCGCTAGCGGAAGCGGTTTGTTTCGCCATGCTGGCTTCCTACTTGCTCTCCCGTACCCTCGTTCCCACCATGGCCAAATATTTGCTCGAGGCCCGCACCGAAGAAGATCCCAACGCGCCGACCAAGGCATCCTCTAATCCATTTGTGCGCATGCAACAATCCTTCGAAGTTCACTTCGACGGCCTGCGCGATCGCTACCATCGCTTGCTCGAACGTTGCATCCATCACCGCGTGATTTTCGCCATCTGTTTCTTGGCTTTCTGCGTGCTTTCCTTTGCGTTGCTGCCGCTGCTCGGTCAGGATTTTTTTCCGGCAGTGGATAGCGGCGAATTCAAACTGCACATGCGTGCTCCCACCGGCACGCGCATCGAAGAAACCGCCGCTCTCTGCGACCGGGTGGAAGCTGTCATCCGTAAACAAATACCCAAGTCCGAATTAGTCAGCCTGATTGACAACATCGGCCTGCCCTATAGCAGCATCAATCTCTCCTACAGCAATTCCGCGCCGATCGGCACCGGCGACGCCGATATTCTCGCCGAGCTTTCCAAGGATCATCATCCGACGGAGGAATATGCCCACGACCTGCGCGTTGAACTGGCCAAGGATTTCCCCGGCGTCACTTTTTATTTCTTGCCGGCGGATATCGTCAGCCAGATTCTCAATTTCGGCCTGCCCGCTCCCATTGATATCCAAATCCTCGGGCGCGATCTTGCGGCCAATCGCGTGTTCGCAGACAACTTGCTGAACCGTCTGAAATTCGTGCCCGGCACGGTGGACCTGCGCATTCAGCAGGCCTTCGACCAGCCCAAACTGCACATCGAAGTGGACCGCACCAAAGCGCAGCAGATCGGCTACTCCACGCGCGACGTCGCCAACAACGTGCTGATTTCACTCAGCGGCAGTTTTCAGACGACGCCCAACTACTGGCTCGACCAGCGCACCGGTGTGAGCTACAGCATCGCTGCGCAAACGCCACAATACCGCGCGGACACCTTGCAGGATCTGGAGAATATTCCGGTCACCGGCCCCGGCACCCCGCAATCCCAAATTATGGCCAGCGTGGCTTCCTTCAGCCGCGGCGCGGAGATGGGCGTGGTCTCGCACTACAACATCATGCCGGTGATCGACATTTTCGGCGCGGTGCAGGGCCGCGACCTCGGCGGCCTTTCACGCGAGATTCAACCGATCATAGAAAACAGCAAAAAAGATTTGCCGCGCGGCGCGCAAATCATCGTTCGCGGCCAAATCCTCACCATGGCATCGTCTTTCTCCGGTTTACTCTGGGGCCTGGCCTTTTCCATCGTGCTGGTCTATCTATTAATCGTCGTGAATTTTCAATCCTGGCTCGATCCCTTTATTATTCTCATGGCGCTGCCCGCCGCGCTCGCCGGAATCGTCTGGTTTCTTTTTATCACCCGCACCACCGTCAGCGTTCCGGCATTGACCGGCGCGATCATGTGCATGGGCGTGGCCACCGCCAATAGCATTCTTGTGGTCAGCTTTTCGAAAGAGCGGCTCGGAGAAGGGAAGACCGCCGCGGAAGCAGCTTCCGAATCCGGCTTCACGCGCTTCCGCCCCGTGCTCATGACTGCTCTCGCGATGATCATCGGAATGTTGCCGATGTCTCTGGGTTTGGGCGAAGGCGGCGAACAGAACGCGCCGTTGGGCCGCGCCGTGATTGGCGGCTTGCTGTTCGCGACGGTCGCAACCCTGTTTTTCGTGCCCGTCACATTCAGCATCGTGCACGGCGCGCGCGAGAAAAACGCAGCCTCCGCCGCGCAGTATGAATCGCCGGCGGACTAGACGAACGCCCATGCTCGCAACAACGCAACGCGAAAGTTCAAGAGGACGCAATGACAGAGCCAGCTGAATATAAATCGCCGCAGCCGAATTCGCACCACAGCGGCGCGGAAAGATCCGGACACGGAGTATTGATAGCCATCATCGCGGCGCTCGTGATAATCGCGATTGTCGTCGCCGGAGTAGTTCCGCGCGTGCGCGCGAAGAACGAGCTGAAGAAAGAAACGGACACCTTGGCCGTCCCCCAAGTCGGCGTGATACAACCCAAGCGCGGTTCCCCCGCTCAGGAAATTATCCTGCCCGGCAACATCCAAGCATTTATTGACGCGCCCATCTACGCCCGCACCAATGGCTATCTGAAAGTCTGGAACTTCGACATCGGCGCCCACGTAAAAAAGGGCCAGCTGCTCGCCGAAATCGAAACGCCCGAAGTGGATCAGCAACTTCTGCAAGCGCGCGCAGACCTGAACACTGCACAAGCCAACTTAAATTTGTCCCAAATCACCTTCAACAGATTTGAAGGCTTGAAGAATACCGATTCCGTCGCCGTTCAAGATGTGGACAATGCCGCGGGGGACTACGCCGCGAAGAAGGCCACCGTGGCTTCGGCGCAGTCCAATGTGAACCGGCTCGAAGACCTGCAATCTTTCGAGAAGATCTATGCGCCTTTCGATGGTGTGATTACTGCGCGCAATACCGACGTGGGCCAATTGATTGACGCCGGTTCGTCGGGTGGCGTCGGCAGGGAATTGTTTCACGTTGCTGCGATTCGCACACTGCGTGTTTACATTAACGTCCCGCAGCAATATTCCGTGGCGGCCAAGCCCGGCATCCTCGCGGACTTAACGCTCGCGCAGTTTCCGGGCCGGAAATTCCAGGGAAAATTAGTACGCACCGCCAACGCCATTGACCTGACTTCGCGCACTCTTCTGGTGGAAGTGGACGTTGATAATTCCAGCGCAGAGCTGCTTCCCGGCGCCTTCACCGAAGTTCATCTGAAGATACCCACCGATATCCCGTCTTACATTCTTCCGGTGAACACGCTCATTTTCCGCGCGCAAGGTTTGCAAGTCGCCACCGTCGGAAATGACAATCGCGCCAAACTCATCCCCATTGTATTGGGCCGCGATTTCGGCGCCACCGTCGAAGTCGTCTCCGGCCTCACCGACGCGGACCGGGTGATCGTCAGTCCGCCCGATTCGCTAGTTGACGGCGAACAAGTGCAGATCACGCCAACCAATCAGCAAGGAGGCTCCGGCAGTGCATCGCCCCAACCTCAATCTCGCTGACGTACGCCCCAACACGCCGCGCATTTTCCGCCTGGCGGCATTGTGTGCCGCAGCGATCGCATTTTTCGCGGGCTGCACCGTCGGCCCGAATTATGTTCATCCCACGGCCGAAGTCCCCGCCGATTTCAAGGAAACTCCCCCGAACTGGAAGCAAGCGCAACCCAGCGACGCGATCGCCAAAGGCAAATGGTGGGAAATCTATCAGGATCCGCGGCTAAACGAACTCGAAGAGCAGATTAACGTCTCCAACCAAACCCTGAAAGCCGAGCAGGAACAATTCGCCCAGGCGCGCGCCGCGCTAAAAATTACCCGCTCAAGCTTTTTTCCGACCGTTGGCACCACTCCCTCGGTCTCGCGCACGCATCTCGCACCCAATCAGCCGCTCTACAACGCCGCTACGGAATCCAAGGATTACAACACTTTCACTATCCCCGTCGACGTTACCTGGGAGCCCGATCTATGGGGCCGCGTTCGTCGCAGCGTCGAAGCCAGCCGCTCCGAAGCGCAAGCCACCGGCGCCGATCTCGCGAACGTCAGCCTGAGCCTTCACGCCGAACTAGCCAGCGATTATTTCCTGCTGCGTGGTCTCGACGCGGAGGAGCAGCTTATCAATTCCACCGTACAGTCCTACGAAAAAGCGCTCGATCTCACCCAAAACCGTTTTCACGGTGGCCTGGCCTCTGCCGTGGACGTCGCCCAAGCCCAAACAATTCTAGACACCACCCGCGCCGAAGCGACGGACATCGGCGTCCAGCGCGCCTCCTTTGAACACGCCATCGCGGTGCTGATCGGTAAGCCTGCATCGCAGTTCAGCCTGCCGCAAATTCCGCTCACAGCGCCGCCGCCGGTAATTCCTTCCGGCCTGCCGTCAGACCTGCTCGAGCGCCGCCCCGATATTTCCGCTGCGGAAAGGCGCGTGCAAGAACAAAACGCACAGATCGGCGTCGCCCGCGCCGCATATTATCCGCAGATCACTCTCGGCGGCTCCGGCGGCTTCGAAAGCGCCGTGTTCACTACGTTGCTGCAGGGGCCCAGCGGTTTCTGGATGCTCGGTGGTCAAGCCGCCGAAACTCTCTTCGAGGGCGGCGCGCGTCGCGGCGCATCCGATCAAGCCAAAGCCGCGTGGAACCAATCCGTGGATAATTATCGCCAGACGGTGCTGGTCGCCTTCGAGGAAGTGGAAGACAATCTCGCGGCACTGCGCATTCTCGAAAACGAAGCCAATCAGGAAGCCGAAGCCGTCGCTGCAGCGCAGCACTCCCTCTCGCTCTCAGTCACTCGCTACCGCGGCGGCGTCACCAACTATCTCGAAGTCACCACTGCGCAAAGTGCCGCGCTGTCCGACGAGGTCACCGCCGTCAGCATTCTCACTCGCCGCCTGGCCGCCAGCGTCCTCCTAGTCAAAGCCCTAGGCGGCGGCTGGAACGTCTCCCAAATCCCCCATGTATAGCTCTCGCGCCGGCCAATTCTCTGCCTAGCGGTACATTACAATTCTAGTAATCTTGTGTATAATCCACGTCGCTTTTCTTTCCCAGGGAATCTTCAGGGCCAGGGGGGAAGCCGTGGGCCAAGTCGTCAGGCAGCCGGATTATTTCCGTCGTCCAAAGCATCGGAAAACGACGGTATTGGCCGCGATGCCACTTGTGCTGCTTCTCGGTGTCCAGCTCGGATGTGGAGGAGGAGGCTCATCCGGCATTCCGGGCGGCGGTGAACCTCCCCCGCGAACTTTTACGACGATCGATGCTGCCGCAGCCGGATCGAGCAGCGAGCAAGGAACGTTTCCATTAGCAGTCAACCTCACGGGCGAGGTGGCGGGTTATTACATCGATCCGAGCGGCTACTACCACGGATTTATTCGCAACTCCGAAGGTGTGATAACGACGGTTGACCCCTCGGTGAACGGAAACTCGGGCACAGTAATTAATGCGATCGATGCGGCGGGTGACACTTCCGGGTACTACTTCGATTCTCAAAACGCCGAACACAGTTTCGTGCGCAATCCGGGCGGTACCATCACGACGTTCGATCCCCCGAACAGCACCTCCGGTGCACATTCCATCAACGATAGCGGCACGGTCGCTGGAGGGTTCCTGGATGAAAACGGCGCCCACGGTTATCTCCGCGCGCCCAACGGGACATTCACCACCTTCGACCCGACTGGCAGCGGCACCCAGATTGAGATCGTGATTCCGAATCAAATCAACACGAGCGGCGCCGTGACCGGAACTTACATTGACAATAACGGCGTCTATCACGGCTTCTTGCGCGACCCAAGCGGCAGCATCACGATTCTGGACACGCCGGGAGCCGGCACCGCGGCTGAACAGGGGACCGAGCTCAGAGGCGTGAATACGAGCGGCACAATCGCAGGCGGAATCTCCGTGGGTACTGTGAATGGAGTTGTCGCTACGAGTCACAGTCTGGTGCTCGCTACGGATGGAACCTACACGATCTTCGATCCTCCGCAGTCTGGTGCACACACCTCGATAGCGGAGTCAATCAACGACAACGGCGCGGTGGTGGGGACGTATCGGGACGCGAATCTGGTGCGCCACGGATACCTGCGTCAGCCAGACGGAACCTTCGTCAGTTTCGATGACCCAAACGCGGCGCAACTTCCCCTCTCAACCACGGACTTGGGCACCAATCCCCGCGGCATCAACGCGAACGGAGCCGTCGTGGGGTTTTATGCTGACGCGAACGGCGTTCGCCACGGCTTCATCTGGCAGTGATTCACGTCTCGAGCAGCCGAATCGTGCCATGTGAATGCGAAGGCTAGCGCAATCACAACCCGCTCACGGCAAACGCATTCCGGTGCGCCCGCAGCTTTCAAAAACGGAGAGAACATTCGTAATGCTGAGCAGTTCCCGGATCCGCGGGCTCAAATTCAGCAGCTGCATTTCGCACTTCGCACCCTTCGCCGATATGTAAAGTCCCACCAGCGTGCCCAGACCCGAACTATCCATGTAAGCGAGTTCGCTCAGATCCAGAATCAACGGCCGTTTATTCGGCAGCAGCGCTTTCACTTCCGTCTTCAAATCAGCCGAGGTTTCAGCAGTCAGCCGCCCAGTGCAACGCACCACTGTCGAAAGTTCCCAAGCATAAGTGTGGAGGTTCAGATCCCGCGTAGGAATCGAAGCGTCGCTGGACATAGGAGCTGTCTGTTTACTCCGCTTGCCCAGCGATGGCAAGCTTTTTCGCACCCTAGTACAGTCGTGTTGCCCGGCGTGTGGCGCACCCCTTGCCACGCGCGCACCGGAAACTAGTTCGCACCCGTCAACCGATTCATCGCCGTCACGCCGCGCGGCGGGATGCGCCGGCCAGGTCAAAGCGATCGAGGTTCATCACTTTGCTCCAGGCTGCAACGAAGTCCTGCACGAACTTCGCATGCGCGTCCGAGCTTCCGTACACTTCGGATAGCGCGCGAAGTTGCGCGTTCGAGCCGAAGATTAGATCGGCTCGGGTCGCGGTCCAACGGACTTCGCCGGTTTTGCGATCGCGTCCTTCAAATTTATCATTCGCATCCGAGGTCGCTTTCCACGCTGTGCGCATATCGAGCAAGTTGATGAAGAAGTCGTTGGTCAACGCCTCCGGCTTCTTGGTGAAGACCCCAAACTTCGTCTGCCCGAAATTCGTATTGAGCACGCGCATTCCGCCAATAAGCACGGTGAGCTCCGGCGCGGTCAGCGTCAGCAGTTGTGCTTTATCCAGTAGTTCCACTTCCGCCGGCGCCTCCGCGCTCCGGTTGAAGTAAGAGCGGAATCCGTCCGCCACCGGGTCCAGCACCGCGAAAGATTGCACGTCGGTCTGATCCTGCGAAGCATCCATGCGCCCCGGCGCGAACGGAACGATCACGCTGACGCCGGCATTTTTCGCAGCCTGTTCCACGCCAGCGCAACCCGCCAGCACGATCAAGTCGGCAAGCGAGATTTTCTTGCCGCCAGACTGCGAGCCGTTGAAGTCCGTCTGAATTTTTTCCAGTGCCTTCAGCACCTTCTGCAGCTGTTCGGGCTGATTGACCTTCCAATCTTTCTGCGGCGCCAGGCGTATGCGCGCCCCGTTCGCTCCACCACGCTTGTCCGACCCACGGTAAGTGGATGCCGACGCCCAAGCAGTCGAGACCAGCTGCGATACTGTGAGCCCGGACGCCACTATTTTCGCCTTCAGCGAGGCAACATCCTTATCATCCACCAATGCATGATTCACCGCCGGGACCGGGTCCTGCCACAGCAGCTCTTCCTTCGGAACTTCCGGACCCAGGTAGCGCGCCCGCGGTCCCATGTCGCGATGCGTCAGCTTGAACCACGCCCGCGCGAACGCATCGGCCAACAACGCTGGATTCTCGTAGAAGCGCCGCGAGATTTTTTCGTACACAGGATCAAACCGCAGAGAGAGATCGGTGGTCAACATCGCCGGAGCGTGATGCTTTGAAGGATTATGGGCATCCGGAATGCTACCCGCGCCCGCATTGCCTTTTGGCTTCCACTGATGTGCGCCGCCCGGGCTCTTCGTCAGTTCCCATTCGTACTTGAACAAGTTTTCGAAGAAATCGTTGCTCCATTTCGTCGGCGTCCTGCTCCACGTCACTTCCAGGCCGCTGGTAATTGCGTCACCCGCGATGCCAGTGGCGTAGGCACTCGACCACCCCAGCCCCTGCTCCTCAATCGGAGAACCTTCCGGCTCTTTACCCAGCTGGGTGCCGGCTCCCGCTCCGTGGGTTTTCCCGAACGTGTGACCGCCCGCGATCAAAGCGACGGTTTCTTCGTCGTTCATCGCCATCCGCGCGAAGGTCTCGCGAATATCTTTCGCTGCTGCCATAAAATCCGGCTTGCCTTCCGGGCCCTCGGGGTTCACATAAATCAGACCCATCGTGGTAGCGCCCAAGGGGTTTGCCAGATCACGATCGCCCGAATAACGTTTCTCCGTCCCCATCCAAGTCGTTTCCGCTCCCCAGTTCACGTCCAGGTCCGGTTCCCATACGTCCGGACGTCCGCCCGCAAACCCGAAAGTCTTGAACCCCATTGTTTCCAATGCAACGTTGCCCGCGAGGATCATCAGATCCGCCCACGAGATTTTCTTGCCATATTTCTGTTTGATTGGCCACAGCAGCCGCCGCGCTCGATCCAGGTTGACGTTGTCCGGCCAGCTGTTCAGCGGCGCGAATCGCTGCTGACCCCGCCCGCCGCCTCCACGTCCGTCCCCAATGCGGTACGTCCCCGCGCTGTGCCACGCCATGCGAATAAATAGCGGTCCGTAGTGGCCGAAGTCCGCCGGCCACCAGTCCTGCGAATCCGTCATCAACGCCGCCAGATCCTTCTTCAGCGCGTTGTAGTCCAGGCTCTTGAACTCTTGCGCGTAATCAAAATTCTTTCCCATCGGATCAGACAGCGATGAATGCTGGGCCAGCAGATTTAGATTCAACTGGTTCGGCCACCAGTCACGGTTTGTTGGGTTTGCGGCGCTGCTGTGATGGAACGGGCACTTCGCTTCGGAAGCCATGCGTATTCTCCTTCAGACTTTTAAATTCAACCGAATAAGTTCGCCTTAGAAATCCATGGTGCGATTTCCAGGAAGTTAAATTAACATCCAAATGGGAGATAGTTCCAATACCTTACTCCCATTTTAGGTATAGGCATTCCCTATGGAATTTCACCAGCTGCGGTATGTTTGCGCCATCGCCGATACCGGCAACTTCAGCCGCGCCGCCGAGCGCTGCCAGATTTCCCAGCCCTCGCTCTCACAGCAGGTCCTGAAACTCGAAGAAGAGCTGGGCAGCAAGCTCTTCGACCGCCTCGGTCGCAGCATTCGCCTCACCGAAGCGGGTCGCGCTTTCATTCCTCGCGCGCGCACGATTTTGGAGCAGATGGAGGCTGCGCGATCCGCTGCGGCCGATCAGAATACAGACCTCCGCGGCGGCATCGCAGTGGGCGTCATTCCGACGGTCGCGCCCTATCTGATGCCGAGTTATGCGGCCCGTTTCGCCAAAAAATATCCCGACGCGAAACTGCGCATCGTTGAAGAAACCACATCGGTCCTCGTAGAAGGCTTGCGCGACCTCTCGATTGACGTCGCGATTCTCGCGCTCCCGTTACGCCACAAAGAACTGGAGTTGTTCCCCATCCGAACCGAACCGCTCTTTGCGGTATTGAGCAAAGACCATCCGCGTGCCTGCGCAAAGTCGCTCGCTCTCAGAGACCTTCGCGGAGAATCGTTCGTCATGTTGCGCGACGGCCACTGTTTCCGCGATCTCAGCATTGACACCTGCACCCGCGCCCGCATTATGCCCCATATCGCGTTTGAAAGCGGACAGTTCAGCAGTCTCCTGGGAATGGTTGCAGCCGGCGTCGGCGTCTCGCTCGTTCCTGAAATGGCCATTGACCGCAACGTCGCCTGCCGTTACGTGCGCCTCAGCGATCCGCAAGCCACCCGAACCATCGTCACCGCCGTCCTGCGCGGACGCAGCTTCAACCGCGTTCAGCAGGCCTTCGTATCTGGCATCCGAGCGAATGCCACGCCGGCCGCCAACGGAAAATCATCTTCCGCCGGTGGCTCAAGGTTAGGCTAACGTACCTCTGCGACGGATGGTCCATCCGCCTTGCTGAACACCCTTCTCGATGAAATGAACGCGAGGTAAAACCGCTGGTAGGTTGCCCGACACACGTCCAGCCACCGATTGGACTGTCAGAGGATATCCCGAAGATGGGCCGCGGGAGTCGTTCCACGGCTACGAGTTCGTGTGCTTACGGGATCGTAAAAATGCCATTTGGGTCCCTCGATCTCGTCCCGCAGTCGCCGGACGGGATCTCAGGATGTATCGCGCTGTAGCGCGTTAGAGAAAATTATTCCGAGTGAAGCGCTTGTATGACGTCCACGCGGGCGGCGCGTGCCGCTGGGAGCATCGAAGCGACTACCGCCGCGCCCAACAGCACCAACGCAGAAACGATCACAGGCAATGCGCCCGGCATTTCTAAGTCGCCAAAATAACTGCCGACCACGCGCGCGACGACGAGCCCGAACGCCGCGCCCGCCACAACGCCCAAGGCAGCCATCACGACGCCTTCCGTCACAACACGTCTAAGGAGATTTTCCGGCTGTGCCCCCAGCGCTAGGCGGATGCCGAATTCGCGCGTCCGCGCGCTGACAGAAAACGCCAGCACGCCCGCAACGCCAACGACAGCGATCAACAGCGCGACCGCGGCGAACACGCCAAAGACCAGGGAGTTCAAGCGGTCTGGCGCAAGCACTTTCGCGCGGATGTCTTCCAGAGTGGCGGCGTGCTCCACGGGCTCATCGGCGGCCATCTGCCGGATAATTTTCGTTACCGGCGTTACCAGCGCATAAGGATTTCCGGTGGTGTGAATGAAGAGGTGGCCGCCGAACATTCCGCCGTCGGCATAGGAGCTGTAAATGGTGGAGGTGGGCACCGGAACGATATGTTCGTCGTCCATATCGGCGGCGACACCAATAATGCGGTGCGGGGCAGTGAGCCGCGCCTTTTCTTCTGCACTGCCTGTGGCGTACTCGAGCACCGGATCGGTCCAATAGACATGCCGGTTGGTCGGATCCACACCAGGAAACATCTGCCGTGCGAGAGTGGCGCTGATGATCACGACCGGCTCGTGAGACTGGTCATCGAGCGCGTTGAAATCGCGCCCGGCAATAATGGGAACGCCCAACGAGCTGAAAAAGCCAGGAGAGATCGTACGCCACAGCGCGCGAGGGTCGTCTTTACCATGGACGTGTCCATCACCAGAGAATTGCAAACCCATACCGAAGCCGCCGCCGGCATCACGCCAGGGAGCGATCATGCCAACAGCCGTCTCGGTGACGCCGGGTAGCGCGTTGATTTGACGCACAGATTCCTTGTAAAAATCGACGACTTGCTGCGGCGTTCTTCCGTCGGACGGCCACGGAACATCAATGGCCAGGACGTGACGCGTATCGATGCCGCTCTGGGTCCTTTGCAACGCGATCAGCGTAGTGATCAACATGCATGCTCCGGCGAGCAACACAAAAGACGCGGCGATTTGCGTGACTGCAAAGGCACGCTGGCGGCGGCCCGTGCTGCTGGTTATGCGGACGCTGCCGCTGGCGAGGTTCATGCCATTCGAGGCATTGGGCGACGGCAGGCGCGGCACAAACGCCAAAATCACCGCTGCGACGACGGCCAGCGCGACTCCCACCCAGAGCAGGCTCCAATCAACCGTCAAATCCAGCGCGCGAACGGAGAAGCGCGAAGCGTATCGAGCCAGGATGCCGACGAGTGGCTGGGCAATCACTACGCCGACGGCTGCGCCCGCGCCGCAGAGCAGAAGGCTTTCGGCTAACAACATGCGGCGCAGCGTCCAAGTGCTAGCGCCCAGCGCGGCACGGACGGCCAGCTCGCCCTCGCGGCGAACTGTGCGCGCCAGAATCAGGTTGGCAACGTTCGAGCAAGCGATGATGAAGACCAGGCCCGAGGCAGCGAGAAGCACGAGAAGCACGGTCCGTGCGCCGGAAGTAATCTCATCCCGCAACATCCTGGCGTCAATGCGGTAGCCACCGTTATCGGGATACGCATCGGGATGGTCTTTCTCCATCGAGGCGTACACGGTGCGCAACTCGCTGCGAGCCTGGTCGAGAGTGGCGCTGGGAGCGAGCTTACCGAAAAGTTCGGTCATGCGATGGATGCGGCCGGTGACCATCGTGGCCGAAAGGTGATGTGGGCTGATGACCAGATTGCCGATGATCTCCGTCTCCGCGGGATAGGGCACCGAGGGTTCAAGGACGCCGATGACTGTGGCGGAACGATCGCCAATGCTGCTGAGTCGAACTGTCTTGCCGATCACGTTAGGATCTTTTTTGTAAACGGTGGACCAGAAACCATAGGTCAGCACGATGACGCCTGGGGCGTCGGCACCGGCGTCTTGAGGTCCGACTAGACGGCCGAGAACAGGACGCAGACCCATTACGTCAAAGTAGTTGCCGCTGACCACGCCGCCGTGGACGACGCGAGGTTCGCCGAGTCCGACCATCGTAAAGTTCATCTGCGAGAAATCGCCGAACTCGCTCAGCGAGTGGACGCTGCCTTCGATATCCTTAAGTTCGGGCACGGAAAACGTGGTGTTGTCCTGCCCGCTCGTTGGGGCGCTCTGGCGGATATAGACGAGCCGGTTCTCGTCGCGGTTGACCAGCGGCTTTAGCAGCACGCCACGAACGAGCGTGAAGATAGCCGCGTTGGCTCCGATGCCCAGCGCCAGCGTGAGGATCACAATGGCCGCCAGCCCTTTGCTGCGCATCAGCGAGTGGAACGCGACTCTCAGATCGCGGAAAAATGACATGTTTCTTCTCCTACCAGCGTCTTTCAGCACCACGCGCCGGAGCTCGTGATGCTGTTATCAGATAGTCGTTCGGGAAGCCGAAAATCGACAGCTGCTCCAATTTTTTTTAGCCTGGTCAGGGCAATCCGAGGGCCAATAGCAAGACGCATGTTGTAAATCACTTACCATGGGCTGCGCCGGAGGGCAATGATCGTTTTCGGCAGCCAATGTCCATATTCGGACACCGGCTTGGTTAGGTGCCGGTCACTCGCCAGAAAATGCATGTTTGCGTTTTTCACTCCGCGCGCACAGAGGCGTCGCGCGTACAACTCGGGAGACTTGCGCCCGAATCTCAATTTCCAGCTACAATCGTGAGGACGGAATCCAAGGCGGCGCACACCATGAAAAATCGCGCATCGGTCTGTACATTCGGCGTGGTTGAACTCGTCATAGTTGGCGCGCTGGCGTTGTGTGCAGCGCTGGTTCCCGCCGGCCTGCGCGCGCAAACTAAACCCGCGTCCGATGCGGAAATCGTCGCGCGCGTGAATAACGACGTCATCACCTTCGCTGCCTACCAAAAAGCCGAGCAAACCCTTCGTGACGAAGTGGCGCGCGATTGTCAGGATTGCCCGCCGGAAAAAATTGCCGCGCAGTTCAAAGAGCAGCAGAAAGATTTGCTGCGCGGCATGATTGACGAATCGCTGATCGTACAGCGCGCCAAAGACATGGGCGTCAGCGTCGAAGCCGACGTAAACAAACGCCTCGACGAAGTCCGCCAACAGAACAACCTCGCCACCCTCGACGATCTCAAAAAAGGCGTCGAAGCTTCCGGCCTCAGTTGGGAAGATTACAAAACCACAATTCGCAACGGTCTGCTGCAGAAAGAAGTCGTCCGCCGCGAAGTCGGTTCACACGTGGAGATCACTCGCGAAGAAGTGAAGCAATATTACGATTCGCACCCGGAGGAATTCACGCTGCCCGAGCGCGTGGTGCTCTCTGAAATTTCACTCAGCACCGAAGGAAAAACCCCGGAAGAAATTGCCGCCGTGCGCAATAAAGTCGAAGGACTGCGCACCAGCGTCCTCAACGGCGATGATTTCAATCAGGTCGCGCGCCTTTATTCCCAAGGCAGCACCGCAAAAGACGGCGGCGCTCTCGGCACTTTCAAAAAAGGCGAGCTCGCCCCGCAGCTCGAAGCAACCGTCTTCCAGATGAGCAAAGGCCAGATCACCGATGTGATCCAAACCCGCACCGACTTCGAAATCCTGAAAGTTGACGATCACCTGCAGGCCGGATTGCAACCTTTCGAAAAAGTGGAAGCCGACATCCGCGGCACCATCCTCGCCCAAAAAATGCAGCCGCGCATCCGTGACTACCTCGCCGAACTCCGCGAGCAGAGCAACATAATCGTAAAACCCGGCTACAACGACAGCGCCCTGCTCTCCGGCGCCAACGTCCCCCAGCCGGACAACTCGCACCTCTGAGCGTGGTAAGATGGCGCCCATCCAGTGAAAGCAATTTCGATCACTCAAGGGAGGCTAGAAAAAATGGCGCGATTGGAATCCGCGCAAGGGCCACTTTCAGCCTGCGCTCCAAATCCTGCCTCGGCCGTCCCGGCCACCGCAGCCAGTCCGCGTCACTCCGCCCTCGTCCGCATCACTCACTGGATCACCACCCTCTGCTTTTTCGCTCTGCTCATCAGCGGATTTGAAATTGTGATCTCACACCCGCGCTTCTATTGGGGCGAAACCGGTAATGTACTGACCACAGCATTATTCCAACTGCCGATCCCAGCCTCGCGCAGTTTGGTCCAGTCCGGCTACAACTACATGCTTCCAGACCAGAACGGATGGAGCCGCTATCTCCACTTTCAAACCGCCTGGATTGCAGTATTGACCGGCCTGCTGTACATAATCTCCGGCGTGTTCACCGGCCATTTCCGCAAAGACTTGCTCCCGCATAAATCCGATCTCTCGTGGCGCGCGTTCTCCGCCACAGTCGCCAGCCACGTGCGTTTCGCGCGGCCCGCCGCAGCAGAAGCCTGGTCGTACAATCTGCTGCAACGCCTCAGCTACCTCTTCGTGATCTTCGTTCTGTTCCCGCTAATCATCTGGACGGGCCTGGCGATGTCCCCAGCCTTTGTTTCCGCGTATCCGGCTACCGTCACTTCGCTCGGCGGCACGCAATCCGCGCGCACTATTCATTTCTTCGTCTCGCTGGCTCTGCTGCTTTTCGTTTTAGTTCATGTCGTGATGATTTGCGTTGCCGGATTCAAGAACCGCATGCGCGCCATGATCACCGGCACCACGGGTAAGGGGGAGCGCCCATGACCGATCTCTCGCGCCGCAAACTGATCATCTCGGGACTCGCGGCCACGGCAGGCGTGGCAGGCCTCGGTGTCGCCGCGCGCCTTGCCCAAAAATACGGCCTCGTCCCGCCCGATCACGGCGGAATCTACGGCCTGGGCGAAACTCTCACCTACGCCACCCAGCGGTTGATCACCAGACACTCATTAGCCCGCGAGTTCCGCCGCGACCAGATTTCCGAGCGTCCCCTCGCGAACGAGATGCCGCCCCTCACCGATGCCTTCAAGCGCCTTCAGGCCGGAGGATTTGCAGACTGGCGCCTCACCGTTGACGGCCTGGTTGACCGCCCCGCTTCATTTTCGCTTGCCCAGTTGAAAAGCTACCCGTACCGCAGCCAGATTACCCAACTCGCCTGCGAGGAGGGCTGGTCGTACATCGCCGAATGGATTGGCGCGCCGCTCTTCCACGTCCTCGATGCCGTGGGAGTCCAGCCCCAAGCCCGATACGTTGTCTATTTCTCGATTGATCCCGATTGGTGGGAAAGTATTGACATGGCCGATGCGTTACACCCGCAGACTTTTCTTGCGTTCGGCATGAACGGCGGCGATCTTCCTGTGGGCAATGGCGGCCCGCTGCGGCTGCGCCTCCCCCGCCAGCTAGGCTACAAGAGCTTGAAATTCGTCACGCACATGACGGTCACCGACAATTTGAAGAAGTTCGGCAAAGGTCTGGGCTCCGTGGAGCCAGAATTCGGCTACGCCTGGTACGCCGGCATCTGAGCGCGCCCGAATTTTCGAGCGTCGCGCTGCACTACGGGTTAGATGTTCGCCGCGTCACACGACTGACGACGCCCTACTCGTACCGCAACGCCACCATCGGATCCACGCGCGTCGCTCGCCGCGCCGGAATGTAACAAGCCGCCACCGCCACCAAAGCCAGCAGCACCGCAGCCGCGATCATCGTCACCGGATCGCGCGCGCGCACTTCGAAGAGCATCGAAGCCAGATAACGCGTCACTCCCAGCGCCACGCCGATGCCCAGAATACCTCCCACAATCGCCAGCGCAATTCCTTGCCGCAACACCAGCCGCAGCACGCTTTCCGGCTGCGCGCCCAGCGCCATGCGTATCCCGATTTCCCGCGTCCGCCGCGATACTTCGTACGAAAGCAATCCGTACAATCCAATACACGCCAGCACCAGCGCCAGCACGCCGAAAAATCCCGCCAGCCGTGCCACCAGCCGCTCCTGAAATAGCAGTCGGTCAATCTGCTCCGATTGCGTAGTCACATTGAAGAGCGGCAAATCCGCGTTCACCTGCCCCACCACTTCGCGGATCGCCGGCAGCAACGCCTGCGGGTCCGCCGCCGTGCGCAGCTCGAAGGTTGCTCCTCCCACGCTCTGCGGCGCGTACATCATGGGGTGAATCTCGCGGCGCAGGTCGTTGTATTTTGCATCGCGCACGACGCCGACGATTTCGTAGCCGGGGGTAGCCGCGCCCATCGGTCCCGCCGCCGATTCGCCAAAGGGTTTCCCGATCGGCTTCTCCTGGCCCAAATATTTCTGCACGAAAGCCTGATTCACAATCACCGGAGTCGGCGCCGCTGTCGGCTTCTCCCCGCCGTTGGCTGCGGCCAGCTCGAAATCCGCGGCGCTGAATTCGCGCCCCGCCAGAAACGGTATGTGCAGCGTCTCGAAAAAGTTCGGCCCCACGTCCAGCGTGTCCGCCTCCGCCGGCTGATCCTCCGGCGTGCCCGGCCAATGGAACATGGTGATCATCAGCCCGTTGCTGAGCAGCGGCAACATCGAATAACTCGCCGATTTCACGCCGGGAGTTTCCGCCAGCCGCCCCTGCAAATCGCGATACAAACTGTCCGCTTGCGCGCCTTTATATCCCGCTAGCGTCGGATCAATACCGAAAATCAAAATATTGTGCGCGTCGAAGCCCATGTCCACCCTGCGCAGATTCTGCAGCGTCCGCACCAGCAATCCCGCACCCACCAGCACCACGATCGCCAGCGCCACCTGCGTCACCACCAGCGCGTTGCCGATGCTGAACCATTTTCCCGCCGCGTGTCCCGGTCCCGCCGAGCTTCCCTCGCCCTCCTTCAACGCTGGAGTCAAATTCACGCGAGCGCTGCGAAACGCCGGCGCCACGCCGAAAATTATTCCCGTGCACAGCGAAACGGCCACGGTGAACGCGAGCACTCGCAGGTCCACGCCCGTTGCGAACCCCAGCGGCCGCGTCTGATTGCTTGATACAAACGACACAATCGCGTGCGCGCCCCAATACGCAAATAAAATCCCCAGCGCGCCGCCCAACACCGAAAGCATCACGCTCTCCGTCAGCAGTTGCCTAACGATTCGCGCGCGCCCCGCTCCCACCGCCAGTCTCACCGCCATTTCTTTTTGTCGTGCCGCAGCCCGCGCCAGCATCAACCCCGCCACATTCGCGCAAGCAATTAGCAAAATTATTCCCACCGCCAACATCAGCAGGTACAACGGATCCGAATATCTCGCGCGCGTTCCAACCAGCCCGGTCTGCGCGGAAATCAGCGCCACCTGCGGATTATCCTCCTCCGTCGAGAACGTCCGCGGGACGCTCGGCGTCTCACTAGCGCGCGCGCCGCTCGCCGGAGCTGCTTGTGGCGCCGGCAGCCCGAACAGGGCGTTCCCGTTCTCAGAGGGTTGCGACGGGGGCGCACCGCTCACTTCACGGTGAAACTGAACTGCGGCATCTCCGGACGCGCCTTGCACCGGTATCGGTGCAAGCGCGGGGCCACGCGCAGGTCCGCTCCCCGCGCCAGTCGGAGTTCCTACACGCAGCATCGGAGCGCCGGCGATCGGATTGCCATGCAACATCGGAACGACGCCGTGCAGCATCTCGTTGCGGAAAATTCCAGTCACCGTCGCTTGCGATTGGGCCGGCGGCGTTCCCGGCTTCATCCTGCCCACAATCGTCAACCACCAATGCGCTACATCGTGCTGGCGGTCCAGTATGCCCAGCGAACTCTGAATCTTCTGCTGCGGATTAATTTTGCCCCCTTGGATGAGTGGCACCCACACGTCGTAATCGCTGCCCGGGGTGATACCGGTGAACCGCTGCTCGGCGACGCCCACAATTGTGAATGGCACGGCGTTCAATTCAATCGTGCGCCCGATTACGTCGCGCGAGCCACCGAACGCGCTTTGCCAGTAGCCATAATTCAGCACCGTGACGGCCGCCGCTGCCGGCGTGTCGTCGCTCGCATCAATCAGTCGCCCTATCGCGGCTCTTAGTCCCATCGTGCGGAAAAAATCCCCGGAAACCAGTTGGCCGTTGATCACGCTAGCCGACCCGTTGCCGGTCAAGTCCAGCCGCCCGCTGTTCGCAAACGCAGCCGTGCCCTCGAAAATATTCGCCCCCGCGATTTCGCGAAACATCGGCTCGGAGAACGAGCACCCCGAAGGATTCAGGTGCCCGCCGCCCAGATCGCTGGGGCAATCGCCCCAGGAAGCCATGCCGTGGATGTTCGGCGATTTCCGCGCGCTCCACTTCAACAAAACCAGTTGCGCCGGATTCTCCACCGGCAGCGACCGCAGCATCACTGCGTCAATCAAACTGAAAATCGCCGTGTTCGCGCCGATTCCAAACGCCAGCGTCAGCACCGCCACCGCCGTAAATGCCGGACTCTTCAGCAGCATGCGCAGCCCGAAGCGTACGTCCTGCCACAACTGCTCCAGCCACACAAAACTCCACACCTCACGCGCGTCCTCCTGCACTCGCGTCACGTTCCCGAATTTCCGCACCGCCGCATACCGCGCTTCCTCCACAGACATGCCGCGCGCGATGTTGTCCTGCGTCTCGATCTCGATGTGCTCGCGAATCTCCTGTTCCAACTGATCCAGCATGCGCTCGCGCCGCTTCATGATTTGCCCTCCTGCTCCGACGGCCGCAAAATCCGTGCGATCGCCCCGGCCAGCTTGTCCCACTTGCTGGTCTCGAGCACCAGTTGCCGCCGCCCCTTCGCCGTCAGCCGGTAAAATTTCGCCCGGCGATTGTTTTCCGACGTACCCTCTTCCGCCGAAATCCATCCCCGCTTGATCAGCCGGTGCAGCGCGGGATACAGCGATCCCTGCTCCACCTGCAGCACCTCATCGGATTTGAATTCGATAGCCTTGGCGATAGCGTGGCCGTGCGCCGGCCCCAAAATCAGCGTGCGCAGGATCAGCAGGTCCAATGTTCCTTGCAGCAATTCAATGCGTTCGCGTTGCTCTTTGGTAGACATACTAGGTGAGCCTACAAATCTTCCACTAGAATGTCAAGGTGAGTAGTTCGTTCCGCGCGGCAGTCAGCCTGTTTTATTCCTCGCGCAAAGCCACCAGCGGATTTACGCGCGTGGCCCGTTGCGCTGGAATGTAGCAAGCGAAAAACGCCACGCCCGCCAGCACTGCAGCTGCAGAAATGAAAGAAATCGGATCACTCGGCGCCACATTAAATAGCATGGACTGGAAAAATCGCGTCATAACCGCGGCCCCTGCCAAACCCACAACCAATCCGAGCACCACAATCCGCATCCCCTCCACCAACGCCATGCGCAAAATATCCAGCCGCTGCGCCCCCAGCGCCATGCGAATTCCCACTTCATGCGTCCGCTGGCTGAAAGCGTAAGACATCACGCCGTAGATTCCAATCGCCGCCAGCAGCAGCGCCACCACCGCGAAAACGCCCAGCAGCTCCAAAGCAAAGCGCCTGTCCGCCACCGACCGCTCAATAATTTGATCCATCGTGCTGATGCTGTGCACCGCCACATTCACATCGATGCTTCCCACCACGTGCCGCACCGCTTCGCCCAGACGTTCCGCGCCTCCTCGGCTGCGGAAAAACAGGACCGCGTTAATCGGCGCGAACTGTCCCATCGCAACATATATATGCGGCACGCTGGCAGCTTCGAATCCATCCGACTTGATGTCGCCCACCACGCCGACAATCGTCACGCCCTTGGGTCCCGGCCCAAATGCAAATTTCACCTGCTGTCCCAGCGGATCCTGGTCAGGCCAATATCGCCGCGCCAGCGTCTGGTCAATCACCGCCACCGCCTGCGTCCTGCTCGTATCGGTCGCGGCAAAATTTCGTCCGGACATCAAGGGAACTTCCATGGTGTGAAAATACTGCGTATCCACGATGGCGACATCCGCCACGGGGCTGCGCTGGGATTCCGCCGGCCTCCCTTCAATCGAAAAGGGAGAATAGTTTCGCCCCGAATTCATCGGCAAAGTGTCGTTGCCCGCAATCGCGGATTCTTCCACGCCCGGCAGCGTCGCCACGCGGCGATAGACTTCCATTAGAAAAGCAGCACGCTTCTCCATCGGTCCGTAAGGATCCATGTCCGGATTATTCGGTTGTGGAATCCAGATCTGTACCGTCGTCAGATGGCTGGGATTGAATCCAGGGCGCACTTGCAGGACGCGCCAGAAACTTCGCAGCAGCAATCCCGCTCCCGCCAGCAAAATAATCGAGAGCGCAACCTCTGACACCACCAGAATTCGCGACAGTCGCGAATGCCGTCTGCTCGCGCCCGAACCGCGCCCGCCTTCGCGCAGATTCTCCAGCTGATTGGGATTCGAAGCCTGTAACGCCGGCGCCAGCCCGAACAGCACGCCAGTAATTATCGAGATCAAGAAAGCGAAAAAAAGCACCTTGCCGCTGACGTCCACTTCATTCAATCGGGGAATATCTGCCGGAGCCAGACTGACGATCGCGTTCTTCAAGAACAGCACCGTAACCAGCGCGACGACGCCGGAGATCACCGCCAGCAGCGTGCTCTCCGTCAACAGTTGCCGCGCCAGCCGCGTGCGGCTCGCCCCCATCGCCAATCGAATCGCAATTTCGCGCCGCCGCCCCGAAGAACGTGCCAGCAGCAAATTCGCAATATTCACGCAAGCGATCAGCAGCAAGAATCCCACCGCTCCAAAAAGTATGAACAGCTCCGTCCGCTGCGGTCCCACCAAATCCTCTTGCACAGAAACCAGCCGCACGCCCCACTTCGAAGCGGCAGGATACGCCGCAGGAAACTCGCGCGTCAGCTGCGCCACATAACCATCCAGCTGCGACTGCGCTTGCGCCACCGTCATTCCCGGCTTCAAGCGCCCAATCGCCGCCGGAATCAGTCGCAGCGTACGGTCCGCTGGCACAGGAAAAGGCTGGCCGGTGAATCCGGTCGCGAGCCACACTTCCACGTCCGTATCCAGAGTGCGGCCGGGATGACGAAATCCCTGCGGCATCACTCCCACAATTGTGTACAGGTCACGATCGAGCGACATTTTTCGCCCGATGATGTTCGGATCCGCTCCGTAATTGCGCCGCCAAAACCCATCGCTGATCACCACCGGCTCCAAAAATCCCGGAACGGAATCCTGCCGCGTGTACACGCGTCCCAGTTCCGGTTTCGCGCCCAGCAACTCAAAATAATCGGGGCTGGTGATCAGTCCCTCGGCGCGCACCGTGCGCTCTCCGCCGCCAATCGCCGAGTTCGATGGCGCCACCGCGGAAATTTCCTGAAAAACACCCGAGCGCTCTTCCAAGTCCCACAGCTCCGGCGCCGACATCCCCACATCCGGCGTGTTCGGCCCGGCAAGGTCGTCGAAGATGCGCACCAACTGCTCAGGATGAGCGAAGGGCAGCGGCCGCAGCAGTACACCGTACACCACGCTGAAAATCGCGACGTTCGCGCCAATCCCCAGCGCCAAAGTCAGCACCGCGACAATCGTAAATCCCGGAGATTTCAGCAGCGTGCGCGCCGCATAACGCAGGTTTTGGAAGAATGAGACCATCGGTCCCTCCTGGCACGAACCTTTTACTGTGCCGCGTAATCGCCTATGAATCTGCCAATGGATCTGAAAGACGCGATGCCCCTGTAGCTGTATGGACGTGACGAGCCGCATCATCGTTAGCAGCTCGATCCCTCTGGACATGCGCGCCAGTCGAAAGCCCTCGCGCCCGTCCGTCAAAGTGTTCAATTTTGAACAGATTCACCTCTCTGGCCCCATGCTATTCTTGCCTATGGCGTCCTCGGCTACTCGAAGTGTATCTATCAAGGTTCCTCGCCCCCCCAAAAGGGCGAAATCAAGAAGCCGCGTCTTCAATGTGAAGGCATTCCTGGACTCCACCGGTCTGGGCAGAAAAGTCGCCAAATTCGCCAGAAAACAAGCGATCTTCGCGCAGGGCGATTCCGCCAAGCACGTGATGTACATTCAAGAAGGCGGCGTGAAGCTTTCGGTCGTCAATCAAGTCGGCAAAGAAGCTGTTGTAGCCATTCTTGGCCCCGGCGATTTTTTCGGCGAAGGCTGCCTGGGAGGCCAGTCCCTCTGCATGGCTACCGCCACCACCATCGCGCCCACCACTGTCCTGGTGATCGAAAAGATCGAAATGATTCGCGTCCTCCACTCAGAGCACGAATTTTCCGATCGTTTCATCGCCTACATGCTTGCGCGCAACATCCGCGTCGAGGAAGACCTCATAGACCAGCTCTTCAATTCCAGCGAAAAACGCCTCGCGCGCACTCTGCTGCTGCTCGCGCGTTACGGCGCGCCCGGCGACCCGCGCAAATCACTCCCCAAAGTTTCGCAGGAGACTCTGGCGGAGATGATCGGCACCACCCGCTCCCGCGTCAATTTCTTCATGAACAAATTCCGCAATATGGGCTTCATTCACTACACCAACCGCAAAATCCACATTGATAATTCACTGCTCAGCGTCGTTCTGCACGACTAGTCTCCCATCCCCGCCGAACGGGTAGTTTACGTACGGCAACGTACCGAAATAATATTGAAAGTGTGCCAAATTGAACTGTTTCGCGGCTGCCACCTCCCGCATCCTGTCTGAATGAAAATTCACGAACTTACACCGAAACAATTGGCCTCGGTCTCATGTCCCACCTGCGGCGCTGGGGTCGGAGAACGTTGCGTCCTGCATTCCGGAGGCCTGCGCTCGGAGCCTCACGTGGACCGCAAACTAGCCGCGGCTGAGTGTTTCGACAAAAGTAAGAAGTAAGCGAAGAGAGGTAAATTGCTCCCGCCGCAAATGTAGGTAGCTCCGTCCTCCGCCCGCAACCCCGCTCGTACCGCTAGCCTCCTCGCACCGCCTGTGATAAAGATGTTCGTTCCATTTGCGCCATCATCATCGCTCAACACGGAGTTATTCTTGACCCGTCGAAAAGTCAAAAGCACTGCTGTCACCCTGCGCGATGTCGCACTGGAAAGCGGCGTGTCTCCCGCCACCGTTTCCATCGTGCTCAATAACGCGCCACTCTCCCGCTACATCCCGCCCACCACCAAAGATCGCATCGAACGTGCCGCCAAAAAACTCGCCTATCGTCCCAAAGTCGTCTCGCGCTTCCTCAGCGCCAAACGCAATCGCACCGTAGGCGTGATGGTCTTCGATATCACCGACCCGTACTGCACATTGATTCTTCGCGGAATCGAAAACGCCCTGTATCAAGCCTCCTACCTGCCGATCCTCACCGACGTGCACAATCAGCGCGGCCGCTTCGAGCGCTATCTCGAAATGCTCCTCGCGCGTCCCGTCGAGGCGCTCATCGTCGTCGCCAACTGGCTCTTCGTGGATATTGACCTCCTCGCCGACGTGGAAAAACGCAACATCCCCGCGGTCATGATTGGCCGCGAGCTGCGTTCCGGTGCCGTCAGCTCTGTCATGGTGGACAATGAAGCAGGCGCGCATCTCGCCATGGAACACCTCCACTCGCTCGGCCATCGCAAAATCGCGTTCATCCGCGGACCAAAAATGTTGGGAGACAGTTCTCCGCGCTGGCGCGGCGTGCGCGCCTTCGCTCGCTCCGTGAATATGGAAATTGACCCGGCGCTCGTCCTCGATCTCCCCGATGCCTTCGACCCCAACTCCAGTTACGAAGGCGGCCTGAAACTCACCGAAGAATTCCTGAAGCACAAAAAGCGTTTCACCGCCGTGATGGCCTTCGATGACATGACGGCCTTCGGCGTCATCCGCTGCCTGGCTCGCGCCGGGATAAAAGTTCCCGAAGATTGCTCCGTCATCGGCTTCGACGACGTAATCCCCGCCGGCCTCTCCGTCCCCTCGCTCACCACCGTCCGCCAGCCGATGGAAGCCCTGGGTAATGCCGCGGTGGGAATCATTTTGGACGCCGTCAACGCGGCTATCGAGGAACGCGAATCTCCAGCTCTCCACCGGCTGCTAGCTCCCGAACTAGTAGTGCGGGAATCCACCCGCGCTGTTTCCTGGGCTTAGAACATTGCTGTGTTTTGCAGGACAGGCAGGGAATTTTGGTTTCTTTTTTGCCGCGCCGCCGCGGTTTTGCTCTTGACTTGCACGCAGCCCGCGCATAATACTCCCTTTAATAAATTTTAATGAATCTCAAGATCTTGACTTTGTCGGCGGGCGGCATGCCGCGCCCGCGCATTTGACGTTGCCTTTGAATTTGTAGCGGCCGCCTGCTTTTTTTAGGCGGGCGTCTTTGAAGTTGCCGTTGGTCGTAAATCTTTGTAGGTCGTGGTTTCGGCCACGACAGTAAAGATAAGAGATGCACGCTGCTTTAGCCGCGGAAGTGCCGGTTTTGCGGTTGTCACACAAAATCCCTAACTGCCCAATGACGCTCCTGGGAGGTCAAGGCACCTTGCGCAAAAACAAATTCGTTCGCCGAAATTCCTGCCACATCGCGGCGGCCATAATCCTCTTCGTACTCGCTTTCGCCCCGTCTCGCCTCTGCGCCGATCCGTCCCCCGAATCCAATGCGAAATTATTCCTGCACTCAGACTGGACCCTCCAGTCCTCCTGCCAAATCAACGCCACCCCCGAACAGATCTCCACTGCCGGCTTCAACACCAACGGCTGGCACTCCACCACGGTCCCGTCAACGGTAGTCGCCGCCCTCGTCGCCGACAAAACCTACCCCGATCCCTACTACGCAAAAAATCTCCGCGACATCCCTGGCACCGAATATCCCATCGGCAAGAATTTTTCGCTCATGCCAATGCCGCAAGACAGTCCTTTCCGCTGTTCCTGGTGGTATCGCACCGAGTTCAAGCTCCCAGAGAATTTTGCCGGACGCAAAGTGTGGCTGCATTTCGGCGGCATCAACAACCGCGCAAACATCTGGCTCAACGGCCACAAAATTGCCGATGCCAAAGAAGTCGCCGGCGCCTATCGCACGTACGAATACGAAATCTCCGCCCAGCTCACGCCCGGCCAGTCAAATTCACTAGCCGTCGAAACCTTCGCCCAAACCGAAAAAGATCTCGGCATCAACTGGGTTGACTGGAATCCCGCGCCCCCCGATAAAGACATGGGCCTGTGGCGCCCGGTGTATCTCCAATCCAGCGGCCCGGTCGCCATCCGCTATCCGCAGGTCGTCACGCACTTTCCCACCGCGTCGCTCGCGCAAGCGAATCTCGGCATCGAAGCCGAGCTGTACAACGCCACAAACCAAGAAGTCACCGGTACGCTCGAAGCCCAGTTCGATGACGTTCAGCTGAAACAGGCCGTCACCCTGAAGCCAAACGAAACGCGTACCGTCCGCTTTCTCTCTGACGCCTATCCCCAACTGCAAATCAAAAATCCCAAGCTCTGGTGGCCCTACGGCATGGGCGCGCAAGACCTGCACGATCTTTCGCTGCGCTTCCAGGCAAACAACCAGGAATCCGACGCGCAATCTCTGAAATTCGGCATCCGCGAAATCACTGCCGCCCTGAATTCCACTCGCGCGCTGCAATTTTCCATCAATGGCAAAAACATCTTGATCCGCGGCGGCGGCTGGTCGCCCGACATGCTTCTGCGCCAGGATATGGACCGCCTCGAAAACGAATTTCGGTACGTTCGCGACATGAATCTGAACACCATTCGCCTCGAAGGGAAGCTCGAATCCGACGAATTCTACAATCTTGCCGACCAACGTGGCGTCCTTATCATGGCCGGCTGGTGCTGCTGCGATATTTGGGAACAATGGAAGCACTGGCAACCCGAAACCTTGGAAATTGCTACCGCTTCTCTACATTCGCAAATCATGCGCATGCGCAGCCATCCCAGCATGCTCGTCTGGCTCAATGGCAGCGATAACCCGCCGCCTGCGAACGTCGAAACCGCGTACATCAAAGTCCTGAAAGATACCTCGTGGCCCAATCCCTTTATTTCTTCCGCGTCGGCTACGCCCACCACAGTCACCGGCCCGTCAGGCGTGAAGATGACCGGCCCCTACGATTACGTGCCGCCCGACTACTGGCTGATTGACACCAACAAATATGGCGGCGCCTTCGGTTTCAACACCGAAACCAGTCCCGGCCCCGCTCCTCCGCTCGCCAGCTGCCTGCGCAGATTTATTCCCGCCGATCACATGTGGCCCCAAGATTCTTTCTGGAATTATCACGCCGGTTCCGAAGGCTTCAAAGATCTCACGCATTTCAACAGCGCGATGGACGCGATCTACGGCGCGCCCGCGGGCCTCGACGATTACCTCGTGAAATCCCAAGCCATGGCCTACGAAGGCGAACGTGCCATGTTCGAGGCTTACTCTCGCAACAAATACACCACCACGGGTATCATTCAGTGGATGCTCAACAACGCTTGGCCTTCCACCATCTGGCACCTGTTCGATTATTACCTGCAGCCCGCAGGCGGCTATTTCGGCACGAAAAAAGCCTGCGAACCGCTGCACGTGCAATATTCCTACGACGACAACAGCATCGTCGTCGTCAACAGCCGTTACGAAAAAGCCCTGGCGCTCACCGTAACCGCGAAGCTCTACGACGCGTCTCTGCACGAGCGATTTTCCAAGCAGGCGCAGGTTGACGTGGACTCCGATGGCGTCCACAAAGCCTTCACGCTTCCCACCGAATCTTTCAGCCCCGCCTCGCCCGCATATTTCGTCCAGCTGCAATTGCAATCCAGCGACGGAAAAATCGTCAGCCAGAATTTCTACTGGCTCTCAGCCAAAAAGAACACCTACGAGTGGACCAAGACCACCTATCGCTTCACGCCCGTATCGTCGTACGAAGATCTCACTGCCCTGCAATCGCTCGCAAAAGTTACCGTGGACGTGAGCGCCAGCATGTTGCCCAGCCCCGATGGCCCGATAGCGCACGTGCTCGTAAAAAATCCCAGCGATCATCTGGCATTTCAAATTCGCGTCGGCATTCACAAAAGCGGCCAGTCCGAAGAAATTCTCCCGGTATTTTGGGATGATAATTACATCGAGTTGATGCCCGGCGAATCCCGCGAACTCACCGCGCGCTATCTTCCGTCCACATCGGTATTCGGTGGCTCGGAATTAACCGTTTCCGGATGGAACATCGCGCCCGCTAGCATCCCTCTGAAAGAAGCGCGCGGCCTGCCCGCGTCCTCAACCGGAGCAGGGCACTGATGTCCACCGAGCAGGACGGGCCATTGACCATTCCTCCCACGCAATTTCCCAATCACATGCTGCGGGAAATTTACGAGCAGCCCCAGTCCATTCGCGAAACCATTCGCCAGAATGTTGCGGACGAAGTAATTTTTTCGAATTCGCTCCAGCCCATCGAAAAAGCGCTCTTCGCTTTCAAGAAAATCATAATCGCCGCCAGCGGTTCCAGCCGCAACGCCGGCCTAGCCGGCGAAATCATGATGGAAGACCTGGCAGGCGTCGCCGTGGACGTGGAATACGCCAGCGAATACTGCTATCGCTCCACGCATTCAGACACCGATCCGATCGTGGTCGTAATCACGCAATCCGGCGAAACCGCGGACACAACCGCCGCCCAACGTGAAGCCCTCCATCGCGGCGCGAAAACCGTCGCCATTTCCAACGTTGCCGATTCCACCATCTCGCGCGAAGCCAGCGTCAACCTGCAAACCTGCGCCGGCCTCGAAAAAGCCATCCCCGCGACAAAAAGTTTCACCTCGCAACTCACCATGCTCTACCTGCTGGCATTGTTTCTAGCCCGCCAACGCGGCCGCATGACCGCCGAGGTCACCCGCACGCATTTGAATTTCCTGGCCGAGGTGCCCAGGCAAATCGAAAAGTTCCTGCCGAGTTGGGACGCGCAAGCTTCCGGTTGCGCCCGCGCCTTCCAACAAGCCAGCAAATTCATGTTCCTGGGCCGCGGCGTGCATTACGCCATAGCCCGCGAAGGCGCGCTGAAGCTCAAGGAAATCTCCTACGTCCAAGCCGAAGGCGTTCCGGCGGGCGAACTCCGTCACGGCTCCAACGCCCTGGTGGATGAAAATCTCGTTGTCACAGCGCTCGCCACACGCGATGCAGCCGATCCCGACTCCGTCCTGCGCTACCAAAAAACCGTCTCAGTCCTCGAATACGTCAAAAGCCGCGGCGGAAAATCCATCGCCATCGCCACCGAAGGCGATCGCGAAGTCGCCGCCGTCGCCGATCGCACCATGTTCGTTCCCCTGGCCACAGAGCTGCTCCTGCCAATTCTGGAAGTAGTCCCGCTGCAACTCTTCGCCTATCACTACGCAGTCCTCAACGGCTGCGACGTCGACCGCCCCAGAAATCTAGTAAAATCCGTGATCACCGAATGAAGCCCCGCTCCTTTTCCGGCGGCGCTTGCAAATTCGTCGCGGCACCGGGTTTCGTAGCGCCGGCGTCCCGCCGGCTCTCTTGCTGTGCCTTTGAATTTGTAGCGGCCGCCTGCTTTTTCTTTTTAGGCGGGCGCTTTTGACTTTGTCTCTGACGTTGACTGTGATTTGGCTCTTGTAGCGGCGCACTTTAGTGCGCCATTGTTCGTGCGGCGATCAGCGATGGCGCTCTGAAAAACGCGCCTACGATAACCGCCGCGAACCACGCACCAATCAAAGGACCAATGGCCAACGAACCCGCCGTTAAACTCCGCCGCGTCTTAACCCTCTGGGACCTGATCATCATCGGAATCGTAATCATCCAACCCATCGCCCCCATGGGCATCTACGGCGTCATCAGCAACGACGCGCGCGGCCACGTCGTCACCACCATCCTCATCGCCATGGTCGCCATGCTCTTCACCGCCATCAGCTACGGAAAAATGGCCCGCGCCTATCCCTCCGCCGGCTCCGCGTACACCTACGTCGGCCAGGAACTCAAACCCGCCCTCGGCTACGTCACCGGCTGGGCCATCGTGATGGACTACATCCTCAATCCGCTAATCTGCACGATCATTTGCAGCCAGCTAACCCAGAATATTCTGCCGTTCATGCCGTACTGGACTCTCGCCGTCTTCTACGCCGCCGCTTTCACGATGCTAAATCTCCGCGGCGTAAAAACCTCCGCCCGCATCAACGACGTGATGGCCGCCGGAATGTCTATCGTCGTCGTAATCTTTTTCGTCTTCGTAATTCATTTCCTCTGGAGCCTCCACGAATACGGCCAGGGCTTCTTCACACATCCGTTCTACAATCCCGCCACCTTCAGCTTCAAGACCGTTTTCCACGGCACTTCCGTCGCCGTCCTCACCTACATCGGCTTTGACGCCATCTCCACCTTCTCCGAAGAAGTCGAAAATCCCCGCCGCAACATCATGCTCGCGACAGTCCTGGTGTGCCTCATCACCGGCGTGCTTGCTTCCCTCGAGGTTTATGCCGCGCAGCTTGTCTGGCGCGATCAGCCGTTTCCGGAGGACAAGATCACCTCTGCCTTCCCGCTAGTCGCACAGACCGCCGGCGGTTATTTCCTCTTCCAGCTCGTCAATTTCACCATCCTCGTCGCCAATATCGGCTCCGGCCTCGGCTCGCAGCTCGGCGCCGCCCGCCTGCTCTATGGCATGGGCCGCAGCAACGGGATACCCAAGAAATTCTTCGGTGCGCTCGATCCCAAAAATCACATCCCGCGCAACAACGTCATCCTCGTCGGCGCCATCGCCCTCGCCGGTTCCTTCATCATCACCTACGATCAAGGCGCGGACCTGCTCAACTTCGGCGCGCTCCTCGCGTTCATGGGCGTCAACGTTGCCGCGCTCGTTCGTTATTACGTCCGCGCCGAAAAACGCCAAATCCTCAATCTCCTTTCGCCTCTGCTCGGCTTCCTGATCTGCGCGTTCATCTGGAGCCACCTCAGCGGCCCCGCCCTGAAGCTCGGCGCCATCTGGATGGTCCTCGGCATGACCTACGGCGCCATAAAAACCCGCGGCTTCCAAGCCGATCTCGTCAACTTCGACATCCCTCCCGACGAATCTTAATTTTTAGCAGTGATCGCCGTCAGTATTGGCGCTCCAAGGCTCCGTTTTCTCCCCAAATAACATTCGACTTACTCCCCGCTAATCCTTCCGCCAAATCGGACGATTATTCCGAGAGAGGCTTCCGCAAGCTCTTGCCGTGTCCGCCTCCGATGCTCAATATTTTCGAGACCGGCGCCTTGGTACACGATTGTTTCATTTCAGGGCACTTCAAATCATGAATCCCAGACCCCTGCACGTGCTCTTGATCATCGCCGATGCTCAAGACGAGGCCGACATTCGCCAGAAGCTTGGCGAGGCTCGCAACACCTCGTTCGCCGTTCGCGCCGCCGCAAGCCTGTCCGAAGCGCTGTTGCAAATCGCCAAAAATTCCTTCGACGTCTTCTTGATTGACGTCGCCGTCCCGGATTCCGACGGCGTTCGCGGCCTGCAACGCCTGGTCGCCGCAGCCAAAAACACCCCGGTCATCATCCTCACCAGCGTCGACGATGCGATACAAACCCTCGAAGTAGTTCGCGCCGGCGCGGACGACTACGTCGTCAAGAGCCGCATGAACTTCACAGCCTACGAACGCGTTCTGTCCTACGCGATCGAACGCCACGGCGTGCGCAAACAGCCAGACGTCCAGCTCGCCGTCTCGCGCGTCCTCGCCGAATCGCGGACTGAGGATCACCGCTGCGATTATTATGTTTCTTACAATGGAGTTTCGCTGCAGTGCGGGAACTCGAAAATCTTCGCAAGTGTTTCTAGCCACTAACCACTAGCCACTACCTTATTCCCCAACCGGTCAACTCCAAATCTCGCGCCATCGAACCCTTCGTCGTGCCCTCACTCCGCGTCCTGCGTAACAATATGCACATCCACCGCCGGCGCATCATTCAAAAACCGATTAATCGCATTCATATACAAAAGCTTCCGCCACCCCTCCGTCGCTGACCGCCCAAAAATCACATGCGTAATATGTTTCTCCCGCACAAATTGCGCCATCGCGTCCGCTACGTTATGTCCTTTCAACCGCACCGGCTTCGCCCCCAAATTTTCCGCAAATTGCAAATTAGACGCCAGCGACTTCGACTCCTCCTCCTCTCCGTCGCGATCCAACCCCACGTGCACCGCGTAAAGCTCCGCGTCCATCCGACGCGCCATGCGCGCCGCCCGCGCCACCAGATATTGCGCCTTCGGATTCTCGCTGATGCACACCGCCAGCCTTTCCCGCACTGCCCAAGCTTCCTGTATGTCCTTCTCCACCATGTACGATTCCAGGCTGCGGTCCACCTGCTCCGCCACCTGCCGCAGCGCCAGTTCCCGCAACGCGATCAAGTTCCCGCGGCGGAAAAAATTCTTCAGCGCCTGCTCCACTTTTTCTTTTCCGTAGACGTCGCCGCGCCGCATGCGGTTCTGCAGCGCCTCCGGCGTCAAGTCCACCATCACCGTCTCATCGGAGACTTGCAGCACCCAGTCCGGCACCGTCTCGCGCACCACCACTCCGGTAATCGCGCGCACCGTCGGTGCGATGCTCTCGATGTGCTGAATGTTCACCGTCGAAATCACATCAATATTCGCATCCAGCACTTCCAGCACGTCCTCGTAACGCTTGCGATGCCGGCACCCCGGAATATTCGTATGCGCCAGTTCGTCCACCAGCACCACTTTCGGTTTCCGCGCCAGAATTGCGTCCATATCCATTTCGGCAAACAGCGTGCCCTTGTAATCAATCATTCGTCGCGGAACGGTCTCGAGTTGCGCAGAAAGTTCCGCGATCCCTTTTCTCCCGTGCGTTTCCACCACGCCGATCACCACATCTTCGCCGCGGCTGTGCCGTCGGATGGCTTCGCTCAGCATGCTGAACGTTTTTCCCACTCCGGGCGCGTATCCCAGGAAGAGTTTCAGCGCGCCTTTTGTTTTTTCGGCGGGCTTCGCCGCAGCCAGCCACTGCTCGGGAGTCTTTGGCATCGGTGTATTCTCTTCTACGAACGCTGTGAAAGCTACGTTAGAATGGCAGCGTGCGCGTGCACTGGTTCACTCATTTCCTGCGATTTCTGGCTGCTTTCGCTCTGGTGCTGGGCATTTCCCTCGTCTATCGCCACATTCTGATCGTCAATCCCACCACTGTAGCGCTCACTTTTCTGCTCGCCATTCTAGCCGTTTCCACCGTATGGGGCATCGCCGTTTCTGTGTTCATGTCCGTAGTCGCAATGCTCGCGTTCAATTATTACTTTCTGCCCCCCGTAGGCCGCTTCACCGTCGCCGACCCGCAGAATTGGGTCGCGCTCTTCGCTTTTCTGGTCGTCTCCGTGCTGGCTAGCAGTCTTTCCACCCGGGCCCGCCAGAAAGCCGAAGACGCTTCGCAGCGCCGCCGCGAAATCGAAAAACTCTACGCGTTCAGCCAAGGCCTGCTCGAATCCGGCAACGTAATCCAATTACTCAATCGCATCCCCTCGCAAATCGTGGACATTTTCGAAGTCGGCGCCGCCGCACTGCTTCTCGCGGAAAAACAAAAAATCTACCGCTCCGGCCCGGTCGTCGCGAAACTCGATCTCGAAAGCCTGAACACCATCGTCCTGCGCGAAGAGCCCGTCCTCGACGTTCCCAACAGCCTTTCCTTCGTTCCGGTCCGCCTCGGAGGGCGCTCCATCGGCAGCCTCGGCATTTCCGGCTCCATGCTTTCGCGCCAGACTCTCGAAGCCATCGGCACCCTGGTCGCCGTCGCCATCGAACGCGCCCGCGCCATCGAACAGCTCGGCCTCACCGAAGCCGCCCGCGAAGGCGAACGCCTGCGCACCGCACTCCTCGATTCCGTCACCCACGCGCTGCGCACCCCGCTAACGTCAATCAAAGCTTCCGTGACGAATCTGCTCTCCAACTCCAGCGTCAACGATCGCCAGCGCCAGGAACTTCTCACCATCATCAACGAAGAAACCGATCGACTGAACCGCCTCGTCGGCGAAGCCGGTGAAATGGCGCGTCTCGATGCCGGCGAAGTCGAGCTTGAGCTTGAACCGCGCCCCATTGACGACGTAATCGCCGCCGCGCTTAACAAGTGCAAGACCGCCGTGGGCGATCGCGTCGTGAACGTGAATGTGCAAGCGGAATTGCCGCGCGTCCGCGTGGATCTTTCCCGCGCCCGCGAAGCGCTCGTCCATCTGCTCGAAAACGCCAATCAATATTCGCCCGCCGCTCAGCCCATCACCATCACCGCGGAACTCGCCGGCGATTTCGTCGTCACCAGCGTCGCCGATCGCGGTAATGGCATTGACGACCTGGAGCAAAGCCTCATCTTCGAAAAATTCTATCGCGGAAAGGACCAGCGCTACCTGGTGCAAGGCACCGGCATGGGCCTGCCCATCGCCAAAGCCATCATCGAAGCCCACGGCGGCACAATGAGCCTCACCAGCCAGCGCGGCCAAGGTTCCGTTTTTTCCTTCACTCTGCCCATCGAACGCGGCAGGACGAGAGACTGATGAACGCTACCACAATATTAGTAGTGGACGATGAGCCGCAAATCCGCCGCGTCATGCTCACCACCCTCGCTTCGCAAGGCTACTCCGTCGTCGAAGTGCGCAGCGGCGAAGAAGCCCTCGAAAAAGTCCGCGACATTCGACCCGATCTCATTTTGCTCGATGTGAACTTGCCCGGAATCTCAGGCCTGGAAACCTGCCGCGAAATTCGCACCACCTGCGACGCTCCCATCATCATGCTCACCGTGCGCAATACCGAACGCGACAAAGTCCAAGCTCTCGATGCCGGCGCCGACGACTACGTCGTGAAGCCGTTCGGCGTCGAAGAATTAATGGCGCGCATCCGCGCCGCTCTTCGCCGCGCCGCGCCCAGCGACGCCACCCCGCCCTTCGTCTCCGACGATCTTAAAATTGATTTCGAAAAACGCACCGTGATGGTGCACGACAATCCCGTCCGCCTCACGCCCAAAGAATTCGAACTCCTGCGCCAGCTCGTCTCTAATTCCGGCAAAGCCCAGGCGCACCGCCGCCTGCTGCAAGCCGTCTGGGGACCCGACTACGGAGAAGAAACCGAATACCTGCGCGTTTTCATCAACCAACTGCGAAGAAAAATCGAGCCCGACCCGCGCCACCCGCGCTACATCCACACCGAACCCTGGATCGGCTACCGCTTCGACCCACCGAAATCAAAACACCGCGCCGCCCGCACCGAAAAATAACTAACGATCCGATGGCACAGATTTTGTAGCGGCCGCCTTCAGGCGGGCGCAGTTGACTTTGAATTTTCGCGGGAATCTGACCGCGTACGGGATTGCTTCTAATGCAACGGATGCACAGCATCCAACTCCAAATTCAACTCCAGCACATTCACCCGCGGCTCTCCGAGGAATCCCCACTGCCGCGCCTCCGTATGCCGCGCAGCGGCCGCCCGCACATCTCCCTCGCTCATCCCCCGCTCGCGCGCCACGCGCACAATCTGAAATTCCGCCGCCGCCGGCGAAATATCCGGATCCAGTCCCGATCCCGAACTAGTAACTAAATCCACTGGAATCCGCGCACCCGGATTTTCCGCCCGCAGCCTCGTCACATCGCCGTTTACTCGTGTAATCAAAGCCGAATTCGTCGGCCCCAAATTTGATGCTCCTCCGCTAGACGCGTCCGGATCGTATCCAGCCGCTCCCGCCGCAGATGGCCGCGAATGAAAATATCCCGCCGAAGTAAACGGCTGCCCAATCAGGCTCGATCCCACCATCTTCCCGCCCACGTGAATGATTTCTCCATTCGCCTGCCGCGGAAAAGCCCACTGCGCCAGCAAAGTCACCACCAACGGATACAGGATCCCCAGCAAAACCGTCGTCGCCAGCGTCATCCAAATCGAAATCAGAAAATTTCGTTTCATAGTTAAGCGCCTCTACGCCAATCCGATGTGCGTGATGATTACATCAATCAATTTGATCCCGATAAACGGCGCGATAATTCCCCCCAGCCCGTACACCAGCAGATTCCGCCGCAGCAATGCCTCCGCCCCCAGCGGCCGGTATTTCACGCCGCGCAAAGCCAGCGGCACCAGCGCGATAATAATCAGCGCATTAAAAATCACCGCCGAAAGTATCGCCGAGTGCGGATTCTTCAGCCCCATCACGTTCAAGACTTCCAGCTCCGGAAACGCCGCCGCGAACATCGCCGGGATAATCGCGAAATATTTCGCCACGTCGTTCGCCACCGAAAAAGTCGTCAGCGCCCCCCGCGTAATCAAGAGTTGCTTGCCAATTTCCACCACCTCAATCAATTTCGTCGGATTCGAATCCAGATCCACCATGTTCCCGGCCTCTTTCGCCGCCTGCGTCCCCGCGTTCATCGCTAGCCCCACGTCCGCCTGCGCCAAAGCCGGCGCGTCATTCGTGCCATCGCCCGTCATCGCCACCAGTTTGCCCTTGGCCTGCTCGCGCCGAATCAAAGCCAGCTTATCTTCCGGCCGCGCCTCCGCCAGAAAATCATCCACGCCCGCCTCGCGCGCAATGGCCGCCGCCGTCAATGGATTGTCGCCGGTAATCATCACCGTGCGAATTCCCATCACGCGCAAATGTTCAAACCGCTCGCGCATCCCGCCCTTCACAATATCCTTCAAATGGATCACGCCCAGCGCCCGCGCATCTTCCGCGACGAGCAGCGGGGTCCCACCCGAATTCGAAATGCGATCCACCGCCTCCATCGTTTCGTGCGGCACCGACCCGCCCGCTTCGTTGATATATTTCACGATCGTATCCCGCGCGCCCTTGCGAATCCGTCGTCCATCCATATCCACACCAGACATTCGCGTCACCGCTGAAAATGGAATGAACGTCGCCGCCACAGAACCGAGCTCTCGCCCACGCAATCCATGCCTATCTTTCGCCAGTACCACAATCGACCGCCCTTCCGGCGTCTCATCCGCCAACGAGGCCAGCTGCGCCGCATCGGCCAGTTCACTCTCGCTCACGCCTGGCGCAGGAATAAATTCCGTCGCGAACCGGTTCCCCAAAGTAATCGTCCCGGTCTTATCCAGCAGCAATGTATCCACATCCCCCGCCGCCTCCACCGCGCGCCCAGACATTGCCAGCACATTCTTTTGCAGCACGCGATCCATTCCCGCGATCCCAATCGCCGAAAGCAATCCGCCAATCGTCGTCGGAATCAAGCACACCAGCAAAGCCACCAGCACAAACACCGATTGCGGCGCACCCGAATAAATCGCCATCGGCTGCAACGAAACCACCGCCAGCAAAAATATGATCGTCAATCCAGCCAGCAAAATGTTCAGCGCAATCTCGTTCGGCGTCTTCTGTCGCGAGGCCCCTTCCACCAATTTGATCATCCGGTCCAAAAATGTTTCCCCCGGATTCGAAGTGATCCGCACCTTGATTTCATCCGACAGCACCCGCGTCCCGCCCGTCACCGCCGACCGATCCCCGCCGCATTCCCGAATCACCGGCGCCGATTCTCCAGTAATCGCCGATTCGTCCACCGACGCGACGCCCTCGATCACTTCGCCATCGCCCGGCACGAATTCCGCCGCCGTAACCATCACTAAATCGCCCGCCCGCAATTGCGATCCCGGCACCGATTCGATGCTCCCATCCTGCTTAAGCCTGCGCGCCACGGTCTCCGCGCGCGATTTGCGCAGCGCCTCCGCCTGCGCCTTCCCGCGCCCTTCCGCCATCGCTTCCGCGAAATTCGCAAACAATACCGTGAACCACAGCCACAAGGTAATCTGCAGCGAAAACCCGAATCCGTGCGTCTGCTGCACCACTCCGCGCACCAGGTCAATTGTCGTCAGAGCCGCGCCCACTTCCACCACGAACATCACCGGATTTGCCGCCAGCGTGCGGGGGTTCAACTTGACGAAAGATTCCCACACCGCCTGCACGACAATTTCCTGCCCCCAGCGCGATTTTTCCTTGTTGCTCGTTTTGGTGGCCATGTGTCCTTAGAACACCTTTCCGGCGTGCATCATCAATTGCTCCAGAATTGGTCCCAGGCTCAACGCCGGGAAAAATGTCAACGCGCTCACGATCAGCACCACCGAAATCAGCAGCACCGTGAACAGCGGCGTCGTCACCGGAAAAGTTCCCGCCGATTCCGGCACATATTTCTTCTTTGCCAGGCTCCCCGCAATCGCCAGGATCGGAATCACCGCGAAGAATCTTCCCAACAAAGTCGCAAGCCCGATCGTCGTGTTGTACCAAAGCGTGTTCGCGTTAAATCCAGCGAACGCCGACCCGTTATTACCCGTACCCGACGTGTACGCATACAAAATCTGCGAGAGCCCGTGCGGCCCTGGATTTGAAATAGAAGGCGTCCCAAATGACTTGGCGACAACGGAAATCGCCGTGAACGTCAAAATCACCAGCGGGAAAATCAGCACCGAAAGCATCGCCATCTTCACGTCGTAAGCCTCGATCTTTTTCCCTAGGTACTCCGGCGTCCTTCCCACCATCAGCCCCGCGATAAACACGGAAAGAATTACGAACACGATCATTCCGTAAAGTCCGGAGCCCACGCCGCCGAACACCACTTCACCCAACATAATGTTAATCAGCGGAATCATTCCGCCCAGCGGCGTGAACGAATCGTGCATCCCGTTCACCGCGCCGCAGCTCGCATCGGTCGTCACCGTCGCATACAGTGCCGTATTCGCGATGCCGAACCGCACTTCTTTCCCCTCCATGTTCCCGCCTGATTGCGTAGAGCTCGCCCTCTGGTCCACCCCATGCAACAATGGATTCCCGCGCGCCTCCGCGCTGTACACTGAAACAACCGCGGCCAAAAACAGTACAGCCATAGCGGCCCACACAGCCCAACCGTGCCGCTGCGACCCGGTCATTCGCCCCAGCGTGTACGTCAGCCCCGAAGGAATCGCGAAAATCAGCACGAGCTGCAAAAAGTTCGTCAGCGGCGTGGGATTTTCGTAAGGATGCGAGCTATTGGCGTAGAAGAATCCGCCGCCATTCGTGCCGAAAATCTTGATCGCTTCCTGCGAAGCTACCGGTCCCTGCGGGATCACCTGTTCGCTGACCACCTGCGTCGTCGTCTTGCCGTCGGCGCCCGTAGTCGTCACCGTTTGCGCATCCACCAGCTGCGTCGTCGTGTACGGACGCAAATTCTGAATCGCACCTTGCGATACGAAAATCATCGCGACCACAAGGCACACCGGCAGCAGCACCCACAAAATCGTACGCGTCAGGTCCACCCAGAAATTCCCGATGGTCTCCTGCTCGCGCCGCGCCACTCCTCGAATCACCGCAATCGCCAGCGCAATGCCCGCCGCCGCAGATAGGAAATTGTGGTACGCCAGCCCCGCCATCTGCGTGAAATAAGTCATCGTGACTTCGGGTGTGTAAGCCTGCCAGTTCGTATTGGTCGTAAACGAGGCCGCCGTGTTGAAGGCTAGATCCGTCGGCACCGCCGCAAGCTTCTGCGGATTCCACGGCAGCCACTGCTGCACGCGCTCGATCACGTACAGCAAGGTCATTGAAACGCCGCTGAACAGCAGCATCGCAATCGCGTATTCCGTCCAACGCATTTCCCGCTTTTCGTCCACGCCCGTCAGCTTGTACAGCAGCCGCTCGAATGGACGAAGCAGCGGGTCCAGCCACGTCTTTTCACGCGCGAAAACTCGGGTCATGAAAAGCCCCGCGGGTTTCGCGATCGCGAACGTCACCAGCAAAAACAAAAATATTTGCAGCCAGCCATTAGCCGTCATCGTCAGAACCTTTCCGGCCACAGCAAGGCCGCCAGCAGGTATCCCAAAAGCAATACGCAGATCACCAGCAAGAAAATGTTGCCAATCATGTCGTCGGTCCTCTTACTTCAGCCGGTCGCACCCGCGCACATACGCGAGAGCCACCGCAAAAAAACAAATTGTCAGCACCACGAACACAATGTCCTGCATACTCCAAACCTCCACAAAAACGCCGCTGCTGATATCCCGCGCGTTTAGAACTTCACAAGAATGGACATATCAATAAAATTCTCATCCTTGCGCAAATCCGGGAACCACACGCTGGAGTTCTGCGGCGCGCTCGTACAGAAAGTCGTCGCAGGCCCCAACGCCGTTTCGCCCGAATTGACACCGTTGTTGCAAACGTAGTCCGTCGCAGAGCCGATGTTGCCTCCAGGGGGAGTAATGCCGCCGCGACCCGACCAGTACGGCACATTCGCGTGACGATAGTCGTACTCCCAACGGAAAGTAATGTACTGCTTGGGCATGTAGTCGAAAGTGATCGAAGTATCCCAGGCCTTGAACGGATCACCGGGATTCTCCGTGAAGTAGGGCGAATTCGTGGCCGCCGTAATCGCGCTCTCTCCATTGATCGGTGGCAGCAGCACCAGGTATCGTCCCGGGTTATTGATTTTTCCTCCGCCCACCGTCAAGCCGAACAGGTCGTGATGGAACCAGAAGCGGTTGTAGAGCATGAACCCGAGAAAACTTTGCTTGGGTCCGCCCGCTTTATCGCTATAGCAACTCACTCCGCCGCCGTACTCGCAGCCTGCATCGGCGGTCAACGAAAACGCCATCCTGTCGAGCTCGCGTTCCGGCCTGTCGTAGTATTTCATCTCAATGCTGTCGTCGGTGTGGATGCGCCGACGGTTCGGTATGAACAGATCGTCCGCGCCCAGCGCGTAATTGTTCGAGATGATGTTGATCCACGGCTTCGGCGTCCATTTAACTTGTCCCCCTATCCCCGGTCGGTGATTGGCCGATGCGTACGATTGCCATCCATTGATGAACCACGGTTCAATCTTCAAATGTGGCGTGGGGAAAATCTGCACGCGCACCCCTTCGAAAAACCACGGCGTGTTCGAGGAGACAAACGACGGTTGATAAGCCCAATTGTCGAAATTGTAGTAACTAAACAAGCCGATGTAGGAAAGGAAGATTCCCGCATCCACATTCACACCGTACATTTTGTCGAAGTGATACCCGCCGTACGCTTCCGACAAATAACGGTACGCCGACACTAGGTCCCACTGCCCGTGCCCCGGACTGGGGTCGTTCCGCGGCGTCGTTGCCGAATACATTCCGAACTGCGTCATGAATCGCGCGCGAACGTGGTCGTAGTGGAAGTCGCCGCCCACCCCGAACTGCGTCAGTTGCACCTCTTGCGACCGGAAAAGTTCGCTCGATCCGCCCATCGAATGATCCGTGGGATGGTTGAAGTCATACACGTACACCGTGTCTGATCGGATTTCCGGCGTAAAGAATTTCGAATCCCAGAAAACTTCCTTGGTGCGCGGATTGCCGTTCAGCCACGTCCAGTCCGCATCCGAAAAAGGATCGATTTTCTCCGGGGCGGCGGCCTCGGCCGTAAACTTCGCCGCAGTCGTGGAATCAGCCGTTGTGGCCACGGGCGCCGCGGGCGCTGTAGGTGCCGCTGCAAACGACGCCGTCGGCACCGTTGCTTTTGCACTCGTCGTGGGTGTCGCGGATGTGCTCGGCTGCTCGGGCGTCTTGGCGTTCTTCAGCTCCGCTTCCAGTTCGTCAATGCGTTTCCGCATCGCATCCAATTCTTTGGCGATTGCGGAAGGTATCTGTTGGTCACCGCTGCTGACCTGCTGGTTTGCAGCATCGCTGTTGCTTTGCGCGAAGCAAGGGATTTGCCCCAACGCGAAAATCACAATCGCGAACACGATCGTGGTCATGCGATTCATCAACAACTTCAACCTGTTCAACATGGACGTCATCTCCTGTTCTTACTTGCGCCCCGCGTTTTTTTGATCTGCAGAAGTTTCGCGCCGCCCCTTGCGCGGCGACTCCAGTGGCATCACGATTTGTCCAGAAGAAATCACCGGAAATCCCAGCGGCGTTTCTCTCCTTTGCCGCAGGTGCTTTTCTTCCAGTGAAAACTGCACCAGTGCGTACAGGAAAAACACGCACGCCGCCGCTACCACCAAAAAAACAAGAACTTCCATCACACTGATCCTTCAACGCGCCCGTTGGTTTTTACGGCGAACGACTTGGCCGCCGCGCGGTTGCGAATATCGCGCGGCCTGAACCTGCCGGACGCACTCCCGCCCCGCTCATTCGCACCCGAACGTTGGATGTCTCGCAGGGCGGAAAGCTCTACGGTACTTCTCCCGCCTCAGGAATCCGTAAGCGAGGCGTAAGGATTTCGTAAGGAAATATAGGCCGGAAAAGTGAGTGTGATTCGTTTCAGGAGGGTTGCGAAACCGTTTCGGTGTGATTGCTGCGGTTTGGTACAAGCGCCGCAACTGCAATTGCCGCCAGTAGTAGCAGGATCGGATCGATCGGGTGCCTGTAGCGCAGCGAAGTGTGCGTCGCGTAGTAAACCACTGGATACACAATCGGCCCGGCTGCTAGCGGAAAAGCATAAATATCCCGCGAGCGCAGTAGCGCCACAATTCCACACAGCGCGCCGAGCGCCGCAAGCGTGTTGCTGATCAGCACCAGGCGCACCAGCGGCGAATCGGTATCGCGAAAACTCTCGATCGGTTTTTCCACTCCCGTCCAGGTCGCCACAAACCGCCGCGCAAACAGGGTAATTTCCAGTCGCGGATGTGCGCGCATGAACGCGGTCGCTTTATCCCACTTGTCCTGCATGAAGCCCATCTCGCCCTTGCGAATATAATTTCGAATTTCGAAGCGTTCCGGATCCGAGGGCGGCACTACCTGCGATTGTTCGTCGAACTGCTCATTGTTTCCGAGCCACAGTTCAAAGGGCAGGTTCGAGCGCAGCGGAATGAATCGGTGAAACGCCAAATAATTTCGCGCGGTCCACGGCACGCAGCACAGCACAATAATTGCGCAGGCCAGCAGCGGGCGGCGTATGCGCGATTGTCCTTTTTTCCACGCACGATACACAGCCCAACCTAGCAGCAGCGGCAACAGGCTGCCGAGTGAAGGATTGGTCATCAACGCGAATCCCCACAGCAACCCATACCCGCACCAGGCGCGCACACATTGTCTATCGGCGAGTTCCAGCGTCGCCCACAGGATTGTCGCCATCAGCAGCGCGGCGAGCGACGTGTCCCACACCCATTCGTAAGGGATCATGATAGCGTTGGGAAAAATTGCCCATAGCCATGCCGCGCCGCTGGCTACTCCTAAGCCACCCACGCGTTTGCCGATATAGAACAGCGGCACGCAAGTTGCCGCGGAAAATAAAATGTTCAGAAAAACGATCGCGAAAAATGAGTGCGCGGTGTGAATCCCGAATACCTTGAAAACTCCTGCGACCAGCGCCGGATAAACCGGAGTCAACCAGGCCGTTGGCCCTGTCTCCTGCCAGTACGGCGAGCTAAATCCGTGCCCTGCAGCAAGTGAATACGCGATGTTGCCTGTCTCGTTTAGGAACGGCACCAAGCCCACGAGATCGGCGCGCATTTTGTGTTCTTGATTCCACGCGTACGCCACGCGCGCGCCAAACGCAATTACCAAAATCAGTGCTAGCGAAGTCGCCGCTTTCCGCAGTCGCTGTTCCATCGTTTGCGTGATGCTCCTCGCGCCGTTCAGTTTATCTCGGAAGCTTCTTCCGCGCTGCACTGGCGATTTTGCCGCTGGTCGTCAGCTCGCGTCGAAATGCGCGATCATTGCTGCATTTCTCGCGAGCCGAATTCAATGCTGCTTCTTCCGGTCGCGTTCGTGCATCTAACAAGGTAGAGGTGGTGCAAGGCAAGGGCGCCCGATTTCTGGCGTTTGTTTGGGAGTTCGCTCACGAATGGCTGATCCACACAAAGTCGTAATCCTCGGTGGCGGGTTCGGCGGCCTTAGCGCCGCGCAGGCTCTGAAAAATGCGCCGGTGCAAGTGACTCTGGTTGACCGCTGCAACTATCATCTGTTTCAGCCGCTCCTTTACCAGGTTGCGACCGGCTCGCTTTCTCCCGCGAACGTCGCCGGGCCGCTGCGCCAGGTGCTGCGCAAACAAAAGAACACGCAGGTGCTGCTGGGCGAGGCCGTGCACATTGACGCCGTGAAGCGCCGCGTGATTCTCAGCGACGGCGCGCTCAATTACGACACGCTGATCGTCGCCACCGGCGCCACGCACCAATATTTCGGCCATGACGAATGGGAAAAGTTCGCGCCCGGCCTGAAAAATCTGGATGATGCCACCGCCATGCGAGGCCGTATCCTTCTCGCATTTGAGGCCGCCGAGCGCGAGCGCGATCCCGAGAAACTGCGCGCCTGGATGACTTTTGTCATCGTCGGCGCGGGACCCACGGGCGCAGAGCTAGCCGGAGCGCTTGGTGAAATTGCGCACGACACGTTGCGCCACGATTTCCGCGCGATTGATCCGTCGCAGACGCGCATCATCCTCGTGGAAGGAACCGACCGCGCACTGCCGTCGTACCCTGCGAAACTTTCCGAGGCCGCGCGGCGGATGTTGGTGCGTCTGGGCGTGACCGTCCGAACGGGAGCGACGGTCACGGATGTGCGCGCCGACGGCGTGACGATTCGCTGCGGAAATCAGGACGAAATTATTCCCACACGGACTGTGCTGTGGGCTGCGGGCGTGCTGGCTTCGCCGCTTGGCGTGATTCTTTCGGAGGAAGCCGGAGCGAAACTCGATCGCGCGCGGCGCGTGATTGTGCAGCCGGACATGAGCATCGCGGCGCATCCGGAGATCTTCGTGATTGGCGATCTCTCGAATTTCAGCCACCAAACCGGACAGCCGCTTCCGGGAGTGGCGCAGCCGGCGATACAGCAGGGCCATTACGTGGCGAAATTAGTTCGCGCGCGTCTGCGCGGTGAAAAACTTCCGCCGTTCCATTATTTTGATAAAGGAAATCTGGCGACGATCGGGCGCGGCGCGGCTGTTGCGGATTTAAACTGGCTGCGGCTTTCAGGCTGGCCTGCTTGGTTGATTTGGGTGTTCGTGCACTTGCTGTACATCGTGCAATTTCAAAATCGTTTGCTGGTATTTCTGCAATGGTCGTGGCTCTATTTAACTTTCGATCGTTCGGCGCGATTGATCACCGGAAAAAATCCGCTGCCGCTGGATTTGTGAATCACTCCGCTGACATTTCCGCTGCGCGCACCCGGCCCGCGCGAATTGCTTTCAGCAGCGCGGCGTGGTCCCGCTCCGTCTGGTCCGCATACGTCACCGCAAAATCGCCGATTGCGTCGTCAAACCTGGCATTTTTTCCCAAGTAGCCGCCGATGCGCGCCGCGTCGCCGGTCCGTGCATGCGCCCGCGCCAGAGTCCATCCACAGATCTGCACGTATTCCAGCCACTCCGACTTGCTCATGCTGTCCAGATCAAATTTCATCTTCATGTCGCGCAGCTGGCGAAAATAATAATCGCGGCCGTCATCGGCACGGGTCCATCCCAGGAAGACGTCGCTGGCGGCTTGGAGCATGCGTTGCCCGGTGACCACTCGCTCTCCGTGGTTCGGATAACGGCTCTTGCCCGCATACGCTTCCAGCACGGAAGGCTGCGCCTCTTTCAGCTGAAGTACCATGGCGTCATCCATCGTGGCCAAAAGCAGCGCGACGTCACAGCGGGTGCCCACGCTTCCCACACCGACCACTTTTCGCGCGATATCCACGATGTGATAACGGTCCAGAATCACGCGCCGTTCTTCCGGCAGCGTCAAACTGTAGCGATGAAACAAGGCTCGAACGTGCTCGTCAATTTTTGCAAAGTCGCGCGGATGATAAATCAGCGGCGGGTGGTCAAGGATGCGCCGCTTGCCGCCCGAAACCTTGGTGATTTTCGGCAGGAGGTATTCGGCCGTCTGCATGTAGGCGGCGCGCTCCACTTTTTTCCAATACCGCTTGTCTTTGAAGGTTTTCGCTTTCGCGACGAAAATGTCCACATCAATGTGCGAATACCAGGCGTCCAGCGCGGGCATCTGCGCGTAATCGCGCATGTGCGTGCGATAGGAAGTCACCATGGCGCGCGCTGCCTCAGAGCAACGGCCTTCTCCCATTTTCTTTTCGCGTGCCGCCAGCACCACACTGGCTGCCAGCCTCTTTACGTCCCATTCCCACGGCGCGGGCAGCGTTTCGTCAAAATCGTTGATGTCGAATACCAACCGCCGCTCGGGAGAACCGTATCCTCCAAAGTTGAGCAGGTGGCAATCGCCGCAGACCTGGACGCGAATCTTGGCGTCGGGAGTTTTTGCAAGATCGCAAGCCATCAGTGCCGCAGCGCCGCGGTAAAACGCGAACGGCGAAACCCGCATGCGTCCATAGCGAATGGGAAGGAGGTCAGCCAATCGTCCGCGGTCGGATTCCTTCAGCACAGCGATTGGATCGGGACGATCGGCCGCGCGGGTCCACTTCGCGTGAGCAGTCCGCGGCACGCGGTCGCGCAATGCTTTGCCGGCAGCCATGCGTTCTGCGACGGTTGGACCGAGCGAGTTCTCGCGGGCTTTCGAGATGCTGATAACGGCGTGGTGTGCGGCGCCGGTTCTGGCTGCCAGTGGGGATTTCATGGGCACCGGGATTCTCCGCCAAAAAATACGTAGTGGCAAGAGTCGTGATTTTGAAGTGGGAGCGGCGGAGCGGAGAAAATTGGCTGAAAATGTGTGATTAGAAATTTGCGCGGTTGTTTGTTTTCAGTCATTTACGGTGAAATCTAATATTTTGGCCGTTGATTAGAAGTTACGGTAGTTCTACGGACGAGAGGACGGGTTTGTAAGTATTGCGGTGATTGGCGGGCGAGGATGGGATCAGTTCGGCCCTAGTGCTGAACAGGGCGGGTAGATTTATTGCCGGAGATGCCGGTGCGGACTTTCCGGAGTCCCGCGAATTTTGAAAATTAATCATGTTTTTTGTTCTCGCCCAAAGCTAACACGGGCGGGCGGAATGCACAGCTGTACGTTCGAACAGAAGTGGTACAGAACTAGTACCCACTGGCCTTTCTTGCAGCGATTGCGGCGCGGTCGAGAATTGACGCGCTAAGTTTTTGCGCGGAGCGTTGATTGCCGGGCCATTTTCTGGGCTATGAATGCCAGCAGCTTGCGGTCACTTTCGCTGACGCGCCGCAGAAGCCTGCGGAAGTTGCTGAGGAGCCGAGCGTCCTTGCCGGAACTGCCCCAGGGGAGCCCCTCGCCTTTTTTGCGCAAGGGAAAATTGGGGAGCTTGGGAGGCTCCTCACCATCATAGAAGAGTTGATAGAGCGGAACTTCCAGAGCGCGGGCCATTTTTTCCAGCGTTTCGACGGACGGAACGGTGTGGCCGTTTTCGACGCGGGAAATATAGCAGCGGAGCAAACCAGTGCGGCTTTCGATATCTCCCTGCGATAAATTCTTATGCTCCCGCAAAGTACGAAACCTTTCTCCAATGATCATGTGAGGCACCTTTTTGGCTCACGGCCTGCCCCGCACGTGACGGGCAAGTCGCAGTCGCCGAGATTGAGGATGACTTTCGTCTGGTTATTCAGGATTCAAGGAATGCGGCCCTCAAACTTCACAGGGACACCGCCTGAGGGTAGAGCGTCAGGTGGCGAGTCACTGCTTCGACGGGCGCTCTTCCTTGCCAACTCCACTTGCAGAGCCTCCACCGTATCTTGCAGCACGCGAATTTCGCCTTCTTTTACGTCCTTCAGGACACAATACATGCCCAACACATCTTTCGTTGCGCTTTTCTGCTCGGCGCATGCCGCTGCGACCGTCAAGGTGGAAGCAGTGCCCACCGCCATAAAAGCACCGATGAAGAGTGGCAGGCCAGTGGCGTTCTCAAAAGGCCCCAATCCATGCAGAGAACCCCACATGGCAAATCCGCCCATGACCAGCGTTGCACCGGCCGCTTCGAGTGGACAAAAGCGGAGGGCTGACCATACCAGGAAGGGAGCGCACAAAAAGAGTAGGCCGTTTCCCGGCAGCCCGGAGATCGGCTGATGGCCGAAATTCAGCACGCACATGAGACTGAGACCTGCTATCAGGGCAGTAATCTCGAGCGGTTCCGCGAGGCCCAAGAAACGGTGTTTGTGCCCTAACAAGAGCACCAGAAACGGGGTGATAAAAAGTACGCCGAGCATATCGCCGACCCACCAAACGAACCAGAGCGCGGGGAAATCTGTCACCTTGGCAAAACCACCCAGGCAGAGAAAGCTGACTCCCCACGTGGCGCAGAGCGCTGGGGCAAGCATTGCGCCGAAGAAGACGAAACGCAAAGCATCAGGTGCTTTAAAGAAGGCACTCTTGCCGTGGGCATATCTATTGACGAGATAAGTTGCCAAGAGCACCGTCAAAGTATTGCCAAGCGCGAGCGGCACTGCGAACAGGAATGATCCGGTGATTGCAACGCTGAGCAGAGCCGCCCCGAGATAGACGCCCGGCCATGCTCGATGTCCTCGTAACAGCAGAGCCGCCAGGGAAATACCGGCGGGAAGCCAAATCGCGGTGACAGAATGAAGCGGCGTAACCGGCCGCAGACCGATTCTGCCTACGACGAAGTAAACGAGCGCCACAAAGGCGATGGTGGCGAGATTGGCGGGCTCGAAGTAGGGGCCCAGCTTGTTACCGAGCGATCGCGGGAGCGCAGCGAAGCTATGGCTCGGACTGATGGATTTGCGGGACAGGGTCAATGCTTCCTCCGTGTTTCACGCCGCGAGGGAATCACCGGTCTTTGCTGGAATCTTCCGCGAGACCGATTACCGAGTTGATTACTTAATTCTAATCATTTTCAATGTCAAGGGGATAGTGGTCGGGTGGAGCTTTGCGGGCACGGGAAAGTCAAAATCACCACTGATGAACACTGATACAGGCAGTGATGAAGGCGAACGAAGAGGTAAAGATTAAACGCAAAGGACGCTGAGACAGGAGCGCTGAGTGCGCAGAGAAAAGCTGAGGCAAAAGCGAGGATGCCGGGTTCGTCCTGAAAGGCGCGAGACGAACCGACCGCTACACGGGCAAAGTCAATAACGCCAATCGGGAGATTGGCGTTCCCGGGGGTTACTCGGAGCGGAGGGCGTCCATTACGTCTATGCGGGCTGCGCGGGCGGCTGGCAGCACGGACGCAACTACTGCGGCCGCTAGCAGGACGGCGGCGCTGGCTACAACTGGGATTGTGTCGGGCATGCGCATGTCGACGATGTAGCTGTTGGCCAGGCGGGCTAACAGGAAGCCAAACGTGGCGCCGGCGACTATGCCTACCGTGGCCATCAGGGCACCTTGGGCGATTACGCTGGTGAGAAGGTTGCGCGGTTGGGCGCCCAGAGCCAAGCGGATGCCGAACTCGCGCGTGCGGCCGCTTACTGAAAATACCAGCACGCCTGCCACGCCAATTACTGCGATCGCTAGAGCTACCGCAGCGAAGCCACCGAAGACCAGCGCGTTCAGACGATCGGGAGTAAGGACTTCGGCGCGGACGTCATCCAGCGTGGCGGCCTTTTCGACTGGTTGGTCCACGGAGAGGTCGCGGATGATGCGGGTGATCGGAGTCACCAGCGCGTAGGGATCGCTGTGGGTGTGGACGAAGAGGCGGCCACCGCCGATTTCCTGATCGAGCGGGTGATAGACGGTGAGAGTAGCGCCGGGTATGACGTTTTCATCGTCAACATCTGCAGAGATGCCTACGATGCGGCGCGGCTCAGGGCTGACATCAATAAATTTCATGACGGGGTCTGTCCACATGATGTGTTGATTGAGCGCGTCGGTGTTGGGGAACATTTTTATGGCGACGCTCTGGCTGATGATGACGACTTTTTCGCTGTCTTTGCGATCGAGGTCGTTGAAATCGCGGCCTTCGATGAGAGGGACACCGAGCGCGGCGAAAAATCCGGGCGAGATGGTGCGGAATTGCGCGTGGGGATCTTCTTCGCCATTGGCACGCACGTGGCCTTGCGCGGAGAACTGGAAGCCGGGGCCGAATATGCCTTTATCGCGCCAGGGGACGGCGGTGCCGACGGCGACGCGATCCACCCCCGGGAGAGTGGAGACCTGGCGAATGGTTTCTTTGTAGAACTCGAGGATCTGATCGGGCGTGCGTCCGTAGGAAACGACGGGGACATTGATCGCGAGAACATTGTGCGTGTCGAACCCAGTGTGCACGGTTTGCAGGGATAGCAGCGTCTTGAGCAACATGCCGGCGCCGGCGAGAAGCATGAAGCAGGCGGCGATTTGCGTGACGGCGAAAACGCGCAGGCGGCGTCCGGTGCTGCCAGTAATGCGCACGCCGCCGCTCGAGAGGTTCATGCCGTTGGAGGCGTCGGCGGACGGAAGTCGCGGGACGAATGCGAGGAGTACCGCGGCGACTACTGCGAGCAGCGCCCCGACCCAAAGCATGCTGGAGTCAACGGTGAGATCGAGCGCACGGATGGAGAAGCGGGAAGCGTAGCGGGCGAGGATGGCGACCATCGGGCGCGCGCTTAAGACCCCAAGCGCGGCGCCGGCTCCGCAGAGCAGGAGGCTGTCGATTAATAGTGTGCGGCGCAGCGAGCCGGTAGTGGCGCCGAGCGCGGCGCGGATGGAGAGTTCGCCTTCACGGCGGACGGTGCGGGCGAGAATCAGATTCGCGGCGTTGGAGCAGGCGATGACAAAGACGAGGACGGAGGAGGCGAGCAGCACGAGCAGGACCGTCTTCGCGCGCGAGGTGATTTGATCACGCAAGCGAATGGCGCTGATCTGGAAGTTTTCGCCGTGGGGATAGGCTTCGGGATGTTGGGCGACCATCGACCCGTAGGTGGCGTTCAACTCAGCGCGGGCTTGTTCGAGGGTAACGCCAGGGGAGAGGCGGCCAAAAAGTTCAGTCATGCGATGCACGCGGCCGGTGACCATGGTGGCGGAAAGATGGTGCGGACTGGTGACAACGTTGGCGATGATTTCGGTTTCGGCTGGATAGGGGACCGACGGTTCGAGGACGCCGACGATGGTGGCGGAGCGGGCGCCGCCCGGGTCGCCAGTATCGAGTTTAATGGTGTTGCCGAGTACGGATGGATCGCTGTGGAGCGCGGTGGTCCAGAAGCGATAGGTGAGGACGACGGCGCCGGGGGCGTTGGGGCCGTCATCACGCGCGTCGAGAAGGCGGCCCAGGACGGGGTGCAGGCCCATCACGTCGAAGTAAGCGCCGTCCACAACGCCGCCGCGGATTTGGCGTGGTTCGCCGAGGCCGACGACGCTGAAGCCGATGGTCGAGAAATCGCCGAACTGGCTGACGGTCTTGACGCGCGACTGCAAATCCTGGATTTCGGGGACGGAGAAAGCGGCGTCTTCGACGCCGATGCCGGGAGCGCTCTGGCGAATGTAAATGAGGCGATTTTCGTCGCGATTGACGAGGGGACGCAGGAGCACGCCGCGGACGACGCTGAAGATGGCGGCGTTGGCGCCGATGCCGAGCGCGAGAGTGAGAATCACGGTGATGGCGAGGCCTTTGGTGTGGGCGAGGGAGCGGAGGGCTACTTTTAAATCGCGAAGAAGCATATCGAGGTTGAACATCGGTGTTCGGGCTCCTTACTGTTCGAGCTGCCGGGGGATCATCCTGGGCGTCTTTCGCCGGCCTGAATGCGGGATTCTACACCACGACCATTCAATACATTCCGCGAGTTTCGAGGCACGTGGGGTTCCGCGGGGGTCCGCCGTAAGTAGTTTTTTGTCAGCTAGTTGGCGACCGATACAAGCAGCGGAGCGGGTCAAGATGCTCGGTTTTGGGATAGAAGTGTTGCGGAGGCGGACAGCGTGGCAGGCGGGCGCTGTGCGCCCGGGTAATGGCGCGTGGCGAATGCGTTGTGCGGCGGGGCGGAGCAGCGTACGATGCGCGGGCCGGAGCTGTGGAGTGTGGCGCAAATCGGAAATTCGAGTTTCTTTAGTGGGTGGTAAGATTCGCTGGCGAAGCTGGGGCGCGGCGAGAATTGTGATGCGCTGATCGTTGTCCTGAGAGTTGTGCTGACTGTTGCGGAGTTTGGAGGATCTTCCTGTGTCGTTCGATGTGTTCATCAGCTATTCGTCGAAAGATAAAATTGTGGCGGACGCGGTGTGCGCGCGGCTGGAGGCTGGGGGGATCCGCTGCTGGATCGCGCCGCGTGACATCGTGGCGGGGACGTCTTACGGCGAAGCGATCATAGATGCGATACACGGCGCGAAGGTGATGGTGCTGGTGTTTTCGTCGAACGCGAATGCTTCGGGACACATTCCGAAAGAAGTGGAACGCGCGGTGAGCAGCGGCGTGGCAATTCTACCTTTTCGGATTGAGGATGTGGCGCCGGGGAAGTCGCTGGATTATTTCATCGGGTCGGTGCATTGGCTGGATGCGATGACGCCCCCGATGGAGAAGCACTTGGATAATCTGGCGGCGACGGTGCACAAACTGATTCCCCCGAAGGGGAGCGAGCCGGCGCCGGGAGGTGGGGCTGCAGGCAGTTTGGATGGCACTGTGATGTGGCAGCGCGGCGTGGCGGGGAGTGCGAGTGATTCGGCGGGAGTTGCGGCAGCTCGCGCTGTGGGAGCTGCTAGTGGTGCGATGACGAACGCGGCGGCCGCGGCTGGGTTGGCGGCCGGTGGGGCGGTTGGTGGCGCATTATCTGGAAAGAAAATCTGGATTGGCGTGGCGGTGGCGGTGGTGTTGCTGTTCGCGCTGGTGATGATGTTTCCGCGCGGTGGTGGGAATTCGGGACGAAATTCGACGCCGGGGCGGGAAACGCCTGCTGCTACGAATCCCGCGGGAGATGGAAATGCAGCGAGCGATCCGACGGCTGGCGGTGGTGGCGGTGGCGGGAAAAAGGTGACGCCTCCTACTGCGAAAATTGCGCCGGCTGCGCATTCCGCGGCCGGGAATGCGAATGTGGATCCGATCGTGGGCTGCTATCAATGGTTCAACAATTCGCCTGTGCAGATTCACGCGGACGGTACGGTATATGGGGGGCCGTTCACGGCGCGCTGGCGATTGGTGGATGCACAGAGGCGTGCCTACACGTTCACGTGGCCGGTGATGGTGGAGACGCTGACGGTTTCGGCCGACCAACGATCGATGAGCGGGGGAAATCAGTACGGGTATCCGATTTCGGGTGGGCGCGTGACGGGAAACATGGGACTGGTGGGAACGTGGCACTGGGCGAACGGGTGGAATGTGGACGTGGAGCCGAATGGGACTTTTACGAGCGGGACGTTTCGCGGGACTTGGCGTGCGGTGGATGCTTCGCGGGGACTGTATGAGATGAATTGGCCGAGTCCAGTGGATAGCGTGGTGCTTCTGGGCGGAGGCACGCGGATTGCGGGATCGAATCAGTACGGCGTGGCGACTGGCGGAGTGAAAACGGGATCTTGCGGCGGGAATTAGTTTGATTGCCTAGTTTGAGTATTGGCGAAGCGCGGGCGGATTAATTATTCCTATTCTTGTTCCCTGAAGGATGCGCTTCAGAACCCGTCCATGAATCTGACGCGCACCCTTCGGGGAACATCTTGTGAAGAAAAATTCGGCAAAACAATTCCGCAACGAGATTCAGGCAAGACCTTGCTGCGGCCGCGCCGTCTGGTTGAGGAGTTTGAAGGCGGGAAGCGGGAGAGTTGTCACGAGGAAGCAAAATTTATGTCACTTTGAAATTGGGGATTTGGCGGGGGCGTTTTCGGGGGCTTCGCCAGGTGACGGCGGGAGGAGGGCCGATGAGCGTTTACGCGATTGCGCAATTGTGGATACACGATCCGGCGCGGTACGGGCGGTATGTGGAGCGGTTTATGGACGTGTTCAAGAAATATAAGGGGAGTTTGCTCGCGGCGGACTCAAGTCCGGTGGTGTTTGAAGGACCGTGGGACGGGAATCGGATGGTGGTGCTTTCGTTTCCGGATGAGGGGGCGTTTCGGGATTGGGCGGAGTCAGCGGAGTACCAGGCGATCGCCGAGGACCGGAAGGCGGCGGCGCGGTCAGTGATTGTGATGGTACATGGCGTGAGAAGTGATAAATGACGAGTGATTAGTGATAAGTGGTGGGTATCGCCAATCCGAAGATTGGTGTTCCCAGGCCGCCGGAGTTTGGGCTCGGCGGCGATACGAAGGCAAACCGGTACTACTCCTATCCTTTATTGAGATTAGGCATGGCGATTTGCGATGGCGTACTACAATTGTGCTTGGTGAACAGCAGATGACCCGGGGGCAAAAAACGGTATTGGCGGTGTTGGCGTTGCTAGTGGCGGCGGCGGCGTGGGCGATCGTGTACACGCGCGATTGGGCTACGTCTGCGCGGCGGCTGCACGCGGACCAGATGCGGGCGGTGCACAGTTCGCAGCAGATTGTGGATACCAGCGCGCTGCAGACGGCGCAGCAGTTGGCGCCTCTGGCTGTTACGCACTGGGAGCAGGAATATGCGCAACAGGCGCTGCGGCTGGCGGACCGGTCGGTGGATTTGTCGTTCAGCGCAGCCCTGGAAGATGCGAAGGAAAATCCGGCGCCGCTGACGGCGGAAACGGCGCCACTGGCCGCGCGAGTGAAGGAAGCCGACGCGCGGTTGAATGTGGATCAGGATCGCGTGGCGCAACTTACCACGGCGCTGGCGAAAGCGCGGCCGAGCGCGAAAGATGATGTGCAGGATCAGATTGACCTGGCGAAGGCGCAGGAGTCGCTGGACCAGGATGAGTTGGATGATGCGCATGAGGATTTAACCCGAGCGGGCGGCGACAAACTTTCTTTGGTGCAGAACCAACTGGATCAGCACGAGGCTTCGGAAGTTCATACCGGAAAACCGGCCGGCGGCGACGGTGGTGGCGGCACGGGGCAAGCGGCGTCACCGGAATCTTCGCGCGCGGCGAATTTAGTGGCACAGGTGGAGGCAATTTTCTCGCTGCGGACGAAGGAGAGCCTGCTGGAGCAGGCGCGGCAGAATGCGCAAGCGCGGATTGCGAAGGATACGACGGAACACGCGGCGCTGGAAAAGCAGTTGGATGATGAAAGAGCGCAGAAGAGAATTTTGCAGCGGCGCTCGGTTGCTGATGCGGGAGCGAAATCGCCGGGGGCGGGCGCGCACGGTCCGGCGAATGCGGCCGGGAATTCTTCTGGCAAGCCTGCCGGCAAATCAGCTGACAATGCTTCCGCGACTCCGCCGGCTGGTTTTTCCGGCAACGCGCCCGTCAATTCCCCGGTCAACCCTCCTGTCAATGTGCCCGCGAATTCCGGCGCGGCGCCTACGGACGCGGCGGGGGCTGCTGTTTCGCAACTGGCATTCGTAAAACACTTGGGCGCGGACCAGAAGGCTTTGGCGTTGTACGACAAGCGCATGGTAGCGGAGGAAGCGCTGGCGACTACGTATAGCAATTGGCTGGCCCTGGTGGTGGCGCGGCGGCATGCATTTCTGCACGGATTGTTTCTGTGCATATTGTGGATCGCGCTGGTGGCGCTGTTTGTGTTTCTGGCGAACATCTGGGTGCAGCGATTATTTTCCGAGCTCCCGATGGACCGGCGGCAACTGCACACGATGCAGGGAGTGACGATGTTCGCGGTGCAGGTGATTGGCGCCTGCTTAATCCTGCTGATTGTTTTTGGGATGCCGAGCAATTTCGCGACGGTGCTGGCGCTGGCTGGCGCGGGAATCACGGTGGCGATGAAAGATTTCATCGTGGGATTTTTCGGATGGTTTGTGCTGATGGGAAACAATGGAATCCGTCCGGGCGACTGGGTGGAGATCAATGGAGTCGCTGGAGAAGTGCTGACGGTGGGTTTGCTGCACACGGTGATTCTGGAAACGGGGAGTTGGGCGGACGCGGGACATCCCACGGGACGTAAAGTGACGTTCGTGAACAGCTTTGCAATTGAGGGGCATTATTTCAATTTTTCGACTTCGGGGCAGTGGTTGTGGGATGAAATTCAGGTGCAAGCGCCTGCGGGGAAGGATCCGTACGCGGTGGCAGACGCGATACAGAAGTTGGCCGCGGAAGATACCAAGAAAAACGCGGATTTGGCGAAGCAGGAGTGGGAGCGAGTGACGCCCAGCTACGCTCAGAAAACTTTTTCAGCAGTGCCGTCGCTTAGCGTGACACCATCTGGCGGGGGAGTCGATATACGGGTGCGGTATTTGACGCGCGCGGATGAGCGGCACGAAGTGCGCGGGCGCTTATATCGCAGCGTGGTGGAATTGCTGCGCGATGAAGAAGCCCCGGAAACTGCGCAGGCCAAGCCTTCCAAGTAGTTCTCACACCGGATAGGAAATTTTTCAGTGCGAATCCACGACGCAATCTCGCGAAGCGTGCGGCGGGGAGGCGCCAGCGCTCGTGTCGCATGCGGTTAGAGGGTGGCGAAGATGTGGTAGCAGATGGTGCCCAGGGCGATGCCGATGGCGGAGCCTGCGAGGACGTCGCTTAGGAAGTGCATGCCGAGGATTATGCGTGAGGAGGCAATCAGCAGCGCGACAGCTAGCAGGACGCCTTGAATGTACGGGTAGAACAGGCCCAATGAAAGCGCGATGGCGAAGGCCGTGATGGTGTGGCCCGAAGGGAAAGAATATTTGTCGGGCGGAAGAATCAGGGACCAGCAGTGGGGTTCGATTTCACAGGGGCGCTGGCGTCTGCTGGTTTTTTTCAGGGCACGGAAAAGCACGATGCCGACGAACGCGGCGGCGGTGGCTGCGCCGATGGCTGCGAAGCGATGTTCGCCGCCATAGACGAGCAGGATCAGTCCGAGCGAATACCAGAGCCAGCCGTCGCCCATGCGCGTCATCAATATCATGAGGATGCGAAACCAGCGCGGGGCTCGCCAGCGGTGCACGCGACGCATCAGGCGATAGTCGTTCGATTGAATCTGGTTCCAGACAGATCTGGCGACTGTCATACGGATCCCTCCGCCGCAGATTGCGGCAGCGATATCCAGCGAGGACGTTTGCTTGTTTCTGGAACGCCGAGAATCTCGGCAGCCCAGCGTCGGCCGAAAACGCGTTCGTCGTGATAATTCCAGAAGGTGATCGCCGGGATGAGCACGGCTAGCGGTGAGAGCAGGGCGGTCCAGGACTTTTCGCGCATCATTTCGTAGGCGATCCAGAAAACATCGCGGGTGAGTTTGCTGAAGCTGCCGGATTCGCCGGCTACGCGCCCCATGCCTGCGCGCAGACCCTCGAAGAATTCTTCTTTATCGCGCGCGCCGGGGACTTCGGTGTAAGCCGTGCCCGCGGAGGGCAGCGCGTGCGCGTCGCTTCCGCCGATGGCGATTTTGTCCCATTGCTTAGCGAGCTGCGCGGCGCGTTGATTGGCGCTTTCGAGCATGTGACTGTTGCGCGTTTCGACGGCGGGAAAATATTCCTGGAACCAGGCGAAGTCTTCGCGTTCGCGTCGTCCGGTGACGGCGGAGAAAACGTGATTGATGCTGAAGAAGAGGCGGCGCTCCGTGAGATACATGAGGAGCGAGACGAGATCGTTGCGGCGTTGTTGTAGCTGTTGGTGCTGGCGGTCGGTGATGTCGTAAACGCCGATGTGGACTTCGCTGCCACTGGGCATTTTGCAGGTTAATTCTTCGCTGACAAAAAAATCGGGATGCTGGCGCAACTGTTCGGCGCCTTCGATGGAATCGTGATCGGTTAGCGTGAAAAGGCTCATACCGCGGCGGTGGAGCAGCGAATAAACGTCTTGGGGATTGCTATAACTTTCGCGGCAAAATTTTCGGGCAAAGGGGGTTGTAGTTGGTCCGGAGAAGTACGAGTGAACATGCAGGTCGCATCTCACGTAAGCAAGAATAGCCGGGTCTTGTTACCGGCAGATGACATGCATGCTAAAGTTCTGAAAATACAGATATTTAACTCTTTCGACACAGTAACCGTCTTTTAACAGTTCAGTAGCAGATCTCGGCAATAGGGATGCGAGAGTACGCCCGCATGAAACGAATCGAGTTTTGCTTTTTCGACGCCGGCGGCGGACACCGCGCGGCAGCCACGGCTCTGCAGATGTCCATTCAAGCGCAAGAACGTTCGTGGGACGTTCGCCTGCTCAACATTCAAGAGTTGCTCGAGGAACTGGATATCCTCAAGAGATACGCAGGGATACGCATCGAGGACTACTACAACTGGATGCTGCGCAGCGGATGGACTTTGGGCAGCGTTTATTTGATGAAAGTGCTGCAATTTGTGATCTGGTCGCGGCATGCGGCGATGGTGCGCGTGCTGGAGCGGCACTGGCGGGAGACGGCGCCCGACATGGTTGTGTCATTCATTCCGCACTTCAACCGGGCGATATGTGAAAGTTTCGCGAACGCGTATCCAGGACGTCCATTGGTCACGGTACTCACAGATATCGCGGATTATCCGCCGCATTTCTGGATTGAGCGGCAGAGGCAATATTTGGTGTGCGGATCGGAGCGCGCGGTGGAGCAGGCGCACGATCATGGGCACATGGATAACCGGATATTCCGGGCTTCGGGGATGATTTTGCATCCGCGATTTTATGAGCCAGTGGTGGAGGAGCGCGCTGCCGGTCTGGCGCGGTTGGGACTGCGCGCGGATTTGCCTACGGCGGTGGTGCTGTTTGGCGGGTATGGATCGCAGGCGATGCTGGAGATTGCAGAGAGATTGGATGATTCGAAGCTGGAGCTGCAATTGATTTTTATTTGCGGACGAAATGAGAAGTTGGCTTCTGCGCTGCGCGTGGGCGGGTCCAGACTGCCGCGGTTCGTGGAAGGATTTACAAAGGACGTGAACCGCTACATGCATTTGGCGGATTTTTTTATTGGCAAGCCGGGGCCTGGGAGCGTGAGCGAAGCTTTGGCGATGCAGTTGCCGGTGATTGTGTCTTGCAATGCGTGGACTTTGCCGCAGGAACGATATAACGCGCAGTGGGTGCTCGAGAACGAGGTGGGAGTGGTATTGCGGAGTTTTAGTGAGATTGTGCCGGCGGTGGGAAGAGATGATCGAGCCGGCGAATTTGGCGCGGTTTCGCGCGAATGCCGGGGGATTGGAGAATCGCGCGGTGTTCGAGATTCCGGCGATGCTGGAACAAATTTTGGAGAAGAACGCGAGAAGTTCTCGAAACAGTCGCGACCGCCAAAGGCTGATGATTCTCTTTCGTGGCGAACGGAAAAGTTGAACGGTTGTTGACGAATTCAAAGACCCAGGCTTCCCATTAGCTAAGAGCTCGAAGGTTATGCGCCCGCTAACGAGTAGTGCGAGCTAACAGCAGATCGTAAATGCCACCGAAAATCCCCGGCCTCATACCACCACGATGGGTACGTACCAAATCATCCTAAAATCTGGGAAGTTCCGCAGGATGAGAATAAATGCAAGCGAGTGTAGGCACACCAGGCCCGCAAGGATGAACCAATAGGAAACGTCTCGCCAATACTTCTTGGAACTTTGAATGGTCGCCACGATCAACACCACCGTGAACGTTGCTAACCCAATCCATTGGCCAGGGATCATCGATGCCAGCGTGAACGTTGAGAGCAAATAGCATGGCAGGACGGCCAAAGAAGCGAACGCCAGGCCCAAGTAGAGCAAAATCCGTCGGACCATCTGTCCGAATGTCATTTTTAACGGCATCGTCCCGTGGCTGGCGCAACTCCCCAGGGGACATCTCCTTTGGGGAACACGGTTCCACTTGGTTCATACGGCTCGAACAAATCGGATTTCGACGACGGATGATACCACTGTAGTAGTTGGCATAGAAGTTGATGAGACGGTTGGTGGAAGAGGGATTTGCGACGATGGCAGCTAGTCGTTAAGTTTTTGGTGGAAGCCGGCGTAGTCTTTTTGGAGTTGGTCCCATTGCGCGAGCAAGTCGTTGAGACGTTTGGTGGATTCTGCGAAGGCGGCGGAGGTTGTGGCGGTAGGAGCGCTGTCGGCGCTGCCTACTGCTATGGCTAGGGCGGCAAGCTTGCTGTCTTCGCCGAGTACGCCGCCGGGGGTGGCTGGCCAGTGGGCTTCGGGGTTGCCTTGAATTGCTTCGGCGCGTTTGTCGAGGGCATCTGCTTCATCGAGGACGGGTTGGGCGTCGGGCTTTTCGCTTTGGCTGGCGCGCAGGGCTTTTAGTTGTGCGCGGAGAGCGGCGACGGATTTCGCGGTGTCGGTGGCTTTGGTTAGCGCGATGGCTATCTTTTGTTCCAGTTCGAGTTGATCTACTAATTGTTCGCGGGGGACTTTTACGCGCGGGTCCAATTCTATCGTGAGCGTGGATTTGTAGGTTTCGCCGCGGCTCGTGAGCCAGACGTCGTATTCGCCGGGAAGGGCGAGGGGACCTTGCGGCTCGGTGATGGTGCCTGTGCCGATGATCGCGGTCATGGAATATTCGTTGTGCAGCGCAGGAGGCGCGGCGTAGCGCAGATCCCAGACGAAGCGGTGCGCGCCGGGGCCGTTTGAAAGCGCGACGAATTTTGGCAGCCAGAATTTCGGGAATTCGGGCGGCTCGGCGGCTGGTGGCGGCTCTTTGTCAGAACTGGAGAATTTGCGGACGACGTTGCCTTGCTGGTCGCGGATTTCGAGCGTGACTTCTCCTATGTCGGGGCCGCGGGCAGGCAATTTCAAGGAGTAGTCGAAAATGGCGCCTGCGGGCGGATTTTCGCCGATGGGAGTGTCGGGCGGCAGCGGCGTGTCCTGATTTTCGCTGCGGCGGATGCGGATGGCGTGCGCGGGCGGGAAGAGATGCGCGCTTTGGCGCATGGCGTCTTCGTTCCATGCGCGGAGGGGCGCGATATCGTCGAGGATCCAGAATGCGCGGCCGTGCGTGGCGACGATGAGATCGTCACCGTGAATGGCGAGATCGCGGATGGAGCTGACTGGCAAATTATTTTGCAGCAGGCGCCAGGTGGCGCCGTCGTCGAATGAAACGAAGACGCCAATTTCGGTTCCGGCGAAGAGCATACCTTTGCGCACGGGATCTTCGCGGACGGCGTGGACGTAGGCGTTTTCGGGCAGGCCAGTGTCGATTCTCTGCCAGGTCTTGCCGTCGTCGTGGGTGCGATAGATATAAGGATGGAAGTCGTCCACTTGATGGCGGTCAACCGCGGCGTAGGCGGTGGCGGCGCTGAAGCGCGATGCTTCGATCAGGCTGATCATGCTCCAGTCTTCTATTCCCGGCGGAGTTACGTTGGACCAGTGAGCGCCTTCGTCGAGGGTGAGATGGATCAGGCCGTTGTCTGTGCCGGCCCAGATTTCACCTTTGCGCGCGGGGGACGGAGCGATGGTGTAAACCACGCCACCCACCTCGCTGCCGACCCCGCCTTCTTTTGGCGTAGCGTTTGTTGCCGCTGGGTTTCTTAGCGTGAGATCGGGGCTGATGGTTTGCCAGGTTTGGCCCGCGTCTTCGGTGCGCAGGACGAACTGCCCGCCGAAATAGAGGACGCGGGGATTTTGCGGTGAGTCAACTACTGGTGATGTCCAGGTGAAGCGCAGCTTGCTGCCGTTGATGGGCATTGCGGCGGGAGAAATATCGAACGATTGCGCGGTGAGCCAATTGAAGCGGCGGAGGACGCCGAAGGGGCCGCCGCCGTACACGATATCGGGATTCGTCCGATCCACCACGATGTAGCCGCTTTCTTCGCCGCCTACTGGAGACCAATCGCGAAAAGTGATTTGGCCGTAATCGCTGCGGCTCGCGACCGCGGCGGTGCCGCTATCTTGCTGCGCGCCGTAAACGCGATAGGGGAAACGATTGTCGGTAGTGACGTGATAGAACTGCGCGGTCGGTTGATTGAACCAGGAGGTCCAGGTGGCGCCACGGTCCACGCTGATGGCGGCGCCTTGATCGCTGCCGAGAATCATGCGGGCGGGATCGTCGGGGGCGATCCATAGAGTGTGGTAATCGTCGCCGCCGGGAGCGCCTTTGATCGCTTCGAAATTTTCGCCGCCGTCGGTGGAGCGATAGAGCGAGGTGTCTGCGACGTAGACGACATTTGGGTCGCGCGGATCCGTGGTGATGCCGCCGAAATACCAGCCGCGTTGCCAGACGCGCGCGTCGGAGGAAACGCGGCGCCAGGTTTGCGCGGCATCGTCGGAGCGATAGATGCCGCCTTCGCGGGCGTCAACGACGGCGTAGATGCGATTGCTTTCGCTGGCGCTGTTACCACTGCTGCCGGGAGCAATCGCGATGCCGATGCGGCCGAGTCCTTCGCTTGGAAAACCGTTGCCGGCGATTTGATTCCAGGTGACGCCGCTGTCGGTGGATTTATAGAGGCCGCTGCCGGGGCCGCTGGTGGGGGCATAAACACTCCACGGCGGACGGCGCGTTTGCCACAGGGATGCATAGATGATTTGGGGATTCGCGGGATCGGAGCAGAGGTCAATGGCGCCGGTGTCGTCATCTTTGCCAAGAACTTTTGTCCACGTGGCGCCGCCGTCGGTAGAGCGATAGACGCCGCGTTCGGGATTGGGGCCGAAGGCGTGACCTAACGCTGCGACGAGAAGAATGTTTGCGTCGCGCGGATCAACCAGGATGCTGCCGATGTGGCGGGAATCGCGCAGGCCGATGTTGCGCCAGGTGGCGCCGCCGTCGGTGGATTTGTAGATGCCGTCGCCGAAGGAAATGTCGGAGCGCATGTCTGCTTCGCCAGTACCGACGTAGATGGTTTGGGGGTCGGAGGGCGCGATGGCGATGGCGCCGATGGAGGCGGTCGGTTCGGCGTCGAAGATGGGGCGCCAGCTGCGGCCGGCGTTTTCCGTTTTCCAGACGCCGCCACCGACTGCGCCGAAAAGATATGCGTTGGGATTTCCGGGGATGCCGAGCGCCGGCAGGACGCGGCCACCGCGGAACGGGCCGATTATGCGCCATCGCATTTCGGGGAAGAGGGATTGCGATTCTTGTTGCTGCGAAATTGCTCGTTGAGGGCACAGGATTGCGGCGGCTGTGGCGATCGCGACTAAAAGTAGAACGCGTAATTTATTAATGGGAGTGTTCATGGTTTAATTTTTCGCTCGCGGAGTATACACCAAGTAATTCAGGGGCTGAATGGGCGTCGGCAGCGGGTCAAGTTCTGACAGCCCTCGCGCGTCGGTGTGGATGCGAAACGCTTGGCGGTCGTCAATTTCGTGGGTTTGTCATATCATGTGACTTGGTTCGACCCGGCCGGCGCGCGATTTCACGAGGTTTTGTAGCCTCTCGAGCGTCACGCTCAATAATCCTCAATTCGTATTTACACTGCAGAGAAGGAGAAAACTCATATGAGCATTCAGGAAACCGTAGCTCCAGCTGCATTTCGCAAGGACGCGCCAGTAGAGGAGTACGATCTGGTGATTCTGGGCGACGGGACGGGGTCAACGCTTGCGGCTTGGACGTTTGCCGGCGAAGGGAAGCGAGTGGCGGTGGTTGAGCGCAAGTATATTGGCGGTTCGTGCCCGAACATTGCGTGTCTGCCGAGCAAGAACATCATTCACAGCGCGAAAGTGGCGGCGTACGTTCGCGGGAGCAAAGAGTTCGGGATAACCACGGGGGAATTCGGCATTGATATGTCCGCGGTGCGGGGGCGCAAACGGCGAATGGTAGCGGGCCTGAACGAGATGTACCTCGACAATTTCGAGAAGACCGGGGCGGAATTTATTCTAGCGACCGGGAAATTTGTTGCGGCCAAGACGGTGGAGGCGACGCTGCCGGATGGATCGGTGCGGCGATTGCGCGGGAAGAATGTGATCGTCAGCACCGGGACGCGGGCGGCGATCGATCCGATTCCTGGCCTGGCTGACGCGCAGCCGTTGACGCATATCGAGGCGCTGGAGCTTGGCGAGGTTCCTGAACATTTGCTGGTGCTGGGAGGCGGTTACATTGGTTTGGAGCTGGCACAGGCGATGCGCCGCTTCGGAAGCAGAGTGACATTGATCGAACGCAACGAACAATTGGTGTCTCGCGAGGATGACGATGTTACGGAAGCGCTTACAGGGTTGTTCCACGATGAGGGCGTGGAAATTTTCTTGAATGCGAAGGCGAAGCGGGTGACGGGGACATCGGGCGAGGCTGTGCAAGTTGTGATCGAGCAAAATGGAGTGGAAAAAACCTTGGAGGGAAGTCATTTGCTGGTGGCTACCGGGCGGAAGCCGAACACCGAAGGAATCGGGCTGGAGTTGGCCGGCATCGAAGTGACGGAGCGTGGATATATCAAGGTGAACGAGCGGCTGCAGACGACAGCTCCGGGAGTGTGGGCGATTGGCGAGGTTGCTGGGAGTCCGCAGTTCACGCACATCAGCGTGGACGATTTCCGGGTGGTGCATGACAACTTGAGCGGAAGCGGCAAGCGCGTGACGACCGGGAGGCAAGTTCCGTTCTGCCTGTTCACGGATCCGGAATTCGCGCGCGTCGGATTGAGCGAGAAGGACGCTAAGGCGCAGGGGATTGCGTATCGCTTGTTCAAGATTCCAATTGAAGCGGTGCTGCGGGCGCGGGCGCTTGGCGAAACGCGGGGATTCATGAAGGCGCTGGTGGAAAACGACGGCGAGCACATTCTCGGTTTTACGGCGGTCGGGGTGGGCGCGGGGGAAACAATGGCCGTCGCGCAGATTGCAGTGATCGCGGGGCTGCCTTACACGGCGCTACGCGATGCTGTGCTGACGCATCCGACTTTGGCGGAGGGGATTGGCGTGTTGTTCTCGTCGGAACCTGCGGCGCAGAATCAGCGGATGCGCGCGGCGAAGCAGTGAGGGCGGCATCTCGACCGATTTGCCGCGATGTGGGAACATGGGGATTCGCGGCGTTGATTCGTAATTCGTAAATTGGTGGCGAAGGAGAATTTTGATTATGGCTAAGGCGACTTTTGCGGCGGGTTGTTTTTGGGGAGTGGAGGATGCGTTCCGGCAGGTGCCGGGGGTGACTTCTACTACCGTGGGTTACACGGGCGGGACGGCGAAGAACCCGAACTACAAAGAGGTTTGCACGGGGCGCACGGGACACGCGGAGGCGGTGGAGGTGGAATTTGATCCGACTCAGGTTTCTTATTTGGAACTGCTGGCCGTTTTCTGGAAGAGTCATGACCCGACGACGATGAACCGGCAGGGGCCGGACGTGGGAACGCAGTACCGGTCGGCGATTTTTTATCATGATGCGGAGCAGGAGGAAGAAGCGCGGGCGTCGAAGGCGGTGCTGGAGAAAGACCACGTCTTTAAGCGGCCGATTGTGACGGAGATTGTGCCGGCGGGGGAGTTTTACCGGGCGGAGGAATATCACCAGCAGTATTTTGAGAAGACTGGGAATCGGGCTTGCCATACGTAGTGATATTTCGTCAGAAATAGATGTCCCGTCGCAACGCGTGCCCTCAGCGGCTAAAGCCGCTCTCACTTTGCGTTCGTTGCGGCACGGCTGAAGCCGTGCCCTGACGAAAATCGGCAGCTCTCACGCCATGGATGTGTCGCACCTACGGCGCTCCAAATTCTCTCTGGGATTTTTCCCAGCGCTTCCGCGGTGGGCTAACTTGTGCCGCGCCTACGGCGCTGGTTGTGTGGCGACTTCACCGTATGGGACTGCGTTGAAGAGTGGCCACGAGTAGTTAAAGACACGATTAGTCCTCATGACAGTTGGCACACTACTAGAGATGTGGTGTATTTTTACCGCTGGGGACTATTGATTTGGGTTGTAGGGGCTTTCGCTTAGGTGGCACCAGAGCGCGACGCCGGCGCCTGAGGCAGCGCCTAGAACGATCAGGTCGAAGAGCAGGTGACGGCGACGCGGTGCAACTACTTTATTGTTGCCGCCTGCGCCCGCTGGACCTTGCGGTTCGACTGCGGGGTCGAGGTCCATGGTGACGCGATAGGATTTACCGGCGGGAATTTCGTGGAGTTCGCCGTCGTTGTCCAGGACCAGCGTGCCGCGATACGCGGAGATGATCACTTCGCGCGAACTGATAATGGTGACCTGGCCGTAACCTGGCTGGCCGTTAGCGGCGCGCAGAGTGCCTTCAGGAATTTCCAGCGAGAGTTGATCCGAGCCATTCGAGGAAAAGCCCACCGTGCCGCGCGCGACCGAGGCGTTCACAAAATTCGAGCTGGCGGAAAGCGTAGCGGCGCTGGAAGCGAGAAGATAAAACTGGCTGCCGCCGACTTTGAGGCGAACGGTGCCGCCTTCGTCTGTGGCAAGTGTATCGCCGGGGTACACCGTGGTCCCGATTGCGACCGTCGCAGAACCCAAATGGGCTTCTTGTGCCTGAGTGACAAGGCCCAGGGGCTTTTCGTTTGCCGCAAAACTTGGGATGCCGATCAAACCGACGGAGAGGATAGCCACTAAGAAGGATTTAAGGATGTATCGCACAGCAACCTCCTATAAACACAGAATCGATTTAGGCGCAGAAACTGCTGGTGTCAATAGACTTGAACAGTTCTTCATCGGCCGGAAATGAAGGACGATGAATCGGTTTAGCGCGATGCTGGCGCGCTGCCAATCAGCTTCGCTTGGTATTTGCCGAAGCTCGGTGCAGGGCGCGCGTTCTGCGCTAGAATATGGAGCACGTTGGAGGCCGCATGATTCATCGTTTTGTATTTCATAACGACCGGCTGCTGCCGGTGACGGAGGTGCGGCTGTCTCCGGGGCAGGCGGGGCTCTTAAATGGTTGGGGTTTGTTCACCACGGTGCGGATTTACGAAGGGATTCCGTTTGCGTTCGAGCGGCATTGGAAGCGATTGCAGCGCGACGCGGAGCGGACGCATTGCCCGTTTCCATTTGAGGAAAACGTGGTGCGGGGGCAACTGGCGGAGGTGTTGCGCGCGAATCAGGTGCGCGAGGGCGCGGCGCGGGTGTATGTGATTTACAACCAGGTGGGATTCTGGCGGAGCGACGAAGATTTTCCGCGCGTGGATTTGCTGGTGTGTTCCGCGGATTTGCCTTCATATCGCGAGCCGGCGCGGCTGGGATTGCGTGAGCACGGGCGGTATGCGGCTGGGCCGCTGGCGGGTGTGAAAGTGATTTCTTGGCTCGACAATGTTTGGAATTATTACGAGGCGCAGCAGGCGGGGTTTGATGAAGTGGTGCTGCTGAACGAGCGGGGCGAAGTGGCGGAATGCACGGCGGCGAATATTTTCTGCGTGAAGGATGGGCGCGTAGCTACGCCTCCTGTGTCGGCTGGTTGTTTGCAGGGGATTACGCGGAGTGTGCTGCTGGAGATTGGGGCTGGCGCTGGGGCGCCGGTGGAAGAGCGCGTGTTGCGGCCAGAAGATTTGTACGCGGCGGATGAGATTTTTATTTCTTCGACGAACAGGAATCTGCTGGGAGTGGGCGAGGTGAACGGGCGAAAGATTGCGGCGGCGCCGGGGGCGGTTACTTTGAAACTGGAGAAGGCGTTTGGCGAGTATGTGCGCGCGTATCTGGAGGCGCGATCGGCGGCTTCGGGGAAGAGGTAATAGCGGCGTTCTCATGGGCTCGAGGCTGACATTGTGGCAAGCAGGGGCGCAGCCCTTCGAACCGGCACCGCCGGTTCTCAGGATGAATCGCACTGCAGGGCGATTCACAAGTTCGCTCCTACCGAGTAACGAGGTGCGCGCCCGCGCAGCGAATCAGTGGATCATCAGGCCGGTGATGCCCAGGGCTATTCCTGCTACGGCGAGGATGATGCCGAAGAGCCAGAAGATTTTTTTGCGCGTTAGTAACGTAATCGAGGAAATCACCAGGGCGGCTTCGAGCAAGACTTCGGAAAGGTCGTAGCGATCGGCGCGGGCTTCTTCTACTTTTACCTCGGCTTCCTTCTGGCGGGCTTCGGTTTCGATTTCTTTCAGTTCGTCGGCGTAGCGTTCCACCTGCTTTTTGTATTTTTCCTGGATGGCTTCCACTTGCTTGGCATCCTGGAGAGAGAAAACGGAGAGTTCATCGAGGAAAAGCTCGTAATTGCGGCGGCGAATGTCCTTAGCCTGGAAGTAGGCCCACTGGTCGGCGGCGCGCGTTTGCAGCAGGACTTCTTCGGTGTGCGCGCGGTGGCCGAGCAGCGTGACGGTAGCGATGACCACGGCGAGAATTGCCATGGTCAGGGTGACGGGAGCGAGGCTGGGTTCGTGCGCGGCTTCTTCCGCGTGTTCTTTCAGTTCGCCGATTTCGTCGGGCATTTTTTCCTCACTGGGGCTGGACTTACGACGGATCGCGGCGGAGCCGCGCGGGATTTGTCGCGCAAGAGAATAGCAGAAGGGGGCGCGGCGATGCCATTGCGGGATTCTTTTAGCGCGTGGGGCGAAGCCGATGGAAGAGAAAGTCAAATGCACCAAAGATGAACGCAGATAAACACTGATAATGTCAAAAGCGAGAATGGAAAATTGGAGCTGATGCTGCCGAGAGCGATGACCGCTGTGCGCCGGTTCTAGTAGAATCGGGGCTAGCGTGATTTCTGGAGGGCGCGAATTATGAGCGAGCTGGCAAAGAAGAGCTGCGTGCCGTGCAAGGGTGGGGTCCCGCCTTTGGCTGGGAAGGAACTGGAAGCGCTGGCGAAACAGGTACCGAGCTGGAAGGTGGTGGATGGGCATCACATTGTGCGGACGTTCACGTTTCCGGATTTTAAGCAGGCGCTAGCGTTTGTGAATAAGGTGGGAGCGATCGCGGAGGAGCAGGGACATCATCCGGATATTTTGCTGGGGTGGGGGAAGGCGGAGATTACGACCTGGACGCACAAGATTAATGGATTGACGGAGAGTGATTTTATATTGGCGGCGAAGATTGACGGGATTTAGGGTTCGTCGTCGCCGCCGGTTTCTTGTTCGGGGGCAAGGGTGGCGGCTAGATTTATGGTCGGGAGGTTGGCGCGGCGGAGTTGGTCGTTCAGGGCGTTGATGTCGCGGGCTTTTACGTCGTCCCACTGAGTTTCTAGCGCGGTTAAGGCTCGCTGTAAATCGCCGGTTGTATCTTGCGCAGTTTGCGTGGGTGCGGCGTCGGCGCCGTCAACAACGCTTAGGAGTTGGGCGAATTGGGCGTTGAGTTGCGCGAAGGTGACCTGCTGGGAAGTTTGGCCGAATCCGGGAGCTGCGCTCTCGAAGGGCGCGATTTTTTCTTCCAGGGCATGGATGGCGTCGGCGACTTCGCCTTTCGGGCCTTGATGCGCGAGGTCGCGCAATTGCGCACGGACGGCCCGGATTTGGGCTAGTGATGCGAAGCTGGCGTTCATGGCGTCACAAATGCGCGAGGCCAGGCGGAATTGCTGGTCGAGTTGGTCCACGGGCGCGGTGATGCGCGGATCGATTTTGATTTCTAGCGGCTGGGTGAAGGATTGGCCGGCGACGTCGAGTTTTATGGTGTACACGCCGGGCATGACAGCTGGGCCGACGGGAAGGCGCGGCGTATCGTGCACGATGGCGGAGATGGGATATTCGTGACGGAGCGATGCGGGCGGCGGGGTGCGCAAATCCCAGATGAAGCGGTGCTGGCCCGCGGCGCCTGAAAGAATTTGCGGCGGGCGAATCCAGTAGAGCGGGACGTTTAATTGCTTTCCGAGTTCCTCCATGGTTGCTTCCGGTTTATCGGTGCTGGCGAAGCTGCGCACGATTTTTCCGTTGGCGTCGAGGATCTGCAGCTTCACTGGGTCGGCCGAGGCGGATTGCAGGGTGTAGTCAAGGATGGCGCCGTCGGGCGGATTTTTTCCGGCGGGTTCTTCGGGCGGCAGGGGTGTGTCGGTGTTGACGTCGCGGCGGACGCGATAGGCGATGCCCGGCTTAAACAGAAACGCGTTGGCTGCGACTACTTGCTCGTTGAGCTGGCGTAGCGGAGTGATGTCGTCGAGGATCCAGAAGGAGCGGCCGTGAGTGCCGACGACGATGTCGTCATTGTGAATCACCAGGTCGCGCATGGAAGTGGCGGGGAGATTTAGCTGGAGCGACTGCCAGGAATCGCCATCGTTGAATGAAACGTAGATGGCGTGTTCGGTTCCGGCGAAGAGCAGGCCTTGGCGTACGGGATCTTCGCGGACGACGTTGACGGGAGCGTCGTCGGGCAGGCCGGTGGTGATTTTTTCCCAGGTTTGGCCGCCGTCATGAGTGCAATAGATGTATGGGTGGAGATCGTCGAGGCGGAAACGATTTACGGCGGCGTACACGCCATTGGGATCGAAATGCGAAGCGTCGAGTTGCGCAATTTTGCTCCAGGGCGTAAGGCCGGGAGGTGAGACTTCGCGCCAATTTTGGCCGCCGTCGCGAGTGAGCCAGACGAGGCCGTCATCGGTGCCGGCCCAGATGAGGTTTGCGTCGAGCGGTGAGGGCGCGAGCGAATAAATTACGCCGCGATGTTTGCCTTGGGCCGGGTCGCTGGCGATCATGCTGCTGAGGTTCGGAGGCACGCCGGGATCTTCGCGGGTTAAATCGGGGCTGATGATTTGCCAACTGTGTCCGGCGTCGGTGGTCTTGAACAGGACGTTTGAGCCGAGATAGAGAGTGTGCGGCGCGGCGGGCGAAAAAATCAGCGGTGCGGTACGATTGAAGCGATACTTTCCGGTGCGCAGGAGCACGGGCGAGACATCCTGCGTTTGTCCGGTGATCATATCGAAGCGCGTGACTTTACCGCCGTAAATCAGATTGGGATGCAGCGGATCGGGCGCGACGTATCCATATTCTTCCGTGCCGACGGGATGCCAATCGCGAAAAGTGATTTCGCCCCAATCGCTGCGGCTGGCGGTGCCGGCTGAGCCGCTTTCCTGTTGTCCGCCGTAAACCCAGTAAGGAAATTGATTGTCGGTGATGACGTGGTAGAACTGCGCGCTGGGCTGGTTGTACCAACTGCTCCAGGTTTCGCCGCCGTTGACGGTGATGGTGGCGCCTTGGTCTGACGCGAGCAGAATAATTTTTGGATTTTCGGGATTGAGCCAGACGGTGTGATAGTCGTCGCCGCCGGGGGCGCCTTTGATGGCGGTGAAGCTGGTGCCGGCGTCGGTGGAGCGATACGTGGAAGTGTTGCAGATATAAACGATGTCCGGATTTTCCGGGGAGACGCGGACCCAGGCGAAATCGAAGCCGCGTCCCCAGATGCGGTCTTCGTGATTCACGCGCAGCCAACTTTCTCCGGCGTCGTCGGAACGGTAGAGGCCGCCGAGTTCGGGCGTGGCGTCAACAAGCGCATATATGCGATTCGGGCTGCTGGGTGAAATGCCGAAGCCGATGCGGCCGAGGCCTTGCGCGTTCGTGGGGAGACCTTTGGTGAGCGGGTGCCAGGTATCGCCGCCGTCGGAGGATTTGAAAAGGCCGCCACTGTGGCCTTCGAGCGGGGCGCCGGTGGTCCAGGGTGGGCGGCGCGAGGACCACATGTCTGTGTAGATAATTTGTGGATTCTTGGGATCGAAGGCCAGGTCGGTGGCGCCGGTATCGTCATCCTTGTAGAGAATCTTCTGCCAGGTTGCGCCGCCGTCGGTGGAGCGGAAAACGCCGCGTTCGGCATTGGGGCCGTAGGGGTGACCGAGGACGGCGACGAAAACGCGATTGGGATCCTGCGGGTCGATCAGGATATTTGTGATTTGTTGGCCGTCGCGCAGGCCTAGGTGTTGCCAGGTTTTTCCGGCATCGGTGGATTTGTAGATGCCGTCGCCGGTGGAAAGATCGGGGCGACGCAGGCCTTCACCGCTGCCTACATAGATGATGTTGGGATTGGACGGAGCGACGGCTAGCGCGCCAATGGAGCCGGTTGGCTGGCCATCGAAAATGGGGACCCAGGTGCGGCCTGCGTCGGTGGTCTTCCAGACGCCGCCGTTGTTTACGCCGATGTAAAAGAGATTGGGATTGCCGAGGACGCCGGTGGCGGCTACGGTGCGGCCTCCGCGAAAGGGGCCGATGCAGCGCCACTCGAGATTCGCGTAGAGGCTGGTGGGGAATTGCGGCGGGGCGGCGGTCGCGTTGGTGTTGTTTGTTGCGTTCGATTGCGCGGCGGCGGAAGTTGATTGCGCGCGGGCGGGCAGCGGCATTGGACCCAGAAGGGCTGCAAGAAATGCGATTGTTGAAATCAGTGTGCCCGTTGGCTGCCGGAACTTCATTGCCCGCCCCCTGTGTTCGCAAAAACTATACTACCTGAGCGGCGATTTGCTTGCAGGCGAAGAAGCGATTTCTGGCACGCGCAGGGATTTTTGTATTTTGTTCGCGTGACAGGCTTCGCGCGAGGCGAGCTAAGCGCTTCGCTGCGCGCGTGATCCGGGGCGAAAGTTCCACTACGCTTACACTACAGCGTTATTTGTACGCGCCATGGCGCAGTATGTTCGTTGACCACTTTGTGTGCAGAGCCTACGTTGAGTTCGTACCTCTCGGAGGATTCTGTGCGAATAGCTGCGCGTTTGTGCCTGGTGGTGTTGCTGGTGACCAGCTTGCTGGATATTCCGGCGTTCGCAGCGGCGGAAAAACCGCTGGGGATGGTGATACAGGCGCAGGAAGCGCAACTGGACAACGCGAAGCTGGCGGTGGGCACGACGGTCTATGCCGGCGACACGTTGGTGACGGACGCGGGCGGCGGACTTCGATTGAAGCTGGGCGGCAGCCAACTGTATTTGCTGGCGGAAAGCGCGGCAACGTTCTCGCAAAATGCGGCGGTGGTGCATGCGGTGGTGGCGCGCGGCACGGTGGGATTTTCTTCTAATGGCGCAGACAACGTGGAGCTGGAAATTCCGCAGGGAATCTTGCGCGCGGCGGATGGACAGCCGGCTTACGGGCAAGTGACGATTTTGAGCGCGCAGGAAGTAGTGATTTCGGCGTTTCGCGGCGCGCTGGTGCTGGATAACGATGGCGAGTTGCACACGATTCCCGCCGGGAAAAATTATCGCGTGACAATGGAATGGGAGCAAGCCGAGCAGCAAGCGCCCGCGGCGAGCACTGGCGGGAATAATCCAATTGTTCCGCCGCGAAAGGGGCGTCGCCGGCGATTAGTTTTTTATTTGATTTTCACGGCTGTGGCGGCGTTCGGCACTTATCAGATTTGGCAGGAACTTTCCGAGAGCCCATCGAAGCCCAGCTACTGAGTGGACCGGTCTGGGGCGCTGCCAATCCGATTGCCAGGTTCAGGATTTCCTGCGACGGTTTACGCGAGCCGATTTGCGTTTTCCTGCGGATTTTTTCTTCTTCTTTGTGGGCGCGGCTGCGCTCGTTAATGCTGCTAGCAGTGCGGCTCCGTCTGGGGTGCCCAGGCCCGTGCAGGCGTCCCAGCCTGGTCCTGCGGAGTACGTTCCGTTATTGCCAACCGTAATATCGCGCATTGTAGCTTCGACACTATTTGTGTAGAGCAGCGGGTTCAAGTAGCCGACATTTTTTCCCAGTGACTGATTGATGCGGGCGAGCAGACCAGCCCAGAGCGGGGCTACGGCGCTGGTGCCTCCGATTACCGTTTGTTGGCCATCCACCAGAACGTTGTAGCCGGTTTCGGGATCGGCGTCACCGGCTACGTCTGGAACGCCGCGGCCCACGAAACCGTTCGGAGCTTTCGGAACGCTCGCGGCTTGCTGATAACCAGGTAGCGCGAAAAATTCGCTTACGCCGCCGCCGGTTGCGCCTTCCTTTGCGGCGAGTTCGTTCCAGGCTTGTTCGCTGGAAATTTTCGTGCCGGAGAGCGTGAGTTTCGTGCCGCCACAGGCGAGGACGAAGGGACTGGACGCGGGAAAATCTACCGTGGGCGTGCCGCTGGATGCGCCGTCGGTAGAGCCGTCATCGCCGGAAGCTACTAGAATGGTGACGCCGACGGCGGAAGCGTCTTCGCAGGCGGAATTGAACGAGGTGAGAGCCTGCTCCGTCCAGGAAGATTCCGGACCGCCCCAGCTGATGGAAACAACGGCGGGAGTAAGTTTGGTGTCGTGTACGGCGGTGGTGAGCGCGTCGAGAAAACCTTGGTCAGTGTTCGGCGCGAAGTACATCGCGATTTTCGCGGAGGGCGCGACGGCTCCAGCAACTTCGATGTCGAGTTCCACCTCACCATCGGGGCCGCTAGGATCGCCCGTAGGAGAATTTGTTGCGCCATCAACGGAGACAGCGGTGACGGCGGGCGTCGCGATGCCAAGATTTTTGAAATAAGTGGCGAGATCCGTTGCGCTGTAGCCGCCGGATAATTCCAGGATGCCGATGGTCTGCCCGCTGCCGGTGGTGCCGGCGGGGAAGTCGTAGGCTTGCGCGACTTGCGGGGCGTTGAAGGAGGGGCTGGCTGCGTTCGCGCGCGTTGCGTTCTGCGATTGGTTGCGAATGCGGAAATGCGCCTTGGCTTGCGGGCGGTTATCGAGGCCGAAGACTCCTTCGATGACGCCGCTGAGCGCGGCAGGAATTTGGATCGAGCCGCTGCGCATGCGACTGGTGCCGCTGGAGTGCTGGTAGCTATTGAGTTCGACGCCGAACGCGTGGCTGAACGCTGCCACGGAACCACTGAGAAGGACGGAGCGGCGGGGGCGGCTGACTTCGACGACTTTCAATTTATTTTGTGCGGCGAAGGCGCGGATCTTTTTGATGTCGGCGGGGCGCGCGCCGTGACGGGAGGCGAATTGCGCGCGGGAGAGATGCTGGCGCCGCGCGGGCGGGAGTTTTCCGATTTTTGTGACGTCTGGAAATTCTTTGGTCGAGCCGCCGCGGCGGAGGAAGACGGTTACCTGGATTTGTTCCTGGGGGTCGCAGGGTCCGATTTTGCGCGAGCCGGGAAGCAGAGCGCGGTCGCTGCCGGGCAGGTCTATGCGCTTTTCAAGCTTTGCCATGATTTCCTCCCATTGATTTGGATGCAGAGGGACGGGCCGGAGAATTTGTGCGAGAACTCGAAAGTCAGCACCTCAGCGGCTAAAGCCGCTGGGATTTTGAGGCGATTACGGCACGGCTGAAGCCGTGCCCTGACGTAAGCCGGCCGCGACAAACGGCGTGCTCCGTAAGAAAAAACGAGCTGGCGGGTTCGGTTCTGGGAGACGCGAAGCCGACAACGAGTATAGACTTGTGGGCGATTGTTGCGCCACTGCGTGAGCTGACCTCTGCTGCGCCTGCCCGAAGTGGTTCTCGTTTAGTTCGCCGGGAATTTTTCATGATTAAGCGCCTGTTCTCACAATATATCGCGGAAGAAGCGCGTCCGATGCTGCGCCTGGCGCTGCCGTTGGTGGCGGCGGAGCTGGGATGGATGACCATGGCCATCGTGGACACAATGATGGTGGGGCGGCAGGCGAACAGTGCGGTGGCGATTGGCGCGGTGAGCCTGGGCAGCATACTTTTTAATTCGGCGGCGATTTTTGGCACGGGATTGATGCTCGGATTGGACACGCTGGTTTCACATTCTTACGGCGCGGGGGATGTGGAGGATTGCCACCGGTCGCTGGTCAATGGAGTTTATTTGAGCTTGGCGATCAGCCCGATTTTGATGGGGGCGGTGTGGCTGTTTGAGCCGGTGCTGCGGTCGCTGGATATTCAGCCGGCGGTTTTGGATCAGGCGCTGCCGTATTTGTGGACCTTGAACTGGGGAACATTGCCGCTGCTGCTTTATTTTGTTTTCCGGCGCTATCTGCAGGGGATGAATATGGCGAAGCCGGTGATGTTTGCGCTGGTTTCGGCAAACGTCGTGAACCTTATCGGCAATTGGGCGCTGGTATATGGGCATCTGGGATTTCGCGCGATGGGCACGGTGGGATCGGGGTGGTCCACGTGCGCCGCGCGCGTTTATATGACGGCCGTGCTGCTGGCATACGCGCTGTATTACGACCACCGAAATAAGACCGGCTTGCGCAATGCGGCGCGGCTGCCGAATTTTCCGCGCGTGTGGAGATTGGTGTATCTGGGATTTCCGGCGGCGACGCAATTTGGGCTGGAGGTGGGCGTGTTCGCGGTAGCCACCATGCTAATTGGCAGGCTGGGCGCGGACGCGCTGGCGAGTCATCAGGTGGCGCTGAATACGGTGAGCTTGACGTATATGGTGCCGCTGGGAATCAGCGCGGCGGCGGCGGTGCGCGTGGGGCAAGCGCTGGGACGCGAGGACCCGCACGCGGCGAGCCGCGCGGGATGGACTGCGATGCTGCTGGGGACGGCGTTCATGGGATGCATGGCTGTCGCGTTCTTGCTGGTGCCGCGGCAGATTGTGCGGGTGTACACGGCAGATCAGGATTTGATTCCGGTGGCGAGCAAGTTGCTCTTTGTGGCGGCGTTTTTTCAGCTGTTCGATGGAATGCAGACGGTGGCGACGGGAGCCTTGCGCGGGGCGGGGGATACGCGGACGGCGATGCTTTGTCACATGTGTTTTTATTGGCTGGTAGGATTGCCGCTGGGGGCGCTGCTTTGTTTTCATTATGGGTGGGGCGCGCCGGGAATGTGGGCGGGGTTGAGCGTGGCGCTGATTTTGATTGGGAGCGCGTTGGTTTATTTTTGGCGGCGGAAGGAACGAGCGTTTGGGAACTTGGGTTTGCGGCGGGCAGGGACGCGAGATGCGATGGTGTGAGGGTGGCGGGAAGGTCAAGGTCAACAGCGCCCGCTTGAAAGCGGCCGCTACAGATTCCACTTCAAAGTCAGAGTCAAAAGCGTCGACGAGACGCCCTTCGAGACTGCCGCAGGCAGGCTCTCAGGACGAGCCGGCGCTACGACTGCATTTGTTTACTCCACGCAACGCGCGACATTCTCGTTCCTGCAGATGTGATGGGCTGCGCTACAATCACGGGCAGCGATTTGCGACGTAGTGCGTGAATTGATGCCCGATCGAACATCCAATCCATTGAGTGACGGCTTTATGGCGCGCGCGCTGGCGTTGTCGCTGGAGAACGTGCGTTCGGGGCGGGGCGGGCCGTTTGGCGCGGTAATTGTTCGGGGCCACGAGGTTATTGCCGAGGGCGTGAATTGCGTTACGGCCACGAACGACCCCACGGCGCACGCGGAGATGGTGGCGATTCGCGAGGCTTGCCGGAAATTGCGGAGTTTTGAATTGGCGGACTGCGAGATTTATACGAGCTGCGAACCTTGCCCGATGTGCCTGGGGGCGATCTATTGGGCGCGGCCGGCGCGGGTTTATTTCGCGAATTCGGCGGCGGACGCGGCGCAGGCGGGATTTGACGATGCGTTCATATATGAGGAACTGGGCGCGCCGCATGCGGACCGAAAGATTCCGATGATTCAGCTGAGGCACGGCGAGGCGCTCGCGGCGTTTCGCGAGTGGCGGGAGAAGTCCGACAAAATTCGCTATTGAGGCCGGCTGATTTGGAAACGCGTGTGATTGGACGATCGGTGCCGCGCAAGGAAGGGCGCGAAAAAGTCACCGGGAGCGCGCGTTATGTGGGCGATTTGAGTTTTCCCGGGATGCTGCACGGGGTGACGGTGCGCAGCCCGGCAGCGCGGGGAAGGATTCGCGCGATTCATTTTGCAGATGGCGTTCCCTGGCACGAATTTACCGTTGTTACCGCGCAAGACATCCCCGGAAAAAACTGCATCGCGCTGTTGATTGAAGACCAACCCTGTTTGGCCGTTGAATTCGTGAATCATCCGGAAGAGCCTGTGGTGCTGCTGGCGCATCACGATGAATATTTATTGGAAGAAGCGCGGCGGGCTGTACGGATCGAGATTGAGCCGCTGCCGGCGATTTTTTCCATTGAGGATTCGCTCGCGCGCAAGGAAATCATTTGGGGGCAGGACAATATTTTCAAATCGTTTTATGTAGAGAAGGGCGACGTGGAGAGCGCGTGGGCTGGCGCGGGTTTCGTGGTGGAGGGCACGTACGAAACCGGAGCGCAGGAGCAGCTTTATATCGAGCCGCAGGGAATGATCGCACAGGTGAACGAGGCGGACGGCGTCACGGTGTGGGGCTCGCTGCAGTGTCCGCATTACGTGCACAAGGCGCTGATGATTTTATTCGGGCTGCCGCGCGAGCGTGTGCGCGTAGTGCAGGCCGAAACGGGCGGAGGATTTGGCGGGAAGGAAGAATATCCGTCCATGATCGCGGCGCATGCGGCGCTGCTGGCGCGGAAATCCGGGCGGCCGGTGAAAATAATTTACGACCGCGCGGAAGACATGGTGGCGACTACGAAGCGGCATCCGTCGCGGACGCGGCATCGCACGGCGGTGACAAGCGACGGGAAACTGCTGGCGATGGATATTGATTTCACGGTGGACGGCGGGGCGTACGAAACGCTATCGCCCGTCGTGCTGTCGCGCGGGACGATTCACGCGGCGGGGCCGTACGCTTGTCCGAATGTGCGGATATGCAGCCGTGCTGTAGCGACCAACGCGCCGCCGCACGGAGCGTTTCGCGGATTTGGCGCGCCGCAAAGTGTATTTGCGCTGGAGCGGCATCTGGATCGCGTGGCGGAGGCGGTGGGAATCGCGCCTGAGGAATTGCGGCGGCGGAATTTTATTCGTGAGGGGCAGACTTTGGCGGTGGGGCAGGTGGTGAAAGAAAAAGTGGACATGAATGGATTGATGGAGCGGGCGTTTGAGTTGAGCGGTTACTACGCGAAGCGACGGAAATTTGCTGCCGAGAATGCTGAGGCGCGCGGCGCGATCCTCAGGGGGATTGGCTTCGCGTCGTTCTTGCATGGCGCGGGATTTACGGGATCGGGCGAGGAATATCTAGCTTCGGAAGTGGCGATGGAGGCGAAGGCGGACGGCACGGTGCACATTCTGGCGGGCAGCACGGAAATGGGGCAGGGAACGAACACGATTTTCGCACAAATTGCGGCGGAGGCGCTGCGATTGGATTGCGAGCAGATCAGAATTGTGCAGCCGGATACGGCTTATGTGCCGAACAGCGGGCCGACTGTGGCTTCGCGCACGGCGATGATTGTGGGGAAGCTGGTGGAAACGGCGGCGGTGAGATTGCTTGGGACATTGCATGACAGCGGTTTGTTGCAGCATGGATATAACGCTGGGGATTTTTCGCGGGCGTGCGGTGCGTACATTGCGGAACACGGCGCGCTGAAAACTTTTGTGAAGTACGAGCACCCGCCACGATTTGCATTGGGACGATCAGAAATATTCGGGCGACGCTTACGGGGCCTATGCGTGGGCGGTGTATGTGGCGGAAGTTTCCGTGGACATGCGGACGGCGGAAGTGCGTGTGGAGGATTTCGTGGCGGTGCAGGAAGTGGGGAAGGTGATCAATCCGGTGCTGGCGGCGGGGCAGATTGAAGGCGGCGTGGCGCAGGGAATCGGTTTTGCGTTGTACGAAACTGTGGTGTGGCAGGAAGGGCGGATGGTGAACGCCCAGATGACGAATTATGTGATGCCGACTTCCGTGGATCTTCCGGCGATCCGTGTTTATTTCGAGGGAATTCCTTACGGGCGGGGGCCGGCGGGCGCGAAAGGCATTGGCGAGCTGCCGCTGGATGGGACTGCTCCGGCGATTGCGAATGCGATCTCGTTTGCTACGGGCGTGGACGTGCGGCGCCTGCCGATTACGGCGGAGGCGTTGCTGGAAATGTTGGAGGCAGTGCATGCCTGAGAAGCGCACGCGGAAAATAAACCTATCGTGCGTGGTGAATGGCGCGACGGTGACTTGCGAAGTGTATCCGATGGCGCGGCTGCTGGACGTGTTGCGCGAGGAATTGAAACTGACCGGAACGAAGGAAGGTTGCGGCGAGGGCGAGTGCGGAGCTTGCGCGATTGAGATGGACGGGGCGCTGGTGAATAGCTGCCTGGTGCCGGCGTTGCAGGCGGAAGGCGCGAAGATTCGCACGATTGAGGGCGTGGCTTGTGGCGGCTCGTTGCATGCGGTGCAGCAGGCTTTTATTACTCACGGCGGGGCGCAGTGCGGAATTTGCACGCCGGGAATGATTTTGGCGGCGGTGAATTTATTGGCGCGTTATCCGCGGCCGAATGATGCGCAGATTCGCGGGGGCCTCTCGGGAAATTTGTGCCGTTGCACGGGGTACATGAAGATTTTCGAATCGGTGGTGGCGGCAGTGCGGGACGCGGAGGCGCGGGCGTGAGGGCTTTTCTGCCGGCATACGAAATGGAAACGCCGCGGGATCTGGCGGCGACGCTTGAGCGCATGGCGAGCGAGCCGGGAGTGTGGCGTGCCTTCGCGGGCGGGACGGATTTGATGGTATTGCTGGAAGCGGGGAAATTGCCGCACAAGAAATTTCTGAATATTTGGAATCTTAGGGAATTGCGCGGGATTTTGGTCACGGCGGAGCATGTGACGCTGGGGGCTTTGACTACTTACGCGGAAGTGCAGCGGCACGAAATTGTGGCGCGCGAATTTCGTTTGCTGTGCCGCGCGGCCGCGGAAACCGGAAGCGTCGCGACGCAGAATCGTGGAACGCTCGGCGGGAATATCGCGAATGCTTCACCGGCTGCGGATTCGCCGCCGGCATTGATCGTGTATGACGCGGAAATTGAGATTGTTTCGGCGGGCGGGGCGCGCTGGGTGCCGTATGCGTCGTTTCACACTGGGTACAAGAAAATGAATCTGCAGGCGGAAGAGTTAATTCGCTCGATTCGTTTGGCGCGGTCGCGGGGCGCGGCGTGGAAACAATATTTCCGCAAAGTGGGGACGCGGCGGGCGCAGGCGATTGCGAAGGTTTGTTTTGCGGGTGCGGCTCGCGTCGAGGCGGAGCGGATCGCGGAAGTGCGGATTGCATTGGGGAGCATGGCGCCTACGGTGCTGCGCGCGGTGCGCACGGAAGAACTATTGTGCGGGCAACGGCCCGAGGATGCTGCAATTCTTGTGGCTGCGCAGGATGCATTGGGCGCAGAGATCACGCCGATTGACGATATGCGCTCGACGGGGCGCTACCGGCGCAACGTGGCGCGGAATTTACTCGCGGAATTTCTGGAAGTTCTGGCAAGCTAAGCGCAGGATGCACAATTCTTCGGACACTTCGCGAAATTCGCCGGCAGCGGCGGACTTAATTGTGCGCGGAAAGCGCGTGGTGACGCCGGAAGGCGAGCGCGCGGCGGCAATTCATGTGCGCGGGGGAGCGATTGCGGCTATTTCCGCGTTTGATGAAATTGCGTCAGGCGCGCCGGTGTATGAAGCCGGGGATTTTGTGGTGATGCCCGGCGTGGTGGATACGCACGTGCATATCAACGAGCCCGGCCGTGCGGATTGGGAAGGGTTTTCCTCGGCGACGCGCGCGGCTGCGGCGGGCGGCGTGACTACTTTGATCGAGATGCCGCTGAACTCTGTGCCAGCGACGACAACGGCGGCGGCATTGCGCGAAAAGCTGGCTGCGGCGGCGGGGAAACTCTGGGTGGACGCGGGATTTTGGGGTGGCGTGGTGCCGGGAAATTCCGAAGAACTCCCAGCGCTCTGGGATGCGGGCGTTTTTGGATTTAAATGCTTTCTGGTGCCGAGCGGAGTCGATGAGTTTGCGCACGTGACGGAGGCGGATTTGCGGGTTGCGTTGCCGAAGCTGGCGGCGCTTGGCGCCCCTTTGCTCGCGCACGCGGAATTGCCGGAGCCGATTGAGAAGGCAGTGGCGGCCCTAACGAAGAATGCGTCGCCGCGAAAGTACGCAACGTGGCTTTCGACGCGTCCGCGCGAAGCAGAGAACGAGGCCATCGCGTTGCTGGTGCGGCTTGGGCGCGGAATTTGGCGCGCGGATTCACGTCGTGCATGTTTCTTCTGCCGACGCGCTGGCTCTGTTACGCGCTAGCGAAGGAAGCTGGCGGTGCTGTGACCGCGGAAACTTGCCCGCACTATTTGACTTTTGCGGCAGAGGAGATTGCAGACGCCGCGACGGAATTAAAATGCGCGCCACCGATACGCGAGCGCGAGAATCGCGAAAAATTGTGGCAGGGGCTGAGCGATGGGACGCTGGATTTCATTGCGACGGATCATTCGCCATGTCCTCCGGCGATGAAGCTGCAGGAGGAGGGCGATTTCTTGCGTGCGTGGGGCGGCATCGCTTCGTTGCAACTGAGTTTGCCGGCTGTGTGGACGGAAGCACGCGGGCGCGGCTATGCTGTGGCGTATCTGGCGAAGTGGTTGTGCGAGGGGCCAGCGCGGCTGGCGGGTCTGTCAGGGAAAAAAGGAGCGATTGCCGTGGGTTGCGACGCTGATTTCGTGATTTGGGACGCGGATGCGAAATTTCGCGTGGACGCTGCGCAGTTGCATCACCGACACAAAGTCACTCCCTACGCGGGGCGCGAGCTTTCCGGCCGCGTGGAGGCGACTTTCTTGCGCGGGCGGAAAATATTTGAGCGTGGAGAATTTGCGGCGGGACCCGTGGGACATGTGCTGCAGCGAGGCGCGGCATGAGTGAGTTCATGCAATTTGTGGATTTGGCGTCGGAGCGTCTGGGCGGCTGCGTAGTCGCTGGCCAACGACGAATTTTTCGCACCGAAGGAAAGTCTACTGCAGCATGCGAAGCCGGTTTTTATTGAAGGGAAATATACCGACCGGGGAAAGTGGATGGACGGGTGGGAGACGCGGCGGAGGCGGACTCCAGGATGCGATTGGTGCATCGTGCGGCTGGGGCTGCCAGGAATTCTGCGCGAGGTGGTGGTGGACACGAGTTTTTTCACGGGGAATTATCCGGCGCGGTTTTCTTTGGAAGGATGCGATCTGGGCGGATCGGCGCCATACCGCAATGAGATGAAAAAGTTGACGGCGGCCGCGACGCATTGGGAAGAGATTCTGCCGGAGACAGCTCTGAAGGGCGACTCTGTGAATCCGGCGATGGTGACGCATGCGGGGCGTTTTACGCATGTGCGTTTCAAGATTTATCCGGATGGAGGTGTGGCGCGTTTGCGGCTGTACGGTGAGGTGGTGCCGAGCGCGCGAGGGATCGCGAAGCGCGAGCTGGATTTGGCTGCGATGGAAAATGGCGGTCGGGTGATTGCGACGAGCGATCAATTTTACAGCGACCCGTTAAACATGTTGATGCCCGGGCGCAGCAAGATTATGAGCGACGGCTGGGAAACGCGACGGCGGCGCGGGCCGGGTCACGATTGGGCAATCGTGAAATTGGGATTGGCAGGAACGATTCAGCGTGTGGAAGTGGACACCGCGCATTTCAAGGGGAATTTTCCGGACAGCTGTTCGATCGAGGTTTGCGAGGCGGAAGGAACGGGCGCGGAGGTCGCGCCGCTGGACGCTGCGAATTGGCGGCAGCTGCTGCCACGCGTGCCGCTCAACGCAAATCGCGTGCACACTTTCCGTCGGCAGTTGCACAAAGCAGGCGCGGTGACGCATGTGCGGCTGAATATTTATCCGGACGGCGGCATCGCACGCTTTCGGGTTTTTGGGCGCGCGGCGCAGGCTGCGGATCGTTTGACTGGGATCGCGCGGTTGAATCATTTGCCGCGCAAACAGGCGGCGGCCGCTTTGTACGATTGTTGCGGTTCGAAGAAATGGGTAGAGCGGGTATTGACGCATAGGCCCTTTGCCGATGCTTCTGCGTTGCTTGACTCCGCGGAAGAGGCGTTTGGTTCGCTCGGCCGCAAAGATTGGATGACGATATTTCGCAGCCATCCGGCGATCGGCGCAAAGAAGGCTAAAGTGAAGCAGACGGCAACGGCACGCGAGTGGTCGGCAGGTGAACAATCTTTGGCGCAGAAAGCGGCGCCGGAAATCTTAGCGGCGATGGCGGCGGCGAACGAGGCTTACGAAGCGACATTCGGACACGTGTTCTTAATTTGCGCCACGGGAAAATCGAGCGAGCAGATTTTGAAGGGCTTTCAGGAGCGGCTAGGCCACGACGCGGAAACGGAAATGCGCATCGCCGGCGAAGAGCAACGGAAGATCACGCGGCTGCGCTTGGAGAAATTACTGGGATCATGAGCCAAATCACCACGCACGTGCTGGATACCTCGCTGGGACGGCCTGCTGCGGGCGTGCCGGTGATTCTGGAAATGCAAAAGGCCGGCGGCTGGCATGAAATCAGCAAAGGCGCGACGGATGGGGACGGGCGGCTGCAGCATCTGCTGGAGCCGGGAGCGATGCTCGCGGGGATTTACCGGTTGACGTTTGAGACGAGTGTTTATTTTCACGCGCGCAAAATTCACGGGCTGTATCCGCAGGTTACGATCGAGTTCCAGGTCGCAGATCCGAAGGAGCATTACCATATTCCGCTGCTGCTGAGCCCTTGTGGATATACGACGTATCGCGGGAGCTGACGAATGGCCATTAAGCTGGCGAAAAATAATTACGGCAAATCGCGCGTGCGATTGTTGCGCGTGGTGCGTCAGGATGGCCGGCACGATATACGCGAGCTGACGTTGGGGATTTCGTTCGAGGGCGATTTCGAAGCGGCGCACACCAAGGGCGACAACCGGAAAATTCTACCGACGGACACTATGAAGAATACGGTGTACATGCTGGCGCGGCAGTATCCGGTGGATTCGATCGAGGATTTCTGCATGCACCTGGTGGAACATTTTCTGACTTACAACCCGCAGGTCACGCGGGTGCGGATTGGCGTGGAGGAAAATTTGTGGGGAAGGATTGCTTTGGGCGGGAAGCCGCATGCTTCGGCGTTCTTGCGCGGCGGGCAGGAGCGGCGAACGGCTTCGCTTGACGCGACGCGCGAGGGGACGGCGATTCGCGCGGGGATTGCAGGCCTGGTGGTCCTGAAGACTTCGAAATCGGCGTTTGATAACTTCTTACGCGATCCTTACACGACTTTGAAGGAGGATCGCAACCGGATACTTTCGACTTCGATTCATGCGGACTGGCTTTACGAAGGGAGCGATATTGAGTTTGGGCCTTTGTGGCACGGGGCGCGACAGACTCTGCTGGAGACATTTTCGGAGCATGACAGTCAGTCGTTGCAGCACACTTTGTATGCAATGGGCGAGGCGGTTTTGAATAATTTCGATCGCGTGCGGGAAATACATCTTGCTTTGCCCAATAAGCATTTTAATTTAGTGGATTTGTCGCCGTTTGGGATGGATAACCCAGCGGAGGTTTTTTTGCCTACGGATGAGCCGCATGGGTTGATTGAGGCTACGTTGCGAAGGGAGTAGGGGCGGGAATTACGGCGGAGGACGCAGAGGAAGGCAAGAGAGATCCTTCAGCCGGCTTGGGGCAATGGCGCCGGCCTCAGGATGACGATGCTCGTCGCATCGCCTGAAAATCTGGGAGCACAGCCAAGAGTGGCTGTGCCACGATAGCGAAGCGCAGGTATCTTTCGCGGGTGTCGAATCATCCGATTAACTGGGGGTTGTTGGAACTTCGCTAACAGGATACATTGGATTCTTGTGGAGCTTGGCTCGCCAGAAACTCCGACTGCGCCGTGAGCTGTGGGGCATGGGGCTTGCGGTGTGCGTCACCAAAAATGCTTGAAAATTTGATCCTGTGGAAAAGCTTGAGGGCCTAAATACGTATTTATGTACGAAAAAATTCTGATTGTGGATGACGAATCGGGAGCGCGCGCGGCGCTGGAATTTTTGCTGCGGCGCGAGGGATTCGAAGTGCGCGATGCGGCGGATGGGCCGTCGGCGATACTGGAGTGCGCGACGTTTCGTCCGGACCTGATTTTGCTGGACATCATGATGCCGGGGATGGACGGGTTTGAAGTTTGCCGGCACATCAAGGCCACGCCGGAAACGCGGCTGACGCCGGTGGTGCTGATCACCGGGCTGACCGCGACGGAAGATCGCATCATGGGGATCAATTCCGGCGCGGACGATTTTTTGAGCAAGCCGATTGACCTGAACGAACTGCTGGCGCGCACGCGTTCGCTGCTGCGATTGAAGCAGTACACCGACGAGCTGGAAAATGCGGAGGCCGTGCTGTTCAGTTTGGCACACAGCATTGAGGCGCGCGATCCTTACACACACGGGCACTGCGAGCGGCTCGCGGAAATGTCCGCGCGCATGGGCGAGCGGTTGGGCGTGGCAGAAGAACAGATCAAGGCGCTGCGGCGCGCGGGTGTGGTGCACGATATCGGCAAAGTGGCTGTGCCGGATTCGATTTTGCTGAAGCCCGGGCCGTTGACCGCGGATGAGACGAAGGTCATGCAAAAACATCCGGTGGTAGGCGAGCGGATTTGCGCGCCGCTGAAAACTTTTCGTTTGGTGCTGCCGATCATTCGACACCATCACGAGAAGCACGATGGGACGGGTTATCCAGATGGCTTGTCGGGTGAGGAAATTCCGCTGACCGCGCGCATTTTGCAGCTTTCCGATGTGTATGACGCGCTCACGACCGACCGCCCTTACAAGGTGGCTTTTACTCCGGAGGTGGCGCTGGATTTGATGGAGGAAGAGGCGGAGCGCGGCTGGTGGGACCGGAGTTTGTTCGAGGCGTTTCGAGAGATGATCCGGCTCCATCACAAGGAATTGGCCCCGGATGTGTTTCGTAAGGCTGTGAACTAGATCTGGTACGATTTGGCGCGCTGCGTGACTGGTCCTCAGGCGACTGCGCTTCACGCTTTTTGGGTTTTTCCTGCCAAGCGCTCTTCACCTGCGTAAATCACGAAGCGCCTTCCACGCAAGAAACCGATCAGCGTCTGGCGCAGTTCGCGTGCCAGCTGCACGGCTAGGCTTGAGGGCGCGGATACTGACGCCACTACTGGCACGCCCGCGACAATAGCCTTCTGCACGATTTCAAATCCGCCGCGGCCGCTAACTAGTAACACCGAATCCGAGAGTGGCACGTGGTCTTCCAGCAGCGCCCAGCCGATTACTTTATCCACCGCATTGTGACGGCCGATATCTTCGCGCAGGACCAGCAATTTTCCGTGCGGGTCGAAGAGGGCGGCGGCGTGGAGGCCTCCGGTTCGCTGGAAGACGTCTTGCGAATCGCGCAGCGCGTCGGGGAGGCGGACGAGGATTTCGGCATCGAAGCGAAAATCGGGGTTGGGGGCTGCCAGCAGGCGCGAGCGTATGGAGTCTATCGAGGCTTTGCCGCAGATGCCGCAACTGGAGGCGGCGAAGAAGTGGCGCTTCATTTTTGCGAAGTCGGGAACGGCGTCGGGGGCTAATTCGGCTTCTATTACGTTGCCGCGATTGGTTCCGTCTTGCGGCTCCGCGATTTCAAGTTTTAGGATTTGATCGTGGCGCTGGATCAGGCCTTCGGTGAAGAGGAATCCGGCGGCTAGTTCGCGATCGTGGTCGGGAGTGCGCATGGTGACGCTGAGCGGGTCTGCGCCGATGCGGATTTCCAGGGGTTCTTCCGCGGCGAGGTAATCGTCCTTGCGGCGCAGTTTTCCGTCGTCCCATTCGGAAACTTGGGTTAGGTCTACACTTCGCGGAGTGCGGGACACGGCGTTTCTCCTTCGCGGACCATTATGCATGGGGAGGCCGGATTCGGAAATACGATGGGATGCAGCGGAGGTTTGCTGCGAAAGATCAAAGGCACCACTGATGAACGCAGATGAACACTGATAAGGGCGGTGATGTACGCAGTACGATTGGAACCGACGCTCTGAAAAAGAACTGGCTCGAGCCGATGGATTGGCTCGAGCCAGTTTGCGTTATTTCTATGAGGCGAGCGTTGCGGGTGCCCGCCGCTCAGTCGTGAGACGACTTCAGGATGACGCCGGTGGACGGGTCCAGGATCAGCTTCGGCGCCAGGTTGTGATCGTCGAAGTCGAACATGCCGTCGAGCTTGCCGGCTTTCACGTCGCTGGAGTCGTTGCCGATGCGGCCGAGTTCCCAATTGTCCTCGATGAAACGAAGGATGGAGGACTGGTCGGTGGCGCGGTGATCAACGTAATTCTGCTTCGCGTACGGAGAAATCACGAGCAGAGGGAGACGCGGACCGTAGCCGCAGCGGCCTTGTGTGCCGCCAGCGATCGCCGCGGTGGCAGCACCGCAATCGCCGGCGCCGGCGAGAGCATCGTCCGCGACTGCGGATTGATTGACCACTGGTCCGAGAACGTGATCGTACCAGCCGTCGGAGTCGTCGTAGGCGATGATGATCGCGGTGTCTTTCCAGTATTTGCTGTTGGCTATGGCGTTGATCACACCGACGTCGAAGACTTGCTCGTCAATGGGATCGGAGTAGCCGGGATGGCCGTCCTGATACGCAGCGGCTTTCAGGTAAGTGACGGCGGGAAGGCGGCCTTCACCCAGAGCGAGCCAGAAAGCGCTGAGGTCATACTGGTGATTGGCGCCATCGGAGGAAGTGCCGATGAGCGCGGCGTTCTTCGGCAGATTGTGATGGAGATTCTGGGTGGTGGTGTAGTACTGAAAGGGTTGATGGTGAGGAATGTAATCGCCGACGGTTTCGACGGCGTCATCACCGGCGAGTCCAGCGTGGTGCGCGGCGCAGATGGCCTGGCCCTTGGCGTTGAAACCAGTGGGAGCGAAGCCCCCCTGGAACCAGCCCCAGGTGATGTTCTTGGCGTTGAGCAGATCGCCGACGTTCGTGCCTGCGAGCGAGACCATGGTGGTGCCCTGAAGTCCGGGATTGGTGAGCACGCATTCATCGCCTGCTGGACGCGGGTCGCCAATGACTGGGCCGGTGTTGGAGCCATTGGCGATATTGCCAGATGCGCTGGCGGTGCCGCCATTGGGCTTGGTCGGGAACAGAGTGGCGGTGGCGGTGGTTCCGGCGATGAGGTTGAGCGCGCCGACGGAAGAGGGTCCGAACATGGTGCCGTAGGAATTGTCGCTCATCGCGTAGTGCTGGGCGTAATTCCAGAGGGCGGTGACAGTGTTACCGTCGAAGTAGCCCATCACGACGCCGGTGCCTTTGCCGTAGTCGTTGCATCCGGGACCGCCGGAGCCGGTGGATTCCGGGAACTTGTCCATCAGGCCATGGTCAAGAGCTTGTTGTTCCGGAGTGTAGCTATGGTTCTGGTCGCAGGTAACGGAGAGGACGCCGGTGTCCATGCGGAAGGGCTGAGTGGAGTTCGGGTTTTCTGTGAGCAAGCCGCCGGTGAGCAGGTTGTCCGCGCGCGGCGTGTCGTCCTTGGCGTGGAAAGCGGGTTCGCCTTGAGGATTCGTCGCGTGCGGATAGGTGGCGAAGTAGTGATCGAAGGAAATATTCTCACCGAAGATTACGATGACGTGCTTGATCGGCGTGGTGGTGTGCGCCGATTCAGACGCGTCGTTGCCTGGAGCGGGCGCGGCGAATAATCCGCTGGGCATCGCCAGGGCCAAGTTGGAGGCGAGCGCGATGGCTGCCATCCGGCGAAGATGCTTGCTAATCATGAGTTCTCCTTAGAGTGTGGAAAATTCGAGGCTGAGACCGCGAGGTCCGCGCGTGCGTGGCAGCTTCCGAGAGCTGCTTTAGGGGTTAGCGGTGCCGAGCGGGCGCAGGCATTGATACGTGGCGGGTGTTATTGCCAGATGACAACTGGGTTAAAAACTGGTGGGTGGCTGCGCTGGGCGGCGCGCGATAAGGAATTTGGTATTAGTGGATTACGCGAGGGGCGAGTTGCAGGGATGGCAGTTGCGCGGCGCCGGGCTTGGGGACGACTTGAATCACTCCCATCATGCCGCCGTCTTCGTGTTCTAACAGGTGGCAATGGTAGAGGAACGTGCCGACGATATTGGGATCGCGGAAGTCCATGCGCAGCTTGACGCTGGGGAATTGAGGACTGGTGCCGTCCCAGTAGGAGACGTTGATCGTGTCGCGGAGGAAGGGCTCATCGATGGGGATGCCGTTCCATTCTTCGAGCATGAAATGGATTTGATGGATGTGAAAGGCGTGCAATTCGCGCGTGCGATTTTCGATGATCCAGTCTTCGACTTCGCCTTGTGGGACGACGATGTTTGGCGCGGCGTCATTCGGGTCGAATAACCTTGGCTGCTGGCCTTCGACGGTGAGGTAGAAATCCGTGCGGCTGTTGGGATCTTTTGGATCGTGCGGATTTTCGGAGAAATAGAGTTTTCGTGTTCGGGCTGGCTCCACGTCGCCGAGCCACGCGTCATTGGACCCGGGAAGCGGGACGGGATTTTTCTCGAGCTGCACGCGTGGTTCTGGTGCGTCTGGTTCCGCGACGATTGTGGCTAGTGGGCGGGTGGGATCGTTTTCGCCGGCTGGGCCGGTGTCTATTGTGCGCGTGATCAGGCTGGCTTGCGCGCCTGCGGCTGGCCCTTTCACGATGATTGCTACGCGGCCCGCCGGCGGCATCAAGATGTGGCTCTGCCAGATGATCTTGTTTTGCACCGATCCATTGTCGTTAATTGGGATGCCGTCGAGCGAGACTACGCCGAGCATTTGCGGTTTGTTTGCGACCAACATCTGCAGGTCGAGATAGGTGATGGCGGAGGCGTTGAGGACGCACCAGAGCTGTTTTTCTTGCGGGCGAATTTTGATTTTGGCGGGGAGATAGTTTGGGTACGGAACCGAGACGAAATTTATGGAGAGATCTTTCGCGGGTTTGCCGCCGCCAGTGCCGGTGTTGAGGATGTCGCCCTCGGCATCGCGCATAACCAAGGGCGGAGGCATGGAATCAGTTTGCACCGGTTGCGCGTCTGGATTCAGCAGATCGTGGTCGCGGACGACCAGAATTCGTTCGGGGAGGCCGACGACCTCGGAGTTGGCTCGCTCGATGCCTTCTATTACTAGCGCGCCGGAAGCGCCGCCGAGGACTTGCCGGTTGGTGAAGCCGTGGATGTGCGGGTGATACCAGTAAAGGCCAGGCGGTTGATTCGCCGGAATGCGAATGCGGTATTCGAACGGAGCGTCTGTTGGGTTGATGGCGGTTTTTAGGACTTCATCTTGATGGCAGACGGGTGGGATGGGGAGGCCGTGGAAATGAAGATTGGTGGCGAAGGCCGTCATTTCGCTCCGCAGGCAGGGATCGTTTATTCGATTGATTGTGGCTGTTGCGGCGCCGTGATGGTGCGTGAAGGTTGGCGGCGTCGGCGGCGTAGCCATGGTCAGTTCGTTTTTCAGTCGCAGAATTAGCAGATCGCCCGGATTTAACCTGAGAGTGGGCGAGAGGCTCCCATCGGCGGCGACGTAGCAATAGCGCATTTGGCCGTTCGCCGCAGGGCCATTGCGGAGAGTTAAATCTACCTGCAGGACGCCCGCTTGGCTGCGGAGATCTTCCGGCTCTGCTACGGTGCTGCCAATCGCCGGGCGCCTGCAAGTTTCGGCCTTAGCCGTTTGGGCAAAGGTTGGCGCGGCGGCACAGCCGTAGAGCACGAGGAGGCCGATTCGGAAGCCTACAGACGTGTGCAGCTGTCTTCTGGATAGCAGCTGCGGCGCTAGAGGCATTTTGGGCTTCGGAGGCAAAGTAACAGGCAGCGGAGAGAACTCCAATGAGTTTGACGAACATCCAATTTAGCGGGGCAGGTGTGGGCCCGTGTGAACTTTTGGCGAATATTTGGTTACGATTTGAAGCTGCCTCCGCTCCGCCAGATCTCCACAGGGGTTCGTGATGCTGGCCGCCGCGGATTGGAAAAGTGGGAGGCGGGGGTGTAGGATTGGCGTTTCCGCATTGGCTGTTATAGAAAGCTGGTATTGATGATTGCTCATGCAGTGGCGTTACCCCCCGAACCACCCGCAAAGCGTATTGGTCTTGATGTGTGGATGAATCGCGTCTTGGAATTGGCGGATGAAGTTCAGAACGGGTGGAAAACGCGCGAGGTGCATGATTTGCGCGTGGCGTTGCGGCGCTGCCGGACGATGGCGGATGCGTTGAGCGAAGTGAACCCCGACCGCGGGTGGCGCGGGTTGAAGAAAGAGAGCCGCGGGCTGTTTCGTGCTTTGGGCACGCTGCGGGATACGCAGGTGGAGCAGGAGTGGCTGAAAAAACTTTCGGCGCCCGGGGATCCGGTGCGCACGCACATGCTGAAGGTGCTGGCGGGGGCGCAGAAGGAACACCGCACGAATGCGCGGCGGGCGCTGGAGGATTTTGACCGCAAGGATTGGCGGAAGTCGGTGCAGAAGCTCCGCGGCAAGGCGCAGTTTTTCCCGCTGGACAGCGTGGTATTTCAACGGCTGGCGTTGACACGGTTGAATGAGGCGGCGGAGCTTTACGAACGGGCGCGCAGGGGGCGCAGCCGCATTGCGTGGCACCGTTTGCGGATTGGGTTGAAAGGGTTCCGCTACACGCTGGAAAATTTCATGCCGCAGCGTTACCAGCCGTGGAGCGAAGATCTGAAGCGCATCCAGGATTTGCTGGGCGAAGTGCACGATTTGGATGTGCTGCGCACCGTGATACGGCGGCAGCGCGCGAAATTGGAAGAGGCGGATGTGCTGCGGTGGTTTGAGCGAATCCAAGACGTGCGCAAAGTGCGGCTGGAGAAATTTCGGTCAATCATTGGGAGCAAGGGATCTCTTTGGCTGGCGTGGCGTGCGGGATTTCAGGGCATTCATGTGGTGCAGTCGTCAGCGGTGGTTGCGGCGCCGCAGCGGCTTCAGTCGGCTAGTTGACGCAGCATTTTTGGCGTCAGGATCCAGAGTATTTCCCACCCGCCATGCCCCGCGGTATGTTCCAGGCACGCGACCCCCGCTTTTTTTAGCGCGGTGAAAACTCCGTGCGCGCCGGTGACGTGAGCGAGCATCAGGTCAAGCTGTGGGCAATGGCCGAAGCACATCACTTCCTTGGCACGCAGGCGGATTACTTCTTTGATGATATCCGCCGGATTGCCGGCGGGTTTCAGAGCTTCATGCGCGCGGATTTTCTGCGGCGAAAATCCCAAGGTCTCGGCGAAAATTTCGGCTGTTTGCGCAGCGCGCACATAGGGGCTGGTGATCAGCACATCCGGCTTCACTTTGAGCGCTTGCAGGCCCAGAGCCGCGGCGCGCGTTTTTTGCACGCCCTTGGCGGTTAGTGGGCGTTCAGGCTCGGGGGGAGATTTCGGGTCGCTCGGATCCACGGCGATGCCGTGACGTACCAGATACAAAATCATGGTTTATGCCACCTTCTCTTTGCCTTGCGCGCGGCGGAATTCCGGTTTCAGGTGAAATTCTTTTTCGAAGAGGTTGGACTTGCGTTCCAGGCCCAGCAGATCGAGGCGCGTGCCGTCGAGCGCGCGGATGATGAAGATCGCCTTGCGTCCGGCGATTTGCACGTCCACGCCGGCGACGCGCTGGGCGTGCTCGGACTCGAGTTTTTCGGCGATACGCAGCAGACTGGTCAGCAAACGCGCGTGGCGGCGCCGTTCGCCATCGAGCGCGGCGTAGGAAGCGTGCTCAAGCTGCGGTTCAGATTTTGAATTGTGGTAGCGCACCAGTGCGGCGACCATGTCGCGCCGCCAGCCGCGCAGTTCGGGGATTTCGCCGTTGCGGATCAAGTATTCGCCATGTCGGTGATGCGATTTGCGCGAGATGAAATGTCCGATGTCGTGCAGAAGCGCGCCCATTTCGAGGACGAGGCGCAGGTCCGCTCCCATTTCATGGATGGGGCGGAGCTGATCGAAGAGTGAGAGCGCCAGGCGCGCGACCTGTTCGGCGTGCTGCGGGTTGTAATCGAGGCGGCGGGCGAACCAGCGTGTGCTGGCGAGGAGTTCGGAGGCGCGGCCTTTTTCTTCTTCGGAGGTCGTGCGAACAGAATATTGCTCCGCGACGAGATCCAGCAGGATCCCTTCGCGCACGCCTACGCCGGGAACAAGCATGCTGCGCAGGTCCAGCCATTTCGCCAGCGTATTGAAAATAATTGCGGCGATGCCGATTACCTCGGCGCGGTCTTTGCGGATGCGGAATGCCCGCATGCGGCCGGGGATGTCGAGGGCGAGCATGCGCCAGGTCTGATCGCGCAGCAGGCGCGTATTGATCGCGGGGATGCGTTCGACCATCGGACCAGCTGCGATACGCACGAGGGCTTCCGCGTTTCCGCCGCAGGCGACGGCGATGGAGCGGCTGAGGCGCGGAGGGGAAGGGATCGCGCTGCGCAGGAGCGCGAGGATGTGATGGCGCAAACGATTGGCGTTATCTTCATCAATCGCTCCTTCAATGGAGAAAGTCTCCATCAGGCGGATGGTGCCGAGGGGCAAACCGATGCGCTGTTCGAGAACGCCGCGCTGATAGAAACTCAGCTCGAGACTGCCGCCCCCGAGATCGAAGATTAATCGTGGCTGGATGCGATCTCCCAGGGTCCACTGCACAGCAGAACAAACCAGGCGCGCTTCTTCCTCGCTGCTGATTACTTCCAGTTCGATTCCGGCTTTGCGCTGCACGCGATCCATCAGGCGGCGGTAATTCCGCGCTTCGCGCGCGGCCGCGGTGGCTACGGCGCGGTAGGCGCCGACGTTGGATTGATCCATGCGATCGCGGAATTGGCGGAAGGCGCGCGCGGCGCGGGAAATCGTGTCGCCGCTGATGACGCGGCGGGTGAAGGCATTGTGTCCCAAGCGCACCGCGGCTCGTTCGCAATCCAGAATTTGGATGTGTTTTGGCGAAGTGGCGCGCGCGATTACCAGACGAATGGCATTCGACCCGGCGTCAATGGCGGCCAATTGAACCGGGGCGGCCATTCGTTTACCGCCAGAGGTGCGACAAGGCGTGCGAAGGCCGGTAGTGCGTGCTCCGTATCCCCAGGTGCGCGGCAATGCGTTTGCGCAAGAGGCGGTTGAGATTGGAGACGCTGCTTTCGCCGTCCATTTCGATGAAGCTGTGGCGTTTCGAAAGGTATTCGAATTCGCGCTTGATCATGGATTGATAGCGGATGAAGGACTGGAAAAGATCGTTGGAAAGCGACATATCCCGGCCGGATTCCCAGTAGCTGATGGTTTGCGATTTCTTGAACTCGCGATCGAAAGCGACTTCGGGACGCACATTCAGCCAGAAGGTGAGGTCGGGGCGCAGCGCGGTTTCGTAGATGCCGTGCAAATAATCGCGGCCGATGCCACGCACGGCGGCGCGGGCGATTAGCGTGAAGATGTAGCGGTCGGCGAGGACGATGAGGCCGGAACGCAGCGCGGGGAGAATCCGGCGTTCCAGCTGATCGAAGAAATCGGTGCTGTACATCAACGCCAGGGTCATGCGCGTAACGGAATTTTCGGCGAGCAGGCCGTCAATATCTTCGCCGACGAGATAGGAGCGGCGCAGGCCCATGGTCTGCACGGCGAAGCCTTCGGATTCCAGCCATTCGGTGAGTAATGAGATTTGCGTGGAGCGGCCGGAACCGTCCGTGCCTTCGATCACGACTAGCGTGCCGCTGAGTTCCTCGGGTTTTACGCCGGGAAGGGGCGAGCCGTAGAAGCGCGAGGGCAGTTCGATCGCAGCGGTCTTGAGTTTTTTTGCAGGGCGGCCGTTCGAGCCGTTTGACCCCTGCGTCTTGCTTACTGTTTTGTCGGCGCGTTTCATTTTTTCTTGGGCGCGAATTGCTGCAGTGAGATGCGCTCGCCCACGATCTGGCGCATCAGTTTCTGCAGCTTGTTGACGCGCACGGTGCCATCCATCAGAACGAAATGATCGGTTTCGATCATCTGGTCGTAATTGGTCAGGATGCGTTCCTGAAAAATGCGGAAGCTTTCGGCGCGATCGAGCGAGATGCCCAGGTCCATGCCCGCTTCATAGTATTTCAGTTTGGGGCGCCCGGCGACGATGCGGTTTACGGCGACGTCCAGCGGGGCGCGAAAATAAAAAGTGATGTCTGGAATGGGCGCGAAGCTGTAGAGATTTCGCAGCCAGTGTGGCGAGCAGCCGCGCGCAGCGTCGCGCGCGAAAGCGGTGTAGATGTAGCGGTCGGCGAGAACCAGGTAGCCGCCGTGCAGCAGTGGCATGATCTGGCGTTCGCAGCGATCCGCGAAATCGGCAGCGTGCAGCAACGAGAATGTGGTGGGCGTCAGCAGGCGACGCTGTTTGCCGCGGCGAGTGGCGGACTTCACCAGCGGCGAGGAATTCCATTCGGTGAAGTGGATGCGATAGCCGCCGATTTCCAGCCAGCGTTTCAGCAGATAGAGCTGGGTGCTTTTGCCGGAGCCGTCGATGCCTTCGACGACCACCAGCGCGCCGGGGTATTGGCGCTTCGGGGTGGGCTCCTTCAGAGAAAGCGTTTCAGTTGTGACGAGCGTTTCGGGCGTATCAGTCCCCATGTTTGGCCAAGCCTGCTGCCAATCCGACATGATATCGCGGAACCTGGGACGCGAATGTGAAAAAAGTGTTACAACGGCGGAAGGCAGCGCGCGGTAAGCTTGCCTTGCGTAATTCGCGGTTTGTGACGCTGCGCCGAAGCGAGGCACCTTTTACATGGCTACGAACTTCTCGAAAGAATTGATCGTCAAGCCCGGGCATAAATTACAGCTGCGAAAGTTCGATCCTGACGACACGCTTGGATGGGACAAGGGGCGCGCGACGAAGGCGAGTCTGGAGAAGGCGCTCGCGAAACTCAATAAGCTGCAATACCTGCTGTACGCAGATCACAAGCACGCGCTGCTCATCGTTTTTCAGGGTTTGGACGCGGCGGGGAAAGATGGAACGATCCGCCACGTAATGTCTGGCCTCAATCCGCAGGGCTGCCGCGTGACGTCGTTCAAGACGCCTTCACCCGAGGAGGCCGCCCACGATTTTCTCTGGCGCGTGCACAAAGCGGTGCCGCCGTACGGCGATTTCGGCATTTTCAACCGCTCGCACTATGAAGATGTGCTGATCGTGCGCGTGCACAATCTGGTGACGAAGGAGGTGTGGTCGAAGCGCTACGAGCAGATCAACCGGTTCGAGGCCATTCTGGAAGAGAACAACGTGCGCATTGTGAAATTCTTTTTGCACATCAGCAAGGACGAGCAGAAAAAGCGCTTCATCGAGCGGATTGACGATCCTGACAAGCGCTGGAAGATCTCGCAGGCGGATTTCGACGAGCGAAAATTCTGGAATGAATATACCGCGGCTTATGAAGAAGCGCTGGAGCGCTGCAGCACGAAGCGGGCGCCGTGGTACGTGATTCCCGCGGACAAGAAATGGTTCCGCGATCTGGCGGTTTCGCACATCATCGTCGAGACGCTGGAAGAAATGGACCTGAAGTTTCCCACCGCTACGATTGACGTGAAGAAATTGAAATGGCGTTGAGCTGTTCCTCCTCGGGCCGCGATTTCTGCTAGAATCGCTCGTCTTTAAGCGATCGGAGTGCATCGTTCCGCGCGTCATTCTTTCGCGAGCGCGGGAATCCTGGTGACCCGGCGGCACATGAGCGACGAAGCAATTTTCCCGCGAAATTTCTTGCAGGCTTATCCCGTGGCGCTGCGGGGTGAGGGATGCTTTGTGTACGCGGTGGGCGGGCGGCGTTATCTGGATGCATCGGGCGGAGCGGCTGTGGTGACGATTGGGCACGGCGTGTCGCAGATCGCGCAAGCCATGGCGGAACAATCTACGCGGCTCGCTTACGTACACTCCTCGCAGTTTCACACCGCCGTTGCTGAAAAATTAGCTTCGCGCGTGCTGGCTTTGGCGCCGCAGGGTATGCGGCGGAACGGGCGCGTCTATTTCACTTCGGGCGGATCCGAAGCCACTGAGACGGCAATCAAGCTCGCGCGACAATATTGGATCGAGCGCGGGGAGACGCGCCGCTTCCGCGTGGTTTCGCGGCAGCAGAGTTACCACGGCAGCACGCTCGGGGCGCTGTCTGTCTCTGGAAATGTGCGGCGGCGAGAACCTTTTGCGCCTTTGCTGAAGGAATGGGGGCACATCGCGCCGTGTTTTTGTTACCGCTGTCCATTTGGACTGAAATATCCAGAATGTAATGTGGATTGCGCGGACGATCTGGAGCGTTTGCTGGAGCGCGACGGGTCGAAGGACGTGGCCGCGTTTATTTTCGAGCCGGTGGTGGGCGCGACTTTGGGCGCAGTGGCTCCTCCGGATGGTTACGTGCAGCGGATTGCGGAGATTTGCCAGCGGCACGGGATTTTGTTGATTGCGGATGAAGTGATGAGCGGGATGGGGCGCACCGGCAAGCCATTCGCCGTGGAACATTGGGGCGTTACGCCGGATATGATTCTAGTGGGCAAGGGGATTGCGAGCGGTTATGCGCCTCTGGGCGCGGTGATTGCGGCGGGGCACGTGACGGAAGCGATCGCCAAGGGCAGCGGGAGTTTTCTGCACGGTTTCACATACAACGCGCATCCGGTTTCGGCGGCGGCGGGGAATGCGGTGCTGGACCACATCGAGCAGGAAAATCTTTTTGCGCGCGTGGAGCCTGCGGGGCGCGAATTGCGTGATGCGCTCGAGCCGCTGCGGAAATTTTCGGTGGTGGGCGACGTGCGCGGGATGGGCTTGCTGCTGGCGATTGAGTTTGTGCGCGATGCCAAGACCCGCGCGCCATTTCCACCGGATGCGCGCGTCGCCTATCGCGTGCAAGCGGATGCGCTGGAGGCTGGCGTGATGACTTATCCCATGCAAGGCAGCGTGGACGGCACGCGCGGGGATCACATTTTGATTGCGCCGCCTTACATTATTACGACGCAGCAGATTCAGATGCTCGTCAGCGGCCTCGAACAGGCCATCGGCGATTTGGAGAAAACTCATCTGGCCGCGACGGGAGGCTCTTCTGCGTCGCTCTAAGCGCCGTGGGCTTTGGGTTTTGTGCGGCGCTGCCAGCGTGTTTTTCGCTGCGCTCGTTGTAGCGGAGGCGGCGGACCTCGCCAAGATTTCGGGATTTTCGCCGCGCGCGGCCGCGCAGGAAATCATCACCGAAAGTTCCTTCCGCGAATCCATTTCCACGCCTGCAATTATCAAGTTTCATCGCTACCTTACGGCGGAGCCGCATCCTGCCGGTTCAGCGCGAAATAATGAATTGGCGCAGTGGGTTGCGGACCAGTGGCGGCAGCAGGGACTCGAAGACGTCACGGTCCATCAATACGACGTGCTGCATTCGGCGCCGCATGAAATTTCTCTGGAGATGGTGAAGCCTGCCTACTACCGCGCTGGATTGCGCGAAGCCGCGTACGACGTGGACCCGGACACCAAAAATCCGAAAGTGGATGGAGCGTATCTGGGATATTCGGCTTCGGGCGAAGTTACGGCGCCGGTAGTTTACGCGCACAGCGGCAACCCTGAGGATTACGAATATCTGCGGCAGCATGGAATTGATGTACGCGGCAAAATCGTGCTAGTGCGTTATTCGAATCCGTACAGCTATCGCGGATTCAAGGCGCTGACTGCCGAGCGCCTGGGCGCTGCGGCTATCCTTATATATTCCGATCCTGCTGAAGACGGCTACACGAAAGGCGCGGTGTACCCCGACGGTCCCTGGGGTCCGGAGACGCACATTCAGCGCGGGGCGATCACTTACGATTTTCTGGAGCCAGGCGATCCGCTGACGCCGGGCTACGCTTCGGTACCGGGCGCGAAACGCATTCCGGCCGAGCAGGCGATATCGCTGCCGAAAATTATGGGCGTGCCGCTTTCCTGGCACGATGCGGAACCGCTGCTGCGAAAAATGGATGGCCCCACGGCGCCGGATTCCTGGCAGGGCGGACTGCCGTTCAAATATCACGTGGGCGGTAAGCGCGTGGTGGCGCACCTGAAAGTGGATATGGATACGCGCGTACAGCCGTACTACGTGACGGAAGCGCGCATACGGGGCAGCGAAGCGCCGGATGAATGGGTGATCTTGGGCAATCATCGCGACGCGTGGGTTTTTGGCGGCGTGGACCCTTCCAGCGGCACAGCGGCGATGCTGGAAATGACGCGCAGTTTGGGGCAGTTGCTCGCGCGAGGAATTCGTCCGAAACGCACGCTGGTGATTTGCAGTTGGGATGGCGAGGAATACGCGCTGACAGGTTCCACGGAGTGGGGCGAGCAGTATGCGGACGAATTGAAACGCAAGGCCGTGGCGTATTTGAATGTGGATGAAGCGACGTCTGGAAAAAATTTCGAGGGCGACGCGGTGGGTTCGCTTGCGCCGCTGCTGGTGGAAGTGAGCCGCGCGCTGCCTGCACCTTCGGGGAAAACTTTGTACGACGAATGGAAAACCTACCGCAAGACGGAGCTGAATCTTGCGCAGCCGGTGCCGGACGCGGAGCTGGCCAACACGCGGATTGGCAGCGGTTCGGATCACACAGTGTTTTTGAACTTTCTGGGGATTCCTACCGTGGGCTTGACGTTTACCGGGCCCTTACGGTGTTTATCATTCCATGTATGACGATTTTTTCTGGATGAATCATTTTGGGGATCCGGGTTATCGCTATCACACTTTGATGGCGCAGCTCTGGGGCGTGCTGGCGCTGCGTTTGGCGAACGCGGAAGTGCTTCCTTACGATTTCGATTCGTACGGGGAGAATATCCGGCAGTTCGTGGTGGATTTGAATTTGGCGAGTCACGTGAGCGGGCATATTGATCTGGCGGCATTGCAGCAGCGCGTTAACGATTTTCAAACGGCTGGGCGCGAGTTGAATCTGGCCGTGGGTCAGGCGATTTCTTCGGGGCGGCTGGATGCGGCTGTGGCCGCGAGGTTGAATCAACAATTGATGCAGGTGGAACGGAATTGGTGCAACCCGGCTGGAATTCCGGGGCGGCCATGGTTCAAACATTCTTTGTACGCGGCGCGGTATACGTACGCACATTTGGAGTTGCCGGGATTGACGGAGGCTGCCGAGGCGGGGGATTGGAAAGTGGCAGCCGAACAGGCGAAGATTTTGCAGGACGAGCTCGAGAAAAACACCGAGCTTTTGAAGCAAACGAGGGCGCTGCTGGATCAGCCGGCAGCGGCTGCGCAGTGATGATGTTTTCCTGCCGAGCGCCATTTTTTCGAGAAAGCGGAGACGGAATGCAGAATATTAGCGCGAAGGCAGCGATTGCTTCGGTGATAGTGGCATGTTGCATGATTCTGTCGGCGGCACCGATCGCATGCGCGCAGGGAGGGAAATTCGAGCGCGAGATACGGGCGCGCGGTTTGGGTGTGCCGTTTGAAGGGACGCCTGGCCCGCTGGACGCGATTACGGATGTGAAGGGCGTCGAAGTCGGATACCGCACGCTAATTTCTGGCGACGGAAAACTGGTGGTGGGCACTGGGCCGGTGCGCACGGGCGTCACTGCCGTGTTTCCGCGCGGGAAGAGTTCTGTAGATCCGGTGTTTGCGGGATGGTTTACAGAGAATGGCAATGGAGAAATGACCGGCACAACCTGGGTGGAAGAATCCGGATTTCTTTACGGGCCGGTGATGATCACCAACACGCACAGCGTCGGCGTGGTGCGCGACGCAGTGATTGCCTGGCAATTGCAACATGCTCCTGGGCTGCCTCTAGAGGATTGGTGGTCCCTGCCGGTTGTGGCGGAGACGTGGGACGGCTATCTGAACGACATCAACGGATTTCACGTGAAGGCAGAAGACGCGGACGCTGCCATGCGCGACGCGCACGCCGGACCGCTCGCCGAAGGCAACGTGGGCGGCGGGACGGGGATGATTTGTTTTGAATTTAAGGGCGGCACGGGAACGGCGTCGCGCGAATTGCCGGAAAAACTGGGTGGCTACACCGTGGGCGTGCTGGTGCAATGCAATTTTGGGACACGGCATCTGTTGCGCATTGCGGGCGCGCCTGTGGGGTACGAAATTACAGGGAAGCGCGTATGGGAAGACGATACCGGATCAATCATCGTAGTGGTGGCGACGGACGCACCGTTGCTGCCAAGCCAGATGAAGCGCGTCGCGAAGCGCGTGACGCTGAGTCTAGGCCGGCTGGGAAGCATTTCGGGCGATGGCTCGGGCGATATTTTTATCGCATTTTCCACAGCGAATCCGGGCGCAGGATTGGAACAGAAAAAAACCGTCGCCGTGCAGATGTTGCCGAACGATCGCATGGACGCGCTGTTTGAAGCTACGGTGCAGGCCACGGAGGAAGCGGTGGTGAACGCGCTGGTAGCCGCGCGGACGATGACGGGCGCGGACGGCCGCACCGTGGAGGCGTTGCCGCACGACCGGCTGCGGGAGGTCCTGAAGAAGTATAATCGCCTGGTGGATGCGAAATAGCCAGAAGCTGGCGGCGGACGGCTAAATCGGAAGGAGGCATACCCGCGATGAAATCATTTTTATTTGGAGTCATCCTGACACTGTTCGCTCTGTGCGCAGGTGGATATTTTCTGCTTAAGTCGGGGCGCGTGAGTTTCAATGCCGATCAGGAGCCGTCCGCGGCGGAAGAACATTTGGCGATGTCCGCGGTGGACGCTTCGACAGAACGCAACGCTCCGGAAATTAAGAATCCCTTGGAGGCCGACGAAGCCAATTTAGTGGCGGGGGCCAAACTCTATTTCAATCATTGCGCAGGGTGCCACGGCCTGCCGGCGAATCCGGAAAGCCAGTTCGGGCGTTCCTTTAATCCGCACGTGCCGGCATTTTTCAAGGAAGCGCCGGACATGCCGGAGAATCAGAATTTTTACATCGTTCAGCACGGGATTCGCTGGACGGGAATGCCGGCGTGGAAGAACACGCTGAGCGAGACTCAAACCTGGCAACTGGTGACTTTTTTGAGCAACGTCCAGAAACTTCCGCCGGCGGCGCGCAAGGAGTTGGAATTGACGCCGAGTGCTGAAGTCGGCGCGGCGGCGGCGACGGTTCCAGCTCCATCGGCAATGCATATGAAGTGACGTGCCCGCGTGGCAGCCCCAAAATCGGTACTACAGCGGGCGAAGCGATTGCGCAAAAACAGTCCGCATTGCGGCGCACAGTCCTGCTAGAATTTGATTTTCCCCTGCGCTTGGGCTAGGTTTTGTGGGGTGGAACCCGGGCTGGTTTGCGCAGTTACGGCGCGAGTCGAGCGCATCTGTGGCGCACTTCTGACGCACCTCGCCAATCATAAGTTACATCGAATAGATGGAGGATACGCTTGATGTCTGATGCGGTCGCGGAAAAAGTGATCTCGACGCTGGCTTCGGTAAAACGAATTCCCGCGGACACGATTACGCTACAAACAAATTTGCAGGACTTGGGCATTGATTCGCTGGACGTCTTCACCTTGCTGTTCGAACTGGAAAACGCGTTCAAGATCTCCATTCCAGACGACGATGTGCGTTCGCTGCGCACCGTGAACGACGTGGTGGATGGCATCAAGAAGATTCTTGCCGCCGCGCCGCCCGATACTTCCCTGGGCTCGGCCACACCGGCGAGCTGACGAATGGCCCCACGCCGAGTCGCTATCACCGGATTAGGAATTATTTCCCCGCTGGGGTTGAACCTGGAAGAAAATTGGAAATCCCTCAGCGAAGGCCGTCCGGCTATTGGTCCGATCAAGGGCGCCGACTGCTCGACGCTGCGATTCAAGAACGGCGCGGAAGTGACCGGTTACGATCCCGTGCAGCATTTCCCGGGCGGGAAAGACGCGTACATTGACCGCTTCGCGCAATTTTCGGTAGTGGCGGCGCGCGAGGCGTTGCAGAATTCGGGACTGGAGTTGACGCCGGATTTGAAGGAACGTTCCGCGATCGTCTGCGGCTCGGCGGTGGGCGGGCAGGCGGCCATCGAAGCCGGCTTCCAGGATCTCTGGGTGGAGGGGCGCGGACGCGTTCATCCGCTGACGATTCCGAAGACCATGTCCAACGCCGGTGCGAGCCACATCGCGATGGACTCGGGGATGAGCGGTCCGACTTATACGGTTTCCACGGCTTGCTCTTCGGCGAATCACGCGATTGGCCAGGCGTTTCGGCTGGTGCGTGACGGCGAGGCCGACATAGCCATGACAGGCGGCAGCGAATCAATATTCAACATCGGCATGCTGAAGGCTTGGGAGGCGATGCGCGTGATCGCGCCGGATACTTGTCGGCCGTTCAGCAAGGACCGCCGCGGGATGATTCTCGGCGAGGGCGGCGCGATGATGGTGCTGGAGCCGATGGATGCCGCGAAAGCGCGCGGTGCGAAGATCTTTGCTGAAATTTGCGGATTCGGAATGACGGCTGACGCGCATCATTTGACTCAACCTGCCGTGCACGGCCCGGTGCGCGCGATGCGCGGGGCTTTGCGCGAGGCCGGACTGGCGCCGGAAGACGTCGGTTACATCAACGCACACGGCACGGGTACGCCAGGAAACGATCCAGTGGAAAGCACGGCGATCCGCGAAGTTTTTGGCGCGCATGCGGATAAGATTGGCGTCAGCTCGACGAAGTCCATGCACGGCCACGCCCTGGGAGCGGCCGGGGCGCTGGAAGCGATTGCTACGATTCTGGCGCTGTACCACGGGATTTTGCCGCCTACTGCGAACTTCAACGAGCGCGATCCGGAGTGCGATCTGGATTACATTCCGAACCAGCCGCGCGCTTTGCGCGTTGGAGCAGCGCTGTCGAATTCGTTCGCTTTCGGCGGGTTGAATGCCGTGGTGGCGTTCCGCGCCGCGCCGCGTTAGAAGAGACCGCGCAGTAGCGGAAGTATCGTCGGAACGGCGGTGTTCCAGGCTCCGGGTTCGGGCGACCAGTGGCGGGTTAGTTCGTCGGCGAGGGTGAGGGACACCAGGATCGCGAGGAACAGAAATCCCGACATCACCACGACTTTGGTCAGCCCGCTGCTGTACTTCACATGCATGAAAAACAAGATCACCAGCAGCATTTTCCCCACGGCAATCGTCAGCGCGACCACTGTGTTCAGCGGAATCACATCCACCAGGCGCATCCCCGTGTGCAGCTCGCCGAAATCCACGAAAGCGACGCCGGTAGTGAGCGCAGTCAGCGCCAGCAGCGCGACAAATATTCCGAGATAGGTTTTCACGGGAACCACGTGCCCGGACATTAGTTCACCCCCGGTATGGCAAACCTGCCGCCGATTAGATACAGCAGCGGGAACAGGAAAATCCACACGATATCCACGAAGTGCCAGTACAGGCCGCTGACTTCCAGCGGCGCGTAATACTCGGAATTGAAGCGGCCGCGGTGAGCCATCATTACGAGCGTTCCGAGGATGCCGAACCCGATGATCATGTGCAGCGCGTGCAGGCCGGTCATGAAAAAGTAGAAGCAGAAGAAGAGTGGCACGTGCGGGCCGGCTGCGCCCCATTCCGGACGGATGATAAAACCGAAGCCGGGGATCAGATGCTCGTGATAATCGGCGCGCCACTCATAATTGAATTTAAGGAACAAGAAGATCGCGCCCAGAATCATGGTGAGGACCAAGTACATCACTTGCTCCGATTTCTTTTTGCCCGCCTGCGCCGCGTGAATGGCGAGGGCCATCGTCAAGCTGCTACCGATCAGGACGGCGGTGTTGGCCGCGCCGAATTTCACGTTGAGCAGACGGCTGCCCTCCTCAAAGGCGGTCAAGTACAGCGCGCGATAAATAATGTAGGTGGCGAAAAGCCCGCCGAAGAACATGATTTCGGTGACCAGGAAAACCCACATGCCCAGGCTGCCGGCGTCGCGCTGCTGCTCCATGTCCTCGAATTGATGTTTGAATCCCGGCGGATGCGTGGCGTGCGCGGCCATGTCAGACACGGGACCCTCCCACATTCGCGTAGTCGTAAGCGTCTTCAGTCACTACTGGAATCTCCTCGAAATTTTCCGTGGGCGGCGGCGAAGGCGTTTCCCATTCGAGACCTTTCGCGCCCCAAGGGTTCGGTCCGGCGATAGGGCCGTAGCGAATGGACCACAGCAGATAGATCAGCGGGATCAGATAGCCGATACCCAGGATGGAGGCGCCGGCAGAAGACATCACGTTGAGCACCTGGAATTCGCTGGGGTAGACAGCATACCGGCGCGGCATGCCCAGGTAACCGAGTACGAATTGCGGGAAGAAAGTGAGGTTAAAGCCGACGAAAATCACCAGCGCGGCGAAACGCGCCCAGCCATCCGGATACATTCTGCCCGTAATTTTCGGCCACCAGAAGTGCAGGCCGCCCAGGTAAGCCATCACCGCGCCGCCCACCATGATGTAGTGAAAATGCGCGACGATGAAATACGTGCCGTTCAGGTGCACGTCCGTGGCGAGCGACGCGAGGAACAATCCAGTGAGGCCGCCCATGGTGAACAGGCCGATGAAGCCGAGCGCGTAGAGCATCGGCGCGTCGTACGAAATCGAACCTTTGTAGAGTGTTGCAGTCCAGTTGAAAACTTTCACAGCGGACGGAATCGCCACCAGAAAGCTGAGCACCGAGAAAATCAGCCCGGCGTAAATGGATTGGCCGGTGACGAACATATGATGGCCCCACACCAGGAAGCTGATGATCGCGATCGCCAAGCTGGAAAACGCGACGAAGGTGTAGCCAAAGATGCGTTTGCGCGAGAAGCAGGTGATCAGCTCGCTCATCACGCCCATGCCCGGCAGAATCATGATGTACACGGCCGGATGCGAATAAAACCAGAACATGTGCTGGAACAAGATGGGATCGCCGCCGATGGCGGGATCGAAGATGCCGATGTGCAGCAGACGTTCCAGGCCCAGCAGGAAGATAGTGATCGCGATTACGGGCGTGCCCAGGATGAAGATGATGCTGGTGGCATACATCGCCCAGATGAAGAGCGGCAAGCGGAACCAGGTGAGGCCCGGGGCGCGCATTTTGTGAATGGTAACGACGAAATTGAGGCCGGTGAGAATCGAAGAGAAGCCAGTAATGAACACGCCCAGCGCCGTGGGGATCACGCTGGTGTGCGAAAAAGTGCTGCTGTAGGGCGTGTAGAACGTCCAGCCGGTATCCACGCCGCCGGAAATTACGGCGTACAGCGTGAAGGCTGCGCCGATGATGTAGATGTACCAACTCAACAGGTTCAGGCGCGGGAAGGCGAGGTCGCGCGCGCCAATCATCATGGGCACCAGGAAATTTCCCAGCGTTGCCGGGATCGAAGGGACCAGGAAGAAGAACACCATGATTACGCCGTGCATGGTGAAGAGCTTGTTGTAGGTTTCGGGTGCCACCAACGCGCCCTGCGGGTCAATCAAGTGCAGGCGCATCAACACCGCGAAAGTGCCGCCTACAAAAAACATGAACGTGATCGAGCCGAGATATAGCAGCGCGATGCGTTTGTGGTCCGTAGTGAGCAACCAGGACTTCACGCCGTAGCTCGCGTTCAAATAATTGACGCGCGATTCGGCCGGAATTTCCTGCCCGGGCATTTCTGGAATGACTGTGGTGCTCATTTCCCGTTCGTCTTCCTTTCTTCCGTCCCGAGCGACTTAATGTAAGCGATCAGTTGCAGCACCTGCTCCTCGTTGATCTGGCCCTGGAAGGTGGGCATGATCGGCGGATAGTTGGGCAGGATGATGGAATTGGGATTCACGATCGCCTGGCGAATCAAAGCTTCGTCCACGAGTTTCGAATCGCCGTTGCGCAATTTTTCCTGTTTGCCGTAGAGGCCCACGAGCGACGGGCCGCGGCCGGTATTGTCCGCCACGTGGCAAGTGACGCAGCCAAAGTGCGTGAACAGGCGCTCGCCGGTCTGGGCCATCGATTCGTTGCGCGCGCCGCCCGATAGCCATGCGGCGTAATCGGTGGGAGACATTACGTAAACCCAGCCGATCATTTCGGCGTGGTCCGCGCCGCAGTATTGCGCGCAGAAAATATGGTAGGTGCCGATTTTGGTAGCCTGGAACCAGATGGAGGTATAGCGGCCGGGCACCGCGTCCTTTTTCACGCGGAATGCGGGAATGTAGAAATCGTGGATCACGTCGTCGGACGTCATGGTGATTTTGATGGGCGCGTTTACCGGGACGTGCAACTCGTTGATTTCGCGCACGCCTTCGGGGTGCTGGATGTGCCACATCCATTGCTTGCCGACGACGAAGATCTCGGTAGAGGCTTCGGGCGGGCGCGAATTTTCGAAATAGAGGCTGGAAGCCCACACGAAAATCACCACCGTGATCAGCGTGGGTACGATCGTCCAGGTCAACTCGAGCGCCAGATGGGTTTTGGTGTCCTCGGGGCGTTCATCCGGCGAACGGCGGCGAAATCTCACCATGAAATAGAAAATAGTGGTGAAGATGCCGAAGGTGAAGAACAGAGTAATCGCGGTGAGGAAATAATAAAGGTGGTCCACGCTGTCCGCGATGGAGGAGGCGGAGGTGGGATGAATGGGAATCATGGCAGCGGCGAGCGCGGCCATGTCGGTGAAGCCCGTTTGCATCAGACCCGTCATCATCTGTGTCTCAGTGACCCTTTGCTGCTTCTGTGCGACTGCTGCGGACGAGTGAACGTCTGCGCCGCGCGCACTGCTTTATGCTTTTCGATGCGGCAGCGCGTAATGTTCGCCGCGGAACAGAATCAACATCCCGACGCCCAGGATTAATACCGTCAGCGCGCCACCGGCCTGGATTATGTGCGAAATCAGCAGGCCATATTTCCCCGTCGCAGGATCGTAGTGGTAGCAGAACAGCAGCACTTGATCCACCGGCGTGCCAATTTTTCCTTCGGACGCCTCCACCAGTCCCAGGCGCAAATCGCGCGTGGGGTACTGAATGCCGTAGAAGTAGCGCGAAATTTTCCCTTCAGGCGTCAGCAGCATGATGACGCTGGCGTGCGCGAACTGCTTGGTATCGGGATCGTAGGCGTAACGGAAACCCACAGCATCGGCGAGCTGCTTGATTTGCGGCTCGTCGCCTGTCAGGAAATGCCAGCCTTGCGCGGCGCCGGGGCGGCCGTACATGCCGACATACATTTCCTTTTTCGTTTTGGCCAAGACGTGCGATTCCGTCGGGTCAATGCTGATGGTGATTACGTCGTACTGATTGCCGATGTCCGTGGACAATTCCTTCAGGCTGGATTCGACGCCATTCAGCACCTGGGTGCAGAGCATCGGGCAGTTGTAATAGACAAGCGTGAGAATCACGGGTTTCTGGCCGAAGAATTGCGCGAGCTGGACCGGTGCGCCGTTCTCGTCACGGAATGTCAAGTTCAACGGAATTGATTGGTTTAGTTTTTGATCGATGCCGACTTGTTTCAGAAGTTCGGGACGCACGCCGACGCTCTGCATCGGGTCCGACGCTAATTGGGCCGCAGCGCCGGGCGCGAGAAATGCCACAGCTGCAACAGCTATCGCTGCGAGTGATGCCCGCAGCGCGAGCTTCATCACGAATTTGCCGGACGCAAACATTCTAGCGGCGCGCCTCCTGGCTCATTTCGTGATCCTTATCGCGCTCCAGCACGTACCCGCATGGCCCGGTCTGGTCTTGATCGGCAACATCGGGTACGAAGGGCGCGGGGTTGCTGACGCCCGCCGGAATGTCTCCTGCGGCGCGCGCGGGCAGGCCTTGCTGCAGCGTCAATTCCATGGCGCGATCCACCGGGATGCGCACCACGCCATTGTGCTCGTCCGCCCAACCGTAGCTATTCAGGAGGTTGTCTTGCTGCAGGCAGTAGGCGTGCAGATCGGCGCGCGGCTCGACTTGCAAGCGCGGGGCTGGCGGCAGGACGCGCGCGTTCTCAAACGGCGAAGCGGGTTTGCCGAGGCTTTGCACCTTGCCGTAGAACTCGAAGAGCCCGGCCATGGAGATAAACACCACGACGAGCACGGCGATCAGCCACAGAGCCCAGCGCGCCAGTCCGCCGGGATTGGCGTCGCTGCGTTCGTAGCCTTCACTCGTGCCATTCGGCGGAGGAGGCTGGCCCGGACCGTGTTTAGTCTCCATGCTCATGCTGGAGCTCTCCTTCGAAACGCGGGTCGTGCAACGGCAGCAGCGGCATCTTGCCGAGCTGCCAGAAATATGTAGCGATCCAGATGAAGCCGATCACCACGATATAAAAAATATCCCATCCCAGCGAGCCCAGGTGCGGACCTTCTTGTTCATACGCAGGAACCATCAGCCAGTACACATCCACCATGCTGAGGACCAGCATCATGGCGGCTACCGCGGAAAGGCGATGCACGCGGCGCTTCACGTTGCGCTGCAACAGCAGGAGGAAGGGAACGGCGAAATGCAGCACGATCAGAACGACCGCGAGCTTTCCCCAGCCGCCGAAGGCGCGCGACATGTACCAGGGAATTTCGTCCTTGATGTTGCCCGCCCAGATGATCAGGAATTGCGAGAACGAGAGGTACGCCCAGAGCATCGTGAAGGCCAGCATCAGGTTGCCGAGATCGTTGAACTGGCCGGCTGTGACTTTTTCGCGGACTTCTTTGCCGCGCTCGTCGTCCACCATGCGGCGCAGCACGAAAATGATGAAAGACATCGCGGTGAGCGCGGCCACGATCATGAAAATCATGCCGTAGATGGTGGAGAACCACGCCGGCTCGAGCGACATCACCCAATCAATCATCGCAAACGAGACGGCCATGCCCCAGAGGATCAAGCCGGGGCCGCTGAGGCCTTCCAGATATTTCGCCAGGCGCGGATCGCCGCTGGAATCCTGTTCGCGCGACCATTTATTCAGGAAATGAGCCACACCCATCAGAATGGCGAAATAAATTATGGCGCGCACGATGAAAAAATTCGGATTCAGGTACGCCATCTTGAAATGGTAATTGGGATTGTGGCTCAATTCGTCGGACGGATTCACCCACGGAAAAATCTGCCTCATCCAGATCACGATGGGGACGAATAGCAACGCCATCACGCCAAAAGTACGCGACCCCGCTTCGAGCAGGCGTCGAATGGGATAGCCCCACCAGCCGCCAGTGAGGTGATGCATCATCAGAATCGCCGTACAGCCGAGCGGAATCATCAGCCAGTAGATATAGGCCAGGAGATACGCGTGCAAGATTTGGCTGCCAAAGCTCATTGCGATTGCCCCGGATTCTGCTCCGTCAATTTTTGACGTTCTGATTCAGGCACGTCCTGGACCGTCGCGTGTTCGCTGAGCTGCAGCACGCGAATGTATGCGGCGATGCGCCAGCGATCTTCCGGCTCGATGCGCGAAGCGTAGCTGTACATGGAGCCGTCGCCGTTGGTGATCACGTCGAAGAAATGTCCCACGGGCGCCTGGCGAATGCGATCCATGTGATACGAGGGCGGCGACGGAAATCCGCGCTGCACGACGATGCCCTGGCCACTGCCGGTGTAATCGTGGCAAGGAGTGCAATAAATGTTGTAGCGCTGGCGACCGCGTTCCAGGTCCGCGCGCGTGATTGGGAAGGGAAACCTGTTCGAGAGCACGCCATTTTCTTTTCCGGTGTAGAGAAGCTCGTCGAGGCGCAATTGGCCGCGCGCGACGGTGCCGGGGACGACGGGGCGCTCGCTGCGGCCATCGTCAAAGAACGTGGTCGGCTCGTACGGCAAATATTTCGGCTGTTCGTGCATGTCCATGCGGCAGCCGGCGAAAAGTAGGGCCAGCGCGCTCAGGCAAATCATGCGCGCAGCGCGAGCTTTCGTGCCGCTGGCGACGCCGGATTGGAAATTAGACTTCAATCTCAAACACTCCGTGTGGATTCAAGTCTTCCAGAAATTTCTTGGTCTTCGCCAGGTCGAAACTCTTGTCGCGCACTTTCACCACCAGGAAAAAACGGTCATTTGACGCCAGCGCGAAGCGCGCGACGTTGAACACCGGGTGGTACGGCGTGGGCAGCCCGTTCATCGCCAGCATGCCGAATACGGCGCACAACGCGGCCCCGAGTACCGTCAGTTCAAAGGTGATGGGAATGAACGCGGGCCAGCTGTTGTAAGGCTTGCCGCCCACGTCCATGGGATAGCTGATTACGTTGGCGTAATACTGCATGAAAAAGCCGGTGAGGCCGCCCAGCAGCCCGCCGATGAAAACAATAACCGGCAGAATCGTGCCGTGAAAGCCGACCGCTTCGGCCAGGCCCTCGATGGGCAGCGGCGAAAACGCGTCAATCTTCTTGTAGCCGGCGTCGTGCGTGCGCTGCGCGGCCTTCAGCAGTTCGTCGGGCGTCTCGAACTCGGCCAGCAATCCGTATAGTGGTTTGCGCTTCATAAAACTATCCGCGAATCTCCGGATTCGGATTCAGCACGCGCGCCAGGTACGTGGTGCGCGGGCGGGTATTCAAATCGTCCAGCAAGCCGTAATTGCGCGATTGCGCTTTCCATTTCGCGACGCGGCTGTTCGGGTCATTGATATTGCCGAAGATGATGGCTTCCGCCGGGCAAGCACCCTGGCAAGCGGTGACGATCTCGCCGTCACGCACTTCGCGATTCTGTTCTTCGGAGGTGATTTTTGCCGCGTTGATGCGCTGCACGCAGTAGGTGCATTTTTCCATCACGCCGCGGCTGCGCACGGTGACGTTGGGATTGCGCGAACCGAAAAGGCTGGGTGTGGTGTAATCCGAATACAGCAGGAAATTGAAGCGCCGCACTTTGTAAGGGCAATTGTTCGAGCAGTAGCGTGTTCCCACGCAGCGGTTGTAAACCATTTCGTTCAAGCCTTCAGGGCTGTGCACGGTAGCGCCGACGGGACAGACGACTTCGCAGGGCGCGTTTTCGCAGTGCATGCAGAGCACCGGCTCGTAATACGTCTCAGGATTGTCTATGGGGCCTCGGAAATAAGTGTCCACGCGGATCCAGTGCATCGCGCGGCCCTTCATCACCTGTTCCTTGCCGACCACCGGAATGTTATTTTCGGCCTGGCAGGCGACGACGCACGCGTTGCAGCCGACGCATTTATTCAGATCAACAGCCAGGCCCCAGGCGTAACCTTCCGATTTGAATCCTGGATAGAGCGTGAGGCCCTTAGTGGATTCTTCGTGCGCGTCTTTCGCGAAGTTCGGGTCTTTTTGCCATTCCTCTAGCGTGGCGATGCGGATCAGGTCGCGGCGCGCGGCTTCCACGCCTTCCTGATTTACCTGATGGCCGTCCCGATCAATCACGTATTGGTGTTGCGTGACCGCGAAATAATATTTTTCGCCGGTCTTTTCGATTTTCAGCCCGGGCACGATCCACGGCGCGTTGGAGGTGCGAATGAAATTGGCGTTGAAGCCCGGCCCCGTGCCGACGCTGCCCGCGCGACGGCGTCCGTAGCCAAGGTGCAGGGTGACGCAGTTGTCCGCGTGGCCGGGAACGATTACGACACCAGCTTTAGTCTCGTGCCCGGCGAGCTGCAGCTTCACGTAATCGCCGTCGGCGAGCGCGAGGTGCTGCGCCGTGGCGGGACTGAGCATCGCAGCGTTGTCCCAGGTTAATTTCGTGTTCGGCTTGGGCAATTCCTGAAGCCAGCCGTTGTTGGCGAACCGGCCGTCGAAAATTGTGGGGTCGGGGCGGAAGGCGATTTGCAGCAACGATTCGTCAATCGTCAGAGGCGCCAGCGACTTGGCAATGTCCGCGCGCGGCGCGACGGAAATTGCGGGCAGTGCGGTTCCGGCCATCACGCCGTCGTGCAGCGAGCGTTCCCAGAAGGCATCGAACGCTTTGTCTTTTTCGGGGCGCACGCTTTTCCAGTAATCGCGCACGATGTCATGCCCGGACTTTCCGGTGTCTCCGGCAATCACTCCTACAATTTCGTAGACCGAGTGGCTGTCGTAGAGCGGCTGGATCAGCGGCTGAATCACGCCGATGGTGCCGTCGAAGGCACGCGCGTCGCCCCACATTTCCAGGAAATGCGCGGCGGGAACGTGCCAGTGGCAAAGTTCGGCAGTTTCGTCGTAATACAGGCCGGAATGTACCCGAGTTTTTACTTTCAGCAGCGCGGGACCAAAATCGAAGTCCACCGGCGCGTCGTACACGGGATTATTGCCGCCGAGCATGAGGAGCAAATCCACTTTTCCGGCGTTGATATCGTTCACCAGGTCGCGCAGCGATTCCATTTCGTTTACGGGGTTCGCTTCGAGCGGATCGGTGTAGTAGATGGTCTTGCCGACGTTTCCGAGCGCGGCGTTCATGGCGTGCGCAAGAGCGTGTACTGCGGGAGGTTGTTCTTCGCCAGCGATGATCAGCGATGCGCCGCGATGTGCCGCCAAATCCTTCGCCACGGCGCGAGTCCAGTCGGCCGAGACCTTGCTCCCGGCCGCGGTGCCGCCTGCTCCCGCAACGCCTGCTGCGGATGCGAGTTCGCGCGCGAACGCTTCGATATCGCCCGCGCGCAACGCCTTGCGATGATCCGCAACTGCACCGGTGCTGCTCGGCATGCTCTCGACAACGTAGAGGCGGTTTAGATTCGCGTTCTTTCCATCAATCACGCGGCGGGAAGAAAATTCGCGCGCGTAACGCACATGCCCGGGCCCGGACGAAACGAAATCGGCATCGAGCGAGACGATCACGTCGGCCTGATCCATGCGATATACCGTGTTCATCGGCCTGCCGAAGGCGAGCTTGGCGCCCTCGCGTGAATTGTCGCGGCCGCAGGGTTCGTACTGGTGCCATTTCGCAGCGGGTAATTTTTTCAGAATCGCGTTGATCTGCGCGGCAAGAGTTGGCGACGTCACCGTGTCGATGAGAATCCGCAGCCCGCTGCCATCGGCCGACATGGCCGCCTTCTCGTTACCCATCGCCGTGAGGAAACCGGCCCAGGTGTTGATGCGTCCTTGGAACACGACGGTTTGCGAGCGATCCGGGTCGTACATCCCCAGCGTCGCGGCCTGCGCGAAAACGTCCGTGCCGCCCAGACTGCCCGGATGTTCGGGATTGCCTTCGATTTTGGTGGGCCGGCCCATGTGGCTTTCCACCAGGAGCCCAGCGGCTACTCCCGCGAGCGGCATGGATGTGGCGTAGAAGAGCGGCTTGCCCGCGACGATTTCTTCCGGCGCCTTCACGTACGGCACAATTTTCTGCGTTGGCAGCTTGGTGCAGGCGCTCAGCCCGGCCAGAGCGGCGGATGCGGCGGCGAGCTTCAGCACGTCGCGGCGATTCAGGCCCTCGGAATCCTTCGCAGGATCATGCGGAAATTCATTCTCCAGGAACTCGCGATATTCCTTGGTTTCAGACAATTCCTCCAGGCTTTGCCAGAAGCGTTTGCCGTCTTCCTGAGCGAGTTTCGCGCGCAGCGCTGCCAGGTCCATCGCCTGCGGAACTTTCGGGTTGAGGTCGGAGCTCATCGTTTTCTGTTTTTCGCCCTCAGCGGTGACACGTCGAGCAATTCGTAAGACTATGAATTTTGTACTCTTTCACCAGCTTCGCGCCCAGTTCCATCTGGTTCGACGGCGTCACGTATCCCGGATCGAACACTTCGGATTTCGGGCGCACGTACTTTGCGGGATCGCGATGGCACTCCAGGCACCAGTCCATGTATAGCGTGTTGGCCTTCCACGTGAGCGGCATCTCTGCGACCTGCCCGTGGCAAGTAGTGCAGCCTATTCCTTTGCTCACGTGAATGCTGTGATCGAAATACACGAAATCAGGCAGCGCGTTCACGCGCGTCCACGAAATGGATTTATCGGTGCGATAGCTGGAGCGCACGGGCTCGAGCATCGGCGCGTTGGTCCAGATCTGCGAATGGCAGGTCATACAGGTTTGCGTCGGCGGCACGCCCGCAAACGAAGATTTTTCCACCGTGGTATGACAGTAACGGCAATCAATGCCCAGCTCGCCGGCATGATGCTTGTGGCTGAAGGGCACTGGTTGCTCGCGCGCTTCGTTCACGCGCGTATAGATGGGCGAAAGCTCGATCGCATACAGCACGCCACCCAGCAGCGCCGCAATGAAGACGGCGCCGTAGATGCTCACCCGCGAAATGGTGTTCGTGCTGTGATGAAAAATTTGCATCGGTTCCCGAGCCTGCCTTTATTTCTTGGGATTCTCCTCGTCCGTTTCTTCCACCAGCGTGCGCATTTCGTAAATCGAAATCACCGGCAGGAAGCGGATGAACAGGAACAACAAAGTCAAAAATAGTCCGATGGTGCCGACGTACGTGGCCCAATCCCATCGGGTGGGGTAGTACATGCCCCACGAAGACGGCAGAAAATCGCGGTGCAGGCTGATGACCACGATAACGAAGCGTTCCAGCCACATCCCTACGTTCACGATCAGCGAAATCACAAAAAGGATCGCCACGTTGTTGCGCACCTTGCGCGACCACATGCATTGCGGGATTACGATGTTGCAGGCGATCAGCATCCAGTAGAAATACGCGTAGGGTGGGCTCGTCATGCGATCGACGACAACGAAGCGGTCGAAAGGATTGCCGCTGTAGAACGCCATGAATGTTTCCATCATGTAGCCGTAAGCGACGATCAGGCCCGTTGCCAGCATCACTTTAGCCATATTGCCCAGGTGGCGCATGGTGATGAAATCTTCCAGGTTGTAAAACTTGCGGATCGGAATCGCGAGAGTCATAACCATCGCGAACCCGGAATAAATTGCTCCGGCTACAAAGTACGGCGGGAAAATCGTGGTGTGCCAACCGGCTAATTGTGCGACGGAAAAATCGAAGCTCACTACGGTGTGCACGGATACGACCAGGGGCGTCGCCAATCCAGCCAGCAGGATTGACGCAGTCTCGTAGCGCGACCAGTGCACGGCGGAACCGCGCCAGCCCATCGCCAGAATTCCGTAAATGACTTTGGCGGGGCGATTCCGGGCGCGATCGCGCAGCGTGGCCAGATCTGGAACCAGCCCCACGAACCAGAACAGCAGCGATACGGTGGCGTATGTTGAAACCGCGAACACGTCCCAAACCAGCGGCGAGCGGAATTGCGGCCATAGCCACATCGGATTGGGGTAAGGAGTGAGCCAATAGAAAAGCCAGGGGCGCCCCATGTGCAGCAGCGGGAACATGCCCGCGCAGGCCACCGCGAAGAGCGTCATAGCTTCCGCGAAACGGTTGATGGAAGTGCGCCACTGTTGCCGCAATAACAGCAAAATCGCGGAAATCAGCGTTCCAGCGTGGCCGATGCCGATCCACCAAACGAAATTGACGATCGCGAAGCCCCAGCCAACAGGGATATTGATGCCCCAGATGCCGACACCCTTGATGAGCAGGTAGCCAACTGTGAAATTCAGGAGCATCAACAGCGAGAAGGCAATGCCGAAGCCGAAAATCCAGCCCTTGGACGTGCCGCGTCCCAGCACGATGGAGCTGATCTTGTCGGTTACCGTGCCCAGCGTATAACCCGGCTCAATAATCGGATGAGCCGAAGTTGATTCGATGGGACTTTGAGAGCCTTCCGGGTCCACGCGGTCGCCTCAGAACATCGTAATAGATGCTTGCGAGCTTAAAGAAGGGGCATGAAAGTTACGAAATCGCCGGTTGCTCGACCCCAGGATGCCAGCGATTTACGGTTGACAGATTGAATGAGTAGCAAAAAACGGGACGCACGCGGAGCGACAAGAAATCACGACCGCCCCGGAGCACACTTAAGACCCGATAGGATAAAACCGCAGGCGCGTTGACGCAAGTTGAAAGAAATTATTTTTACGCAAACTTTTTGTGCGGCGGGAGTTGAAGTGTTAATTTTTGACTTTACCTGTGCTCATCTGTGTTCATCTGCGTTCACCTGTGGTGCCTCTGAACTTATCCCTTGTTCCAAAGCAGCGTGAGATTAGGATCAATCACAATGCGCGTCGGGCGCACCCGCGATTCAAACTGAAATCGCGTTTCCACGCCGGTGGTCACCACCACTCCCAGTTTTTCCGGCTTTCCCGCCACTCGTACCACATAGAGCGGCACCGCTGCGGTGAACGTGTCTTCGGTTCCCGATTGTTCGAGCTTGCCGGTCACAACGAACGCATTTCCACGCGGCTTCACTTCGAATTTCACGCTGTAGTGCGGCAAATCTGTGCCGCGCACCCACTGGTCGAAGAACCAATCCATGCGATGCGTGCCTTCCAGGTCCATCGCCGGAGTCATGTGCTGCTCGACGGCGTGCTGAAAATCGGCGGTGGAGAGCGGGCGGAAGCGATGGTCGGCGAGTATCGAGCTAAGAAGTTCACGGAAACGCGCGTCTTGATCCTTGGCGTTGGGCGCGCTGGGATCGCGGAGCATTTCGCGCAACATGTGCATCACCCACGTGCCTTTGCCGTAGATAAGCGTGTTGTAGGCGTCCGGAACTTTCAGCGAACTCAGGCGTGGGCCCAGTACCAGCGGCCCGACACCTTCGATAGAACGATCCGTGCCGGGAACTTTTGCGGTTAGCTCCGCGCGATAGTGTTCCAGCCAATTTGTGAGCCGGTGCTGGCCGGGCTTCTTGCTGTCCGCATACCAGAGCGCCAGATAGTTCGCCATCGCTTCCTCGATCCACACGTCGCGATAACTGGCCGCGCCTGTAAGATTGCCCCACCACTGGTGCGCCACTTCGTGATAGGGCATCAGGTCTCGCGCCTCGCTCTGCGCCCACTCGTTCAGGCCGGCGCGCTCTTGCGTTTCGGACGGCAGAAACGCCAGCGTCGAGAGATATACCAGGCCCGGCCAGCCCTGCCCGAAGGAACCGGGAATCTGCGCCACATCCAGATGATCGAAAGGAAATGCGCCATTCACATTGTCGAAAAAATGGATGGAATCCTGCACGCTCGCGCCTAATTGTTTCAACGCGGCTGTGGGACTCGGCGTGGGAGCCTGGTCAAGGGCGCCGGATAATTGGTCGGTGTCCTTGTAACGATCGAGCAGCGAAGGCGGCGGCACCGAGTTGGGACCAGCGCCCTGGATGCGGGCCAGGATCGCTTCTTCGAGCTCTTTGTTTGCATACACCTGAATTTTCGGCGGGCCGGAGGTGCTAGCCATCTTGTATTGGCTCAAATTGAAACCGGAAGTCGGGAACGGCGTTTCGGAGCGCCAGCGGCCGGATTTTGTTTCGCCGTCCTCGCGCGCTTCGGTTTCGTCGCCGGTTGCGACCAGCGTTAAGCGCTTCGGCCAGTGAAACGTCAGGTCGAAGGGCGTGAAATGCTCGCCGCCGATGTGCGCGTACCATGCGCCGCGCTCGCCGACGAAATAGGCGCCATTGCCCGCGTCGCCGATTACCGCGCCGTGATACGAAATTTGCAGATGAAAATCGGCGCCGGCTGGTTTTCCGGCGGGCAGCACCACCAGAATGAAATCATTGCCGCGGCGGGCGGCGTCGCGGCGGCTGAGTTCCTCATTTTGAAAATACGGAAGCGGCTGGCCGTCTTCGCCTTGAATTTCGTCCACGGTCAGGTGGCGCGACAGTTCCACGGCGACGACACGCTCGCCGCTGCGGCCGGCGCGCAGGTGCAGCGTGGTCTTGCCTTGCAGTGAAAGGTCCTCGGCGATTGTTGACTCCACGCGATAATCCAGCGGCAGGAACGCTTCCGTTTTCACCGCCGGTGAATTTTCAGCGCGGAACGAAGCCCACACGTCGTAGGAGCGCACGCCTTCGTTGACGCGCGGCTGGCCGATGGTGATTTGCTCTTCGCGGCGGTAATCCACGGAGACTTCCACCGGGCCGGCCGTATCTGTTTGCAGCAAGATGTAAAAGTAGGGAACGGGTTCGGCCGCGAGATAGTCCACCATGCTGTGCAGCGACTGGGTCGGCGCCAGTCCTGCGGCGAGCGGATACCAGTGCGCCGTGAAATCCGCATCGCTGAGCGGCTCGACGCCGTCCTGTGCGAGTTGATGCTGCAGCTCGGCGGCTGTGTCATCGAAAAAGCGAATGTAGGCGTCGGAAAACGGTTGATCGAGGATCGGCACGCCGATGAATTGTGCCAGAGATCGGCGCTCGCCGCGTTCGTGCGGCGTCGCGATCACGTGGCCGCGGCCGGAAAAGACGGCGCCGGTGACCCGGCCGCCGAGAGGCTCGAGAAATGCCAGCTTGCCTTCCGTGAAGGTGAAACTCACTACGTCGCGGCGGATGGTCAAGTCTTTGACCATGTACACGCGCGCGCCGTCGGGTCGCAGCGCGTTGAGCGCTTCGTAGAGTGCGCGGGGATCGCTGGGGGCGACTGGTGACGAGTCGGGCGCAGCCGCGGATTGTTGCGCGGGACTCTCCGCCGCCCCGCCCGTGGTCGCGGGAATTTGTGGCGAGCTGGAAGGAGCTTGTGGCGCAGCGTTACAACGGTTCGTGATGCCAATGAGTGCGGCGCCGAGCAGCAGGAGAACGGTCAGTAAAGATCGCATGAAGCTGCGCACCTAGTTGACTCTACAGCTTTGGTTGCCGCGAGTAAAAGGCAGGTTGTATCGGCTCGGTAGCATAGGCAATCTTGCCTGTGCTCCTTCTGAATCGCGCGAGTGCGCGATTCACTCTGAGAACCCGCAGTGCCGATTCGAAGGGCAGCGCTATGATCCTGCCTGCCCTCACTGATTTCTCACCGACGTGCCTGTTCGCTGGGACAGGTTGTACTACTTAGGGCATCAGCGGGGAAGCAGCGCCCGCGGCGTCCGGACCGCTTGGTAAAATTTGGGTGTGCGTTACGCAGCGCCCATCGCGTCGCTATTGCTACTGGTCGTGTCTTCGGCGGCCGCCGATACCATTGTGCTGAAGAACGGCCGGCGCATTGTGGCCTCCAGCGTCACCGAAGATGGCGACCGCGTCCGTTACGAAACCTCCGCTGGCACGATGTCCATCCCGAAATCCATCGTCGCGCGCATTGACCGCGACGGCCTTGGTTACTCCTCAGCCTCCAGCACTTCCAGCGAACCTCCTGTTTCCGCTCCGCACGTGGATCCAGTGCGCGGTTACGACGACATCTCGCGCCTGGTAATTCACGACAACGCGATTGATTTCAGCTATCTGGCGCAGGTAGAGACTGATGCTCGTTCGCACGCGCCTCTCGCCATCGAAAAAGTAGCCGCCGCGCATTACGCCGCCGCGCAATTTCTGGAAAGCAAGGGCGACGCAGCCAGCGCGATTGATCATTACCGCGAAGCACTCAGCTTCGCGCCGGAAAATCTGGCGCTGCTGCTGAATCTGGCGGTGATGTATCTGCACCAGAGCCAGTTCACTTCGGCCCTCGAGCCTCTGGAGCGCGCCCGGCACATTGCGCCAGATTCGCCGGACGTCGCCAAGCTCGAAGGCTGGGCCTACTACGGCGCGAACAAAATGGATTTGGCCGTCGCCGAATGGCATCGCGCGGAAAAATTGCGTCCGGATGCTGAGGTAGAGCGCGCCCTGGAAAAAGCCGAGCGCGATAAGGCCGAGGAAGAAAGCTACCGCGAAGGCGAGACCGCGCATTTCAATCTGAAATACAACGGCGATGCGACGCCAGACCTGGCGCGCGGCATCATGCGCGTGCTCGAAGACGATTTCCGCGATCTGGAATCGCAACTGGATTACACGCCGCCGGATTCCATCGGCGTGATTCTCTATACCGGTCAATCTTTCGCGGACATCACGCGCGCGCCAAGCTGGGTGGGCGCTTTGAACGATGGACGCATGCGCATTCCGGTACAAGGGTTGACGGCCGTTACTCCGGAGCTGGCACGCGTGTTAAAGCATGAGTTGACCCACAGCTTCATCGGCCAGAAAACGCACAATCGCGCGCCGACATGGTTGCAGGAGGGCGTCGCCCAATATATGGAAGGGCGCCGCAGCACGGGAACTGCCAGCGCTTTAGTGAGCGCTCTGGGGCAGGGCGAACTTCCATCGCTGGCTGGCCTCGAAGGATCGTGGATGGGCCTCGGTGGCGGCGAGGCCTCGTTCGCCTACGCCTGGTCGCTCGCTGTAGTCGAATCCATCATTCAGACCAGCGGCATGGGAGACATTACGCGCCTGCTCGACGCCATCGCCAGCGCGCCAACCACCGAACAAGCGCTGCGCGACGCCTTGCACGACGATTACTCGGACTTGCAGCAGCAGGCCCTGAGATATTTGCGCCAACAGGATGTGCGGTAGACGTCGAGCCGCGCCGGCCCAATCCCGGTAGCATAGGCAATCTTGCCTGTGCTCCTGCAGTTGCCTTTGTGGAACAGCCACTCTTGGCTGTGCTCTTTCTTTAGTTCGTCAACCTGAACCCGTTCCGCGAAGCGGGAAGGGTGAAGGATCCCACTTCGTCTGTGCCGCGCTACAACGTCGCCAACAGCCCCGCGATCAGCGCCGCGCGCTCCGGCAACTTCCTAATCAGCACATGCTCGCGCGGGCTGTGCGCACCATCACCCACTGCGCCCAAACCATCGAGTGTGGGCACACCCAGTGCAGCCGTAAAACTTCCATCCGATCCTCCGCCGGTGGACGCCTCACCGAGCGGCAATCCCATCTCTTGCATCAGCGATTGCGCTGCGGCGAATAATTTGCGCACCGCCGCGGTGCGCTCGAGCGGCGGGCGGTCTGCTCCTCCACGCACTTCCACCCGCGCGCCTTTCAGGATGGGACGCAACGCGTGCAGGCGGCGATTGATGCGCGGAATGTCCGCTGCCCGCGCGTAGCGAATGTCCACCATCGCCCGCGCATGTTCGGGGACTACGTTGGTGATCGTCCCGCCGCTCACCACCGTGGTTTGCACCGTAATCCCGCGGCGCGGATCGCTCATCTCCATCAGCCGCGCGATTTGCAGCGCCAGCTCGTGCACCGCGTTCACGCCTTTCTCCGGGTCAATCCCCGCGTGCGCCGAGCGCCCCGTGACAATTATTTCCGCGCCGCCCACGCCCTTGCGCTGCGTCTTCAGCCGGCCTTCGCGTCCGAATGACGGCTCCAGCACCAGCACCGCATCACTGCGCCGCGCTTCCTGCTCGATCGCCCGCCGCGAACTTTCGCTGCCGATTTCTTCGTCGGAAGTCCACAGGAACACGAACCGCTTCTTCGGCTGTACGCCCAGCGCGCGTAAAGCGTCCACCGCGTGCAGCGCCAGCACGATACCGCCCTTCATGTCAAAAGTTCCCGGCCCCCAAGCGCGCCCTTGCGCCACGCGAAATGGCATTTTCGCGAGCGTGCCGAGCGGAGACACCGTGTCCGTGTGCCCCAGCACCATAATTTGCCCGCTCGCGCGCCCCGCCCCATCCCAAATTTCCGCGCGCACATGATCCCCGCGCTCCCGCTGCCGCAAAATCCGCACCTTTGCCCCGCGCCGCTGCCATTCGCGCGCCACCATCGCCGCGCATTCGTCCACAGCGCTCTTCACGTGGCTGGGCGATTCGCAGCGCACAAATTCCCCCAGCAGTTTCACCATCGCGCCCTGCCGCCCACGCAAGTCGCGCAGGATTTGCCTCGTCGGCACGTTTTCTGAGTTTGTCACAGCCGTCATTCGAGTTTCACCCGCCGCCATGCTAGCAGAGGTGCCTGCCGGTCGCACGCCGGACGGCGGCCTCTGGCACCGGGCTTAGCGGTGTAAGCACTCCGCCCGCTGGGTCCACAACCTCGTGTCGATCTCCCTGCAAGACGCCCGCTGACTCCTTGGCCGCATCTGATTCCCACCTGCCTGCGTTTCGTATAGAATTGTTCGATTGTGCGCTTGCGAAAATAGCGTGCGGTGGAAACCGCTGAGCGCAGCAACGGGCCCGGCTCTACAAATATCAACAGGCGACTGACAGGCGACCAATAGGCGCTTAGTCCGCAATCGATACACATTCATGCGAAGGCAGAGGCTAATACACGATGCTCCTCGATAGCATAGCGATCCAGAAGATCCTGCCGCACCGCTACCCGTTCCTTTTGGTGGACGCCATCGAAGAAATGGAACCGAAGAAGCGGATTGTAGGAATCAAGAACGTCACCATCAACGAATACTTCTTTCAGGGGCATTTTCCGGGCAAGCCGGTGATGCCCGGCGTGCTGATCATCGAATGCATGGCGCAAATCGGAGGGCTGTTGCTGCTGCTGGACATCAAAGATCGCGACAACAAGCTGCTGTATATGGCTGGAGTTGACTACGCGCGTTTTCGCCGCCCGGTGATACCCGGCGATCAGCTGCGCGTGGAAGCCAACGTCCTCAGCTTCAAAGGTCGCTTCTGCAAAATCGCGGCGTGGGCGCGCGTGAATGGCGAACTGGCAGTCGAAGCCACTTTGATGTGCGCGATGGTAGACATCAAAGCCGATGGCACGCCTGAACGCTCCACAAATTCCGTTCCGCAAGTCCCGGTGAAGAAGTAGATGAGTGAGATTGACCCGCGCGCTGTCGTTGCGTCCAGCGCGAAAATTGGCAAGGACGTAAAAATTGGCGCATTTGCCGTTGTCGGCGACGAAGTCGTATTAGGCGACGGCTGCGTTCTGGAGCATCACGCGGTGGTGCACGGTCCCGCGCGACTGGGCCGCGCGAATCACGTGTATTCGTTCGCGGTGGTGGGCGGCGATCCGCAGGACCTCACCTACAAAGGCGAGCGCGTTTCCATCGAAGTGGGAGACAACAACGAGTTTCGCGAATTCTCCACGGTGAATCGCGGCACGGTGAAGGGCGGCGGCGTCACGCGCGTGGGCAGCAACAACCTGATCATGTCTTACGCGCACGTGGGGCACGATAGCCAGCTCGGTGATTTCAATATTCTGGTGAATGGCGCGACGCTTGCCGGGCACGTCACCATCGAAGACCACGCGCAGGTGGGCGCGTTCTGCCCGGTGCATCAATTTTGCCGTATCGGCAAGCATGCGTATATCGCGGCGCACACAGTGATCACGCAAGACGTGCCGCCATTTTCGAAAATTGTGGCGCCGCGCGGCACTCGTTGTTTTGGCGTGAATCGGGTCGGCCTCGAGCGTCAGGGTTTTTCCTCCGAGCGCATTGCCGCGATCGAAAAGGCCTATCGGTTGCTGCTGCGCTCGAAGTTGAATACTTCGCAGGCGCTGGAAAAGATGCGTGGAACCCTGGCGGACTCGCCGGACGTCTTAACTTTAGTGCAATTCATCGAAGCGGCCTCCTCCGACCGAGGTCTGACGAAATAGCATGATGCAGCCCGGCGCGGACAATCACGCGGCAGACGCGATCACCGCGAATTCAGCGAACTGGGGATTGATCGCCGGGAACGGTGATTTTCCATTTCTGGTGCTGGAAGGCGCGCGCAGCCGCGGCATCGAAATGGCGGTGATTGCAATCAAGGAAGAAGCTTCGCCGGCCCTGGAGCGCGTGGCGAAACGCCTGCACTGGGTGAGCCTGGGGGAACTGAGCCGGACCATCGAGCTGTTGCACGAAGAGGGCGTGAAACGCGCAGTGATGGCCGGGCAGGTGAAGCACAATAAAATTTTCAGTGCGATTCGTCCAGACTGGCGCCTCGCGAAATTATTATTATCGCTGCCGTCGAAAAATACGGATTCGCTGATCGGCGCAGTTGCGCGCGTATTGGGAGACGAAGGCATCGAGCTGGTGGATTCCACGAAATTTCTGGGGCCGCTGCTGCCTGCGGCGGGCGTGCTGACACGCCGCGCGCCGGATGAATCCGAAGCCGCGGACATCGCTTACGGCCGCGGCGTGGCGACTCAGATCGCGGGCCTGGACCTGGGGCAAATGGTAGTGGTGCGCGATCGCGCCTGCGTCGCCATCGAAGCGATGGAAGGCACGGACGAAACCATCGAGCGCGCCGCGCGCATTGCCGGCGGGCAACGGCTGGTGGTAGTGAAGGTGAGCAAGCCGCGCCAGGATATGCGTTTTGACGTGCCGGTGGTGGGATTGAAAACCATCGGCGTGATGAAGCGCTCGAACGCCACGGCATTGGCGATTGATGCGGGTCGAACTCTGCTGTTCGATCGCGATGCCATGATTCGCGCGGCGGATGAAGCGGGAATTGCGATCGAGGCTTTCGCGCCGGAACGCGTCGTGAACGACGACTCGCAGAAATCCACAGCCAAAAGGAAATCGTGACTGAAAAATCCATACGCGTTGCGGTGGTCGGAGTCGGAGATTTCGGGCGCAACCACGTCCGCGTGTGGTCGGAAATGGAAGGCGTTGAACTGGCGGGCGTGGTAGATACCAACGCCGAACGCGCCGCCGCGGTCGCCGCCGAATTCAAAACGCGCGTCATCCGCGATTTCGAATCGCTGTCGGCCGAAAAAATTGACGCGGTCAGCCTCGCCGTCCCTACCAAAGATCATTCGCGCATCGGCTGCCGCTTGCTGGACGCAGGCATGGACGTGTTGGTCGAGAAGCCGATGGCGTCATCGCTGGGCGAAGCAGATGGCCTGATCGCCACGGCGCAGCGTACGAATCGCATTCTGCAGATTGGCCATCTCGAACGCTTCAATCCCGCCGTCACCGCCGCGCTGAAAATTGTGTCCAAGCCCATGTTCTTTGAAGTGCACCGCCTGGGAGTTTTCACCCCGCGCAGTCTAGATATTGACGTAGTGTATGACGTGATGATTCATGACCTGGACATTCTGCTGGCGTTGGTCGGCGCACCCGTGGTGGACCTGAAAGCCGTGGGCATCCCGGTGATCACAGACAAGGTGGATATCGCGCAAGCCCGCATCGAATTTTCCACCGGCACGGTGGCGAACGTCACCGCCAGCCGCGTTTCCACGGAACGCGTGCGCAAAATGCGATTTTTTCAGGCGCACGAATATTTCTCGCTGGATTTCACGCGCCAGGACTTGTTGCGCGTGCGGGTGCAGCCTGGCTCGCCGCAGCCGCAAATTGATTTTGAAAAAGTTCCGACTGCGCTGGAAGAGCCGCTGCGCGCCGAGCTGGGAGCATTTGCGCGCTCGGTGCGCAATCGCCGCCCGCCGCGCGTGGATGGCGCCGCCGGCCGCGCAGCGCTGGAGTTGGCCGACCGCGTAATGGCAGGCATCCGGGAACACGCGCGCCGCGTCCAACTGGATGCCGTCGTTCCCCAGGACAGACAATAGATGATTCCGCGAACTCTCGTTCCGACAGATGTGCGCCCGTTCACCGACAACGGTGACAAAAAACCGGCGCGCAGGCTGACGACCTACATGGACGATCGCACCGTCGTCCCTTCGGATTTGTCCGACGCGCCACCGCTCACCGGCAAAACCAATATTCCGGAACATCTGCCGTTGGATGTACTGATCGAACGCAGTCTGGTGCCGCGCGGCATGGGCGTGAAGCCCTTCGAACAATTTCTGCCGCCATCGGAATTCGCGCCTCTGGCGATTCTGGACCGGCGCGTGGTGGTTCCGGCCTATGTAGAGCCGCCGGAGCAGCGCGAGATCGATAAATTCGATCAGCCCCCGCAGATGACGGCGGAGCTGCGCGAGATTGTCGAGCCGGATATTTTCAATACAGGCGAGGCCAACCTTCTCGTCCAGCCGGATGATCGCAGGGACGCGAAGTGGGACGCCATCACGCGCGTTATTTCCGTCGCTGCGCACATCGCGTTCATTATTTTTCTGATTTTTCTGCCGAAGATTTTTCCTACGCATGTGCCGACGCGAGAGGAAACCGAACTCGCCAGTAAGGAGCTTGGCGTCGTCTATTTGCCGCCCGATGAAGGCACGGTTTCGCGGCGCCCTTCGCCTCCTCCCGGCCCTGTGGTGAAGATCACTCCGAAGGCATTGGCCAAAGCGGCGCCGCCGCGGCCGGAAGAGCATCGCATCGAAGCACCACCGGTGGCTTCGGAGCGACCCGCGCTCGATTTACCTGCCGCACCCACGCCAAAGGCGAACACCGACCCACACCCGAGCACCGCGACGGCGCCGCCGCCCCCGCCCGACACTGCGTCGCATCTGTTGCCCGTGCTTCCGGCCGGTCCGCCCAGCCATTTGGATCTTGGGATACATAGCGCGTCGCCCGGCAAAGCTATGCAGAACGACTTGCAGGATGCGATCAAGCGTTCCCCGGGCGGTGGCACGTACACTTCCGAGGGCACAGTTCCCGGTGGTGGTGGCAGCGGCGGGGGCCGTGGAAGAGGAGGCGGCGGCGCGCAATATGGTAATGGCGTCTCGATTCTCACACCCACCGAGGGTGTGGATTTTAATAGTTATATCGGTCGGCTCCTCGCCAAGTTGAAACAGAACTGGATCGCGGTGATGCCGGAATCCTTTTACCTGGGAGACAAGGGAATCGTCGCAATTTCTTTCCGCATCAATCGCGATGGAAGTTTTTCTGCAGACAGCCTCAGCATCGATCGCACGTCTGGCAAAGAGCCGCTCGATACCGCCGCAGCTTCCGCGATTCGCGCCACCAGCCCCTTCGAGCCGCTTCCGCCGCAATTCAAAGGCCCAAACCTCGACCTTCGCATCGGTTTTTACTACAACATTCGACCCGACGGCGCGACCCAGTAGCCCGCGGCGCCCGTTTTAAATGCATCCGTACGGGTGGGTCTGAGACCCGCTCCTACAGCGCCCCTACTTATTTCCGCGTGGGGCCGCTTATTGCTAAGCCCAGTTTCCCGTCGCATCGCCTCGCGATCCGCGTCGTCATCCTGAGCGCAGCGAAGGATCTCTCTTCGCCTCGGTCGCGCGCCGCACAAGTCATCTTCATTTGCTGTGCCCTGCAGTGATAACTTAGCTGGTAGCAACCCCATGAACATCAATCGCACTCAAGTGATCGGCGCTCTCATACTGGCCGCGCTAGTGCTGCTTGCTTTGCTGCTGCGCTACTGGAAATTTTCCGGATGAGCGCGCTGCCGCGGCTTGTCGTCGTACTCGGCCCCACCGCTTCCGGCAAATCCACGCTGGGAATCCGGCTCGCCGAAAAACTCGGCGGCGAAATACTGGTCTGTGATTCGACGCAGGTATATCGGCACTTCGATATCGGCACCGCCAAAGTTCCCGCGGCTGAGCAGCATGGCGTTGCGCATCACTTGGTGGATCTTTGCGAACCTGCCGAGATTTTCACCGCTGGGGATTATCGCCGTCGCGCGCTGGAAGCCTTAGATAATCTGCGCGCGCGCCAGATTTTGCCGATCTTCACCGCTGGCACCGGCCTGTACTTGCGCGCGCTGCTCGAAGGGCTGGCCGAGGCTCCGCAGCGCTCCGAAGAAATTCGCACGCGCCTGCGGCGCACCGTCGAACAGCGCGGCTCCGGGCACCTGCATCGCGTGCTGGTGCGTCTTGATCCCGAATCTGCCGCGCGCATTTCTTCCCCGGACACACAAAAAATTATTCGCGCCATTGAGCTGCGCCTGCTCACTGGAAAACCGATGGGCGAAATCCATCGCAGCGGCCGCGACGCGCTGCAAGGCTACGAAATAATCAAAATCGGCCTGCTGCCACCGCGCGCCGCGCTCTACGCACGGATTCACGCACGCACCGATGCGATGCTCGCAGCCGGATGGCTCGAAGAAGTCCGCGCGCTGGTCGCGAGCGGCGTCCCACCAGACGCGAAGCCGTTCCAGTTCATCGGTTACTCGCAATTGCGCGAACATCTCGCCGGCCGCATCAGCGAAAAAGACGCCATACAGCAGATCCAGCAAGCCACGCGCCGCTTCGCCAAGCGCCAGCTCACCTGGTTTCGCAAAGAAGCCGGCGTGCACTGGCTCGCGGGCTTCGGCGACGCCCCAGAAATTTTCAACGCGGCGCTCGCGCTCGCGAAATTGTAACAATCCCCTAACTTGACGCGCTCGATGCACTCCGGTATCGTTCCGCGGCACACAGAGAACACCACATGGCTACCGCAACTGCGCTTAAGTCTTCTCCACTGCAGCCCGACGATTGGATTCGCGCCGCGTTTGCGCGCCTTTCCACCGAGGGAATTGAATCCGTGCGCATCGAATTGCTGGCGCGCGACCTCGGCGTGAGCAAAGGCAGCTTCTACTGGCACTTTCAGGACCGCGAAGAGCTGCTGGCGAAGATGCTGGACCGCTGGGAAGGCGATGAGACTGCGTGGCTGGACGAGACGGTCATCACGCCACAAGCCGCCGCACGTTGGGCGCGTTTCGTCGAACATTGCGCGGATCTTTCCAGCGCGCGTCGCGAAGCAGCTCTGCGCGCATGGGCTCGCCGCGATGAACGCGTGGCCGCGCGCATTTCCGGCATCGAGAAAAAACGCTCCGCGCATGTTTCCAGCGTTTTGCGTGATATTGGCTTCGCGCCCGAAGCCGCGGAATCGTGGGCTGAAGTCGCGTTGCTGGTGTATCTCGGCTGGCTGGACCGAGCCACGCGCGATCTGGAGTTCCAGGTTTCCGGCCGCGGCCTCAGCCAATTCCTCTCTGATTTGATACTTGCTGCTTCCGCGCGTTCTTCCGCCGCCCACGCGGGTTGAAGTCCACGCCACTGATTCTGAAACACTAAAATGTTTGTAAGTCGTGGCTTTGGAGCGCGTGTGAGAACGCGGGTGTCTTTGTGGGTCGTGGCTTTAGCCACGACATAAAGATGCCGGCGCGCAGCGCCGCTTCCTTTCGCGGTGCAGTTCCCGCGAGCTTTTGAATTGCTCGCGCACAGCTAAGGCCCATCCGCCATTCGCGCCTCGTTCACATTCGGCGTATAATTGAATTACCAATGAATAAAATTTCCCGCGTTTTGCTCGGGGCCAGGGCCAATCCATCCGCATGAAAACCGCGCAATCGGTGGACAATCGCGAAAGCGTGCTGCTCGTCGGCGTGAGCCTGAAAAAATCTCCGCGTGGACGTGCGGGCGATCCTTCGGCCGCGGGCCGCGATTCGCTCGAAGAGTTGCACGAGCTCGCCGAATCGGCCGGCGCGAAAATTGCCGGCAGCATTCTGCAGGTGCGTGAGCAGCTCGATCCCGCGACGCTCGTCGGCCGCGGCAAACTGGATGAAATCCGCGCTGAGGCCGAACTGCGCCATGTGCCGCTGGTGATCGTGGACCACAACCTCACTCCCGTGCAGCTGCGCAACATGGAGAAGGGCATTGGTACGCGCGTGATTGACCGCACCCAGCTGATTCTGGATATTTTCGCGATGCATGCGCGCACGCGCGAAGGCCAGCTGCAAGTGGAGCTGGCGCAATTGAATTATCTGCTGCCGCGGCTCACCGGGCGCGGCGAAGAGCTTTCGCGCCTGGGCGGCGGCATCGGTACGCGCGGACCGGGCGAACAAAAGTTGGAAACCGACCGCCGGCGGATTCGCGATCGCGTCAGCAAAATAAAAGAAGCGATCGAAACTGTGCGGCGGCAGCGGACCACACGGCGTCGCGCGCGGCAGGCCGTGCCACTAGGCATGATCGCGCTGGTGGGTTACACCAACGCCGGGAAATCTACGCTGTTCAACGCGCTCACTCATGCGGACGTGCTTACCTCCGCGAAAATGTTCGCGACGCTCGATCCCACTGTGCGCGCCGTGCGGCTTCCTTCGCGGCGCCGCGCGCTGCTGTCGGACACCGTAGGATTTCTGCGCGACTTGCCGCCCGATTTGATCGCCGCTTTTCGCGCCACTCTGGAAGAAGTACAGGAAGCCGCCCTGATTGTGCAGGTGAGCGATATCTCCAATCCTCATCACGCCGAGCAGGATGCGGACGTCCTGAAAGTTCTAACGGACCTCGGCGTCCAGGATCGTCCGCGCCTGCAAGTGTTCAACAAGACCGATCGCTTATCAGCCGAAGAACTCGCCGCGCTCGTGAAAGCCAACGGCCGCAGCGAAAATAAAATTTTCACCTCCGCCGTCACCGGCACGGGCCTGGAAGATTTGCTGGTCCGCATGGACGCCGCGCTGCCGGTCGATCCGCTCGTCCACGTGGATCTGCGCATCCCGCTTTCCGACGGCCGCAACCTCTCCCTGGTCCACGCCACCGGCCGCGTCCTGCATTCCGAAGTCACCGGCGGCCACATGCACTTGGAAGCCGAGCTGCCCGAATCGCTAGCCCGCCGCCTGGAAGATTTCGCGCAGCCAGCCGCTACCAAGACCCGGTAGTCTCGCTGACCGCGTGCCGCTGAAAATAACGTGAATAGTGATTCGTGAACCGCGGGTCGCCTGACGCGATCTGTGGCCCCTCTGCTGGAACAAGAACTCCGCTAGCCGCGATTAAGTGAAATCCAGTGCTGTGCTTTGCTGTACAAAGTACTTGACAGGATGAATCGAATCCGCGACAATGGTTCTGCGGCGGGGAAGCAATCCTTCAATTCCGGAGTGAACCAAAATGATAAAGCGCATCGCTGCAATCGGTTTCATTGTGGTGTGTACTTCGATAGCTTGGGCCATCCTTGGCAGCACAATTCTTTACCGCACAAATTACAGCGATGAGCAACTGAAAGGCCGCGTATCGTCGGCTTGGGGAACGGCGCAGGAGCAAACGCCTCCCACCGCCGCTTATCAAATTGTTTCGCAAAAACAGGTCACCGCCACGGACAACGGAACGTCCTCCGTTCGCACGGTAGAGCAGAAGACTTTGGTCACGCTGCCGCTGGAGCAAACGCGCGCGAACGCCGCTTTGCGGCTGGATTACCGCAAGAAGGGACTGCTTTGGTACAGCACCTATCAGGTGGATTTTTCCGGCGCGTATCGCTTCAGCAATCCCAGCGATCAGGCGCAACAAGTAACGTTCCGCATGCATTTGCCGGCGAGCCAGGCGGTGTACGACGATCTAAGTTTTTCCGTCAACGACGCTTCCGTGGCCACAACGAACGAGAAAAACGACGCCGTAGCGACGATACTGCTGCAACCGCGCGAGACAGCGGCGTTGCGAGTAGCCTATCGCTCGCACGGGCTGGATAATTGGAGTTACGGCTTCGGCGATGAGGTCACGCAGGTAAAAGACTTTCAGCTGCACGTCACCACGAATTTTCCCGGCTTCGATCTGCTGGAAAACACGCTTTCACCGACGGAAGAGATCCGCCAGGCAAGTGGATGGGACCTTGTCTGGAACTACAAGAACCTGGTGTCCGGCTATCACGTAGGCATTGCGTTGCCACAGAAGCTGCAGCCCGGCCCGCTCGCGGGACGCATCAGTTATTTCGCGCCCGTTTCGCTATTGTTCTTCTTTTTTACGCTTTTCCTGCTGACTACCGTAAAAGGAATCGAGCTGCATCCCATGAACTATTTTTTCCTGGCATGCGCATTCTTTTCCTTTCATCTGTTGATGGCCTATCTGGTGGATCACGTCTCGATTCACGCAGCTTTCGTGATTTGCTCCGCCGTTTCGATAGCGCTGCTCCTAAGTTACTTGAGATTGGTGGCAGGGATGCGTGCGGCGCTGCTGGAAGCGGGCCTGGCGCAATTTGTGTACCTGGTGCTGTTCTCCTACGCGTTTTTCTTCGAAGGCTTCACGGGCCTGGCAATCACCATCGGCGCGATTCTCACCCTCTTTATCGCCATGCAGACTACCGCGCGCATTCAGTGGGCGGAAAAGTTTGCGGTGCGCTGAGCCAGTGATGTGCCGCAGGCATCACGCATCATTCTAAGCGTTGAAATATGCGCGCGCGGACCGCACAATGCGTGCGAGGACCCGCTATGAAAACACGTTCACGGCTTTTCGTTGCCATGCTCCTGACCATTTTGCTGGTTGTCCCTTTTGGTGCGCCTCCTGCCACGGCGCAGGGTTCCGACGCGGCGGCGAAGATTCTGGCGCTGGAGAACAAGTGGAATACGGCTTACCAGCAGCGGGATGTCGCAGCCATGAGCTCGATCTTGGCCGATGACTTCATCATCACCGTGGAAGACGGCAACACCTACAGCAAATCCGGGTATATCGCGCATGCCGGGGACACCAGGACGAAAGTGGAAGTATCGGAATTGCTGGACATGAAAGTGCGCCTGCACGGGAACACGGCGGTCGTCACCGGGCAGTATCACGAAGTGGGAACGGAAAAAGGAAAGCGCTACGAATACCACGACCGGCTCACCGACACCTGGATGTTTCTCGACGGCCGCTGGCAAGTAATCGCGTCGCACTACAGCGTGCCTGTGAAATAAGCGGCAAATAAGCAGCCAGCCAAACAAACGGAATCCGCGGCAGTTTCTTGGAGCAAAAATGAAGAAGCAATCCGGGACCGGAGTTGGCGCCAGTCTGGCGCATTTAGTGCTGATCGCAGTGATTGCGCTCGCTGCTGTCTGCATATTCGCAGGAATTGGAGACGGCGCGACAGCTGGCCTTGGTTTTGTTGCTCATGCGCAGTCACAGGCGCAGCCGCCGGTTCCCAGCCTCGCGCAAAAGGAGAAGACTGTGGCAGAACGTGCTGCTGGGACGTTTGATGTGAAGGTGGAAGCGCAGGGCGAGGCGGACAAAGGCGACGGGTCCACGCTCGGGAGGTATTCGCTCGACAAGCAGTATCACGGCGAGTTGGAAGGGACGGCGAAGGGAACGATGTTGACGGCCGGGACAGAGGTGAAAGGATCGGCGGGGTACGTGGCGATGGAGCGAGTCACGGGCTCCTTGAAGGGTCGCAGCGGAAGCTTCGTCCTGGAGCATAGTGCGACGATGACGCGGGGGGAACCGCAGCTCTCGATAACCGTGGTGCCGGATTCGGGGTCGGGCCAGCTGGTGGGCTTGACCGGCCAGATGAATATTATTATCGCCGCAGGAAAACATTCTTACGAGTTTGAATACACTTTGCCGCCGGCGTGAGCACTTGAGAATCTTTGTAGGTCGTAGCTTTAGCTACGACGCGAAACTCAGCGAAATCAGTGCGGCTTCAGCCGCTGCAGTACCGGTTCTGCAGTCGTCAGATTTGCAGCACCCCGTTCCGTTATCGTGGCACAGCCACTCCTGGCTGTGCGGCCCGACTTTCACCACAGGAGGGCGATCTTGCCTGCGCGCTTTTTTAGTTCGTCATCCTGAGCGCAGCGAAGGATCTCTCTTCGTTACGGCTTGGTCGGGTAGATTTTCAGTTCATCCCAGCCGCTGCCCTGCGTGTCTGTCTCGCGCGTGAAGTGAACGCCGATTAATTCCGCCACCGTGATCTCGCCGGTGGTGTAGATTTTGCAGCCGGTCATCAAGTGCCCGCCGATCATCGTGCCTTGTCCCGTGGAAATGGAAAGGTGCACGTGTTCGCCGCCTTCTTCCACCGTGCCGGTAATGGAAACGATTTCGAAGTGGCCAGTGTGAATGTGCGCCTCGGGTTGATTCGCGTAACGGATGGAAGCTTGCGTCAGGCTGCCCACGGCGCTCAGCAGCACGCCGGCCTGTATGTGATTGGCGTTCACGTACGCGCGGATGCCGCCCAGCAGGTCGTCGCCCGGGCGCAGCCGGAACACATGGATGCGCACGCGATCGGTCACGATGGATTCGTGGTGCTCGGCCAGCTGCTTGGTCCAGTCGGCGGGCAGCGCAGGCGCGGGCGGTGCGTCCGCCAGCGTGCTGCTCTGCGGCACAGGCTCGCCGGTCGGCGGCGTGTATTGTTTTGGCGTTTGCGCGCCCGCCTGCGCGGCAGCTTGCGCCACAGATTGCGGTGCGGCACAGGTCAGCGTCACGCAGGCCAGCGCAAGTGCCGCGAAAAAGTTCAGTCGTGCGCTCGCAGCGAGAAAGTTGAACCGTGCGCGCGCTGCGAAAAAGTTCAATCGTGCGCTCGCTGCATTGATGACCGCTTTCATGTGGTTCTCCTGTGGGTTCGGCCCCAAGCCCGCCGCGCAGCTCTGAATCTGTAGGGGCACGGCATGCCGTGCCCGCCATCGCCGCAAGATTGCAAATCCTGGCGCGCGAGCGGCCCAAATTTTTCTCGCACATTATGCACGTTCGGATTGATTGTGAGGAGATGATTTGCCAAGTGCGGGCGATTCAGAAATTGAATGCAGGGAACTGACCGGTGTGGCTAGGGGTTGGCGCGGCGGAGCACGGCGCTGGATTTTTCCGCCGCAGCTACCTGGTGGAAGAAGTCGCGGACTTCGGGCAGTTTTTCCGTGGGGACTACTACGTCTTTGATTTCATACGTGCGTTTATAGTGCAGCACGTTGTCTTTCACTTCGACGTTACTTTTGTAGCTGGCGTAGTCGCACTTGGCGTCCACCGGCTGGGGAAGCTCGTCCACCACATAGCCCGCCGGAAGGGTGATGTCAAACAAGTCGGATTGCAGCGTGGTACCCTCGAACTCGATCGGATACTTGCGCGCTTTTCCGGCGAGAATGCTCGAACCTTTGTCGCCGACCACGCGCGGCCGTAGGATCAGCAGGTTGCCGGCCGTCTTGGCGTAGCCTTCGACGACGAATTGATAGTGGAGGGAAAGGCTCTGGTCGTATTTATCCAGGTTTCCGACCGACGCGTTGGTAAGAGTGAAATTATTGAGGAACGTTCCCAGGAATTTTTCGACGACCTTCTCACGGTCCGCGGGCGAGGAGCCGGCAAACTGCGCGCGGCTGTCGTCGGCCGGCGTGCCCCAGCGCAGCTCGTTGACCTCGCCGCCCAGATTGCCGCTGGAACTGAGCGTGAGCGTGGCCGTGCGCAGCAAGCGGTTCGTGGTAGGCGGCAGCATGGGAAGCAGGAAAAGTTTGCCGCTATCGGATGTGATCACCAGGCCGTAATTCTGCTGGAGATCGGAAGGCAAATATCCCAAAGGAACGAATTCGTCGGTGGGATCGAAAAATAACAGGCGCCCAAGTTGGGGATCGTCAACGGTGGCGTAAAGCGTGTTGGCGGTAACCTCCTGAGGGAGACGAATGGCCATGATCATGTGATTGCCGCGCAAAGATGGGAAATCCGGATTGACGATGCCGCGATGCGTATCAATCATGACGTAGTAGGAATCGATGCCGGCTTCCTTGAGCATGGCGCTGAGCAGCGTGACTTTGTCCTTGCAGTCTCCGTACTGATGCTTGAAAACGTCCGCGGCTGGGTGAGGCTGCAAGCCTCCGATGCCTACTTCGATGGCCACGTAACGGATTTGCTGTTGGACGTAGGCGGCGAGGATCTGCATTTTTTTGAGCGGATCGGAAACTCCGGCGGTAAGCTCGGTAACTTTTTGCTGGAGCGCTGGTGAAGGAGTGCGGCTGGCTGAAGTGAGGTTGCCATACCAGACGCCGATGTCGTTCCACGAGCCGGTGGTCTTGGCGCGGAGAGCGGGGTTGCGCGGAAAGTACTTGATGTCCATGCGGCTAGCGATGCTGAGAAAAGGCGGCATGGCGGGCTCGACTTCGACCGCGGCAACGTTTTCGACTTCCCAGACATAGAAATTATTGGCAGAGGATTGCGGTTGCTGTTTTGGGAAGTTGGCCCAGTATTCAGAGAACTCCCAACCGGGAGGCAGCTGCAGCGAAAAGCGCGCGTGCCGAGTGGGGATTTCGCTTTGGAAGTGCCATTCGTTTTCAAACGCGAACGGACGATGTTTCTGCACGTACTCATAACCGACAATGCTTCCCGGGTCCGCGGCGGAGAACTTGATGCCCTTGGCGCGCTGGTCGCTGAACACTTCGAAGCTGGTCAAGCTGACCTCGACGGCGTCTTTCTCCTTCAGTTCCATTTCCTTGCCGTCGGCAGTGATCGTCCACGCCTTGAAGAAGGAAAGTTTCGTCTCGTTATCGAAGTTGACCGCCGCGTACCCGTAGTTTTCACGAGCTTCGGGCCGGAGGAGTTTGTAGGCGCGGCGATGGCGGGTTTCGATATCGCCATTGTCCTTGACGGTCGTTTGTTGCTCGTCCAGCAGCACGACGGCGATGGTGTCTTTGGGGTAGTCAGGTAGAGTTTGGTGCGCGGCGGCGCGCAGCCAATCCGGCGCGGTATCCGCGAACACTCGCGGAGAGAAGCGGCTGAGAACCGGCGCGAGAATCACCGTGAGGGCCAGCGCGAAAAGCAGCGCGAGAGCAGCGGTGGCGAACGGTCTAGTTATTTTTCGCAGATTCGGCATTTTGCAGAACGATTTGAGCATCGTCATCGGTTTTCACCGTATTGAAAAAACTACGCAAAGCTGGATAGCTGCTCACCGGAAACCTCATGCCGTCGAGGACGAGCGAACGTTTCACCTCGACCAAGCTGCCCTGCTGCGCCGCGGAAATTTCATAGGACACGATACCGGGCTTGGCCTGCCTGGCCGGGGGAACGGATTCGATCTTGAACTCCGCGGGCACGTGGAGTTTCACGTCGTCAATTTCCTCATACGGGCAATTGAAATAAACTTCGTAAAGACGTTTTTCGGCATGAAAGGCCGCGGTCTGGCGGGCTTGAAACGGCGAAGCCGGAACCAGCATGCGGCGTCCCGCGGCTGTTCCCAGATTGGGGATCTTTGCCGTGCCTTCCACGTGCAATGCTCTTTCCTTATTGTCCCAATCGGTGATCGCGGTGACTTCATAGGTGGACCCGGCTGGCAACCAGCCCTGGATTTCATCGCCGATCGCTTTGCGGCGGCCGGCTTCATCCTCTTCGCGGGATTGTTCGCGGCGTGTGGCAGCCAGATGCCCGGTGTAGTCCACGACGAGCTTCCCGCTCGCCTGGCCGTCGGAATCAATTTCCAGTTCCGCTGTGCGGATGGTGGTGGCTTGACTGGGAGGTGAGGGTGGCACGCTGACGACTTCGCCGCCAGTCTTGCTGCAACGAATGCCCCGCGTGTTGGTTTCATACCACGGCAGGATTCCAAACGGGAAAGTGCTGGCGGCAGGGTCGAGATAGTAATCCTGCGTGCCGGCGTGCACCCAAACAATGTCGTCGTTGATCTGCGAAGGGTCCTGCATTTCCGGAAGAAAGAAAACCACGTGGCGCGGCGCGACGAACACCGCGTTGGCCGCAAAGCCAGCGGTGCGCGCCAGGCCCACGAACGTGTAGTTCAACTCGCGACCGGTCGCGTAGTTGTGTTTCAAGACGTCTTCGACGTTGTTATTGGGCTTGATCTGTTCCTGTTTTTCTTCCTTTTCCGACTTGGCGTCTTCCATCGAAAGATTGCGGATTTTTTGCACGCGCCCATAGATTTTGCGGAGTTTCACGTCCGGCGCATCATCGGCGCTCACAGTGTGCGCCAGATCGCTTTCCAGCGCGGATTTCTTGTTTACGAAATGATCCACCTCGTCCGACCACGCTTTGCCCTTGCGATTCCAGAACTTGTCGGGGGTCTCGTTCTTCGGATCGCTGGGATTCATGTAGAAGAAGTCCACGTGCGCCTGCAGCACGCGCTCCGGCGGCATATAGTCTTCGGATTCCAGCCCCGGAAGATCGTGGATGTCCAGGGTGTATGTGCCGTTTGTCTGCTTCATCGGAATCGATCCCACCGGCAGTCCATACTGGCGGTAGTACATCGGGGCAGCGTAGGAGCCGGTGTCTGGCCGTATGGTGAAGTGCGCGTCGCGAGTGTACAGATGGCTGGTGATCGTCCAACTTTCGTTGACGTAGTAATGGGGGTCGCCTTGTTCGCGATAGCGGTATTCGATGATGCTGCCCGGGTGCACATCGGGAAGCGTGAAAGTTTTCGCCAGATACTTGAAGCCGCTGGCTTTCACGATGGTCTTCTCGAACGCTTTGCCTTCGAAATTCACGATGCTGCCGTCCGGATGGATTGTCCGGCCGCGAATATCCAGGATGTTTACTTGCTGCCTGTTAAAGGGTAATTCGACGTCGGCTTCTCTAGCGCCTTCCTGCGTAAAAATCTTGATCCGCACGTATTCGCGGACCGCGGATTCCTTGGAGTCCATATCGCTGGAGCGGTACAGGATCATGGCGTGGGCGCCACGCTGGGCGGGATTGTCTTTCAGCTCCAGGTCGGCCGGAGGAATCGGCAGCCAATCGTCGCCGGCCGAGGAGCTGCGCGGAGCAATGGCGGCGATGCAAAGCAGCAGGAACGCAACGGCAGTGACGCAAACGAATCGCTGGGCTCGATTCATGGCGAAGCACGCTCCCAAGTTGTAGAGAGAACGGGCGGCCGGGCTGCGGTGCTGCGCTGAGCCGCGGGCCTGGGTCCCAGTTCTCAAGCGGTGACGTGAGCGCCACGGTACCGCTAGTTAACGGTCGTGTCAACTAACCTTGTGGGCTCGGTTAGGTGCGCAGTTCGTGAACGGCAACGCGGGATCAGGGGCGCGGGTTTTGCCTTCCCTTCGTCTCGCGCGACGCCACCGCCGCCGCAGCGGACGGCCGTTGACGTTGCCTTTGATTTTGTAGCGGGCAGCTTTAGCTGGGCGCCTTCGACGTTGTCCTGACTTTTGAATTTGCAGCAAGCGGGTGGGCCACCCTTCCACTCCACCCAATCGCACGCCTTCGTTCTTATCGACGGCGCTCGGCAGTACAACACCGCTCGCGATCCAGAGGCGTTTTTTGGGGTATGGTCAGATGTCCGGCAAGAGCGTTAGTCAAGGCCTGGCAATCGAAATCGCCGCTCACGTGGCTTGACGCTGCCATGGAAGCGCCTTAGAATTGCGACCAGCGCGCCCGTCCCCTGCCTGGGTGCTCGTAGCAACCCTTCCCGACGATCTTGATGGAGAGCGACCATGGCTCGTTTATTGCAGATCAGATTAAAGTCTTTGCCCCCCTTCGTGTGGATTGGCAGCCTCGCGATACTGTTGGTGCTCGCAGCTGTGCTGGTGAACTGCAGCGGTTCGGGCTCGGGCTCGACTATGCAAACGGCCGGAACGGGCAGCATAAACGTCAGCATTACCGACCCACCCAGCTGCAAGTTTCCGAACGGCGACTTCCAGCACGTCTACGTGACGATCCGTTCGGTGCAGGCGCACACCAGCGCTACCGCCGACGACAATTCTCCAGGATGGCAGGAATTGGCGCCGCAACTAGTTACGCAGCCCATGCAAATTGATCTCTTCGCGGCAGGACCGAACGCATGTCTGCTCACGATGCTGGGATCGAACACCGCGCTTCCCACGGGCAGCTACCAGCAAATCCGTTTGCTGCTGGTTCCCAATGACGGAAGCGGTGGCCCTGTCCCGGCGATGAATGCATGCGGCGATCAAGGCTTCAATTGCGCGGTGCTGCAGGACGGGAGCGTTCATGAACTGCAACTCTCCAGCCAGGCAAACACGGGGTTGAAAATCCCACCGGGGCAGATTCAAGGCGGGCCGATTACCGTCGCAGCCGGGCAGGACGTTGATCTCAACATTGATTTCAACGCTTGCGCATCAATCATCCAGCAAGGCAACGGTAAGTTCCGGCTAAAACCGGTGCTGACCGCGGGACAAGTGAGCACGAACGACACCGGTATCAGCGGGCACGTGGTGGACGCAGCAACGATGCAGCCAATTTCGGGCGGCACGGTGCTTGTCGCACTGGAAGAACTGCAAGGTTCACAGACCGATGTGATCTTCATGCAGACGGCCGCGGATTCGGCAGGCAACTTCAATTTTTGCCCTTTGCCGACGGCGGCAACATTCGACGTGGTGGTCGTCGCGATCAACGGTGCTGGGTTGGCTTACAACGCGACGGTGGCGGTTGGTGTGCTCGGTGGGACCAACCTGGGAACGATACCGTTGATTCCAGAAACAGGACCTACGCCGGGTCCGGCGACGCTGCAAGGATTCGTAACCGCGACGAACGCTTCCGCCGCAGCAACGATTGACGTGTCGGTATCCGCCTTCCAGACAGTTACGTTGCCCGGCGGAGCGAACCTTGCGGTAACGATTCCAGCGGAGAGCAACTCAATCTCGAATATTTCCGTGGACTCGAACACGGATTGTCCGGCAACCGCGCTGGCGAACACAAACTGCGCTGCGTACACGCTGATTGAGCCGGCGAGCAACCCAAGCGTCGGAGTATTCGCGTCGGGCAAAATCAGTTACGCTGCCGCAGCGTCCGGCGATGTGCTGTATTCGGTGGGCGCGAACGCCTTTTTCCCGTTGGGTGGCGGCACTACCGATTGCTCACCGTCATCAATAACCACCAACTTGGACGCGAACGGAAATCCGTTGAAGGTAACTCCCGGCGCAACGGTGACGCCGCAGGAGCTCGATTTCCGGAGCTGCTCGTAGCGCAATTCGTCGCCGATGATCGCGGGATATAGCGGAATCAGCTCTTCACTGGAATCGTTACCGGGCGAGCGAGACGGAACGACAATGTGGTCTCGGCAGGGACGCGGATGTCCCTCTTCCCCGTGAATGCGGCGCCCGCCGTTCCTGCACCAGCGCCCACAGAGCTCCCGATCAGCGCTCCGACTCCACCACCGGCAACTCCGCCGATGATCGCACCAAGGCCTGCGCCGCCGCCGATCAAGATGCCGTTGCGCTTGTTGTGATTCTTGCCAGTCCTGCCGAAATCTCCTGTGGCGATTCTGTATGTCTCTCCACTTACCCGTACGGAATCGAGTGTGAGTTCCAGGCGTGCGACACCCTTCAAATGGCCCGAAGGTCGCGCGTCAACAATATGACCCGTCACCAAGGCATCCTTCGGGATCACGGTCTTATCATCGACGACTACCGGCGAGGCGAGAGTCGCGTGAAAAGGATCGCCAGACCGGTTCGCCGCCGTGGAAATGCTTTGATCGAGCACCACATCCAGTTGGGTGCCCTCCGGAATAGAAATTGGCTTAGTTGTTTCGAATATTCTCGCGAGCAGCCCCGGCTCGGAATTGGGATTGTTGGGATCGCCGCTAGCTTGTGTGTTGTGTCCGCACCCCCCGAGCAAGAGAGCGATGAACACGAGTGAGGACATGCTGCGGCCGCCCTTCCTTAGTGCTCTCATAGATCATCTCCTCCAAGAGTCACGCACGCCCGACCGTGGCAACTCATTCCGGGTAAAGGCGTAAGCCGACTGATAGACGGCGTCAGAAAAAGATTCATTGCTTCGACCTTCACTCTCATCCTTCTTCGATGCGTTGAACGTGGATCTCACTGTTGGCGGCCTCCAGCGTGCCAATCACCTTCACCTGCTTGCCTTCGAATTTGGCGACTAATTTCTGGTCAACATCCAACTGGTACCACTGTTTTTGGTGCTCGTCTCTCAGGACAAACCGATCACCACTCATCCAGATGGTTCCGGTAAAGATTTTTACTCCGGTCTTATCACCGGACTGACCTTGCATCGCTAACTGCTGCGTCTGAGAGTCTCCAACCTTAATTGAATCTAGACCTGCACTCGGAACAACGGCTGCGAACACAACGGCCAACATGGCAACATTCAGGAACGAGTTCGTATGGCTCATGCGTCACCTCAAATCATGATTCGGGCTGGATCTTCGTGCGTGGCCGAATGGCGTTCAGTGAGCTGAGAGGCGCACTTGAGGCTCCATTGCTGGTCCGAAGAAATTAGTCCAGTTAATTCAATCGGTTGGAGGATGGCCAGCGGTTGATGGAGAAGCGTCTGTTGAAGGTGTTGAAGGCGCTGGCGGAGCTGAAAGACATGTCCTTGGGCGATCTGCTGGAAGGTATCGTCCTGCACGCTTTTGAGGGAAAAGCTCCGTTCTCGCCGGAGACGCTGAAGGACATTGACAAGCTGCGGAGCATTTACGGGCTGACCTTGAAAGCCGCGGACAGCCACCAACTGAAGGAGCGTCACAAATGATTACGCTGCACACCATTCTTGTCGGCGGATTTTTGCTAACTGTGGGCCTGACTTCGCTTACGCGCGCAGCAGCCGGCAGCGGCTGAGGAGCTGGCGCATACCCGCACCGAGTTCCACTTCACCGCCAACGGGTCCTTTGAGCAGACCGCGCCGTTATTTGGTGCCGACGAAGAGCGCAAGTGGGCGCCTGATTGGAAGCCTCAGTTCGTCTATCCGAATCCCCCTCACGACCAGCAAGGGATGGTCTTTCAAGTCGCGCACGGCCCTTATACCAGCACCTGGGTCAACACCGCGTTCGATCTTGTCACCGGTCATATTGAATATGCCTACGTGCTGAACGACGCCATGGTGACCATGATCGATATCCATCTGGTCCGCGAGGGCGCGGAAAAAACTGACGTGAGCGTGGTCTATGAGCGCACTGCGCTTGTGCCGGAAGCGAATGAACATGTGCAGCACTTCGCGAAGGGAGATGAAAAAGCCGGCAAGGAGTGGGAGGAGCAGATCAACGGATACTTGGCAAAGGTCCAAGCACAATCGAGCAAGAAGTGACGCCTCTCTCGCAATGCGAGTTATCGCCTTGAGTGAATCCCGCACCGCTGGACTAAAGCCCGGCTTGTCCCAAATAGGTTGCGCAGGAATGCACCGCTGAAGCGGTGCTCCACCCAGACCGGCCGGCTGCGAAATCCTGAAGGGATAGCCGAGCAGTGCAAAGCGATGAGCGGCTTTTCTACAGCTCCCGCCGCCCTTCCATGGCCTTCTGCATCGTGACCTCGTCGGCGTATTCGATGTCGCTGCCGACAGGAACGCCGGTCGCGATGCGCGTCACCTTCACCGCCGACGACTTGAACAACCGCGACAGATAGGTCGCCGTGGCTTCGCCTTCGATCGTGGGATTGGTGGCGAGAATCAACTCGTCGACGCCGCCCGACTCAACTCGCTTCGCCAGATTGCTGATGCGCAACTGGTCCGGACCGACGCCATGCAGCGGCGACAGCGCGCCATGCAGCACGTGATAAACGCCGTTGTAGTGGCGCGTCTTCTCGATGGCGGCGATGTTGGTCGGCTCCTCCACCACGCACACCAGCCGCTGATTGCGGGTGGCGCTGGTGCAGTAGGTACAGGGATCGACGTCGGTGATGTTGTTGCAGACGGAGCACAGGCGAAGGCTGGCCTTCACCTCGCGGATGGCGCCGGCCAGCAGCTCGGCATCTTCATCGCTGGCGCGCAGGATGTGAAAGGCGAAGCGCTGCGCCGTCTTGCTGCCCACGCCGGGCAGCTTCTTCAATTCTTCAATCAGTCGAGCCATCGGCTCGGCAAATCTGGACACTTGGTTATTCCTTAATGTTAAAGCGTGTTCACCACAGAGGCACGGAGGTCACGGAGAATACTTAGGTCTGAGCATTCGAAGCTCGTCCGTCCGATTCAAACTGCTTCCGCTTGAGACTTCGATGACAATCCGAATACCTCGGTGTTCTCCGTGCCTCTGTGGTGAACATGTCTTTACATCCCCGGCAAGCCCATGCCGCCGAGCATGCCGCCCAGGCTGGACTTCAGCGCCTCATCCACTTTGCGCGAGGCTTCGTTCACCGCCGCGACCACCAGGTCCTGCAGCATCTCGATGTCGCCCGACTTCACCACCTCGGGCTCAATGACGATGCTCAGCAGCTGCTTCTGGCCGCTCATTCGCACGGTCACGCTGCCGCCGCCCGACGAGGCTTCGATGGTGATCTGCTGCATCTTCTCCTGCAGCTTTTCCGCCTGCTGCCGCGCCTGCGCCAGCATGTCCTGCAAATTGAATCCATCCATTTGTTGCCTCGAAGTGTCGACCGCTAGTGCGGCTACGAACTCCGTTGTCGACTCAGACCGCGGGCTGACTCTCAGCTGGCTAAACCGACTTACGACCCGATTCCGGGCTCCGGAGCCTCACGTTATGAAGCCCCTTTCTAGCCGCGATCTTTCTGGTCGATGACGGTCGAATCTCGGCGCCAAACTTCTCCTGCATGCGCTGCACGACCGGATCGGCTGGCCGCCCGGCTGCGCGCGCCTGCGCCATTCGTCTGGACGCGGCGCTGCATCGCCGTTTGCTTCGGCGCGCCTGTCGCGTCCCGCCGCTCACCATCTTGAATTTCAGCGGCCTGCCTGCGAGCTTTGTTCAGCGCCGCCTGGATGATGCGCTTCGGCTCCGGACCCAGCGCGACATCGATCAGCACCTGCGACATCGCGACCTTCACCGCAACTTCCATGCCGCGCACCGACCACTCGCGCTTCTTCCAGATTGTGCGCCAGCATGTTCTGTCCCGCATCTTCCAGCGCCGCCAGCACCGCATTGCGCGCAGCGTCCACGCGTGATCTCGTCCTGCGCCGGTTCGACGCAGCTGGCTCCGGCTTGCGACAGCGACCGCCGTCGCGACGCCGCCTCTGCTGCGGCGCCTGCTGCTCGAGATCAGCGGCTCGCGTACGCTCGACGCTGGTCATGAGAGCTGGACGCGCCGCGATCGGCACAGTCCGGGGGCGCCTCGGCCTTGGGCTCGCTCTTGCGATTGCGATCGGCCTCGAACGGCGACGGCCGCGCGAACGGCGATGCCGCCGGCGCTCGCGACGATCGGCGTCTCCGACTCGCTGCGTCGCGACGCGTCGCGCTCGCTCGCGCGCCGGAGGAGCCGCTGCCGCGCGGCTGCGCAGCTCCCGCGCGCGATGCCGGATCCGCCGCGCGCTTCGGCTGCGCTGCTTCGCCGCTCAGCAATTCCTCCAGCGGCAACAGTCGTTGCGCGTGCACCAGCTTCAGCAGTCCAAGTTCCAGATGGAAGCGCTGCTCCTGCTTGTATCCAAGATCGCTGTGCGTGCGCAGCATGATCTGCATGAAGCGCGTGAGATCTTCTTCGCTGAAGCGTTCGGCGACGCGCGCCACGCGCGCGCGCTCGTCGGACGAAATCTGCAGCACCGGCGAATCGCTGCCCGCAACCTTGGCCACCAGCGCATTGCGCAGGAAGCGCAGCATCTGCCGCGCGAAGTGCTGCGCGCTCTGCCCTTCCACCAGCAGGCGGTCGATGGTTCGCAACACGTCTTCGCTGGAGTTGCGCGCCACCGCGTCCATCACGTCTTCCAGCACGTCCGAGGAAACCGTGCCCACCAGCCCGCGCACCACATCGCCGCTCAGCGTGGTACCGCAGCAGGCAATCGCCTGGTCCATGATGCTGAGCGCGTCGCGCATGGAGCCGTCGCCCACCTCGGCCAGCATGGCCAGCGCGTTGTCGTCGGCCGCAATTCCTTCCTGCTTGGCGATGTCGCGCAGTTGCTGAACGATGTCGTCGAAGCGTACGGCGTGAAAGCTGAAGTGCTGGCAGCGCGAGCGGATGGTCTGCGGGATGTCTTCCGGCTGCGTCGTCGCCATCATGAAGACGATGTGGCCGGGCGGCTCTTCCAGCGTCTTCAGCAGCGCGTTGAAGGCGGCGTCGGTGATCTGGTGCGCTTCGTCGAGGATGTAGATCTTGAAGCGATCGCGCGCCGGACGATAGCGTGCGGCCTCGCGCAGTTCGCGAATCTCGTCGATGCCGCGATTGGTGGCGGCGTCGATCTCGATCACGTCGACGGCATTGCCGGCGCGAATCTCGCGGCAGGAATCGCAGACGCCGCAGGGCTCGGGCACGGGATGATCCTGCGACTGGCAATTCAGCGCCATCGCCAGAATGCGCGCGATGGTGGTCTTGCCGATGCCGCGGTGGCCGCTGAAGATGTAGCCGTGCGCGATGCGGCCCTGCTCGATGGCATTTTTCAGGGTGCGGGTGACGTGGTCCTGCCCGATCACCTCGGAGAATTTTTGTGGCCGGTATTTGCGCGCGAGAACCTGGTAACTCATGGAAGGAAGTTCTGATTATACGGTGCTCGGCGGTGGAACGGGAGGCCGGGAGCATTTTCGGGATCGGGCTAACGCTTCTTGCCTGCGCCGTTTCGCTTGCATTGGTGGCTGGAGCCGCGCCATTCTTCTTGGCCGCCAGCTCGGCCCGCTTTTTCTTGCGCGCCTCGGCACGCGCTTTCTTCTTCAGCTCCTCGGCGAGTACATGCTTCCGCGGCAGCTCTTGCTGCCGCAGTAACAGGGAGCGTCGTCGTCGCCGTCGTAGAGCCAGTAGTCGTAGGTGAGTTCTTCGCCGGCGGCGATGTCGCGAATGCTGGAGATGTAGACGCGGTCGTCCGTCTTCGTCGGTCTCGCAATTGGGATCGCAGGAGTGGTTCACGAACATCGCCATGCCATGGCCGTCGATCACCACCTCGCCGTCGCCGACACCGAACAGATAGGTGAATGGGCGGCCTTCGTAGCGATCGTCGCCTTCGGCCTTGGTGATGCGTTCGCCGGTGTATTCCAGAATGCGCGTGCCTTTGGGTATGTCGTCCAGGGCGAAACATCCGGCGGCATGAATGTCAGAGGAGCGAATGATGAGGCGCGGCAAGCGGTAAGTCTCCCTGTTGGTTTGCAGTGCAGTATAACGTATCGCAGCTGGCAGTCGTTCGGCTGAGGTCCGCAGCAACTGAGCAGCATTCTGTCATAGCCCGCGTCACAGTGCTTTGTTCATTTGGGAGTTCACATTCTGCGGCAGATTTCGTATCTTGGATGAGACGATTGAAATGTGGAGGACGCTCTTATGGTGCATGTTCTGGTCCGTCACAAGGTTTCGGATTACAACCGCTGGAAGGAAGCTTTCGATTCCCATCTCATCGCCCGCAAGCGTGCCGGAGAAACCGGCTTTCACGTCTTTCCACAACGTGGAAGATCCGCACGACGTCTTCCTGCTGCTGGATTGGGAGAGCGTCGAGGAGGCGCGCAAGTTCATGAACTCCGGGGAACTGCGGGATCGCATGCAGAAGGCCGGAGTCGCAGGGCGCGCCCGAGATTCAGTATCTGGAAGATGCGCGTGCGGTGCATCGCTCGTCAGCCGACTGAAGCAGCGCGATCGCGCGGAAAAATTTTCGCAAGTCCTCTTGACAGCTGCGCGGGTTCTGCGCTTCAATTCGATATCGAAATTGTCGATCTGCGTATACCGCTCGACAGTAGATTCCGAATCGCAGTCGTGATTGGCTGAAACGCCAGTGTTGGCGCGGGTTTCGCGCGAGCCGCGGATTTTGTCAAGAGCTTTTGCGCAACAATTTTGCACATGCGTACGAAACTGACTTTTTGGACTGCATTGACAAACCACTCGGGAAAATTAAAATACCCGACGACTCTCCGAAACGATTTGCAACTGTGACAAGCTCAATTCAAAGTAACGACGTTCTCCTGCAATACTGATTTTCCCGACCTGCAGCTGTACGCCAGCGGGAAAGTTCGCGACATTTACAAGGTCGATAACGATCACCTGCTGTTCGTCGCGACCGATCGGATCTCGGCGTTCGATTACGTGCTGGCCACCGGCATCCCGCAAAAGGGACGCGTGCTGACGCAGCTCTCGCTGTTCTGGTTCGACTTCCTGAAGAACATCGTTCCCAATCATCTGGCGACCGCCGACGTGCAGCAAGTACCCGCAGGAGCTGCAGAAGTACGCCGACGCAATTGCGCGGACGCTCGATGCTGGTGGTGCGCGCCGACATGATCGCCGATCGAGTGCGTGGTGCGCGGCTATCTTTCCGGCTCGGGCTGGAAGGAATACAAGGCCGACCGGCGCGGTCTGCGGCATCAAGCTGCCCGCAGGGCTGCGCGAGTCGGACAAGCTGCCGGAGCCGATCTTCACGCCGGCAATCAAGGCCAGCCAGCGGGCACGACGAGAATATCTCGTTCGATCGCATGGTGAAGCTGGCAGGCCGCGAGCTGAGCGAACAGCTGCGCGATCTGAGCATCAAGATCTACCAGACCGCAGCCGATTACGCGGAGACGCGCGGCATCATCATCGCCGACACCAAGTTCGAGTTCGGCCGCACGCCGGGCGGGCTGGTGCTGGCCGATGAAGTGCTGACGCCGGATTCGTCGCGCTTCTGGCCGAAGGACAAGTACAAGCCGGGTGGTGCCGCAGGATTCGTTCGACAAGCAATACGTGCGCGATTATCTGGAAGCGATCAAGTGGAACAAGCAGCCGCCGGCGCCGGCACTGCCGCCCGAGGTGGCGGCGCGAACCAGTGAGAAGTACGTTGAGGCTTACACCCAGATGACCGGGCCGTCCGTTGCCGGCGTAGGTGAAAGCTGCATGATGAGCCTGTCGATTCTCGATTGGGTGATTGTGCTCATCGTTTTGTTGTCGGTTTTACAGGCGATTGTCGAGGGGTTTTTTCATGAGTTCTTTTGCCTTGGCGGGCGTGATTGCCGGATATCTGCATCGCGGCCTGGGAATATCCGCGTCGTGGCGCATTGGTATGCGCGGTTATGTGAACACTCCCAGTGGGCGGCGGATATTGCTGGGTTCTTTACCATTTTTTTCGTCGTCGTGATTGCTGGCCGGAATGGTCGGCGGTTGCACGCCGGGCGGTGCGCGGGGTCGGGCTGCGCTGGTTCGATCGTCTGCTGGGAGCTGTCTTCGGTTTGCTCGGGGCGTGGTCGTCAGCGTCGATCGTTGTGCTGGCACTGGCGGCGTTGCGCCACAGTGGGGACTTCAGCAGTCGCGGATTGCGCCGTTCATGCTGAGACTGCCGGACGCGGCCTGGTCTGGGCAGCGCCGGCGGAGTTGCGGCAGCGCTTCTGGGATGGATGGAACCTGCTGCGCACGGTGCCGGAGCACATTCCGGGCCACAATGACGGAGACAGCAGCGGTCAGACATGATTCAACGCCATATGAGACTAGTAGAGCGGAGAGAGAGGCGTCGTGAAAGATCAACTGGAAGCTCTTGATCGTGCAGATGTACAGAAGCGGCATCACCTATTCCGAAGCAGTCTGCGAATTCAAGAAGAAATTCATTCTGACCGTTCTGCAGGACAGCAACGGAAATCAATGCAAGGCCGCCCGCCAGCTGGGCATGCACCGCAACACTCTCAGCCGCACCATCGCCGAACTCAAGCTCGACGCCAAAGGACTTGCGCAACGGAACGCGCCGCCCGCCGCGCAGCGCGCACAACGTACCGATCGAACGAAAAGCCGTTCGCTAGGTATCGGCAATTTCCTTTTCGCGTATTTGAGCCAGCGCGGCACGAGGCTGGCGGCTTGCGCAACAACAATTCGCTGCCCTCCCGAGTGAGTCCACAACATAGCTCTGAATTCAAAATGCAATAAAAAGGGAGCAGCCGTAGCCGCTCCCCAATTTTCTGCTGGCATCCAGACTTACTGAGTGTGGTGGGTAGTCGGGTGGTGTACGGGCGCAGCGGTCGAAACCGGATTGCCCTTCCTGTCCAGCAATACGCCGTCCGTCATGGTCATCATGAACGGATTGGGCGTGTAGCTGGTCACCGTCCCTGGAAGCCATCATGTGAACCCACCTGCGGCATCAAGCGCGACGGAATCGGCTTCGCCATGGTCAAGGTGATGTCGGCCTTCTTGGCCTCGATGTCGTCGTCGCTGCCGGCCAGCTGGACGGTATTCGGAGTCGCGCTGATGACGTTGGCCTCCAGCTTCACCGCCTTGTCCTTGATTGCGTTCCAAACCGTGTCGGCAGCCTGCTGGTTGCCGGAGGAGAGCACCAGTTCCCACTCGGCAAAGCTCATCTGGACGGGAGTCTTGCTCTTCACCAGGTCGGCGGCCTGCTCGGCCGGAGACGGCGGTGGCGGCGCCTGCAGCACGGTGAAGCCGGCCGGCGGCATTACGCTCTGCGACGCCTTCGCCTGGTTGACCAGTCGATCCCAACCCTGGTCCGAGCCGTGATAGCGGATGTACTTCTTCTTGCCGTAATCCAGGATCTGCTGCTGCGTCGGCCCCTGGGCCAGCATTGGCAGCCTTGACGATGAACCAGAAGCCTGCGGGGTTCATCGGCTTGGCTTCCAGGTCGGCAGTGGCCAGAGGATAGATGTCGGCGATGTTGGGCTGCGATTCCCAGGAAACGGCCTCCTGCAGATCCTTCTGAGCGGTGGCAAAGTCCTTCGCCTGGAGCGCGGCGAAACCAACGGCGCCGTCAAAGATCGCGCCCGTCTCGTTGTGGAGCTTGGTGAAGTCAGCATCGCTCATGCCGTCCGGCTTCTTCATGTTCTGCAGCGCCTGCAAGCCCTGCTGGCCATACTGCTTGGCTTTGGCCAGATTGTCCGCATCTGCGGGCCGCCCTGCGACGCCAGCTGCGCGATAGTTGTAGGCCAGCAACGCCAGAGCGCGGATGTTGTTGGGATTCGCCTGCAGCACGCGGTTGGCGGCGTCCAGCGTCTTCTGCGCGTCGCCGGCCTGCTGATAGGCGACCATCAGCAGCTCCAGCGCGTCTTCCTTCATCACCGTGTTGGGATAGGTCTGCAGGAAGGCTTCCAGTGCCTCCGCTTTTTGCGCGGGATTCTGCTGCTGGATGGCGTTCATGTAAGCGTTGTATTCAGCCGGATCCTTGATTTCCTTCTTCTGCGCCTGCGTCTGACCGGCTGGCGCAGGCTGGCCGCTGCCTGGGCAACCGATTGCTGGACCAGCGCCGCGCTGGCGAACACCAGCAACATCATGACGAGCGACTTCTTCATTCTGTTGGCTCCTCGATTTTGGAGAACTGCTGAATCTGCTCACACGCATTCCACGGGCCGCGACAAACTGTGCCCATCTATCAGCGCTGCATGATAACAGGCAGAATCCTGCTCCGCGCCCCTACTGCTGAATTGGAATGCAAAGCTGCGGAGACCGGGATTATAAGTACGCCGCCTCGTTTAAGGCAAGTTGCTTACCACTTTACACGATTTCCGCGGCTGCTAGAGATGCCAGCCACGACCGCGATCGGCCGGATGCCGCGGGGATGGCGACTCAGCAGTTGCATGACCTGGATTGAGCTCGCAGCGGAACCGACACTTCGCAGGCTGAGCGCGAATTTGCATCGGGCGATGGCGCAGTTGGCATCAACCTCAGACCTGAGCAGGAGAAATGCTTCCATGGAGCCGAAGGATTCGCTCTCGTTGTCAGGATCGGTCGCTGTGGTGACAGGCGGAGGCCGCGGTATCGGCCACGCGATTGTGCAACAAGCTGGCGGCTATGGACGCCACGGTGGTCCTGACCGGCCGTGACGAAGTCGCGGGTACAGCAGGTCGCAGCCGATCTGGTCAGTCATGGGCACCGGGCTGAAGGCGTGGGCTGCGATGTGACCGATCTCGCCAGCGTGGAAGCCCTGGGCGAACATCTTCGCAGCACGTACGGTCGTGTCGACATCCTGGTGAACAATGCCGGAATCGGCGGACCCTCCGGCGTTGTTGCACGAACTTGCCGCCGGAGGACTGGGAGGCGATTTTCAACACCAACCTGCGCGGCGTGTATTACATGATGCCGCGCCGTGGTTCCGCTGATGATCACCGCGGGCGCGGGACACATGATCAATATCTCGTCGCTGGCGGGAAAAAATCCCCTGCCGCGCGGCGCTGCTTACTCGGCTTCCAAGTGGGGACTGAACGGCCTTAGCTATGGCGTTGCGGAAGAATTGCGCGGCGCAGAACATTCGCGTTTCAGTGTTGTTTGCCCGGGCTCGGTCGACACCGACTTCAGCCCGCGACGGAGCGGCAAAGACACGCAGAAGATGCTGAAGCCGGAAGATGTGGCGCACGCGGTCGCCATGCTGGTTACGCAGGAGCCGCAGTCGTTCATCAGCGAAGTGCTGATCCGGCCGACGCAGAAACCGTAGCCGAAACCAGCTTGATCGCACTGCTATGTGCGGGAACGGTTATCCGATGCACGGCCTATAATCGAAGATTCTGCTTCATCCATCCTCATTTCCGGACGAACTCATACGATGGACCCGCATACATGAGAAAGAAACTAATTGCCGCCAATTGGAAGATGTACAAAACGCCGGAACAAACCGCCGCATTCTTTCGCGATTTTCTCCCCATGGTCGCCGGCCACACGCGCGACGAAATCGTGGTTTGCCCACCGTTTGTTGATCTGCAAACTGCCGTCGAAGCCGCTGCGGGATCGAATGTCGTCGATCGGCGCGCAGAACATGCACTGGGAAAAGGAAGGCGCGTTCACCGGCGAAATCTCGGCCGGGATGCTGACCGCGATCCAGGTGACGCACGTGATCATCGGCCACTCGGAGCGGCGCCAATATTTCAACGAGACCGATGACACGGTCAATCGCAAGCTGGAAATCGCGCTGGAAAACGGGCTTGACGCCGATCGTCTGCGTCGGCGAAGTTCTGGAAGAGCGCGAAGCGGGTCTGACGGAAGATGTGCTGCGACGCCAATGTGTGCGCGCGTTCAACGGCATCTCCGCGCAGGAAGGCGGCGAAGCTGACGATCGCCTATGAGCCGGTGTGGGCGATCGGCACCGGCAAGACGGCGACACCGCAAATGGCCGTTGACGCGCATACCGTCATTCGGCATGAAGCCGAGAAAGGCGTTTGGCGATGAGTTCGCCGCAGAATTTGCGCATTCTGTACGGCGGCAGCGTGAAACCGGACAATGCGACGGCCTTGATGTCGGAAGCGGAGATCGACGGTGCGCTGGTCGGCGGCGCCAGTCTGGATCCGGCTTGCTTCACGAAGATTGTGAAGTATTAGACTCAGGTTCCGGTGTTTACTCGCGATTCGGCTAACCCGGGCTTCGCAGATAGCCTTGTCTTTGCTATACTTATTTGCCTCTACGTTTCTGCTTGGAACCCGCGATGCCTCTGCATCCGGACGTGTGTGCGGAAGTGGTGAAATTGGCAGACACACCATCTTGAGGGGGTGGCGCCGAAAGGCATGGGGGTTCAAGTCCCCCCTTCCGCACCATACCTCACGCCAAGTTGCCAGCAACGTTTAGAGATTCCAATGCCGTCGGTTGCGCGAAGCTCGCTCGCCGCCGAAAGAGAATTGAGAGTCACATGGTTGCGCTGATCACCGCTGTTCACATTATTGTTTGCGCGTTTCTGATCATTGTCGTGCTGCTGCAGAGCGGCCAAAGCGGCGACATCGCCGCCGCCTTCGGCGGCATGGGAAGCCAGACCGCCTTTGGAACCCGCACCGCCGCAACCGTGCTGACTAAAGCCACGACCTAGGCAGCCATCATCTTCATGGTCACATCGATTACGCTTTCGGTGTTTGCAGCGCGCCGCTCGCACAGCAGCGGATCGGTTCTGGAAGGCACCAAGTCGGCTCCCGCGAAGTCCGTACCGCCGCGCCAGAAGCCGCCCGCTCCCGAACCGCAGCCCATGACGCCCGAGCCGGTAACGCGTTCAGTCTATTCGAATCGCGAGCCTCCGCTGTGGCGGAGGCTTTTCTTTTTGCGTTGAGGACTGATTCAGCTCGCTGACCACGTAATCGCAGCGCTTCTTCGCGGGTGGCGAAGACAGGAAACTCGCGCGCGGAGAAACTGCGGATCGAGTCGTACAAGAGCTTTGGGCAAGATTCTCGGTCAGCACCCAAGCGGCGCGCTTGACGTGCGGCCCGGTCGAAGGCGGTCGGCGATCTTGATGTGCTCCACCGCTTCGCGGTCGAACTCCGCTCCGCTGAAGTCGGCGACCACCAGCACGGAGCCGCTCGGCTCCCGAGTCACAACTGCCGGAACCTGATCCGACATGGCGCCGCTACTTCCTCGGCGAGTGCAACCGGTGAAATCCAGCAGCAAGATTCGCTGGCCGCGATGGGTCACGAACCGTATACGATCCATCAAGCTTCTCCTGTCCGGCGTCGCGATTACCATGCGGCCAGACCATATTCGCCCAGCGGAAGGCGAAGTTTACTGCAGAACAGCCGCAGCTGACTCAAGCAGAGTTCATGCGCGATTGGATCGCGCCCTTCGTGATAGCTTGGAGGCATGATTCACGAGATTTTTCCGGTCGGGCCGTTGCAGTGCAACTGCTCCGTGGTCGGCGACGAGCAGACCAAGGAAGCCATCGTCATCGATCCCGGCGATGATATTGAGGAAGTGATGGCGATCGTGCAGCGCCACGGGCTGACGGTGAAGCAGATTGTGGTGACTCACGCCCACATCGACCATGTTGGCGGCGCGATGAAGCTGAAGCGACTGACCGGCGCGCCGGTCTGCTCAATCAGAATGACTATGCCCTGCTGAAGATGCTGGATGTGCAGGCTTCGTGGATTGGCATGCCGACGCCGGAAGCCGTGACGATCGATCCAGTCTGGAGACGGGAGACAAGGTCCGCGCCGGATCCTGGTAGCCGATGTGCTGCACACGCCGGGGCATACCGAAGGCAGCATCTGTCTGTATTTCGCGCCGGAGAAAAAGCTGATCGCGGGAGATACGTTGTTTGCCGGCTCGATTGGACGTACCGATCTGCCCGGAGGATCGTACGAGAAGATCATGCGATCGCTGCATGGGCCGGTGCTGGCATTGCCGGATGAGACAGTCGTGGTGCCGGGGCACGGCCCCCTGACTACCATCGGCGAAGAACGCGAGAGCAATCCATTCCTGGTGGGTTGAGGAATAGAAAAGCTAGCCTTCGCCTGCGGAGAGGCTTTGTGAAGCGAAGAGCGGTCGTTGTCCCTGCAGTTCCCTTCTCCATACGCTTCGAACGATAAGAGTCTGTGGGATTATCAGCACAACCAGATATGACAAGATCGTCCCGCCGATCACTCCGAGCGCTCCGATATGGCGCACCAAAGTCACTGAGAGCACTACATTCACCACGGCAGCACCGATCGACAAGACGGCCTGACCACGAATTCGATTGAGCGCCGCGAGCAGGCATGACTCGACGCTCATAAAACCGTTCACGATGATCCACACGCCCATCGCTAAAACCAAATGCATTCCAGGCACGGCCGCGGCTCCCGCCCAAAGCTTGACAAACGCACGGCCAAAGCAAACAAGTGCCAACGCGCAGATGAGATTCAGCGCGAGAATTCCTCTCATGGTTGCTATGAAGGTCCGCCTTATCCACGGGTAGTCGTGGCGAGCATAGGCCTCCGCATAGGCCGGCCAGAGAGCCGGAAAGATCAGCGACTGCAGCACCGCCGCCAGTCCAGCCACCCGCCAAATCACGCTGTAAGGCGTCACCTCGGACGCGCCCAGGTAATGACTGACGATGATGTTGTCGGAGCTGAACACCACCACGCGCAGCAACCTGAATAAGAAAGAACGAGGAGCCGGAGTCGAATAGCTCTTGCGCCGAGTGAAAGTCGACAGATGACCAACGCGGACGCAGCCAGGGCTTGTGCCAGATGGTGAGAAGCAGCAGAATCAGACTGGCAAATGTCATACAGCCCATCGACATGAGGTATAGAACCGGCATGGTGACGTGCAGTGCTATGCCCAGCGCCAGGCCTGCCAAGCTGGCCAAGGCCCCGACAGCGGCGGCGCATGCGCTGCGATGAAGTTCTTGATAGCCGGCAAGAAGCTTACTGCCGAGATTGCAGGGCAAGGCCAGCAACATGAGTCCGGCGGCGACGGCGATCGTATTATTTACTTCGGTCGCGCGGACCTTGGCGCTCACATTGAGGAGGCTGGCCCAATTGACGTGCTCGAACAGGAAGGCAAATGCGGCGCCGGCCATGGCAGTGACAGCACAAGTTAGAACGAGCGCATTAGTGAAGTGGCGCCCTGCCGCCTGTTTATCGCCAAGAGCGTACGCACGCGAAATTTGATTGGTCAGAGTGTTGGCGATTCCAAGATCGAGCAGGTTGATCCAGACGGCGGTGGTCGTGATGGTCGCCCAGACACCGTAACGTTCCGCTCCGAGGTAACGCACCGCCAGCGGTAATGTGAGCAAAGCTACAAGGCTGGTCAGGATCCGGGCGGCTCCCCCTGACCAAACCGCCTTGGCCATGCGGGCATATCGGCCACTAGACGGTGGTATCGCATCAAGCGGGGATCAAAGCACCGGCCTTTCCACTCCGGTTCGCAGCTTGTTAACTGCTCGCTGCACCGCATCAGCGGCATGAACCCGAAGCAGACGCTGTGAAGCCACAGTCATCCACGGCTTCATAGGCGCCGGGGCGAGTGCCATCCGGGTGTTCAGCATCTGCTGCGCGGCCGAAACGACCTCTCGGACTGTGACGGAGACGATGCAATGCGGCGTGCGCACAATGCATGCGTCTTTGCAGCCGTCCCGACCGGTCTCCGGCTGCAGAACGCGCACCTGAGCACCATGAGGAGAGAAGCGTACCGGGCTATTGAAGTGATTGGGATCGCCGTTATGGGGATGGCGCGAGATTACGAGTGTCTTGCAATTCATGGCAGCAGCGAGGTGCGCGCATCCGCTGTCATTGCCGATGAAACAGATCGCAACGCTCCAGCACCGCGCAAACTTCGCGCAGCCGGGCACCGCTGATGATGAGGGCGGGCGCTGTCGAGCTGCGTATCGAGTTGCAACGCGTCTCCCAGCTCAGCGCTGGAACAGACAATTGCCGGCTGTATACCGCCCTGCCTTCCAAGTTGATTGATTGTCTCGGCGTAGAGCGCCAGCGGCCATCGTCGGCCCGAACTGTGAGCGCCAATTCCGAGTGCAATCAGCTTTGCGTCGGAGGGCACACCCGCTAATAACTTGGCGGCATTTCGTCGGTCGCGATCGGTAATCTGTATCTCGGGCAGCTCGTCGTCAGCGTTGGCTCCAACGCTTTTTGCTACCTCAAGATTTCTCCGCACTTCGTGACAAGCTGCGCCAGCCGGTAAGCAGATATCGAATGCGGCATCGAAGCCGGCGTTCAGGCGCCGCTTGGCGGGTGAGGTTCCCGAGCTGTATCCGACTCGTTTGGCTGCGTTGGTGAGAATGCATAGAAAAGTAGCCAGATGTTCGTCCACATCCCAGCGCGGCGAGATGGCGAAGTCGAAGTGACGGTGGCGCAGCCGAGTCCAATAGAGCACGACTGCCGCGAGAACCCGCTTTGCGCGTTGCGGCAACCATCGCGATTCGATCTTTGGCAACGTCAAAATCTCGTCAACATGCGGATTGGTGACCAGCAAGGACTTGTAGTACGGCTGAACAACCACGGTGCAACGCGACTTGGGATAAGACGTCTTCAGCGCGCGGAACAGCGGTGTCGTCAACACAAGGTCCCCCAGCGAGTCCAGACGAAAAACCACGAACGAGAGTGGCTCCTTTTGAGAAACGGCACTGATCCAGTTGCGACGGACGTGTAGCCGCCAAAAGATTGCCAGCAACGTTGGGAGACGGACTGAGAAGAAAAGTGGCGGCATAGTTTTCAGGCCGAGAACGTTTTACTGACAACGGCTGGCGGAGCGGCGGCAGCGGCAATGAGGCGAGTGGTGCTGAAGCCTTCTACCAGGGGAATCAGTTCAACCCGACCTCCCCAGGCCCGGACCTCGGGTGCACCGACGACCATCTCTTCCGTGTAGTCACCACCTTTGACCAGGATGTCGGGACGGACAGCTTCGATCAGGTGCAGCGGCGTGCTCTCGGAAAAGATCACCACAGCATCCACCGCGCTGAGGGCTGCGAGAACTCGCGCACGTTCCCGCTCTCCCACGATCGGCCGCAACGGTCCCTTCAGTTGGCGGACGGATTCATCGCTATTTACTCCAATGATCAGGCGGTCGCCTTGGCGGCGCGCTTCCTCCAGCAGACGGATGTGTCCAATGTGCACGATGTCAAAGCAGCCGTTGGTGAAGACGATGCGCTGGCCGCTCGATCTCCACGCGGCTACCCGGGAAGCCAGCTGATCCAGATGTAGAACCTTCTCCTCCATGGCGACCGGCAACTGCGCGGACAGCGCTCCGAGTAGTTCCTCTTTTGTTATCGGCACGGTTCCGACTTTGCTGACCACAATGCCCGCGGCAATATTCGCCAGCTGAGCGGCGGTGTCAACCGGCACATGGCAGGCCATCGCTAGTGCAAGAACCGCAATCACCGTGTCGCCTGCTCCAGAGACATCGAAGACCTGCCTTACGATCGCCGGCGCGTGAAACTGTCGACCGGGCTGCAGCACGGAGATTCCCTTTTCTCCCAGAGTGACCGCCATGAACTCCAGCTCTAACGAGCGGCAGGAGTTCCTGACCGGCGTTCAGCAATTGCGTTAAATCCTGTCCAGATTCTCCCGTGGCTGCCGCCAGTTCTTTGCGGTTCGGGCAGACCGCGGTGGCGCCACGATAGCGCGCGAAGTTCCGGCTCTTGGGATCGACCAGGACCGGAATCCGCCTCCTGCGTGCCTCCCGGATCACCGACTGACAGACTTCTTCGGTCAGCGTTCCCTTCGCATAGTCGGAAAGCACCACCGCAGCACAGCTGTCGAGGGCTGCCAGGGCGTGACTCAGCAACTGCCGGTAATCATCGACTGCGAATGCCGCTCCCGCCTCGATGTCCAGGCGCATCATCTGCTGATGCCCGGAGAGAATGCGCAGCTTAGCCGTGGTCGGAACCCCCGGTACAGGAATGAGACGCGGCTCAATGCCCTGATCGACAAGCAGTCTCTTCCAAGGCAGCCCGTTCGCGATCGCATCCCGCAAAGCCGACGAGCGTCACTGACGCTCCCAGGCCGGCAAGATTCATGGCGACATTTGCGGCGCCTCCAGGTTTTTCGTCGCGAACCGTGGCTCGGACAACCGGTACCGGCGCCTCGGGAGAAATTCGATCCACCTCGCCCCAAACGTATTGGTCCAGCATTACATCGCCAACCACGAGCACCGGAGCGTGCCCCAGCCGATGTCAGCAGAGGAAGCACATCTTGCAGGCCGGAAATCATCGGACGCTCCCGTCATTCGAGACCGCGTGATTGATGCAGCTGGCCAGCTCTACCCACTGGCAGAGCACGTGGCCGAACAGAATGTGCGCTTCCTGAATGCGGGCAGTGTCGTCCGATGGCACGCGGATGCAGGCATCAGCCAATGCCCCCATTCGGGCTCCGTTGTTGCCAGTCATGACGACGGTAGAGGCTCGCAGCTTTCTGGCTTTCTGCAGAGCCGCGCAAACGTTACGGCTATTGCCCGATGTCGAGATACCGACGAGAACATCGCCGGGTTGGCACAGGGCCTCGACCTGGCGTTCGAAGACTTCGTCGAATCCGAAGTCGTTCGCAATCGCAGTCAGCACGGACGTATTCGTGGTCAGAGCGATGGAGGCCAGGGCTGCGCGGGGATGATGAAAACGTCCCACCAACTCGGCGGCAAGATGCTGCGCGTCCGCAGCGCTACCACCGTTTCCGCACCAGAGAACTTTATTTCCGCGTAAGAGAGAATCGGTTATAAGGATGGCCGCGCGCTCAAAAGAATCCTGCTGAGTTTCAAGCTGGCGGATAATGGTCAGGTGTTCCGTAAGGGCGTCGGTGAAGACGCCGGCCAGATTCAAAGAAGACATTCGCCCTCTTGGCGTAATTAGTGTGAGGATCTTCTAGAACCTGTCGTGACAGCTAATTGACGAGATTATAGGTGGCAATGCCGAAAAATCCTGTGATCGACTTCACAAACCTGAAGTACGTATTCCTAGATCGGGATGGGGTCCTGAACCGCAAGGCTCCGCCGGCGCAGTACATAACCCGGCCGGAAGAGCTTGTGATATTGCCAGGCGTTGAAGAAGCAGTCGCAGCGTTAAACCGGGCCGGGCGAAAGGTGATCGTAGTAACCAATCAGCGCGGAATCGCTTTAGGACTTTATTCTCACGACGACCTGGACCGGATCCACGATAAGCTCCGAGCACAACTGGCTGCGCATGGCGGGCATCTGGATGCCATCTATGTTTGTCCGCACGAAGCTGGTCAATGCAATTGCCGCAAACCGCTAACCGGACTCTTCGAGCGGGCCTATCGTGATTTTCCCGACGCAACGCCCGAGAGCAGCGTGATGGTAGGCGATTCCCTGCGCGACATCGAAGGCCGGCCTGCGGGCAGGTATGGCAACAGTGTTGATCACGGGGGAGAGCACGAATTCCGCGGACGACCTTCGAGCCAGGTCGCTGGCACAACTCCTGGTTCCCTCACTGTCGGAACTGGTGCAGCGGCATTTTTCGTCTCCTATCGGGGACTGACTTCTCCACTCGCGGGGGCCTCAAACACATTCTGTAATGTGTAGTGGGAACGCCGCGTGCGGGGTCCTGAGCTGCTGTTGTGCTTTAAAATCCCTTAATTTATGATGGTTTTTTTGGTGGGGAGTCAGCTATGAAACGACTGCTGATAGTAGAGGACCAGTCGGCCGATCTTCGGGTAGCAGTCGACATCGTAAAATCACTCGGAGTTCCTTACGTAGAAGCGCGCACGTCTACGAGTGCCGCTAAGGTTTATCTGGAAACCGCACTAAATCAGAAGCAGCCGCTTCCCGACCTGATCATTGTAGATTTAGACCTTGGGTACGAAAGCGGATTCGAGTTGTTGCGCTTCTGGCATGGAAATCCTAGCGCTTTCAACGATTCGTCTGATTGTCTGGACTGCCATGGGCGAAGAGCAGCAGAACATCTGCCGCTTGTTCAAGGTGGACGCTGTCATATCAAAGACTGAAGGAATTGACGCGTTAAGACGCGCTATCGAACCGCTCACTGCGGCTGCATCCTGAATCAGCAAGTTATCTCCGTACCCGCTAGTTAAGGCAACTCGCGCGCTACGCAGTACTACTTGGCAGCGCGTTCAAGTTCAGGCCGGATTCGCCACGCATCCGGCATAGCTGTGATTGATCTTCTTGGAGGAAACAATATGGGTAAGCTTGGGGAGATTATTTCCCGCAATCAAGAGCGCATCCGCACCGACTGGAGCAACGACATGGCCAAGTCTGTGCAGCGGGCCGATCTCATCAGCAGGGTCGAACTGGAAGAGCAAACGCGCACGCTGCTCGGTGCGATTGCGCAAGGAGTTTCGTCGGGGCAAACCGATGACGTCACGCGGCCAGCGTGGAACTCCGCTCGTGAGCTTTTGCAGGACATCTCGTCTTCGCGTGCTCGCCAAGGCTTTACGCCGTCGGAAACGGCGACGTTTGTCCTTTCGCTCAAGCATCCGCTGTTCATGACGATCCGGCAGGAGTTGGCGAAGAACCAGGAAGAAATGTTTGAAACGATCTGGGCCGCCAACACGTCTGCTGGACAAATTGGCGCTGCTGACGACGGAGTTTTACATGACGACCCGCGAAGAGCTGATCTCGCGCCAGCAGCAAGAGTTGCTGGAGCTTTCGACTCCGGTCGTCAAGCTGTGGGACGGCATTCTGGCGCTGCCGATCATCGGCACGCTGGACAGCGCGCGGACACAGGTGGTGATGGAAGAGCTTCTGCAGACGGTGGTCGCCACCAATTCCAAATTCGCCATTATCGACATCACCGGTGTCCCGACGGTGGACACGCTGGTGGCCCAGCATCTTCTTAAGACCATCACGGCGGCCCGATTGATGGGCGCCGAGTGCATCATCAGCGGCGTTCGGCCGCAGATCGCTCAGACCATCGTTCACCTGGGCATCAACCTGGAGGATGTCATCACCAAGGCCAAGCTGTCCGATGCATTCGCGCTGGCCCTGCAAAGGAGCGGCCGAGGCGTATTTCGCCTATCCGCCGGTGCGGCTAACGGCTCTGGCGCAGCAGCGACTGCCCGCGCGGGAGGACTGAGATGGAACGTATCCCGATCCTCCGCATGGGACCTTTCCTTCTGATTACCATCCAGGTCGACATGCACGACAAATTGGCCATGCAGCTCCAGGATGACGTCACCGAGCGCATCTCAGATTGGGGATCAGCGGGTGTTCTGATCGATATCTCGTCGCTTGAAATTGTCGACTCGTTTATTGGGCGCATGCTGGCCAACATCGCGGCCATGTCGCAGAGTGCTGGGCGCAGAAACCGTAGTGGTTGGCATGCAGCCGGCGGTAGCCATCACCCTGGTCGAGTTGGGGATGTCGCTGCCGGGAGTGCGGACCGCGCTGAATGTCGAATCGGGGATGGAACTTTTAAACACCAGCCTGGGCAGACCGCAATTAGGGACATTCCATGACAGTAACGAAGCGTGAGCTGCTGCCGCTGCAAACCTCGAGCGACGTCGTGCTCGCGCGGCAGAAGGTACGCCAATGGGCTATCGAGCTGCGTTTCAGCCTGGTTGATCAGACCAAGCTGGTCACCGCTGCCAGCGAACTGGCGCGCAATGCACTTGACCACGGTCAGGGCGGACAGATGGCGATTGAGATCGTCAACGGTGCGGCTCGAACCGGACTAAAGCTGGTATTTGAAGACAACGGTCCGGGCATTCCTGACATTCGAGATGGCGTTGAAGGATGGCTTCACAACCGGCCCCGGCATGGGATTGGGGCTGGGTGGCAGCAAGCGGCTGGTCAATGATTTCTCCATCGAGTCGGAAGTTGGCAAAGGTACGAAGATAACGGTAGTGCGATGGAAGTAGCGATCACCGAACATGTGCCCATTACCGACATGTCATCGGTAGGCGAAGCGCGGCGGCGCGGGCTGCTGCTGGCCGACCGGCTGGGATTCGATTCGGTACGAAGCGGTGAGTTTGGCCTGCTGATTACGGAGGTCTCGCGCAACATACTGTTGCACGGCGGCGGCGGGCAGACGATCATGGTTGGCGTCGAAGAACGGACATGACGCCGTCGGACGTATCCTGGCGCTCGATAACGGCCCGGGTATCGCGGACATGGCCAAGGCCATGAGTGACGGCTATTCGACCGGCGGCACCATGGGCGGCGGCATGGGCGCGATGAGGCGAATCGCTACCTCACTGGAGGTATTTACTGGACGGTCAGGGACCATCGTTTTACTGGAATTAGGATCGGTATCGACTCAGGGCGGAGTGCAAGTGGCCGGGATGGCGATTCCCTACCCTGGCGAGCGTCTCTGTGGCGATGCCTGGGCCCACCATCAGACATCCGAACGCACGGTGATTCTGCTGGCGGATGGCCTGGGTCATGGAGCGCAAGCTGCCGAGGCATCCGAGGAAGCCGTTGCGGTTTTCTGGAAGCGCATGGACCGACCTCCTGGGGAAATCTTGTCCTACGTGCATGAGGGATTAAGAAAGACTCGCGGCGCGGTGGCTGCGGTTGCGGAAATTCGTCCGCACGAGAAGCATCGTTACGTATGCGGCGGTGGGTAACATCGCGGCCTCGGTGGTGAACAATCAGGGGTCGAGAAGCCTGGTTTCGCATAGCGGCACGCTGGGGGTTGCTGCACCAAAGATTCAGGAATTCAAAATCGACTGGTCTCCCGATGCGATTCTGATCATGCACTCTGACGGGCTGCAAACCCGTTGGGATCTATCTTCGTATTCAGGATTGCTGGCGCGCCATCCTGCCGTGATCGGCGCCGCGCTGTTCCGGGACTTTCGCCGGCAACGCGACGATGCCAGTGTCGTTGTAGCCAAAGCTGCATGCTGATGTCAGAGCCGATTCTCATATCGCCTTGCGGACAGAACGCGACGTGGTGCAGGCACGGCAACGCGCGCGTGAGCTTGCGGCTCTACTAGGCTTCGACAATCAGGATCAGATTCGCCTCGCCACCGCCACCTCTGAAATTGCCCGTAATGCCTTTCGATACGCGCGCAATGGCGACGTTAGCTTCCTGGTACATCTTGAATCTCCGCAGCGCCTGGAGATCGTAGTCACCGATTGCGGTCCGGGTATCTCCAATCTGGAAGATATTCTGGACGGCCGCTACAAATCGGAAACGGGCATGGGCATGGGCATTCATGGGCACCAGACGGCTGATGGATGAGTTCGATCTGGTATCGAATTCGAGTGGCACGCGAGCACGCTTGGTGAAACGTCTTCCCCGGCAAGCTGTGGCGTTGACTCCTCGTTCGACCCGAGTGCTGGCCGAGCAATTGCGAAATCGCCAACCCGAGACTCCATATGAAGAGATCGACCGCCAGAATCAGGAATTATTGAAGACGCTTCAGGAGTTGCGGGCGCGCCAGGAAGAGTTGGCGCTGCTGAACCGCGAACTGGAAGATACAAACCGCGGAGTGGTGGCTCTCTATGCTGAGCTAGATGAGCGCGCTGACTATCTCCGGAGGGCATCGGAGCTCAAGACCAAATTTCTTTCCAACGTCTCCCATGAGTTTCGCACTCCGCTGAATTCCATCATCTCGCTCGCTCGGTTGCTGATGGACAGGTTGGACGGCGATCTTAGTTCCGAACAGGAGAAGCAGGTTCGCTACATCGAGTCCTCGGCACGCGATCTGCAGGAGATGGTGAATGATCTGCTTGATCTGGCCAAGGTAGAAGCGGGCAAGATCAAGATCAGGGTGAAGACCTTCGAGGTACAGGAACTGTTCAGCGCGCTCAAGGGCATGCTGAAGCCTCTGCTGGCGGACAACAATGCGGTCGAACTTACCTTTGACGATCCGGTGGGCTTGCCGCCGTTGCGAACCGACGAGGGCAAGGTTTCTCAGATTGTTCGTAATTTGATTTCGAATGCACTCAAGTTCACTCCGAATGGCAAAGTTTCGGTGTGCGCGAGAGCAGCGGAAAACGAACGTGTACTCTTCGAGATCGCCGATACGGGCATTGGCATTCCCTCGGAGCATCACGAAACGATTTTCCAGGAGTTCAGCCAGATTGAAAATCCACTTCAGGATCGGCATCGGGGCACCGGCCTTGGGCTGCCGCTCTGCCGGAATTTGGCAACTCTCCTGGGTGGGCGCCTCTGGTTAGAGAGCGTCCCTGGCGAGGGCTCGACGTTTTTTGTGGAGATTCCCGCCGTCTACATCGGAGAAGCAGCCCAAGCCGCCGATGGCGCGGCCTTGCCGGCTCCAGAATTTCATCGAGCACCTGTCTTGATCCTGGAAGACAACCCGCAAACCGCAACTCTCTTCGAATCATATTTGCGGAGCTCCGAGTTCCAGCCAATCATTGTTGGCGATTTTTCGCAGGCGGAGTCCTGGCTCAACCGACATATGCCTATCGCGGTAATTTGCGACATTCATATCGGCGAGGAGACTGCCTGGTCATTTGTGGGCGCGTTGCATGAAAACATCCCTGGAGTCCCTGTGCTTCTGACTGGCGCCTACGATGAGTCGGAGCGCGCTTCGCGACAAGGAAATGTGTTTTTGCCAAAACCGGTGGAACGGGAAAAGATGCTGCGGGAGCTCCGCCGCCTGACCCTGCAAAACGGAACACGCAGTGTTCTGATCGTCGATGACAATGAGGTTTCGCGGTACATTGTCCGGGAGCTACTCGACCGGCCCTGGTTGGAGGTGCGCGAGGCCAATAACGGATCCGAAGCGCTAAGGATCATCGCGGAATCTGTTCCGGATGCAGTCATTCTGGACTTGCTGATGCCCGACGTGAGCGGAATGGAAATACTACGGCGGATGCGCGCAGATTCGGTTACGGAGAACCTTCCGGTGTTGATCTACACATCAAAAACGTTGAGTGCCGAAGAGCGCACACAACTGCACTCTCTGGGCGCCGAGATCGTGCGCAAAGAGGAGATCTCGACCCGGTTATCGGCGCAACCTTTTCTTGACTGGTTAATCGCGAGGGGCGTGTCACCTGACACCGGAAGTTCCTAAACGAATGGCTGACAACCGTCCGCACAATATACTGATTGTCGATGACCGGGAGCAAAATCGGTACATCCTTGCCCGCGTGCTCAGGCAGGCCGGCTATCAGTGCGATTACGCAAGCAGTGGCCGGGAAGCGATCGAGAAGGCGCACTCGAGTCCTTCGTTGATCATTCTGGATGTTCACCTGCCGGACGCTTCCGGGTTCGACATTTGTCGCCGGCTGAAGGACGACGCGACCACCTCGCATATTCCGGTCCTGCAGATTTCTGCCTCCTTTATCTCTGCTGAAGACAGAGCCAAGTCGCTGGAAGCGGGTGCTGACGGCTATCTCACACACCCGATCGATAGCGTGGTCTTGATCGCGACCGTCCGCTCATTGCTTCGGTTGCGCGCGGCCGAAGCCCTAGCCCGAGAGTCCGCAGTGCAATGGCAATCCACCTTCGATGCGCTGTCCGAAGGGCTGGCCTTGGTCAACTCTAAGGGTGAACTGGCCCGCGTCAATGCTGCATTTGTACAGCTTTGCAACAATCATGCCACCTGCGCTGCCGGCGAGAATGCATTTAACGTACTGCGCGATTTACTGGGAACCGATGCGCCACTTCGTCACCCCGGCGATGAACGCTACCGTGCGGATTATCTGGTCGACGGCAGGACCATTCGCGCCAGCGTCGACCGAGTAGATCTCGGGGGCGCCGGCATCGGCAAGATCGTTGTACTGGCGGACATCACAGACGGTAAGCTTGCCGAATACGCCATTCGCACCGCTGAGAAGCTGGCGGCAACTGGCAAACTCGCTCATGCCATCGCGCATGAAATCAACAATCCTTTGGAAGCTCTGGTCAATTTGATCTACCTGGCCTCTTCCGCTCGCCGGGTCGAGGATATACATCAGTTCCTCGAGCAGGCGAACGGCGAGGTAGCACGTATATCGCGCATCACCAAACAATCGCTCTCCTTTCACCGGGACACGCAGTACGCGGTACCACTTGATGTCGGAGGAGTGGTCGAGGAAGTTGTTACGCTTTACGGAAAACTCGCGGAAACGCGCAACGTGCGTTTGATCTGTGACCGTGCACCCACTCTCTCGGTTCACGGCTTCCCAGGTCAGCTAAGTCAGGTATTCGGCAACCTGGTTCGGAATGCGGCCGAGGCGGCGCCTCCCGGAACGGAGGTAAATATTCGCGTGCGGCCGTCACGACGCGGGGGGAGGGATGGCACGCTGGTCACTATTCATGACAGCGGCGCTGGAATACCCAAGACCGTCCAGGAACAGATGTTCGATCCCTTCTTTACGACCAAGGAGTTGAAGGGTTCGGGACTGGGATTGTGGGTATCGAAAACGCTGATTCTCCGGCATCAGGGCACCATTCGTTTTCGCACCTCAACCCGGGATTGTGCTAGCGGCACCACCTTCCAGGTGTTTCTTCCCATTGACGTGCTGAATCAGGCTGCATTGGACAATCCCGCCGGTTGAGCCCCTGGACCACCCACCGACGTTATCCCGCAACTTCTTGCTTTACAATGGGTTCTCTGTCTAAAGCAATTGAAACATTGCGGCGATACCCGGCTGCGTCCGCAGGCTGGCCGGTAAAGGGCGAAGATCGCGCCACAACACGCCATGTCTATCGGACGGATCGTGAATGTACGCGACAGGATTCTGCGCTTTCAGATTCGAAACTTATGCGTCCATTACACTTCCGGATGAGACTTCTGGGAGCATTAAGTTTGCTGCTGTTGCTCTCGGCTGCTGCCGACGCACAGGGTACGTCACTGATTACGCTTGATCAGGCGATCGATCTGGCGCTGGCGCACAATCATTCCTTGAAAGCATCACGGACTTTGATTCTGCAGAATCAGGCGCAGGAGATCACGGCGAATCTGCGGCCTAATCCGACACTCAACTTCGACAGTCAGTTTCTTCCGGTGTTTTCTCCTTCCAACTTCTCAGGCGACAATCTCGATCAAGTAGCAGCAGTTCGATCTGGGTGTGGGTTATCTGTTCGAACGCGGCCATAAACGCCAGCGCCGCTTGCAGGCTGCCGTTGACCAGACGAACGTAACCAAGGCAACTGTCTCCGACGACGAGCGCTCCCTGACCTTCAATGTTGCCCAGCAATTTGTCGCCGTGCTGCTGGCAGAGTCCACCTTGCGATTCGCCGAGCTCGACCTGAAAAGCTTTCAGAACACGGTCGACATTTCCGAAACCCAGTACAAGTCGGGCTATATCAGCGAAGGCGACTACCTGAAGATCAAGCTGCAACTGCTGCAATTTCAGACCGATGTATCTTCTGCCAAGCTAGCCCGGGTACAGGGATTGGTGGCTTTGCGCGCACTGCTCGGCTACGATGCGGTTCCGGCCAATTATGACGTGGTGGGCGACTTGTCGTACCAACCGGTCTCAGCGACGGTGGATGATTTGCAGGCAACAGCCCTGAACGATCGTCCGGACTATCACGCTGCCGTGCTGGGGGTAACGGCTGGCGCAGAGTCAGATAGCTCTCGCCAAAGCCAATGGCAAACAGGACGTGAACGCCATCCTCGACTACACTCACACGTCTGGAGAGAGCAGCGCTTCCTTCTTCCTGAGCTTTCCCATGGCGTTCTTCGATCGCAACCAGGGCGAAATTGCACGCACCAAATACGCACTGCTGCAGGCCCAGGAAACGCAGGCGGCGGCGAGTGATACGGTACTGTCGGATGTGAGCAACGCCTACGAGGCGGTTCGCAGCAATGAAGAAGTCGTGCAGCTTTATACCTCCGGATATTTGAAGGAGGCGCAAGACTCGCGGGACATCAGTGAGTATGCGTACAAACGCGGCGCGACCAGTCTGCTGGATTTTCTCGACGCGGAACGCAGCAACCGCGCAACGCAACTGGCCTATCGCCAGGCTCTGGCGGCATATATGACCGCGCTCGAGCAGTTGAAGGAAGCGGTGGGAACGAGGACTCTACCGTGACGATCTATACCCATCACCGGCTTCGGATGACAGCGCTCGGCGTACTCGCCGCGCTCGCGCTGGCGCTAGCCGGTTGCAAGGAGCCGGCTCCGACGAACGCCGGCCATTCGCAATTCCGCGGATACCGCCGAGTTGTTCACCATTCCGCAGGACCAGATGGCGCACGTACAGGTGCTCACGGTCGAGCCCACCAAGCTGACTCGCACCCTGCGGCTGACCGGGGCGGTGGCTTACAACAGCTTCCACACCACGCCGGTGATCACCCAGGTCAGCGGTCCGGTAAGCCGCATCGCCGTCGTCCCTGGCCAAAGTGACGCGCGGCGAGCCCATGCTGTACGTGGCCAGCCCTGACTATTCGCAGCTGCGCTCCAACTACCTGAAGGCCAAAGACGCCTACGCACTCGCGCAAAAGGCCTACGCACGCGCCAAGGACCTCTACGAGCATCACGCCCTCGCCGAACAGAACCTGGAGCAGGCTGAGTCGGCCGAGGTGCAGGCGCAGGGCGACCTGGCCGCGGCAGAAGCCGCGCTGAAGGTGCTGGGTATTACCGATCCCGATGCCCTGCTGAAGGCGCCTCCTTCGTTCGAAGTTACGGTGAAAGCGCCGATCAGCGGCCAGGTGGTCGAGCAGGATGTTGCTGTGGGACAACTGCTGCAGCCCGGCGCCACTCAGTGCTTCATGATTTCCAATACCAGCAACGTGTGGGTGTTGGTGAATGTCTATCAGAAGGATCTGCCCTACGTGCGCGTGGGCGATCCGGTCACGATCCAGACCGACTCGTATCCCGATATCTTTCATGGGCGAATCTCGTATCGTCGCGGCGGCCTTGGATCCGAATACTCGCACGCTGCAGGCGCGCATCGAGACCAGCAATCCCGGCCAGAAGCTGAAGAAAGATATGTACGTGATCGCCACGGTGGATGCAGGCACGATCCAAACGCTATCGCGCTACCCGATGCCGCCGTCTTGCGCGACACCGAGAATCAGCCGTTCGTCTATGTCGAAGCAGGCTTCGCAGACCAGTTTGGAAGGCGATCCGTCACGCTCGGCGAGAGCCTGAAGGGACAAACCCAAATCACCAGCGGACTGAAGGCCGGCGACCGCGTTATCGGCGACGGCAGCCTGTTCCTGCAGTTTGCGAACTCGCTGCAGCGCTAGCCATCAAGATCAGCAATGAACGGCGAGAACGACAATGGCGCCCGCACCTGAATGATCCATCGAATCGTACAAGCGGCGCTTCGTCAGCGCTTTCTGGTGTTGATGCTGACCGTCTTCATGATGGTCGCCGGGATCATCTCCTTCCAGCGCATGCCGGTGGATGCCTATCCCGACCTCTCGCCCCCGCAAGTCGAACTCATCACGCAGTGGCCCGGCCACGCCGCCGAAGAAGTCGAACGCCTGGTAACGCTGCCGCTCGAACTGGAGATGAACGGCGTGCCCCGCGTGGTGGTGATGCGGTCGATCTCGCTCTATGGCCTCTCGGACGTCATCCTGACCTTCGAAGACAACACCGACGACTACTTCGCGCGGCAGATTGTCTTCCAGCGCATGGCCGCAGGCCAACGCTGCCCGCCGGAGTCACGCCCGACATGGCGCCGCTGTTCAGTCCCAGCGGCCTGGTCTACCGCTATGTGCTGGAAAGTCCCGACCGCACTCCGCAGGAGCTGAAGACGATCGAAGATTGGGTCGTCGAGCGCGCATATCGCTCGGTCCACGGCGTGGCCGACGACTCCGGCTTCGGCGGCACGACGATGCAGTACCAGGTGCTGCTCGATCCCGCCCGGATCTACGGCTACCACCTGACCGTGCCGCAGGTGGTGACCGCGCTGACGGCCAATAACTCCAACGCCGGCGGCGGATTCTACTCGCAGGGCGGACAGTTCTATTACGTGCGCGGCATCGGGCTGGTGCGCGACACCGAGGATATCGGCAACGTCGTGGTCGGCAGCAACAACGGCGCGCCGATCCGCGTCAAGGATATTGGCGAGGTGGTGATCGGACACGCGCCGCGGCTTGGGCGAGTTCGGCTATCAGAAGAATGACGATGCGGTCGAAGGCGTCATTCTGATGCTGCGCGGCGAGCAGACGCAGAATGTCCTTAAGGGAGTGGAAGCGAAGACCGAGGAACTGAACCAGTGCGTTCTGCCGCCGGACGTCAAAATCCATCCCTATTACGATCGCAGCGAACTGGTAAAGCTGACCACCGACACCGTCGAAGCCAACCTGCTCCGCGGCATGGTGCTGGTGCTGATCGTCCTGATCTTCTTCCTGGTCAGTTTTCGCGCCGCCATCATCGTCGCGCTCACCATTCCGCTCTCGCTGCTGTTTGCCTTTATCGTGCTGCACGCCCACGATGGCGCGGCCAATCTGCTTTCCATTGGCGCCATCGATTTCGGCATCATCATCGATGGCACGGTGGTCATGGTGGAGAACATCTACCGCGAACTTGCGCTGCGCGCAGGCCAGAGCTACAGCCTGCATGAAGTCATTCTCGCGGCGGCCAAAGATGTCGATCGGCCCATCTTCTACTCGGTCGCCGTCATCCTCGCCGGTTATCTTCCGATCTACGCGCTTAGCGGGCCCTCGGCAAAGCTGTTCCATCCCATGGCCGAGACCATGTCGTTCGCCCTGGTCGGCGCGCTGATCCTCACGCTCACGCTGGTTCCGGTGCTGGCCTCCTACTGGTTCAAGAAGCGGCGTGACGCGAGCACACCAATCGCGCCTACGAATGGATGAAGCGCAAGTACGCGAGGCAGCTGGATTGGGCGCTCGATCGTCCCAAGCTGACCATGCTGATCGCACCTCTGATCTTCGGCGCGACGCTGCTGCTGGTTCCGTTTATCGGCGGCGAATTCATGCCGCACCTCGACGAAGGCGCGCTCTGGGTGCGCGCCACCATGCCGTACACCATCTCGTTTGAAGAGGCGAGCAAGATTGCTCCGCAGATCCGCGACATCCTGATGTCGTATCCGCAGGTCACGGTGGTGGGCTCGGAGCTGGGACGCCCCGACGACGGCACCGATCCCACCGGCTTTTTCAACTGCGAGTTCTATGTCGGACTGAAGCCCTACAAAGACAAAGCGTGGAGCGGCGATACCGACACCAAAGCGAAACTGATCGAGTCGATCAATAAGAAGCTGACTGCATTTCCCGGAATCATCTTCAACTACACCCAGCCCGCCGAAGATGCGGTGGATGAAGCGCTGACCGGACTGAAGAGCTCGCTGGCGGTCAAGATCTATGGCGACGATCTGAACGTGCTTCAGGACAAAGCCATTCAGATCAAGAACACGCTCGCCAAAGTTCCCGGATTCACCGATCTGACCGTGGTGCGCGAACTCGGCCAGCCCAGTCTGCTGATCGACGTCGATCGCGACAAGATCGCGCGCTACGGGATCAACGTTGCCGATGTGGAAGCCGTGATCTCAGCGGCGGTAGGCGGGCAGGCCGTCACCCAGGTCATCCAGGGCGAAAAGCTGTTCGACCTCGTGGTCCGCATGCAGCCGCAATTCCGCAGCAGCGCGCACGAGATCGGCGAATCTGCTGGTCGGCACGCCCGACGGGAAGCAGATTCCGCTCAGCCAACTCGCCAACATCCAGCCAGGGCAATGGCGCGTCATTTATTTATCGCGAGAACAACTCCCGCTACATCGGCGTGCAGTACAGCATCGAAGGCCGCGATTTGGAGCGCGCCGTGCGACGACGGCCAGAAAGCCGTCGAACAAAGCCGTCGCTCTGCCGCAGGGCTATCGGCTGGCCTGGGGCGGCGAGTACAGCCAGTTTCTCGAAGCCAAAGCGCAGCTGATGTTCATCGGCCCGCTGGCGGTCGTCCTCATCTTCATGATCCTGTTCGCGCTGTACGGGAACTTCAAGTTCCCGGTCACCATCGCGCTGGGCGTGATCATGACCGAACCGGTGGGCGCGCTGCTCGCGCTGAAACTGACGCACACGCCGTTCAGCGTTTCCTCCGTCCTGGGACTGCTGGCGCTGCTGGGCGTCTCGGTCGAGACCGCGGTCATTCTCGTCTCCTACATCAACAAGCTTCGGCAGGAAGGCATGGACATCCGCACCGCTACGCGGGAGGCCTCGCTGCTGCGGCTTGCGTCCCATCATGATGACCGCGCTGGTTGCCTGCCTGGGACTGCTTCCGGCCGCGCTGTCCACCGGCATCGGATCCGACACGCAGAAGCCGTTCGCCATCGTGATCGTGGCCGGCTTGATCTCGCGGCTGTTCATCGGATTCTTCGTCAATCCGGTGCTGTATCAGATGGTCGCCCGCGAAGGCGACGTGCTGCAGGTGTGAGCGACCTGATTCCTCGGCACGAAGCGACCAGCTAGTTTGACTAACCGTATTCTGCTGCGAGAAATACATAAGCGTTCTGATCTGAGCGTCGTCCTTCAAAAGTGGGCCTGTGGCGCAGCTGGGAGCGCGCTTCCATGGCATGGAAGAGGTCGTCGGTTCGATCCCGACCAGGTCCACCAAATCTTCTCTCCGATCTTCAATTACGAGTGCATCCCTTCCAAGCAACAGTGGCTTGTTTCGCCCTTCCGCTATAATCTCGCGCAGTCACCATGGCAGTCGCAGCGGGACAAAACTCGGGCCGTATGAGATCCAGGCGCATGTTGGCGAGGGCGGCATGGGCGAGGTCTATCGAGCCCGTGACACTCGCCTGAACCGTTCGGTTGCGATCAAGATCCTGCCGGCTTCCATGGCCGACGATCCTGCCGCATGCATCGCTTCGAGCAGGAAGCGCGTACGGTCGCTGCCCTCAACCATCCCGAACATTCTTGTCGGTCTACGACGTCGGGGTACAGGACGGCACGCCTTACCTGGTGATGGAGCTGCTCGAGGGCGAAACCCTTCGCGAGCGGCTCAATCGTGGGCCGCTCGCCGTCCGCAAGTCTGTCGAGATCGGCCTTCAGATCGCGCATGGCCTGGCAGCTGCGCACGAGCGAGGCATCGTGCATCGCGATCTGAAGCCTGAAAACATCTTCATCACCAAGGACGGTCACACCAAGCTGCTGGACTTTGGGTTGGCGAAAGCCACCGCGGTCGTGGCGACGGCAAAGACGTCCGCGAACCTGTCTGATTTCACAACGCAGACAGTGCAAACGCATGCAGACGGAGCCCGGCGTGGTGATGGGAACCGCACCTTACATGGCGCCGGAGCAGGTACGTGGCGAGTCGGTGGACCATCGTGCCGACATCTTCAGCTTTGGTGCGGTGCTCTACGAGATGCTCTCCGGCAAGCGCGCCATTTTCCGGCGACACAGCCGTCGAAATCATGACAGCCATTCTGAAGACGGAGCCGCCCGAGCTTGACCTTGAGCAGTTGAAGGTACCACCCTCGCTCGACCGTATCGTGCGTCATTGCCTGGAGAAAAATCCGGCTGACCGCTTCCAGTCAGCCCGTGACCTGACATTCGCACTCGGTGCCTTGTCGGGATCTGATTCCACGTCGGCGTTGCGCGCACAGACGATGTCACGGCGTAAGGTACCGCTCTGGACCTTGGCTGCTGCAGCCATTCTGCTCCTCGCGGGGGCCGCGACCGTCGGATACATTGTCACCCGCTCCCCAAAAGTCGAGCGCATGGAATTCGCAATCCCGGTGCCGGCCGAGGTTGGGCACATCGCGATCTCGCCAGACGGTACGATGCTGGCGTACGTCGCCATCGACGAGAATTCGGGTGAGGGCGTGATCTATGTTCAGGAGATCGGCTCGCCCAGCGCTGCGCCTTTGTACGGTACCAATGGAGCGACATATCCTTTCTGGTCCCCGGACGACAACTACGTCGGCTTCTTCGCGCAAGGGAAACTTAAGAAGATCTCTTCCAGCGGCGGAGGGGCCCAAGTGCTGGCCAGCGCGCGCCAGCCTCGCGGAGGAAGTTGGAGCAGTAAAGGTGTCATCATCTACGCGCCCGATTCTGGGGGGCCGCTCTGGCGCGTCGATGCCGATGGCACCGATGCGGCGCCGCTCACCGACAAAATCTACGGTGAACAAGGCGTATCGTCACACCGTTGGCCCGTTTTCCTTCCGGATGGAGATCATTTTCTCTTCTGGGGTGGCGATTTCGATGAGAGTCCGGACGACAAGAAGAGCGGCATCTACTGGAGTTCGCTCTCTGATCGGGAACATAAAAAGCTGGTGACGCTCGCCATTTCGACTCCCGGATATTCCAGAAATCACCTTTTCTATGTGGGCATCAAGGGAGCATTAATCGCGGTTCCGATGGACGCTTCCAACGGCACGGTAACAGGCAAGCCGCAGGTGGTCGCTACCGGAGATAGGTAGACATCCATCCACCTACTGGGGCGCGTTCACGGTCGCGCTGAACGGCACGGTCGTGATGCACCATGGCACAGGAGCTTCCCTATCCCAACTAATCTGGTACGACCGGTCGGGAAAGGAACTGGGAAAAGTTGGCGAGCCGGGACTGCTGGCGAATCCCGATCTCTCACCGGACGGGCGCCGGGTGGCTTTCGATGTCGCCGACACGAAAGGCAGAGAACATTGACGTGTACATCGATGACCTCCAGCATGGCGGATCCACCCGCTTCACCTTCGATCCCGCCGAGGAAACCACACCTGTGTGGTCGCGAAGTGGCAAAGACATCGCATACCGTTCTGCTTCGGGGGCGATTTTGCGACTGAAGAACTCGAGCGGTTTTGAGGGCGACCGCGGTATCAGCCTCGAATATTGCCGGCGGCGTCGATCTGATGCCGAATTCGTTCACGCCCGATGACAGGCAATTGGTGATGACCGTCTATTTGTAACACTGGCGGTTCGGCACTCTGCTCTGGTTCGATCTACAAGATAAGAAAGTCGCTCCACTGTTGGCGGACCGGAACAACAAGTCCAACGGCCAGATATCTCCCGACGGGAAATGGGTGGCTTACGAATCGGATGAAAGCGGCGAATGGGAGGTGTATATCTCGCCGTTTCCGAACGGCGGCGGCAAGCTGCAGGTTTCACGCGGCGGCGGGATGGATCCGCGCTGGCGCGGCGATGGGAAGGAAATTTTCTATCTGGATTCGCAGGGTAATCTGGTTTCGGTTGCGGTCGATAGTGAAGGCACTCTGTCCGCCGGGACGCCGAGAACTCTGTTTCAGAGCCATGCCCGCAGCCCCGTCTCATCCAGTGATCTTTTCAGTTACGATGTGATGCCCGACGGCCAGCGATTTCTCATCGATCGCTACGTAAAGCCTCCCGAGACCCCGCCGTTGAGCATCATTCTGAACGCTGTTAGTGGAGGGCAGTGACTCTGCCTTATAGCGTGAGCAGCAGCAGCGCTGCCTCCTGCAGGCAGTTCTGCATCCAAACTTGCTTGTGCAATTCTTGTTAAACTGGAAGCCCACCTCGTCTATCGCTCCCATGCTTTGGAATTGCTCAACAGGAATACGATGAGAAGTCTCGCAAACTTACTGCTGCTCATTTTCATCTCGGTTATTGCCGTGGCACAGGTGCAGAACGCGCCAGCCCCCCCAACTAACGCTGCACCAGCCGCGAGTGTCTCGCCCGATCTCGACCGTCTACAAACGGCAGCATCGCAGGCAAATGTCGATATTGCGCATATGCGCATCGAGAAGTGGAAGGCCGATAACGGATCGAAGCAGCAGGCACAGGCCAATGCCGACTCTCTGCAGCGCAACCTGACTTCGGCACTGCCGCTGTTGATCAGCAACTTCCGGGCGGCTCCGCAGGATTTGACCGCCGGATTCAAGCTCTATCGCAATCTCAACGCGCTGTACGACGTGCTCAGCTTCTTTCACCGAAGCTGCCGGAGCCTTCGGTCCCAAGAATGAATACGAGGCTTTGGCGCAGCAACTGGACGTCATCGACTCGGTGCGCCGTAACTTGGGCGACAATCTGGAGGCTCTGACGGTCTCAACGCAATCGGAGATGAACCAGCTTCGCAATCAAGTCCGCGTCTTGCAACAGGCGGCTGTTCCGCCGCCACCCGCCAAGAAGGTCGTAGTCGATAACGCCGAGCCCGCCAAGAAGCCTGCCACGCACAAGAAAAAGACGACGGCGACTTCGGGAACTCCTGCTCAACCAGGCAGCAGCGGCGCAACGAATCCGCCGGCCACGTCCCCCAAGTCACAGTAACTCTGACGGCACCTCCGTGCCGTCGAAACCTCGCCTTTGGCGGGAACCTTTCTGCAGCCTGTGGTGTCTATTGCTGTAGTCTGCCCCAACCAGACCGCGTTCTATCCCCGTCTGTTGTCGGGAAGGGGCAGGGACGCTAACAGTAATGCCGTCATCGTGTTTCGGAGTTGTTGCGGGTTCAGAAACTATTTATCATTGAGGTGCCGCCCGTGGCGGGAGCAACAACCTTGAGTGAACTCGCAAGTGCGATTGGAGTCCGCACCGAAGAAGCCTCCGTTGTGGCCGAATTAAAGGCCGGATCGGAAGAGGCTTTCTATTGGCTCATCGCACACTATAACCAGCCGGTCTACAGTCTCATCTACCGGATCCTCGACGATCCCTCTGACGCGGCCGATACCACCCAGGAAGTCTTCATCAAAGTATTTCGTGGGATCAAGGGATTTAACTCCGACTCCAGTCTGAAGACCTGGATTTATCGCATCGCAGTTCATGAAGCTTCGAATCGACGTCGCTGGTGGTTTCGGCACAAGTCACACGAGACTTCCATCGAACCCGGTCCGGAGCGCGACGACGAATCGTCTGCATTCGGCATTAAGGACACGCTGGTCGATGAGGGCAAGTCTCCGCTGCAAAACGTCTACGACGAAGAATTGAAGGCCAGGGTCGAAACCGAACTGAAGGCTCTCAATGAGCCCTACCGTACGACGGTCATCTTGCGCGACATTGAAGAGCTTTCCTACGAACAGATCGCTGAGGTCATGCAGACTTCTTTGGGCACGGTCAAGTCACGTCTGGTGAGAGGACGCGAGGCGTTGCGTAAGCGCCTGGAAAGGCATCTGCCAGCGTTCGGTATGGCGCTGCGGGATGCGAGCGAGAACAAGCGCCGCTCTGGCCCGGTCGGGAATGAAATTGAGGTCATACCATGAAATGCTCAGTTGCGAAGGGGTTCATGTCGTCCTATCTGGACGGCGCCGTTACCCGCGGGCAATTAGCGCAGGTGAGTGAACATCTGCAGGCCTGCCCGGAGTGTGGCGCCCACTTTGCATCCGTGCAAAGGACGCAGGAGCTGGTCGGCTCCCTGGGGCGAAAGGTAGCGCCTCCGGACCTGTCTTTGAAGCTGCGGGTGGCGCTCTCGCAGGAGATTGCCAATTCGCGCCGCTCGCGTTGGGATTCGTTGCGGGTTCGCTGGGAGAATGCCTTTAATGCGACGATGGTTCCGGCTACAGCAGGGCTGATTACCACGCTCATCATCTTTGGCGTGCTGATCAGCTTCCTCTACCCTGCCCAGGTGCGTGCGTCGAATGATGTGCCGACGATGCTGTATACGCCCGCGCAACTGCGCTCTACGCCGTTCGAGCTTTCCATGGGAGTACCCAATGCGGACTCGCTGGTCATCGATGCTTATGTAGGAGCGGATGGTCGCGTTCTGGATTACCGCATCCTGTCCGGTCCGGAAGATGAAGCGAGCATTCTTCCGCAGCTCAAGAACATGCTCATCTTCGCCACCTTCCAGCCGGCGACGGCGTTCGGCCAGCCCACGTCCAGCCACGTGATTCTCACCTTCTCCAAGGTGCAGGTTAGGGGGTAGGTCGGCGCACGCTGGCGACTGCCGGCGTGGTTCGCATTCGTACCGCAATTGCTGCTTGAGTTTGCGCCCTTCCCGTCGGGCGCTTAGAGTAAAGTCAGTGAGCTTCTGAAATAAACTTCAGCCGTTCCGTCGCCAACCTTGCATGCAAATAAGTGCGAAAATCTCAGTGTCACGTTTCCGCAAAATATTTCAGGGGGCTGTACTGAGTATCGTCAACCACATCGTCATAGCTTTCGTAGCAGTGGTCAGCCTGGGTCTGTCCGCATCCGCCCAAACTAAGGCGAGTATCGACGTAAGCGAGACGCTGTTTAGCGTCGTTTCGGCCATGAACGTCTGTGGATACGATCAGGAGCTGTCTTCCTCATCGCCTATTCGTATGCAGGTGCGCGCCGACCTGGTGGAGGCCAGCAAGTTGCCGCATGCGGCAGCGGCGGCGAATGAGATGTGCCGCTTCTATCAGGACCATCGGCAGGGCGACGCTGCCCATGACCTGGCGCAATATGTTTCCCTCGCGCTTAACCTCGGCCCCGGCCCGGGGTTCGAGCCAAAGCTGAAGGAATCCGACCTGCCACCCGATGCTGCCTATGTCTTAGGGTTCGTCCCGGTGCTGAAGCAGTACTACACCGCAGCGGACCTGCATTCCATCTGGCTGAAGCATCAGGCGCAATACAACGCGCTGATTGACCAGTTCCACGAGCCCGTTTCACGGATGATCAATGCGACCGATAATTATCTGCGCATGCCTACGTCGGGCTACTCCGGCCGCAGTTTCACCGTTTATTTCGAACCAATGGCAGCGCCGGGACAGGTGAATTCACGCAACTATCTGCAGGACTTGTACTACCTCGTAATCTCTCCCGCCGGCGACAGCATCCACATGGACGCGGTGCGGCACACATATCTGCATTTCGTGCTCGACCCCTTGATCGCCAAGCGTGCCACCGCCCTGAGCCGTCTGGCGCCCATCCTTCTGTCTGTGCAGACGGCGCCGATGGACGTGGATTACAAGCGGGATACAGGACTGCTTGTACTTGAATGCCTGATTCGTGCCATCGAAGCGCGCAATCCGATGGATTCGAAGATGCCGGAAAGAGATCGCGCGGCTCTGGTGCAACGTGACGAAGCCGAAGGCTTCGTTCTGACCGGGTATTTCTACGACCAGCTAAGGCAATTCGAAAAAGCGGGCTTGGGTCTGCAGGACGCGTTTCCGAACTGGCTGCACGACATTGATGTGCAACAGCAGAAGAAACGTGCCAGCCAGATTACCTACTCCACCGAAGCGACCCCTGACGTAGTGCAGTCATCCCAGCGCGCATCTCAGAAAAGGATCGACATGGCTGAGCAGGCGCTGGCCAGCGGTAATCCGACGGAAGCCGAGAAACTCGCCCAGGAAAGCCTGAAGGCGAACGAAGATTCTGCCCGCGCGTACTTCGTCCTGGCCAAAGTTGCCAGCTTTAAGGGTGACATGGAGGGAGCTCAGGCCAACTTCCAGAAGGCTGTGGATTCCGGCAAAGATCCGCATGTCGTGGCGTGGAGCCATATCTATCTTGGCCGCATTTACGATATTCAAGGAGAACGGGACGACGCCGTCGCGCAGTATAAAGCAGCTCTCGCCATCGGGGATGTCCCGCCTGACGCCAAGGCAGCCGCGGAACATGGATTACAGCAGGCATACCAGCCCCCACGGGCCAAGGAAAAGCAAGACGAAGACTAGCTGGCCTGCAAGCGAAAATGAAAGGATTGGGATGACAAGATTCATGGCAGTAATGAGCACGGCGCTGCTGGCGGCATCGGTGGCCGCACAGACAAGTACGGCTCCGGGACAGACGACGCCACCCAGTTCGACGCAGCCGCCGCAGACGGCCACGCCTGGTCCGGCGCCCGGTGCACAGGCTGCTCCGGCCGCTGGAAGTCATCGAGTTTTGCAGGCGAAGTCTCAGGAGGAGATGAAAGCTTATCAGGATGCTTTCGCCGTATCGGACCCAGCCGCAGCGGAAGCCGCAGCTGACGCTTTCTCGGCTAAGTATCCGAGCAGCGAACTCCGCGTGTCCTTGTACATGCGCGTGATGAACCTCTTCGGTCAGGCCAACAACACGGAAAAAGTGATCGCCACCGGGCGGCAAGCAATTGCTGCCGATCCGACCAATCCAGTTCCGCTGGTGCAGGTTGCCTCTGCCTTGGCTGAATCCACCCGCGACACCGATTTAGACCGCGAACAGCGCCTGGCTGAAGCGGCCAAGGATGCACAGGCCGCGATCGACAATCTCGATACCGGACTGCTTGTTCCGCCCAATGCCGACCCGGCGAGAGTTGAGGCCGCAAAACACAGCATTCTGACCATGGCCTATGACACGCTGGGCATGGTGAATTTGAACAGAAACGATTACGCCGCTGCCGCAACAAACCTGCAGAAAGCCATCGACGAGAGCAGCGGAAACCCTGAAGGAGTGCTCTACCTGCGGCTCTCGGTAGCCCAAGACAAACTGCAGCAGTTTCCGCAGGCTCTCGATTCTGCCAACAAGGCGGTACAGTACTCACAAGCGGGGAGTACGGCGATGGCCTTGGCGAAGCAGCAACAGGAGCGATTACAAAAGTTGATCAGCGCTGGATCGTCAGAACCGAAGCCAGGAGCGAACCCAGGGTCCGCGCCGTCGCCGACGGCTGCGCCTCCTGCTCCAGCCAGTCCTCCGCCGACTTCGACTACGCCCCACTGAGCAGCACAAATCTGCAATAGCGCGGCTTGTGCTTGGCGAATGCGACCGGGCCGCGCATAATGCACAACGAATGAAATCCGCAGTCAACGATACGAGCGTGCTGGAGGATGCTCTGGGACACGTGTTCCAGAACCGTGATCTTCTGGAACAGGCCCTCACGCACTCGTCGTACGCTCGCGAGGCGGAATCGCAGAGCGCGGCAGGCGGAATTCCAGCAACGGAACTGGACAATGAGCAGCTGGAGTTTCTGGGGGATGCCGTGCTGGCGTTTATCGTCAGCCAGGAACTGTTCCGCCGCTTTCCCGAGTATCAAGAGGGCGAACTCTCGAAGTTGCGGGCTCACATCGTGAGTGCGCGGCGGCTCTTGCGTCCCGCTCGCGAACTGAAGATTGGTAACTATCTGCACCTTGGCAGAGGCGAGGAGCGTAGCGGCGGACGCAGCAAGAGCGCCTTGATGGTCAATGCTCTGGAAGCGCTTATCGCAGCCCTTTACCTTGACGCTGGTCAGGCTGCGGTTCATTCCTTCATTCTTTCCCGCATCCTTGAGCCCGAGCTAGCCGAAGTACACCAGCAGGGCGGCGGAACCCTGCCTGTTATGGACTACAAATCGGCTTTGCAGGAGGTGGTGCATGCCAGCGGACGCCCGCCGGCACGGTACATCATGGTGAAGGAGGAGGGTCCTGATCATCGAAAAATGTTCACTATTGAGGCCCACGTTCCTGCCTCTCCCAACGGCGCAGTTAGCTTTATTTGCCGCAGCCAGGGCAGCACCAAGAAAGCCGCCGAGCAGGCAGCCGCACGTTTGGCATGGGAACGTCTACAATCGTTAGAGAGCCCTTCCGCAGTAGAAAGCACCCCTGAAGGTCCGGAGAGCTCCGAGCAGTCATGAGTGAAGTAGACGTCCCAGAGCAACCTGGCGAACTTACACAGCAGGAGTCCCCATCAGCGCCGGTACGTGAAAAAGGCGGCCTCTACGCGCTGCAGTCGCTCGCCGGCACCATCGTTATCGCGGTCTTTGTGATCACCTTCGTCCTACAAGCTTTCCAGATACCATCGGAATCGATGGAGAAGACTTTACTTGTCGGCGATTACCTGCTCGTCGATAAATCGCATTACGGCCATTCTAACTTTTGGAACTGGCTCATGCCGTACCGCTCCATACGCCGCCAGGACATTATCGTTTTCCGTTATCCCGTAAACCCGCACCAGCACTTTGTGAAACGAGTCATCGCCACTCCCGGTGATCGTATACGTTTGGTCGACAAACACGTCTATGTCAACGGAGTGCGCCAGGACGACGCTTACGCTACATTCAACCCCGGGTGGCCTAACCCCTACCGCGATAATTTTCCGGCTGTCCACTTCCAGGGCGACAGGAACTCCGATACGGGCAAATGGTTCGGCGAAGTCGAGAAGCTGACCGAGAACGACCAGCTAATCGTGCCTGAGAATTGTTATTTCGTGCTCGGCGACAATCGTGATGACAGCTATGATTCGCGGTATTGGGGCTTCGTTCCTCGCGAAAATATTGAGGGCCGTCCCTTGGTTATTTACTGGTCGATGGACCGCCCCGATGCGGTGATGAGCCCAGCTCCGCCATCTGGTAAACTTGCCAATCTGACATTTAATGTGACTCAACTGTTGGACAGTCTGCGCTGGCACCGTATGTTGCGCATTCCGCAGTAGAAATACTGCGCTCGAACGGATTCAGGCTACTCTAGCTTGGAGTGCAGACGAAGCACGATCTCGAGGAAAAACACATTTGGCTGCTACCAAGAAACTTGTGAAGGCCGCGCCAGTAAAGGCGGCAGCGGCAAAGCCGCAGAAACCCGAGAAGCCCAAGGAGACCACTCCCGAGTTCATTGCTTCCATTGCTATCGTGCTGGTGACAGGACTTTTCATCATCACCTTCACGCTGCAGGCATTCACCATTCCATCCAGCTCGATGGAAAACACGCTGCTGATCGGCGATCACGTTTTCGTGGATCGCGTCCTGCTGGCTCCGGCGACCAAGTGGATTGGCAAGCTGATTCCCTATCGCACGCCGCGGCACGGCGACGTCTTCGTCTTCCTGCATCCTGCTGAGCCGGGGTTGTACGTAGTGAAGCGTGTGATCGGCCTTCCTGGCGATCGCATTCACCTGGAGGACGGCGCCGTCTATCGGAACGGCGAGAAGCTGAACGAGCCCTACGTAATTCGCCAGGGCGGCTTTGTCCCTTACCGCGACAACTTCCCCGCCGTGCCGCCGGGACCATATGAGGAAGTCACTCCCGAGTGGCGTGCCGAGCTGCCCAATTTCACCAAGGACGGAGATCTTGTTGTTCCGCCCAACAGTGTTTTCGCCATGGGCGACAACCGCGACGTGAGTCTCGATAGCCGCTACTGGGGTTTTGTGCCCTTCGAAAATGTGATCGGTCGGCCGATGTTTATCTACTGGTCCTTCGTTACTCCTCGTGATGAGTACGAACGGCAGAGTATCGGCGACCGGATCAGCTGGCTGTTCAACATCATCTTCCACTTCTTCGGCCAGACTCGCTGGTCCCGGATGTTCCACGTGGTGCACTGATGCGGCGCCGTACGTCACGGCGGTCGATGTGGATGATCATGCTGGCCATCGTGCTGGCGTTGGTCTTGCCTCCTTTCATCAATGTGAACCGATACCGCGGACGCGTAGCGGGCGCGATTAGTCGGGCTCTCGGGCGCGAAGTCGCAGTCTCGAATATCGAACTCAAACTGCTGCCACGGCCAGGCGTCGTCCTCTATAACTTCGTAGCCGCCGACGATCCGAGCTATGGCGCCGAGCCGATGCTGCGGGCAGATACAGTCACTGCCTATTTACGCCTGACTTCGCTGTGGCGAGGCCGCCTGGAGATCGGCACGCTCGATCTAGACAATCCCAGCCTGAATCTCGTACGCCGCAGTGACGGCCGCTGGAATATCGAAGAACTGGTGGAGCGGGCGTCGCAGACCAACCCGGCTCCGACAAGCAAGCCACGCCCCGAAGCTCGGCCACGCTTCCCTTACGTCGAAGCTTCCAGTGGCCGCATCAACTTCAAATTAGGCGAGGTGAAGAAGGCTTTCGCGTTCACGGACGCGGACTTCGCACTGTGGCTGGAATCGGAAAGCCAATGGGGCATTCGAATTGAAGCGAGGCCGGTTCGAACGGACGTGAACATTAACGACACCGGCACACTTACTCTGGAAGGCCGCTTGCAACGGGCTTCCAATGTGCGCGACACGCCCGTATATCTGAAGCTTAATTACAGAGACGGTCCGCTCGGGCAGCTAACCAAGCTGATCTACGGCCGTGACCGCGGTTGGCGCGGCACCGTTCGTGGCAGCGCCGTGCTGACCGGAACGCCGGCTTCAGCGGCTGTGACCCTGGATGGACAGGTAACAGATTTTCGGCGCTATGACATCGCCGCCGGCGAAGCTCTCCGGCTGCGCACGCATTGCACAGGAACATACTCGTCGAGCGGCGACTCGCTCTATGACGTCCGCTGCGAATCACCAATCGGATCAGGGATCGTGCGCATCCGCGGGGATGCCCAGAATTGGGGAGCCGGCGGTTATGACCTGGACATCTCCGGTGAGCAAATACCAGCTGAGCGCGTAGTAGCCTTTGCACGGCATGCAAAGAAAGATCTGCCGCCTGACCTTACCGCCTCGGGCGAAATCGAGGGCGCATTCACAGTTCGTAAGTCTGCTGCAACGGCCCCTAAGTGGTCGGGAGGCGGCCAAGCTACCGCACTGGCATTGCACGCGAATGTGCTGAAACAAGACCTTCAACTCGGCGAGGTGCAATTCGCGGTGCCAAGCGACGAGCCGTCAAAACCTGCCAATCGCAAAAGCCCAGGACATCACGTCCCTCCGCCGGTCACGAACGCCGGTTTCAAGCTCGTCGTCAGGCCGTTCCCCGTTCCGTTAGGCGCGGCATCTCCTGCGACTGCCAGCGTTGAGTTCACGCAGGACCACTACAACCTTCACGTAACCGGCGAAGCAGAAATCGGACGTCTGGTCAGCCTCGCACAGGCGATCGGCGTAGGCACACCGGGCATCGGATTAGAAGGCTCGGCCCAAATGGATTTGCAGGTTGCGGGCTCGTGGATGGGCTTTGCTGAGCCTTATCCATCCGGCAAGCTGCAGGTCAGCACGGCGACCGCTGAGCTACAGGGCGTCTCTGAGCCTTTACTCGTTGATACGGCGTCGGTGACCCTACAGAACCAGCAAATCGACATCACAGCATTCTCCGCCGGCTTCAGCAAGGGCGGACAGTTCAACGGTTCAGCCAACTTCCCAGTCCACTGCACGGGTCCTGAAAACTGCGTCCTGCAATTCGACTTGCGAACACAAGAGACATCGCTGGCAAGGCTCAACCAACTGCTGAACCCCGTCTTCAGCCGCCAACCCTGGTACCACCTCTTAGACATCGGAAAACGGCATGAAGACGCGCTCTTGAAGCTGCGGGCGCAGGGGCGATTCTCAGTGGCGCATTTCGGTTTGGGTGATGTCACTGCAAACAACGTAAACGGGTCGCTGGAGCTCTCCTCGGGCAAGCTGCGTATTCACGAACTGAGAGGCGACCTGTTGGGAGGCCATCAGGACGGTTCCTGGCTCGCCGATTTCACGGTCTCGCCACCGCGATTCATGGGCAACGGTGTCGTAAGCAAGGTCTCGATGTCGCAGGTGGCATCGCTTATGCACGATAGCTGGGCGACGGGAAATCTCGACGCGGAATATAGCGTGTCGCTATCGGGTATGACCGTTGCCAACATTCTGACTTCGGCCAGCGGCACCTCTGATTTCCATTGGAGCAATGGGACACTTCGCCATCTGGTTCTCGATGGCCGAGGCGCTCCAATGGCTTTCTCCAGCTTCGCCGGGAAGGTGGCGCTGCAGGACGGGACGTTCACTATGACGGATGGCAGAATGCAATCCAATGGGACGAAGTACGCGGTGACTGGCACCGCAGGGACCGACCGGAATTTGAACATGAAGCTGGTACGCGCCGGTGGAACATCCTACTCTGTTTCTGGAACGCTGGACAAACCAACAGTCCAGTCGGTCGCGGCTCCTGCCGCCGAGGCGGCGCTGAGATGAGGTTCAGAAGGCCGCTCGGCACTCTGTTAATTCTGATCGTCGGGCTGGCGGCTGCCAGCTTGAACGTCCTCCAAGCTGATGTCGCGCACAGTGCGAACTATCGGTCGCTCACGCAGAAACTGGGATATCTCAAACTCAATGCCGCCAGGCCTCATCCCAATCCTAAGCCCGTCGTTCTCACCGAACCCGAAGTCAACGCATATTTCAGCGAGGGCGGAATCAAGCTACCCACCGGCGTGAGCGACGTTCACTTGACTTCTCGTCCCGGGATCATAGACGGCCATGCTCACGTCGATTTTGAGGAGATCATGCGGGGGCGCAACAAGAGCAATCCGCTATACGACCTCTTCAGCGGCTCGCACGATATCCATGTCATTGCCGAAGCTGCCGGAGTAAACGGCATTGCAAGCATCAAGGTGCAGACGGTCGAACTCGACAACGTTGCGGTACCCCAGTGGGCGCTCGACTTCTTTGTGCAGCGGTACATCACACCCAAATACCCGAATGTGGGCATGACCAGCACGTTCAAGATGCCCTTACGGATTCAGACTGCAACGGTAGGCACTGGCAATGTCACGCTGGAGCAGAAGTAAAGATTCGGTTGGGTACTCGTAGATATTATTCGTCGTTATCACAATCACGGTTTCGGTGCGGATGACGGCGGGGCGCTTTGGATCCCAGGCTGTGAGCCCATTCACCAGTCGCACCGCGTCGGCGCCCTCGATGGTAATTGCCTCGGGCTGCTGCGAAACCCAGTCGAGAGGCGTGGCTATCAATCGCAGACCCACGATCGCCGAACGTGAACCTGGCCGCCACTGGGTTGGATCGGGGTTAAAGTATGCGGCCAGATCAGGAGCGTTCCATGGGTAAAACCAGACTTCCGATGAGGTATCCGGCGGCAGCACCATCCATTGCACATCCCGTGATCCGTCGGCACGCGTAATCTCCAGTTGAAGGCGTTCCGGCTTCCGCAGCTTCCACCACAACGGGTAATGCACTTTAAGCCGCAAGCGCAGGAAGTCGTACCCAGCGGGCCAATTTGGGGTACCGATATTCGTCGTGGAATCGCGCTCCTCGATTGCGTATGTCTTTTGCGGCAGACCCAGCGGTTGAGCCTGCATTGCAATGCGGTCAGCGCGTGAATCATCGCGCTCGAGGCCCACAATACCAGGCATCAACGATTCCGCCGTGTGGTAGTGTCGCACCATCCAGAACCACACTTCTGGGATGCGGGTGAAGTTCGGTATACCGTCAACGGGAATGCTGAGATAGTTCCTCGACCAGGACTGTGTCTCTTCCTTCGACCAATGACCCAAATCGGCGTCAGGCAGATACAACGCTGCCGGGATCGACCTGCCATTCAGCCCCGACATCTCGATGCGCATCAGCTCGGGACCGCTCGCCGTATAAGCCTGCATTAGTCCGCCAGCCACATTGCGCCGCGAGGCGAGGCCGAACATCGTTTGATAGGGAAAAACGAAGATGAAGTCATTGGCCGAGCTATGCTGCTGCAGAAATTTGCTGCCGGCGGTCAACATTTGGGGCGTCAGCGGCTCGACATAACAGGCCTGCTCAAATTCGTTGTAACCCGCTGGGCACGCAGTCACCGGCTCCCGTAACTCCCCATAAAGCCGCAACACACTGGATGGCCGGAAGATCGGATGCGAGAATAGCATTGACGCGCCGACGGCTATAAACAGGCCCATCACCGAGGCTGCTCCCTCGAACGAAAACAGAATGACGCACGTGAACAAGGTCATCGCGAACTCGCCGATGATCACGTGCCCGATATCGGAACGTACCAGCGAGCTTTGCATCACGGCGAGACCGAAGAGAAATCCTCCCAGCAGAAAGCCCGTGCGCTCGGTGATCTTCGGGCGCTCCCGGCGACGCGTGATGGCGCGATATCCGAAAACCAGAGCTGCAATCAGGAGCGCTACGCACAGATGAGTTGCCCCCTGGTCGGTCATGGCTGCCGGCGTGGCCCAGCGATATACCGAAACTTGTGCAAGCGACTCTTTCCAGAACTTGAAATCGAAGGGCAGCGCCATGAACGCGTTTACGACCACTGCCATGACGGCGAACGCAGCAATGAACGAGATCAACCCGATGACAAGCTGCCTGCTGAAGTGGTGATATCTAGTTTCAAACGCCATGGCGGCGAAGCAGATGAACCAGGCCGCGGTCGCATATGTGCCGGTATCGCCTCCTACAAGAAACGCGAGAGCAACCAGTACCGCTGAGCCAATTCCCGCAAAAACGCTGCGTAATCGCCCCGCTTGTATCGCGTACCAACCACGCAGAAATACGGCGAATAACAGCACCGGCAAGGTGCTGCGCAGCGAGGTTTCCCAAAACGCGGCGAGCAGAAGAACCAGCACAAAGCGCTTCCACGGCGGTTGCTCGGGCAGCAGAAGCCGCAGTGCAAGATACAGGAACAGGAAGGCGCACCACACGGGAAGGATGTTCCAGGTCGCGTACAGTCCTCCGAAGGAGAGCGGCATCGTGCGCGCAGGGATGGATGAAAGCCACTGGTAGATGGGTCCGTGGGTGAAAGCTACGTCGCGGCCAATCCAGATACCGCGCAAAGCTTTAAAGGTAGCGTCGAGGTGCCAGTTGTCGTCGATCAGGCCGAGGTTGGGAACAAGGGTGACCGTGCGATGTGACAACCACACGGTGGGAAACGATCCCAGGACCAGCAGGACAACGGCGAGGAAATCCCAGTACCGGCGCCATAACGGACGCGACCGCGGGCGAGCGGAGGCGGGTGAACCTTGTTGGCGCGGCGCGACATCAACCTTCTCCATAGACGACTGACATTCTACCAATCGTCAACTATCACTGCTCTAAGGCATCGGACTCATTTGCGATTCGCTGAAATCCTGTCATACTCACAAACCAGAGCTCGTCAGCGATTCATCCGCGCCGGAAGCGCACTCGAAGCATCCGCAGCAAGCCCCTTCGAAGCTTGTGCGTCTCCGGCACGAGAGGGGACATGCAGATTTCGGTTAAGGAACCAATGCCTGGCGCTACTGCGACTGAAACAGAGCGCCCCACTGGCACAGCTGCTCTTTGGACTTACCTCGTAGCGGGACTGCTCGCAGTTTTCTATTTCGTCACCAGTATCCAAATTGCGACCCATCGGGTCTTCTGGTTCGACGAGTTGTTCACGCTGTACATCGCGCGCCTGCCACATGTAAGCACCATTTGGACTGCTCTTGGCAATGGCGTCGATGCCTTGCCTCCGACCTATTACATGGTCGTGCGGCTATTTGATTCGCTTTTCGGTCCCGGCGATATCGCAGCGCGCGTTCCATCGATGCTTGCGGTGGCTGTTGGACTACTCGTGATCTTCGACTGTGCGCGTCGGCTGACCGACGGCCTCCATGGATTGATAGCCCTCTCGGTCGCCACTTGCTCGTTCCTTCCCTACTACGGCTATGAGGCGCGCTCTTATGGCATTTACTTCATGTTCGCCGCACTGGCACTGTGGGCGTGGACCAATGAAAGCTTGAGCCGGACGACGCAGGCAGTCCTTTTCGGCGTGACCTTCTTCGCGGGAGAGTGCTTTCACTACTACTTTGGCATGTGCCTGCTGCCATTTGTGTTGTGGGAACTGTTGCATTGGAAGCCGGGTCAGCGTCCGTCGCTGAAGATTCTTGCCGGCATCATTGGTGGCGTCGCACCGGTTGTCATTCTTTCGCCGTTGATTCTGTCGTTCTCGCGCAAGTTTGCAGGCGGCTATTGGAATCGGCCGTCATTCCCTGAGTTGCGGGCGATCTTTTCGCAGATCTTCCCTGATGGCCTGTTCCTGTTATCGCTCATCATGATCTGGATTGTGCTCTCGCGCAGCGATGAGGAAAAGGAAATCATCCTGGAGCCGATGCCATCTGCAGAGGTGATCGGATGGCTCTGTCTTGCCATTCCGTTCGCGGCCTTTGTGGTTTCCATGAAAACGAATGCTTTCTATAGCCGCTACTTTATCGGCGTGCTGCCTGGCGTCGCGGTAGCGTTTGCGGTTTTGCTGTGGCGGCATTTCCGGCGTGCGACGCAGGTTTCCATGGGAGTCTTCGTGCTGCTGGCTGGGTGGGGCGTGGGACAGCAACTGACCACGGTGCGTCATCCTGACAGGGTCGAAGCTACGGGGATACGTCCGTTTCTGGCCGTCGAAGATTCCTTGCATCTGGAAGGAAAGCGCTATTACGTTTTTTCCGGGCCGCTGCTATTCCTCGAGGCCCTGCAATATTCAGCGCATCCTGAGCAAGTCGTGCTGCTGTTGCCTTCGGATTTTAACCGTCAGGCGAAGGGACAGCGCGATCCATATCAGCACCAGCGACTCGAGGTGAATCTCTCTCAGTACCATCCCATGCAGATTTGGACAGTCGACGATATGTCACTGCATCGCGCGCAATCGGCACTGATCGATCCCAACCAAGAAACCATGCGCGATTTGAAGCAGGCCGGAATCGATGCCAGTACCAGGTTCTCCGAGCCGCTGCAGGTGGATTACCTGCATTGACCGGAAAGGATGACCGATAGTCGGCTGGCCGCTCATTCGTCGGTCCCCGTTCCCTCTACTCACTCCTCCCGCTTTCTTCTACAATGTTCTAAGTCTGTTATTTGCGCCCTGTCGCGCGTTTCCGGGCATTCCCACATTACATAGCGAGCCGAAACAGGCAAGGACCTGTCTCGCTCGATCAGCTATAGGAGCCGCCGTGAAGAAAATCGGAATCATCTTCGGGATGGAGTCGACCTTCCCGCCCGCGTTGGTCGACAAAATCAACTCCTTCCACGATCCCGACGTGCAGGCCGAGTTGGCCGTCATTGGCGAAGTACGCATGGCGGAGCCCTCTCCCTACCACGTCATCATCGATCGCATCTCCCACGACATCCCCTTCTATCGCGGCTACCTGAAGAACGCGGCGCTTTCCGGATCGATCATCATCAACAACCCCTTCTGGTGGAGCGCCGACGACAAGTTCTTCAACTTCGCGCTTGGCACCAAGCTCGGTGTAGCCATCCCCAAGACCGTGCTGCTGCCCCACAAACACCACCCGCCCGGCACCACCGACCGCTCCATGCGCAACCTCGAATATCCCCTGCCCTGGGACAGCATCTTCAGCTACGTGGGCTTTCCCGCATTCCTCAAGCCCTTCGACGGCGGCGGCTGGAAAGATGTGTACAAGGTCAATTCGCCCGGCGAGTTCTTCCATGCCTACGACCAGACGCGCGATCTCTGCATGACTCTGCAGACGCGGCGGTGAACTTCAAAGAATATTTTCGCTGCTACTGTGTCGGCCAGCAGAAGGTTCACATCATGCAGTACGACCCTTCGCTGCCTTTTCACGAGCGCTATGTAAAGAATCCCGCGCCGTTGACCCCAAGCTCCTGGAGCGGGTCGAGCGCGACTGCCTGACGCTGTGCCGCGCCCTGGGCTACGACCTGAACACGGTGGAATTTGCCTGCGAAGACGGTATCCCTTACGCGATCGACTTTATGAATCCAGCTCCCGATGCGGATATACACTCCGTCGGCCAGGCGAACTTCGACTGGATCGTGAACGAGGTAGCGGAGCTCGCCATGGAGAAGGCCAGGAAACATACCGGAATGGTTTCTGAATATCGCTGGAGCGCCTTTCTGGGCGGTTCGCCTCGAGCCGCCTCCGACAGAACGGTCAAACAACGCCAGGCAGAGCGCAGCCAGGAGGTACACGGATGAACCGTCCCAGTTTCAGCATTGGCATCGAAGAGGAGTATCAGACGATCGATCCGGAAACGCGCGATCTTCGTTCCCACATCCAGTCCGAAATTCTTCCTAAGGCCAAGCTTGCCACCATGGATCGCGCCAAGCCTGAACTTCACCAGTCGGTGGTCGAAGTCGGCACCAAGGTTTGCCGCGATATTCAGGAAGCGCGCGAAGACATTCTCGATTTGCGGCGGCAGATGATCACGCTGACCAGCGAAAGCGGCATGTGGCTGGCCGCGGCCAGCACCCATCCTTTCGCCGACTGGAAGAGCAGGAGATCTACCCCGACGATCGCTACAAGCAGGTGGTGGAAGACTTGCAGCTGGTCGCGCGCGCCAATCTGGTCTTCGGGTTACATATCCACGTCGGCATCGAGGACCGCAATACCGCGATCCACATCATGAACTCGATGCGCTACTTCCTGCCGCACATTCTGGCGCTCTCGTCGAACTCGCCCTTCTGGGATGGGCATGAAGACGGGCTTCAAGTCGTATCGGTCGAAGGTTTTCGAGCGCTTCCCGCGCACCAACATTCCCGACGTCTATGCCAACTGGGCGGAATACGAGACGTTTATCAACCTGCTGGTCAAGACCAATTGCGTCGACAACGGCAAGAAGGTCTGGTGGGACATTCGCCCTCATCCGTTCTTCAACACCCTCGAGGTCCGGGTCTGCGACATACCGATGCGGCTGGATGAAACCATGGCGATTGCCGCGCTGATCCAGGCCACCGTGGGGATGCTCTACGACCTGCATGCAAGCAACAAGAGCTATCGCATCTATGGACGCGCACTCATTATGGAAAACAAATTTCGCGCCGCCCGCTATGGCATCGATGGCAAGTTGATCGACTTTGGCAGGGAAGAAGAGGTGCCGATGCGCGACCTGATGATCGAATACATCGACCTTATTTCGACGATGCCGCGAAAGAGCTTGGCTGCGAGCAGGACATCGCCTACATCCACGAAATGCTCAGAGATGGGCACGGGCGCCGACCGGCAGCTCAAGGTCTACGAAGAAACAGGCGATCTGAAGAAGGTAGTCGACTACATCGTGGCGGAGACCCGTGTCGGCGTGATGCAGGAGACGCGGCACGAAAGTAAACTTGTTTCAGCGATGCAGTTCGCACAACGATTGAGCGAATTGTCCTCATGAAGCTTTAGACACGGGGCTGCTTTTGCGAGGCCACAACCACACGAACGCAGATCCCTCGTCGACTGAAGGGCTTTCGGGATGACAATCACTGAATGCCGACTTCTCTCTTGAAAGGGAGTTGCTTGGCCCAACCCGTTCTAACCGATATCACCAGGATCGTTCGATCCCGAGTTCTCGCCCGGCGCCTACAACGCCGTGAACACCTGCCTGCGTATTCAGCCCTCGGAAAAAGTCACGCTGATCACCGACAACGCGTGCCGGGAAATCGCCGCCAGCATCGCGCAGGAACTGATCAAAGTTGGCTGCGCCTTCAAGGCGTTCGTGCTGGAAGATCTGGCGCCGCGCCCGCTGGCTGGTTTGCCCCACGAGATCGCGGAAGACATGGAGACCAGCGACGTGAGCATCTTCGCCGTGCGGGTGCAGACCAACGAGCTGAAGTCGCGCATGGAGATGACAGCCATCGTCAACCGCCGGCGCATGCGCCACGCGCACATGGTGAACATCAATCGCCAGATCATGCTGGAAGGCATGCGCGCCGACTTCAACCGCGTCGACGCGCTCAGCAGCAAAGTGATGGAGATCGTCAGCAACGCCAAGGAGATTCACCGGCAAAACCGCCGCCGGCTGCGACTTCACCGGCACGCTCAACCCCGAACTATCGCTGGATCAAGACCAGCGGCATCATCAGCCGCGACAAATGGGGCAATCTGCCCGGCGGCGAAATCTTTACCTCGCCGGGCGAAGTGAACGGTGTGTACGTAGTCGACGGCGTGGTCGGCGACTATCTCTGCGACAAATACGGCGATCTGGAGCATCAACCGTTGACCATCCGCATGCAGAACAACCGCATCACCGAAGTCTTCAGCGAGAACAAGGCGCTGGAGCAGGATTTCTGGGCGTACACCCACACCGACGAAAACAGTGACCGCGTGGGCGAGTTTGCCATCGGCACCAACATTGAATTGACCAACGTGATCGGCCAGATCCTGCAGGACGAGAAGTTCCCCGGCATCCACATCGCCTTTGGCAATCCATACGGCGAGCACACCGGAGCCAAATGGTTCTCCGGCACGCACATCGACGTGGTTGGCACGCAAGTTCGATATCTGGGTAGACGGGCGGCAGATCATGGAGAAGGGCCGCTTCCTGATCGAGGACTGACCATGATCCCCGCTCTCCGCGAGGCCTTCAACCGCAACTTTCGCCCGGAGAAGTACCAGCGAGTTTCTCGAGAGCTTAGAGGCCAGCGCAGCGGCACGCCCATTGCATTTCGCGTCTCCGAGACACCCTGCTTCTTCCCTAAAGCCCTGCTCGATCAGATGGCGGAGTATGGCCGCGACTGGTTCTGCAACTGGTGAACAATCCGGAATATCGCCGCGCTCTCCGACGTCACCGTTCCGCCGCAATATAACGTTCCCAACGAGTCGCCGCGCCCATGTTCCTGCAAGTCGACTTCGGCCTGGTGCGGAAGCGTCAGGGTGAGCTGGAGCCCAAGCTGGTCGAGCTGCAGGCCTTCCCTTCCCTCTACGGCTATCAGCCGGTGCTGGCGCAGCAGTACATTGAGTCGTACGGACTGCCCGCGCGACCTGGGGATCTATCTCGAGCGGCTACGATCACGACAGCTATCTGCAACTGATGCGGGAGCTGATCGTCGGCCGGCCACGATCCTGAGAATGTGATCTTGCTGGAGATCGATCCGGAGAAGCAAAAGACGCTCTGCGATTTTCTGATCACGCAGCGCGAGCTGGGGATCGCCATCGTCGACATCCTCAAGCTGAAGAAGCGCGGCAATAGGCTGTTCTACGAAAAGGACGGCCGCGAAATTCCGGTGCGCCGCATCTACAACCGCTGCATCGTGGACGAACTGGAGCGCAAAAACATCGAGCTGCCGTTCGACTTTCGCGACGACGCTCGATGTGGAATGGGCCGGCCATCCCGAACTGGTATTACCGCATCAGCAAGTTTTCGATTCCCTATCTCAAGCATAAGTGTGTGCCGAAGACGTGGCTGCTCGACCAGATGCCAGCACGTTCCCCGCAGACAACGAGAATTATGTGCTTGAAGCCGCTATATTCCTTTGCGGGCGTGGGCATCAAGTTCGATCCCACCCAGGCAGATGTCGATGCCATTCCCGCAGAGCAGCGCCACCACTACATGCTTGCAGGAGCGGCTGCGATTCGAACCGGTGATCGAGACGCCGCACGGACCGACGCAGACGGAAATCCGCATCATGTATGTCTGGCCCGAAGGCGGCGAGCTCACGCCGGTGCTGCCCCTGCTGCGCATGGGCCGCGGCATCATGATGGGTGTCGATCACAACCGGAATCTGGAGTGGGTCGGCGGATCGGCGGCGCTGCTAGCGTAGGGAGCGGGTTCACCACGGAGAACACTCTCTTCCCGTAAAATAAAGTTCACCGTGACTGACCAGCCAACCAACCTGCTTCATCCCACAGAAAACCTACGCATCAAGTGGACTAAGGTGGTCCTTCCCCCGGTGTTTCTTGAGGAGGAGATGCCTACCACCCGAACCGCTGCAGCGACCGTGCTGCAGGCGCGCGATGAGATTTCCGCGATACTCGCCGGACGCGATCGCCGCCTGATCGTCGTAACTGGACCTTGTTCGGTTCACGACATCGACGCGGCCCGTGAGTATGCCTCGCGCCTAAAAGACGCCACCTCCGAGCTCTCGGATGACCTGCGGATCGTCATGCGCGTCTACTTCGAGAAGCCTCGCACCACGGTTGGATGGAAAGGGCTGATTAACGACCCGCATCTCGACCAGTCCTACAAGATCAACGACGGTCTGCGCCTGGCGCGGCGCCTGCTGCTCGACCTGGCCGAGATGGGGGTTCCCGCCGGCACCGAGTTCCTCGACATGATCACGCCGCAATACCTGGCGGGCTTGGTGAGCTGGGGAGCGATTGGCGCTCGCACCACGGAGAGCCAGGTACATCGCCAGCTCGTCTCGGGCCTGTCGTGCCCGGTGGGATTCAAGAACGCTACCTCCGGCGACGTGCAGATTGCTATCGAGGCAGTGCTGTCCGCGGCGCATCCGCACACGTTTCTAGGCCACACCAAGCATGGCCAATCGGCGATTTTTGTAACGACCGGCAATCCGGAGTGCCACGTGATCCTGCGCGGTGGACGAAACATGGTCAACTATACGGCCGACACGGTTGCAGACACTTGCGTGCAACTACAGGCAGCCGCACTGCCACCGCGAGTGATGATTGATTGCAGTCATGCCAATAGTGGTAAAGACTTTCGGCGCCAGTCGACTGTGTGCCGCGACATCGCAGCGCAGATCGAGGCGGGCAATCGCAACATCATCGGCGTGATGCTGGAGAGCAATTTGGTCGAGGGAGCGCAGAAGCTGGTGCCGGGCAAATCGCCGGTCTACGGACAGAGCATCACGGACGCCTGCATTGGCTGGGAGGATACGCTCACGTTGTTGCGGGAACTCGGTGGCGCGGTGAGGGCGGGTAGGTGATGTTCCGAAGCGAGAAGCGCAACAGGTTAGGGCAACTAAGAAAACTGTTCTGTCCATGCTGCGGCGGTTCCACCTCGCACCCGTGGTTTGAAACCTGAGACTATCCAGGTCGAACCGTGGGTCTGTCGGAAGTCAGTTACCATCGACTTGCGCTAACGCCAGATCCATCCACAGAAGCAGCACAGGATGTCCCATGGGTTCGGTTTGTGAAGCTTGCGTTTGCAAATCGGGCATTCACGTTGCCACATATAGAAACCTCACTGAGAGCAGAAGACCTTGTACGATCAGCCTGATTGTTTCTCTCAGAAGCAGCCTAACTCCGCTCTCGCCGCCTCATCATCCCCTGCAGGTTGCAGCACGATGCAACAAAGGAGTCATCCCCTTAAGTAGCAGACCTGGGCGTGCCTGGCTTGCCAATGATACCTGGCAAAGACGGTTCCGGACGGTCAACGCTGCGATGGAGCAGGATTCCGCGCGCGATTCTAATGCCGGAATTCATACGGATAAATGCGGATTTACTTGGCAAGGGTGAAGGCGCGGCCGGATGCCGCGCCGTGGTTTATTCGCCGGCGGACTTCACGGTTTCCTGCAGCCAGTAGCGCGCTTCGTACTCGCACTTTTTGCAGCAGAACGTGTGGCCATCACGAGCCCGGCTTGAGTTTGTTAAGTATTGGGAATAACACCAGAGGCAAACACTTGTGGAAGTGGCTGCGTCAGATCGTTTTGGTTGCATGGGCTCTCCCAGTGGAGTGTGAGCATAGGACAACTTCGCGGCAAACGCAATCCGCAAATTTGGGGATTTACAGCTTAAGGTTGTTCAGGAAGGAACGTGGACGGGTGGTCGAGATTTTCATTGCTCGACAGGATCGCTTTTCGGGGCCATCCTCAGCGGAATCGAGGTTTCCATCCCCGAGAACGTTCTGCATTCCGCCGGCTATAGCGACTCCTTGGCTGCGATCGCCAGCCTCAGTGGACACATCGCGCTCGGGACGACACGTTCCTGCAAACAGCTGTCGCGACACCAATACCGCAACCGGAACTCGACAACACGCTCCCGAGCTTCTCGGCTGGCGCATAGGCCTTACATCTGCTCCGGCGACAGGAGGTCCTTTACCGTTTCCCGCCTCCGAATCAACTTCACACCTTTGCCATCTACCAGCACCTCGGCGGCTCGAGGACGGGAATTGTAGTTCGACGCCAACGACATACCATAGGCCCCAGCATCGAAAATTGCCAAGAGATCTCCTTCGGCCAGACCGGCTATCTTGCGGTCGCGCGCGAAGAAGTCGCCGCTCTCGCAAACCGGGCCCACAATGTCCACCGGCTCCGCCTCGTCGCCACTATACAGCACACCGGCACGATTTCGTGATAGGCGTCGTAGAGAGATGGCCGAATCAGGTCGTTCATCGCCGCATCTACTACCACGAATTGCTTACCGTCGTTGCGTTTGCGGTAGATCACGCGCGTGAGTAACGCGCCGGCGGTGGCGATGATCGCTCGTCCCGGCTCCAGCAGCAGATGCAGCCCCATGCCCTTCAAGGGTTTTGTTAGCGCTTTCGAGTATTGCTGCACCTCGCGAGGGAAATCGATACTTGCCGGATCGTCGTATGAAATGCCCAACCCTCCCCCAGCGTCCACGTAGCGGATCTCAAATTTCTCTGCCCGCAACCAGCCCACGAGCGAAACCACTCGTTCCATCGCCTGCCGGAAGGGGTCAGCGTCTGTTATCTGCGAGCCAATGTGGACGCTAATGCCGCTTGGCTGGAGGTAAGTCTGCCGCGAACCGAGACGATAAAGTTCAGAGGCGTCTCGCCAGGGTACGCCAAATTTGTGCTCGTGCAGGCCGGTGGAGATGTAGGGATGAGTGTTCGCCGCAACATCGGGATTGATACGGATTGCAAATCTGGCTTTCTTACGAAGATGCATGGCACGCGCGGCCAGCAACTCCAGTTCACTGGCGCTCTCGACGTTGAAGAGCAGGATTCCCGCGTGCAGCGCCTTCGTCAATCTCGTTCGCCAACTTACCTACACCGGAAAAGACAACTTTGTTGGTCGCTTTGCGCGCTGCGCGTCATCACGCGATGCAGTTCGCCGCCGGAGACGATATCGAACCCTGCTCCCATGCGCGCCAGTAGTCGCAGAATCGAGAGATTCGAGTTCGCCTTCACCGAGTAGCAGATGGTGTGCTCGCAGCTGTGAAATGCCTTGTCGAAGAGGCTATATCGCTCGCGTATAGTCGTCGCTGAGTACACATACAGCGGCGTGCCAAAACGCTCCGCCAACCGAGCCAGAGGCACGGACTCTGCGTGCAGCTCACGATCCGGACTGCCGAACAGTCGCTTCGTGCGTCCATAGACAAAACCGGGCGGCCGCTGCTGCGGAACCAGTCGCTTCACTTTTTAGGGGAAGGTCCTTTCACTTTGATGGCGACGATGGTCTGGTCGTCGAAAGCCTCGACTCCTTCGGCGTGATCGGAAACAGCCGTGAAGATGGCGTCGACAATATCCTCGGCGCTGCCACCGGAAGTTGCCTTCACGATCTCTTCCAGCCTGTGCCGGCCGAACATCTGCCCTTTAGCACTGGTGGCATCGAGAATGCCGTCGCTGATGAATAAAAAGACATCGCCCTTCTTACCTTGCAAGGTCAGCTCGTCGTAGGTCGCATTGTTGAACAAGCCGATGGGCAAGCCCGTCGCCGGAATCTCCTCGACCTTCCCGTTACGGCAATGGAGCGGCCGAGGCAGGCCAGAATTTGCCAGCTGTAACGTCTGCTGGTTGTCGTCCCAGATGGCGTAGATCATCGACACGTACTGCCCTTCGATGGGCCGCTCAGCGAGCGAGAGATTGATTACCTCCAGCATGCTGGCGGCGCTGGGCTCTTCGCTAGCATGCGAGCGCGCAATGCCGCTGACCAGCGCGGCGTAGATCGCCGCCGGCGCTCCCTTGCCGCTGACGTCGCCGACCGCAATGGCCGTCACCCCGCTGACCGCTGTACTTCAGGAAGTCGTAAAGATCGCCGCCGATCTGGCGGGCGGGAGCAAAGCGTGACGCCACCTCGGCGTTCTTCAAAACCGGCAGCTTCTGCGGCAGCAGGCGGAACTGCAGCTCGCGTGCCAGCGCCAGGTCCTGCTCCAGACGCTTTTCCTGGCGGGCGATGCGCTCGTACAGCGTCGCATTCTCGATGGCGATCGCCACCTGCGCCGCCATCGTCGCCATGATGCGCACATGATCCTCGTTGAAATAGCCGCGGCGAGTGTGCTCGATGTCGAGCACGCCGATGACCTTGTCCTTGTAGATCAACGGAATGCACAGCTCCGAGCGCGTCTCGGGATTAGCTTCGATGTATCGCGGGTCTTTACTGACGTCGGGGACCAGTACTGCTTGCCGTGCTCCGCGGCGTAGCCGACGAGCCCCACGCCCAGCGGGATTTCGTGCTTCAGTTGCACGCTCTCCTTAAAGCGCAGCGAGAAGCGATGTTGCAGGACGCTTCCGCTGGGATCGAGCAGCAGAATCGAAAACATCTGGTAGTCGATGATGCGGGTCAGCAGGTCGGCAATGCGTTTCAACAGCTGGTCGACGTTCAGGATCGACGTCAGCTCGCGACTGATCTCGGTCAGCAGCGTTAGTTGCCGGGCCTGGCGGGCGACTCGCGTATACAGCCGCGCATTTTCGATACCAACGGCGATGCGCGACGCAAATAGCGTGAGCAGCCGCTTATGTTCTTCGCTGAAGGCGTTTGGCTGATCGGCCTCTACATCGATCACGCCGATGACTTTGTTTTTGGCGATGAGCGGCACCGCCAACTCGGAACGGACGCCGGGTGCGGAGTTGATGAAGTTCTGCCTCGGCGGCGACGTCGTTTACCAGCACCGGCTCGCGGAGCTCAACCGCACGTCCGGTGACGCCCTGTCCGACCTTAATGCGTATGCGTTCCGCCACCTCCGGTGGATGTCCCACCTGGAAGCGGATCCGCAGCTCCTGCGTCTTTCTCGTTCAGCAGCAGGATGGCGAAAATCTCATAGTCGATGAAGCGCTTCAACATCTCTGCCACGCGCTGCAGCAGGGTGTTCAGGTCGAGCGTAGTGTTGACCGCGTCCGCTACCTCTAGCAGGTAGGAGTCCATTGTCGACGAAACTAAAGGCTCTTTAGTGGCGGATGACATTACGCGGCTCTTCAGTTAATGATATCAGCCGTTCAGGTTGTCGACGGCAGCTCGAACCTGTGGGAAAAACAGATCCCACGCGTCTTTCAGCGATTCTGGTTGCTGCGCATCGCATTCGCAAGAGACGATTTTCGCGCGTGCCGTACGTGGACGGTGTAACCGATGCTCAAGTCGATTGCTGTGGTCTTGGCTAGTTATGTGCTCTCGGTCATTTTGGTCATCGCAACTGACCCGCTGCTGACGCGCCTTTTCCCGGGCGATTTTGTCCGCGGACAGATTCCCTCGAACAAGGCGCTCCTCACAAGCACCGCATTGTTTGTCATTGTCTCGATCTTGTGTGCATGGTTCTGCGCCCGCTTTGCCCCGAGCCGTCCTTCGCGTCATGTCCTGTGGTTCTTTATCATTGGGGAAGTGATGGGAATTGCCGCTAGTATTCCCAACTGGAGCAAGGGCTGGCCGCACTGGTACTGGTTGTCATGGCTGCTGACGCTGGCCGGTGAGCTGCTGGATCGGCTTAATGCTGGGCGGCCGTCGTGCCGGAGGCGCAAACCCGGCTGCGATTTCTTAACTCTAACTCCGAACATACGATTCGTAAGAGGCTAGCAATGAACCTGCAAGGAAACCGGCTGACGTGGCTCGGCCATGCTACTTTCCGCATCGAGACTGCCGACGGAACAGTCGTCTACATCGACCCTTGGCTGCAGAATCCGCTCTGTCCCGAGGACGAGAAAACTGTCAAGAAGTGCGACGTTATGCTTTGTACCCACGGTCATGGAGACCATATCGGCGACGCCGTGAAGATTGTCAAGAAGCACAACCCGATGGTCGTCGGCATCTTCGAGCTGTGTCAGTGGCTGCAGAAGAAAGGCGCCAGGCAGATCTCGCCGATGAACAAGGGTGGAACGCAGACGGTGGCAGGCATCAAGATCACGATGGTGCACGCGGTGCACTCCTGCGGTATTCAGGAGGACGACGGGACCATGGTCTATGGCGGCGAGGCCTGCGGCTATGTGCTTGAACTGCCCGGCGGCGTGAAGCTTTACCACGCGGGTGACACGGCGGTATTCGGCGACATGGCGATCATTCGGGAGATCTACGGGCCGGAGATCGCGCTGCTACCCATCGGTGATCATTTCACCATGGGCCCACGCGAGGCGGCTTACGCCTGCAAACTGCTTCAGCCAAAGACGATGATCCCAATGCACTTTGGCACCTTCCCAATGCTGACCGGACAGCCCGGCGAAGTAAAGAAGCTTCTGGGTCCGGCGGCTCCCGAGATCATCGAAATGAAGCCGGGGCAGACGCTGTAAGAACTGCATTTGGCACTTGGCCCTTGGCATTTGGCCAAAACGAAAGAGTGCCAGCTACAATGCCAATGGCTGATTTCCGAGTGCTCATTGCTTATGCCCAATATCACTTACGATCCAGTAGAAAATTATCTATACGCCATGCTTCCGACGCGTGAGCCTGTGCTGCAGGAGATGGAGCGGCAGGCGCAGGAACGTAATATCCCGATCGTCGGTCCTGCCGTGGGGCGCCTGTTCTATCAATATGCCAGGCTGATCAACGCTAAAACTGTTTTCGAAATGGGCTCGGCCATTGGATATTCGACCATTTGGTGGGCGAAGGCGGTAGGCGAAGGTGGCAAGGTGCACTACACCGACGGCAGCCGAAAGAACGCCGATGAAGCTCGTCGCTACTTCCAGCAGGCTGGGGTCGCTGATCGCATCGAAATTCATACCGGAGACGCGCTGGAACTTCTGTCCGAGCGTAAAGAGCAGTTCGACATTTTATTCAGCGATGTCGACAAGCACGACTACCCGCGGGTCTTCAACATGGCCGCGGCTTGCGTGCGTAAAGGCGGATTGTTCCTCACCGACAATACGCTGTGGAGCGGGCGCGTGGCGTATGCTGCCGGCAATCCCGACATGCCCAAAGTCTCGACCGATCGAAATACTGACGGCGTAATCGAGCTGAACCGCCTGCTGTATTCATCACCTGACTGGTACACCACGATAATCCCGCTGCGAGATGGGGTGTCGGTGGCGCTGAGAATCTAGGGCGCGAATTCGGATTGACGTCGTTCAGTTCGTTTGAAACAGCCGTTACTCGCGTTACTCACCTGCGCGGTGTTCTTTTCCGATTGTTGAATGGCAGACGATTACAAAGCCGACATCCTGGCCATAGCGGCGCATCGCGATGATGTTGAGCAGACCTGCGGCGGGACTCTGCTGAAGATGGCCGAGCGCGGCTATCGAACCGCCGATCCTCGACCTCACGCAGGGCGAGATGGGGACGCGCGGTACCGTTGAAGATCGCGCGCGCGAAGCTGCAGACGCGGCGCGTATTCTAAAGGTTGGATGGCGGCAGGCACTGGACATTCCAGATGGCCGCGTCGAGAACACCTACGAGAACAAGCTGAAGGTCGCGCGCGTGATTCGGCAGTTGCGTCCGCGCGTATTGATCCTGCCGTACTGGCAGGCGCGCCATCCTGACCACGCGACAGCGGGAGTGCTCGGTTACGAAGCCACGTTTCTTTCGGGATTGGCGAAGCTCGACCTTGGCGCACCGCCGCATCGACCGTTCAAAATCATCTACGCCAGCCTCTACGCCGACGTCCGGCCCACGTTCGTCGTCGACATTTCCGCGCAATTCGAAACGCGTTTCGCCTCGCTGATGGCCTACAAGTCGCAGTATCAGGACCAGGAGGCAGGCAGCGGCCTGTTTCCCAGACAAGCCGAGATACGCGAGCGCATCGCCGCTATGGCCGCTTACTACGGCTTGCTCGCCGGTGTCCAATTCGCCGAACCGTTCGTGCAAAAGGAAGTGGGACTGGTGGATGATCTGCTGATGGTGCCGGTGCAGTCGATTTAGTAGCTGCCGGCTCAAGTGATGTTTGGCCGAACGTGTTTCAGTGGGCCTTGGCGTCGACTTCGGAGGTAGCCAGGAGCCATCGATACGGGCTTCGGACCTCCTTAGTCCCAAGCAGCCTCGCTGCGATTTTAACCAGGATTTTTATCGGAGCCGGAACGAATTCGAGAAAAAGATCGGCGCCCTCAAATGTCACATCCAGAATCTTGAGTCTTTTTTCCATCGCGTAGCGTTGACCGGCAACGTATGCCGCAGTTTGTAGATCGTCATAGCCGCGCCGTGCGATCTCCTGCGCATGGGTCCTGAATTGATCTAGTGGCTCACGATCCTTCAGCAGTTTGGCCAAATCATCCGGCTGTATCCACACTGCTTGATTCGGCTGCCATCCCAGGTATGTCACGAGCTGGTCCTCGGCTTCCTGGTCACGCTTGGCAACGATCCTTGGTAGTTGAATCCGGAACAGCCAAGTCGCTATCCGCGATAGATCCGCTGATTCAGCTTCGGTTGCCTCATTGGAATCCGCGCGGAAGCCCCACTGCGTGTAAATCTCGTTCAGGATGTCTTCCCCTTGCTGCAGCAAAGCAACGTCGCTCGGGCGGTATTTGAGGGGAATCTCCTGTCGGAGCGCATGCCGTATGGTCAGCGCAAAGTCCAGCGGAGCCCCAATCCGTCTGCCGGAAAGCTCAACTCCGAGCAATGCACGTTCTTCCTCTGCGGACGGATAATCCCTCGTTCGGTAGTGCAATCGCGCCGGCATTGATGAGGTCCTCGAACGCGCGCTTCCAGTGGAAATGCTCGATGTCGCGCTCGACAAAGATGGGAACACCTGGCTGCGGCACCATAAGCTGCGAATGCATGACGAAGTCGATGAGAAGGTCGATACGCAGAGGCCAATCCGGGTATCCACGGAGGTAATCTCGCAGGTCCGTCGCCTTCGACGGCGACAACATGGTAACGTCGCTCATTGCGACCCTCCCCAAGCTGGGATAGAAGGAGGTACGGCCCGATCTACTTCTTCCGCTCCACCAAGAACTTGGCGATCTCGCGCATAGTCGCCGCGCTTTCGCCGAAGCGGTCCAGAGCGGCTGAGGCCTTGGCCGTTAGCTCGTCCGCCTTTTTTAACGATGCCTCAATCCCGAACAGCGATGGATAAGTGGCCTTCTCGGTCGCGGTGTCCTTGCCGGCAGTCTTGCCCAACTGCTCCGAACGTCTGCGTGACATCGAGCACGTCATCGACGATCTGGAATGCCAAGCCGATATTCATGCCGAAGTCGCGCAGGCTCTGAATCTGCTCGGACGTTGCGCTCGGCGTACATCCCGCCGGTGACGACGCTAGCCGTCAGGAGCGCGCCGGTCTTCGAGCGGTGGATGTACTCCAAGGTCTGGGCGTCAGGATGCTTGTGCTCGGCCTCCAAGTCCATCACCTGGCCGCCGATCATGCCTTCGATCGTGCCCGTTGCATGCGCGATCTCGGCGATGATGGCTACCCGCGCTTCGGCCGAACACTGTAGCTTCGCCAGAACCTCATAGGCGTAAGTCTGCAATGCATCTCCGGCAAGAATGGCCGTCGCTTCGCCGAAGGCTTTGTGGCTGGTGGGACGGCCGCGGCGCAAATCGTCGTTATCCAGCGCCGGCAGGTCATCGTGGATCAGCGAGTAGGTGTGCAGCATCTCCAGTGCGGCGCCCAACTCTTCGACGCCTGCGGGAACGCAGCCCGCGACCATCTGGGCGGCTTCGATGCACAGGATGGGCCGCAGCCGCTTGCCCCCGGCGAACACGCTGTGCCGCATGGCTTGATGGATCGAGGATGGATACTGCGAAGCGGGAGGTAGCAGGCGCTCCAGCGCCTGGTCGGTGACGGCTCGGCCTTGTTCCAAAGTTTGTTTCAGCATGAAAAAGGAAGTATAACAACGCTCCCCTGCTTGCATGCTGACGCTACCACCTGTCGATTTATTCGACTCCGATATCGACGTGCTTCAGCACTGCATTACGCACGCGTTGAATCTTATTGGCGCGAATCGGACCAACGTTCTTCCGTCTTGTGCGCCACGTAGTCGCCGATCAGGTAGCCCAGGATCGAGCCGACGAACACGTCAGAAGGAAAATGCTGCCCGGCCGTCACACGCGTCACTGTAACGGTGCTCGCCAGGCCGTACAGGGCGAGGTCGAGCGGTATGGAGTGATACTGATGCGCCACTGCAGAAGCAATGGTCCAGGTGAACATTGCGTGACCGGAAGGGAAAGATCCGTTTGTCCAGTTGCCGGCGAAAAACTTGCCCTCCCCCGGGCCGGTGTACGGCCGTTGGCGCTGGAAGATCGCCTTCATCGCGGCATACATGATGACACTGTCGACGGTGGCTTCGGCGGTTCGGATCCCAACCTCTTGCGAATGCTCGTTTTTGGTGAAGAGTCCCGTCAGATAAATTCCGCCCGCGATAGCGGAAGCGCCATAGAGAGCTCCATTGGAGATGTTCCGGCTGGTGGAGTGCCAGCTTACGGGCACCTGGTACAGTACGCTCTCGTCGTTCGCGATTAAAACTCCGGTAGCCGCCAGAAACAGGCCGTCCCAAACCAACGCCTTCTTATGGAAGGGAGCTTTGATGAGGTGCCACTCGTCTTCGCCGATGGTGCGGGCTGCACGTCCCACGGCACCCACAAAATTCTCGGAGGCCGGGGCAGCCGCGGAAGGAGCGTCAGGCAGGACTGGCTCATCAGCGACCGCCAATGCCGCTTGAGGAACTTCACTCGTTGTCTGGGTGAAGGCCAATGGACAGGCGAAAAACGTAGCTGCCGTAGCCAGCCAGAAGCAGCTCACCCTGGCTCGAGCTCTTATCCAGGCCCACGGTGGATCGATGGGTTTAAAGATCATGTTCTGCAACTCTCCTCGCCAGTGACATGAACGTATTCTCGGCGTTGGATTCCATCTTTGGCCCGAGTGTTCGACGTTCTGACAATTTTGTAATGATCTGCTCAGGTTCTGAGCAGGACGCTGCTCTCCCGTCACCCCTGAGTTCCGCACGCAGCAACAATTTGTAATCTGTTATTCAAGTTGCTCTTGAAAAACAGTCGCGCGGCATTCAAAATCATTTACTTGTATAACAATTTCTCGGAGGTGTAGGAATGAAGAAACTCGGACTTATCTTGCTTGCCGGAGCAGTTTCGATCGGAATAGCGGTCGCGCAGGACACGGCCAAGCAGGACATGAAGGATGCCGGCCACGATACTAAGAACGCCGGTAAAGATGTAGGCCATGCCACCGCTACTGGTGCCAAGGACACAGGACACGCTACCAAGACCGCGGCCAAGGATACCGGCCATGCCACCGAAAAGGGGGCCAAAGCCACTGGCCATGCCACGGCGACCGGCGCCAAAGACGTGGGCAAGGGTACGGAAACCGGTGCCAAGGATGTCGGTAAGGGTACGGAGGACGCCGGTAAGGACGTCGGCCACGCCACGAAGAAAGTGTTCGGGGACGACAAGAAGAAAAGCACCGATACGAAATCCACACCGCAGTAGCGTCCCATTTCTCTTCGCAGCGGACGCTGCCTCCACTCTGGACGGCCCGTCCGCTGCGTTTTGCCCTTCCTTGTGCGCTGTGTCCGCCTGCCCTGTGACGTGCGCCACAGACTGCATGTACATGCCCCCGCAGAATCAAAGCGGAGGGTACTGTGTACGACATCGTCGAAGCGCGCCCGCTTGGCACGTGGCATCAAGCTGTTCGTTATCAAGGCTCCGCGCATCGCGCGCAAGCAGAAGCCGGGGCAGTTTGTCATCGTGCGCCTGGATGATTGCGGCGAGCGCATCCCGCTGACCATCGCCGACGCCAATCCCGAGGCCGGCACCGTCACCATCGTCGTGCAGGCCATCGGCAAGACCACCATGCTGCTGAGCATGCTGGAGGCGGGCGACTCCATCCTCGACATCGTTGGCCCGCTGGGCAAACCTTCAGAGATTGAGAACTTCGGCACCGCCGTCATCGTCAGCGGCAGTGTGGGCACGGCCATGGCCTATCCCACGGCGCGCGAGCTGAAGCGCGCCGGCAACAAAGTCATCTCCATCGTCGGCGCGCGCAGCAAGGACTGATGGTGCTGGAAGACGAGGTGCGCGCCGTCAGCGACGAGACCTACATCGTCACCGACGACGGCAGCTACGGCGACAAGGGCCTGGTCACCGACAAGCTGAAAGCAGATCATGGCGACGCCAAAAAGTGGACTACGTGCTCGCCGTCGGACCGGTGCCGATGATGCGCGCGGTCGCCAACATGACCGCCCCGGAAAAGATCAAGACCATGGTCAGCCTGAACTCCATCATGGTGGACGGCACCGGCATGTGCGGCGGCTGCCGCGTGCTGGTCGACAACAAGAGCGAGTTCGCTTGCGTCGATGGCCCTGAGTTCGACGCCACGCACGTCAACTTCGAGGTGCTGATGCAGCGCAACAACATGTACCGCGAGCAGGAGCGCGAGAGTATCGAGCGTCTGCAGGCCGATCCGCAGGCCGAGCTGGAGCAGCTTGCGCCGAGGAATCGCACAGACACGAGTGCGCCGCCGAGGCGACGGGGGTGACCATGAGTGAGACGCCGGCCAAGAGTGAAGCAACAATCCGCTGCCCAATAAAGAGCGCATCAAGTTGCCGCGCCAGCGCGTGCCGGAGCAGGACGCCGCAGGTCCGCGCCCACAACTTTCAGGAAGTGAACCTGGGCTTCCCGCCTGAGCAGGCGCGCCAGGAATCGCTGCGCTGCATCGAGTGCCCCAAACCTGGCTGCATCGAGAAATGCCCGGTATCGGTGGATGTGCGCGCGGTCATCGACTTGATTCTGGCCAGCGATTATCTGGGCGCCGCGGCCAAGGTGCGCGAAGACAATGCGCTGCCGGCCATCACCGGCCGCGTCTGCCCGGTGGAAGATCAATGCGAGTCGGGCTGCGTTCTGGGCAAGAAGGGCGAGCCGGTTGGCATCGCCTACCTGGAGCGCTTCGTCGCCGATTGGGAGCGCGAGTCGGGACATTTCGGCATCGCCGAAATCGGCTACCGCCCACCGGCAAGAAAGTCGGCATCGTCGGCAGCGGCCCGGCCGGCTTGGCCTGCGCCGGCGATCTCATTCAGATGGGGCATCAGGTCCACGTCTTCGAGGCTCTGCACGAGCTCGGCGGCGTGCTGGTATATGGCATTCCCGAGTTCCGCCTGCCCAAAGAAATCGTGCGCCACGAGATCGACGTCCTGAGACGCCGTGGCGTCGAGTTCGAGACCAACGTTGTCGTCGGCAAAACCGTCACCATCGACGAGCTCATGCAGGAAGAAGGCTTCGACGCGCTTTTCGTGGCCACGGGCGCGGGACTGCCCCGCTTCCTCAATATTCCCGGCGAGCATCTCAACGGCATCTATTCCGCCAACGAATTTCTCACCCGCGTCAACCTGATGCGCGCTTATCGCTTCCCCGAATACGACGAGCCGCTTTATCCCTGCAAAGATCGCGATGTGATCGTAGTCGGCGGCGGCAACACCGCCATGGACGCCGTGCGCAGTGCGCTGCGCCTGGGAGCGAAGAGCGCCAGCATCTACTATCGCCGCACCGAGATCGAGATGCCGGCGCGTGTCGAAGAAGTTCACCACGCCAAGGACGAGGGCGTGCACTTCGAGATGCTGGTGAATCCGGTCGAATTTATTGGCGATGAAAAAGGCAATCTGACCGAAGTGAAATGCATCCGCCAGGAACTGGGCGAGCCTGACGATTCCGGGCGCCGCAGCCCTGTGCCGATCAAGGGCTCGGAGTTCGTGACGCCCTGCTCGGTAGCCATCATCGCGGCCGGCACGTCGGCGAATCCGCTGATCCAGTCAACAACGCCGGGATTGGCGACCACCAAACGCGGCTACATCTTGGCAAGTGACGAGACCATGGCAACATCGAAGCCGGGGGTCTTTGCCGGTGGAGACATCGTGACCGGCGGCGCCACGGTGATTCTCGCCATGGGGGCAGGACGCAAGGCAGCGAAGTCGATTGATGCTTATTTAAAGGGACTAGTGGTACTTAACAACTAGCATCGACAATGCGGATTTATGTAATCAGCGCCTCGCAAAGCAAAGGCCAACGCAGTCAGCCGTATCGCAGCTGACAGCGTCAACGGTAATTAAGCAAACTGATTCGGGCGCATCTTCGAAGACACAAACCAACCGATCGATAACAGTGTCAGGATCGCGATGATGCCCTGCGAGATCACGCAATAGAGACACCAGACCTCCAGAACGTGCTTCTCGATGTTGGTGAGGTACAGCGCGAATACCAGCGCGATCAGAGTAGAAATCAGAAGCAGGCTCCTCAGACGCGCCATGCCTAGCACCGCAATCAGCAGATATCCAGCAATGCCGATTGCCGCCACCGGGACACCGAACATTACCGCGTATGGACTGTGATTCACCACCCCGCAGTCCCACTTGTCGTTGATGCTGCAAGGTTCTTTGCCGGCGTCGTCGTAGTGGACCTTGAGGGCCAGGCCGGAAACGATCATTCCACAAATGGCGAACACAAGAATCAGATAGCGCACACAGTTCTCCGGGGGACAAGCTAGTCACGTTGAGGTTTACGCATCTCGGCGACGATTTCTAATTGTAATGTCAAAAGCCGGACGGCTACCTCGGTGCTCTAGCAATACGACTTGCTTTCTACGCCGGTTGCAAGACACCGACGCCGCAACCGCCCGACCTCAAGTGCAAATTCAATTGCACAAACCGTTGCATCTGGGTGGGATCGACGTCACACGCCGTTGTGATGTAGTACAATCCCTCTGCTCATGCGGCGCCCAGTTGCCAGTCTGCTGCTTGCGATATTGCTCGCCGGGTTCACTCTGCCCCTGCTACAGGCGCAGACTGCCGCTCCGGCGTGCTGTCGCCGCACCGGCCAGCATCATTGCACGGCTCCGGCGACACCCGATGGGTTCCGGTCGCTGACGCCTTGTTGCCCCTTCGCGCATCTTCAAGCACTTAACAGCCACGGCAACTCGGCGCTGGGCACGGCTTCAACGACGGTCTTCGCGCCAGTACTGCGACCGAGATTACCAGGCGTTGCAGTTGCACCCGTCCCGCAGGTTTTAGCCTCCGACAATCTACAGCGCGGCCCTCCTCTCGCCTGACACTTAAATCGTTCGTTGAACATTCCTGAATTGCGTTCGTGTGCAATCGCGCTGCTTGCCTGCATGCGTACGGCAGTTCTTTCCTCAACGAAGGACGCGAGGATGGCGTCTGTCGCAATACCCTCGGAGAGTCAATGCAAGTACGTTTCTCCTCTTTAGCACCGCCAAGGTGTGCCTGGGCTATGGTGCTGCTGGTCATCACGCTGCTGAGCGTGCCTGGGCTCGCGACCATCTTCGGCAGCGTGCGCGGTGTGGTTCACGATCCCCAGCACCACCCCGTGGGAGGCGCAACGGTCATCCTGCAGGCTAGCGACTCGGCTTACAAACAGGAGAGCAAGACCACGGCCGAAGGCGAGTTTTCGTTCAGCGCGGTGCCGCTGGGCAAATACTCGGTCACCGTGCAGGCAGCGGGTTTCGCAGAACAATCGCAGATCTTCACTGTGGTTTCAGGACAGGCTCCGGTGCTGCACTACCAGCTTGCGCTGGCCAGCAGCGAAGGAAAACGTCACCGTCACTGCTTCCCCTGAGGACTTGAATCCCGACTCTCCGCGGCGCGACCTCATGATCTCCGCATAAGCAGATCTTCGACTACGCAGGCGTGAACTCCAGCGATAGCTTCAAGATGATCACCGACTTCGTGCCCGGATCGTACATGGTGCACGATCAGCTGCACGTGCGCGGCGGTCACCAGGTGACCTGGGCCATCGATGGCGTGCCCATCCCAAACACCAACATCGCCTCGACGTCGGACCGCAATTCAATCCGAAAGATGTCTCTTATCATGCAAGCGGAGACCGGCAGCTACGGAGCCGAGTACGGCGACCGCACTTATGGCGTCTTCAACGTCGCACCGAACACCGGCTTTGAGCGTAATCGCGAGGCGCGAGTTCATCGGCGGCTACGGCAACTTCAATCAGACCGATGACTGGCTGAGCTTCGGCGATCATACCCAGAAGTTTGCGTACTATGTCAGCGGCAGCGGCAACAGCACGGAGTACGGCCTGGAGCCGCCCACGCCGGTTAACCTGCACAACGCAGGCCCAGGGCGGCGGCGCCTTCACTTCCCTGCTCTACAATCCGAATTCAGTCGATCAGTTACGCTTCACCGCTGGTCTGCGCCTCGACTACTACCAGGTACCGAACGATCCCGATCAGCAGGCGGCAGGCATCAGCGACCGCGAACGCGAGCAGGACATCTTCAGCACTCTTACCTGGGCGCACAGTCTTTCTCCGTCGCTGATGCTGACGCTCTCGCCGTTTTATCACTTCAACCGCGCAGCTTACGAAGGCGGTCCGACGGATGTGCCGATTGCGACCGACAACCGCGCCTCCAACTATGAGGGCGGACAGATCACGCTGTCGGCAGTCAACAAACGCAATAACGCTGAGGCCGGCATCTATGCCTTCGCGCAGCAGGACAACTCGTTCTTCTCGGTCATTGCTAACGACGGTTCCGGCAGACCAGTTCAGCCAGCGGGTCTATCCCGGAGGCAACCTGGAGGCGCTGTTCCTGCGAGGATGAGTTCAAAGCAATGTCATGGCTGACGCTTGACCGGCGGTATTCGCTTGACACATTTCGCGGGCGAGATCAACGAGAATGCTGCCGATCCGCGGATGGGCGCAGCCATTCAATTGCCGAAGCTTCACTGGGTCTTGCGCGCCGCTTACTCGTATTTCTATCAGCCACCGCCGCTCGATACCGTGTCCGGCCCGCTGCTGCAATATGCAGCCAGCCAGGGATTCGGGTTCCTGCCGCTCAAAGGCGAGCGCGACATTCAGCAGGAATACGGCGTGACGATTCCCATCCACAACTGGGTGCTGACGGAAACGTATTTTCATACCGGCGCGCAAAATTTCTTCGATCATGACGCGCTGGGCAATTCGAACATCTTTCTGCCTCTCACGATTCAGGGGGCTCGCATCGAGGGCTTCGAGACCACACTGCGTTCGCCGATTGTTGCTCAGCCACTATCATGCGCACCTGGTGTACTCCAATCAGACCGCGCAGGGATTCGGCGCTGTGACCGGCGGCCTGACCGATTTCTCTCCTCCGCGGGCGGCTTATTCTTCCTGGATCACGACCAGCGCAACACGCTATCCGCCGGCGTAGACGGCAATTTGCCCTGGCATACATTCGCGTCTCTGGAGTTCAACTACGGATCAGGATTCTTGAATGGTGATGGGCCAAGCCATCTTCCCAGCTATTACACCTTCGACCTATCCGTGGGTAAGACTTTCGGAGAGAACACCACGGTGCGGCTGGTGAGCACAAACATCGGGAAACGCTATTTATCAGCTCGACAACAGCAATACCTTCGGAGGCACGCATTTCGCCGATCCCCGCATGATCGGCATACAGGTGCGCTACAAATTTCATTACTGACGCCCACACTGTGGGATGGTAAAATCCGACTCAACTGGGCGGGCAGTTGCCCCTTACCTGGCCGGGTTTATATTGGGGCATCTTCAGACCCGCTTGCGTCAGGAGAGCTATGCGCCCTAGCGTCTACTTCGTCACCATCGTTCTCTTATCTTGTTCGCTTGCTGTCGGACAGGCTCCCATATCCGCCCAACCCGCGCAAAAAGAGTTTGTACAGATCCAAGCTGCAATACCAGCGCCTCCAACGGTGTTTCGAGGCAGTGGCGTCTGGCATCTTTGCTACGAAATCCACCTGACCAACTGGAGCCCATCGACATGGACCTTGCAGGGTATCGTGGTATCGAGTGATAGCGGTACGACCCTGCTTAGCGTTCCCAGCGCCGCTCTCAGCAGCGTTCTCTATCATCCCGGACAGATGCCGAATGCGCAGCCCGCTCCGATCAATGACATCGCGCCAGGCGAAGCGATGATTGCCTACATGTGGGTAGACCTGCCGCAAAATGTCACTTTCCCGGCGCAATTGCGCCATGAGCTGACCATGAAGAAAGCCGGCGAGAACAACAGCGTGCAGGTCGACTCGGCGTCCACGCCGGTGTTGAACGAACTGCCACAGATTACGACGCCGCTTCATGGGAAGAACTGGGTTGCCGGAAGCGCTCCATCGAATTCGTCGCCGCACCGCCGCACCGTAATCATCTATGATGGCAAGCCCTACATCGCGCAGCGCTATGCGATCGACTGGGTACAGTTCGGTGACGACAACAAGACCTACAGCGGCAATCCCAAAGACAATCACAGCTATCACTGCTTTGGACAGGAGGCGTACGCTGTCGCCGACGCAGCCGTGGTCGAAGTTAAGGACGGCATTCCGGAGAACGTGCCCAACGAGAATCCGGCGGTTCCGATCAATTTCGAAACCGTCGCCGGCAATCACGTTAACCTCGATCTCGGTGGAGGCGTATACGCGATGTACGCGCATCTGCAACCCGGATCCATCCGCGTTAAGGTGGGAGATCATGTCACCCCGGGGCAAGTGATCGGCTTGGTGGGCAACACCGGCAATTCCAGCGAACCCCATCTGCATTTCCAGTTGATGAACCACAACTCGCCACTGGCCAGCGAAGGTCTTCCTTATACCTTCGCGAACTTCTACGTTGCCGGCATGATGGTGGGAGACCCACCTGATTTCAAGCTGCAGCACACCGCACCGGTAGCGCAGCACGGCGAGATCCCGATGGAAAACCAGATCGTCAATTTCGAGCCGTGAGGGTTAAGAATGTAAAACGGGTTATAAGGCCGTCATCCGTGCGTCATTTTGCGTAGACCCCGCGATTCTATGAGTAGCGTCCCAGCTTCTCTGCCCCGTGAACAGACTCAGTTCGGAATTGCCGCGGATGCTCCCCGTTTTGCGATCCCAAAGACGCAGCTCCGAACAATACCTTCAGCGCAACTGGCCAATCTGAACTTTCCGATTGCACCAGCTGCCGTTCGGCGATATTCAATCCATAGTCTTTGACTCTCCGTGATCGGGCCGGAGCGAGTTGCGCCGAAGGAAGGTCATTGAGAGATACGCTCCGATCCAGGAACCGAGCGCAGCGAAGCATACGTATACCCAGTTGCGCGTATAGCTGATGACCGCGAAAGCCGACAACAGGTACCATACGCTGCTCCATGTGGCGGCGGGCAGTCGCCGTCGCGAAGCCACGGCCGCACTGAACATCACATAAACTGCATCCGTGGCGGCTGTGGACACAACTACTCCAACCGCTAACCATGCATGAATCGCGCCCACGTGCTTACCTCAATAAGAAAGTTTAAAGTCCAAATCAAGCGACAAAATAATCCACGGAACGCCTCATCATTTCCTTGGGCATTCTGAGATGGTCGAGAGCGTACCGCTTCGGCAACGGCGTCGAGCATAGCACCTCGAAGCAATCGCGATATCCACCGGCACGGAGTGAGGCGGCTTCGCTAACCGCTGTGCCAGGTTTGACCTGTCGTTCACATGACGATATGATCGAAGTGCGGGGTGGAGCAGTCTGGTAGCTCGTTGGGCTCATAACCCAAAGGTCGGTGGTTCAAATCCACCCCCCGCAACCAAAAAGCTCTCATAGATCAATAAGTTACGGCAGGCCAACCGCCTGCCGTTTTACTTGTTGGGTCCATTTGGTCCAAAACGAGGAGGGCCGACTGCTTCAGCCTTTTCAGTGTTGCTCTAAGCTGTGTTTTCAAAGTAATAGATGGTTTCGGGCGGCTGCATAAAACCTTGGAAATACGCGAAAGACGACTCGAACGTGGGTTGAAACTGTGGGCTGATCAGATTAGTTGTTGTCCGCACTTGGCTGACTTGGATATGCAGTGTCCAATATTCGAGCAGGCCAGACCGCAAAGCGGCCGGCCCAGTTCGCTCGACCAGATTCTTGCTATCCAGCTGCGCTAGTCGGAGCCGCTGGAACCGACTCGCTGGCTTTCATCTCATGCCGGCGTCGGCGCGCTGCACAATGAGACCGAATCCGCGACGTTGCGCCTCATCCGCAACCTCACGCAATTCGAGACTTCCACGACTTGTGTTTCCAGACTGGCTCTCAATCTCCCCCCGTTCTAACCGTGCCTCCAGCTGGCATCGCACGCAGCCGGTCTTCTCGATGTACGCAACTGCGCTCTTCACGGTGCGGGTGGAATCTGCAAAGCGCCGCTCCATCTCGTAAACACGAGCCGTGATCAACGCCGCATCGAAGCGGACGATCGGGTCAAAGCTCCTGGCGGAGAGAGCATCGAGTTGCCTGACCGTCTGAGCCGCCGCCGCATTGTTCCTCTGCTGAAGGAGCTGGCGAATAAGGACGATTTCAGCCTCGATCTCATCATCCGTCATCTTTTGTGCACGAAGCTCCTCGATCGCAGCGCGTACCGTTTCCACATCCTCTGGTTTAAATTTGCCTTGTTCGAGCGACACCTCAGCGATCCTGACCCGGTCCAGAGCCGCGCCTGGCTTGGCGTCGATGCTTTGGTCGGTAGCTAGCGCATCGGCCAGTTCCTGCGCGGCTACCGAGTTATCCCCGTGCAGTATTAATGCACGCGCCATGTGCCGTTCGGCGTTGGCATATTCCGCCTTGTCGCCCATGCCGCGAAACAGAGCCACAGCCTCGCGGTAGTGCTGGAGAGCACCTTGCATGTCTCCAGCCTCTTCGGCAATCGAGCCTAGAGAATCCAAAGCGCCTCCGAGCAGGCCTTTCTGGCCCGAGCGCCGGAATTGTTCCACCAGCCCCTGCAGCCGCTCATCAGCCTCGGGAAGTTTTCCCAGATGCTCCTCAGCTTGCGCGATGTTGTAGTTCACCTCCGTCACGGCGCCGAGTTCTCCAATTTGGTTGAAGATGGCTAGTGCCTCGTGCAAGACGTGCTCCGCTTTGGGATACTCTCCCTCGCTAAGGTAAACGTCTCCGCCAAGGTTCGATAGGGCTGCAGCCAGGCGAGCCTGATCGCCTCGTCGCCGAAAAACGACAGCAGCTTGCTCAATCCTCGATTCTGCATCTTTCAGATGACCTTGCTTCACCACCACCAGACCAATATTCATCGACACGAGAGCTGACTCGTCGACGTCGCCTGTCGCGATGAACATCTGCTGCGCTCGAGCATAGGTAGCTTCAGCCTTGTCCAGCTCACCCAGATCGTCAAGCGCCCATCCTTGTACTTCGGTGGCCCGCGCCATCAGCCAGCGCGCGCCATTAGCTTCCGCGTTTCGAGCGACAGTTTCCGCTAATGCCCGTTCCCGCTTGTAGTCGCCCATGACGCCGGCAGTAACGGCTTCGTCGAGATCGATTCTGGGATTATCACGGTCGGGGGCAGGCAGGTTGTGCAAGGCTGCTAGCGTCTTCGCCGCCGCTGCGTTGTCTCCCATCGAGTTCTGTGCTCTGGCGATCTGCAGTCCGTAGTCGAGATTGTCGGGATAGAGACGCTGTAGCTGCCGATAGAGGTCTACCGCCTGCGGCCACTGTCCGTTCATCTCACGATAGTCAGCTTCGGCTTCTAATCGCAGGGCCACGGGAAGGCTAGCGCGCAATTCCATGGCTTTTTGCGCAGCTGCCTTGGCCGGAGCGGAATAACCGAGATCGTAGTAAGTCATCGCCAAAGCTGAGTAGCCGGGCGCGAAGTCAGGCTGCCGCTCAACGACTTTTTTCAGCAGATCGCGGGCCGCGAGGTTGTCCAAATTGCGCTGTCGATCAAGTGCTTGCGAATAGAGCCTGGCCGCTTCCAAGTCGGCCGGCAGCGCCGCCCTGACTACTTCCGATTGAGGAGGAGTCAGCGGCGCAATTCCCAGCTTGGCCCGCAGTTCTTCCCCAGCTCGCGAGACCAGGTCGAACAGGTCGGATTGGGCACCGGTCACGGCCACACTGGCGATCGTTTCTCCCGAAGCCGCGTTTTGTACGCGTGCATCGAGTCGAAGCTGTCCCCTTCCGGCACGCTCAAGCGCCAGATAAGAGCCAACCACAACGTAGTCGCAGCCGAGATAGGTATGAATCCTATTGAGAGTGTCATGTGCATAGCTGTCGCGGTCGCCCAGCGAGAGATCGCGTTTCGCACGCGTTACCTGCTCTTCAGCAATGGTCCGGAAGTGGTCACCCCCGGCCATTTCGGTGGTGAGCATTTCGGTAAGCGCAGTCGACAACCATGAGGCCTCTTGCAGTCCGGCTGCATTTCTGAAGCCCAGCACCGCGACGGACTGACGTACAATCACGGGCGAAGTCAAAACCGGAGAGCGACTCTGTGTCGCAACAGTCTGGCGTCGCGCGAGATGTCGCCATCCATACGCAGTCAGTGACACTATAAGTACGGCAGCGGCAACGTATCGCCAAATTTTGCTGCGGGAGAAAAGAGAGTCTCGCGCTTTGGCGGATTCCCCGCCAATCAACGGGAGTTCCGCGGAGTGCCTGCCGGCTTCTATCTCGGCAGAAGCCGGTGGCAGTGGCGCCACTGCTGCTATGAAGCGATAACCCTGTTTGGGCAGCGTCTCGATGTAGCGTGGCTCTCGCGGGGAGTCATGCAGCGCCCCGCGCAACCTCTGCATGGCGCTGTTCAGACCACGCTCGAAATCGACAAAGACATCGCCTGGCCAGAGCTCCCGTCGCAATTCTTCCCGGGTCACAATCTGGCCTTGACTCCGGAGCAACATGGCCAGGATCTGAAACGATTGGTAGGGCAGACGGACTTTGAGGCCATGGCTTCGAAGGACGCCTGCCAAGAGATCGACATCGTACGATTCGAAACCAAGGTGTGTGGGAGGTCCTGTATCCGCCAGCTTGGCTGGTCCAGGCTCGTTAACCATCCGCGACTGAGAATTGGTGGAGGCCGCCATCGCTCTGCTCAAGTGAACAAATTGTCAACAGACCACTCCTGTTGGCCAGTGCAGCTTATCGTACTATCTGCTGCCGCTCAAGAAGGCTCCTCATCCAGATCGCCAAACGCGTAAACCTTGTCTGAACAAGTGATTGGCCTGTGACATAAATTCTATTTGACTGTGGCTTGCAAGTACTTAAGCTATGAAGCATTCTTCGTCGGCGGCGCCAACAGGAAAAACTAAACCCTGCAGGCAGGAGGCTTTATATGAGCAAACTTGCCGGAGCCGCAACCAACCATGGCACCGTCTTCAGCCTTTCTGTGCAGTAGCGGCAAGGCACTTGGGGTCATAAGTGAGGAGGATTCGATGAACACCTTTAATAATGGCCGAAGAACGTGGGTCATTCTGACGCTGTTTGCATTGGTAACCGTTGCTGTATCCGCGCAGACTCTTACCACCCTGCACAGCTTCAGCCAAACGGACGGCGGCAACCCTTATGCGGGACTGATGCAGGCCAGTAATGGAGATCTGTACGGAACAACATCCGTTGGCGGAGCCAACGGCGATGGCACCGTCTTTCAAATCACCACCGGCGGCACGCTGACGACCATGCACAATTTCAACCATCTGAGCGGTATGGGCGGCTCACAGCCCTACGCCGGGCTGATACAGGCAAGAGATGGGTATTTGTACGGGACGACAACCCGTGGCGGCTCTCACAACGCTGGCACTGTCTACAGAATTACAACCAGTGGCACGCTGAAGGCGTTACACAGTTTGAACTATTCGCCCGACGGAGCGCTCCCCTACGCAGCGCTGGTTCAAGCCACAAACGGGGCGCTTTTACGGAACAGCTCCTGAGGGCGGAGGAGGCGCCGGTACTGCGTTCCTCATGACCTTGTCGGGCCAGTTCACCGCGATATACCGGTTTGGCGTCCACGGCTCCTTCCCCGTCGCCGGCTTGGTCCAGGTTAGCAATGGAAATTTCTACGGAGCAACGAGCAGGGCGGATTCTACAGCTGCGGGACGCTCTTTGAAATCACCCCGGGCGGCACGTTCACGCCACTGCACGACTTCACCGGCGGGACGGTTGCTTCCCCCAGGGGACGCTGGTCGAGGGTGCCGATGGAAACCTCTATGGGACAGCACAGGCTGGAGGAGCGCATAATGGTTTCAATGCCGGCACTGCCTTCAAAATAAGTCAGAGCGGCACGTTCACGTTGCTGCACACCTTCGACCAGACAGATGGCGCCGGACCAACCGGGGCCCTGATTCAGACTAGCGATGGAAACTTCTATGGGACCACCTACGGGGGCGGGGCAAACTCCAAGGGCACGATCTTCGAAATGACTCCCGATGGGACGGTGACCACGCTCTACAGCTTCTGTCCACAAAGTCATTGCCCCGATGGCGCCAACCCGGTTGCGGGACTGGTGCAAGGCACCGATGGAAAGTTCTACGGCACAACATACTACGGTGGGGGCGGCAACCACGGCACCGTGTTCAGTCTGTCTATGAGTGGCCGATAATTCGCTAATAAACCACTTGACACACCAAGTCTAACTTGCCCAGTTGCTTTCGGAGTTGGTTATGCCAGCTTGACGGAGAACTGGCGGCCGCATTCGTGCAGTTCGAGATGCGGCGAGCCTTGAGGTAAATAGTGGAAGCCTGGAAAAGTCCGAATGAGTTCAGAAGAGGGACTGGAGACATCACCGATCATACAGTTGGATCCTGAAGCGCAGGGAACCTTGGGCGTTTGTCGCCCTTATCAGTTTTGAGCCAGGTGTGGATTTAGTAGCCACACGTTAGAGGCGTAGCGGACGAGGCAGAGAAGCTGCCGCGGCAAATATCGTTCCCAGTGACTCAAGAGTGGCTGTATCTGGCACTCCATATCGGCCAAAGAGTCCGCGTCCTGTTGCGACGCGGCCCAAACAAATACGACTGTTTCAGTTTGACTTCCGGCTCCGGACTTGAGGAGGATCCTTCCAGGGGCTTATCGCCTGCTAACCCGCTAAATTGCCCAGCGGCACGCCAGTCGCAAGAAGATACTCCGAAGCCGCAGTCTGGTCTTCAAGTCACTTCGTCGCGGGGGCCCTTTTGTCGCCATGATCTTCAGATCATGGATGCGATTCCAGATGAGGGTTGCAGTCTCCGTTCGTTGGCTGCGCCGGCAAGGGGGGCACCGTGAGCAAGTGCGGTGAGCTGAAGTCGAAGAAGCCATTCTGGGCATCCGTCATATTGCCGGCGTTCGCATCGCGCTGTGTCAGCGCCGGGAACGTGAAACGATTTTCGATCAGCTTCAGGATCGCCGTGTAGTCCATGGGTAGGTGCGATCATCATGCGGTTTCACCCACGGCGAGACGACGATGACTGGCACGCGGAATCCAGTGACGTTAAACATCCCATGCTGTGTCACGTGCACCCAAGTCGATCGGCTGGCTGTAGTCCCCCGGCGGGGTTACAAGGATTGGTTTCACGTGATCGAACAGGCCACCGCCTTCATCGTAGGTCAGGATGAACGCGGAGTCCGGCCATGCCGCGCTGGTGAGCAGGGCAGTGATTTGCCTGTCGCGCGCGGGTTGCACCGGTTTGAATGTTATTGTCCGGGTGCTCGTCGTACCCCGTGAACTGCTGCGCTCGATGAATACCACCTTCGGCAGGTCCTGGTCCGCGTGTGGGACTCGCCAGGATGTTGTAGTACTCCTGAATGTTGCGGACGTTGCCCTGAATCTGCGGATCGTTCCAGTCGGCCCAGCTCGCCAAGAACACGCTGTTGTCCTGGTAGTAATAGCGCCAGGTTATGCCGGCTTGCGTCAGCGCGCGGAAGATGGTGGGCCGCTGCCAGGCGGGATCGCTGGGACTGTGCGGCGGAAAGGCGTGGCCATACGACGTCGCGGCGAACAGGTACATGCGGTTGGGAATGGTGTTCGCCGGAATGGGCGAGTACCAGGTATCGCTGGTCGCAAACTGTGTCACCAGTTCGTAGTAGAACGGCAGGTCGGCTTGAGTGTAGTAGCCGAGCGGCCGCGTGTGCGTCGGATCGTATTGATCGCCGCTGCCTCCGGACAAGGTCGTATCCAGGAAGCGATCCATCTTGTAGATGGAGTTTTGCGTCAGGTGCAACCAGTCGTCGCCCACCAGATCCATGTCGTAATGGGTTTCGTCCCATGACGGCGAAAGGTTTTCGATGCAGTTGTGCGCTGGTGGTATGGTCCGAACCACTGTCCCTGCGGGTTCTTGATCTTGTAATTCGCCGGCAGCGTGTGCAGGTCGTTAACATCGCTCATTTGTGCGCCAGGAATGTGGTCGATGTTGACACGATAGTTTGCGAACACCCCGAAGTAGTTGTCGAAAGCGCGGTTCTCCTGAAGCATGAAGAGGATGTGGTTCAGGTTCTGAACGCTGCCCGCACTGACGATGACCTGGGTCTGCTGGGAGAGTTGATCACCGAAGCGGTCCATAGCCGTGCAGGTGTAGGTAGTGCTCTGGGTGGGAGATACTGTGACTTTGCCAGCAGCGGCCGGCGAAACCTCGCCCACGCCTTGCTCAATGCGAACCGATGCGGCATTGCTTGCGTTCCAGGAGATCGTGACCGGCTGCCCGGATGTCGGAATGACCGGAGTAGCGGCACAACTTAGCGACATTCCACCGCGCACGCTCACGCTAACTGGCTGCGAGTAGGCTTGTCCGTCATACGGCCCGTCAGCTTCGATCATGAAAGTCCTACCAGTGCCCAATGCAGGCGTGACATAGCTGCCCGTGCAGGTGTTTCCTCCGCAGGAGTCCGTCACCAGGGGCGTAATGGAATTTTCTGGGAGCGTGACCAGGAAAAACGAGCTACCGTTGTTCGGTCCTGTGAAGGTGAGCTTCACCGGCTGACCAGGCGGGACGTCGGTGGCCGAAGCCGTCGTCGTCACGGGGACAATGGTCAGACGCGCCGTCATGGGCGTGCCCGCTTGCGAGCCTATAGCGACTCCCTGGTATGTCGTACTCAGCGAGGGCGCGACCTGCGTGTCCTTCACTGCCTTAAGTGGGAGGCTGGTCTCATCTTCGGCCAGCAGACTGGGCGTGACCACGAACTCATTCGCTCCGCTGGCGTTCCAACTGAACTGAACGAATTGACCGGGCGCAGCAACGGTTGGGGCAACGCTGAAGTAATTGGCAGTAGTACCTGCGCAGGCGAAAGCCGCCGTCAACACCGCTAAGGAAAACAGCGCGAGAATGCGGGAAACGTATCTGTAACTCAACATGCAGACTGCTCCGTGGTGATCTCAGCTTGATTTCAGCTCGATGGCACTTGATTGTGCGATTCCGGCAAGCTGCTTCAGGTTTGCTGGGAATTTCGTTTTGCGGTGAACTCAGAGCTTTGCTGCATCGTCTGTGGGCGGGCAAGAGATTTGCGAGTCGTTCGAGAAAGGACGTTCAACTATGTTGGCGACGGCATAGTTGTTAACCGAACCGAGGCCGTCGGCGGCACAAGCGTCATGTTGCGCCGTGCCGATGAGCTCACTGTTTTTGAGAGTATTGCGTATCAACGATTTGCTGAGTCTTGACAGGGGACCAGCGTTGACGGCAGGAACACGTGCCCATTCTCGCAACGATAGCTTAAAACACCGGGCATGGGATGAGCTGTCGGCTCGCAGGTTTGTCGATTCGAAGGCAGAAGAATTGTATTGCCGCAGACGGGACATTTTGAAGGAGGAATCTCCGACTGTTCTGACATCACAATTCCTTTGCGACTAGTCGGCGAGCGAGATGCGGTTCGTTGCGTGTCTGGCCGCTTGTAAGTTCACACTTCTCCCCGCGTCCGGCACCACACGTGGGACAGCGGACAGCGAGCGCCTTTTTGGTTTTTGGTGTTGTATTCACGCCAGGAGGAAATGTTGCGCCAGGGCCAGGGCGGAATGATGGTCAAAATCGAACAGGTGCTCACGCTATCAGCTAAGGCCCACAAGATCTCGAAGACATGGTGGGACTCTTGACACTGTAGAAGCGAGTCCGGCGTGTCGGCTTTCAACTCCAGATAGGCGAAAGAAGGGACTAGCAGGGCCTAGCCCCTACTCTGCTTTAAGGGTTTCGGGGCCAACCGAAACCCCCTCATTTGAGCACAGGCTTTCCCAGTTTGTGAATGATCCCCGTCAATCAAACACAAAGAACACAGGCTGCCAACGCGGAAAGCAGCCGACGCCAGAAGAGAAGCAATGTCTTGAGGATCTTGGCCGGAGCTTACAGCTCGTGAACACAACTGTCGGCGCTGACAAGAATGTGAATTGAACGAATGACCCGCGATTCCGTCTTTGCGGCTTGGAATATAGTGAGCGTGCGTCGTCACTGCTTATACTAAGGCGAAGCACTTAACCCTAATCGAGGGAAAACTCTCGTCACGATTAGTGCCAACCGCCTATTTCTCCAGAGTTGATGCGAATAGAGGCTGGGAAGGAAGTTCAGCAAGGCTCGAGTTAGGAGGAGTGCTTGAAATTGTTTCTGCGTGTCTCGCTCTTTTTGCTGATGGCTTTGGCGGTTGCAGTTGCGCGGGTTCCGTCAAGCCAGCATGTGGTGGTCGTAGTTGAGGAAAACCATGGTTATACCTCGGTCATTGGCAATCCCCAGATGCCTTATTTCAACTCACTCGCCAATCAATATGGTTTGGCCACGCAATACTACGCCAACACCCACCCCTCCATTGGCAACTACTTCATGATGACCACGGGCCAGATCATCACGAACAACGATGGCTACGACGGGACAGTGACGGCTGACAATCTCGTTCGCCACCTGCTGAATGCGGGGAAGACGTGGAAGTCCTACGCTGAAAGTCTTCCTTATGTCGGTTACACCGGTGGAGACACAGGGCTGTACATCCGGCATCACAATCCGTTTACTTACTTTTCAGATGTGCTACAAAGCCAAGTCCAAAAACAGAATCTGGTACCGTTCACGCATTTCGCTTCAGACATGAACAACGGCAACTTACCCGACATTTCCTTCGTGATTCCCAACCGAAATGATGATGCTCACGATGGGACCCTGCAGCAGGCCGATACATGGCTGCGAAACAACATTGCCCCGCTGCTGAACAACAGAGCCTTTCAACAGGATGGAATTCTGATTCTGGTGTTCGACGAGGCGCAAACGTCTGACGGCAATCACGGTGGAGGTCATATCGCGACGGTTGTGATTGGGCCGAAAGTAGCTCATGGCCGACGCTCCTCCGTGTTTCACCAGCACCAGAGTCTGCTTCGGACGGTTGGTGAGGCCGTTGGACTCACCAGCTTTCCCGGCGCTGCACAGTTTTCCAATGATCTCGGAGAACTGTTCCTAACAGGAATAGTTGCATCGCCAGTCACGGATGCGTCGAAACATTACTCTAGTGGGATGGCTTTGGATGGCAGCCAACTAAATTCGCTACAGTGAACTGATAGACCTCGGCCCCATTTACACCAATCACGACTTTATTCGTCAACTTGACCGCAATGAGGAGGAGCAGATTCTGGTCAAATCCACTTGCGTCTACTGCGGCTACCGCAGGCTCCCATTCTCCGGAAACTCTGAATGGTTGTCCATCGCCCATCGACGTAAAATGCGGCCTCGGTGTCCACTTCAGTGCAGCTGAAGACTTCATCGTCTGTGTAAACTATCGAAACATCCGCATAGCACTCACTGACCTCCGGCAGGACGTCTGTATGCTATCGCCGGTTTCGTCGCCAACCACCTGGCACACGCTCCGCAGGTTAACCGGCCCGGCGCCTCAGGGCGCGATCCGCCAGATCAGACCGCATGTATTCTGGTAGCCGGTGCAGGAGCTCTGTTGGACACCGCCGTCTGTCGCCGTGCCGTATAGATTTCCTGACGAATCTCTGGTCACACCTCCACCTGGATAGCACCCGTCTGCTCCACAGCTGAAATCATGCAAGGAAATATACAGCCAGCTTCCGTTGGAAGGTGTGAGGCTAAAAACATTGCCTTGTCTGCTTATTCCATCCGCCAGAGTTGTGCCGTAAATGGTTCCATCCGGACCAAGCGTGAGGTTCCCTCCTTGAGGTCCTTGCGCGCCGGGCAATGCGTAGAGGGATGCATACGTCCAGCCGCCATTGGATGGAGAAAGTTCGAAGACCACTCCACCCCCTCCCGGACCACCTAAACCGGAAGTGCCGTAGAGCTCTCCGGATGGCCCGACCGTTACACCTTGAAATGGCCCGTACCCGTCTTCCCGGCCCGTAAAGCTGTAAATGATAGTTTCTGTCCATCCCGAGCCTGATGGGCTCAGCTCGAAAACGCTGCCGTCAGCGTGCTGTCCACCCTGCAAAGTTGTCCCATACAGGTTGCCCAGAGCATCGACGCTGACCCCGGCGAATGGGAAAGCTCCGTCACCATAGTTCTGACCGGTGCCAAACTCGTAAATGGTGCTGTAGGTATATCCTCCTGCCGTACGCGTCAATTTATAGACGGTGCCACAGCCGGAGCCGGGACAGTTGCCAGCTCCGCCGACCTCAGTGGCGCCATACAGATTGCCCTGAGCATCGATGGCAAGCTTGTCATTGGGGGGCCTGTAGCCGCCGTTGTTCGGATTGAAACTGTAAAGACTCGTTTCCATCCACGGTGAGAGCGAGGAAATTGGAGGCCGTGCTGAAGGTCTGAGTTGGTAGACCGTGCCGTTATTATAGGTGCCGCCTCCCCAAGTAACTCCGTATAGAACTCCGCTAACATCTTTGACCAGTCCCCCCACCGGACAGCCCCCGCCACTGCCGCAGTCGCCTCCGGGCATTCCCGGAAACGCATACAGTGTTCGTAAGATCCAGTTCCCGCCCTGCGGTGTCAGCTTGAATACACTGCCGACGCCGTGAGCACCGCCAGATGCTGTGTCACCATAAAGATTGCCGGCCTGATCCAGTAGCAGCGTTCCTCCTGGATCGAAGCCGTCGCTGCCGGTGAAATCGTGGATTACGCTGTACGTTTGGCTGCATCCGACGTTAGGTATAACGAGAATGAACAACAGGAACATCACTGTCCGTAGCAGTGAGTAAGCGAGCCTTAGTTGTTCAGTGACGAACGCTTGCACCGAGCCAAAAAACAACATTGTGACACCTCGCGAAAAGACACTTCCGTAGCTCCTCTTAGTGTAGTCGGCAAACCGTGCGCCGTGAATTTTGTGCCTAAGTTCGCGACCTGTCAACCGGGCATTGACCGGAACTCGACCGAATGGCGAGTGCGCTCGATGGTGCTCTTAACAATTTACGCGGGCGTCCGTACTGTGGAGCGCCAGACTGGGTTGGGCTGTGAGGTAACGTGTGATATATCCGCATAGCACAAGTGACCCGCTGATCGCGGTTTGAATGCCGTCCCGTATCTTTGAGGTAATGAGTTCCAGCTTGCGTGAAAGGGGATTCGTCGCCAAAATCTCTTTCATATGGTCATCAGGGCTGTCGCATTCGACTTCGGTCATACCCTTGTAGACGAGGAGAAAGACGCGTCGATCTCCTTGGAAACACGCCGTATTCACCTGATGCCCGACGTGGGTGATATATTGCCGCGCCTTCCGATTCCGCTGGCAGTCTGGGCGAACACTCACACAGCCGCCGGAGCAGACCTCCGCAATTTTCTCGACAGAGCAGGCATCGGGCGGTTCTTTGCATGGGTAGTGACTTCCGTTGACGCAGGATTTCGAAAGCCCGCCCCTCAGTTCTTTGATTTTGCTTTGCGCGAATGCAGGCTTGTCCGAAGTGAAGTGCTATTCGTCGGCAATCAACTCAACACTGATATTGCGGGAGGGCAAGCGTACGGAATTCCCACCGTTTGGCTAAGCGGAAGTGCTTATCGGAGTGCGGATGAAAAGCTGCCCAGCAAGGATGTTCACCCTACCCATACGATACCTGCTCTCTGCCAGCTTCCCTCTCTACTCGAAAGCCTCCTGAGTACCCGTATCCGAAGCGATCGCCAACTGTCGTAACATCCGCATATCACAAGTTACCGAATCGGGTGTACCGTTGCGGGGTAACTTGCGCAATGCCCTGATTGCAACAGCTATGTGAAATCCAACCAGCGCGTGGGTGTAAAGTGAGCGTGATGAGGGAGTTCTATCCGCCTTACTCTTGTGCCCTACTGGGGTGGCAGCAGCCCGGCCTATCGAATTTCGATTCTTCTCTGTCGATAAGGTCCCATTCTTTTGACTCCCCAAGTTTTCAGTTATATAGTGTGCCCGCTCGCGAGCGATTTGCTGGGAGATTGGCCATGAGAAGCAAGAGGCAAAGGGGGAATAGAGCCATGAAGCGATCTCGAAATATTCTTTCTGCTCGAATGCGTCTGTGCAATTTTCACGTGCTGCTGTTGGTCGCCACGCTGTTACTGATCGGGACTGCGCACGCTCAGACCTTCAATGTCCTATACGCCTTTCAGTACCCCGGACCAGTGGAACCTGCTTCGGGAGTGACTATCGATGCGGCCGGAAATCTCTACGGGACGATCAGCGCCACCTACGCTGGGGAGGGTGGCGTCTTTAAGCTTTCAAACCGGAACAGGGCCTGGACCTTCTCCCTGCTGTTCTCGTTTAGCTACGCCAATGGAAATACCCCTCTGGCTCCGCCAGCCTTCGGCCCGGATGGCAGTCTTTACGGAACGACCTACGTAGGCGGCATCGGTTGCGATTTGGGATGCGGCAACGTTTACAATCTGCGGCCTCCGGTAAGCATCTGCATAACGACTCTTTGTTACTGGACAGCGTCGACGGTGTGGGATTTTTACAGCACCCCGGACGGTGGAATATGGCCCGTCTTCGTCAATCCTCTGTTCGACGCAGCCGGAAACATTTATGGCACAAATAGTTTCGATTGCCCACGAATCTGGTCTATCGGGTGGTACGGTGTTCGAGTTGTCGCGTTCCAACGGCGTCTGGGGTGAAACCATACTTCATCAGTTTGGAAACGGGACCGATGGCAGCGGTCCTGAAAGCGGCCTGATTCGCGATAGCAATGGAAACTTGTACGGCACCACGACAGACGGTGGCACGGATGCCAGCTGCAACAGCGGACGCGGATGCGGCACGATTTACGAGCTGAGTCCTTCCGGATCCGGCTGGACAGAACGGGTTCTGTATTCGTTCCAGGGGCAAAACGATGGGGACAGCCCCGTCGGCGGCCTGGTCATGGATGCCGCTGGAAATCTTTACGGCACCACAGTGCAAGATGGCGCAAACGGCGGCGGCACCATTTTCGAACTCACCCCATCCAACGGCAACTGGACGCTGACGACCCTCTACAGCTTTCCAAAAACGGGTGAGCCCGGAGCTTTTTGTTGGGGGCCGGAGGCGAACCTGTTGCTCGACAGGGCCGGCAATCTGTATGGCACGACTTGCACGAACGGTGCCTACGGATATGGAGCCGTGTTCAAACTTGCGCACGCGAATGGCAGTTGGAGCTACAGTAGCCTGCATGATTTTACTAACGGCAATGACGGCGCCAGCCCCATAGGAAATCCCGCCTTTGATCGCAACGGGAATATTTTTGGAACCGCGTTCAAGGGAGGAGTCAATTTAGAGGGGACGGTTTGGGAGATCACACCCTAGCGAGAAGCAGACGATGTGCCGAGCCAGCCACGCCGTCGTTCTTGTCGCATCACCTAAAATCGCCTCGGAGAAACTCTCGCCTTCTGCAAAACAAACACAGGCGAATCAGTTCAATTTAGGCGAACAGACGGCGCAAACTTACGCTATGCCCTGTTTGCGAGAGTTATCGCGAATCCTGCTGAAAATGCGCCACATTTGGGTGTAGAGTTCGAACGTTGATGGAGCAACCGCGGTGGCTCATGACTGCTCGTCCCTCGGAATTATCCAGTGCGATGCCAAGCGAGCCGCTTTGCTCGACTCAACATAAGTTTCAGAACTCTTCAACGGCACCTCAGATCGACAAAGTCCTGAGCGGAGGGAGGAAACCAATGACGGGCAAGAGAAGCAATTCGGCTCGGAGGTTGACGTTCCCGATTCTTCTATTGACGCTCCTCTGTAGTTTGTGTGTCGGGGCACAGCACTTGCAGGTGAGTCCCGCCAACCTACTGAACAATCCCAGCTTCGAAACCGGCGACTTCACGAGTTGAACTGTGACGGGCAACAGCTCAATCTACGGCGTCAATGTAGCCGGATTCCAGATTCCAGACGCGGATATCCCCTCCATAGTGTTGGTTCATACCGGAAGGTTCGCTGGCTACGCGGTTGTGTGTGGCTTGTTTTGTAACACCTATCTCAATCTCTCTCAGGCGGTCAATCTGCAGCCAGGCGTCACGTACTCGACCGGGTTTTGGATAGGGGATGGGACAATGAGTGCTCTGGGAAATTCCGTGGCTATCTATGTGAACGGCAGCCCCATCCAGCTTACCTACCAAGCGCAGCTGGAACCAGGATACGGATGGGTCGGAGGCGTGTTCGTCGCTTTGGATTCGACGGTTGTCATCGAATTCCGAATCGAAGCCAGCGGCCAGGCTACGGCCGGCGTGTCGTTCGACGATTTCTGTCTCTCCGGAAACGCGTCCAGTTGTTACAACCCGTACGCATTTCAGAGCTTGAGTTTTCCCGGCGACATCTTCACTGAGACTCTTGGGATTAATAATGAGAGCCGTATCGCCGGATACCATGGACGAGGCACGGTCGACAATCCCAGTCACGGATTCGTGCTGACTCTGCCAAACAATTTTATGGCAGAGGACTTTCCTGGTTCGGCACAGACCCAAGTGGTTGGCATCAACAACGCTGGCGACACCTCTGGTTCGTATGTTGACCAGGCGGGAGACACTCATGGCTTTATTGAGATCGGCGGGACTTTTTCGACCGTCGATTTTCCAGGGACGACCTTCAACCGCCTTCTTGGGCTGAACGACGCTAACGAGGCGGCCGGCTATTGGCAAGACAGTCTTGGTAATCAGTCCCCCTACACCTATCAGAGCGGCGTATTCACTTCGCTTGATGCCGGCCTTCCGCCACATACCAGTGCCCAGGCCACAGGAGTCAACAACGCCGGCATGGTCACGAACTTGCCGTTAAAGCTCATGCTGTCAGGGCTGTGAGCCGTAATCTGAAATTAAGGTGACCTTCCGACGAGAGCGAAGTACTGTTTAGCCGTCAACACCCGAGGGCGGTTAAGGAGGATCACAATGCCAGGTGAGGAACACAGTCCGACTTCAATTTTCGACACCAACTTGCGGACAACAGCAATTGGCTTTTTCCTGCTGATCCTGCTCTCGACGACCATCACGGCCGCTCCCGCGGCCGGGGCGCAGACCTTCTCCGTGCTGCACGACTTTACCAATGGGCTGGACGGGGGCGAACCCCAGGCTGGTTTGAGTATGGATCGGGCCGGAAATTTCTACGGAACGGCCAGCACGGGCGGCAATACGAGCGGGGCCTGCTCAAACCGCAATCCCCACGGATGCGGCACGGTGTTCAAGCTGTCGCGCAGGGGCTCTGACTGGGTCTTTACCACCCTCTACACCTTCAGTGGGCCCGACGGCGCGAATCCGCTGGCCAGGGTAATCGTTGGCCCGGATGGCAGTCTTTATGGCACGACGTCGGCTGGAGGCAGCGCCGACCAGGGCACGGTCTTCAATTTGCGGCCACCGCTCGTTCCTTGCAAAACCACGTCCTGCCCCTGGAAGGAGACCGTGCTGTATAACTTTCACGGCTCCGATGGAGGGCAGCCCACGTTTGGTGACTTGGTCTTCGACGCAGCCGGCAATATCTATGGCACCACTCCGCATGCCGGCAACGGCATGGTGTACAAACTTACCCGCTCCAATGGCGGCTGGACGGAGACTATTCTTTACACCTTCCACGGAGGCAACGACGGCGCCATTCCGTACGCAGGTCTAACCTTTGATCATTTCGGCAACTTATGGGGAGCGACTGCGTTCGGCGGAATCTATAACGATGGCACGATTTACGAGTTGGTCCCATCGGGAGGTGGCTGGGCGGAAAACGTGGTCTACGTCTTCCACGGCGGAAACGACGGGGCGAACCCGTACGCCGGCTTGATCGTTGACCAATCCGGCAATTTTTATGGCACGACCTTTGGAGCTAACGGTAGCCCGGTGGAGGTGTACGAGTTGAGCCCCTCCAGCGGCGGCTGGACGTTTAACACTCTTTATACCTTTAGCCACAATCAAGGCATTATCGGGAAGCTGGCCATGGATGCTGCCGGGAACCTTTACGGGACGAACTACTACGATGTACCTGAAGTGTTCCGACTCACACCGTCGAATGGCGGCTGGACACTGACGGGCTCTTGGGGCGGCGTGGGGGACAACCCCTGCGGCAACGTGACCTTCGACGGCAGCGGCAATCTCTACACCACGACCCAAGGCGGCGGCAGTGGTGAGGTTGGTCTGGTCTTAGAGATAACGCCGTAAGCAGCGTGCCTGGCCAAGAATTTAGCGCTGCGGAACCAGGAGAATGTGGGGGCATCACCTGGGTGCGATCCGTACAAAGTTGAAGAACGCTAAGCAGGTTAGTGTCGCGTCGTACACAGCGCCCCACTCGCCCATCAGACATTGCGGTAGGATGCCACTCGCAATAAACGATCTCACTCCATGCGCCTGCTCGTCGATTGTCCGGTGGTCACTTGGACGTATTGTCGGCATCCCCGACCAGATGGGAGTCCCGCCGGGCCGAAACTAGTCCCCTGAAGTTGGCTAGTGGTAACTTATGCCTGCGGCTGTTTGGGCAAGCACCCCAAATGACTCCGCATGGGGTCCAACGCCCGGTGAGTCAAGGGGGACGGTTGGCTCCCATTTGGATACCGTAGCAACTGCTTTTTGCGGTACTCAAAATGGGAATACAACTCGAACTCGTAATCTATTCGGCACTTTGTATTTGACTGCGCTGTTCGGCAGTCATCTGGCGCAACAAAAGATCACGGTTTTGTTGTGCCCACTGGTTGTGGGGATCGGCGTCGAGTGCCTCAACCAGCCAACGGTATGCCTGTACCGGATCGCGGGGCACGCAGCTTCCGATAGCGTACATCGACGCCAGTCGATTGCATGCCCGAGCACTTCCCTTCGCTGCTGCTGCGTTCAACAGGAGCATGGCTTTGGCGCAACCCCGTGGCACCCCCTCGCTCCTGAGGTCTTCATTTGCCAGGTTTACGAGTGCGTTCGCATTCCCGCCTGTCGTCGCGTTCGCTCGGGCACGATTAGTGGCACTGTCTGGCGCGGCTAACTTTTTCTTGTTAGTTACGACAGCTTCTACCTGATGTTCCTTCTGTCCAGCGTTCGGCTGCCGCGCACGCTCTGCGGATTCGTCAGGCTTACTTTGATCGCGCGTCGCTTCGCTCTTCGCCGACACCGTATCGTGTACGGACCCGCTGTTCGGCGGAGAGATCACTGGTGAGGTATTTGCGGGCACAGTTTGCAGATTCTCGATTGCAACCGCGCCAGAGTTTATAGGCTTTGCCCGCGTGTGCCAGGCGATCGCAATCAGCAGAATGAGGGCTGTCAATGTCGTCAGCGCGCAGCAAATCTCCCATCGCAGCTGCGACCGCTTCTTGGCGTCGAGCGGAGTAGCGTAGCCCACCAACTCGCTGCGCGGCGAGTCGGGCGCGGCTGCCGTCCTGAGCGGCATCTTGACCACAAGATCTGCGCTGGGAGTATGAGAACTAGGTGCGGCATCACCGGGGATGCTGACCTCATGCCGTTGACCGGGAGGCTCAGTAAGAGATTTCGATGGACTGGGTATCTCAAGGAGCACGCCAGGACCTGCCCTTTGAGAGTTTACCTGCCGTTGTCCCTGCCACCGGGGGCCGAGCCGGCGCGCACGCGTCAAGTTATTGGTGCTTTCTGCGCCCGGAGTCGTGATCGGGACAGAATGGGACGATGTCCCACAGGTACCGTAAAACCGTGGGGCATCCAAGTCTTCACGGAGGCGTGCGCTGTTCGCCATTCAGACCTCCTGCCGTCGTCAATCATCGGAGCAGGCCGAGGCTCTTACCCGGGAGAACCCTAAACAGAATGACCAATTCTACTGCCGAAGCAAGCCTACTGCCAAGGCAAGCCTCTGGTTGGGAAAAGTCAAAATTAGCCTTAGTACTCCCGCAGAGGCAACTTGCTCCTGAGCGGAAGAATCGGAATTGCACAACTTCGACCACGGCCTCTGCTCCCCACGCGGTCCAACCTCAGGAGGCACTATGCAGCGCTTGATTCTACTGATCCCGACTGCCCTGTTTGTGATCACATGCTCGGGCAACTCGATAGCTCAGGCCAACCAAGGTCCGACGAACTTTACTGGTTCGAACAGCACGCAGATCGTGAATGTCCAGCAAAATGGCAGCGGCTATGCGCTAAAAGCAAATACGAACTCCACAGCGTCGGTGGGGGCGATTTTCGGACAGGCGACCGGCACCACCGGTTTCAATAATGGCATCTGGGGACGCACGTACAGCAATGCCGGAGTGGCTGTTCGGGGCGAGGCCATGTCGAGCACTGGCGGTACCGGGGTTGCCGGTTTCGCGGTGAATAGCAGACAGGGTATCGGAGTCTACGGTCACGCCTACGTCGACGGCTACGGTGTTATGGGCATGATCGATTCTCAGGACAATAGCGGCGCGGGCGTCTTCGGCAAAGCGGGCACCGAGTGTTGCGGTATCCCCGGACTGTTTGAGCAGGACGCCACCCAGAGTGGCGCCTACAACGTAATGCTAATGGGGCAATATCTGAATTCCAGTGGCACGCTGCAAACCGGGTTTCTGGTGGACACTCACGGTGTCTCAGGTTACCGAATCCTGGCTGCACCCAGTCCTTACAATGACGACTTGTTTATAGGACAGTCGGCGAATCCGGGTACGAACGTGTTTCGTGTTGATCGCACGGGCGCTGTTTATGCCGATGGAGGTTATCACACCGGCGGCGCTGACTTCGCTGAGTCGGTTGCGGTGAGGGGCATAACCGCTCAATACGGAGCTGGCGATGTGTTGGTGATCGACAGCAGTAGCGATCGCCGTCTGGCGCTAGCCAATCAGCCGTATTCAACGCTGGTCGCTGGAATTTATTCAACCAAGCCGGGTGTCGTCGCCAGTCCACACGCATTAGGCGAGGTGGAGAAATCGGAAGTACCTCTCGCGGTGGTCGGGATTGTGCCCTGCAAAGTAACGGCGGCTAATGGTCCCATCCATCGCGGAGACTTGCTCGTCACTTCCGCCAAATCAGGCTATGCCATGAAAGGAACCGATCGCAGCAAGATGGTTGGCGCCATTGTTGGAAAAGCGTTGCAGCCTTTTCCGCAAGGCGATGGCGTGATTCAGGTCCTGGTCACATTGCAGTAGTTCAGGCTGTGCAGTGTCCAATATTCGAGCGGGCCAGACCACAAAGCGGCCTGCCCAGTTCGCTCGACGAGATTCTTGCTATCCAACTCCGCTGGTCATAGCTTCTTTTCCCCTGAAACGAAGCGAACGGGAGGATTCCATATGATTAACAGGCGTAGCACCGGTGTTTATTCGCCATGTCAATTGGCATGCCGCTTGGCATTGTGTGCTCTGGTGCTGGCAATGACAATGGTTGTCTATCAACCGGCGCAGGCCCAGCAATTCAGCGTTGTTTATGCCTTCGATGGCCTGGACGATCTGAGCGCAGGATCAAGTATTGCCCGTGATGACTTCGGTAACTTGTACGGCGCTTCCACAGGAAGCCTCCTGCAGTGCGCCGGGATGCCCTGCGGCGCGATATACAAGATCGACACCACTGGCCACCTGAGCACTGTATATGCCTTTCAGGGTCCGCCTGACGGCGCCAGCCCGTGGGCGGTGATCAGCGTGCCGGGTGTGAGCATAAGCCATTCGGGAACGCTTTACGGCACAACGCAGTACGGCGGCACCAGCACATATCAGTATTGCAACGGGGGCAACGGCTGCGGCACGGTGTTCAAAATCACAAGTGCGGGCGATGAGACGATACTGCACGGCTTTACTGAGCCGCCGAATGACGGCATCATCCCGCAGGCGGGCGTGATCGCCGAGCCCGGAGCAACACTTGGTTCCAGTGAGGTTCTATACGGTACAACGTACTTCGGAGGTCCGTATTCGGTGAATGGCAATCCCGGGGAAGGTACCGTTTACGAGATCGCGAACGGCCGTGAGAGCGTGCTGTACAACTTTACCGGCGGCACCGACGGAGCTTTGCCGGCAGCCGCACCGTTGTATCTGCAAGGGGCACTGTACGGAACCACTGTCTTTGGGGGAACTGGCAATTGTGTCACTACCTTCGGCACCGGATGCGGAACCGTCTTCAAACTCGCAGGTAGCCACGAGACCGTGCTGCACAGCTTCCAGAATCAGGCGGATGGAGGCAATCCAGCAGCCAGCCTCATTGCGGATAGCGCCGGCAATCTTTACGGCACGACAGTATTAGGTGGGGATCTGAATTGCCAGCCTGGGGGCGGAGGAATTCCTCCGGGTTGCGGCGTAGTGTTCAAGATTTCATCCAGCGGTCATGAAACTGTGCTCCATACGTTTACGGATGGAGCGGATGGCGCGTGGCCGAGTGCTGCTTTGGTTATGGATTCCGCGGGTAATCTGTATGGCACGGCAGTCTATGGCGGAAACCTGGGCTGCGGTGAGGGCATGGGCTGCGGAACCGTCTTCAAAGTGGATACTACCGGACACTTCTCGGTACTGCATACCTTCACTGGGGCCGAGGGATCCTATCCGGTAGGCTTGACCCAGGACAATCGTGGTGTTTTGTATGGCGTGGCAGAGTCTGGCGGTCCTGTCGACAAGGGAGTCGTATATCGACTCCTTCCGTGAACGGCAACTCGAGAAATGTGGCAGCTCCGCACAGGATGGCACGATAACGATGGAGGCGCTTCCTATGCGGCGGTTCCTCTCTTGGTAGGAGCACACCGAAAGCGATGTGGTACACCTTCTTGAATGCAGATTGTGTTCCGGCACCCCAACAAAGACAGAATCGGCGTCGCGAGCGCTATTTCGTCATCAGGCCACGCCGCCACGCCGATTTTCATTCACTCCCGTTTAATGTACCGACTCACTGTGGCGTGATCTCGAACGCGACGCCACACGTCGCATTACAGCCCGTGCCTGTCCCGCCGGCGTTGGTCGTACCGTACAGAGTACCGCTCGCATCGAAGGTCAAGCTGCTTTCCGGGTATTCTCCGTCGGTTCCGTCGAAGTCGTAAAGGTCGGTGTAGACCCAATTGCCATTGGAGTTCGTCAGCTTGAATACCGTCCCGACGTGATTGGCGCCGTCAGCGTAAGTGGTGCCGTAAAGATTGCCCGCCTGATCGAACGCCAGGTTCGCGAACGGACCACCTTGTCCCCCGTAGCCGCTGAGGGAGTAAATCAGGTGAAATTCCCAGCCGCTGCCGGAAGGTGTCAATTCGAAGATCGTGCCGCCTCCTCCGGAGCCACCTGAACTCGTCGCGCCCCACAGATTACCTGCATGGTCCGGGATCAGGCCGGCTATAGGATTGCCGCCGTCGTTCCCACCGGTAAACCTGTAGAGCACCTTCTCGCGCCAAGTGGTTGCGGCCGGTACCAGTTCGAAAACTGTGCCGTTGCCGGTACCGCCAAACACAGTCGTACCGTAGAGATTTCCCTGCTGCAGGATAACGTTGCTAAATGGCGTTTCGCCGTCACTTGTGAAGACGCCAAAATTCCAGATCACAGTCTCTCTCCATCCGCCGTTGACGGGAGACAACTCGTACACTGTCCCGTCCCTGAGTTTTCCGCCGTTGCTGGTGGTGCCATACAAATTCCCTGACTGATTGAAGGTGACGGCACTGGCAGGCTCACCGCCGTCGGCGCCACCCGTGAATCGGTAAAGTATCGTCTCGGTCCAGGTGTCACCGGAAGGCGTGAGCTCGAAGACCGTTCCTCCCGACGCGGGCAAGCCCCCGCTGCCGGTCGTGCCATAAAGGCTGCCATCCGGCCCAAAGACGAGCGGCGCATGAGGGTCTGCCCCATCGCTGAACTGCTGGTTAGGATTCCAGTCAAACGCATGCAGCGTGCTAAGCTCCCATCCCGAACCCGAGCGCGAGAGTTCGAAGGCGGTCCCGAAATCAATCGCTCCGCCCCCCGCCGAGGTCGTGCCGTAGAGATTCCCCGCCGAATCAAAGATCATTCCGGCAGGCGGGTTATAGCCACTGTTGCCATTGAACTCGTAAATGACTTGGTAACTTTGGGCACGCGCTGGTTGCATTGCGACGACGCTCACGAAAACCGCAATCGTGAGCGGTAGTGTGGCTGCCTGCCCCAAGGCGATTTTGCGAGGGCGTTGTTGCGGATACCGCATAGATGTCTCCCGGTTCGGAAGTTTTGGGTTGGGTTGAAGCGGAGCTTGCCCAAGGTTTTACGCGGTGTGATTAATTGTGGGCAGTCTGTGGTTGCCTTCGCAAAACTAAGACTTGCGATACCCAGGTTTTTGCTGTCGTTACATCGCCATTGCAAAAAGCGTCCCTAGTGGCGAGAAACACCGTCGAGGAAAGCGAAGTGCCGGGTTCTGTACCGATTGTCGGCCAACATAAAGCTGGCCAGAAATCGGCTTCGAGGACATCAGATCCAAGTCTAAAAGGATTGTGGTCTCTTCAAGGATTGTGGTCTCTTCCCCAATGCGGCGCTGGAGTGCTCCCTATATCTGATTTAGACGGCGGCTTCCATGTGCGCATGGACACCCCCGCGGAGAGGGCTGCCCAGTTGCACAGGACCTTCCCGAGATCACCGCTTCGAGTCGCGCTGAATGACGATCAGACTGACGTCATCGCACAAGGGACCGCCATTCGCAAAGTCCTGCACCGCGGCCAGCAACATCACTAGCGTGGCTTGAGCCGTTTGCTGTTTCGCCTCCTGCACTGCCGAGAGCAAGCGGCCGGAACCAAACTCTTCGCCTGAAGGGTTGCGGCACTCCAGCACGCCATCGGAGTACGTCACCAGCATGTCGCCCGGTTCGAGATCGTCTGGCCTGACTCGAATCTGGCGTCCTCAAGCGCACCCAAAACCGGGCCGCCTGTCTCCAGCGATTCTGTGCGTCCGTCAGCGCGCAGCAGGATCGGCGGAAAATGGCCGGCGTTGCAGTAGGTCAGCGTTCCCCGATCACAGTCCATCTGAGCAATGAATGCAGTGACGAACGGCGCTACCGGCCGCAGATAGCAAAGATGACGATTGATTTCTAAAGCGGTCTTCCCCGGATCGGAAGGACTAGAGTAACTTTGCAAGAGTCCGGCCAGGTTGGTGAACCACATTCCTGCAGCAAAACCCTTGCCGGCAATGTCTCCGTGTGTCATCAGGACTTTGGAATCGTTCTGCGTGAGCACCGTGAAGTCGCCCGGAGAGATAATGCGCAGCAAAGACCTCGCTGGCAAACTGCATATCGCCGTGATTTAAAACCCTGGGGCCGCTTAGCTTTCGCTGGATTTGTGCTGCCTCGAACAGCTCTGCGTGCAGGTCAAGCCGTCTCCCGCAGCAGTGAATGCAATTCATCATGCAAGGGCAGACTCGCGGTCAAAGGTACGGGTAGCAGTGCGGCCGACAACTGCTGCGCGCTCCAGTGACGATGGCTGGTATTCCGTCTATTCGTTCGACTTTGCGGCATCACACTCTCCACGTCCAAGCCTCCCAGTTTTAAATCTTGGACGGCTCAACCGACGAATCGATAACCGGTTCCATGCACCGTGAGAAAGTATTGCGGTTGTTCGGGATCAGGCTCGAGTTTCTGCCGCAGACGTACCAGGTGCGTGTCAACGGTGCGAGTTGTGGGATAGTTTTCATATCCCCACACGTCCTCCAGAAGACGGTCCCGGCTGAGAGTCTCGCCGGAATGGCAGATGAAGTACTTGAGCAGTTCAAATTCCTTCGAAGAAACATCGATCGCCTTGCCCGACTTGAGGACGCGACAACGCCGCAGGTCAACATCGATGTCGGCGAAGGAATGCTGATCCAGATCCTTAGGAACGACCGCGGTACGGCGCAGAACCGCCTTGACCCGCGCCAGCAGCTCACGAATCGAGAACGGCTTGGTTACGTAGTCGTCCGCTCCCAGCTCCAGGCCCACTACTTTGTCCACTTCCTGTCCCCGTGCCGTCAACATGATGATCGGTATAGAGCCGCGCTTGGCGCGTAATTGCTTACACACTTCGAGGCCGCTCATCCGCGGCATCATGACGTCAAGTACAACCAGGTCAGGAGACTCTTCCAGCGCTCGCTGCAGGCCCTCTACGCCGTCACGCGCCGTGATCACCGTGTACCCTTCGAACTCGAAATTGTCGCGAAGTCCGGCCACCATGTTCGGCTCGTCCTCCACCACCAGAATCTTTGCTGGAGTCTGCGCCTCACCCGTCTTCGCCTTCTCTTCTGATCTCATGCTGACGCTCCGTTCGCTTTGTGGAATCTCCGAATCTTGAACCGGCAAGGTGATGACGAACTTGCTGCCCTTGCCGGGTACGCTTTCTACGCCGACTTCGCCGGCGTGTGCCTGGACGATGTGACGCACCAGGGAAAGCCCTAATCCGCTGCCCTTGGTGTTGTGCACCAGCGGATCACCCACGCGATAAAACTTCTCGAAAATCTTTGGCTGCTCACTGGCGGGAATTCCAATCCCGTGATCGACGACTTCCAAGTTCAGGCGGCCGTTGTTGCGATACAGATGCACGCCCAGATATTTTTCCGTGGACGAGTACTTGACCGCATTGTTCACCAGATTCAGCAGGGAGCGGGCAATCGCCTCGCGATCCACTCGCAATTGGGGCAGGTTATCGTCGATCTTCTGTTCGAACTGGAATCCATTCTGCTCAATTTCGTAGCGGTAAGACTCCAAGGTACTGCGCACCAGATCGGCCACGTCGGTCTCGCGGAAGTTGTACTCTTTCTTACCGGCCTCGATGCGGGAGAAATCGAGGATATTGTTGATCAGCGCCGTCAACCGCTCGCTCTCTTTGCGAATGATTTCATGATATTCGTGCTGCTTCGCCGGGTTCGAAAGGCGTCCCAGTTCCAGGGTCTCGGCGTAAAGGCGGATCAGGGCGAGCGGCGTCCGGAGCTCGTGCGAGACATTGGAGACGAAATCGGATTTCAATTTCGCCAGTGCCAGTTCGCGGGTGACGTTGCGATAGGTCAAGAACATTCCTCCCGCCATCAACAGCGAGAGGGCGCCGAGGATCAGGAAGTTGGTCCGGAGAAATTTGTTGCTGATGCTGGCGATGGTCGTTCCCCGCAGTTTGATCCCCAGGATCAATCCCGGAAACACGCTGTCGAAAGTCCGTTCCACCTCCGCGGGACCGCCGTCCCAGCAACTGGAAGCGACCATAGGAACCTGGTCTTTGGCAGAGCGAACCATGATTGCGGGCTGGGGATGCTCGGTGTCGGAGGGGTCCTGATTCGGTAGAACGGTGTTAAGGACCTGCGGAAAGAATTTGTCCCTCAAATAGTCGGCGTCATAGGCAAACCCTGCCAGCGCCGGATGCTCTGCAGTCGAACCGCGAGGCACGAACAGGACGAGGCTCTGGTATTCCATTTTGTCCCCCCGGTCCACCCAGGTGTACGTAATGTAGGAGTGCCGCCCTTCCGTCATATCCATTTTCTTCAGCTTGTACAAATATTCATTCGACTCCGTACCAAACCAGGCTCCAAGCTGGAATGAAAGCTTCTTGCCTTCTTCATGGAAGTCGGGATCACTCATCTTCGCCGGCTGAGATACGAACGCCAGATTGTCCTTCTCGCTCCAGATAAATGCGTGAGCAATGTCGGGGTGGGCGAGAAGATAGGCGTCGAGCTGCTCCGGGTGATCGACATCGGGAAAAGTTGTTTTCGCATCTTCCGTGACCTCGTAGGCGCGGTCGATGATGCGCTTTTCGGCGATAGCCAAGACCTGTTGATAGTCCCTCTGAATCACGGCCTCCACTGCTTTTTCCCTCTGTATGGATCGCAGGTGAAGCACGCTGACCACAATCAGCGCAGCCGCTGGCAACAAGACCGCCAGCATCAGGACCAGCGTCCTTGACCGCTCGGGCCAGCGTCGAATTGGCAGCTTCAACATGAGTAATTTCTCCGCCAGGTATTCGGGGAGCATAAGCCACACGATTCAGCGCTGTGTCAAAAGGAAGCAACAAATTGCAACAAATTGTGAAGTGTAAGCAGCGATGGGACTTTCCTCGACCAACTCCTATTAGCCTCACGTCCGTAGCATGCTGCTGCCGAGATGGCCTTGAACATCTGCGTTGTCGTTGCGATAGCCGGTAACTAACGATTCCGAAGTTGACTCAGTCCGCGAAAACAGGGCCCCTCACGCATTGGCTGCTTGTCGTCGCGAAAATAAGTTCTCCGGAAAGCCGACCAATGATTGTGGATTGGTGGCTGGGCACCACAAAGTTGGCCCCAAACCGGCTTCGGCGAGATGTGCCGCGGCGGTTTTCAGCTCTTCGGCGGACTTGACAGGTTGTTCGCGAATTTCTTGAGTTCGCTGTCACATCGGGCAATTTGAATCGCGATACCGCCCGGCTGGGACTTATCGCTACCTGGCAGAGTCCCGTTGTCGCGCATGATGGTCCAAAGCTTAAGGCTTGTTTGCAGCGACGCACGGGCTTCTCGCCACTTCTCCGCGCGATTTGCGGGGCGGATCCTAGCATTTGATGCCAATGCGATGTAAGCCTGGCCTAACTTGGCATAGGACGAGGCGAGTTCTGCGCGAGCCTCCGCGTTCTCAGGATCCTTAGCGGATAATTGCTCTCGGATCTTTATGGCCTGACGATAGCTGTTCAGCGCCATGATGATTTCACCAAATGCCACTTGAGAATCTCCGATGGCTTCGTAGCAGGCCGAGAGGTCGCTGCTTGCCAAAGCATTTTGCGGATCAGCGGCAGCTAGACGCCGGCCGATGGCTAGTGCCTTGTGAAGGTTTTCGAACGCCTCCTTCTTGTTGCCCAGCTGAGTCAGCATCCGGCCCATCTCGAGGAAATCGTCCAACCAGCCGCGAGTATTGGTTTGTGTACTCTCGGGATCGTCCGCGGACCGCCACTCACAGATCGCCAGGCCTTTGCGATAGATTTCCAACCCCTCGCGCACTCTGCCAGTCTTTGCCAGGAGGTGGCCGACGTTGTTATACGACGTGGCCAAATCGTGGCACGCCAGAGGATCAGCCGGATGGTAGGTTATCAGCGTCTGTGCCACGGCTAGCGCCTCACGATGCCTGGCCAGGCTGGTGGCGTTGTCGCCCATGTCTTCGAGCACATACCCGCTTCGGGTGTACGTTAAGATCAGTTCGTGCCCTTTGTCCAGGCTGGAGGGGTCTTGTGCGACCAATGACTCAGCTATTGAGCGCGCTTCCCGGAAGCTGGCGGACGCATCCGACAAATCTCCCATCTTGGCCAACATGTCGCCCACTTTGTTGTGGCTTTTGGCCAGTTCCAAACGATTCGTGGCATCCTCGGGATCAACCACAGCCAACGTCTGGCGAATGCCTAGTGCTTTGCGATAGCTCGCCAGCGCACCCTGGGTGTCGCCCAGATTGGCATTGTAGGATTGTCCTTGCACGTCCCCGACTTTTGTATAAGCGGCAGCCAGCTCACCTTGCAGCGACCATTCTCCCTCGGCTTCCTGCGCCAGACTATCGAGATACTCCAGAGACCGCTGAGTAATCAATTTGCGAGCTGTGATAGTTCCGGGCACTGCCTCGATCGAATCATCTATTTCAAACACCAGGGAATGCGCGAGCCGGCGAAGGTCGTTGAAGCGTCGTTCAGCACGGGCCTGTTGAGCACGAGCGATTTGCGCTTCCCGTCGCGTGATTATCACACCGGCGAGGAGCACGAGAGCCACGACAACCGCAGCGGCAACTGCCCCCCGGTGGCGGGTTATGAATTTCGACGCCCGGTAGCTGAAAGTGTCTTCGCGTGCAATCACCGGCAAGCTCTGGAGGTGGCGACGGATATCTCCCGCGAACTGCTCAACCGACGAGTAGCGCCGCTGCGGTTGCTTGCGCAGGGCCATGAGAATAATGTTGTCCAAGTCTCCTGTCAGCTGTCGGCTTAGCTTTTGCTGATCTCGCGCGAGTGGCAACTCTGCCAATTGCCGGCTGTGATCACGCGCAGAGGTTCCCGCAACACGGACCACACTGCTGGGCTTTCTCGGCTCGACCTCACAAACCGCGCGCGCGATCTTCTCAACCGTGTCGTCTCTGCTTCGATAGGGGTGATGACCAGTGAGCAACTCGTAGAGCACCACGCCAAGGGAATAAACGTCCGCTGCCGTCGTGATAGTTTCGCCTTTAATCTGTTCAGGGCTGGCATATGCCGGTGTCAACATTCGAAACATGGTCATAGTCGGGTTAAGGGAGTCGTCGCTGGCATCGGAATGCAGGATCTTGGAGATTCCGAAGTCGAGGAGTTTGGCAACCCCAGTTTTGGTGACCAGAATGTTAGTCGGCTTAATGTCACGATGAACGATCAACCGCTGATGCGCATACCGCACTGCTGAACACACCTGCAGGAACAACTCCAATCGCGCGGTGGTCGACAGATTACTAGAATTGCAATAATCGTCAATCTGCTCGCCCTCAATCAGGTCCATCACGACATAGGGGACGCCGTCTTGGGTCGTTCCGGCATCAAGCAAATGAGCAATATTGGGATGATCGAGGCTGGCCAGAATCTGCCGTTCGTGCTTAAAGCGGCGAATGACTGAGTCAGCGTCGGCCCCCACGCGGACGAGCTTGATCGCGACCTCTCTCTGGTATTGATCGTCGGCGCGGAGCCCGCGAAACACCTCCCCCATGCCGCCAATGCCGATTCTCTCCACGATTTCATACGGGCCGATGCGTTTCCCAATCCACAGGGCATTTGGTTCCTCCTCGTCCCCAAGAAGTGACTCCCGAGTCAGGACTGAGAGAAATGCCTGCCCGGCTTCATCTCCTGCGATTAACAAGCGGTCTACGTCGGCGCGAAGTGAGGCATCGGAGGCGCAAGCCTTTTCCAAGTATGCCGGGCGTTGAGCCGGCTGCATCTCCAGCGCAGGACCTAATACGTCCTTCACTCTTTGCCAGCGTTCCGGGGTCAACGATTCCTCGCGGATATTTCCTCGTACAGCCAGGCACGGGCTGTAGACCATTCTCGCTTCACGGTGGCAGGCGAAATTTCGAGCAGGCGTGACGTGTCTTCGATCGAAAGGCCCCCAAAGAAACGCAACTCGATAATCCGGGATTGTCTCTCGTCCAGCTCAGCCAGCGCTGTCAATGCGTCGTCCAGAGCAACCAGATCCAGCTCCCGCTGGGAGGATGGTTCAACCGCTTCGGCGACCAAAAGAGTCAAGTGGGCGGCGCCTCCCCGCTTTGCTGCACTGCGCTTGCGAGCATGATCTACCAGGATTCGCCGCATCAACTGCGCCGCTACCGCGAAGAAATGGCTTCGGTTCTCCCAGTGGACATTGTCGCGTCCCGCAAGGCGGAGATAGGCCTCGTGCACAATCGCCGTGCTTTGCAGCGTGTGATCGGAACGCTGGCTAGCCAGGTAGTACCGCGCCAAGCGGCGCAGTTCGTCATAGACCAGCGGGACAAGCGACTCTCTGGCGGCAACGTCGCCGCCACTCCAGCGTCGCAATAATTCGGTAACTTCGGCAGGCTGGACGGGACGCAACAGCTACCTCCGGTGGCGTCGGGGCGTATTTCCCGGAGCGCGAGGAATTTAACCCCGTTCGCCTCGAAAGTCAATTGCACCACTAACAAGTTGCAAACAGAACGGCTTGCCTAGAATGCGATATCGCACAGGAAAGCAAAATGTCAAAGAGTTGCCGGGACATGAGCCAATTCGGGCGCCTTTTGCGTTTGTATAGACAGATGGCACCACAGAAGTTACCAAATCTCGGGGAGCCCGGTCTGGCGGAGATTCGAGTCTCCGAAAACGCGAAGTAGTCAAAGGAGATCACATTTAGGGAGAGCGCTATGAAAAACGCGAAGAGATCTGCATTGTGCTCGATATTGTTGGTTGCGCTGTGTTGGGGAGCCGCAGCCTACGGTCAGATCACGCCCAGCGGCGACGCCGACAGTAATACCACCGGCCCTACCGGGAATTTCGGGACCAGCACGCTGCTCGGCCAGACTGAAACCGTGCTCTACAGTTTTGCCAACAGCTCCGGCGGAACGAATCCCCGTTACGTCACGCCAGTCCTGGACACGAACGGGAACCTCTACGGCACGACCAACTATGGCGGCGCTCACGGCTACGGCACAGTGTTTAAGTTGACGCCCTCGGGGACGGAGACCATTCTCCACAGTTTCGATGTGAATGGGACGGACGGGGCCTATCCCGTCGCAAGCCTGGTCATGTACAAGGGGAATCTCTACGGCACGACCGTCGAGGGTGGTACTTACAACATCGACGGCACCGTGTTTGAGCTGAAGCACATGACGACGGGGTGGACGGAGACGATTCTCCATACTTTTGGCGCGAGTGGGGATGGGTCCCAACCCTACTGCGCTCTGACCCTGGACACGACGGGGAATCTTTACGGCACGACCTACTATGGCGGCGCTTACAGCTACGGCACGGTGTTTAAGCTGACGCCCTCGGGGACGGAGACCATTCTCCATAGTTTCGATGTGAATGGGAGGGACGGCGCCAATCCCATCGCCGGTGTGGTTATGTACATGGGGAATCTTTACGGCACGACCGAGTATGGCGGCGCTTACGGCTACGGCACGGTGTTTGAGCTGACGCCCTCGGGTACGGAGAGGATTCTCCACAGTTTCGATCTGAATGGGAGGGACGGGGCCTATCCCGTCGCCGGCCTGGTCGTGTACCAGGGGAATCTCTACGGCACCACCGCCAATGGCGGCACTTACGGCGATGGCACGGTGTTTGAGGTGACGCTCCCGGGTGCGGAGAGGATTCTCCACAGCTTCGATAACAATGACATAGATGGGATCAATCCCTATGCCGGCCTGGTCGTGCACGAGGGGAATCTCTACGGCACCACTGTCAATGGCGGCGGCACTGGGAGTGCGGCCGGCATAGTGTTTGAGATGACGCCATCCGGGGCGGAGACAATTCTCCACACCTTTGGCGGGAGCCCGGATGGGGCCTTTCCCTGGGGCGGCGTGGTCTTTGACACGTCGGGGAATCTCTACGGCACGACCTTCTCGGGCGGCACTAACGGCGTTGGCGCGGTGTTTAAGATGACACCGTAAGAAGGCAGATTGCAGATCGCACAGCCAGCCAAGGCAGGCATAAGTTTCTCTATCAGAGTCGTCGTCCCCCGTTACTTCGGCGCTTCGTTCACAGCGTCGATCTGCCAGCGGCACAAGATCGACCAGAAACGTTAGTGCTGTTTCGGATGCGCCCAGAGTCAAGAGTGCAAGGTTAGCTGGGTGCTGGGCGCGTCCGATAGAGCCGTTTTGAAGGGAGCCGCTTTCGTCCGCGGCGGACGCGTCACTCCGCAGCTCGGCCACCCGGGCGGCATCTCTCTCAACGCGAGGCCATCCGAATTTCATGCACCTTCGAACGGGCATTCCGCAAGCCCGGCTTTTACCTGCTCCTGAATAAGCGACCGCTCGAACTCGGCCACGGCGCTGATGATCTGGAACATCAGACGGCCCGAAACTGTGCTCAGATCGAGGTTGTCGCGGAAGCTGGTAGACTACGCGCATTCGTGGGAGGATCGGATGGCTCGACAGCGCAGTTCACCTTCGCCGCGGTTGAGTGCGTGGCTGGTGGCGGCGATGCTGGTCATGGTCGCGTTGCCGGCTGCGATCACACTGCACACCGTGCGTGCTCCGGGCAGGCTGGTGGTGGAGAGCGCCAATCCGTCGCCACATGGATACACCTGGAGCCTGCTGCTTTTCATCGTCCCGATCGTGGTGATCGCTCTTTGGTTTCTGCCCCGAGAGCGCGTGGATGTTCCCCGCAAGGCCTTCTGGTGGACGATTGCGATCCTAACACCGCTGGGCTGGGGGCTGGACTTCGTGATTCGCGCACCGCTTCTTCGAGTTCAAGAATACGGCCGCGACGCTGAGTTGGCGCGCGCCAGCGCTGGGCGGCGGAGTGCCGGTAGAGGAATACGTCTTCTACCTAACCGGCTTCCTGTGCGTGCTGCTGCTCTACATCTGGCTGGACGAGTATTGGATGGCAGCCTACAACGTGGCCGATTACCGCGCAGCGGCACAGCTTATTCCGCGGCTGCTGTGATTCCATCCTGAGTCAGCCGTGGCGGGAGCGGGGCTGATAGCCGCCGCAGTGCTCTACAAAAAGGCGCTGTCGCCGCACCCTGCCGGCTTCCCATGGTACTTCACCTTCCTGGTGGTGGCAGCGCTGGCGCCTTCGGCGAGCTTCTTTCCCACGGTGCGGCCCTTCATCAACTGGCGGGCCTTCAGCCTGACCATGTTTGTGATCCTGCTGGTGAGCCTACTGTGGGAGGCGACGCTGGCCGTTCCCTACAATTGGTGGAACTTTCAGGAACAGCCGATGATCGGGTTGCGCATCGGTGCGTGGGCCGATTTGCCAGTGGAGGAGATCTGTGTGTGGATCGCGGTCAGCTATGCGACGGTGATCGTATTCGAGGTGGTGAAAATCTGGCACGCCTCGGGCAAGGCGGCAAAGCACGCGTTTCTTGGTGGACGCGAGTAGAAGGGCTCTTCTCGTTGGCAATCACTTCGGTTCGCACGAACGATCGCCTTCATCGCCGCTGGCGCAGGACTTGCTGAGTTCGGATCAAAGTTCACTGGCAAAGCGCGATCGTCCGCTTCTAACACTTGATCACGGGCAAGCGGTAAGTTATCGGTTCGTCCGTTGGATTAGTAACGGTAAGCGATCGCAGACCGCATCACAAGTCCCAACTCCATCAGTATTCGTTCAGAGCAACTGGAAGCTAGTTGCTCAAAGTTCAAGGGTAAAGGAGCAAATTTCGCAGGTAGATGACTTTAGTCACAGTGAAGCGCCCGTGGGACATGAACAGGGGGTTCTTCTATGACGAGCTGGCCCGAACACTCGCAGCGCAGAAGTTGGCTCACTGGATGAAAACAGGACCTGTCGGCGCAGTTCGACCGAGAGGCGCACAGGCAGTTTAAGCCCCCGCTTTAAAGTAGAGTGCCGGCGTAAATCCTAACACTTTCTTGAACATGCAAATGAAAGCACTAGGTGTACTGTAGCCCGCTTCCAGCGCGGCATGTGTCACCTTTGCTCCTTCGGCCAGAAGCCGCACCGCGTGCATAAGGCGGAGTTGTTGCCGCCATTTTCCAAAAGTCATTCCCACCTCATCTTGAAAAAGCCTCTCTACCGTGCGTTTGCTGGCGCCACTCCCTCTGCACAACTGCGACAGCTTTTGAGTATTCGCCGGGTCGGCCAGCAAAATTTCGGCTACATGGCGCGCCCTTGGGTCGGATAGGTGGGGAAGCTGCAGAGGAATCATCTGGATTGCTTCGAGCTGGTCAGTGATCAAGTCGATCAAGTGCCGCTGCCGTGGGACAACTTTTTCCAGAGCGTGAAAGCTACACGCATAGAGGATGAGTTCCCGTAACAGCGGCGAGACGTTCACCACGCAACAGTCGCGCGGCAGAGCCCGCGCCAGCCGTGGCTTGAAGTAAAGAGTACGCATAGCCACTCTCCCCGACATGGTGATGGTGTGCGGGATCCCAGCTGGTATCCACACCGCTCTAAGCGTTGGCACGACCCAGAATGCCCGCACTGGTAAGAACGGTCATCACTCCTTGGGAGGCATAAACCAGCTGATCGCGATCGTGGAAATGCAATGGGATGACGTGCCTCTGCCGGGTAATCGTGCGTGTGCGTAGCGATATGGGATCGCTGGTCGCGCAGGCGGTCGAAGATTGCAGGTTTGTCGCTTTTGCGACATATCTTGTCACAATAACGGAAGTGCGCAGACCTGGCAATTGCATAGGATGGACATCACTGAAGTTCATCTTGGGTGAGGAAACGTGAACCGCTTGCATCACTGGTTGTGTCGTTCCGCACGGTGGAGAAAAACAGTTCGGCAACGGGTGCCATGGGCGCTCTCAACCGCCGAGTTGGGAGACAGGGTGCTGGAGCTCGGGCCCGGACCAGGTCTCACCACCGACCTGCTGCGACACCGAGTAAACAGCCTGACGGCAATCGAAATCGATCCTACCCTGGCCGAGGCACTGAGCGCACGTCTGCACGGCAGCAATGTTCGTATCGTAGTCGGCGATGCCACCGAACTGCCCTTCGCCGATGAACAATTCTCCGCTGTCGTTTCTTTCACCATGCTGCACCACGTGTCTTCGACCGCATTGCAGGATCGGCTCTTCGCTCAGGTATGGCGAGTGCTCGAACCGGGAGGAGTTTTTGTGGGCAGTGACAGCCGGCAAAGCTGGCAAATGCGAATGATCCATATTGGCGACACGCTCGTCACCGTCGATCCCGATACGGTTTCGGCTCGGCTTGAGGCGGCCGGATTTGAGGTATTGGAAATCGAGAAAAACTCTCGAGCATTTCGATTTCACGCGCGACGGCCGGTAACGACATCGGGGGTGTCGGCCCATTTGCGCAATTCGACAGGTCAGATTGTCGAAACTCTCAACTAACGCTTTCCTGCTAAGGAGAGCTCAGGCATTTTGATCGGGAAGGAATTACATCATGCAAGAACACAGAACTATTCGGCGCGCGTGTTGGCGTGGAAGTTTGCGGTTCTTCGCCGCGCTGGCGATCTGTTTGGCGTGGACGAACTCTTCCTTTGCGGCGGCGAACTCTGGTCCGTGCGCCACGGATCCGGAGAGCCGCCAGCTGGATTTTTGGCTTGGCAACTGGACCGTCTCCGCACCCGGCGGCTCGAGCGCCGCTACCAGCAAGGTATCCCTTGCGCTGGATAAATGTCTGGTGGTGGAGAACTGGGACGGAGGCCGTGGCCACTCCGGCGAGAACATGTTCGCTTACAGTCCGGAAGAAAAGAGCTGGTACGGCATGTTCGCAGACAACATGGGTCGGGTGCACATTTTCACTGCTGGGAAGGCTGCATCCGGCAGTGCGGAATTTGAAGGCACGAGCGGCGGACCCAACGGCGAGAGCGTATTGAACCGCGTGAAAGTAATCCGGCTGAATCCGAACAAGGTCGAGCAGACTTGGGAGAAATCCACCGACAACGGCGCCAATTGGAATGTCGTGTTTCGCGGAGAGTACGTCCGCGCCGGTCGTTAGAGCCGACGCCCTGAGAAAGGTGTTGCCATGCGACAAAAGACTTCCTTGGCTGACCGTGTTCTTTGCCGATTTGCGCTTCGGGGCCCGCATTCTCAAGCGCAATCCCGGAGTTGCCGTGGTGGGAGTGCTCACGCTCGCGCTTGGCATTGGCGCTAACACCGCGATCTTCAGTTTGCTGCATGCCGTGCTATTGCGGCCATTGCCTTATCGCGATCCCGGCCGGCTGGTTTGGGCTTCGCAGTACGCGCCACGCCTCGATGCAACCCTGGTCCCGGCGGGAACGTTCCTCGCCTGGCGCACGCAGAACCGGTCCTTCGAGGACATGGCCGCGTATGACGATCATCTCTGCGACGGCAACCTCACCACTGGCGCCGAACCGGTTCGGCTGGACCGCTGCGCCGAGGTGAGCGCGAATTTCTTTTCCCTGCTTGGAGTACAGCCTGCCTTGGGGCGCAGTTTTTCTTCCTCAGGAAGACGCTCCCGGAGCGCATGGGGTCATGATTTTCAGCGATGGCTTCTGGCGGCGTCGCTTTGGAGCGAATCCCAATGTTCTAGGCAAGTCGGTCCGCCTGGACAACGCCGAGTACATGGTCGTTGGCATCTTGCCGGCGAACTTTATCTATCCCAGCCAGCTCCAGCCGGATGCCTTCGTGCCGCTTCCGCTTCCGAGCCAAGCTTGATTGGCGCCAGCGCGAGAGCGATGACATGAGCGTGGTCGCGCGCCTGAAACAAGGTGTCCCATTGCAGCAGGCAATGGCGGAGCTGCAGACCATTACGCAATCGCTTACGCCGCAATATCCGCAGGCTGTCGCTGAGAAACTGGCGGGAGCGGAGCTGCAACTTCTGCCTCTGCACCAGCGGCTTGTGGGCGATACTCGTCCGGCCCTGTTGCTCTTGATGAGCGCGGTGGGGCTGGTTCTGTTGATCGCCTGCGTCAACATAGCGAACCTTCTGTTGGCACGGGCTGCGGCGCGACAGAGGGAATTCGCCGTGCGCTCTGCGTTGGGAGCAGCACGCGCCCGCATCATCCGGCAACTGTTGACGGAGGGCTTGCTTCTCGCCGCTATGGGATCGGCGGCGGGGCTGCTGGTAGCTTGGGCCACGCTGGATGTCGTCCGCCTTCTGCGACCGGACACTCTTGCCTACTTCGGCGATGTGCGCCTGAATGGTGCTGCTCTCTACTTCACTTTGTTGGTTTCGCTGATGACGGCCATTCTGTTCAGCCTGGCGCCGGCCCTTGTCGCTTCTCAGGCGGGCGCGAGTATTGCTTTGCACGAAGCAGGAGGAAAAACACAGCCGGTCCTGCCCGGCAGAAGCTTGGCAGCGTGCTGGTCGCCGCGGAGTTAGCGTTCGCCTTTCTCCTGTTGATGGGCGCGGGACTGATGCTCCGCACCTTCGCCAACCTGCGCGCGGTGAGTCCGGGTTTCAATCCACAAAATGTGCTGACGGTTCAGGTCACCCTGACGGAAGCAAAATATCCCGATCCCATCCAGCGTAAGGTTTTCTTCGATCAGTTGCTCGCTGCCGTGCAGGCCACGCCAGGAGTGGAATCGGCCGGCGGCACCACGGTCCTGCCCTTCTATTACGGCTTTTCCAGCCCCGTGAAGATGACGGTCAAGGATCATCCGTCGCTGCTGGCGGATCAGTCGCCATCGGTGCCTTTGTCGCACGTTACGCCGGATTATTTTTCCGCCATGCAGGTTCCTCTGCGAGCTGGGCGTTTTTTCACGACGGAAGATCGGCCGGGAAGTTTGCCCGTTGCCATCGTGAGCCAGGAGTTTGCCAGCCGCTTCTTCGCGGGAGCTGACCCGCTCGGACAGCATTTGATCTTTCGGCCGGCTAGCAATTTGCCGGAGCAGGAGTTCACCATCATCGGAGTTGTAGGCGACGTCCGCTACATCGGATTGGATCGCCAGCCGGTTCCCGTCGTCTTTACTTCGACAGACCAATTTCCTGCCTCGGCTTTGACTTTGGCGGTACGAACCAAGATCGCGCCGGAGAGCCTCATCGCTGCGATTCGGCGTGAGGTGCAGAACCTTGATCCGGAGCAGCCGATCTACCACGTGGCTACCATGGAACAACGAGTGGCGGATTCGGTCGGCCCGCAGCGCTTTGATGCTTCGCTGCTGGCGCTGTTCGCGGCTGTCGCTCTCCTGCTGGCTGTAGTCGGAATCTACGGCGTCATGTCGTATTGGGTGACGCAAAGAACGCACGAGATCGGCGTCCGCGTTGCCCTGGGCGCACAGCGGCGACAGGTTCTGCGACTCGTTCTCGCACGCGCGGCATGGCTCACATCGCGGCCTCACCGTTGGTCTAGTAGGGGCATTTGTTCTGGCACACTCCCTGAGCGGCTTACTCTTTGGTGTCAGGCCCATTGATCCACTCACTTTTCTCGCTGCTTCTGCTGCCTTGGCCGGGATCGCTTTGGTCGCCAGCTGGCAACCGGCCCGACGGGCCGCAGGTGTCGACCCGATGGTCGCCTTGCGTTACGAATAGACGCTGCGAACGAGAAGATTGGCTCGGTACAACGTTCGTAGTGCTCCAGAATGATTGGCAGGGCAATCTGCGAGAGCGGATAATCGACCCGCTTTCCAGCGTTCTTTCTCATAGATTATCGGGACGCACGTTCTGAGATCCAGAACTGATTCCGGCTATGC